>BTWA01000001.1:0-170676 GCA_045863295.1 Candidatus Hydrogenedentota bacterium
CGCCTGGCCGAGGCCGAGGCCATTCACTCTGCTTTGATTAAGCGAGACTTGGGCCGTCCGATGACGCACGACCTCATCTGCAATTTACTGGCCGGATTGCGCGGGAACTTGACTGCGGTCACCATCTATAAACTCGAAAACGAAACGTTTTACGCCCATCTGAACATCGAGCAACGCTCGGCCAGCGGACAGGTGGAGCAGGTACTCCGGGTGGATAGCCGCCCAAGCGATGGAATTGCCATCGCGTGCCGAACGAACTCGCCCATCTTTGCCGCCGAAGAGGTGATGAATCAGGCCTCCCAAGACGTTGCCATTCTGGGCGGGGGAGAAGAGGCAGACGACTCTGACGATGACACCGAGTTTGAGTAAGGGATTTCCGGCCACGTTTGTGTAGTCCGTAAATGGAAAACACCCCCGGGAAGGCCCCCGGGGGTGTTGACATTTTCGAGTAATCGGCGAATCAGACGCCGCCACCACCCTGATTCATGATGGAATCAAGGGCAGTGATCAACGGCAGGAACAGGGCGAGGAACAAGCCCATGACCACGCCGCCAATGATAATCGTTAGCACCGGCTGAATGAGCTCGCCCAAGCCGGACACCGCGATATTCAGTTCTTCTTCATACACTTTCGAGACATGTTCGGCAATGTCATCCAGTTTACCGGACTCCTCGCCGGTTACCAGCATGTCAATGACAACCCCAGGAATGACGTGATCATTGCGCCGCAAGGGTTCTTCAATGCCTTCGCCCCGCTCCACGGAATCCCGTACGTCCTGAAGCACTTGCGCAACGCGCGAGTTGTAAATTGCCGCGCGCGCAAGATCCAAGGCCGCCAACATGGAAAGGCCGCCTTTCAACAACATGGACAAGGTGCCCGTGAACTGTGCAACCGCACGCTTCTGGACAATGCTCTTTCCAACGACTGGAATCTTCAAGCGCAGATAGTCCAAGCGGAGACGCCACAAGGGTGACCGCATTAGAACCGCATAAACCACGACCAAACCAATGATGACACCGGCGAAAATAATGCCGGCCTGGGCTGAAGTGGCCATCTCCACGCCATCCATGATGGCCGTCGTGTACCAGGGAATGTTCACCGCTTCCAATTTGAGGAAGACTTCTTTGAACTGCGGCAGCACGATCTTGGCAATGAACAAGAGGACCGCGCCGCAGACCACGACCAGAATAACCGGGTAAAAGAGCGCTTGGCGCACTTTCTTCTTCAACATCTCCCGGCGTTCGCGGTACTCGACGAGTTGGCGCAACACCGACGCAAGCGTACCCGTGGCTTCACTGGCCTTAATCAGGCTGATTTCAACGGAGTTGAACGCGCGGTGCCGTTCAAACGCCTGCCACAACGTATTGCCGCTTTCCACATAGTGGGCTATGTCCGCCACCATGCTGCGCACAGGTGCTTTCTCGCCTCGCAATGCCAAGGTGTGCAGCGATCGCAATATGGGCGTGCCCGCTTCGAGCAGCATAATGAGCTGCCGCATGAAATCGTTCACGTCGCTCGCGCGCACACGGCCCAAACTGCCCAAGCCGCTGGTAAAAGCGCTGACGCTGACCGGGGACGGCGCCGCTTCTGTGGCGGCGGCCTCCGCCATCTCGTTCAGATCGATTGGCTTGTCAGCCTTGCGCGTCACCGAGACTCCGGCTTTGCGCTTGGTGCGGCTGACGCGCTTGACCCCGCCGGCGTTGTCGGCTTTCATAGCCATGATGAGGTATCCTCCCTTTCCATCCGCAGCGCCCACGGCGCCATCTCGCAAAGCGTATCGGCTTCACACACCTACTGGTGGAGTTTCTTCGGAAGCAGCTTCCGGGGCAGTCGCATCGGGCGATTCCACGGCAGGCGCTTCGTTTTCGGGTGCAGCCACGTTCTGGCGGGCCGTCGCATTCCAATACATGATGCGCGGCGCCGAGCCTTCCGGAAGCAACACAACCGCTTCGACGGTGACCGCACCCAGGGTCGAGGCCGTGCCGTCCAAGTCGATACTGTTAAACACACCTTCACTTCGAATGCGGTAGCAGCGAGAAGTAAGCGATAGCGCGCGTGGCATCGCACCCGGCGTATCGTTTTCCATGCGAACCCCAAACGTCGACGGATCCTTGCCGGCCAACGCGGCCAGTTGCTCCAACGACGTCAAGGGCCGGGCGGCCATGACGCGTGTTGCCGTCTCGCTGGGCACATCCAGAACCGCTTCCAACACTTCGCGCGAAGCACTGTTTACATTGATGTATCCTTGCGGCGCGGCGGTATCGGCGGCTGTGTAAACGGTCAACAGATCGGGATTGATCTTTTCAAAGGATGGACCGTCGATCAGATTGCGCGTCAACAACTCATCCACGTGACTGAGCCAGAGGCCTTCTCCAGCCGCATCTGGAAGTGCTCGCCGAATTTGACGAGCAGTCTCGCCGCTCACATTCAAAATTCGGCTCAACACGGCCGGCGGCGCAAAATTGAGATTGATGCGCGCCGATTCGTCCAAGATGGAAACGGACGCAACCGCCGACCGCGATTCGTCGACTACCGGGGGGGCGTCGGTTCCGTCCGCGGCACGATAAATCGATATGGGATACTCGCGTGTAGCGGTCAAGAGGCCATCGGCCGATCCGCCGTTCGCAAGGGCCGCCTGGAGATCCGCAATCGCGCCCTGCACTCCAGATTCCGCTATGTGGCGCGCCTGAACGCGGTCAAGACGCAACTTGGACTCGTCACTGTCAATGAGCGCAAACCGCACCCACGCCGTGCCAAGCAGGGAGAAAAGGCCCACCATGGCCAATGCGACCAACAGGGCCGCGCCACGACGGGAAGCGGTGTAGGTTCTTGCTTTGTTCATGGCAGTGCTATTCCACATGAATCGGGAGCACGGCTTTGCGTGCTACCACTTCGGACATGGGACTATTCGGGTCTGTAACAGTAAGACTCACCAACACAGCGGCCGGCAAGCCAGGTTGTTTCCATTCCGATTGCCAGCCCCCGCCGCCAGCCGCGGCATATTGGATATCGAGTTGAAGCACACCGGCCAAGACATCGGTCTTCTGTTCTTCAGAAGGTTCGGCGGTCCGTTCGGACGCAGCCCGTACAAGGGTACCGATGCCTGTCTCCGGCGCGCGATCAAGACGGTACGTTACGCGCTGGGATAGCGCCCGGTTGCTTTCGCCGGCCGGCGCCTGAATGACGGCGGTCAATTGATCGTTCGCAAGAGGTATGCGATAAAAAAGCTCATCCGCCTGAGCTTCGCCGTTCAGTCCCTGTACGCCAAGGCTCGCCAGCGGGGATGCGACCACCGCTGCAAGGTCCGTCTGGATGGCGTTGAATGCATTGTCCGCGGTGCGATGCAGTTGCGACTTGCGCTGGACCGCCGACCAATAGGAAGTCATTTTGTAAAACGACGTGACGCCAATACTCGTGACCACAGACAGGACACCGATCACCACCACCAGCTCAAAGAGCGTGTATCCCGAAACGCGAGTGTGTCTCATGGTCAAGCACCCCCTTTGGCGGGGCCGCCGGAATACAGGGACGTCAAAGCAAAGGATTGGGGGCGGCCTTCATCCAGCCATAGGATTTGAACTGTTAATTCCAGGTAGGGGGTTTCAGGCTCGGGCCGGCGAACAAACGCCTTCCACCGGAAACGGCTATACGCAACCTTAATGGACTCTTCCATGCGGGGGACCGGTGGAAGCGTCGGCGGTTCCATCAAGGGATACCCTTCCGGTGCGGATTCCGAGCCGGAAGGAACGATCGCTCCAATTTCGGCGTTGGCAAGTGCATCCGAGGCAGGCCAAGTATATTGATCGGGATGAAGACGAATCTCAGCGAGCCGCTCTTCCGCCAGGGCGGCGGCAACCAGACGGTGCGCATTGCGCGACTCAATATCAATGCTTCCGCGGAAGAGGGAAATGATGATCAGAGTGGCCACCCCAATCACACCGAGCGACACAATCATTTCAAGGAGCGTAAAGCCCCGCCGCATCCGAGCCCGGCCCGATGGCCTGGCAAGCGAGGACACAGCAGCGAAACAGCACCCCTTCCGAGCAGTTTCTGGCATGAAAAGTACCCCGGCTTCTAACGGCGCACACCTCGCGCCCCTCCGCGCTGCAGGTTCCACTTGCGCCGCTGACTTGCCCCTGATGGATGCCTATCGTACAGCGAGTTGCAGGGCAAGTCAAGAGCAGTGAAAAATGCGCTAAATAGAAAGGATGAACCTTCGGGGACAGTCTTTGAAGTCGGTGAAATGGGGTTCTTAATGCAGTGATGGACATTATGTTAGCTTGGATATTGCACGAACACAGACGGTTCGCTAAGTCACGCCGCAAAGGTGTATGCTGAAGGAACGCGCCGGTGTTTCATTCGGGCGGCACGTAATGTTTTCACTTACAACAGGTCGTGTGGTTTCGGTATAGTGTGCCGTTTACGCAGTGCCGCTTCGCAGCAGTACCATCCCCAATTCAGATGAGATCATTCCGATGGAGTTTTTGAAAAGCGCGATTGATCTGTTTTTACACCTGGACAAGCACCTAACGGCGATCATCTCGCAATACGGCGCGTTCACACACGTGATCCTGTTCGTAATTGTCTTTTGCGAAACCGGGCTTGTTGTCACGCCGTTTCTCCCCGGAGACTCCCTTTTATTTGCAGCCGGAGTCTTTGTAGCCGGGGGGTCACTGAACATCTGGATTCTACTCGTTTCATTGACCATCGCGGCTATCATTGGAGACAGCGTGAATTACAAACTGGGCCAAGTGTTTGGTGAGCATGCCCGATTTATCAACCGAAAGCATATCGAACGCACGCATGAATTCTACGAGCGCTACGGCCCTTCCACCATCATCATTGCCCGTTTCGTCCCCATCGTGCGCACATTCGCCCCGTTTGTCGCCGGCGTGGGGAAAATGAGTTATCCCAAGTTTCTGACCTATAACATTGCAGGCGGCATACTGTGGGTCTTTCTGTTGACTCTCGGCGGATATTTTTTCGCCAACGTCCCTATCGTAAAAGAGAATTTTTCTATCGTGGTGGTGGTAATCATTGTCATTTCCGTGTTGCCGGCGGTGGTCGAATTTGCGCGCGTCTGGCTTGCCAAGCGAAAGGCCCGTTTATCGGACGGCAAGTCGCACTAACCCGTCGCCGATTCGGTTGAACCGATAAGCTATCCTCCCAAGCCCCTTTCCGATTGGATGAAAGGTTGACACACAACACGTTAAGTCAATAGAATTATGGGCTTTGTGGAGAGGTGGCCGAGTGGTTGAAGGCGCACGCTTGGAAAGCGTGTGTACGTTAACTCGTACCGCGGGTTCGAATCCCGCCCTCTCCGCCATCATTCTTTCATGAACTCTAGTGTGTATAACATTCTGCCCACCAATAAGTTACACTCGCTGTCGGCGGCCTTGCTTGGATATGTTCATGAGATCTCCGGCTTAGTGGCCGTGTGTGTGGGGCGAGTTATCTTGCTTGGAATCTGAAAACTGATTGACACCGACTACGTAATAGGTTGCCATCAGTATCCCAAGTAGGAGTACGGTTCCGACAATCCATTGAATAGCTGCTCTTTTCATGTCGCCTCTTTCCGTTTCTGCTGCGCTTCGATCTTGGATAGCAATACAGGTTTCCCGTCAGCTATGACCCAAATCGCAGGGTAGGGCTGAAAATTCCCGCTGCCTGGCATTTTGGTGACTGTGCCTGCCGCACTTGGGTATTCGGTCAGGGCTTGAATGTGCGACGTTACGCCCTCCGGACTTTCAAATCCCTGGACTAGTATATTGAGCGCATCAAAGGCAAAGGGCATCATGTGGGTGGCGAAATGGGTGTCGGGGTATCTCGCCTCAAACCTCTCCCGGAATCCTTCGTCGACGAGGTTGGTGTCAACGTACCAAGTCCCTTCGAACAACTCGGGTTTTGCGCTGAAGGAGGGAGCGACGAACGACGAGATGTTGTGAATGCCCGCATCCCACATCTGTTGCCTCAGGACGTCAAGCGCGGGATTGGCCGCCTCGATGAAATAGACGTCCGGTGAGGCTGCCCTGGCCGCTTGAATCCTGTCGCTGAAGTCCGTTGTTGTAATTTCGTATTTGGTCTCGTATACAACATCCATCCCCTTCTTGTCTGCGGCGGACTTTACGGCTGCCACATGGCCGTTGATGCTGTCATGCTCCATGGTTAGTAGCGCGATGGTTTTGATGCCTCGGCGCTCTGCCTCGGTTGTCCAGAGTTCCGCGTCATCCTCCGGGGTTCCTATGAGCGTGAAGTTGTACTCGCCGTCTCCTATGTCGAGTATTGAGCACACGCATATATGAGGAATCTGCGCGTGAGTGATGTAGGGTTTGATGATCTTGCCCGAGGCGGAGATTCCCCCAATGACGGCGTTGACTCGGTCTACCGAGATAAGTTTCTGGATGGCTGCCTTGGTCTGAAGCGGGTTGCTGGTGCTGCTGCGCGCTACAACAAGTTCATACCGGTGCTTCGTGTCTTTTGCCGCAATGTCTTCCTTGGCAACTTCAATCGCTTTGAGAAAGGACTCTCCAATGACAGCGGTCGGGCCGCCCGCTGGAATCAGGACACCAATCCGCACGACACCGTCTTCGGGAACCGTTGTGCCGGCGCTGATGGTTCTCTGAGAGGTAAACTGGAGGAATGCCAGAGAGAGGATAATCGTCGTTGTCACGGGAACCCACACTACGCTCCACGCCTTTCTGTGGATGCGTAGTTCGGCCATTGCGGAGTGATGGAGGCGAATTAGGTAGTAGGCAGCGAAGATGCTGGCGATCAAGGATAGAACACCCGTAGCTTCAAGTGGAAAGTCTCCAACCGGCTGCCACGAGAAATACTGACCATACCTGGCCAACAAGAAATTGCCCAGGAACAGTTTGGCCGCGCCGTCCCAACCTCCGTCGATAAATCCGAATCCAAGAATGATCCAGCCGCTGATGAGGCCATAGCCAAACAGAGCGACAGGTCGTCCCGATTTTCTGAACCAAATCACTGCCAGAATCGGCAATCCTATTAGAATGAGCCCAAGTAGTGCGGCGGGCCATCCAAGACGATAGAGGTGGCGAAAAGTCTCCAGCACCGAGACCGCGAGCGTGGTCGTAAGGGAAAGGCGCGTGTAGGAGTGTGTGTTGTTCTGCATCTGGGGACTCTCAGTGGGTTTTAAGTTGCTTGTAGTCTCGTATGACCTCGTCGCACCAGGCGCAGAGGGTTGTAAGGGTCATGCGGTACTGCTTGACTATGGCCCGGTTGGAAAAGGGCAAGCGATCGTATTCCTCTTTCTCATGCTCTTTGATCCAGTCGCGAAACGCCAAGAGTTCTTCCTGGAGCGATTGCAACATCTTCAGTCCCTCTCGCGAGCTGAGTTTTTCAAGGTGATAGAGAAATGCATTGCAATTGAGATGGAAAGGTTCGAAGTTGGACGAAAAATGGGTCATGAGTTCGTAGAACCGATCCCGGCCCCTCTTGTTGATGGAGTAAATCGTCTTTTCGGGCTGCGCGCCTGTTTTCGAAGTCTTGGCGAAAAGAAGCCCTTCGGCATAGAGTCGCTTGCAGCACTTGTAGACAGCCGGCGTACTAATTTTGACAAGCTTGCTGGCGTGTTTGTGTTCTATGAGTTGAGCAAGCTCGTAAGCGCTCATGGGTTTCTGGCAGAGGAATCCGATGATGATGAGATCGACCGTGGATGGCGTTTGTGAAATCATACTATACAGTATAGCAGTATCGCGTATAGTGTGCAAGGCCATCGTGAGCTCGAACAGGTTCCGGTGGCAAACCCAAGTTGAGGCGTCAGCCCGTCGGGTTTGGGCGAACGTGCGCGCTTCTTAAACCCTGCGGTGGATTTCAAATCGGGTTCGAGTCTTGTATACTGGCTGCTGAAAATTTTGCCCCCGGGAGGAATTCGAGATCGAGTCGGGTTCTCGAGGCGAAGCGAATTTTGTCGCGTTGAGCCGCCTCCCCACATCGCGCTCTCCTGCTGCGCGAAGGTAGATGGATTGAGGCATAGCCGTGCGGACCGGTAAACCCCGAATTCTGATCGTGCGGCTGAGTGCCATCGGCGATGTCATTCGAACGTTGCCGGCGCTTCATGTCATCCGCGAGGCGCAGCCTGAGGCCCGAATCGACTGGGCCGTGGAACCGAAGTCTGCTTCCATTCTTGAAGGCCACCCCGCCTTGGACGAAGTCATTGTCTTTCCGCGAAGCAGCGGTTTCGCCGGAAACGCCAGTGCATTTTGGAAGTTTCTGAACCACATCCGCCGCAACCGGTACGACGTCGTACTGGACTTTCATGGCATCTTCAAGAGCGGACTGTTGACCTGGTATTCCGGGGCGAAGGAACGATACGGATTCGCACCGCCACGATCTCAGGAAATGAGCTGGTACGGACTGAACCGGCGAATCAAGTTGCCGTCCCAAGACCTGAACCGCGTAGACGAGAATCTGCGGCTTTGTCAGGCCTTCGTAAAGGAGATCGCGTGGCCAAACACTTCCTTGTATGTACCCACGGATGTTCAAGAGGAAGTGGACGATTTCTTTGACGCCACCTTCGACGGGGGTAAGTTGGTCGTGGCGATGCATGTCCCTGTGGATCGACCGGAAAAGCAGTGGCCTCTTGGACACTTTGCCGATCTGACGGACATGCTGCTCGCCGACGGCCGGTTTGAAGTGCTGTTGACATGGGGGCCAGGCCAGTTTGAGGTGGCGCAGGCGGTGTACGACCTCGCAAGACGTAAACCAATCATGGCGCCGCATACACCCGACTTGAAGCACTACGCTTGGCTCGTACACCGGGCCGCTATGTACTTCGGGTCGGATACCGGGAACATGCACGTCGCCGCTTCGATGGGAGTTCCTGTGGTTGCGCTATTCGGCCCCACGGATCCGGCAAAGCACGCACCCTACCGGCATCCACACCGCGCCCTTCGTGGAGACAATTCGGGCAACAGTTCGATGGACGCGATTTCCGTGGATTCAGCTTACGATGCCTGCATCGGGCTCTTGTTTGTCGACTGCGCCAAGAAACCGGCCAGCCCCAATTCTTCCCCCGCCTAATTCGACTCACTCGTAAGTACTGCTCGGATTGCACTCTCTATTTCCTTGGGCATTCCTTCGTGATATCCCAACCATTTCTTCTTCGCGTTTCCTTCGCGGTCGAAGAGTAATGTGGTGGGGTATCCCCTTAGAGCGCCAACAGTGGGGAGGGCTTCGGATACCTCGGACGTGTGGCCGCCGACCAACAGGGGGAAGGCAATCGCGGAAGTCTGTGCGTAATCCCTCAGTGTTTGTTGGTAATCCTCAGTGGATCCACCCGTGACCGCGAAATGCACACCGATAACAGCAAGGCCCTTGGATGCGTAAGCGGCATACAGGCGCTCGATTTCGGGCGAAAGTGCTTTGCAGGGCCCACACCAAACCCCGAAAGCGTATAGGAGGATAGGCCTTCCTTGGAGCGGAGGCTCAGTGGGGGTATACATGATGCCGTTGGCATCGGGCAGAGTGAATGCAAGCGGCTCTGAAGTCCATGGCGCTCCGCACGCAACCAAAACCGTCAGGGCAAGAAGAAGCAATGAGTGGCGATTCATGAGTATTGATTACTCCGGGTGTGAGGGGTCGGCTGCACGCCAGACCCGCCAGAGCCGGCCTCTGCGTAAGTTTGCGTCCGACCAGGCATCCTGAACAGGTTCCACGTGGAACCTTCGGCCGCGAATGCTCCCAATCCCCGTGGAAGGTTCCACGTGGAACCTTTCACCCAACAATTCGCCCGGATGGCCCATCTGATTGAACCAAATCGCGCCCTCGGGCAAATACTCCAGAATGGAATAAGTCACCTTGTCCGGTTTTTCCACGGCCCTCGCCGTGACCCAACGCGCGCGAACCGGTGCGAACCCGCGCGGAAAGTCGACCTCGGCGATCGAGACGTTCTGAAGGCCCAGTGCCCCAACCACCTTCTGCAGAAATCCAACGCGTTTGGTTTGACGTTCCACCATCACCACTTCCAACTCGGGCAGAGCTACCTTCAAGGGTATCGCGGGAAACCCGGCCCCGGTTCCAATGTCCAACAGAAGCCCTTCGCGTGGACCACACTCCAGGATCATGGGAGCAAGACTCAATGCGTCCACCACATGTACTTGCTCCAGCAATGCCAAGTCTCGCTGGGAGACCAACGAAAGTACCGGCTGGTAACGCCGTATCAAGGAAGCAAACTCCGAGAGTTGCTTGAATTGACTGTCGGTCAGAACCCAACCGGCAGCCGAGAGTAGTTCGCATGGAAGTGGATCGAGCATGGCACAATCTTACAGTAAAGAGCCGGGTGGGCAACAGTCTACCGGGGAGAAGATGTGTCAATCGGGTTTGGGCAAACCAGCCGCAATTGCAGCCCTGTCCTTGACTTACATTGCGTCCTTTGTTATCTTCGCCTCCATAGTGGGATTTAGTCCCCGGGGAGACTTCCGTTGAAATTCTTGATCCTGGTTGGCGACGGCATGGCCGATTTCCCATTGGACGAATTGAACGGAAAGACCCCGATAGAAGCCGCCAATACGCCTGCCATGGACGAACTGGCCTCACTGGGTATGTGCGCCCTTTTTTGTCCCATCCCCGAAGGCCTGCCTCCCGGCAGCGACATTGGAAATCTATCCCTGTTTGGCTACGACCCGCGCTCTGTGTTTACTGGGCGCGCTCCCATGGAGGCCGCGAATCAGGGGATTGAATTGGCCCAGGATCAGGTGGCCTTCCGCTGCAACTTAGTGTGCATCGATGATGGCAGGATGAAGAGCTTCACAGCGGGCCATATTACAACCGAAGAAGCGGACGCCATCATCAAGGACTTGAACTACCTCTTCGACGGATCCGGGATGGATCTGCATACGGGGGTAAGCTATCGTCACTTGGGCATCGTCAAAACGCCGCGTGCTACGGTGGAACAGCTTGTATCGGTTGCGACCACTCCACCCCACAACATTACGGACCAAGAGGTCGACCCCTATCTACCGGATGGGGAAGGCAATGAAGTGCTCTTGGAATGGATGGAACGGGCAAAAGGCGTGTTGAATGACCATCCAATCAATCGGAAACGGATCGCGGACGGAAAACTGCCCGCAACTTCGATCTGGCTGTGGGGCCAGGGGCGGGCGCCAAAGATAGAGCCATATCCCCAGAAATTTGCCCTGTACGGGGCGGTCGTTTCCGCTGTGGATTTGGTAAACGGAATTGGTAAGTTGGCGGGCCTTGAAGTTTTGAAAGTCCCTGGCCTGACCGGATACTTGGATACCAATTACGAAGGCAAGGTAGAGGCGAGTCTTAAAGCATTGGAGCGTTTAGACTTCGCCTATTTGCACGTGGAAGCGCCCGACGAGACCTCCCACGAGGGCCGAACCGATTTGAAGATTCAGGCCATTGAGGATTTCGACCGGCGCGTCGTTCGCCCCTGCCTCGACTGGGCGAAGGCCCGCGGCGATGTGCGCGTGCTCGTCTGCCCCGATCATATCACGGCTATTTCAACCAAGACTCACGCAGGCGGCCCGGTACCCTTTGCGCTGTTTGGCCCCGGCGTGGAGCAGGACCGAAACACCACGTACTCCGAAACCGCAGGCGCCCAGACCGGCCTGTTGTTTCCGTACGGCCACGAGCTGATTGATACCATGCTTCGGGCCCGGGTAGTTTCCAGTTCTCTAGTTGTATCATAATACCATGGAACCAGAATAGCCGATTCCATTTAGGGCGGACCCAAGATCACCATTACCGCGTAGACGATTGCTGCTGCGAATGCGACTGCAAACCGGGTGCGGAAAGTACGGCTCTTGGTGGGGGATACCTGAAATACTTCGTCCATGGCGACCGTTCCGAGGGCGCGCTCAGCTTCGGTACAATTGCCCCGAAGAAACCAGTCCATTGCCAATGCACAAGCCTTTTCCACATCTTGTTCGCTTTGCTCGATGGCACCTTCATCCACTCCGCCAGCATTCATGAGCCACCGTGCGTCCGACTCACTTAACCGTGCATGACGCGTTCCGTCGTAGGAAAACAGAACTGATGAGGTGAGCCAGTGCCAACGAAGCGGCACGCCAATTCCTTCTTGCGGCAACGGCAACCACAGTTCCAAACCATCCCGACGCCAAGTCCAATCCGCCGCAATCTGGCGGTCGCCGCAGAAGCGCGCGAAGGCCCACAGTTCTTTCGCCGTCATCGCTCGGGAAGTCGGGCACCCCTCCACGGCAAGAAGCCCTGCCGCGTGCCGCAGAAAGAGATTGCCATCGTGACGCACGATGCCGTGTCGCTCCGCGTAAAACTGCAGCATGACCAAACCAGGCCACAACACAAAGAGGGCACTGCCCGCTTGTCCAAATAGGCCCATACACACGATGGCCGCAAAGTAGAAAGTGATGCTAATCACCTGAACACGGCGATAGTACGTTCGATCGATCACCAAACGTCGCGCGGACGCCAACACGAACACGCCGCAAAGCACGCTTAACACCAAGACTGCACGCGCGAATCCAAACCACCATGAACCGGCGAAGAACAGGAACATGAACCATACGGCGCAAAGCGTCCTCCAACGCAGCGAATCCTCATGGGCTTTGGCGCGTAGTTGACCCGCCCGACCGGGTACAAAATTGCCGGCCTCCCGCTTGTGGAGCCACCAGCCTGTCCATAGCCCTGCCAGCAGGCCCGACACGGGTACAAGGAAAAAGGCGGCACAGGCTAACGCCTTTCCCGCCGCGCTAGTCAAAATCGATGTCCCCGATCCAAGAATCCCCAAGGTCGCAGGCTCCAAGGGAATCGCAGCCATAACCTGACCAGGGAAATTCGCGCGCGGACGCAAATCTCCCAACGCTTCGTCCAACCGGCGCTCCATACGGCCTCGGATCACGCCACGCGCACGATGCAGGCGCGTTCGCATCGTGGTTTCCTTGATTCCGAGAATCCGCGCCGCTTCTCGAATACTTTTTCCTTCCAAATAGAAGAGCACCAATGCCTCGCGCAATACATCGGGCATAGACGCCATCGTATCCTGCAACAACTCATCCACGGACACATCGCGCACAGCATCAGAAACGTCCGATTCCGCGCCTGCATGCATGATCGCCCAACGGGCCTTGTCCCGCCGGATTCTACCCTGCTTTCTTCCCAGACTCGTGCTGACATTGCGAGCGATCGAGCCGATCCATGACCCAAAGCGACCGGGGTCCCGCAACGACCTGATTTGACAATATCCTTTCAAGAACGTCTCCTGGGTCGCTTCGTCGCAGAGATCAGGATCGCCCAGGCGGCTCCATGCGATGCCATAGACAAGGCGCTGGTAGCGAACGACAAGTTCTTCGAACCGGTCCCGATCCCCGCTGCATACTGCCCGAACAGCGTCTATATCCGCGCTCATACTCTGTGCTCTCCAGAGCCCCTCGCTCCAAAGGAAAGGACGCAACCCAAGCCCAAAGGTTACCGAAAACCCAGCTCGTGAGTGAAAACCCGTCTGTAGGAACCAATCCGCACTTGCCGTCTCAGTATCGGTAAAACCGGGTCGTTAAAGAGTGTAAATAATGCGCCAATTTGCCAACGTGCCTGCCCAATAGCATTTTTCTCAACTTCTACTCAAAAAAACGCACGTTAGAATTGGCTCAGGCGGTCGCGACACAGGGCCGCCGAACCCTAACCAAGGGAGAGTATCACCATGCTGTACTGGGCAGTTGTCTTTCTCATCGTGGCCCTAGTGGCCGGCGTGCTTGGCTTTGGCGGCGTCATGAGCGCCGCGGTCGGCATCGCCCAGATTCTTTTCATTGTGTTCCTTGTGTTGTTCCTTGTCTCGTTGGTGGCGGGATTAAGTCGCCGACGGCCCGTGATCTGAGGCGCGGACCCACGGAGTGAGTCCACATTCGCCAACGCACACAAAGGAGGTGCGCCATGAACACCCTACGAACAGCCATCTGCATTGCTCTCCTGGGCGCTGTCGCCATGAGTTCACTGGTCGGGTGCAACACCATCCGCGGCGCGGGTCGCGACATCGAACAGGGCGGTGAGGCTATACAGGATGCCGCCACCGAGGCCCAACACTGACAAGCCCTGATGGCTTATCGCGGATGAGGAGTTCCAGGTATGAGTATTTTGCGCGGAGCCCTGTCGGCGCGGGTGCATGGAAGCTAGGCGGCGGCTGTTTCAGCACAATCGTAGTTTTCCTGCTGCTCTACTGGTTATTGGGGCAGATGGGTCTATGACGAAAAGCGTGGGCATTCCACGAAGGAGTATTGCCATGAACTGGGATCGAATCGAAGGCAATTGGAAAGTATTCAAAGGCCATGTGAAAGAACGCTGGGGGCGGTTGACCGACGACGACTTACAGGTGGTCGCAGGCAAACGGGACCAGCTTGCCGGTAAGATTCAGGAACGGTATGGCTACGCGAAAGATCGCGTGCAGGAAGAAATCGACGATTTCGAAGAAGCGCTCAAATAGCGGCTGCCGCAACCCCGCTACACCGGATTGCGCACCGCCCGCATGACCATGCCTGCCACGGGCATTTCCACGAGCGGTGCGGAATCCGGGGATACACACGACCTCCCTGGGCCTGGTACACAAACCGGGCCGGAACGTCTCTCGCCGCACGGCGACAGAACTCCGGCCCGGTTTGTGTGTAATCGATACTAATTAATCCTGCGAGGGTTCTTGACGATTTTATTAGTTTCGTTGTAGCATTCGTGTTTCGCAGGGTTCAGAGATTTTCGAGGGAGACCAGACCGAATCCGAGGGTCGGGAGTTTGCCGGTGCGATTTCTGACCTACCGGTAGGTTTTAGCGAGGTGCGGGTCGCACGGGCGTCGTGCCTGGCACCCTGCAACAACAGCGGATTGCCACAGGAGTGCGGGAGAAATGAGAAGCATCGACAAGGTGGCGGTATTGGGATCCGGCGTCATGGGAGGCGCGATTGCCGCGCACTTGGCGAACTGCGGCATCCCCAGCATCATGTTGGATATCGTGCCGCCTAACCTCCCAGAAGCCGAAAAGGGAAAGAAAGCCAAGCGCGACGCCATCGCCGCCGGGGCGAAAGCCAATCTGTTGAAAACGAAACCGTCGCCGGTCTATCTAAAATCCAACATTGCCCTCATTGAAGTCGGAAACTTCGAAGACGACATGGGACGAATCGCGGAATGCGACTGGATCATCGAAGTCGTCAAGGAAGACCTGGCCATCAAACACCGGGTATACGGTGAAGTGGCGAAGCACCGCAAACCGGGCACGATTATCACGTCCAATACCAGCGGTCTTCCCATTGCGGCCATGGCCGAAGTCATGGACAAGGAAATGAGCCAACATTTCTTTGGTACGCACTTCTTCAATCCTCCCCGTTATTTGAAGCTACTTGAGATCATTCCAGGACCGGACACCAATCCCGACTTAATCCGGTTCATGGCGAACTTCTTCGAAAATGTCATGGGCAAGGGCGTGGTCTATGCAAAGGACACACCCAACTTTATAGCGAACCGCATCCTGACGTTCAGCGGACAATTCATCCTGCATGAAATGGTTAAGGATGGCTTGTCCGTGGAGGAGGTGGACGCTCTTACAGGCCCGGCAGTGGGTCATGCGTCCTCCGCGACCTTTCGCACCTTTGATCTCGTGGGCCTCGACACCTACGCGCTTGTCGTAGGCAATGTCCGCAACGGCTGCCCAAACGATGAACGCCTCGATCTGATGACCCCGCCTGACTGGGTGAAGAAGATGATCGAGAAGGGACTTATCGGCGAGAAGTCCGGGTCGGGTTTTTACAAGAAGACCAATCAGAAGGACGAGAAGGGCAAGACCATTATTCAGGGAATTGATCCAGAGACGCTGGAATACCGCGATCCCATCAAGCCCCGTTTCGAGTGCACAGGCGCGGTTCGAAACGCCGAGACCGTCGAAGACAAGATACGGATCATGCACAACGGCACAGACAAAGGAGCGCAGTTTGCCTGGAAAGTATTTGCGAACTCCGCGATTTATGCCGGCAACCGTATCCCCGAGATTGCCGACGATATCGTCAACATCGACAACGCCCTCAAATGGGGCTTTGCGTGGGACTTGGGACTCTTTGAAACGTGGGACGTGCTCGGTGTCAAAGACGTGTGCGATCGCATGGAGCGCGACGGCCTCACGCCACCGCCGATTGCCAAGGCGCTGATAGCGAAGGGATACGGTTCCTTCTACAAATCCGATAAAGGCGTTCAGTACTACTTTGACCTCACCTCAAATGAGTACAAACCAGTTCCGTTGAACCCGAACATACTCATACTCAAGTCGGAAAAAGAACGAAGCAAAATAGTGAAGACCACGGAAAGCGCCAGCCTGATCGATATCGGGGATGGCGTTCTCTGCTGCGAATTTCACTCCAAGATGAATGCCATTGACGACGGCATTGGACTGATGTTGGCGACTGGCGCCGACCTGCTGAACGAGGGCCAGTTCTCCGGCATGGTGATCGCCAATCAGGCGCCGCACTTTTGCGTGGGTGCGAACATCTTTGTGTTGCTCGGCGAAGCGATGCAGGAAAACTGGGCCAAAGTTGACGAGATGGTCAACAGCTTTCAGCAAGTGAATCAGCGCGTACGTTTCTCGAAAGGCCCGGTGGTGGCCGCGCCGCACCATTACACGATGGGAGGCGGCGTGGAGATATGCCAGCACGCGGATCGCTGCGTGATCAGCGGCGAAACGTATGGCGGCCTGGTCGAAGTCGGGGTTGGCCTGATTCCCGGCGGCGGCGGATGCAAGGAAATGGTACGGCGCGCCTTTGACTATGTGCCCGCAAGCGTCACCGACGCGGACGTGGGCCCGTACATCCGGCGTGCCTTCGAAGACATCGCCACCGCAAAGGTCAGCACCAGCGGCGCGGAGATGATTGAACTCGGTTACCTGTCCGCAAACGACGTGGTCATCGCCAGCTTTGATCAGCAGGTGAAACGTGCCAAGGACATGTGCCTGGGCATGGTAAAGGCCGGTTACCGTGCGCCCCGCCCGGCCACCATGCAGGCTTTGGGCGATGGAGCCAAGGCCCTGTTCCGGGTCGCGGTGTACGGCTTTCAACTCGGCGGGTTCGCGTCGGAGCACGACGCTTACATTGCGGAGAAAATCGCGCATATCCTCACGGGCGGCAACCGGACCGCGGGAACAGTCATCACCGAGCAGGATGTTCTGGATCTTGAAAGAGAAGCGTTCCTGAGTTTGGTTGGCACCGAGAAGACACAACAGCGCATACAACATATGTTGACAACCGGCAAGCCGTTGCGCAACTGAGGCAAACCGAGAGTCCCGCGTGGTTCCACAAGTACGTGCCTGTCCGGTTCGCGCGGAAACGGGACCGTTACCGGGCTGGCACGAAAGCGGCGGAAAGCCGCCTCTACTTCAGGGAGATTGCCCTTATGGACAATGTATACATCGTATCGGGCGTGCGCACCGCCGTGGGCAAGTCAGGCCGCGGCACCTTGAAAGACTACCGGCCCGATGACATGGCGGCCGTCTGCATCAAGGAAGCATTGAATCGCGCCAACCTGCCCGCCGAAGCCGTTCAGGACGTGGTATTGGGCTGCGCGATTCCTGAACAGGCGCAAGGCATGAACGTCGCCCGCATTGCCGTGTTGCGCGCCGGACTGCCCGAGACTACAAACGCCATGACCATCAACCGGTTTTGCTCGTCCGGGTTGGAAGCAATGGCCATTGCGGCTGCGAAAATCGAGGCTGGTCTGCTCAATTGTGCGATTGCCGGCGGCGCGGAATCCATGAGCCTGGTCTCCATGCCCGGCGCCAAGCCGTCGTTCAATCCCACCTTGTCCAAAGAGAAGCCGGAGACGTATATCGCCATGGGCAATGCGGGCGACAACGTGGCGCGCAAGTTTGGGTTCACCCGCGAGCAACTCGATCAGTGGGCGCTTGAGAGCAATCAAAAAGCCGTGGCGGCCATCGATCTCGGCAAGTTCAAAGATGAGATCGTGCCCTTGGAAGTGCCGGTCAACGGACACAGCGTGACATTTGACACGGACGAAGGACCGCGCCGCGATACCAACATGGAAGCCCTTGCTTCTCTGAAGCCCGCTTTTGCGGCCTCGCCGAAATTGGGCTTTCATACCGCCGGTAATTCCAGTCAAACAAGTGACGGCGCGGCGGCGGTTGTGCTTATGAGTGGCGACGAGGTCAAAAAGCGAGGCCTGAAACCGCTAGCCCGCTTTCGCTCCTACGCCGTGGCCGCCGACAGTCCGGCTTACCTTGGACCGGCCCAATTGGTGGCGATCCCCAAGGCGTGTGAAATGGCCGGCATTAAGGTGGAAGACGTCGACCTGTTTGAGATCAACGAAGCCTTCGCGTCGGTGGCCATGTTGGTTACGCAGGAATTGAAACTCGACAAGAACAAGGTCAACGTCAACGGCGGTGCCATTGCGATGGGTCATCCGCTTGGTTGCACCGGCGCCAAACTATCCGTGCAAATCATCAACGAATTAAAACGGCGAGGAAAGAAGTACGGCGTGGTCACCATGTGCATCGGCGGTGGCATGGGTGCGGCGGGCGTCATCGAAATGTGCAATTGACCAAAGTCCTAACGAGCCCCGTCTGCGCAGAAGGCGATTGCGCAGGCGGGCTTTTCATTTTACAGGTTGCATGCCCGCGCGATTCGGATCGCTTTCTGTGCGAGGGCCCGCGCCTGTTCGCGTTGCCCTGTTTCATTCAACATGGCAATGAGACGTTCGTAGGCATCGATCTCCATCGGTAAATCGGCAAGATGATCGCTCAGATAGGCACACGCTTCCTCGCGTCGGCCGGATGCCCACAACATTTCAGCCCGAAGCCGGACACCGCCGGTGTTGCCGGCATCCAACGCTTGAACCTGGTCCAGATGCAATTCCGCCTCACCATGGTTTTCAAGGCGAGCATGCAGTGCGGCCAAACGACGATGCGCTTCGGCATGGAGCATTTGCGGCGTCGCTGTCCGTTCGGCCATGGCACGATGCCATCGCATTCGAAATGGATCGCTCTGCGGCGCAACGATGAACTCCCAACCCGTCACGCCATCGACCGCCAGCGCATCGTGCAGACACCGCGCCTCGTCCGCCTCCCGCCCACACGCGCGAAACGCCGCAGCCGCGTTCAGCGCGCACACGGCCGATTCCGGTGCAATCTGCTTCGCCTTCATGAATGCGCCGCAGAATCGGGTCCGCCGCTCCTCCTCGGACCCAGCCTGGCTGTAGGCGTTCGCCAAGTGCTGGCCCGCCCCTGTCCACGCGCGCGGATCGCAGGGCGCCAACTGAACAGCTTTCGCCACCCATCCCACTTCCATTGACTGATAGACGCGCCAGCGCGAGAAGCCGTACATCAGCAACGTCTGAATGGCCTGCTCCTCGACCGGAAATTGCAGGAAGAGCCTACCGCCTGATGGGAGGGAGGCGGTACGTTCAATCAATTCGGTAAACCGGTTCTCTCCCGCCCACGATTGGGCCCGCGCATGGGCTCTGGCGGCTATTGGCTTGCCAATGCCCTCCCAGTCGTCAAGGTAGCGATCAATCAACAGCTCAAGATTGCCCTCGTCGTACAGCACGATATCCTCGCCCGGAGTAAACCACTGACGGACCTCTACGTTGGACGATTCCAGGAACGGGAGCGCCCCGCACGCCAGCGTCTCGAACACCCGCAGATTGAGCTCTCCCCGTATCGAATGGTTGAACACGATCTTGGCCCGGCTCAACAACTCGCCGTAGGCATCGTCGAACACGCCCGTGGTTATAACAACGCGCCGGGTATCCGACAGCTGAGCAATACGCTCCAGATACCGCGCTCTGTCCATGTGGGCCGTGTGGTTTAAGTTCCCCACAAACAACACATCGATATCCCGATCGACAGGTACCGCCCTGTGAATCGTGGAAATGTGGGAGTACAGTGGGAAAATGTGGACAGGCCTCACCTCTTCAGACGTGAGTGCTTGGACGCCTCGAGTATCGCAAACGACAGCGTCGTAACGCGCCAGATTGCGATGCAGCACGGGGTAAAAGACGTTCCAATCCGACACCAGAGCGACCGTGGGGATGGGGCAGTGCTCTATGCCAAGGGGAGGCGGGTGAACTTCCGGCATCCAGCACAACAGCAGATCGGCTTTCCAGTTTTCCGCAATTCGCGCAATAACCGCAGGTGCATCTTCTGTCAGAGGATTGTAACGAAAGTCCGCACCGTCCCAGTTTCCGAGGTAGCGCAGGTCGTGAGGCCCTGTGTACCGGCGCAGCGGTATCTCGTTGCAGAAGAAAGGGATGCCGTGTGATAGCACCTTCACGAGCCGCCGCCCAGATTCCGGCCACTCAAGGAGACCATTCGTAAAAGCGTCATCGTTCCCGATCCAGTTCGTTGACAATCTGGTACAATTGACCTAGAGTAGTGAGTTGGGAAGAAGCACGGCACCGTGGGCTGACCAAGCGAAGGGCAACCTGTTCTGACGTGGAGGTGTATCGTGATAACTCCTGTCCTCTCCGGCGTTCGCGATCGGGTCTATGCCATTGACCAAATTGCGACGCTCCCCCAGACGTTGGTGCGCATCCTCGAGGTCGTTCAGGACGAGCATTCCAGCGCCCTCGATCTCGCCAATGAAATTGCCGCCGATCAGGCACTGGCGATGCAAATCCTTCGCACGGTGAACTCAAGCTACTACGGTTTGCGCCGTCGTGTCCAGACCATTTCCGAATCCGTGGTTATCCTTGGATTCGAAGAAGTGGAACGGGTTGCCCTGAGTGTGAGCGTGGTCAACTTCTTCGGGACCGATCCCCACTCCTTGCGTCTGCTGAATACCTTGTGGCGGCACAGCGTTGCCTGTTCCATTATTGCGGGCAGCCTTGAGCGCCGGTACCTGGATTCTCAACCCGGCCTATCCGGCGCGCGGGTGGCAGGCCTGCTGCACGATATTGGAAAAGCGGTTATTGCCCAGCACTTTCCCGAAGCCGTGGGGCCCATCCGAAAACTTATGGAAGAACAGGACATGTCCAGCGTGGACGCGGAGAAAGCCGTGCTCGACGGGTATTCCCATTGCGACATAGGGTCGTGGGTGGCCGAAACGTGGGGCCTTCCGGAAACGTTGGTGGAAAGCATTGCCCTGCACCATATGCCCCACCTCGTACCGGCCGATCACGGCCTCGTGCATCTTGCTCATTTGGCCGATCAAATTGCGACGTTGCTGGGATATCCGTCTGTGAAGCTCGACAGCGAAAAGCGCACCGCGAAAATCACCTGCGACATACTCGGCATCGACGATAGCATGATCGCCAAGTTGGCCGAACGCCTTGAACAGCAGAAGGGCGCAATCGGCATGCTGGCGTGTGCCGGGCACATGCCGGCGTCGGGTACCTGATACCACGTCAGGCAGCACCGCCGGATCGCCCGCTATTTTCCACGCGCTTGCGTTTCGTGCTACTGTGCATACTCTATGCGCGCATCTGAACTGGACTACACCCTTCCTGACGACCTGATTGCGCAGCAACCGGCCCAAAAACGTGACGCGTCGCGCTTGCTGGTCGTAAACAGGGCCACCGGCACCCTGCATTCGGACGTGTATGCCAATGTGGCCAACCATCTTCGCGCCGGCGATTGCCTGGTGCTGAACAAGTCCAAGGTTATCCGAGCCCGCCTGCACGGACGTAAAGAGACAGGCGGACGTGTCGAAATCTTTCTTCTGCGCGAATTGTCCCGCGGCGAATGGGAATGCCTGATGCGTCCCTCGGCGAAAATAAAAGAGGGCTCGGTCATTCATGTAAGCGAGACTGTAAAGGCGGTTGCCGGTACCGTCTTGTCTGAAGGCAAGCGCGTTGTGCGATTCGACCCGCCCGATGTGTTGGCCGTACTCGAACGTGAAGGCGAAATGCCCCTGCCTCCGTATATTCGCCGAGATAGCCCGGACCCCACCGATTTGACCCGCTATCAGACCATCTATGCTGAATCTCCGGGGAGTGTGGCGGCGCCAACCGCCGGGTTACACTTCACGCCGGAGGTATTTGCCGCCCTGGACACGGCCGGCATACAGCGCACGGAATTGACGTTGCACGTCGGCTACGGTACGTTCAAGCCCATACAGGCCGAGGATCTACGCAATCACACACTGGATGGCGAGGACTACGAATTCTCGCCGGAAGCGGCGGAACGGCTAAACCTTACCCGCACAAGGGGAGGCCGGGTAATTGCCGTGGGTACCACGGCGACACGTGTTCTCGAATCGCAATGCCAGAACGGCAGCTTCCACCCTGGCAACGGTACCACACGGCTCTTCATCTACCCTCCGTACACCTTTCAGGCCGTGGACGTACTGCAAACCAACTTCCACCTGCCGCGATCGAGCCTGCTGGCGCTCGTGTGCGCGTTTGCCGGCACGGAACTGACCATGGAGGCATACCGGTACGCGGTGCGTGAGCGGTTCCGGTTCTACTCCTACGGCGACGTAATGCTCATCCTGTGATGCGGCCGGCTGCTAACCCGCATTTTGCACCACGCTTAAATCGTGCGTGGAAGATTGAAGTACAGTCTCCATGGAAGACTGAAGTACAGTCTCCGTGGTGCAAAATGCTCACACAGAATTCCTAAAGCTTGAAACGCTGAGGATATATCACGTGCACACTGTAAGTGCATCAGTTTTGGCAACAGGCCGGTTGAATTGTTGGTACACAGTTAATTGGACAAAGTCGTGAAATATCCGGGCTAACGAACCTCCACGATCAATTCACCGTAGCCTCGCTCCAGTTCGAGTATGCCCTCAACATGGGTGGAGGCAGCCCAAAGTACCACGTTGTAGTACTGACCCGTTTCCGATTCGACAATTTCGTCCAAGCCGTTATGCACCAGTACGGCGTGGTGCATGTCCGGCGTGACATTGTCCATGCAGCGCGGAGTTACCGGAATCCCGGATACGGCATCCGGCGCGTTGGTGCGAACGATTTGCCGGCCTACCCCTACATTGCCCTTGAGATCGTTCGTAACCTCCATTTGAACGCGCACATCGGCAATGGCGCCCGCCGGCAATTCCAAGGGGCCAACACTATAGGCAACTATCTTCTCGCCCTTGGGCCCAACAGCGACACCGTCGATATTTTCCGATTTGTCACGGTGAATAACCCGGTGCGGCTGGGCCGACGCCTCCCGGCTCAACCCGGAATGGGCCAACCAACCCAGCACAATTCCCGTGAAGACGAGCGCCGCTGCCGGGAGACGCGCCGAAGCAATCGTTTTGAACATGTTCTGAACCTCCGCCCGGCAAGATACTCCAATATACGAGGCCATGGAAACCGCCCGCGTACAGCACCCATTATCTGCCTTGACTTGCATCCCGGTAGATCCTAGTGTGAATGCCGAAAACGCGAAGGACCATTACGGTGAATACAACCAGCTACGACGTGATAGTGTTGGGACTTGGCGCGATGGGCAGTGCGACTCTATATCAACTCGCCAAGCGAGGGGTGCGTGTCCTTGGCATCGAGCAATTCGGTCTGGCGCACGATCAGGGAAGCGCCCACGGCATCGCCCGGATCTTTCGCAAAGCCTACTTTGAGCACCCGGGTTACGTTCCGCTGCTTCAGCGCGCGCACACGCTCTGGCACGAACTGGAGGCAGAATCCGGCAAGGATTTGTTGGTCGAATGCGGGATGGTAATTGCCGGTCCGCCGGGCACGGACGTCATGCGAGGGCTGGACCAATGTTACCACGACCACCCCTTGCCGCACGATCGCCTTACTCCAGCCGAGGCGCGCAGCCGGTTTCCCGAATTCGCGTTTCACGAGGCCTGGGACACATTCTTCGATCCCGAGGCGGGGTATCTGCTCGTGGAATCGTGCGTGGAGCACCACGTCAAACTCGCCCAAGGGCTTGGGGCGGATGTGGCATTGCATGAACCGGTGCTGGGCTGGCAATCCGATGCGAACGGCATAACAGTACGAACCACAAAACAGACCTATCAGGCCGCCAAACTGATTGTTGCCGCGGGGGCATGGGCCGTGCCGGCCGTCGCGGAACTGGGCGTACCACTGCAAATTCTTCGCAAAGTGCAGCTGTGGTACACAGGCGCGGGTCAGGAACGTTACGCGCGTCCGGGTTTTCCATGCTATGCCTTTGTCATGCCCTACGGATTCATTTATGGATTTCCAGCACGCAATGAAGAAGGCGTCAAACTGGCCGAACACAGCGGGGGAACACCCACTCCGGAACCCGACCAACTGGATCGATCGCTTCATGCCGGAGACGAAGAACCGATTCGACGCTTCATGGGAGAGGTCATGCCGGAATTCGAACCACATCTAAGGCATTTCAGCGTGTGCATGTATACCATGACCCCGGATGCCCACTTTATTCTGGATACCCATCCCGAATTTGGGAATGTAGTGTTGGGGGCGGGATTCTCGGGACATGGCTTCAAGTTTGCCTCCGTCGTCGGCGAAGTCTTGGCTGATCTGGCGGAGAAAGGATGCACCCAACACGAGATTGGCTTCTTGCGCCTGGAACGTTTCGCAAAACGCGCATGATGGACCTTCTTGAAAAAGACATACCCGTGGAAACACCCAATACGATTCCCGAGAACCGCGCGCCAAAATGGTTCTGGCCGGTTGTCTATGCCGCCGTCATCGGATTGGGCATTGCCCTTCGCGCGCGCGCCTATGCTGCGAACAAAGCATTATGGCTGGACGAAGCATACCTTGCCCTCAACATTCTGAAGCGCGACTACCACGAACTTCTTAATCCCCTCGAGTACCTTCAGAAAGCGCCGTATTTGTTTCTCGCAACTACACGGTTGGCGACCGAATCCATTGACGCATCGGAATACGCCTTGAGGCTCGTCCCCTTTGCCGCCTCCGTACTTACCCTTCCACTCTTCTATGGAATTCTCCGGAGGCTGGCGACGCCGCCCGTGCGAGTATTTGCTCTTGTGCTTTTCGCGGTCGCATCGCCCCTCGTGTTTTACGCGGCGGAGACCAAACCATATTCGCTCGATCTGCTGATTGCCCTACTGATTGTGTTGCTGTTGTTGCCGGAACAATTTTCCTTCGGCCGTGCGACCGTAATTGCCGTTACCGGAGCGATTGCGGTTTGGGCTTCCTTCACGGCGGTCTTTGTCCTGGCCGGAGCAGGCGGCATCGCATGGATTCGGCAATCCTGGCGCAAGCAAAGCGTCTCGCTTGCGCTACTTTCCGTGGCCTTAGGGGTCTCCGCGGCGAGCTTTCTGTTCTATTACCGGATAGCATTGCACCAGTCTGTTGCGGATCAAACGGTCCGCTCCTGGTGGACCGAAACGTTCATGCCGCTTCCCCCTTCGCACCCGAGCGATCTGCTGTGGTTTGCGCGAACCGGCGTAGACGTTTTCAGGCATCCAATCGGACTTACCCTGCCGGGGCTGGGGATCTTTCTGTTTATTCTCGGGTGGATTGCGTTGTGGAAACGCGACCGTTGGACGCTCGCCCTGATGTTCGCGCCGATGGTTATGGCGCTCGGGGCGAGCGGCTTGAAGCTGTACCCATTCCATGAGCGATTCCTGCTATTCGCTTCGTTTCCACTTTTCTGGCTCATGGCGGAAGGGGTGGCGCATCTGCGTGCCCATATGGTTCGGCCACTGGTGCCCGCCATCGCCGCAACCTTGCTCGCCGTACATCCCGTGTTGTATGCCGCCCGCGACTTTGCCAAGCCTCAACCTCGACAAGGCGTTCGCGGCGCCTATGAGCACCTGCTGCGAAGGTACAAGCAAGGCGATGCGCTCTATGTGCACCACTGGGCTTCCCCTCCGTTGCAGTATCTCTATCTCCGCGACGGAAACCCCATGCCGGAATTCACCGAAGGGGTCAGCGCCCGCCGCGAATGGCGCTACTACCTCACCGAGATTGATCGCTTGCGTGGCAAGCCTCGCGCCTGGTTCCTGTTCATCAATGAACCAAAGGAATTGATCGGACAGGAAGAGCAATTCTTTCTTGCATACCTCGACGGCTTCGCCTATCGCGAAGAATCGCTTCTTACCAACCAGTCCAACCTTTACCTCTACGATTTAAGCGGACGCAGGCTTCCGCCAGACGTGGATGACTGATGTACAGCGGAACGCGCGGACACGGTTTGCTGGAAGGGTTTCTTGCTCGAAGACGGTGCGCCATGGCCAATGCACTGGTTCCCACGCGCTCGCGCGAGGGAAGCGTGCTCGATATTGGCTGCGGGACATATCCGCTGTTTCTGACAAACACTCGATTCGCCCACAAGGCGGGAATCGATCGGGTCACTGACCCCTTCACGGTGGATCGATTGCGGGAACATGGAATTGACCTTCGCCACTTCGATCTCGCAGAACCGGCTTCGCTTCCCTTCGATTGCGCGTCGTTTGATGTAGTGACCATGCTCGCTGTTGTCGAACACATTACTCCGAACCGGCTCTCATTCATCATTTCAGAAGTACACCGCGTATTAAAGCCCGGCGGGTTGCTGATAGCAACCACGCCGGCATGGTGGACCGACAGGCTGTTGCGTATGATGGCGCGTATGCGCCTTGTAAGTCCGGAAGAAATCGAGGAGCATGCGTCCGCGTTTCGCCCCGGCGATCTCGTTTCGCTTGTGGCATCGGGCGGATTTGCGCGCGACTCCATTCGCAACGGCACTTTTGAGCTGGGCATGAATCTTTGGATTACCGCAACGAAGGAACTGGCATGACAACCCCGCACGAAGAATGGATTCAGCGCGAAACCGTGTTTGACGGCCGTATAATCAAGGTACACACCGGCGAGGTGCGGCTCAGCGACGGCATGGTGGCGTACCGCGAAATGGTGGAGCACGGCGGCGGAGTGGCTGTCGTGCCCGTGCATGATGGCCAGGTGATCCTGGTGAGCCAATTTCGCGTGTGTGTAGGCAAGGCCGTGTTGGAATTGCCCGCGGGCCGGCTGGAACCGGGCGAAGCCCCGGAACACCGTGCCCTGATCGAACTCGAAGAAGAAATCGGGTACAAAGCCGACCAGTTGGTGCACGTAGCCTCGTGTTACTGCTCTCCAGGATTCACCAATGAACTGGATCATATCTATCTCGCGTTTGAACTGATTCCCACACAACAACGATTGGAAGCCGATGAACGCGTCGAGATCGTGACGATTCCCCTGGAAGAGATTGACCAACGCCTGAACGCGAAAGAGTTTGTGGACGCAAAGACGATCATTGGCTTGCGAGAGTTGCAGTCGTATTGGATGGCGAATGGGGGACTGTAACCGAAGTCGCGCGGCCCGCTGAACCGCGAACGAAGTCGAATGGACGCGAATAGCGGTCGTTCTCAATCACGAGGAGCGAAGATGAAGCAGTTATTCTTTATTGCGCTAGGGCTTCTCTGCGGCCTGTTCGCCCGCGCGGAGGTGCGCGTCACCGATCTTGATGTGGCGCCCGTGTGGGCCGGGCATCGCGTGGGGTTCTGTCTGCTCACCGCTCCGCCTCGCCAATACGTGGCGTATTACGACGCGAACCGCCAGATGACCGTCGCCATGCGCCTGCTGGACGAAACCACGTGGACCTATCACGTGTTGCCGGAACAGGTCGTGTGGGATAGCCACAACTACATCACCATGGTTCTTGACGACACGGGCCGGCTGCACCTCGCCGGCAATATGCACGTGCACCCGCTCAAGTATTTCAGAACCCAGGAAGCCCACGACATCGCCACCTTCGAACGGATCGAACGCATGGTCGGAACCGAAGAAGATCGCTGCACCTATCCCGCCTTCCTGCGCGGCCCTTCCAACGAATTGATATTCACCTACCGCGACGGTAAAAGCGGATCGGGCAACCAGATATACAACGTCTACTCCGTGGAAACTCAGTCATGGTCGCGCCTCTTGGATGCACCGCTCGTGGACGGCAATGGCGAAGCAAACGCCTACTTCGACGGCCCCGTTCGCGGGCCGGACGGATACTTTCATCTGTGCTGGGTTTGGCGCGACACACCGGACTGCGCTACCAATCACGATCTCAGCTATGCGCGCAGCAAAGATCTCCGGCGTTGGGAAAACAGCCGCGGTGAGGCGCTGGAACTGCCAATTCGTTTGGAAACGGCGGACATTGCAGATCCCGTACCTCCCGGTGGCGGTATCATTAATGGAAACGCACGAATCGGTTTCGATCTGCTCAACCGGCCCGTCCTCTCCTATCACAAATACGACGAAGCAGGCACGACGCAAATCTACAACGCCCGTTTCGAGGAAGGCGCCTGGAAAATCTACCAGGCCACGCAATGGAATTACCGATGGGACTTCAGCGGTGGAGGATCCATCGTTTTCGAAGTGGGTGTGGGGCCGGTCGTTGCCGAGGGGGGGCAGCTCTACCAAAGTTGGAGCCAGGTAAAGGAAGGCAGTCAACGATGGCGGCTCGATCCTGAGAGCCTGAAGCCCGTCGAACCGGCACCTTCCAACAAGCTCAAACTGCCCGCTAAGTACACGTCGATTGCTTCCACGTTTCCCGGCATGGGCATTCAGACCGCGACCGATCGAGGTGACAGCGGCACCCCAGGAGTAACGTACCAGTTACGCTGGGAAACCCTCGGCCCCAATCGCGATAAGCCCCGCCCCGAGCCCTGGCCGGAACCAAGCATGCTGCGGGTGCTGCGGATTGAGACCTCCGGCCGGACTTCCCAATAGTGGCCCTATTTCTCCACCGTATACAGCACCGCGCCGAATTCGTCGTGGAAGGTGAAACGCGCGGTTGGTTTGCCTTCTTTCTCTTCGACGTTTACCAGCAAAAAGCCACCGGAGGCCACCGTTTGTGTATAGGGCTGCTTGATCTTCGCATCGGGGTCCGTGGATTCGGGATCGCCCGGGCTACGGCCAATGCGCGCGTTGGCCGTGACTAACGCGCCACTGGAAAACTCTTCGAAGCCGTCGGGCCGGATGGAGTGGTATTGCCAGTGCCTGTCGCCGCAGAGAATGTAAAAACCCTTCTCCTGAAACCGGTTCTCGCCAAGCCACGCAAAAAAGGCTTCGCCTTCCGTGCGAAAGCCTTCGGGGTTCGTGTGGTTGTCTTTCTTGTAGGCGTCGTCCGGTCCGATGAGCGGCGTGGGTGACACGAGGAACTTGTACGGCGCATCGCTCGTAAGAAGTGTCTCTTTCAACCACGCCAGTTGTTCCGCGCCCCATAGCGTTTTCTCCGGACCATCGGGAGAGGCATTAGGGCTGCGGTAGTCACGGCCTTCGACGAACCAGATTTGCGCCAATTTGCTTAGGCGATGCGTCCGATACGTCTTGCCGTTGGGGTCGTCGGGATAGAGCACCGGCATTTGCTCGACGAACGTCTTGATACCCAAATCCGACTGAGGCAACCGGTCGCCGGTCGTGTCGCAATCGTTAAAGCGATGGTCGTGGTCGTCTTTCTCCCAGTAGGTCGGCACAAAGGCAAACAGATCGCGGTACCGCTGTTGCACGAACTGCTCGTGCCACTTCTTGCGCAGTTGCGGCAGCGTTTCCGCGGCCCCTTCGCGCGGATGATCATAGTAGACATTGTCGCCCGTGCCCACAAAAAAATCGGGCATCAAGTTTCGCATGGTCCACAAGGCGGGATAGCCCAGCGGCTTGTCAGGGCCCGTATAGGCGTTCTCTTCGTTGTGAAACTTATTGTAGTTCATGCCCGTAACGACAACGAACCGGACAGGGCTGGGTACACTCGGATTAAGCGTCCGGAACCTGCCCGCATGGCTAAGTCGCGGAGCCTCCTTTGTCGCACCGTAAACGGCTCGGTAATGGTACTCGGCACCCGGTTTCAAGTCGCGTGCGGGAACCCGCGCGATGAAATCGTTTTCCGCTACGGCCTCAACCCAAGGGGTTGCCGTTGCACGGGAGAAATCGGGTGCCTCGCTGAGGTCGAACCGCACCCAACCCGGCGCGCCCGGTACGTCACCGTCGACGGGGCCATCGGACCCGGTCAAGCGTGTCTGCAACAACGCGCTGTTGGCAGTCACCTCGCCAGACATGATGCCTTGTGCTAGAAAAGGCTGCGCGTACGCGGACCCGGAAGTAACCAAAGCGGCCAAAAACAATTGGCAGAAACACGTTCTCATCATCATGGAGCCCCTTCAAATTGCCACCAAGTGACGGCACTTTAACACAAACCAAACGTCTGCTGGACGACGTCGAGAATGCGCATACACCTCCATGCTATAGTACTCACGCACACGAGAGGCGGGTACATGAAGTACTACTTCAGGTGTCCAAGTTGTCGACAGGATGAGATGTTCTACAAGGTCGCCGAGGAAGACGACGGGGCGGGGTGTCTCTTGCTGCTCTTTGCCGGACTCATCCCATACATGCTCTTTCACAGACGCCATGGGAGGCGCGTGCAGTGCGGCCTGTGCGGCTACATCTTTGCCATGCCACCCCTGCCGGGAGGCTTAGCGGCCAGCTTGGCCGTCGTTGGGTTGTTGCTTGGCCTGGCGGTGGCGGCATTCTGGATAGTGGTCGTCCTCGTGCCGGAAATCGAGGGTATGCTGCCCAAGCATGAGCTGGCAATCGGAATTGCGCTTTTTGTTGAGCGTCATTCCCTTGCCTTCGCGTATTCCATCGGAATTTACTTCGTTTTGACCTTCTTCCTGTTTCTATTTGTAAACGCCCGGGCGAGCCACGAATACCGATCGCAGATGGAGAAGATATACAGGACCGAACCCCAAGCCGCGTTCCGGTCTGCGGAATCGTGCCCCCGTCCCGAGATCCCCGCCTCGAACCCGGACGAATGAGGCTTCCGTAGCGCATTTGCTTTCCCTGCCCGCCATTGTGTACACTTCGTGCACTTAGTCGTTCTGCTTGGCAGGGGTTATTGGTCTTGTGATGGTCTTTCCCGCCTGCCGGATGCTCATCATCTCACTTACCTGGGTGCCTTCCCTCGTGTAGTTTCCCTAGTTGTCGGCGCTGAGCATGCAGAATCAGCCCTACAACTGTTCTTGCGACGCGAGAACTTTGGGAGACGTACATGTCTTTTTCAGATTTGTCAATTGATGACCGGTGCCTTCGGGTGTTGAATGCCAAAGGCATTACCAACCCGACCCCCGTACAGGCCGAAACCATTCCCGCCGCCCTCGACGGCCGCGACGTGGTTTCCATTGCCCAGACCGGCACCGGCAAGACTTTGGCTTTCAGCCTGCCTGCCCTGACGAAACTGGCTCAGGAAGGGGGCAAAGGCCGCAACCGTATGCTGGTGCTCACGCCAACACGCGAACTCGCGCAGCAGGTGTGCGACGTACTGGAGCCGCTCGGCAAAGCCGTCGGCCTGCGCACGTGCTGCATCTACGGCGGCGTGGGTATGCAACCCCAGACCTATGCACTGCGCCGCGGCTGCGCCATTATCGTGGCCACGCCGGGACGCTTGCTGGACCACATGGAGCGCGGAAACATCCGCTGGGACGACCTGACCGTCCTCGTGCTGGATGAGGCCGACCGAATGCTGGACATGGGTTTCATGCCGGATATTCAGCGCATCCTCAAGGCCCTCCCCGAAGAGCGCCAGACCATGCTGTTTTCCGCCACTTTCCCCGACGAAATCAAACGGCTGGCCAACCAATTGCAGAATGACCCGGTTCGCATCACGATTGGCCGGATATCCAAGCCGGCCGACGCGGTTCGCCAGGGCGTTTACACGGTGCACCCCGACGCGAAACTAACCTTGCTCTCGAAAATACTTCGGGAACACGATGTGCAATCCGCACTGGTCTTCGTGCGCACCAAACACCGTACGGACCGTATCGCCAAGGCGCTCTCGAAAGAAGGCGTCCGAGCAGAGGCCATTCACGGTGGCCGCACCCAATCCCAGCGCCAACGGGCCATAGACGGATTCCGCCGAGGCAAGTTTAATGTGCTGGTGGCTACCGACGTCGCATCGCGCGGCCTGGACGTGCAGGGCATCACCCACGTGTTCAACTTCGACATGCCCAACAACCACGAAGACTACATCCATCGAATTGGCAGGACCGCCCGCGCCAGCGCCGAGGGCGATGCCATTTCCTTTGTAAGTCCGGAAGACGCCTTCGTGCTCGGATCCATCGAGCGCGCCCTGGGAAAAGCCATTCCACGGACCGAGTGGGAAGGCGCAGTTCACATTCCAACCCGTGGCCACGGCGGCGGCCGCGAGTTTAACGGCGGTAGCCAAGCCGGCGGGTATCGTCGTCGCACCAGCGGCGGCGGCTATCGCGGCGGCAACCCCGGCGGAGGCAACGGCCAGGGCGGCGGACAACGCCGTTGGCGCCAGCGCTAATCGCAATTCTACTACCGACACTGATATCCCCCCGATCCGCTCACGCGGGCCGGGGGTTCTTCTTTTGCTCACTCTCCGCGTTGACAATTTCTGTACTTTCAGATATTATCGTAACAGGAGAAGTTTGATGCAGTTGACCCCTTCCATGAAGAAGTTCATCCTTCACTGGGGCGAAATGGGCGCCCGCTGGGGGGTGACGCGCACAGTCGCTCAAGTGCATGCCCTGCTTTATGTTACCGCAAAACCTCTCCCAGCGGATGAAATCGCCGAAACCCTTTCCATTGCCCGCTCCAATGTCAGCACCACCTTGAAAGAACTTCAAGGCTGGGGCATTGTCCGGGTCAGCCATGTGATGGGGGATCGAAGAGAACACTTCGAGACGGTCGCAGGCGTTTGGGAAATGTTTATGACCATCCTCGACGAGCGCAAACACCGCGAAATGGACCCCACTATCCAGATTCTCCGAGAATCCATCGAGTTTGCACGTAATGAAGGGAACTATCAGGAATACGAACGGTTAAGCGAACTTTTGGAATTCTTTGAAACCATGTCCCGGTGGTATGGCCAAATTCGCCGGATGCCTACCCCGATGTTACGCAAACTGGCCTCTATGGGCGACAAGATGGCAGGGTTGGCGGAGAAGCTGTCATGAAAAGGACGGTATTTTTTTGCCCAGACTATTCCCCTATTTCAGAAATTCCCGAAACAAGAGACGGGTGCAGCAATTCTATTGAACGCCAAAACAACCCTACCCGAGAACGCGAGATGACCCGTCATTTGTCGTGCACGGAGTCGCTACTCCGACTCGTCGCGTTACTCCTGCGCAGACCCAGCCTGGAAGAACCAGGTCTTCATCGGTAGCAGATGCCAATCCCAACTCCGGGCAGCCTCACAACGAGAGCCCGTCACTTTCGGTCTAGAACACACCCAAGCGGCGTTGCGGGTTTGGCGCGACCTTCTCGCTCTCCAGCCGCTTCTTCTGAATGAGCCACACTTCCGCGATTTGCGTGCCACGTCCAGAACTGCCCCTACCCGGAGTCTGATCCCATTTGAGGGTGAGCGTGCCGTCCTGGGTCGCTTCGACCGGAATGTCGAATTCGACCGGCGCGATGGGATCGGGCTTGTCCATGAAATCATGCACTTGCACGTCGTCCGCAAAGAGGCGCATCTGCGTATCCCACTTATCGCCGGCGTACACGGCGCGAACAATGTACTCGGCACCAGGATCGAGGTTCTCATACTTCATGTACAGCGGCGCCTCGAACCGCGTCTCTGCATCGTTGAACCACGACCTGCGCCGATCCACCGGCCGCGGGTAATACCCCAGCAACGGATTGGTCCGGTTCTCGGGATCGAATTCATCCGTCACATTGCGCACTAGGTGCGGCTGATTCAAGGGATCGCCCAAGTCGTCATAGAACCCGCCCGGGCCAGGGTTGGTCCAGTTCACGATAGCGTGAATCGCCAGAATGCGGTCTTCTTCGGATTCCATCTTCCGCAATTCAGCAAACCGGGCAGCAAGCCATGGCAGGTTGTTCAACGGACGGTCAACGAGATCAAAATTCGCGCCGCGCCCAATCGACACCGCTTGGTATCGCGGCACACTATGCTGCATACGAATACTCTGGAAAAGCGCCTCGGCCATATCGCTAACCCGGCTGCGCAACTCCTGCGCCGCGGGATTGATTAGCGCGTCATTGAGAATCCTCTCCGCCTCCTCCACGGCGCGCAGACTACCCACTACGTCCGCACGCTGGAGCACGGCCAGGGCCGTTTGCTCGGCATGAGATTCGTGAATGAGACGACGCCGTACAAAGGCGTCGTAATACGCGCGGTATACGATCTGCTGGAAGCGCCAACTTGACCGCACAAAAGGATTCGCGGTGCGCTCCAACTCCTGCACCTGTAACAGCGTGGTGTCCACTGACACATTCGCGGCCAACGGTCCGGTCCAATTCCGCTCCAAGCCAAAAATTATCTCGGCGACCCCATACTCGAATTCCGTTCCAATGAAATACCGCGCATACTCGACCGCAACCTGATGCGGATCCGTGTCCGGATCCCATCCGAGCATGCTCCACAGGACCTTATTAAAATCGTCGTTCACACCCTCAGAGTAGGTGATGAATCCACCGTCGCAATACGGCGCACTCCACCGGTAAATCTCCGTGAACGCACGGGGGCGCGGATTAATCACTTCGCGATCCTGCGTGAGCGGGAACGCAACGTCCCAGTCCTGCACGGGATACTGACAGGAGTAGGAATGCGTGATATCCGGATAATGGCGAATAGGGTACTGCGCGGGGATCTCTTTGCGCATCACCGGCAGGCTCAGGCGATTCTGCGGCGCAAACACGACTCCGGAGAGCCATTTCGGTTGCACATTCTTCATGTACTCCAGAAATTCATTCATCCAATCCAGCGTGAACCCCTGCGGCGACATCCACATCTCCGCATCCGGGTGGGTCTTGTGCAACACGTCCGTCTGCTTTTCGAGTAGGGCCATCAAGTGCTCGGGCTTGGTATGGCCGGGATCGCCGCCGGGCACAAACACCACATCGATGCGCGGCAGCTCCTTGAAAACGTCGCCCCACTCTTTAAGTGCCGCATTGACTGTCGCTGGGTCGCCGTAGTTCTTGTCCATGGCCGGGTACCAAATCCACACTTCCAATCCGTACTCATCGCACACCCGGGACATTTCGGCCATCATCTCGATCTGCGGCAAGGGGAAGAGCGGGCTATCCGGTTCGTCATCGCTGCGCGGAGGAATGAGTTCGACCGCATTTGTGCCGAACACGACCATGTCGCGCACGTACTGCTCCCACATGGGGACGGTCCATCCATCGTACGTGTTCACTTTCGGCCGGAACCCAACCTGATGGCCGCGACGGGCCGTATGCGGGGCCGTGTTGATCGACAACTCCGCGGGCAGCATAGCCTCGTCCCGGCGTAATCGGAGTTCGCGAAGCAGCCGCCCAGTCCCGAACAAAACGCCCCGCGGCGAGTTCGCCACCACGCTGACTACCGTCCGCTCGCCCTGCTTACGGGAGGAAAGGACATACCCTTCGTCGCCCTCCGGCTTCACATTCGTCAGGGCCGTGCCCAGCGGCGTGTCAAGCGTGCTTAATGCTTCCAGAGTGCCCAACACAATCACGGTATCCGTACCTTCGGGCCATGTGTGGACCGAATCCCATCGAAGCCGGCTACGCTTTTCCACCTCTTCGCGTAACATGGCCACTGCCTTCTGCACCGTCACCGGAGCTTCGGCCGGAGAAACGATAGACGCCGTACCTACTGCAGTAAAGGCAGTTTGCGCGTCGGCCACCGAAACCATCCATGCCACCGCCAAAGTCCATCCGAACCAAGCCTTGATCGCGCACCTCATTCCACGTATCTCCTCCACCTTGAATACTGCCCGTTGCGTCAGTCGTCCAGGCAGGATACACATTGAACAGGGCAAGTTGAAACCACATAGCGGCGCAATTCCGCTCCAATGCCGCCGCGCTCGCCACCGGCACGCTTTGGCCCGCCAACCATTATTTGCTAAGGTGTACGCTTCACAGGAGAGTGCCATGGGCGAGTTGATATTGGTGCGTCACGGGCAAGCCTCGTTTCACGACGAGAATTACGACAAACTGTCGCCATTGGGCGAAGATCAGGCGCGTTTGCTGGGCCGGTATTGGGCGCGCATTGGGTTCATTCCCAACCACCTGTTCAGTGGCCCCCTCGCACGTCAGCGCCGCTCGGCCGAACTGATTGCCGAAGGCTTTCGCGAGGCCGGCTTGCACGTGCCCGACCTCCGGATTGTGGATGACCTCGCGGAGATGCCGGTGGAAGAAATTGGTAAGCGCTTTCTTCCGCAGCTTTGCATGCAGGATCCCGAAATGATGGAAACGATGATGCAGTTCTCCAATGCCGAGGATCGCATGGAAAAGGAAAGGCTGTTTCAACGCGTCTTTGAAAAAGTAGTGGCCATGTGGGGTGACGGTGCCTTCGCCGAGGCAGATGTTGAAACATGGGAGACCTTCGTGGGCCGGATTGGCCGCGCCATCGATCATGTTCTGAGCCACAACGGCGGAGGCGAACGCCTTGTCGTAGTTACGTCGGGCGGTCCGACCGGAGTGACCGTGCAACGCGCGCTGGGGCTGGACGCGCCGACGACCATGAATCTCATGTGGCGTATTCGCAACGCGTCGATCACGGAATTCTTGTTTACCGAGGGGCGCATGACGATGTCCTCCTTCAACGCCGTACCTCATTTGGAAGACCCGGACTTCTGGACGTACCGGTAGTTGAACGTGAATTGAATGCGACGCACCATGCCTGGATTTTCTCCGTTGCCAGTTGGGTTTGTGCGGGGCGCGATGACTCTTCTCTCTTTCTAGGGAGAGGTTGGGCGAGCGGGAAAAATGTGTCCCTGGGAATTGCACATTAATAGGGAGTGCACCGATGGATTTCTCCATGCCTGAGCGACTGAAGGACTTGCTGCCGGAAGTGCGGCAATTTGTCGACGACGAATTGATACCCATCGAGTCCGGTCTTTTGGAAGGCGGCTTTCGCGCGATGCTACCGGAATTGGATCGGGTGCGTGAACGAGTCAAGGCCAACGGCTGGTGGACCCCCCAAATGTCCGCCCACCTCGGAGGAATGGGATTATCATTGGTGGAGCATGGGCTGCTCACAGCGGAGTTGGGGCGCACACCCATCGGCCACTACTGCTTCAACTGCCAAGCGCCGGACGCAGGCAATATGGAACTCCTGCATTTGCACGGCAGTGACGCGCAGGTAGAGCGGTACTTGAAACCGCTCGTTCGCGGCGAAATTCGAAGTTGTTTTGGTATGACCGAGCCGGAGCACGCGGGATCGAATCCGGTATGGATGAGCACGACCGCCGTGAAAGACGGTAACGACTACGTGATCAATGGGCACAAGTGGTTTGCCTCGTCGGCGGAAGGCGCAGCGTTTGCCATCGTCATGGCGGTGACTGATCCGACGGCCGCGCCCCACTTTCGGGCAAGCATGATCCTCGTGCCCACAAATACGCCGGGCTACCAATTCGTTCGCAATATTCCGATTATGGGTGATGTCGGAGAAGACTGGGCGAGTCACGCGGAACTGCGATTCGACAATTGCCGTGTGCCGCAATCGAACCTGCTCGGTCCGGAAGGCGCGGGCTTCATGTTGGCCCAGGAACGCCTTGGGCCCGGACGGATCCATCACTGCATGCGCTGGCTGGGCATGTGCGAGCGCAGTTTCGAGCTGATGTGCGACTATGCAGCCAAACGCGAAATCGCGCCCGGAAAACCGCTCGGCTCCCGCCAGTTCATTCAAGGGTGGATCGCGGAAAGCCGAGCGGAAATAAACGCGGCCCGACTCGCCGTACTGCATGCCGCATGGATGATCGAAAAACTGGGACCCAAAGAGGCACGGGAAGAAATATCGTTGATCAAGTTTCACGTGGCCGGCGTGCTGCAACGTGTCGTGGATCGCGCTATTCAGGTGCACGGTGGCCTCGGGGTAACCGACTACACCCCGCTCTCGTATTTCTTCCGCCATGAACGCGCCGCTCGCATTTATGATGGCGCGGACGAAGTGCATAAACTTTCGGTCGCCAAGCGCATCTTGAAACAGTACGGCATTGCCGTGGAGTCCGGAGCCCGGCAATGATTGGCGTCGACGGCACCGCGCCTGTTCGCCACGGCGAGGAGCTCAACATCTCCGCGCTGGAATCGTATCTCCACAGGACCGTGCCGGAAACCAGCGGATCCCTGGTTATCGAACAATTCCCGAGCGGGCATTCGAACCTGACCTATTTGATTCGACTGGGCGAGCGGGAGTGGGTGTTGCGCCGCCCTCCGTTCGGCAGCAAGGTGAAAGGCGCGCACGACATGAAGCGCGAATACACCGTGCTGGAAAGATTGCATCCCGTGTACGCGCCCGCGCCCAAGCCGGTGGTCTTCTGCGACGATCATTCTGTCATCGGTTCCGACTTCTATGTGATGGAGCGCATCCAAGGCGTGATCATGCGCCACAAAAAGCCATCCGATTTTCCGGCCGTTTCACCCGAACTCGCATCGGCATGCTGTCGTGGCTTTGTCAAGAATCTCGCCACCTTGCATGGCCTCGACTACAAGGCCATCGGGCTGGACGCATTGTACAAGGGCGACGGATACGTCCTGCGCCAAGCGGAAGGTTGGGCCAAGCGATACGAAGGGTCGAAAACCGACGACATCGCGGAAATCGATCGGGTCATCGCCTGGCTCAAGGACCACGTGCCCATGGATACCGGAGCGGTCCTGATTCATAACGACTACAAGTTCGACAACGTGGTGGTCGCTCCCGAAGACCTGACTCGAATAATCGGCGTGCTGGATTGGGAGATGTGCACCATCGGCGATCCACTCGCGGACTTGGGCACCTCGCTCAGCTATTGGATGGAACCCGCGGACGCAGACGCGTTCAAAACGGTTCAGTGTTTCATGACCACATTGCCCGGCGCGATGACCCGGCAGGAAGTAGCCAACACATACGCGGAAATCACCGGACGCGATCTGTCGAACATTCTCTATTACTACATACTCGCGCTGTTCAAGCTTGCGGTCATTGTGCAGCAGATCTACTACCGCTACAAGCAGGGCCTGACCCAGGACGAGCGGTTCGCGTCCATGATTGTCATGGTGCACTTGCTCGGGCGCAAGGCAGTCGAGAGCATCGAGACTGGACGGATGTAGAAACCGGAGCGTTTTGTGCCTGGCAAGCGCGCTAGCCTACGGGCTCGGATTTCGCGATGAATCAAGCCGCTGGTTCTTCTGCAACGCGGCCGCCATACGACGTCGCGCCATCAGGAAGTGGCCCGGACCGCTTAATCCCGCTGAATGTGCATGACTGCGCGAACGGGACTCCAACCTCACGGGAATAACCACCGGGAATTCGATCCGGCGGACGGCCAATTGGTACGATCCCGAGACAGGAAAGTACGTCACAAGGAACAACGACGTGAACACAAACGAACTCATCAAGCAGTACTACGCTGCGTTTAATGCCGGCGACATGAACACATTTCTGGGCTTGCTGACCGAGGATGTCGTGCACGACATCAACCAGGGTGGGCGGCAAATTGGCCGAGAGGCGTTTAGAACCTTCATGGACCGCATGAACGCCTCGTACAAAGAGGAGCTCGTGGACATCCTGATCATGACAAGCGATGACGGATCGCGCGCCGCGGCCGAGTTTACGGTACTGGGCAAGTATCTGAAAACCGACGAAGGCCTGCCCCCGGCCAAGGGCCAGACGTACCGCTTGCCCGCGGGCGCTTTCTTTGAGATTCGCGATGGCAAAGTCTCACGCGTAACCAACTACTATAACCTGCAAGACTGGCTTGCCCAGGTGAAGGAAGCCTGATGTCCACGGAAGGCATAACCATCCGCACCTTGACCGGCAGAGCCATGCAGCCGTACTTGCCTGACTTGGCCCGCCTGCGAATCGCTGTCTTCCGGGATTTTCCTTACTTGTACGACGGCACCGTGGAATACGAAGAGAAATATCTGCAGACCTATCTCGAAACGTCTGAGAGCATCATCGTACTGGCACTGGAAGGCGAAAAAGTCATCGGCGCCTCCACCGGCTTGCCGCTGGACTGCGAAATCGATGATTTCATTAAGCCGGTGGCTGCGAACGGATACGACCCATCGCGCGTGTTCTACTGCGGCGAGTCCGTCCTGCTCAAACCCTACCGCGGCCGAGGCCTATACAAATTCTTCTTTCAGGGCCGGGAAGATCACGCGCGCGCACTGGGCCGTTTTGAGTACACGGCCTTCTGCGGCGTGCAGCGCCCGATCGATCATCCACTTAGCCCACCCGACTACGAACCCCTCGATCCCATCTGGGAAAAGTTCGGCTATGTAAAGCAACCGCACCTCATTGCGCGTTATGTCTGGAAAGACGTGGACAAAGACTCTGAAACGGCAAAGCCGATGGTCTTCTGGATGAAAAAGATCGTCCGTTAACGCGACTAGCCCGCATGTAGCGCCAAGCGCGCTTTTAGCATGGCGAGAAGCGCGGCAGCCCCGGGGAGAATACCGATGCGTACCATGCCACTTCTGTTGGCGATTTGTCTGGTAAAGGCCATGAGTGCCTACGCCGAAGCCCCCTCCGGAGACGAGGCGCGCCAAGCCCTGAAACGCGCCGCCGTTTTCTTCAATGAGACCGTGACCGTGGAAGGCGGCTACCTTTGGCGCTACAGCGCGGACCTGGCGCAGCGCGAAGGCGAGGTTAAGGCAACCGCAACGGAATCGTGGGTGCAACCGCCGGGAACGCCCACCGTCGGCGAAGCGTATCTCGCCGCGTACGAAGCGACCGGCGATCCGTACTACCTGGAAGCGGCTCGAAAATCCGCGCGCGCACTCGTGCACGGCCAGTTGCAGTCTGGAGGCTGGGAGTACCGGCTCGAAGCCGGCACGGAGAAACGCAAAGCGTATGCGTTTCGCGCCGACAACAACGAAAGCGGCAAGAACGTATCCACGCTGGACGACAATACGACGCAAGCAGCTCTGCAATTCCTGATGAAGTTTGACAAGGCCGTTCAATTCAAGGATCCGTCTGTTCACGAGGCCGTCGAATATGCGCTTGCCAAGTTGATGGAGGTACAGTTTCCAAACGGTGCATGGCCGCAGCGCTTCAGCGGTCCCCTCGACCCCGCAGAGCACCCGGTCATTAAGGCAAGCTATCCAGAGTCCTGGTCAAGAGACTATGTGCAACGTTCATACTACGGCCACTATACATTCAATGACGGCGGAATTAGCGATACCATCGACACGATGCTGCTGGCACACGACATCTATGATATCACCGCCTACCGGGACTCTGCCATCAAAGCCGGCGATTTCATTTTGTTGGCCCAGATGCCCGATCCCCAACCCGGATGGGCTCAACAGTACGATGCGAACATGCATCCCGCGTGGGCACGCAAGTTCGAGCCACCCGCAATTACCGGGGGAGAGTCCCAAGGCGTCATGCGTACTTTGATCCAGCTTTCTCTCAGAACCGGCGAGAGACGCTTTCTCGAACCGATTCCGCGCGCGCTGGCCTACTACCGCGCGTCCGTTCTGCCGGATGGCCGATTGGCCCGATTCTACGAACTGCAAACCAACCGGCCCCTATTTTTCACCAAGGACTATCAGCTTACCTACAGCAGCGATGACATGCCCACACACTATTCGTTCATCACGTCGAACAGTCTCGACAGCATTCAAGACGAGTATGAAGTAGCTGTTCGCACGTTGGATGAAAAAGAGGGATCAAAAAAATCGGTACGCGTGCCACGCGCGGTGCCCGCCGATCCAGTCGCGGTGCGCGAAGCCATCGACGGTCTCGACGCACGAGGTGCCTGGGTAACCACCGGGCGTCTCCGGAGCGAAGGCGAGGACGGCGACACGCGGCAAATCATCGATAGCAGCGTGTTCTGCACCAACATTCGAATCTTGACTGCGTACATACGTGCCAGGCAATAGCGGCCAACCACGGATTTCACGAACAAAACTTAATGTCTCGGGGCCAAATTCCCGGAACACTCAGACGTGGCTGCAAACCGTCGCTTGTGCGTCACGCACCCTTTGGAATTGGCGAGCGTTGCATTCCAAACGTATTTGCCAATCCTCATAGAATGGAATGTCCCATTCGTGGAATTCGTGTTAACTCGGGGCTGAATTGTACCGCGTAAACTTGCTATACTCCCTCCGATTTTGTCCCCCTGGGGTACTCGATTCGCACTAAATACGCGGCTTTCCACGCCGTGACAAGGGGCTTTGCCATGAGTTTTCCCATTCCAGTGAACGATTATGAGCCGCTGGTACTCGACCCGTCCCAACCGGCGCTGACGCCGGACCAGTTGGCCCACCTGCAAGGAAACGTGCAGCTCGTCCGCGACGTCATCATCTTCTACACCGCGATTGCCGGCATCAAAGGGCTCGCCGGCCACACCGGCGGCGCCTACAGCATCGTACCGGAAGTGCTGATCGCCGATGCCTTCATGCGCGGAAGCGACAAGGTCTACCCCGCATTCTTCGACGAAGCAGGCCACCGCGTCGCGATTCAGTACGCCATGGCGGCCTTCAACGGCCACATGCCCTTTGAAAAACTCTACCACTACCGCGAATACGGCCACGGCCTCTTTGGCCACCCGGAGTTGGAACCGGAAGAAGGCATCATGTTCAGCTCTGGACGTCTCGGCCACCTGTGGCCGTTTGTCAATGGCGTGGCGTTGGCCCACCCCGGCAAAACCGTCTTCCTGTTCGGCAGCGACGGATCTCAAATGGAAGGCGACGACGCGGAAGCGGCCCGGCTTGCCGTAGCGCAGAAGCTGAATGTGAAACTCTGCATCGACGACAACAACGTGACCATTTCCGGTCATCCCAAGGATTATCTGCCGGGATACGACATCGGCAAGACACTCGCCGGCCACGGCCTCACCGTGGACGCGCACGACGCCGAAGATCTGGCCGCGCTTTACCAACGCATGCAAAAAGCAATGGCGACCGACGGGCCCGTCGCGCTGATTAACAAGCGCGTCATGGCGCCCGGCGTGCCCGGCATCGAAAACAACCATGCTGGCCACGACGTGATCAAGAAAGACCACGCGGTCGCCTACCTCACCGCTCGAGGCCATACAGCGGCCGTGGACTATCTGAACAACGTCAAGGTGGAGAAGACGTCACAAACCTACCTGGGATCGTCCAAGGAAACTGCAGGCAACCGCGTGGAATTCGGCACCTACGTAAACGAAATCCTCGCGAAGATGACTCCCGAAGAGCGCAAGAGCAGCGTGATCGTCATTGACTCCGACCTCGAAGGCTCCACCGGGCTCAAAGCCATTCGCACCGCGCACCCCGATGTATGCATCAACGGCGGCGTGCAGGAACGCGGCAACTTCAGCGCGGCGGCGGGCTTCGGCTTTACGCCCGGCAAACAAGGCATCTTCAGCACCTTCTCGGCTTTCCTCGAAATGATCGTGTCCGAGGCCACCATGGCGCGGTTGAACAAAGCCACTGCCATTTGCCACTTCTCCCATGCCGGCGTGGATGAAATCGCGGACAACACCTGCCACTTTGGCATCAACGTATTCTTCGCCGATGCAGGTCTGGAAGACGACGACACAAAACTCTACTTCCCCGGCGATGCACTACAACTGAAAGCCCTGCTGTACAAAATCTGGAACGACCGTGGGCTTCGCTACGTGTTCACGAACCGCTCGAAGATTCCGTTTATCCTCAACGAAGACGGATCGAAATTCTACGACGGCAATTACACATTTACTCCCGGGAAAGACGAGATCATTCGCAAAGGCACGGCGGGCTACGTCGTGTCCTATGGCGAATTGCTGTACCGGGCATTGGACGCCGTCGAGCAGGCGCGCAAAGCCGGCATCGACGTCGGCCTTATCAACAAACCGACCCTGAACGTGGTGGACGAAGAGACCACGGCCATCGCGGGCAAATCCCCGTTTGTACTCGTTGTTGAAGGACAGAATCTCAAGACCGGCCTCGGCGCGCGCTACGGCACATGGCTCATCGAACGCGGTCTCACGCCCAAGTTCGCGCGCATGGGCGTTACCAAACCCGGCTGCGGCGGTATCGAAGAACAAGTCCCCTTCCAGGGACTCGCGCCGTATGACATTCTCGAAAAGATCAAAGCGATGGGCGCGTAAGTCAACGCGAGAGCCGTATAGCAAGTATACGAGTGAGACACTTTCACCGTCACGTACGTCCCCTCCCGACAGGGAGGGGATTTTTTTTGGTAAGGCCGTTTTGACGACCCCATCTCGCTGAACAGATAAATCGAAGCCGGTTGTGGCCTTGCCTCACGAGCATGCCATTGCGCCCGACCGGGAGGTTTCCCTGTTCTTGCCGCTTTCGTCCGATGCAAAGAGGAGGTCGCACATTGCCCCATACTGTCCTCTTCATTGTCGCCACGGCGGGCTTCGAAACCGCAAGCGAGCTTGCTTGGGTAAGGCGGCAGCAAGCTACCGCGGTCCAAAAAAAGCGCAGACTTGATGTGAGGATTGCCGCGTTGGCTTGATTCCATTCTGGTTGACTTCGCATCCTTTTTTGGCCGTTCCCTACCTTTATGTCCCGCTTGTTGCAGTTTGCAGGAGGATGTACCGAGTGGATTGGCTCGGTACGTCGGATTCAAACGAGGGGTTACAAAAATGTACACCGGCAATAACGTAAGCATTGACAATGAGTTTGGGTGTTGCTCCACGGTTGCGAGTCTGATCTTATCCGATCTTTGAGGGACTCGATTTGCGTACGCTCTAACGTTGGAAACAAAAGAAGCACATCGGTTAAACCGACTTGCGGGAAGAAATCGTACGTCAAGGCATCGGACAATTGGGGCTGCAGTAAGCTGGAATACCGATGAGAGCAAATTGATTGCAGGTTTAGACCTACGACAAAATCTACGTATACTACCTGGCTAGGCAAAAGGGGCAACTCCACAGATGCAGTTTCTGAAGAATGGACCAGACGTTCCTGATCGACTGCTTCAAGATCACGAAGAAGGAAGAGTCGTCTTTTTCTGTGGTGCTGGAATTTCCTACCCGGCCGGACTGCGAGGATTTAATTGGCTTGTTGACGAAGTGTATGGCCATTTCAACATCGTGCCCAACTCAGTTCAGGAGGCCGCAAGAAAATCGGGTAGATTCGATATGGCAATTGGCTTATTGGAGTCGGAAGTACCTGGGGGCAGGTTAGCGGTACGGGAGGCTATCAGAAATTTCCTATTGCCAAAGTCGCTTAATCGGAAAGCCACTGAGACTCACCAAGCGCTGCTCACTTTGAGCAAGAACCGCGGCGGTGAATATCGGTTGATCACTACGAATTTCGACCGACTCTTCGAGGAATCAGCTTCACGGGATGGCCTAGAATTCGAGCGATTCGCGGCTCCAATGTTACCTATACCCAAACAAAAAAGAATCAACGGCCTAGTTTACCTTCACGGTTTGTTACCAGCGACATCAGACACAAATGCGCTACAAAGACTGGTCATTTCGAGTGGAGATTTTGGGCTTGCGTACTTAACTGAACGTTGGGCCGCCCGGTTTGTTGGCGAGATTTTTCGTAATTTCACCGTTTGTTTTGTGGGATACAGCATAAATGATCCAGTACTTCGCTATATGATGGATGCTCTGGCCGCGGACAAGCTATTAGGCGAGGCGTCGCCTGAATTTTTCGCATTCGGCGAATATAAGATAGGTCACAGAGAAAAGGCGGAAAGCGAGTGGAAAGCGAAGAATGTTACCCCAATTCTCTATAAGTTGAATAAGGCACACTCGCTACTTCACAAAACGTTAAGCGAGTGGGCGCGTACGTATCGAGACGGGGTTCAGGGCAAGGAAAGAATTGTCTCACAATATGCGTTGGCGATGCCGACATCCAGTACGGAGCAGGACGACTTTGTGGGGAGGATGTTGTGGGCAATAAGCGACCTGAGCGGCTCTCCTGCCAAGCATTTTGCCGAGTTTAAGCCTGCCCCGCCTCTGGATTGGCTTGAGTACTTCTATTTCAAGAGATATAGGCATGCTGATTTAATTAGATTTGGAGTTCGGCCTAATAATGACGTGGATGACAAATTAACCTTTAGCGTTGCGGAAAGACCTTGTCCATATGCTCTAGCGCCGTGGATGCGATTGCTAGGATCTGGCACTTCCGGCGCAAGTTGGGACAATATCCAACAAAACTTGGCGCGATGGCTTTCAAGGCATCTGGGAGACCCTCGATTGATTCTGTGGCTCACCAAGTATGGTGGCCACATACATCAAGAACTGGCGCGCACAATTCAGGCGGAACTTTCCAGGATTCAGAGGCTTCAGCAGAACGCGAACAGCGCTTCACTCCAGCAAATCTTGGACGCATCTCCAAACGGAGTACCTGATGACCGTTTGTACTCAATTTGGAGAATGGTCTTGGACGGCCAAACAGCAGCCAACGGCAATCAGTTTGGTCTCTACGATTGGTTTGGAAAATTGGCGCACAGTGGTTTGACTGCCAGCCTCCGTGTAGAGCTACGGAGGCTTCTGGCGCCGCGCGTGATGTTCAGGGCCGCATTTCATGTACCTGACAACAGTAACGCAACTCAAGGGAGGCCAGAAAAGGAAGAAATTGAATGGGACCTAGTACTGGCAACGAGACATGTTCATTCCACAATCAGTGACCATGGGAACGATGCGGCTTGGCTCAAAGTTATAGGTAACATTTATCCGGATATTTTTCCGCTACTACGAGACGCACTGGACTTGATGCGTGATCTTGGGGGGGCCGACGACAAATTCGACAGATCCTATATCGACCACCCTTCAATACCGAATCACCCTCAGAACCACAATTTTCATGATTGGACGGTATTGATAGTTCTTCTCCGAGACTCTTGGTGCGCCATTGCAAAGCAAGACATTGTACGAGCACGACGTTATGCCGAGGACTGGTTTGAAATGCCTTATCCACTATTTAAGCGACTCGCATTTTTTGCAGCGAGAAGCGAGAATGTAATTGAGAAAGAACAGGCTGTCGCGTGGATACTTTCTGACAACGGTTGGTGGCTCTGGTCAACAGCTACTCAAAGAGAGGTTATTCGCTTACTGGCTTGGATTGGCGTCAGGCTTGAGCGGTCGGAATTGAAAAATCTGGAAAATGCGATATTGGCTGGACCCCCGAGGGAAATGTTCAAAGACGACCTTTCCGTTGAGGATTGGAATAGAATAATTGATAGGATAATTTGGCTGCGGTTAGCGAAGTTGGTAGACGCAGGAACTCAACTTGGAACTGAAGCATTAGCCAAGTATAGAGAAATATCTGAAAGAAGATCTGAGTGGAGAATAGCTGAGGATGAACGTGACGAGTTTCCCTTTTGGCTAGGTGACGGTGATGACGGGCGAAGCTACACAGCTACTCCAATTCATCGACGAGAACTTGTGGAATGGCTAAAGCTAAATCAAACCGAAGACCATTGGGATGAAGACAATTGGCAAGAAAGGTGCAGACGAGAGTTCGGCACGACATTCTGTGCTCTCTATTCACTCTCTTGCGAAAGCCTTTGGATTGTTGATCGTTGGCGGCAGGCCATTAATGCTTGGTCAGAAGAGAGTCTGGCTTACCGGCGTTGGAGATGGGTTGGCCCCGTGCTGTGGAACGCTCCAGACGATATCCTGATTTCGCTATCACCCGGTCTTAGTAGGTGGTTGAATCTTGTCGCAAAGAAAGGTGAGGGCGCGTCGGTTCCCTTGCTGGCCTTTTTAGCCAGAATGCTGCATTTAGATTACGAAGAGAAAGGCGTACACAAAGATTACGTTACCCACGCCTTGAACCATCCACTCGGAAGGACAGTAGACGCGGTCATCAAGATGTGGTACCGCCAGGGGTTGCAAGATGACCAGTCCTTGACAAGTCCGTACCGCGAATGGTTCACAGAGATATGTGATACAAGCAACATTGCTTTTCGCAATGGCCGCGTACATTTAGCCGTTCACACAATGACGCTTTTCCGAGTCGACGAGGATTGGTGTAAGAGCCGCTTCTTGCCTTTGTTTGACTGGAACGTAAACGAATTGGAGGCTACCGCTGTTTGGCAGGGGTTTCTTTGGTCTCCACGCATTCATCACCCATTACTGGAGGCATTTAAGCAGTCGTTCTTGGCATGTTCTCATCATTACACGGAACTCGGAGACTTTGGTAGTCAATACGCAAGATTCCTTACCTATGTTGCCCTTGATTCGGCGGATGTGTTCTCAGAAGGCGATCTGCGTCTAGCATTTCGAGCTTTGCCGCCGCACGCAATTGCCATAGTTGCCGATACATTAGCGGAATCGCTTAAGAGTGCTGGTCCGCAAAAAGAACAACATTGGTCCAATCGAGTGTCGCCGTTCTTGAAGTCGGTTTGGCCGCAGGGAAACGAATACGCTACGAAGGACATCGTGGAGAGTTTAGCCGAACTCTGTATCGTAAGTGGTAAAAGTTTCCCCGAGGCTTTTGACCAGTTAAGGCACTGGCTGAAACCAATCAAGAATCTTCATGTTATCTGCGTGCTGCTCGTCAAGTCAGAATTGTGCAGTCGCCATCCTGCGGAGGCGTTGCAATTCTTGGCAAAGATTGTGGATCTAGAGGCTGACTGGCCACCTCAAGAGCTTGAGCAATGCCTCAATGAAATCGTGTCCGCGTCGCCAGAACTTCTTGATGCGCCCTCAGTTCGGCAAATTAGAGAGTATCTTCACCGGATGCGTGGCAGGCTCGCATAGAGACTGACAGCGCACTATCCGCTAGCTGTTTTCACCTTTCCCATTGTGCAATTCCCGCCTATCACTTGCCTTTCGTCCAAAGCGGTGTCGCCGCTTGTCAGCTTTGCCACCGCACTCCATACCAGTGGCTGGCTTCCGTGGTGGTTGGTTTCGCTTGGGTGCCGCTATTGGGCTGATGTGGGAGGAGTGGTGTGTCGCCTCATGTGCCTTCAGTGCAACACGCCGGGCTTGTTAATAGGAGGATAATTCCTATGCCTAGCAAGCCGGAGTCGGCGTTTGATGTTTTGAAGGGGGCTTATTTGGCGGTGGAGCCGCATGTGAAGGCGCATTTGGATGCGGTGTGTGAGGCGCGGGGGAAGGAGTCTGTGCGGGTGACGCCGTTGGGTTCGCCTTGTTCGCGGGCATGGGATGACGAGTGGGTTGCGGTGGTGGAGGCGAAGGAGGCGGAACTGGCGCGGCGGATCTGCGGGGCGCGGTCGGTGTCGGGTGGGCCGTGCGAGTTGTCGCCTGACCATGCGAATGGGCGTTGCCGGTTTCATGGCGGGTTTGATTTGTCGGGGGGGCAGCGGGGGAACCGGAATGCGGTGGTGCATGGGTTGTATGCGCGGCGGTTGATGGTATGCGGGCCGCAGTGCGGGATGTGGGGGTCGTGTCCGGTGGCGTGTCCGGAAATCGAGGCAATGGCTCCGAAGGATCGGCCGGTGTGTCCGTTTGAGTTGGCGGAGTATAACGCGGCGTTGACGGATGGGTTGGCGGTTGCGGATGGCCGGGATATGACGAGTCCGTTGCATCAGCAGACGGCGCATGCGCTGGCGTTGCTGCAGGTGATGATGTCGCGGGCGATGGCTACGATGTCGCGGAACGGGTTGTCGCCTTTTTCGGGTGAACAGGGGGAGCAGGCAAACAACGCGATGCGTGCGTTGATGCGGATTTTTTGGGAGTACCGTCAGTTGCGGGGTTTGTTTCCGCCGTTGGGGGAGGACGAGGCGCCTAGCGAGACGAGCGCGGTGCAGCAGGCGATGCGGATGGCGGTGGATACGGATTTGACGCCGGAAGGGCAGGGGGATTTGCAGTTTCCGGCGAATCCGCGCGCGGTGTTGCGGACGGGATTTATCAACCTGGATCCTGGGGCGGCGCTTCGCGGGCCGCGGCCGGATATGCAGGCAGTGATGCCGCGCTGGTCAAAGCAGCGGAAGGTGGAGGCTGAGAACGTGGACGAGGACGAGGCCGAGCGCGAGGAAGAGGAATTTGACCACGAATGAGCACGAATGGTCCAACCCGGATATTTCACGACGTTGTCCCATTTATTGTGTACCAACAGATCCATAGAACTATTGTCGAATGCGATGTGTTGGTTGTTGCGGGGCCGCGAGCATGCCATTGCGCCCGACTGGGAGGTTTCCCTGTTCTTGCCGCTTTCGTCCGATGCAAAGAGGAGGTCGCACATTGCCCCATACGGTCTTCTTCATTGTCGCCACGGCGGGCTTCGAAACCGCAATCGAGCTTGCTTGGCTAGGGCGGCAACAAGCTACCGCAGGCCAGAGAATTATCCCCTCGGATGAAACGCTTTGTGGGCTTTGCTCAATCGATCCGTGCTGACGTGCGTGTAGATTTGCGTGGTGGCAATGTCGGCGTGGCCGAGCATTTCCTGCACGGCGCGCAAGTCGGCGCCGTTGTCGACGAGGTGCGTGGCGAACGAATGCCGCAGTGTGTGCGGCGTGACATTGCCGCGGACGTTCGCCTGTCGCGCGTAGCGTTTGACTACGCGCCATGCGCTCGTGCGGCCCATTGGCCCTTTGCGTTTCATGGAAAGAAAGACCGTGTCGGCGCGCGTATCCATCTTCGTGCGTTGGCGGATCCAGGCGTTCAATGCTTTTACCGCCTCTTCTCCCAACGGCACGATGCGCGTCTTGGAGCCTTTTCCCGTGACGCGAACCGAACTCTCTTCCACCGATACATCGCGCAGGCGCAACGTGATGAGTTCGCTGATGCGGAGTCCGCACGAATAAAACAGTTCCAGCATTGCCGCATCGCGAACGCCTTCGGGAGTCGATCGATCCGGTGCGGCGATCATGCGATCCACTTCGCGGGTCGTCATGACATCGGGCAGGCCTTTCGTGATGCGCGGCGACTCGAACCCTTCGGTGGGGTCGCCTTTGGCGAGTCCCTCGTCGCGGACAAAGCGGTGAAACCGCCGGATAGCGCTCAAGTGCCGCATGGCCGAACGCGCGGACAAGCCCTCCTTACGCAGTGCGATGAGATGATCCAGCAAACGTTCGCGGGTTACCTGTCCGAGGTCGGTCACTCCGGCTTCGGCCAAGTGATTGAGATAGCGCTGTAAGTCGGCGGCATATGCGGCGAGTGTTTTTTCGGCCAGACCGGATTCGAAGACGGCGGCCTGCATAAACCGATCGAGGTACGGCCCGAACGGGCTGGTGTTTTGGACATCCTTATCCATGGGTGTATTGTACCAGATGTGTCAAGAATTTAGTATCGCCTCGTCTGGCAACCCTAATGATTGAGTGTAATGCCCGACTCCCCGCTGGGTAAGGTGAATTGTCAGGAGTTTACGGCGCAACGAAGCGCATGGAGTAGCGACGGCATGAGCAAGCCGAAAACAATTTCAAAACCCAAGTCACTTTTTATCAAGGAGTTGGAAACGCCGCCCGCGTTGGCGGTGACTCAGGTCACGACTTTGGCGTTGGGCGAAGAGGGCGATTCCAGTTTTCCCATTTCGCTGCCGGTGTTGGAGTATTTGAAGGGCAAAGCTGTTTAACGGCGGCCACGGATGGCGGCTGTACTGATACTGGGTTCGGAGACGGACCCGCAAGTTGAACGGGCACGGAACGGCATACGGGCGCATGGCGGTCGGTCCTACTTGTGCGATACAACCACCCTTTCGGACCATACCTGCCTATCGATTCGCGATAACCGGGTTTATCTCGGATCGCGGACCATTCCCCCCATACAGTCCGTGTATTTGCGTGGGTTGGGCGTCAGCCCGCTTGCGCCTGAATGCCGTGACGATATGCGCAGGCGGCCTTACGGCCTCCTGGCTCAGGTAGACGAGCGCCGATCCCTGTTGGGGTCGGCGCTCAAGCTTTTGGAAGCGCGAGGGGTCCGAATCGTCAATACGATCGAGGCCAATGGGCTGCATGCGTTCAAACCGTACCAGCTTGCACGGATTGCTCAGGCCGGCGTGCCGGTGCCCCCCACACTGGCCAGCGCGGATCCCGGGCTGGTCCGGCAATTCGCGCATGCTCATGGGCGCGTGGTGTATAAACCCATTGGCGGAGGCGCATTGGTGCAACCGCTGACCGCGGCGGATCTTTCGCCCGAGCGGATCGAAGCGCTTGCGTTGGCGCCGGTGCTGTTTCAGAAATGGTGCGATGGCATTTCCCTCCGCGTATATGTGGCCGGACGCAAAGCCATTGCGGCGGCCGCGATTCACTCGACCGAACTCGACTACCGGCGCAAAGAAGACGCGGTGACTCCAATTCGCCTGACGGCGGATGAACGCCGCGCCGCCATTGCCGCCGCCAAGGCCTGCGGCATGCCCTTCACGGGGGTTGACCTGATCCGAATGAAGCGCGGCTTTGTCGTGCTGGAGTGCAACCCTTCGCCCATGTTCGCCGCGTTTGAAGACAAGACCGGCTTGGATGTTTCCGGGCCGTTGGCGCGTCTTCTGCTGGCCTGAGACGGGGTCCATGTGGTATTCTCGCGGTGGTTCAGTTACCCCGGACGAGACGCGCCGTACCCGGTCAAGACAAGACGACGCACCTTAGACCCATGTGTTAAGGAGCGTTCTCATGGCTTGGCTTATTTTGTTTTTGGCGGGTTTGTTGGAAACGGTCTGGGCGATTGGACTGAAATACACGCACGGGTTTACCCGTTTCTGGCCTAGCGTTTTCACCATTGCCGCAATCGCCGCCAGCATGTACCTGCTCGCTGTTGCGTCGCGATCGTTGCCGATCGGCACCGCCTACGCCGTGTGGGTCGGCATCGGCGCGGCAGGTACGGTTGTTCTCGGCGCATTCCTCTTGGGCGAGCCTTTGAACCTGCCCCGGGTGTTCTTTCTCGCGCTGCTGGGCATTTCCATCGCCGGACTGAAGCTAACCGCGGCTCACTAGGCCGAAAGTGCCGCCTCGAACCGGTGTATCAAATCTTCGATGGGCTCCAAACCCACGGAGACCCGCACGAGATACGGTGACACGCCCACAGACTCCACCCATTCGAGTTCCTGGTAATGGGCCAGCAGCGTGTATGGACAAGCCAGCGTAAACACCGTGCCCAAGCTGGGCCCTTTGGAGACGCGCAACGCATCGTAAAACCGTGGCGCCGTGTTGGGTGCATCGTGCAACAAGAGAGAAAACAGGCCGCCGTACCCTGCCCCGTCCCGCATAACGGCCGCGTAGTTTTCCGGCGTGTCGTACTTCGGGTAGTAGATGCGCTGCACCTTGGGGTGTTTTCGGAGATGGTCGCACAGTGCTTCCGCGTTGGCGTTGATTTGCCGCATGCGATCAGGAAAATCCCGCGAATTGGATTCCAAGGTGACGGCATCCTCCCACCAGAGCCGGTCTTCGTATTCGACGGCGTGGGCAGTCTTCAACTCATTGTAGAACGGCGAATTCGAGTTCAGTATCAACGCGCCGCCCATGACATCGATCGATCCCGAGAAGTACTTGGTCAGGCTGGTGATGATCACGTCCGCGTAAGGCAACAAGTCCGCGTTAATATACGAGGCGACGGTCTCATCCACGACCAGCGGCACGCCTCGCTCACGCAATGCTCTCGACAGGCGCGGCAGTTCCGCGCATTGCAGCAACGGATTGGCTGCGTGCTCGCAAAACAGCGCGCCAAAGGATTCGTTGGCGAGCAGCCATTCCACCGATTCATGGCTCTTTGCACCAAAATCAGGGAAAAACTCACGGGAAGGACCCCATTTCGTTTGAATATGCAGAAGATCCACATACGGAAAGCCGAGCTGAATCGTACGGGCGCCAGGCCGGCGTTCCCTCGCGGTTATCAGCGCACCGTTCAAAGCGGCCATACCGGAAGGATATAGAAACACATTGTCCGCGACTTCACCCGTCAACGTGGCAATGCGTTCCCGCACAGTCTGCTTGGCTTCGCGGCCTTCCCCCCGATCCGCCCGTTCTTCCAGGGTGGCGAGGGCGAGCCGGGAACTGACGATGTCGCCGTAATGCTGCCAGAACTTCTTGGCCAAACCGACAGCCTCGGCCGGAAAGATGGCCACGAACACATGGTTAAGTCCATACGGCTCAATCCGGGCCTGAACACCCTGGGTTTCCGCCATGAATTGCCTGCACCGGGTGGCAACGCGCTCGGACGGCAAAGCAATGCACAGTTCGTTGGGATTGGCAAACCGCTCCCTGCACCGGTAGAACAGGTCGTTGACGATAGGGTTAAACACGAACCGGGGATAGCCGCAGGACAAAGCCTCCAACAGAATGGGGTCATTTTCCTCGTACCTGACGACATGTTCCCACCGTGGCAGGGCGACAGATACCGCGTGAGGCGAGTCCGGAATGGGTTTGCCCAAATCCGCTTCTCGCCAGAGGGGGGCCTTCCATAACTTGTTCACGGGGGTAAGGAACTCCTTGTATGGTCGCGTAGGGCGCAAAACCTTCGCCCTAGAGACATTTACGCCGCATTATACTCTCGAGGCCTCTACATATGAATGCACTATGCACGATCCGTCTCCTCAACCCGCTGTTGGCCAGCCGGTTGCCGCTCTTTCCACCGTCAACGGACAGGCACTTAACGGGTAGGGCACCGCTTGTGTTCCCAGGTCTGCCTCGGTACAGTGATGCTTGGGCCTGGTCTACCTGCTGCGGCAGCGAGTGGGACATATCCATGACGATGCAACGATTGGCAAAACTCATGTGCCTTTTTGCGCTTGCCGCGTACAGCGTGGGCTGCGGCGAGTTCAAGGTGCCGCTGGCATGGGTCCTGCCGAACAAAGCCGGCGACAATCCCCCAAACAATCCTCCGGATGACAACGACGACGGGGGCGAGACTCCCGACGATGGATCCGGCGGTGGCGGCGATGATGGGGGCGACGATGGTGATGATGGCGGCGGCGGGTCTGGAGGAGGTGGCCAAGTCGATACCCGGTTCAGCGGCACATGGATAGCCGCCTACGGCGACGATCTGCCGGCCGGGCTGGGACGGCGCCAGCACGTGGTACAACTGACATTGTCGCAGTCGAACGCGACGGTGACGGGGTCGGGCCAGATGGCGCGATTCTACAATACGGGTCCTGTTGCATTCGACACGAATCCGTTTCTCCTGGATGTCAACGGAACTGTGAGTGGCAGCGACGCTACGCTCAATCTCAGCGCCGTCAGTGGATCGCCTTTCACCTTCAATCCGCAGTGGATCGTCCGATACGGCGGCAATACCTTGGTAGGCGTGTTTGCCGAGAAAGACCCGAACAACGGGTCGCTCGCGAACGGCGGCCGCATGGGTGGCGCGCAGTGGCACCGCGTGACCTCCCTCAATCCGACGGGGGATTGGGTTGCCTCGTATGCGGATGCGTTTGGCGGGGGCGCATTTCAGCCCCGAGACCGCACCGCCCAGCTTTCGCTCACCCGAAATCCCGACAGCACCGTAACGGGACTCGGATCTTTTGTCGAGTTTGGGACGGCGGGCGGGCCTTTTCCCTTCAGCTTTGACCTGGTTGACGGGGGATCTCAGTTACGGCAAGTTCGGTTCACGTTGGGCAATTTTCAGCCGCTGGATGGCACCGAAGACTGGTACACACTCCAAACAGGGGACGTCTTGGTGGGCGGATACAGCCGGTTTAATGACAACGATGCCGCGGTTCGCTCCGGTCATGCGACGTGGCGGCGATCGGGGGCGGTGCAATCGAATGATTACGTGCGCGAATGGGTGACCGCGTTCGGCGACACGCAGCCTACCGGCGACGACGGATCGGATTTTCTGATCGCGTTCGAGAGCATCGTACTCAACGGCAATGCGGTAACCGGATCCGCGCGCGTGTGGGACGAAAGCGAATCGAGCCCGGCATTCCGTTCGTTCACCATCGAAAATGGGACCGTGGTGGGGACCAATCTCGTGCTCGATCTGGTTTTCGGCAACAGGCGGTTTTCGTGGGACATGCGAATCGCCAACGGTACGCTGGCGGGATCCTACCGCCGCACCGGCATCAATGATTCGTTTCAGGGACGCGGTCATGCTGAATGGGGATTTGGTTCGCGCTCGAATCTCGCAGGTACGTGGGCCGCATCCTTTTTTGACACGTACAGCGCCAACCTCGACGCCAATCAAGTTGACGATCGGGCCAGCCAACTTGCCGTCATGACGATTTCCAGTGTGGACGGCAATGGCGCGGTTAGTGGTACCGGCTTCCTGCGTCTGGCGAACGAAACCACGCGCCGTAACTTTACCATCACAGGTCAAGTCGTCGCGGAAGGTGTGGAAATCGTTTGGTCGGGTGCCGACTTGTTTGGCCAGACCTTGTGGCAGACCCAGAAAGCGGGCAGCCGGTTGTTTGGCACCTATACTAACCTCAATGATCAAAACGGCGTTGAACAACAAGGTCACGCCACATTTCTTCGAATGAACTGACCTTCCAGGGGAGAACTCATGCTAGGGATTGGATTCTGGGACTGGGCCGCCATTCTGGTCTATCTGTTTGGCATCACCGCCATCGGCGTTTGGACCGTCACCCGTATCAAAGACAGCGCCGACTTTTTCATGGGCGGCCGCATGCACAACAAATGGTTCATGATGTTCTTTGCATTTGGATCGGGCACCAGTGGCAACGACGCCGTGGGCGTCTCGGCGAAAACGTACACAAGCGGCATGTCGGGCATCTGGTACCAATGGCTATGGTTGTTTGCCACGCCGTTTTATTGGCTCATCGCCCCCGCCATGCGCCGAATGCGTTGCATCACAACAGGCGATTACTTTGAGCAGCGGTACGACTCCAGTGTGGCCGGGCTGTACAGTCTGGTCGGTGTGCTCCAACTGACCTTCAACATAGGCATTTTGCTACTGGGTTGCGGCACCATGATAGACGCCGTCACCCAGGGCGCCATCGACAAAAATTTCGCCATCGTAGGCATGACCGTGATGTTCGTGCTGTACGGCGTTGCCGGCGGATTGACCGCGGCCATCATCACCGATTTCATCCAAGGCATTCTCACTGTGGTCCTGTCATTCATGTTGTTGCCGGTCGCCTTGAAACACGTTGGCGGAATGTCTGGACTGCGCGAAGCGATTGGCGATCCACACATGTTCACGATTGTCTCGCCCGGGGAGATCAATCTCTTCCACATTATCATGTCGTGTACGTTGGCGTTGGCGGGCATTGCGACGCAGCCCCATATTATGGGCGTATGCGCCGCCGGCAAGACTGAATTTGAAGGGCGATTCGGCTTTGCTTCCGGTAACCTTTTGAAGCGGTTCTGCACTATCCCCTGGATGTTGGTGGGGTTGTGTGGGGTGGCCATGTATCCGGGGCTTACGGGAAGCGAAACGGATCAGATCTATGGACGCGTTGCGCGCGACCTGTTGCCGGGCGTTATGCCTGGACTGGTCGGCATATTCCTTGCCGCATTGCTGGCGTCCGTCATGTCGTCTTGCGATGCCTTCATGGTGTCCTGTTCGGGCCTGTTCACACAGAATTTTTACCGTCGCTTTATTGGCAAGAACCGGACCGAAGGGCACTATGTATTCGTGGGGCGCATTGTTTCGGTGTTTATTGTAGTGATAGGGCTGATGTTCGCGTACACCGTATCCAATGTACCGCGCGGCCTTGAGCTGTTCTTTCAGTTCCAGGCGCTAATGGCCGCCGCGTTCTGGCTGGGTTTGTTCTGGCGGCGCACGACGGTGGCCGGAGCGTGGGCGGGCACACTGGTCTGCCTTGGTGTCTGGGCCGTTACCAGTTTGCCCCCATTGCAGGGCTGGTATGCTCAAAACCTGCCCGAATTCATGATTTGGAATGACCGCCTGCGGTATTCATACAGTTCCTTCTTTTACCTGAGCGCCGGCTTTGCCACCGCGGTGGTGGTCAGCCTTTTCACGAAACGGGTGGCCCAGGAAAAGCTGGATCGCCTGTACACATGCCTGCGCACCCCCATCCAGGAGAACGAACCCCATCAGGCGCCATTTACCGTGCCGGCGGGATCATCGCCGACTGTGAGAAAATTGGTTGCCCACCCCGATTTCGAGATCTATGTGCCGTCGGCGCAGTCGCTCGCGGGTTTTGGGGTGTTCTGGGCCTTTGTGGTGGGTCTGATTGGTTTTGTCTACTGGCTGACGGGACTTGGACAGTAAGCGGCCAGCCGACTTTGATCGCTTGTGTCCCGATCCTTTCCGGGGTAGTATGTAGCAATACCGAATTTGCACTTACTTGGGGCTGGCGCGTGCAATCCGCATGCGAGGGGCAAGGAGAGAATCATGGCGCCATCAGGCGACGAACGACGCCGTTATCCGCGCAGCCGGCGGGGCTTTGCCGCGCTGGAGGACAAAGGCGGACCGGGTGTTTTAAATCATGTGGACAACATCAGCGCGAACGGCGTGCTGTGTCATACCGTGAAACCTATTCCGCTCATGACAAAGATGAGCATCGTGTTGGAGCTTCCCACGGATCCCGTGCAACGCGTGGAAGCCGAAGGCATTGTCGTCCGGTGCGATCCGCATGAACTGGGCGACGACCATTTCAAGGTGGCCATTATCTACACCAAGATTGGCGATGAAGATCTCGATGCGATCCACAATTTTGTGGAGGCCGATCTAGCCGCGTCCACCACCGAAGACTGAGGCATTGTGACCACGCCACGCCGCCGCGACGCCCGCATCCGGGACCGCGCGGCGTTTTTGTTTTGCGCTGCCGTCCTGGGAATGGTCGTGGTTTACCCCGTCGCGCGGCTGATTGGGCAGGCCGTGGCCGGTTGGGACATGACCGCAATCACGGAACCGGTAGGCGTCCGGGCGATCCGCAATACCGTCGTGATGTCACTGCTCACAGTGCTCTTCTCGGGGGTATTCGGTACAGCGTTGGCGGTGTGGTTTAGCCGGTACACGTTTCCTGGGCGAGACTGGGCCGCGGCGCTTGCCTATATGCCATTTACGTTACCGCCTCTGGTCGGGGTGCTGAGCTTCTATTACCTCATTGGCCGCGACGGATTTGTACCGCGTGCCCTGGAGCGGTACCTTGGTTTCGAAGACGTCTACCTGGAAGGGCCGTGGGCTATCCTGGCTATTCACACGTACTCCTTTTTCGTTTTCTTTTACGCGATGGTGTCTGCCTCCCTGGACTCCATGGATCGGTCGCTGGTGGAGGCCGCGCGAAGCCTCGGTGCAACTCCACTGCGCGCGTTCTTCAAAGTGACTCTGCCGTTGCTGCGCCCTGCATTGTTGGGTGCGGCCACGCTTACGTTCATGTCGTCCGGCGCGTCGTTCAGCGCGCCCCTCATCTTTGGCAATCAGTATCCGATGTTAAGTGTCCGCATTTTCGAGGAACGCGAACAGCACCACGACGCAGCCGCGGTAACGCTGACCGTGGCGCTGGCCGCTGTTTCCCTGCTGGCGCTGCTTCTCTTTCGATCGCGATCCCGGCCCGTGTCCGGCGCGTCGAAAGGCGTGCGCGTTCCCATTCGCACGGCGGGGGCGCGCCTGATCGCGGCATTGCTATCCTGGGGCATTGCACTGGTTCTCATTGTACCCCACTTAACGATACTGCTCATGTCAATTGTCGATCATCGCTCCTGGCACGACGAAGTTTTTCCCGTTCGTTATACTTTTGAAAACTACGCGGGCCTTGTTCGCGAACCGGGCATGTTTGCGCCGATACGCAACAGCTTCTGGATGAGTGCGATTGCGGCGGCTATCACGCTGGCGGTGGCCGCTCCCGCCTCGTATCTCATTGGCCGGCGCCGCCGAGGCGGATCAATTATCAATTTGATTGCCATGACCCCTTGGGCACTGCCCGGCACTGTTATCGCCGTGAGTCTGATTGTGGCGTTCAACGAGGCATGGATGCCGCTAGCAGGGACCATCTGGCTTATTCCCATCGCTTACGTAATCCGAGGTATACCTTTGGTCACCCGTATGACGACCGCATCCGTGGAAGTTTTCGACGGCACGCTCATGGAGGCGGGCCGGACTCTGGGAGGGTCTCCGTGGTACTGTTTCCGGCGAGTGGCCGTGCCCTTGCTTCTCCCGGCCATTGCCGCGGCCATGGCACTTTCATTCGCTACAAACCTTGGTGAGTTTGTGGCCTCCATTTTGTTGTGGGTTCCGTCCAATACACCCATCTCGGTGCAGATCAACATGGTCTGGCGCGGATCCGGGATTGGCATGGCGTTCGCCTACAGTGTGCTGCTGATGATTTTCGCCGTGGTTACGTTTGTCGCGTCACGGCGATTTGCATCCCCGTTGCGGTGAATGCCATGCTCACGTCAGGTATGGATTCGCACGCATGAAAATCATCTTATTCGGCGCCGAGGCTCACGAGTTGCAGGATCCCGTTTCCCGGCACGGTCAATTTGAAGTAGTGGAAACCGATCCCGATGTGGTTGTTTGTTTTGGGGGCGACGGCACGTTGTTGTCAGCGGAACATCGATGGCCGGGTATACCCAAAGTGCCGATACGAAACAGCCGGCGAGGCGTGCGTTGCATTTCGTTCCCGCCTGAAGACGTATTGGAAAGGCTCGCGGCGAATCAACTGCACCGAAGCGAGTTTTTGAAACTTCAATGCCTTGTTCGGAACGGCGTTCGGAGCGGGGAAATCCACACGGCCATGAACGAATTCAACGTTCACATGGGCCATATCAATTCCGCCGTGCGATTTCAGTTGTGGCTAAACGGCGAAGCGTTTGCCGGCGGCACGGAAATCATTGGCGACGGATTGGTCATCAGCACGCCATTCGGCAGTACGGCCTATTACAATCAAATCACCCGAGGCATTTTCTTCTCGGGTCTTGGCATCGCGTTCAAGAATACATTGGACTTGACGAACCACGTGGTGACCTACGAAACAACCGAAGTGCGCGTATTGATTACGCGCGGCCCCGCTATCCTTGGCTACGACAATGCGCCAGAATACAGACCTCTCACGCAAGGCGACGAACTCATCGTATGCAAACATCCCCAACCCGCGGTCATTCTCACATGGGAAGCACTGACGCACCCCTCCGACAATTTTTAATGAAGACAGCGAATTCAGGGGCGCCGAGTGTGCAAGCAGTTTCTCAGACGAATCTTTGCCGGATATAAAATCCCGCGACCAGCAACAATGCGGCACACCCTGTAAAGAAGGCAACCCGCACGAGGTGGGATCGCGGCGCGTCTCCGGACATGGCCACTGTGGTTTCGGCCGCCTGTGCGATCGGCCCGCTTGACTCCATTGCGGTGGCTTGCGTTTCTCTCGTTTCAACCGCCATAGTCGCATTTGCCGCGACTGCCGGTTTCGGCACTTCAGGTTGGGCCACATCATCGACCGGCGCCAAGTCCTGGTTCTCAATCGTTTCGCGAAATTGTTCGACCAGTTCCCTGTGGCGCGCCATCAATTCCGGATACTTTTCCATCATTTTCTCCAGCGCGGCCATTCGTCCTTCGCGGGTGGTCTCCTTGCGGATGGCCTCGCCCATAAGCGAGGCGGCTGCCGCATCTTGCAAGTTGATCGCGTTGCTGCCTTCGCCGTAGTAGCCGGAAGGATTCCTCGGACGGTATTTCAACATCTGCTCATACAGATCGCGGGCAGTGTCCGTGTCCCCATTCAGTTCCGCCAGTTTCGCCAAGCCCTGTAGCCCTTCGAGTTGCATTGAGTCATCGTCGGGATACTGCGTCATCATTCGTTCATATAACGATCGCGCGTTCTCTGGATCGAGCGAAAGCGCGCGGTTGGCCGCCAGGCTAAAGACTTTCTTCATATAGTCATTGGAAGGGTCGTAGCGGTCAATCACGCCGAGGTACGTCTCGTACGCGGCCTGAAGATCGGGCGGTTGACCGGCCTCTGTGAGGTCCCACTCGTGAATTACGCCAATTTGCGTGGCCAATTGCACCGTTTTCGCCAAGTCGGGGTACTGGGCGATCAGGTTTTCGTATTGGGCGATCAGGGCGTCTTTACCTTCGGCGAGGGCTATTTCCCGGCCTTGCTCCCCCAGGAATTCGACCGTCTCGAAAAACGGCCCTTGGTCCACGGGCAGATCCTGAGCGAGAGTATGCGGCACACGCACGCACACATACAGCGCCACGATCGCGAAGCGCAACCGCCGTTTGGAAAATAAGATGACCATAGCCGGTATAATAGAGAGTCCTGCTCTCCTGATAAATACCCGGTCCTTGGACAAACGTTTCGCCGTTGTCCCTGCTTGGAATTGCGGTCACCGCTTCACCGGCGGTTCAAAAGTTGGTAGACTGGGCTGAACCATGGGGGATTGAATCCATGTTACATGAGTTGGACGGCGCGGGCGAGCGGCTGCGCGATCGAAACGCCGGCTGGGTCGCCCGGCGCGACAGCGCCGAATTCCTTGGAGCAGTGGCGGTCCGCTCCCTGACCATCCTGGCAGAATTCCGGGAAGAGATGGATGTGGACGTCCGGCGATCCGTCGAAAAAGTCATGGGCGAGGCTAGTGCGGCGCTGGCGGGCATTGAGCCGAAACCCATTGACAAACACTTCACCGTAGAGGAACTGGCCCAAGCATGCGCTAAAGGCGAAGAGCGCGTGGTGAATGCAATGGAAAGCGGCTATGAAGTGCAGGTTCATCTGAAGAGTGGTCGCAATCAACGTGTCTACATTGAGCAGGACGATGGCAAGGACGGCATCAAAATCATACGGGTATTCACCCGGTGCGGGCCGCCCCGAGAGGATGCATTTGTGTGGGCTCTGCGCGCCAACTCGAAGTTGGTGCATAGCGCCCTCGCCCTCGAGAAGGGCGAAAACGGGCCGACGCTGATCCTTGTGAAGTGCTTTCTGGAAGGCGAGGTGACGCCGCGCGAAATGCGGTCCGCCGTAAAAGAGATTGCTTATTATGGCGACTGGGTCGAGTCGAAGATGACCGGTCTGGACGAACTGTAGCGGAACCCATGCGAAGACTATGCAAACCTCGGATCCATCCCCATGAAGCGCGCTGTACTGGCCGTGTTGTTTTGCCTGGTCGCGATAGCGGCGCTGGCATTCACAATGGCGGACATTCAACTTGGAGCTGTGGAAGCCCAGAGCAGCACGGAGTTCACCCGGGCCAGCAATTTCAATGAGGATCTTTCCGACAGGGGCGACATTCACCGTATTTTCATGCATGTGGACAAGCAAACACCCCTCGCCAGCGCCTTTGCCTGGGAGTTGCGCCAAGCGTTGCAAAGCGAGGGCAACTTCACTGTGATTCAATTGGGCAGTCCCCCCGGCCCGGATGACTTCCCCGTGCTTCTCGCCCGGATACCGCAGGCCGACACATTCTGGACCCCGTTTTATTGCGGTGGTTCGGCGCGAATCGAAGCAAAGTATGCGTCATTTACCTCCAAGATCTCGCTGGAGGACCGCGCCGGCATTGTGTTTGACGGCAATCCCGAGTTGGGGCGCCTGCCGATTCGAACGACTATGGACGTCACAACGAAAATCAGCGCAACCGGATTGTTGTCCCTCCCTGCCTACCGGCGCATCGTTACGCGCGAGGCCGCGCGAGCCATGGCTGAGTACCTTCGCACTAGCATCGACGAAATCACGCAAGAAGCCGCCGATTCGGTTCGAAAAGGGGATAATCCCGCGGTAGTCCGATCCGGCCAGACGACACCCCCCTGATATGGACCCATCCCGGCTGTCGTCTTACACGATTCAACTGGCCGAACCCCACCATATTCCCGCGCTTCAGGCCGTGGAGCGTGCCGCGGCGTCCATCATCCCGTCCAAGTACCTGCCCGAGGCCATTCGGGGCGACACGGTCGAGCCGGAACTTCACCTGCAGGGGCAGAAAGCAGGTACGCTTTGGGTCGCCTTGGAGCGTCAAGGGAATCCGGTCGGATTCCTGCTACTTCTAGAACTGGATGGCGACGCGTTCATCCGCGAGGTGGATGTGCATCCCGATTTCGGTCGACGGGGGATCGGCACGGCCCTTATTCATACTGCGGAAGCGTGGGCACGGGAACAGGGCTATACCGGCATGGTTTTAACAACGTATCGGGACATACCATGGAACGCTCCTTTTTACGCGAAACTTGGCTTTGAGATCGTGGCTCCCATCGCTTTCACCCCCGCCATGAGCCGTCAATTTGAAGAGGAAGCCCGGTGGGGTCTGAACCTTTCCCTGCGGGTCTTCATGTGCAAACGCCTGATGGTCTAAGGCAACGTCGTTTAATGGCTCTTCCGAATTTGTTATAATAGTCGGTTAAGAGACGTAGTCAAATTCATGTAAATCATGATGGCGAAAGAAGTTGCGACGACCGATGCATGTCGGCCGGGCGTACTCTTGCGCCCGAGGGTAGGGTGACGTTTGTTATGAGCCGATTGAACGTGAGTCCGGAAGGACTTCAAAAGCTGAAAGATGAATTGGAAGCCTGCCAGAAGCGCAAGATGGAAGTGGCCGCCATCATTGAGCATGCGCGCAGCTTTGGCGACTTGCGCGAAAATGCGGATTACCATGCCGCCAAAGAAGAGCAGGCCATGTTGCACGCTCGAATTCGTGACATTGGAGACAAGATTGCGCGGTCCGTTGTCATCGAACACGACAAAATTGACGGCAACAAAGCCCTTATAGGCGCCACGGTAAAGGTGCGCAACAAGAAGACCAATAAAGACACGGTTTTTATTCTGGTCAGTCCAGTGGAGGCCGACGCAACGACCGGGAAAATCTCGGTACGGTCACCCGTGGGTGAGGCACTCCTTGGGAAAGAAGTTGGCGAAGTGGCCGTGGCCAAGGTCCCGGCCGGCAACCTTGAATTCGAGATTTTGGAAATCAGCCGCTGACCGGCGCTGTCTCGCCGTTCAATCGATTGATTGGTGTTCACTCGTAGGGGTGAGGTGTATCCAGACGGGCACAGGCACGTCAAAGGTGTAAAGCAGATCCATGCCGAAACGGACAGACATTCAGAAAATTTTCATCATCGGGTCGGGGCCCATTGTTATAGGTCAGGCTTGCGAGTTTGACTATTCCGGAACCCAGGCGTGTAAAGCGCTTCGCGAGGAAGGCTACGAAGTCATCCTGGCCAACAGCAATCCCGCCACGATTATGACCGATCCGGAAACGGCGGACCGCACGTATATTGAACCGCTCACTGTCGACACTTTGGAGCGAATCATTGAGCGCGAACGCCCCGATGCCGTGCTTCCCACCGTGGGCGGCCAGACCGGCCTGAATCTGGCGGTCGCGCTCGCGGAACGGGGCATCCTGGAAAAATACGGCTGCGAACTGATCGGGGCCAAGCTCGATGCCATCAAGCGTGCGGAGGACCGGGGTCTCTTCCGGGACACGATGCTGGCCTGCGGACTTGATTTGCCGGAAAGCCTTGTCGTTCATACCCTTGAGGAAGCGCGCGAATTCGGCGCAAAGCTCAATTATAAGGCGATTATTCGGCCCGCCTTCACCTTGGGAGGAAGCGGCGCCGGCGTTTCATTCAACAAAGACGAGTTTGAAGACGTTGTCAAGTGGGGCCTCGAATGCAGTCCGGTCACCGAGGTGCTTGTTGAAGAGAGCGTGCTCGGGTGGAAAGAGTACGAATTGGAGGTCATGCGCGATCTCAACGATAACGTCGTGATCATCTGTTCGATTGAAAACTTTGATCCCATGGGCGTGCATACCGGCGACAGCATCACCGTTGCCCCAGCCCAGACCTTGACGGACAAGGAATACCAGGTCATGCGCGATGCGGCCATCACCGTGATTCGCGCGATCGGTGTTGAAACCGGGGGGTCCAATATTCAGTTTGCGGTGAACCCCGCGGACGGCCGCCTGGTTGTCATCGAAATGAATCCGCGCGTGTCGCGCAGCTCGGCGTTGGCATCGAAGGCCACTGGTTTCCCGATTGCCAAGATTGCCGCCAAGCTTGCTGTTGGGTACACGCTCGACGAGATACCCAACGATATTACCCGCGAGACCCCCGCCTCTTTCGAACCCACCATTGACTACGTGGTGACGAAGATTCCGCGTTGGGCCTTCGAGAAGTTTCCTGGATCCAAACCCGAATTGACCGTGCAGATGAAGAGTGTCGGCGAGGCCATGAGTATTGGCCGCACTTTTAAGGAATCACTTCAAAAGGGGTTGCGTTCGCTCGAAATAGGCCGGTTTGGCCTCGGTGCGGACGGCAAAGACAAGCCGTTGACGGAGGGTTCTGTCGCGGAAGAAAAAGAGGCGCTGCTGCGATACGTGCGAGTGCCGCGCCCCGATCGCATGCTGCGGCTCGCGCAGGCAATCCGGGCTGGCGCTACTGTGGAGGAGTTGCACGCCAACACCGCGATTGATCCCTGGTTTCTTCGCCACTTGAAAGAAATTGTCGAGGAAGAATCCATTCTCCGCGCGACGAACCCAGCCGATTCAGCCGCCATGCGGCGCGCCAAGGAAATGGGTTTTTCCGACGTGCAGCTTGCGCATCTCTGGAGCACCACACCCGCGGCCGTGCGCGAGGCGCGTAAAAGCCAGGGCATCGTTCCCAATTATAAGCTAGTGGATACCTGCGCGGCGGAATTCGAGGCGTATACGCCCTACTACTATTCGGCCTACGGTGACGACGATGAAGTGCGGCCGCAATCCCGCGACAGCATCATGATTATCGGTGGCGGCCCCAACCGCATCGGGCAAGGCATCGAATTCGATTATTGCTGCTGCCATGCGGCGTTCGCCCTCAAAGAGGACGGCTACGAGACCATTATGGTCAACAGCAATCCCGAAACCGTCTCCACCGATTACGACACGTCGGACCGGCTTTACTTCGAACCGGTGACCTTCGAAGACGTGCTGAACATCGTCGAGCGCGAAAAGCCCAAGGGCGTCATTGTGCAGTTTGGCGGTCAGACTCCACTGAACCTTGCCATGTCCCTGTGGAACGCGGGTGTGCCCATCATTGGAACCAGCCCCAAGAGCATTGCGTGTGCGGAAGATCGCAAGGAATTTCGCGAGGTGGTGCAGAAGTTGGGGCTTGTGCAACCGTCCAATGACACGGCAACAAGTCTCGAAGAAGCGCGTGCCGTTGCGGATTCGATCGGCTATCCTGTGGTGGTGCGGCCGTCGTTCGTACTCGGCGGCCGCGCGATGGAAATCGTGTACAACCAGTCCTCGCTGGATCGGTATATGACCCATGCCGTCGAGGCGTCGCCTGAACATCCCGTGCTTATCGACAAGTTTCTGGAGAGCGCGATCGAAATCGATGTCGATGCGCTTGGCGACGGCGTTGACGTCGTTGTGGCCGGAATCATGCAGCATATTGAAGAGGCCGGTGTGCATTCCGGCGACAGCGCGTGCATCTTGCCTCCCTACGACCTTGATCCCGGTATCATCGAGCGCATCAAGGAGCAGACTCGGGCCCTGGCGCGCGAACTCAAAGTGATTGGCCTGATGAATGTGCAGTTCGCCGTCGTTGACGAGACCATTTATATCTTGGAAGTCAACCCTCGGGCCTCGCGTACCGTGCCGTTTGTGAGCAAAGCCACCGGCATTCCGTTGGCAAAGATAGCCGCGCGTGTGATGGCGGGGAAAACCCTTCGTGAGTTGGGTCTCTTCACCGATCCGGAACCGGCGTACGTGAGCGCCAAGGAAGTCGTGCTGCCGTTCATCAAGTTTCCGGGCGTCGACATACTGCTCGGGCCGGAAATGCGCAGCACAGGTGAAGTCATGGGCATTGATCGATCCATGGGGCTCGCTTTTGCCAAGAGTCAGATCGCGGCGGGCAATCAGGTACCCATGGAAGGCACCGTATTCCTCAGTTTGAACGACCGCGACAAAGCCAAAATGGATGACCTTGGGAAGCAACTGATCGAGTTGGGATTTCGAATCGTGGCTACGCAAGGCACCGCGGATTGTCTGAAGGCGCAGGGCCTTCCCGTCGATACCGTGTATAAAGTCGGCGAGGCCCGGCCCAACGTCGTCGACCTGATGATTAACGGCGAAATCGATTGGATAATTAATACGCCCTTGGGCGTGGCGTCAAAATACGACGAACAGGCCATACGCAGGAACGCACTCGAACGCGGACTCCCTACCATGACCACGCTGGCCGCCGCACGCGCCTCCGTGAAAGCCATCCGGGAACTTCGCGCCGGCAAGACAGAAGTGCGGTCTTTGCAGGAATACCACACCGAAGTGGCGGGTCTAGCCTCTGCCGGATAGGCAACGCGACGTCGAGAGGAGTTCACACGTGGACCCATCCCAGGGTTGCCTGTACGTCGTGGCAACGCCCATAGGCAACCTCGAAGATGTGACGCATCGCGCGTTGCGCGTACTCCGCGAGGCGGATCTGATTGCCGCTGAAGACACGCGCCACACCCGCAAGCTTCTGAATCACTACGAAATCGGGACACCGGTAACCAGTTACCACGACCACAACGAAGCCACCAAAGCGGAAAGCCTGGTGATGGATATTCAGTCCGGCAAGCGGATTGCGCTGGTGACCGACGCGGGCACGCCTTGCATATCCGATCCGGGGTACCGGCTGGTCCGGCTATGCCATGAAGAACGCCTACCGGTAGTGGCAGTGCCGGGGCCTTGCGCGGCCGTGGCCGCACTGTCCATTGCGGGCCTGCCGGCGAGCACGTTCACGTTTCACGGTTTCTTTCCACGCAAAGCGTCCGATGCCTCAGCGCTGCTCACCGCAATTGCGGCTGTTCCAGGTACCCACGTCTTCTACGAGGCTCCGAACCGCCTGGCCGCGACGTTACACGAGGTGGCGGCCCGTTGGCCCGATACGGATGTCTATGTGGCGCGGGAATTGACGAAGCTGCACGAAGAACTGATGCGCGGTCCCGCCCTCGAAATAGCGCGGCGGTGCAGGGAAAGCGAAGTCCGCGGAGAGTGTGTCGTGATCGTGGCCGTACCTCCGCCGCCGGCCCAAGCGGTTCCCGACGAAGCGGGTCTTCGCGCGGAGGTCGAGTGGGTTATGACCACCCGCGCCGTTTCGCGCCGTGACGCCGTGCGAGAGATAGCCGGCAAGTACGGCATTGCGCGCAAGGCGGTCTACGCCGCCGCCGTGCTAGAATCGGATTCATGAGGCCATCCCGCGCTTTTCCCGAACTTCCCCTGGCCGTGGAGCGTTCCGCTCTTGCGGTTCGCTATGGGCTGCTCGCGGTCATACTGCCATTCTTCCTTTTGGATTTTTTTCCCGGCAATCATTGGAGCATTGCGGTCATCTCTTTGATGGTGCTTGCGCATAATGCGTTTGTTCATTTTGCACTTTCGCGGCGCCGCCACGATCTTTTCTTTTCCACCTTTAATTTGATTCTCTATGTGGCCGAAGTCACATTGGTTGTGCAATTCTCCGGCCGTGATTCCAGCGACGCTTACCTCCTCTATTTCTTTCTCATCATTGGCTTCAGCGTTTATGTCCGATCGTACAAATGGATCTTGGGGCTGGCCGTACTCTGTGCCGGGCTATACACGGCAATCCTTCTCATTGAAGCTTGGCGCATCGGACTCTCCGAGGATTCAGCGAACCTCGTTGTGCGTATTCTGATGCTGCTCGCGTTTGGATGGCTGACCGCGCAATTACGTTCGCGGATCCGCACGGTCGAAGACAATGTCGAAGAGCAGCAGGCCCGGCTAGTGGCATCGGAGACTACGCTACGCACCATCCTGAACAGCGCAGGCGATCCCATTCTTGTGTTTGATGATTTTGAATTCATTACTGAGGTGAACGATCGAACCTGCGAATTTCTTGGCGCCTCCCGCGATGAGATAATCGGCAAACGAGTCCGGCAATTCCTGTTCGACGACGGTACGCTGCCGCAAAAGCTGGCCGATTTGCGCAGTCGAGGTGAAGGAAAAAGTGAAGAGATCATCGTAAATGCGGAGGGCGAGGAACGCACCGTCGAATCCGTCGTACGGTCTTTCATGCTGGACGACCAACGCTATTTTGTGTCCCTGCTGCGCGACGTAACGCGCGACAAGCAGTTGCAGGAAGCCACCCGCCTTGCCAACATGAATCTGGAACGGCTCAATCGCGAGTTGCGACAGGTGGACGAGCTAAAAACGCACTTCTTGATCAGTATGTCTCAACACCTGCGATCGCCCTTGGCGGCCGTTCTAGGCTATGTGGACATGTTGATGGAGGAAGAATTGGGCACAATCACGCACGAACAACGCAAAGCGCTGCAAACCTGCCGCCGCGCGCTCCAACGGGTGTTCAAACTGATGGACGAGGCCCTCAGCGCGGGTCAGCTGGAAGGCCGGCGGTCCACGCCGGCTACGGCGCCCGCACGCAAGTCCGGAACCGGCTCGCCTGGGGAATGACCGGACGCCATTCCTGACACCACTTCCCGATCACGCGCCGTCAGCCAGACAACGGTTTCTTCCAGCACCTGCATTGTCTGGTCCACATCGAGCCCAATGTGGTCGGATTCGTAGAGTACGAACTCCTTCGGTTCACGCGCCGCATCGAACAATGCATGCGCTGCATCCAATGGGATCAGCCGATCATCCGTGCCATTCTGCACAAGGACAGGCCGGGGCGAAATCTCCGCCACATGCCGTATGGGGTCTGCCGGCGCAAGGTAACTTGCCGCGATCATCCGTACGATTCCATGCCAAGCGCCTAATTCCTCACGTGCAGAGACGCTGGACAGGAGCTTTCCAATATCTCCGCCGCCGTACGTGAGTACAGCCGCCTTGATGCGCGGTTCGAACGCGGCGGCTGTCGATCCGGTAATGGCTCCAAAACTCGCTCCGAGCATATAGATGCGGTTTGCGTCAATGTCGTCCCGCGTTTCCAGATAGTCGATCAGACGGCGCGTATCGATCACGTTCAGTGCCGCGCGCCGGCGAAGCCCCATGGCTTTTTGAAGCGTTGACGCATCCGACAATGCCCGTTCGCCCCGTGTATATTGATCGAAGCAAACCATGGCGAATCCGCCGCGCGTGAACGGTCCGGCAATATCGAGTAGCGCACCCTTTTTTTGACCAATCCCGTGCAGAAAAATGATGCAAGGATAGGGCCCCTCACCGTCCTTAGGGACTGCCATCAGTGTTGGCACGTGCATGCCCGGCAGGCTGTCGTAGACGAAGTCGACAACGCGGTAGAGCGGTTCCACCGTCTCCGACCGCACGCGCGCATTCAGCGGTAGCGAGGCGTCGTAGCCATCATAGTAAGCGGCATCTTGCTGCTTTTTGTAAATCATAATGGCAAAACAAACCAAGATCAGGGCAATTGACAGGGCGGCGAGGATTTTCTTTTTCATGATTCGACAACGGCTCCAAAGCCCTCCATTGTCCACACCCGGCGGGCCTCATACAACTGTGCGGTTCTGCCACAAATCCCGGCAGTGGCGGTACAATTCACCGTGGGATCTGCGGGCCGCCGGGAGGAACACAGTGCGGAATCACCCCAGCCGACTTTTTGCATGGATGGTATTGCCTGGCCTTTTGGCATTGTGCGGCTGCGATCCGTTCCAGATTGCGCCAAGGCGGGCTTTTGCCTATTTGGAGTCAGCTCAAAACCCCGCCGATATCAAGATGCAGACGATAGGTTTTACGTCCGACTACGCCGGGGGTTGGCCTCAGTTCCTCTATTTCGATTTTGCCCCCGCCCTGCGTTACCGCGACGTGAGTCCCTTTACCGTGGCGTTCATTCACCACTCGCTCTCTCTCATTAACGAAGACACAGTCGAGGCGCTTGGCATGACGCAACATGATGCATTTCGGGCGCGTCAGATGCGCCTTCAAGCACTGGCCTACATGGAACGCTTTGCCTCCCGTCCCGATGACCCCGGGGTAGGCACTTACGGATTCTGGCCTTATTCTGCAGACCCCAACGCGCCGGTGTCGGAGTTGGAACGAACGGCATTTCAGTGGCTGCAAGGGCCTGTCTTTCGCGGTTCCCGAACTCCGCCCAATGTGGGCTTCTATCCGCGAGCGATGGCAATAGCGCCGGATGCCGACACCACCGCATGTATTCTCGCCGCCCGGCTCAATGGGTCCCTGATGGACGGTGGCACGTTGCCGCCAGACTCCAGTTGTCTGCACGTGCTGACGGATTGGCGTGATACCGGTCAGGTGATGCGCCGCCTTAACCCTTCATGGTTGCAGGATCAAAGCGGCTTGTTTCTCACTTGGCTCGACTACCGGTTCCCGGGCGATCCATTCGCCGAAAACGACGTTGATCTACTGGTGAACGCCAATGTCCTGTTTGCAATGGCTCGCTTTGGACGGCTTGACCTTCCGGGCGTGAGCGACGCCGTATCCACCATCAATTCCATAGTCGAGCAGGGGCTTCACCGGACGGCGTTTCACACGGTCAGCGAGTATTATCCTGACAATGTGGCCTTCGAGTACTGCGTGTCCAGGGCATACCATGAGGGTCCGGTGCCCGACCTGCAGGCCGCTGTTGAACGAATGGCCGATGAACTGGTTGCCGAAGCGACCCTTCATCCGGACGGCACTACTTCCTGGGATCGCGGGGCGCCTGCGCTGAACACGGCTTTTGCCGTATTGACTCTCATGAATGCAGGTAGGGACACGCCCGTCGTTGAACAGGGTCTGGCGTATTTGGTTAGGCAGCAAAGTCTGCACCATGGAAGTTGGTCGGAAGGGCCGTTTTTCAAGGGACAAACGACACGAGGCATCACTGTCTACTGGGTCTCGGAGGCTTTCACCACCGCCATCGCCCTGGAAGCCTTTTGCCGGTTTCGTCTCCACGAGGCTGGAATCGGATAGAATAGCCATTCATCGGGCAATGCTGTTTGAGGGGGCGAGGTGAACAAGATCCTGGGTTTGGCCGTTTTGGCACTCGTTATTACTGGCTGCGATGCGTTCGATCGTGCGCCCGTTCGAGCATTTCAATACCTTGAAAACACGCAGGTGAAAACTGATATCAAACGAACCACTATTGGGTTGTATTCCGACTATGCCGGAGATTGGCCACAATATTTTTATTTCAATATTGCGCCCAATTTTCAGTTTCGCGACGTCAATCCTTTCACCGTTACGTTCATTCACCACGCACTCAGCCTAGTGAACAACAATACAGTCGCCGCGCTCGGCATGACGGACGAACACGCGTTTCAAGCACGCCAACTCCGGCGGCGAGCCATCGCGTTCATGGAACGGTTTGCGGCCCGGCCCGGCGATCCCGCCGCGGGCACCTATGGATTTTGGCCGTACGATCCGGAGCCGGACGGTCCCGTCACACCTGTTGAAATGCTCGCGGACGATCTCTTCACCAATCCCGTGCTCTTTTATGGGTACAGGATCCCCCCCAACACTGGATTCTTTCCCGAGAACATGGCCATCCCGAGCGACGCGGATACCACGGCCAACGTGCTGGCAGCGAAGCTACTTTCCTCACAAATCGACGGCGGTGTTGCCCCGCCTTCCATTGCCGACCTGCGGGTTTTTACCGATTGGCGGGACACCGGCGCGGTCACGCGGCGTTTGAATCCCTTTTGGCTGCCGCGTATGAGCGGTCTGTACTTAACCTGGCTCGACTACCGCGTGCCCGGGGATCCGTCCGCCGCCAACGACGTCGATCTTCTGGTCAATGCGAATGTCCTATACGTTATGGCACGACTGGGTCAGCCCAATGCCCCCGGTGTCGATGAGGCGGTGGGGATGATCAATTTTGTCGTGAACGACGGATTTCACCTTATCGCATTCCGTTCGCTGGTCAATTACTACCCACGCAACTACTGTTTCGAGTATTGCGTTTCCCGGGCATTTTACGAAGGGCCTTTACCCGCGTTGAAGCCCGCGGTCGATCGGATGGCGGATGACTTGGTGGCTGCGGCGCAGGTGAATAGCGATGGAACCGCGTTCTGGGATCAGGGCAGTCCACATCTGAACACGGCTTTTGCCGTCTTGACGCTTCTGAATGCCGGCAAGGACACACCCCTCATCGAACAGGGTCTGATGTATCTTGCGCAAGAGCAAAAAGTCCTGGCCGGAAATTGGGACGAAGGTGAATTCTTTCTGGGTGAGCCCTACTACGGCGTCACGGGCTACTGGGTGTCGGAAGCATTCACCACGGCCATGGCACTCGAAGCTTTTTGCCGATTCCGGCTGCGCGAGGCAGGAATCATGCCGTAGTCAGGGTTTCGTGCCGTCCACCAGATAGGGAGCGAACAAATGTTCCATCTCCGCCAAATTGGCGTCGATCGACCATGGGAGGTGATACGCGAACATGTCGAGAATCACCAGCGCGTTCAGGTTGGCATCGCCGGCGGAAACCGTTCGGATCCGTTGGCTTAGTCCATGATTCACTTCATGGATTTGCCGATACAGTTCGCGCAATCCCGCGAGGTCCAACTCAGATGGGTCCCCGTGTTGGCGCCGGTAGTATTGCGCCAACAAGTAGGCCCCCGCCGCGCGAAACAGGGTCTCCTGCACCGACGCAAAAGGCAGATGAAACCTTGCCATGGGTTTGAAATTTGCAAGTATTGGACAGCCGCTCGTGGCCATTCGCAGGCCGATTAGAGAGCTTAATGCCCGCTGAAGGGTTGTCTTCGATGTGACCGTACGCTCCGCAGTGACGACCGTGGCGGTTACTTCCGTATACGAGAGCATTTCGCCAAATACATCCACGAGATCCACCAAGGAGACGGCTGCCGGGCATTTTGGATGATCGGCCGTGTTTAGCGGGCACACCGAACATTGTTCCACACCCAAGGCGGTCCACTCCGGCAAGGGATTCCTGGGCGGCGGTGCGTCTTGTTCCAACGTTTGACCATCGAGGACGACGCGAACCGTAATCTCTCTGGATTCGGCTCCGTACGCGAAATGATAGGTAATATGGATTGCCCCTGCGTGCATTGACACGGTCACGGTTCGTCCGGAATACAGCCCACCCACACTTCCGTTCGACTCGTTTGCCTTCCTTTCCCCACGTTGCAGCCAGAAACACGTTGTCCCGAGATACCCGCATTGTACGCTATTCTCCGAGATGACAATCAATTTCGGTGCAGATTCGGAGTAGTGTCAAGCCATGGCGTCATTTGTTGAGTATTGTTTTAATTGATTTTACAATCCCGAAATATCAAAATAGACCGACCACAACATATAGGTACACAAAAATGAATATTATCAACAGTTAGGCTCAAATTGTGTAAAATAATGCAGCAACCCAATATTTTGTTGCATATTTACCCAACTCCTGTTACACTCAAATCAAAATTGGGGTCGTCTTGTGGGGTTCAAAACACGAAAGGATCGAACTAGTGCCGATGTTGTCCTCCGAACGGCGCAGTGAAATTCTTGGCGTATTTTTATTTTGTATCAGTATTCTTCTTTTTCTTGCGCTTGTGACCGATGGTTACCAAGGCAGCCCACGAAGGCCAATCGAAGATATCTCAGGAGTCCCGAATGCTCTGGGTAAGCCCGGAGCCGCCGTGGCCGGAATCCTGTACCTCATTGTCGGTGGCGGAAGCCATGTTCTTTACGTCGTCTTCGCCGTTTGGGGCAGCCTTCTACTTCGCCACAAACCCTTAGACCGGTTACCATGGCGCCTGTTTGGCGCGGCCCTCTTGACCGTAGCCGTGGGTGCCTTGCTTCACGTCGACATTACAATTTTAAAGACAGCCGAGCCTTACGGCGGGGTGTTGGGGGGCTTCTTTGGAACGCTCTCTTACAGCACGTTTGGGGTCGTTGGATCGAATGTGTTGTGGACCACTCTCGGCATAGTTGGAACCCTGCTCTCCACCGAATTTCTATTCGTTCGGCTCCTGGACAGACTTGGCGGTCTCGTCGTGTTGATGCTGCATGCCACTTACCTTGGCTTGATTCACCTGGGCAAGAGGCTCTCCTCTTCGCCGGATACCGTGGCGGAAGCGGCCCCGACGGCTGCGAAGGGACGAAAGGGAACGGCCCCTGCCGCAAAAGAGTATCCCTTCGAGGAACCGCCGATTGTGGTCGCGCCGTTTACCGGATACAACGACTCCGCTGGTTTGGCGATGTCTCCCCATACCACGGCGATCTCTCATCCCGGTCACATCACACGCAAGATGCCGGAACTGCCTCTTCCCGAGCCGGAAATGGTGCCGGCAACTTCTGGTTACGACGAGACCGTGCCAGAACCGCCCCGCGAACCCATTCGTATTCACCCGTCCCCTCGGGCCACGGACTCCCTTGTCGAGTCCGCAGCGCCTGCCTCAAAGGAATCCAAATCTTCGAAGAAGGCCCGAGCGGCGACGCCTGCTGAGCCTGTTTCCGAAGCTCCCGCGGAAACCCCGGACTTGGAAGAGCCGGTGGTTGCGGACGTCGTGCCCTACGAGGCGCGTACGTCAAGCAAGGCCAAGGCCGCTCCCATGCCTCGGCGCAAGTCGGTCATCATGGACGAGTTGCCCGACGACTACGAATATCCGAAACGGTACACGAAGCCGTCGCTGGAGATTTTTGAAGTCGCCGAACAGACTGAAGAAGAGGATTGGAGCGAGCAGCTTCTGGCGACCAGCGCGCTGTTGGAGCAGACGCTCCTCACCTTTGGGATTGAAGCGCGGGTTACCGACGTGACTCGTGGACCGACGATTACCCGGTTCGAGTTGGAGCCGGCGCCGGGCATCAAGGTTGCCCGTTTCCAGACCTTGGCTGATGACATAGCCCTTGCACTTAAAGCGCACCGGGTGCGGGTGGAAGCGCCCATTCCGGGCAAGGGCCGCGTCGGCATTGAAGTGCCCAACAAGCACCGCGAGGCCGTAACCATTCGCGAACTGCTCGAATCGAAGAAATTCTCAAAAGCCAAGGGCATTCTCAATCTGGCACTTGGCAAAGACATTGCCGGCGACCCGACCGTAGTGGATCTGACGACCATGCCGCACCTTCTCGTGGCGGGCGCCACCGGCGCGGGCAAAACGGTATGTGTAAAGACCTTGCTTGCGAGTGTACTCTGCGCGAAGACACCGGAAGAACTGCAGCTTATGCTAATAGACCCGAAGATGGTGGAGTTGTCGATCTTCAACGACATTCCGCATCTCATTACACCGGTCGTCATTGATCCGAAGAAAGCGGCCCACGCGCTGAACTGGCTGATCGTGGAAATGGAAGAGCGCTACCGGCTGTTCGCGCATCTACGCGTGCGGAACATCGAAGTCTATAATGAAAGTGTAGACAACGGCGAAATCGAAATGGTCGGCGACGACGGCACCGGCGGGTCCGTGGAATCCATCCGCAAGCTGCCCTACATCGTGTGCATTATTGACGAATTGGCCGACCTGATGATGCTCGCCCGTGCCGAGGTGGAAGATGCGATTGCCCGGCTGGCTCAGCTCGCCCGCGCTGTGGGGATTCACCTGATTATTGCCACCCAGCGTCCCAGCGTAGACGTGCTCACAGGGGTCATTAAGGCCAACTTCCCGGCGCGCATGTCATTTCAGGTGTCCTCCCGTGTGGACTCGCGTTGCATTCTCGACGAAATTGGCGCGGAGCGGCTTATTGGCCGGGGCGATATGCTCTATTTGCCGGCGGGCCAGTCCAAGCCGACCCGCATTCAGGGGGCCTTTGTGAGCGACGAGGAGATGAACCGGCTCATTGCCTATTTGAAGACACAGGCACCGCCTCAATACCGGGACGAAATCGAAAAGTTCGGGAAAAAGGACCAGCTGGACGATTTGGCGGATCAGGACGACGATTTGTTTGACGAAGCGGTACGGGTTGTGCTTGAATCTGGGCAGGCATCCATATCTATGGTGCAACGGCGGCTCCGTGTGGGGTATACTCGAGCCGCGCGCCTGATAGACATGATGGAAATTAGGGGGATTGTGGGGCCGCATATGGGTAGCAAGGCTCGAGAAATCCTAGTTGATGCTCCGCCCAAGAACGAGGTCGCATGAAGCAAACTACACGCTTTCCCGGCTTTGAATTAAAAGCCCGCCGCGATCAACTTGGCTTCAGCGTCGAGGAAATTTACCGAAAGCTGCGTATTCCCGCGCAGACGATTCACCTATTAGAATCCGGCGATTTGCAGAAGTTGCCTGCCGCCTGCTACACCGTGGGTTTCCTTCGATCCTACTGCGAATTTCTTGGCCTGCCGTCCAAGCAATACATCGATTTGTATCATGTTGCGCTGCTGCCACCCAGCCGCTTTCGCCGTCCGTTCGAGGGTGGGTCCGGCGGTACTGCCCAACTCCCTCTGCCATCGTGGGTTCGCGACGGATTAACGTGGGCGGCCGTCCTGGGCATGGTGGGTATCGGTTGGTTGACTTGGTCTGTCGTATTTCAACCCAACTTGGACCCTGCCGAAACAAGCGTCCAGGCAGGCGTATTGTCCGTTCCCACACCGCCTTCCGAATCCGAATAATCACGCCGTTCTCCTTGCCGGATTCTAACGTGGGCTTTCCCCCGCATGATTTGCTACTATTCGGCGTAATTTCCGCACCGACTGATTGAAAATGTCACTCATGGAGTGCGCCTCGCGTGAGCAGTAACGCCGACACACGCAGCATCGGGTTCAACCTACCCAACCAACTGACGTTGGCCCGGGTGGTTATGGTGCCCATATTCGTAGCTGTCATGTCCTTTCACAACTATGTCTGTTTTGCGGTGGGATATGTACTCTTTGTGGTCGCCGTCATTACGGACTATTACGATGGCAAGATTGCCCGAGACCGCAACCAAGTCACGAATTTTGGCAAATTGATCGATCCCCTTGCGGACAAGATTTTGATGTCGGCGGCTTTTCTGATGGCGATGGATATTTCTCCGTTGCGCATTCCGGCTTGGACCGTAGTGGCAATTCTGGCGCGTGAATTCCTTGTTACCGGAATTCGTACCCTAGCAGTCACCGAAGGAGTTGTGATCCCCGCCGAGGGCCACGGCAAAATCAAGACCGCCGCCCAGATGACCTATATCCTGCTTTTCATCCCGCTAGCCGTGGTTTCTCACGTGCTGCAGGGGCAAGGGTTGGACGTCGCCGCCAGGTACGATTCTGTCGTGGCTGTTACTTCCCTGTGGTGCGCTGTCGGTGTGGCCCTCTATACGGTGTATTCGGGCATCCATTACTTGGTGAACAACTGGCGCGTGCTGCACTTGGGCGCACAATCATGAGCGCGGCGCACTCCCGAGCCATTATCGATCTCAGCGCCTATGCGCAGAATTTGCGTGCCATCCGCGACGCTGTCCCCCCGGAAACGGGAATCCTCGCTGTGGTCAAGGCCGACGCATACGGGCTGGGCATGATCCCCATTGCACAGCGCGCCGTGGCCGAAGGCGTGTCCATGCTTGGCGTGGCACACGTGAGCGAGGGAATTGCGTTGCGGAAGGCCGGCATAACCGCCCCTGTCCTCATAATGGTGCAGCCCTTCGAGGATTCACTTGCCGCCGCAGTCGAGAACGATTTGCGCATTACCGTGTCCAACGTGCAGATTGCTGAGAAATTGGGCGAGATTGCCCGCGGTATGAACAAGGTGGTGCCGGTCCATTGCGAGATCGACACCGGGATGGGCCGGCAAGGTTTTCACGTGGATACCGCGGTCGCGGACATGCTTTTCCTGACACGGATTTCTCACATCGACATCGAAGGCATTTTCACGCACTTTCCTTCCGCGGACGATTCCAAAGAACCGTTCACCGCGCAGCAGTTGCGCCAGTTCCGCAACCTTTTGCGTCAAGTGGACAAAGAAGGTATCCCGTACGAACTGGCCCATGCGAGCAACAGCGCTGGGATCGTGACCCAGCCCACCGCGGCGTTCGACATGGTGCGGCCGGGCATCATGACGTACGGCGTGTGGCCGGCGGACACGCCGCGCACCATGAACATTGCGCCAGTCGTTCGCTGGGAGACGAAGATTGCATTGCTCAAGGATATTCAGGCGGAAAGCACCGTCGGCTACGGCCGAACGTATACCACAAAAGAGGCGATTCGCACGGCCGTCCTCCCCGTGGGCTATGCCGATGGTTACATGCTGGCGTTGTCCAACCGCAGCCACGTGCTGATACGAGGCCAGAAATGCCCTGTGCGCGGACGCGTATCCATGAACCATACCGTGGTCGAGGTCGGCCACGTTGGCGGCGTTTCCGTGGGCGATACCGCTGTTCTGATAGGATCCGATGGCGGCAAGTCGATCGCCGTGGAAGAGTTGGCGCATCAGGCGAACACCATTCCCTACGAAATACTCACGGGCATCGGACGTTCCGTCGAGCGCGTCTACCTGGATTGACTCGTGTCTCTCACCTACATCATCGACGGCTACAATGTCATGCACCGGTGCCGCGGCCTGCTTTCCACCGCCGATCACAGTATTGAGACGGCCCGCAACGAGCTTGTCGATCGCGTCGTTCGCTATTGCGCCGAATCGATGGATCATGCGGTAATCGTGTTTGATGGCCGGGGTCCGCTCTCCGAATCGGCGCGGCCGGAGCACTTTGCCAATGTCGAAATTGTTTACTCTCCGAAGCACCTCAACGCGGACACGCTCATTGAACGCCGCATCTATGAAGCCACTGGCCGCACCAACTATGTCGTGGTCAGCGGAGACAAAGGTATTCGCGATCTGTGCCGGGGCATGGGTTCGCTTGCCCTCACGCCGGACAATTTTCTGACGACATTACGTAACGCCTTTGAGCAGGACCGGCAAGTGCGCCAGTATGCCGCCGATCAAAGCAAGCGCAACGAGGTCAGCGATCGGCTCGACGCGGGGTCGCTTCAGAAGCTTATCGAGTTACGAAAGAAACTCGATCGGTAGGCTATCTTCCTCTCAAACCAGAACGCAATTAGGTCACCATCAATACGCACAACTCTGCTTCAGCGCGTTTGGCGTAGGATATATACTGTCTTTCAATTGCGTGCTTTCCATACTATGATTAAGCGTTCCGCATCCGTACGCAGTAGGTTGTGGCCAATACGAATGGGCGATTTCCGAAATGATTGCGTTGCCGTCCCGCATAACCAACGCAGTACCGGCCAAAGGTGAATGGCCGCGGATTCTCCTGCTGGCACTTTTGTATTTGGTGTTTGGCCGCATCTGCTTTTCGCTCGGCACGATACATGAAAACATCTCGATGGTCGTGTACGTGCCCGAGGGCATCAGCCTGGCGTTTGGAATTCTGTACGGCCCGCGCATGGCGTGGGGGGTGTTGCTGGGCGAGTTCCTGCTGGTGCAATCCTCTGGCGGCCCGCTTTGGTTCTCGCTTGTCCTTGCGTGCTCCAATGCCGGTGAGAACGCCCTTGGCGCATGGTTGTTGCGGCGCAAAGGGTTGCACAAGGGCGCCATTGATGCTACTGGCGTCATTTGGCTCGCGCTGGTATCCGCCCTGCTCATCCAACCCATGAGCGCCACTGGGGGTGTGCTGGCCAAGACGATTCACGAAGGGCTGGTTTGGTCCGATGCCGGCATCACCTGGGCCTATTGGTGGTTGGCAAACGTGCTTGGTCAAGTGCTGGTCACCCCCTTCATCCTTGCATGGGTTTTTCCAAGCGATTCCATGTGGTCTGCGCGATCCCCGTGGGAGAAGTGGGGGGCCATCGGGGGCAATGCGCTTGTGCTTTTCACGTCGGTCTATTGGCTTCCGGAATCCATGCGCAACCCTATCATCATGATCAGCCTTCCGTATCCGACGATGACTTGGGGCATGCTTCGCCTTGGACTTCGCGGCATCACCATCATGAATGCCATGCTTGTCGGTACGACCGTCCTATCCACCGCGATGGGGACCGGGGTTTTCGTCAACGAGGATCCACTCCCTCAGGACTTCTTCTTCATAAACGTGTTCATGGGGTGCGTGGTCATGTCCACAATGATCGTTACAACACTTTTTGTAGAGCGTCACGATCTGGTTGGGGCCCTGCATCGATTGGTGACCATTGATTCCCTGACCGGCGCCGCCAGTCGCCGGCACTTTTTTGATCGGTTGGGCGAGGAAGTATCGCGAAGCCGGCGGTTCGGTCATCCGCTTTGTGCCATTGTATTCGACATTGATCATTTCAAATCCGTGAACGACCGGTACGGCCACGCAACCGGCGATGAAGCGCTCAAATTTGTCGTGCGCGTCGCATTGCGATCATTCCGGAATGTCGACCATGTGGGGCGCATCGGCGGAGAGGAATTCGCCGTGCTGATGCCTGAAACGGGGGCTATTTCCGCGTATGAAGCGGCCGAACGGTTTCGCAAAGCGATTGCAGCCGAACCCATACCGGACGCCAATGGCGGTCAATTCACCATCACGATTTCGGTGGGCGTAGCCCATTTGAAAGAAAGCGACGTGGATCCGGAGTTGTTGATGCAGCGTGCAGACAATGCCCTGTACGTCTCCAAGAGGAATGGGCGAGACTGTGTGAGCCGGGGATGACTTGGGTTTACAAGGGTTCAAACCCTTTCTCTGTCACTTTGTGCCTTTGCATATCGCCGCCTTCGCCGGTGCGGGTTACCAGCGTGATCTCGCCCACGGTCACCGTTGTGGATCCTACGGATAAAGTCGCCCCGCCAAGGTCGAGCCGGCCTTCCACGCGTACCTTGGATTTGCCGTCTTCCACTTTTTGATATGCTGCCGCGAATACCGCCTGGGTGCCGCGTTGACGCCGCACGACGACGGGGACAGTCTCCTTCAACTCATATCCGGGTGCGAGTGCGTAGAAGCTTTGCGACCGGTCGAAGAAACGAAACTCGATAACGCCTTGTCCAGCTTTTACACGAGCTTGTAGCAACGGTTCGCTGAACCGAGTCACCCCCTTCAAGTGATTGTATCCCTGGTTTTCGCCCAAGGCCTCCACTGCCGCCGACGCAGGCAAATCGACAAATTCGCCCCGCACGTGCAGGGGTAGATCGAACGTGGATTCGTCTTCCGCGGTGCACAGCATGATGTCCAGCACAATGCCGTCGACTACGGCTACGGTTCGATCAAGGGACACCCCTTTGTATGCCGTGGTGCATGAAGCGCGCGCAATCGCGAACGATCCTTCTTCTGCGAAAGCTTTCAGCGATCCTCCTGCTCGTTGTTGGCTCGTGCCGTTTACCGCCACTGTATTGTGGGCGATGGTTTGCGCGAACCAGCCGCGATGCATGGGATTTCCGTAAGGAAGCCTGCCGGGATCGACAAATCGCTCGTCACCGAGGACATACCAAATTACATTCAGTTTTGCCGGGTGTACGTGTCCCGACTTGCCCGGTCCATAGTCGAGATACAATGCCGACTCTCCATTGGGATCGCGTAGGATGGCCAATCCTTCGGATCGATCGTTCGAGGACCGCGTCAACTGTAGAGGTCGTGGCTCGAATTCGGCGGGCATATCCGCGCCCCACAACAACGCCCATGTCGAGTCTCTTGGTTCGAGAAGAGATGCGTATTTTTCATCCGCATACCGCCGGTAGGCCACTTCGTAGCAGGCGCGCGCATCTGCAATGGACGAACGGCCACTGTCGTGCAGTGCGGGAAACGTCAAGTCCGGAAAGAGTTGGCGCATGGGAGCGTCGAACAGTTTTCGCGCGCGCGGATGTGAGTACACATCCATTCCGGCACGGGCGGCGCCTTCGAATGTGTACAGGAGAGCCCGCAACGCGTACCAATGATACGATGGCGATTCCTCGTACCACATGCCGCTTGGCAAGACGCTTTTGTCCAGCTGAAAAAGCACCCCGCTGGGTCCATTGAACGCTTCGTCCACCAGTGAGGCGTCTCCCAGTAGCCAACCGGCCGCAGCAATGCCCGCATTGTGCCACGTCTGCCAATTAGAGATGCCCGCATCGTTCAGGCGAATTGTATCCACCATAGGCCGGATCAACGCTCGTTCTATGTTCGAATGATCGTCCGGCGTAAAACACGGCGCGTCATGAACCAGGTCATATCCATACACAAGCCGGCATAGATGCACGGATTCATCCAACGTCTGCGCGAAGAGGCGGGCCGCACTCTTGGCCTCGGCTTTGCCGTCCCGGTCATGCAGGGGCAAGTTCCGATAGAACTCCGCGTAGTTCAGTAGAATGGCTTTAGCCGTTTCAGCATGGGAAATGTTGCCGGTCATGGCATAGGCGATGCCCAGATCTTCGAGGCCTCCCAGGTAGTGTGAGTGCCGTTGCGTTACGTATACGTCGTCGTACGGCCATCCGCTATACATTTCGCCGCAAACGTTGCACCGGTGTTCCGTGGGCGACACGGGCGACAGGGAGCCACCATCTTTCTTGCAGCTATACCAATGCGTCCATTGGCCTCCTTGGCGAGGCACGTTCAGTGGTTCGCGAGAAAGCGCTTCGGCCCTTTCAATAATTCCATGCAGGATTACCTGAGCCCAAGGCTGACTCGCCGCACGCGATTTCGCGGACGCGATTTCTTCCGCGGTGTGAAAGACGCGCGGATATGGACCCTTAGCGACACGGATCTCCATCGGCGTTTGTGCGATGACAACAGTGATCGGAAGCAAGAACAACAGCGTTACCCGGTATGCGCCCATTACAATTACGCCCCTTGTTTTCCCGGGAAGAAGGGTAACGCACGCGGGCGCCACACACAAGCCTCAGTGCCCCATATACACGGGGAACTCACTGTTTCGACGCATGGATCCCATTTTCGTCGATTGTGAACGCTGGTTTCTGGTTAGTCGAAACCCATGGGTCCAGTCAGTGACATTAGGACAATACTTGCAATCACGTCCCAAGCCTCAGTCCGTTGGATTATCCGACTGGCTACTCACAGATACGGATCTTTAGCCCGGATATTTCACGAATTTGTCCAATTAGCTGTGTAACAACAATTCAACCGGCCTGTTACCAAAACTGGCGCACTTACAGTGTGCACGTGAAATATCCTCAGCGTTTCAAGCTTACGGAATTCTGTGTGAGCATTTTGCACCACGGAGACTGTACTTCAGTCTTCCACGCACACTTTTAGCGTGGTGCAAAATGCGGGTTAGCGGCAGGTTTGTCAAAAGATCGGCTTGAAAGACACCATTTGGAAAGAGACGAGAGTACAGCGTCAGCGAATTGCATCTCGAAGTGTGCTGGAATGTAAGTTGACGAATTCCTCGTACACGGCATCCGCGATTTCCGGATCCATATCCAGTATCTTGCGCGGTACATCGATGCTCGCGAGGATTTCTTCCTTCGATTGCGGCGACGGGCCAGTGGCACGAGTTAACGCATCCGCGATGCTCACGATGGCCACGGCCTCCTTGGCTTCGACGGCGAGTTCCGGTTTGTGATGGAAGCGGATTGGCGCTGAGATTTCAGGCGGAAGACTCCAATTTTCGGCCAGCAAATAGCCTGCCTCGTTGTGGCAGAGTCCGATGACCTGTTCTTCCGCTTCCACGAGGGCCAGTCCGAAAAGGGACTTATCAATCCGCCCGTACATTTCCGCCGCAACTTCGGCAAGTGCCGGCCGGCCAATGTCGTGCAAGAGCCCTGCCGAGAATACGCCAATCTGGCGTTTGCGGCCGCAGGCCTTGCTTACAATGCGCGTGGCGGCGGCACACCCCATCGAGTCGAGCCAGAACGAACGATAATTAATAAACTTGGACTTCTCAAACACATTGAGCACGGCCACGCTCAAGACGATTGAGTACGTTTCCCGAAGTCCCAGCAGGGAAATTGCCAACTGGACGTCATCCACACGTTGCGGGAATCCGTAGAAGGCAGAGTTGGCGACACTCAACACCTTTGCGGCGACGGGCGGGTCCATTACCACTATGTCCGCCACATCCCTCACCGAACTGAGGGGATCAAGGGTCGCCGCCTGGACCCGTTGCACGGTTTCCGGGAGGGCCGGCAAATGATCGATTTGTTTTACCAGGTTGGCCACGCCGCTCAATTTGAGTGAAGAAGACAATCCCACCATTCCGGCCATGGTCGCCATCGGCGGCAATTGCGAATTTTGTACGTCTGGGTAATAGCGCTCGATGGCCCGCCGTACGTCGTTTGGCGAGACGAGCATGGGCTTTACGCGGAGCTTGGTGATGGACTCCAACTCATGGATGACCGATGCGTCCAAAGGACACACCATGCCGACAGTCAACAGCTTGCCCAGCCGGTCTATGGGGAACACCTCGTGGCGGACAACGAAGCTTCGGGGGATCAGCGTAAGTAATTCACGGCTGACTTCGTATTCGTTGAGATGAATGCTGGCGATACCTGGCTGGCGTGCGAGAAAATTCACGAAGCCGTCGGGATCGAAGTACCCGAGCTGAATCAGGATTTCGACAATTTTCCCGCCTTTGGCCTGTTGCAGTCTCAATCCTTCATCCAGTTGCGCGCGGGAAATCAGACCGGCTTCAATGAGCATTTCGCCAATTTTGCGCTTGGATGCGTGAGATTCCGGGCTTGGACTATGGGCAGATTTGGGTGGCAACGGCATCTACAAGTTTTCCCACAAGACAGCATCTCCGGCTGCGAGGCCGGTGTTTGTATGTGTAGTCTAGGGAGAGCAGGCTACACGAATCAAGCCTTCATTGCGCGGTTCCGCTATTTTACGAGCCTTACACCGGTATCCACGCTGTGGACTACACTTGACGGATACGGCAATCCATCTTCTACCAGGCCGCGCGCTTGGGCTTCGCTTCGGCATAGCCCGAACACCGTGGGGCCGCTACCGCTCATTGCAGCGGCCAGACACCCGCGATCCAGCAACAGTTGTTTTACTTCCGCAAGTTCCGGATGCATCACAAATGCCGCGGACTCCATGCGGTTGAACACGACCTCGGGCATCCGGTCCTCTTTCATCCCGGTGACGACCGATCGGAACCGGGGAGTGCCCACTCGATTTGGCGTTTCTGTATTGCGCGCCAGATCCGGGCTGCCATAAACTGCGGCCGTGCTGACATGGAACGGCGGGTGTACGAGTACAAACCACGCCTTCGCGATGGGCCGCAACGGGGTCAGTATCTCGCCTCGTCCCGTGGCGGCCACGGTACCACCGGTAAGGCAGTAGGGCACGTCCGATCCCAAGCCGACTGCAATCTCTCGTAGTTCTTCCAACGACAAGCCGAGCCCCCAGAGTACATTTAGACCGGCAAGAGCGGCGGCGCAATTTCCGGATCCTCCCGCGAGCCCGGCGGCCACCGGGATATGCTTGTCCAGCGTCATCGTGGCGCCCTGTTCACAGCCGGTAGCGTGGCGGAGTGCGAGTGCCGCCTTCATTACCAGATTGCTGTTGTCGGTTTCCAGACCTGGCATGGAACATTGCAGAACCAATTCGCGATCCCCGGGCTCGATTCGCAAGTGATCGCACAGGCTCACTGTCTGGAATATGGTTTCGATATTCGTATAGCCGTCCGGACGGCGATCCAAGACGTCCAGATACAGATTTATTTTCGCGAAAGATTGGTATTCCATAGGATTTTTGGTAACCCGGTGGCGCCTGGCGCTACGGGAGATCCGGTCCCTTCATGAGTTCATCCTTCAGGGAACCTACACGTTCCGACAAGATCACCCGGTAGATCTGAGGATTCCTGAGTCGCTTGTATTCATCCGGCAATGCGGCAATCTGATCCATCGCGTGTTTCCGGATTGCCCCAATACTTTCCGCGGGGGCAATCCGGCGGCCCCTTTCCATAACCGGTACCAACAACGGTTCGCAACGCACGGCGTTTCTCAACTGCACTTCACGGTGGGGCTGATCGTGGTCGCGTCCGGCTACTGGGCCGGATTCCGGCCACGTTTCGCCTTCCGCGAATAAGACATCGCCCAGCGGCTGATTCCACCGATCGAAATAGCGGACCAGCATTTTTGGCGCCGGATTCGTCGCCTTAGCGGCGTTGGAGGAGATCTTAATGCGGGGTTGCCATGTGCCGTTTTCCATGATGGCAACCAGCTTGTAGACGCCGTTCAGCGATGGGCAGTCGCTCGCTGTGATGAGATGCGTGCCCACGCCCCAGGCGTTGATCTTCGCGCCTTGCCGCTTCAAGTCTGCTATAAGGTCTTCTTCGAGGTCGTTGGAGGCGACGATTAGGGGATCGTCGAATCCTGCTTCCCGCATCATACGATAGGCGATCTTGCTTAGCTTCGCCAGATCGCCCGAATCCAGGCGGATTGCTGGCCGCACGGGGATACCGGCTTCGCGCATTTCGTTAAATACGGCAATGGCGTTGGGCACACCACTGTGAATGGTGTCGTAGGTGTCAACCAGTAGTACACACCGCTGAGGGTAGTTTCGCGCGAACGCCCGAAATGCCTCCACCTCGCTTGGAAAACTCATTACCCAGCTATGCGCGTGTGTGCCCGCCACGGGAATTCCATACACCTTCCCGGCCAGCACGTTGGACGTGGACGCGCACCCGCCCACGTGTGCCGCTCGCGATGCGCTTACGCCTCCGTCGGGTCCGTGTGCCCTTCGGAGCCCAAATTCCATTACCGGGTCGCCTTCCGCCGCAAGACACACTCTCGCCGCCTTCGTGGCGATTAGCGTTTGGTAATTCAGCATGTTCAGGAGCGCGGTTTCAAGCAACTGGGCTTCGAAAATTGGACCCTCAATCTGAACAATTGGTTCATGCGGAAAAACCAGCGTGCCTTCTGGAATAGCCCGGACGGCACAACGCGGCTCGAATGTACGGAGGTAGGTCAGGAAGGATTCGTCAAAGAGTTTCTGTTCGCGCAAAAAGGCGATATCGTCGTCGCCAAAGCGGAGGTTTTCGAGGTAGCTGAGGAACGATTCCAGACCGCAGGCGACGCCAAAACCGGCGTGGGTGGGGAGACCTCGGAAGAAATATTCAAAGCAAACGAGATTGTTTGCGCGGTCTTCCTTGAGATACCCCGCCATCATTGTCAATTGATAGAAATCGGTCAAGAGCGCCAATCCTTCGCGCCGGAACCACGCGTCTCTGCCGTCGGTCATGAAAGATCGCCCGAGTTCACGATAGCCGCACCTGCTTCGCGAATCTCTTGGAGTGCGCGTTCTCCCTCGCCCTGCGGATCAATCGCCTTGCACAGATCCTCCAGTAGCACGGCCTGAAATCCGCCTTTGATGGCATCGAGCACCGTCGCGCGCACGCAATAGTCTGTTGCGATTCCGCAGACAAAGACACGCTTGACGCGCCGGATACGCAACGTCTCCGCCAGGCGCGTACCATCGAAATCGCTGTAATTCTCCTTTTCTTTTTCGGCTGCCTTGCTCACGATGAGGGCATCTTCGGGGATCCTCAAATCCGGGTGAAATTCCGCGCCAAACGTGCCCTGTACGCAATGGGACGGCCAACTGCCATCAATGAACAGAGGGTTGTCGCTGAAGCTGCAATGATCCGGCGGATGCCAATCGCGAGTGTAGAAACATTGGTTGAACCGATGAGCCATTGCGTTGATGCCTGGGATGATGCAATCGGCGTCCTTAACTGGGAGCGCGCCGCCAGGGCAAAAGTCGTTTTGCATGTCCACTACGATTAATGCGTCGCCTGACTGGATATCCATGACCGAACTGCCTCCACCGGTCAAATGGGCACACGGGACCGGTCGCGAAAACGGCGCAATCCCTGCTGATCAGGGGATTCCAGAAGGCGATTCATCATAGACTCCATTGGGACGATGTTCGCAACCGCTGCGTACATTTGTTCAAACGCTGCGTTTGAAAAGGCATCGGGGAGAGCCTGCGCGCCCATGCCTTCGTGGCACGACCGTTCTTTTACCCAATTCAAAGCGTACTCCAGAATATCAGAGTGATCAAACGCCATGGGCGGTAGTGCGTGCACCGGGAACCACTGGGCGTCCCGTGCATCGTCGTCCGCTTTTACCATATGACGTGTTGCATCGATCAATGCCACGTACACGACGCTGACGGCCCAACCGCGGGGATCGCGGCCCGGGTTTCCAAATGTGCCGATTTGCGCCAATTTAACGGCGTACAGGCCGGTTTCTTCCCGCAATTCTCGCGCGGCTGCCACATCCAATGGCTCGTTTTCGTTTACGAATCCTCCGGGCAACGCCCAACTCCCTTCAAAGGGTTCGTGTCCCCTGCAGATCAAGAGGACATGCAAGGTCCCATCTATTACGGACAAGACGACGGAGTCCGCTGCCATGATGGGTCGAGGATACGGATATGTGAATGCAAGCGTGGACATTTGACGAAGCACTCCGTTGCGTTCTTTGGGAGGCCGTAGCACTTCGGGGATAGTGCAAGACGCAGCGAATCAGGACACGCTGCCGGCCTCCTGGCGCACTGATGTGACGGATCGAAAGGCCGTATCGGTTCCGCCAAACGCTTCCCGCACAAACTCAAGAAACAGGCGGCGTGTTGCCGGCCGGGTCCAAGGCATGGTTTCCGAGAAACCGTGAATGCCGTTTGGCACTTCCACCACACGCGCCTCCACACCGGCGTTGTGCAGTTTGTCCGCCAATTCGTATGCCTTGGAAAGCGGAGTGACGCCATCCAGAGTGCCATGCACCAGCAATGTCTTCGGTGACTCGGGGCTCACGTACTGGATTGGAGACACTCGGATGAAGGCGGGGTGATTCTCGTGAAACCATTCTCCTGTGTAGAACCAATAAACCGGATACATTATGGGCCGTACCCATAAAGGTACCCGGCCGGAGAAATCGTAAACGCCGTAAAGGCAAAACAATGCTTGCACTGCCGAAGACATCCCGGGCGGGTCATCCGTAAACCCGTCGCCGTTTCGAGTGTACGCCGCTAACGAAGCCAGATGGCTTCCCGAACTGGAACCGTAGAGGCCGAACCGTTGAGGATCAAATCCGTATTGACCGGCGTTGACTCGCAACCAGCGAATGGCGTCTTTGATGTCGGCGATTTGACCGTCAAAACCCTCTTTGGGCAGGAGGCGGAAACCGACCACGGCCGCAGCCGCCAAACCCGCTTCCGCCACGGACTTTGCGTAGTACCGTTGAAGCCCGGTGTTATCCACGCACCACGCGCCGCCGTGAATGATGATCATGAGCGGAAGGGGATGCTGGGGCATGGGATCTGGTAAATACAGATCAATCGTAAGCGTCTTGCCGCCCAAGCGTTTGTAGGGTATGCGGTTTATACGGGTGACAGTACGCTCGGACAATGCAGGATTCCAATCCTAATTTCCGCCGTGTTTGAATACGGCTGCCCAGCAGCTACGAGACCAGACAGGTACAAACACCGGCCGCAATTCATTACATGCCCACGCGTCGGGAATTCTAACACACGAAGTCCGTCCTGTACAGAAATGCTCAAAGCCCGATCCCCGGCTACAGGCCGGGGATCGGGCCGCCATTGCCGCCGTCATCGGCGTACGGCGAAAATCGATTTATGTGGAACGGGCCGACTTGCGCTTCGTTCTGGCCGGGGCCGACCCGGTACATGTTCTACGTTTCCCAGCGACTGCCGGTGAAACTCTGCGGCCAATGAAAACCATGAACTCGTCAGTTCACGGGTACCGTTCTCCGTTGAGCCCAATCTGCCTTGGGCAACGATACCGTCAAGATGCCGTCCGACAGGTTGGCGGAGATCTTCGCGGCATCTACCCAGACCGGAATCTGAAAACGCTTGCGCACCGCGCCGGCGGGGCGTTCGCGACGAAGGTACTTGGACTCTGCGTCACCGGTCTTGCGCTCCGCGGATATGGTCAACACGCCGTTCTCGACGTGAATGGCTACACCGTCGGACACGACACCGGGGGCAGGGAGTTCGATTTTCAGCGCGTCCGGTAGATCCTGGACGTTGGCACAGACAGCCGTGGAAACACCCGCTTTGGCGATGCATACGGACATAAGAAAAGTCTCCTTTGGGTGGCGCAGGGGCGCCATGGCCCCTGCGCGCAACGTGCTGGTTGGTTAGTTAACGCGCACGTCAATTTGCTTCGGTTTGGTTTCTTCGCGCTTCGGAAGCGTGACGTAGAGCACACCATCCCGGTATGAGGCGTCGATCTTGTCGCCTTGGAAACCGGCAGGCAACTCGAACGAGCGTTGGAAGCTGCCGTAGCGCCGCTCAACGCGGTGTCCGCCGTTTTCCTTCTGGTCGGATTCGTACTTACGCGACCCCTTGATGGTCACGAAGTTGTCCTGTACGGTCACTTCAATGTCTTCCTTCTTCATGCCGGGCAGGTCTGCTTCGATCACGTATGCGTCTTTGGTTTCGCGGACGTCCACCGCCGGAACCCAGTTTTGCGTGCCTTCTATGAAGGGGGTGAGTTCACCGAACAACCGGCTGAACTGATTCTCCAGATCACGCAGATTTCCAACCGGAGACAAGACAGGTCGATCACTCCAACGTACCAATGACATGGCCAACACCTCCTCAATCTTCACCAAGGTTCTGGTTCTTTTCTGCTCTTGCCGGTCCTTTGGCCGGCTTGTCATAGGATGAGCAACGGCTGTGCCAAACGGCCTCTTGGTCATAAGTTATTTAATTGCAGTGCATTAACGTTTCACCCTGCAGAAACTGGGCTATACGAGTCGCTTTGAGTGATTAGTTTTGAGATGCGAATGTTTTGTTTTGAAACAATGAGTCGATGGCTGGGTCAAGAGTTTGAAATGTGAGGCTTATGCACCGGATAGCCGGGTGACCCGTTTAATTCCGAGGGACGGCCGCTTCCAGATTCACGAATACTATCGCCGAGGGATCGCCATCGACAAGAGACGCTCCAACCCACTTTCCATCCGGCGACACAATTGGCCCGGAGCTTTCCTGGCGCTCGTTTGGCTGGGGATTGCGCCTCTGATTGTGAAGTCGCGTGAGTCGGATCTTGTCGCGCGACTTATCGGGCCATACGGCAAACAGGTCTTCGACATTTTCGCCCGCCGTCATGGCGGCGACGAAATAGTTCCCGGACGGATGCCATGGCTGCGGTCCGACGCATCCGTCACCCAGATAGACAGGGTCGGAATCCAATTGGATAAAATTGATTCGTGGCTGAGTGACTCTGTCCGCGGCCCAGGATGCGACTATAGCGTCACCTTCCGGGCTGAGCGCAAATTCAGCAAACTCCACAGGAATAATGGCAAGTGGCGATTCTCCTCGGAATGTTGGGGCCGCGCCCATAGCCCGGATCTCGGACCCCTCGTTTGAGATGACGAAATAGATGCAGAATTCGTCTGTGGGTGCGAACCGGATGTCTCTGACGACACCGTTCACCCTACCCAATGTGCGGAGCGAGCCTGAATCCAGGTTCAATTCCGCAATGATAGACGTGCGGGACTGCGGACTGGTCAACACCATGGCGAGTCTCTTACCGTCGTGCGAGCCAGCGATGGCTGTACAGATGCCGTGCGGTTCGGAGCCACTTCCTCTCAATGTGCTCGCATACACCTCTTTGGGCTCGTCTGAATCTCCATCACGGCTCATCAGTACGGAGCTGCCCGCCGAGAGCAGATCGCGGTCAAACGTATGCCGCACCTCCACAATGGCCTGATAAAGCGGGGAGCCTGCAGGAGCGGGAAAGACAGAGACGTATTCCGGCCGAATTGCCTGCAGGCGGCGGTTTTGTACAGAGCGGGCATCGAGTAACTGAACGGCTTCATTCACACTCTTGTGGCCGGGCGAAACCGCCAACACCAATCGTCGTCTTGCGTAATGGCCTCCCGGGAGTCCCAAGGCTTCTACATAGAGGGTGTCGCTGGCGGCGTTCCATCCCAGTGGTTTAAGGAAACAGGCGGGCGAGTGTTGATTCAGTACGATCACGCCGGATGCTTGCTGGACGAATGCGAGACCTCTCAGCATTTCATCGTGAATCAAGGCCGGTTGCTCATTTCGTACCGTGGGATAACCCTTCAGGCCTCGATTCGTCGCCGCCAAAACAAGTGCGAGCAGCAATATTGCAACAAAGCCTGCCGTCCATCCCCTTCGACCGCTATACCATGGCCGCCGCACGACGACTGGAGTCGTCTTTGCAGCCGCTGCCAATCCTGTGTTGCTTTGGGTTTTCACCGCTGCCACTCGGACTTGATCGATTCGTGCCAGCAGTGCCCTTCCCGTCGCGGGGCGTCGCTCCGGTTCTTTTCGGAGCAGGTCCATGACCAATTCTTGCAGTCCATCCGGGATTGCCGGGTCAAACTCCTTGAGGGGCGGTGGATCGGCGGTGGTTATGGACTGAACCAGCCCGACCGGCGTTTCCGCGGCAAAGGGCCGCCTGCCGGCGATCATCTCGTACAGCATCACGCCCAAGGAGAACAGGTCGCTGTGGGGTCCGATTTCTCCCACACCACAATGCTCGGGCGACATGTACTGAGGCGTACCTAAGAATGCGCCTTCCGTGGTGAGTTTGCTTTCGGCCATGAGAAACTTCGCCAAGCCGAAATCAGATACGCGCACCCTTCCGTCGCTTGCGAGAATCACGTTGGACGGCTTCACATCCCGGTGGACGATACCATTGCTGTGGGCGCAGGCAAGGGCGTCTGCAATCTGTCGTGTCACGGCGAGGGATTCTACCCAATCAGGGCGGGCACGGCTGCCCAAGCGCTGTTCCAGCGTAATCCCTTCCACGAACTCCATCACAATGAAGGGGGTTCCGCGATCTTCCCGTACGGCATAGACCTGCACAATGTTGGGGTGGTTGAGCTTCGCGGCCGCGCGGGCTTCCTGTCGGAACCGTGCCACGAGCGACTCGTCGCCGGCCAACCTGCGCCGCAACACTTTGATGGCCACCAGCCGATCCAATGCCGGATCCCGGGCGAGATAGACATAACCCATACCGCCTTTGCCCAAGGGCTTCAACACTTCGTAATCGCCCAATCGCTTGTGATCGGGTCCGGATGGATTCGCGGAATTATTGTCGTGCTTGGTCATGGAGCCTGGATTCCGACACTCTATTTCCTCCCTTTTCGCGCCGGTCCTTTCGAATACAACACCAGCGGCGCACCGAAGTTCGCCAGGGAAGCCTGGCGATATTGTACCCGGCGGGGGCGCGGATGTCCCCTTGCATGGTTGACGCGTGCCCCGTACGGGTGAGTAGACTGTGAGCCGGTTGCCATTCCGGGCGGTGAAGGGGTATTGATTACCATGGACGATAGAGTTCGCGCCACGAAGACCTTTGGTTTCGAGCCGGGTCGTCGCCTCGCCAGCAAATACGAAGTCGTAAGCCGCCTCGGCACGGGGTGGGAAGGCGAGGTCTACCACGTCACGGAGATTACGACGGGCGTGGAGCGCGCAGCCAAGTTCTTTTTTCCGCAGCGCAATCCCCGTGACAAGGCAATCAAGTTCTACGCGAAGAAGCTCGACAAGCTGCGCAAGTGTCCGATCGTGATTCAATACCACACGCAGGAGTGGTGCCGGTGCCGGGGCGAGAAGATTGCGTTCCTGGTGAGCGAATACGTGGAAGGGCAATTGCTCTCGAATTTCATCAAGCAACATCCGGGGAAGCGAGTTCACTATTTCGAGGCGATGCATTTGTTGTATTCGCTGGTGCTGGGTCTGGAAGAGATACATCAGATCGGCGAGTATCATGGCGATTTGCACGCGGAGAACATCATCGTCAAACGAACGGGGATTCATTTCGACGTTAAGGTGGTGGACATGTTCCAGTGGGGGCGTTGCACTCCAGCCCACTTTCTGGACGACGTGTGCGACGCAATCCGGTTGTTCTACAACGCAATCGGGGGAGCCAAGGCATATTCCCATGCGCCGAAGGAAGTGAAGTCCGTGGTGTGCGGCCTAAAACGGTCACTCATTCGGAAGAAGTTCAAAACCGCCGGCGATCTGCGCGTGTTTCTTGAGACAACATCCTGGGATTGAGGACAGACACGTTTCACCGCGCGTTTGGTTTGCACGATCACGCTGTACGATTCCCATTTACAAACGCCGCGTCAATAACCGCTTTGCCGTCAAGGTCGCGAAACGCGACGAAATCGGCCTTCTTTCCAATCACGGGCAGTGCGAATTGGAACGGAAGACCGAAGAGCTTGGCCGGAATGGCGTTTGCCGATGCGAAGGCTTCCTCCAATGTCAGGTCGGTGTTGAGGGCCACGTTCAATACTCCCTGCAACAGCATAAGGGAACTGCCCGCGAGTAAATCGGTGCCCGTAAGACAGATGCGCCCGCTTGGCTTCAACTCCACAGGAATTCCCGCGAGGTCGTAGAAGCCCGGCTTCAATCCCGCGGCCGTAACCACATCGGACGTCAGAACCAAACGTGAGGGACCCTTTGCACGTGCGATAGTCTTCAGCATGGGCGCGGGCACATGATGCAAGTCTGCGATTACGGACGCCGCAAGACGATCCTCCGCCATTTGGGGCCAGAGTGGATTGACATGGCGATGCATCATGGATGCGGAACCATTTCCCAAATGAGTTGACAAGACTGCACCGGCATCCACCGCGCGTTTGATATCATCTGCCGTGGCCTGATGGTGGCCTAAAGAGACGGCCACGCCGCGCTTGATCACGGCCTTAATAAACGGAATTGCCCCGGGAACCTCGGGCGCAATCGTGGTATAGACAACCTTTCCCTCCGCTGCCTTCATGCACCGATCGAATTCGCGAATGCTGGGCTTCCGTACGTGCCTGCGCGCGTGTGCGCCTCGCGGTCCGTCCTCCGGTGAAATGTAGGGGCCTTCCAGGTGGATACCGGGCACAGCGCGGGCCAGGGTCTTATCTCTCAACGCCCCGGCGATGACCCGGCATCCGTGCTCCATGAAGTCCTGCGCGTTGGTGATAAGCGTAGGTATCCAACGCGACACGCCAGTGGCCGCGAGACCGTCGTTAACGGTCAACACGTCCTCCGGCGTCGTGGCGATGCCTTGCAAGTCCGTGCCTTTATAGCCGTTCACCTGAATGTCGAAAAGTGTGGGCCCGATAATGGTGGCCGCGGAGCCCGCGTCAGGTTTTGCCTTTCCGGGCGGCCCCATTGACTTAACGACGCCATTTTCAATTTGCAGATCAACGGGCTTCTTCGCGCCCATTGGGACGCCGCGAATGATGGTCTTCATGAGCAGATTATAACCGGGACGCGAAAGCGAACCAACGTGACCGCCTTCCTCGCCTGACTGTCACGAAAGGCGTTGCTCTACCGGAGCCATGCGCCGTTGAACCCCGTGTCCGACGCGAGAGCGCATTCCCGGGCATTGGAGTGAAAGAAAGGATAGTCATTCTTGTTTCAAAGGTGCTTCCAATACCCGCGCGGTGCAGTTGATGACGCGGCCAGTGAGCGGCCCATATACACCCTTGCCCAGACGAATTGCGGCAGGTATGCGATTCGCGAAGTCTTCCGGAATCTGGATTGCGTGCTTCGCCAGCAATGCGGCGTCCTGATAAATGAAGAGTCCTTCCCGATCGCAAACGAATCGAAATGTGGTACTCGGTTTCCACACGATTTGGCCGGAAGCTTGCGCTGGCCCCGTCAATCGATGGATAGCGCCGTATTGGCTTACCACCTCGGGCGTCAGGAAATCGTACACAGCGGGATCCCACGCGTCGCCTCGTTTGTTCATGGTGGAAATATACAGACCGTGACTGGTGCCGACGAGGTTCATGATACGCTGTCCCCAGAGATTGTAGTCGCCGGGTTTGCCTTGCATGGCGTCGCGGTAAGGTACATCGTTGCCGTCTATCACGGGAGAATGAAACACACGGCCCGCGAGACTCCACTGCCTGGAATTGCAGTCAAGGCGCCACAATTCGCCCCAGGGCCACACACCGACGTAGAGGTCTCCTCCGTAAAACCCAAAAATCTGCGCCTCGCGGTTGGCGTCAATGGCGCCGGGTGCGCGCGGCACCGGCGGCGTGATAAGGGCCAGGTCTTTGCCCCGATACCCGTAGATGGATCCCGAAGGATAGTGGCCGATCCACAACTCGTCGTACCAATAACTGACTGCGTACCCTTGCCAGCTTGTGCCATCCGATGCTCGAATGGTGCGGAGCTCGCCACTTTTATAGGCATAATTGTTGCCGATGTTTGACGAGATGAAGACCTCGTCGTTATATGCGCCAAAGACAAACAGAGTTCCGGCTACGTCGAATTGCTCTGGCGTCCCCTTCACCTGTGTCTGGGATGTGGGATCCCAATCGTAGATCCACAATTTCTGCGGCGCATCGTTCAGGTAGACATACAGCTTGCCGTTCACGAAGTAATAAAGCGCGGGCCGTTCCGGTTGGTATGCGATTTCGTCACCCAGCCAAACGTTGTTACCAGCAAACACGATGCGCCGGTTATCGACGAACTGCAGCCCGTTAAATTTCTCGGCTTGCATTCCAGTAAGGCCGTCATAGGGTTCGAACCCACCTTCTTTCACCTCTTTCAACTGGACAGGGACGCCGCCGCGAAAATAGGTGAGGAGCTTGTTGCTGTCGAGAATCAAACAAGAGGCATTGCGGTCGGGTCCGAACGGTTTTCCGACGACTTCAATAGTCGATCGGAAATCCTCTGCTTTGTAATAGAAATCAAGGGTGCGGTTGTTTGCCCGAGTGTAGAGCGAGTGAATATCGCTTGCGCCTGCGCCAAAGAGGACGTGTCCATTGGCGTCGACAACTTCAAACAGAGTTCCAATCCGTTGCCCGCAATCCCGGCCGAGATCCAGGTGAACAGAGGCTTCGAACAACGGCGCTGCCATGGCGGACATCGCGAAGCCGAGAACTGTGAACGCCCATACTGCCAGGCTCGATGCAATCGAATAAGGCGATCGATTACGCATACAGATTGTCCGACAAATCGCACGTGCGATGGTTCACCTGCGCGAGCGGCGGCAATCCATTCTCGGGATTGTCGAGATAAAAGAAACCAACCGCAGACAGGTCATCACGGCGGTACATGTTCACCCACGTGTCCCACGGCGACTCAAATTTGGTGATGTCGATGGGCGGGTTCGGATCGAGTAAGTTGGTGTATGTATTTGGGTAGTCCGCGCTGACGGGCATAATTTCGACGCCCTTCTGAAGCATGACAAGCAACTTTGCCTTCTCCGTGCCACCGATTTGCTGCAATGTGACGCGAATGTCCTTTTGAAAATAGATGGGCTCGGGAATGTGGTAGCGATAGAACGTGTAGTGCCGGTTCACGGGATCGCAGACGGGACACCCCTGGAAACGATTGAAGAACGTAGCTTGCTCCCAGCCGGAGCCGATGTAGTCTTCGGTGCCCGTGCCAACGATGGTCGGATATTCCGAATCGCCATCCATATACATTTTCACTTCGCCTTCTCCCCACCAACCCACGTTGTCGGGATGTTCAATCAGTCCGACGTGCGCGCCGAGGTAACGTCCCCTTCCGGATATCTTCGGAAGCAGTTCAAAATCCTCTTTCAGCTTTGTATAGCGGACACGATGCCAACCGGCGTGTAAATACATCACATCGTCAGGGTGTTCCGGCACGGTGGTGATGTCGATGTCGTAATACATTTTGTCAATGCCGACAGTGTTTTCATTCGTGATGGTCACTTTGGCGCTTTTGCGGAAGGGCATCTGCAAGAGGCAGTTGAACGACCGGCCTTCGGGATTGCTGAAGAGTTCGTTCTCGAATACAGCCGTGCGGCCGAGGATCGCACAAAAGAAATCGCCGAAGGGCACGGACACGGCGGGCGTCGGGGCTCCGTCCCAATACATATCCAGGCGGAGCGAGCGGAGCATTTTGGGATCGCGTTCGCGAAACGTAAACCAAATTCGGTGGATCGTGCCCGCGCCTTTAACATCCATCAGCACGCGGGTCTGCCCGGGGTGCAATCGGTCGAAGGCGTGGCCTTTCGCGCCCTGGTTTTCCTTGGCTCCTTCGCCCTTGGCCCCGGTGGGGTTTTCAAACGTAAACCATCTGGACTCGACCCCTTTGGGCATTCGATAGATTTCCATGTTGCGGGACTCCTTCCAATAGCGATTGTTTGTGGGATCATAGCGCGCCGCAGGTTTGGAATCCCATTGCCGAATTTGATCCCATGGCACCCATCCTGTCATTAAATGCAATGAACATAGTTTGAGAGGAAGCATCGTGAACGGATATCAGAAAGCAATTGCCGCGTGTTTGGGCATTCTCGCGGCCCTGTTGACGCTGCTTGTGCTGTATGCCGGGGGCGTGCGTGAGGCGGTGGAGACTGTGTCCGAAAAGGTTCGCCAGGCTGCGCCGGAGCAGAAGGCTGCTTCCGTGTCCTTTACATCTCCCGCGCCGGAGGTGACCGCGGAGGCGGCCGCTGTGCGGCCTGCATCGCCGCGTGACACCGGCGTTGTCTCGGGCGTTGTGTACACCATGGCGCATGAGCCGGTAGCCAATGCGGACGTGCGTCTGGTGCGCAAGGCGTGGGCCGAAGGTATACAACGCGTGCACCCGCCTGGTGCGAGCCAGACAACGTTGACCGGATCCGACGGCCGGTTCGCGATTTCGGGACTGGAATGGGGACGTTACGATGTTGAGGCGAGCCTGCCCGCAGAGAAAGGCACGGCGATGGCAGAGATACAACTTGCCTACCCGCTGGCGCATGTGACGATTCACCTACGCGAAAAAGGGGCGATTGCCGGGCGCGTAGTCAACGAGCGAGGCGCACCGGTTCCGGGAGCAGAATTGCTGGCGTACAGACACGACAAACAGGCCATTGACGGCATGTTATGGGAATTGCCGTTGGCGATATCGGGTGGTGGCGGCGAATTCCGGATAGACAATTTGGAAGCGAGTACCTGGAGTTTCCTTGTGCGAGCGCCGGAGTATGCGCCCCTCGTGACTGATCCCTTGCCGGTGGGTGGTTCCCTTGAGACCATTACACTAAAGCGGGGCACGATCATCCGGGGGCTTGTTGCGGAAGTGGAAAGCGGTGCGCCTGTGGCGGAGTTTCCCTTGGTAATTGACTTGATTCATTACTTAAAGACTGATGCACAGGGGCGCTTTGAGACGCTACTTGCCGACTGGTCCGGCGAGACCATACCGATACACGGCGTGGACGAGCGTTTTGTGCTTCCATCGGCGCACTTGATCGATCAGAGCGATGCGGTGGAAGGCATTATCGCGGTGGAATTAAAAGTCTCCAAGGCGGCATCGGTGAGTGGGTATGTGTTGGGGGAGGCTACCCAGGAGCCATTGGCCGGGTGTGTGGTGGAAGCTCATGGACCTTCCAACGGGTACGCGGACACATGCGATGCCGAGGGATTTTATGAGATCCACGGACTGGCGCCGGGCGCCACGACCATCAAAGTGACCCAGACGCCGCGTGGCTACAGCGCGAGTGCGGCACGCGCGAATCCCAGAGAACTCACGACAGCGCCGGGAATGGTTCTTGAGAACCTGGATTTCGTATTGCCCGAGGGCATCTCGATTCGCGGTGTGGTGGTCGATGCCGAGGGTAGTCCCGTGCCCGGTGCAGAAGTGATTGCAACGTCCGACGAGTATCTTACGTCCGGTACCGGCATTCATGCGTGGGAGGAGCGTGACGTGAGCGACGAGCGCGGCGCATTCGAAGTGATGCACTCGCTGGAAGGAGCGCACGTATACTTTAGCGCACGCGCCGAGTCAGGGTACGTTGTGAATGCGGGGCCGATGGAAGTGCCACCCGGCGGATTGGCCGGCGTTCGACTTGTTCTGGCGGAACCGTTGGACCGGGTTATCTTCGGTCAGTGTGTCGACGAGCAGGGCCGTCCCGTGGCGGCTCTTGTCACGATATGGCCATATTCCGACGTGCCCGCGTATGAGCGCTGGATGCCGGATAGGCGCTGGCCCACAGACCTGCAAGGCTACTTTACAATCTCGGAGCTGCCGCGAGGGGCCTACTCCCTTTGGGCGCAGTCGACGGGCAAAGGGACCTTCAGTATCCAGTATCGTGCGAGCACCCTGGACGCTCTGGGAGATCATGAATACGGCGTCGATCTCGCTAACCATCCGCAGCGAGGAGGCATTCGGCTGGTGTTGGCACGGAGAAGCGACTTGTCAGGGCAGGTTCTGGACGCCTCCGGCAATCCGATAAGCGGCGCAAAGCTAACCATTCCTGTCCGCGAAGACGAACGGAATTACTCCATTGTGAAATACACAGGTCAAGACGGCGGCTACATGTTTAAGAATTTGCGCGACGGTGAATACACCGTAACCCTTGAAGCCAACGGAACGCAGACGACAGATCGCGCTACGATTGCAAACGGTGATGGCAAGTTGGATTTTATGGTGCAGTAGCGCGGTTCGGAGAGATGTGTCGCCACAACGGCTTGAGTTTCGCATTCTGGATGCAAATGCTTTTCACTTGTCGACGATGTACTCTCCATCCTTGGGGACTAGCTAGTCGTACTGCGTCCGATCGGACCGGCGCTTTCGCCCATCTCGAATTGCGGAAATATCACCGTATGTGTACGGGCCCGAAACCGAAACGCTTCCAGCGGCCTCTTTCTTGAGGGGTACGTTCGAAATGATGCGCCACTGATAAGGCCGCATGTAATACTCGATATACTTTGCGTCCGACGCTTTCAAGCCGTCGACACGCGCGGTCATGTAATGCATCCAGTCACCGGATGTGAGTCGATCGATGATTTTGCCTTCGTGCCGATCGCCTGATTTGTCGATTATGCAGACACGGTCTGCAAAAGGCTGGTCCATGCGATTTGTCATGATGTTGAATTCGAGGCCGTATTCGGAGTCGCGCACGGGGGTGGTGACAATCTCGTACCCATCCATTCCCGTGGTTGTGTAGCCGTTTGCCATGGTCTCATTGCCTTGCTGCTTCCATGGTCCGACCGTAACAGCAAGATAGAGGTCAATCGCAGCGAGGCTATTCGACGTTGGCTTGCATATCACCTCCCGCAGTGTATTTGATCCTTCCAAGAGACTACGACTTCCGCTCGTGTCACCACCTTCCTCCGCGAAGGATGTATAAACCTGAACATCCCTGTCCACGAGATGGTGGCGAAACAGCACATAGCGCATGGGATTCGGGTCAGATTGGTCCGACATCGAATTTCCTGGGTCCAGGCCGGGCGGCAAGACTACGATGTCTCCGTTCGCTGAGCGCCAGACATTGGATTCCGGTTCGCGGACTCCCACCAGTTCAATCAAGCCTACAGAAGGGATGTCGATTGTAAAACTTGAAGGAAGTGGAATGGCGTCACTCGTACGGTCGAGCGGAGGTGTGCCGGAAACAAAAGGAACGGCCTCCGCTTCGGCGACTACCGGCAGGGTGCGGCGTACACCCAATCCAGACACACATAGCGAGACGGCAACGGCGGCAAACACCATGACCAACTTTGTGCGCAGGCTGATGCTGCTTCGGCTGCGGGTAGTCTGCAGCAGATAGCGAATGCGGCTTTCCAGCCGCGTGGTATGCGCCATGCCAACTGCAACCACTCCGTACACCACCGGGTTACTTTCACGCGCCGCCCGTACGAGGTGCTCCGCGTATGCGCTCGGGGTCGCGCCTAGCCGAAGCACCGTATCGTCGCACGCACGCTCGCGCTCCACGCGCATCCGGTGTGCCACGTACCAGACGAACGGATTGGGCCAATGGATTGCGCACGCCAGCGCGGCGAACCATTGCGACAAGAAATCGTTTCGACGTATGTGCGCCAGTTCATGCTGCACCACTGCAAGCATCATCTCGTCCGTCCAGGTTTCCGCCGTCGCAGGCAACAAAATTACAGGGCGCCAAGTGCCCCATGTCATAGGCGTTGATGCTGAGCGGCTGAGAAGTATGCAGACATTCCGCCTCATGCCCATCCGTTGGGCTTCAGCGCGCCCCACTTCGGCGATGTGCTCTGGAGCTGGCGCCGCGTCGATTCGCCAACGCCGCAGTCGCGCGGTAGCGACCAACAGACGGGCGAGCAGAGCAAGTGTGCCAATTGCGAAGAGCCACAACGTTGCATTCGGCACGAAATGGACAAACCATCGTGCGTCCCATGGCGTTCCCTGCGCAATCGCGACGTTTGCCGTAGCCGTCACATCCTGTGCCGTTGCTTCAGACAATGTGGATAGCGGCGCAACAGACTCCAAAGGAACAGCCACGGACCAATCTGGCGCGGTTGCAGGTAGGGGCACTTCGAGCCAGGCGTCGTTGAAGGAAAGGATCGGGAGCACGACAAGGGCCACGACGGCACACAGCAATACCGCGTGCCGCTTTGCCGCCGACGATCTGTACAGGGGCACGGAAACCAGCAACGCCACCGTCGCCACGATCATACCCTTTCCAATAAGTGCCCACCCCGCCAGATTCGACTGGATAAAGTCCATGATCAGCGGCCCTCCTGTTTGGCCTGTTCAATAACAGCGATGATGCGACGATACTCATCCTCGCTCATGTCCTTGTCAGATACGTCGAGCAGCGCCGCGACGGCACGCTCGGGCGATCCACTGAAAAAGGTGTCAAGAACGCGCTTCATGGCCGCGCGCGCGGCGCGGGTTCTGGGGCGTGTGGCTTGATAGACATAGCGCGCGCCTTCCTTCTTGTGTTTGAGGTGGCCCTTGTCGACAAGGATGCGCAGCAGCGCACGTACGGTGGAATAGCTGGGAGGATCCGGGAGCGCGGCGTGTACATCCGCGGCCGTGACGTTGCCGTTGGCGTAGACGATATCCATGATTTGGCGTTCGCGTCGGCTGAGACGTTCGGCGGATTCGGGCATTAGGTGTCCCCTATTGTATGCTAATTTTTTAGCACATGTTCGATAGGGTGTCAAGAGGAAATGCTAAAAAATTAGCATCGATCCAAGGGGCGTCGCTAGGAACTGGCTGGCTGGCGGCGGGCTCAGTGACAAAAATTGTCACGAAGCGGCGTTTTTCCTGATTTTTCCGCTATTTGCAATCAGGTACGGGAAAAAGCCATGATGGCTTAAGCGATTGTGGCCGTAGCGTTTAGCGAAGTGGGAGCGGCGGTGGTACGGTTTGTGCTGCTTCCTTGGCAACGTAAAGGAGCCCAAGGCCTGAAGACGGCCTTGAAAGGAACAGGAGACACCGCCATGAGCCGGAACCGAGGATTTACCCTCATCGAACTGATGATTGTGGTGGCTATCATCGCGATCATTGCCGCGATCGCCATACCCAACTTGCTGCGGTCGCGCATGAGCGCGAACGAAGCCAGCGCATCCGGGTCGATGCGCACGATTTCTTCGGGAGAGGCCGCGTTCCAAACCGCGGCTTTTGTGGATGCCGACAGCGACGGAACCGGGGATTACGGTACACTGGCGCAATTGGCCAATCCGGACGGATCCGGCGCAACGGCTCCCTTCATAGACGGCGTGCTTGGCAACGGCACCCGCTACGGCTATGTGTTTACTGTTACCGTGACACTGGGCAGCAATACGGCCGTGGCCGCGTACACATGTACCGCCACACCGTCGTCAGCAGGCCGGACCGGCTGGCGTCAATATTTCGTAGACGATTCGGGCGTAATCCGATACACCTCGGATGGATCCGCCGCGAGCGTATCTTCGCCGCCATTGGATTAACGTGTTGTCTTCTAACTGGCGGATATCCCTGCGACTTCCGCCGGTTATTTTTTTGTGTTACTGCTCTGGAGCGATGTATCCGGCGTAACGGCCCAACCAGTACGCCATGAGGTAGTCGTGCCCATTGAATTCCATCGGCTGATCCTGCGTGCGGTCACCGGCGCTCTTGTAAGGGTCCTGCACCCAAGTGGACCAGGTTTTCTCCCGCAAGTCGATGGGTACGACGCCGGGACCCGCCAGGGCGGCCGACTTTGGCGCGGGATCAAAGGAAAATTCGAACGCCTTCTCGTACTCGCGAATGGTGCTGCTATTCCACTTGATGTCGAACGGAAACAGCTGGAGCGTCTCTATTGATGCCGCGGTAGTCGAGGCATCCTGTATGAACGTGTTTGCCATGAACGCATAGAACGGATTGTTTTCAGGTTTCACGCCGGGAAAACGATCGTCGCCGGTCCACGCGCGTTTGAAACTGGCGAGGTAGGTTTCGCGCAAAGTTGGGTCCTCTTCGAGCACCAGCAACGGGTAATAGGCCAAGAAAATCAACACATCGTCGCTGTGATTGATGCCGCGGCGTCCCAGCGGATCAGCGAGGCGGCGCGCTTTCACAGCTTCCCCGGCATATTCCTTTTCGATGGCCCAGGTCTTGTAAACCGCCTCGCTCGCGGGTTCGCCGGTTAATGCAGCGGTAACTTTCAGATGTTGCAGCAGCAGTAACGCGTTCATGGACTCCCGTCCCATTACATATTCCGGATAGTAGCTTCCCCATTGCGTTGGTTTTCCGTCATGGTCAATGATTCGGAGATTGTTACGCAGCAGGTGATCGGAAAGCGGCTTGACGTTACGTACTGCAATTTCCTTTGCTTCATCGTCGAGGTGCAGGTAGGCCAGTGCGAACCCATAGAACACGCCGGTCATCTGATCGCTGCTGACATCGTCGCGCCATTTGTACTTGCCGTCCCTGGAGAGGTTCCAGCCTCCGTCGTCTTCCATGGGCTCGTCGGCGGGCCATGCGGCGCGTGCCAGCAGACCGGGCTCGCCCGAGACCGTACACAATAGTTCCAGCGCACGAAGGCATTGCTTGGCCTCGGCGAGGGCCTCCGGGTCCTTCGTGGACGCATATTTGAGGCTGAGTGTGCCTGTGTGGATTCCGGTCATGTAGGCATTGTCGGGCATGTTGTACGCATTGAACGTGCGCGATCCGGACGGTAACTTGAGTTTGCAGAGGACTTGTCCGTCTTTCATAAAACGTACACGCAGATCATGCTCAAATATGGAGGCCTTCTTTGCCAGTGTCAGCGGATCTTGTGCCCATGAAGCGAGGCACGCCGCAGCCACCGCCAGAGTGGCCGACAGGATTCTCATGCTCATTTTGAAGTCACTCCCGCCGCGTTTACGCGTGTGTGTCAAATCACTGTTTCCTGCCCGCCGGTTCCACCCGCTTTTGTATCGCCCATGGCCTCGCGAAAACGCTTGAAATCGTTCCCCAAGGTTTCATGTACGATGGCCACATCGCTGGAATGCGTAATCATATTTGCGCCTTCCCTGGCCCATTCAATCTCCATATCCATGTTCCAAGAGAAGTGAATTCCAACACCCAAATTGTGCGCGCGGGACTTTGCGATGATGGTGGAGATGGCATTTTTAAACACCGGATGCGTGTATTGCTCAGGGATGCCGAGATTGACGGACAAGTCGTGGGGACCGACGAGTGCGGCATCCAGATCCGGTACGGCAAAAAGGGCATCCAGACTTTCCAGCGCGGGTACGCTCTCGATATTGATGAGGAACACATGATCCGCGTTCTTCTGCTCGATGTAGGTCGCGAGGTCTCTTTCCAATCGCTCCTCGCCATTCAGGTACCTTTCGAGTCGCTTGCCCTTCAGCGGCCGGCACTTGATAGCACCCCGCAATCCCTTCACTTGCTCGATAGTTTCTATGTATGGCGCCACAATGCCGGCCGCGCCGCCATCGAGTGCCATGCACGCGAGATTCGGGTTTGGCTCCGGAATCCGGACAATGGGAGGAATACCCAAACCGGCAAACGAGCGGCACATCCACGAGAGTTTCTCGCGATCGATGGGAATGTGTTCCGTGTCGATAAATGCGAAATCCGCGCCGGTCCGCGCAATCATCTCGGGCCATCCGGCCGCGGTGCTGGTGACCGCGGTGCCGTAAACCCGCCTACCGGCCCGCAATGCTTCGGCCAATTCCCTTCCGCGCATGGTATTGATCCTTTCCGCCCAATTCGCGTTGATGCGCCCGCCGGATCAGAGTAGCAAACCCCGGCGCCATGACCCAAGCAAACGGTGTGGGAATGCAAACAAAAAGCGGCTCCGCGTCCCGGATAACCGGTCGCGGAGCCGCGTGGATTGCCTATTGTGAGGCCGTCAGCGCGGGCGGGCTTCTTCGCCAGCTGGCGGGGCCGCGACAGGCGCCGCTGGAGCCGCCGGCGGGGCTGCGCCGGGAGCAGCCCCGGGCTGATTCTGCATGTTCTGTTGGTCGGTTTGGAATCGCATCTTGGCGAGTTCCGCGTCTTCGACCTTGGTTGCGGAATCCTTGATGAGCTGTTCCTTTTGCTGTGTTTGCGGACCCGCGTCATCGGGCACCACGGATACAATGGCGGGAATGCTGCTGTAGGCGGCAATCGCCTCATCAAAGCGGTTTTCCTCGACCATCGTATCTCCCTGGTCGATCTGATCTTCAGCGGCATTAAGCACGTCGTTGATGATGTCGGTAATATTCCGCTTGCTGGACTCGATGCCGTCCTGTGCGGCCAGATGCTGTTCCTCGAATTCGTCGCCGACGGATTCAAAGACGAGCACAGCCTTGTTATACAGCGCAATGGACTCTGCGTACTGTGCATTCACCTTCCGGTCTTCGGCCTCACGCATCACGCTCTCGGCGGCGGCGACTGTGCGCAATGCAACTTGAAGGCGTTCATTCCGTTCGGCAATCGCCACCTGGGTCTGATTGATCAGGCTGGCGGCTTCGTCGTTGGATCTGTCGATTTCCAGTGCCTGGGTAAAATTCCTAAGCGCTACTTCGAGCGCGTCTTTGGGCGCCTCTGGTTTTCCCGCCATGTCGAACGACTTCTTACCCGCGGTCAGATAGTGCCCCGCGAGTTTGCTGTTGATCCGGTTCCGCTCCGGACCCTCCGCATTGTCCAACGCGACCATCCAAATTTGGACACCTCGATCCTTGAGGTCGTCGCGAGAGTAGTTGTAGTAAACGTCGCCGACTTTTTCAAAGGCATCGGCAATGCCCGGATTCGACTCGGCGAAGATACGATAGACGCGTTCGGCCTCTCGCGTATTGTGCTTTTCATTCAGGAGATGGCTGATCTCGTCCACGTAATACCAAGTAATGGCCTTGTCGGATGGAGCCGAGTGCGTGGGGTCGGCTTCGTTACGCAGCACGGTGTACCAGACATCGGAGATGGCCTGTACGGATTTCTGGAAAAAGAGTCCGGTGCCATTCTTGAGGTAGCCGTTATAATTCTTGCCCTGTTTGTAATCGGCGGCGATCAAATTGTGGGCTTCTTTGTAAGGGAGCAGGAGATCGTTGAAATACATGGGCACGTTTCGGACGTAATAGAGAGGTCTCGCCCGATCGTCGAAAACGATGGATTCGAGATTCTTATCCACGTCGGCATTGATTCGTGCAAGCAATTCCTTGCTCGCGGCGGACTGATCGTAGGAGTAGGGAAACAAAACGTCCGAAACGATGCGGGCAAGCGTGCCCATACGAAAGGCGAAGTAACTTCCAACGCCTTCTTTGCGCACATAGCGCAAGAGCTGGATTTCGGCGCCGATGCTTCCAATGGCCTGGCTCACGTTCTCGGTCGGAGGAGGCGTACCAAGCCCTGCGGGCCCGATCAGGACTCCGCGGAGCACGTCGGTTTCGAAATTGGTTTCATTGTCGCGTGTCTTAAACGGGTCACCGATTTGGCGGCGCACCACCTGAAACGACGTGCCAATGATGGCGCGTTGCGCGTCGGGTCCCCAGGCCCAGGCGGCATCGGAGATCAGCATGATTGCTGCCGCGCACAGCAGGACATAAGCAAGGTGTTTGGCGTTCATTCGTTACCTCGTTTGTGGCTTATCCGTCCACGGACAAGCACGTTCTAACACCGTCCGGCTTCACGCGAACGGGGATTGCCTCTACAAGTACCCGTATGTCCACCCGCCATCAGAAATACAGGCCACTATACCATGGGTCATTCGGATAATACCGGTAGCGGGGAACAAACGGCGTTTCCGGCAACCGGTTGCTGCACCACGGCGGAATATTCAACAGCGGTTCATTCGTATATACGTTCAAACGCATCCAATCCGCGAGCAATTCGGTATACGGAGGCTTGTTCTGCGGGTTACGGTAGCGCACGAATTCCACGTGACCGTCTTTGTAAAGTACGTTGCCGCCGTATGGCAACTGATGATTGGCATTGAATTCGCCGGCTATTGTAAACGTATCGAACAGCACGGGAATCTGCGATTCGGCTACCGCGCCCCGGGCCGGGTTGTTGGCATCGACCGAAAACAACCGGTCCACACCGTCCCGCAACCGGAACAACATCGGCGCGCCGCCGGGGCCATGCGGCCCAGCCAGCGGGATGTTGTCCTGCATGAAGTCGACCGCGCCCCGGGCCATTAAATCGTCGAGGGCTTCAAACATGAACACGAAGTTCTCCTCGGTGACGGCCGCATAGGGAAGGTAGACATATTGTTGGCTGGTGACACATTCCACGTCGGGATAGGTGCCGATAAACCGTTCGATGATGGCTGCGTTTCTGGGGTCGCTGGTCATGATGGGTTCGAGGTGCAATTGCCGCTCAAACGTCATGTCCAGATACCAATCCCGCTCGCCCTCGGCCATGCGTGCAGTATTGGCCGGGCATTCCATGAGGCGGAGATCCGGCAGGTAATCGGGATAAAGCAAACGCAAATCGACGGCATAGTTGTTTCGCATCAACGGATTTAACGAATTCCATCCCCAATACGGATTGGGATGGCCGGGCGGGTATATGCTCTGGTTGTCGTGGGCGAACATTTGAAAGGCGATGGCCGCCTGCCGCATGTTGTTCTGGCAGTATGCCTTTCGCGCGGCCATGCGTGCGCGCGCCAACGCCGGCAATAGCAATGCGGCGAGGATGGAGATGATAGTAATCACCACCAGCAATTCGATAAGACTGAAGCCGTGCCTGGATTTGGGGCGGATCATGAGTGTCCTGTCAGAAGCCAGCGAGCCCACGGCGCTTCTTACCCCCCGCGTGACGCCGTCAACTAGGTCTAAATACGCGCGGTACAGTAGCATAAGAAGGGTGTGCGATCAACCGTTCACCACGGCTTACCGGCCCTGGAAGGGTGGGTGAATTGGTACTCAATCCTGGAGTAGACTCTGCTCATGTGGAATTTTAGCTTGGTCCTTATCAGCGTCTTGGCTGCTTCCGGCGAAGTTGCATTTCTAGCCGGCACCGAACAGGAAGATCGTTGCGTACACGTTCTTTCGGTCGAAACCGGCGAAGTGACACGGGTCGGCCTCGGCGAGCGCGATGGCGCACCCGTATGGTCGCCGGAGGGGGACCAGATTGCCTTCTCGGCACAATACCCAGACGGGCTGGGAATATATGTTATTCACTATCCCGGCGGTACGCCTCAATTGGTTCCGGCAATAGGCACTTGGAACCAGTACCCGCGATGGTCTCCCGACGGTAGCAAGCTGGCGTTTCAAGTGGGAGGACTGCTTGAGGCAAGTATTGAGGTTTTTGATGTAACTAAAAACGCGTCAGTTCGTTATGGCGGTGAAGCTAAAGGACTGATGCGACCGGTTTGGGAAGCCAACGACCGCTTGATAACCGTAGGAATTCGAGGGCTGCCCGACGAATTGACGTCTGGATTGACCTTGGTGACCGAAAACAATACCGAGAAGACCAATCGTTCCAGCGACGCCTATACGGTCTGGGCCGTTGAGCCCAGCGCACCGTTGGAAGCGGTTGCGTTTGAGAGCAACGACGGCGGCGATCGGGAAATCATTGTATATACCGCCCGGTCCGGTGCGGTGGATGTATCCAATCATGCCGCAGCTGACCTGAATCCCGTGTGGTCACCGGATGGACAGTGGATCGCATTCGAGTCATTTCGGGGGGGCACGCGTGGCCTATACCAAGTGAAACCTGCGCAGTTACTGGTTAAGACTATTGCCGCCGACCCGGGATACAACAATTGGTCACCTTCCTGGTCGCCGGACATGACCCAAGTTGCCTTTATTACTGATCGCAGCGGCTCGCCGAAGTTGGCGATTGTCGACCTCGCCAGCGGCGAAACCCGGTTATTCGATGCCATTCCGGGCGATCACGCCGCGCCCGCCTGGAGGCCCAAGGGAAAATGACGTCGCGTATAGGACTTGTGCTGATATTGGCGCTGCCGGCTGTGTGGGCACGGTCGGCCGACGGGTTGTTGGACGTGGTGATCACGCCGAACAACGGCATGCCCGCCCTCGTAAAGCCGGGCGAAAGTTTTTCCATTACTTCGAAATCCGAGGCGACTTTCGCCATCCAAAACGATTTGGGCACGTATCCGGTTGCCGTCGAATGGGCACCGCTTCCGGGAGGCCGGTTCCGGGGCACGGCAACGGTGCCCGATGCGGCTGCGCCCGGCGCATATGCCATAACGGCCTCGACAGGCGACAAAAGCGATACGACGGTCCGATCGGTGTATGTCCTCTCGGAATTTCCGGAGAGCTATTCCGTCGCGCACGTATCGGACACGCACGTCGGATCGGGAAGGCACCCGCGCCCTTCCGAAGCGATTGTTCAGGATGTTTTCAACGCGGTTAATGCAACGGGGGCGGCGTTTTGTCTGGTCACGGGCGATGTGACGGAAAACGGAGAAGTGGAGCAGTACCAGAATTTCGTGAAGCTGCTTGACACGTGTACGCTCCCCACGTTTGTTGTCTCCGGCAACCACGATCGCAAGGCGCTTAACTACGAAAACTTTTTTGGACCGGATGCCTACTATTTTTGGTTTGGCAACGACGGATATCTTGGATTCGACACGAAGGATTTCATCGTTGCGGATGATCTCAGCCCGCAGGTGAATTTACTGTATCCCTACCGCCGCGCTATCAAACCGGCCCGTTGGGCGATTGGTTTTTCGCATCGCTACGAAGCCGATATGGGGATGAACGCGCAATTGACGTTGTTCGTGGACGACCCGCTCGATCATTTCTTCTTCGGCCATTGGCACCGGGAAGCGCGCGCGCACGAAAAGGAAGTGCCCTGGAATGCGCCGGGAGGGGCTGTGCCCTACACGGTGACCCCCGCGGCTATTAACGGCGCCATGCGCGTGTTCAAGGTAGATGCCAATGCCATTACACCGGAACCCACGCAGAAGGTGGCCGCGATCGAATAGCGGCCGCGGCGCGCTCCACCCCGAATTATTCCGGTTCCGGCGCCAATACCAGTTCGCGTCTTAACAACAGGGTATCGCGCAGAGCCCAAGGGGCATAAGCGATCACAAAGAACACCACCATAAGCGCGGCGAGCACGCCCAGATACCAAGGCCACGGTCCGAAGTAATCCATAAGGCCTGCACCTGTGGGTTTGGCGCGCAGAAACAAATAGTTTACGTCGAGTCCGACATTTATCGGCGTGATGAGACCTGCGTAGATGACGGTCGCGACCATGGCCTTTGGGATGGATGCCCACGTGGGCCGATACCCGTATATAACCGCCATGTACGCCGCGCCGTAAACGATGTATACATGGCCCGTGAAGTACAGCAGAAAGAAATAGTGTGGAAAATCATATTCGACCTCCGGCATCAGCATCCCCAGCACGGTGCCGATGAACCCCCAGAAATAAAGCACTTCGAATACAAGTCGCTTGTGCGCGATGAGCAGAACGATAGTTAGGATCGTGGATATGCCGCACAGGTGAAACGGCAGCACTTCACGGGCCTCGTAGTCGGTAAGCCAGACATACAGAACGCGTTCGATTAAGTACTGAACAGCGATCAACACGGCGAAACTGATTTCAAACCGGCGACACGCTTGTGGACCGGCAAAACGCTTCATGCCCCAGCACAAAAGAAACCCCACTAACGCGAGGACGAGCAACGTGCCCACGTGGGTCGAACTGAACAGCGTGAACGGACGTTCGTTGTGCATATGACGTATTCCCCGTGAATGGCCAAGGCCAGGCTTTAGCAAACCGCCCTGTTTACCGATTCCGCGCGCGAATCAAGAACGCCCAGTCCAACTTGTCCGGTTTTGTCAATACCAGTTTCCCAGTGGAATTGTGCCACACACCCCACTCACCGTTTCTGGGATTGTACGAACGCCACTCGTGCTCCACCTCTTGGACATCCACGGCCAACACGACCTCCTGTGGAGCGTCCCGCTTGATGAACACGGCATATTCATGCCCCGGGTTGGCAAGGCAATAAGCGCCCTCGGTAACCAGGTCATTATGCGGTTTCATCGCATCAAGAGTGATTAAATTCGCGTTAAAAAACCGGCTGGCATGGCCGAGCCAATCCCGTTTGATCATGCCCTTGTCGCCTTCGGGCACGTGCGGATCATATCCCATGATGCCGGTACGAACAGTCTCTTGATCGGCGTCCGCATGGAAGGCGTAGTGGCCTCCCCCCATGGCAAACGTCCAGATGGCCGTGCGCACCCCTTCGCCTTGGTACGGCGGTCCTTCCAGAAACAGATAAGGCCGGGCCGGTGTGCCCTTAAACCCGTTGACGGCCAGCGTGTTCTTCTCATCGCCGGCTACAGTGTCGCTGAACACCCAATCCACGGAATCACGGCGCGCGTTCCAGTCTACCCACACCGCGCCGCGCGACTTGAAGAAAGTCAGAAAATGGTCGCCGATGTTGCCTTCGGGATACGAATGCTCGTCCAGGAACACAAAGAAGACGTTGCCCAGTCCATTGAGTTGATTGATGTATTCGAGGGAGAGCCGTTCCCACACCCATTGCGTCTTGCGCGCCGGCGGCCAATCCTCTGACCATTCCATCTTGCAGACCTCATTTCCCGGCGACTCAATTCGCACGGCGTCCTTCACGTCGGTGAGGTGACCTCCGTTGTCCGCGTGCAATGGATGATAAGCGAAATCTTGCGAGTGCTTTGCCCATCCCGTGAACACGGTAATGCCGACAATTATGCCTTTTTCTTCCGCGTATCGGCAGAGATCGCGCAGGCGCGGCCAATACCTGTCCAAGGAATCATTCGGACCATCGTCAAACGTCCGCAGGTCCCACTGCGAAAGCTGATCGCGCGCCTGCGAGCCGTCATTTTTCCGTGCCCAAGGTGTAATGCCGGGATATACATATCCCCACCGGTCTTCGATGTCCGACCCATCCTGCAATTGCCTGGGCGGCGTAAATGACCACACATGCACCATGGGAATGCCTCGGTCGTGGCAATCGTCGACCCACGCGCGGTAGTCGAGGTTTGCATTTTGAGTGACGCACTGTGTACCGGAATCGCCAAATAGCATGAGCGTCCGGCCCTTGTACACGATGTAGTGCCCGCTTGGACTCACGGAAAGGCCTGAGGCGGAACAGGCGGCAGCAACCAGCATCGCGGTCGACAGCAAGGCGCCAGATGGCTTCATTGCAGGCCTCCCCCGGCATGTGAATTTGATCAATCTGTTGACGTCACCGCTGCGACTTCGAGATTTGGGCCGGAAAGACGGAATGGTGAACGGGGTGGGGATCGAACCCACGACCTCCGGATTAAAAGTCCGATGCTCTACCAACTGAGCTACCCGTTCACGAAAACGAGGCAAACTAAAAGCGAGCCCTTGACGGGCTCGCGTCCGTTTTTTGCGGTCAGAAGTGTATCGAATGGCTGTAAGACAAGTCAAGAAAAGTACCGGAATTTGGCAGCGAAACGGTGACAATTGAGCGTGGTGTGGATAAACGCCACTGAATTTGCTCGATTTACGGAACGTGGAACACAAGGTCAAGCAGAATCACAACGCGCGGGCGAGGCAATCCAAGCCAAAAGTGGTAAACTGAATTCATGGACGTGCGCCCCCCAACGAAAATCCCACGATCGCCGCTACGCAAGTGGTTGTGGCCAGTTGTCGCTCTTGGAATCCTTGTCATTGTAATCAAAGGCGGCGAATGGGCCATGGGCGCCGATCGGTATCGTCCGTTGTTGGAAGAGCGCCTCACCCGGTGGACCGGGCAACCTGCCTCAATAGCGCGCTTGGACATTGATCTTCTGCCAATCCCGACGCTGACCGCTTCCTCCGTATCGCTGGGAAGCGGAGATTTTCGTGCCGAATCCCCCATGGTATCCGCCCGCATTGACCTGACGGCGTTGGCGCGTGGCATTCTGGATATTTCCCGGATCCACGTCTACGACTTGATAGTTGTTCTACCGGAAAAGCCTGCAGACGCCGCGGAAAAACTAAAGACCCTTGGCCCGGAAAAGCAGTCCCAGCCGCAAGGACAATCGCCTTTCGACGTGACTCTGACTCGCATCGAGGCCGATGCTGCGAAACTCTTTCTTGGCCAACAGGCAAAAGAGCCGGTGCTTGTGGCCGAAGTCGCGGTGGAGAACGTGCTCGAACCTGCAATTTTCATCCACGGAGATGGCGCGCTAATCGGATATGGGGAAGGCGCGAGGATTCGCACGGATCTTCAAATCGATACGAAGGCCGGTGGCGAAATCAAGGTTGGGGTGAGCGGTACTTTCTCCATAGACCGGATCGACACAGGCATGCTGTTACCTGATTCGCCGGCGCCGGCGCTGGTGGCGAACATGTATGGAACCATTGAGCGAACGGGCCCGGCGTTGGTGGCGCTCACCATTGGCGGTTCCGCGGCTCCGGTTCAAAAGGATCCACGCCTCGATGCATTGTCCGGAGCTTTTGAAGGCGCAAAGGCGTGGTGGGACAATGGCGACATCATTGTCAATGATTTTCACTGGGCATCGCCTGGCATGGACGCCGTGTCGGATATTACGGTGGGTATCGATCAGAATACGTCCGTGCTTGTGAACACGTTCTCCATGAATGCGGCAGGCATTGAAGCCGTACTTTCTGCAAATCCGCCGGGCAATTTCACGGTCACCGCCGATCCCGGGGCGGTTTTTACCGCACGGGACATCACCTTCGACATCGACCCCTCGCGTCATTTAATCCTCGGATCCGGTACGGGAGAGTTCTCGGGCATCCATTTGGCCATCGACGATGGTGCCCGGGCCTTCAGCGATATCCATGGAAGGCTGTCGGTTGCCAATCGGTCACTTGTGATCGAAAATCTCGTGAGCGAGGGGTTTACGATAAGCGGTACGGTTACACCCGACTTTGCTGACCAGTCCTACGGCCTTGACCTGAAGGGCGAACTCGTATTGACACGAGAGCGGGTCTTGGGCTTTGTCGATGCCAACGGACTCAGCGAGGCGCAGGGTACGCTGCGGGTGTCGCGGTTTACGGCCTCTGTCGTTTCCGGTGAAGGGGCGCCAAATGACTTGCGGATCGAAGGGGACATTTCCGGGGGCGTGCTGGGTTTCGATACAGAGGGTTGGAAGGATCGGCTTACTCAAATAGAAGGCACGTTCGCAGCCGAGGCGGATTCGGTGGCCACGCAACTTGCGGCCAAGTCCCAACAGCTTGGGGATGTGTCGGTCAAAGGCAGCTACCTGATTGAACAAAAGAGATGGGACGGCACGGTATCTGGCGACCTCACAGCGGTAAAGGTGTCGTTTGGCGAAAGCGATGCCGCGAAGAAAATCACGCCTGACGTGCTTAGGGCATTTGGTTCGTCTACGTTTCACACGATTGTGACGTTACCTGAATCCGAGAATGGCCCCATTACCCTTGAGGCGGCGCGTAGTGGTGTGCCGCGTCTCAATGCCGATATCACATGGTCGTATCTCGACGATGCGTATGGCTTGGGCGAACTTAGTCTGGACGCTGACCTCCCGGCGGATGCCGTCCGGAGCGTGTTACCCGAGAGTCTTATTGCGAGCGGCCCGGTGGCTGTGCAAGTTGATGCGCAGGTGACACAGGAGACCCTGGCGGCAACAGTTGATATGACGGAGGCCAGCCTCGAGATAGGATCTGATTTTCAAAAGGAGACCGGCACGCCGGCAGTCCTGCATTTAACCGGCACATCCGGGGCGGGCCAGTGGGCAGCCGATACGCTCACCCTTGATCTCGATGGGCAGACGATCTCGGGCCGGATGGAAAAAGATCGGTTTGTATCCGACGATATCCACGTCGACCTCTCTGGATTGAACAGCCTGCTCAGGGATGGACGCAAGACATCGGGCACAATCTCCGGGCGCTTTACTTCCGCACCAGCCACTGCCGACTTGACCCTGTCCAACGCGCACCTCGATTGGTCACAGGATGTGGGTCTAGGTCCTGTAAACGGTCGCATTGTATTGGGTGAGAACGGAGTGGCTTTTCACAGTCTTGTGGTACACGGCGCTAATTCCGATTGCGAACTGAACGGCGAAGAACGCGCCGGCGCTTGGTCGGGATCGCTGCAGGGCGACCAGCTTGACCTCAATGCCATCGAAGCCTTGTACACGGCAATTACGAAACTGACCGTCGAATCCGAAGAGACAGCGGAAACCGCGACCACAAAGCCAGCCTCACCGCCGAAGCGCGGTTCCTTTACGGTTAACCTCGGCAGAGTTCTCTATCGCCGGGCTCAATTCACCGACGCAAGCGCGACCGTGCGATTCGACGAAAAGGGATTTCACATAGACAAGCTCTCCGCGGTTCCCGGCTCGGGTTCATTGCACGGCAACGTGGATTTCTCAAGAGGAACCAAGGGAGCACCGGGCCAAATCCGTACAGTCGTCTCCCTCGACCACGTGGATGCCCGGACGCTGGATGGCCTCGCCTTTGCCGAGTCGAGGGACATCGCGGGACAATTGACCGGCAGTATAGATCTGGTGATGCCGGCCGGCGGAGGAGCGACGCCCATCCATGGTGCGAACGGTGTCATTCGGTTTACGGGAGAATCGGGTTCCTTTGGCAAATTGGGTATCGCCACCAAAGTGGTGACCCTTCTGCGCACAACAGAAATTATCAAGTTGCGTCTGCCATCCGTGCGCGACAAAGGTTTGACCTTTGATACATGCCAGGGGGAGTTGGTATTTGAAAACGGAGTCATGCGTTTGGCGCATTTCGAGGCACGTACCCCGAGCTATGAAATCAAAGCGGCGGGTCAGACCGATTTTCCCCGTGATGCTATGGACCTTGAGATTGTTTTCAATCCCATGGAAACAGTAACCGGTGTCGCCAAACCAATACCCATATTGGGCGAAATCATCGGAAAAGTCGGTGCCATTGGCGGCATTCCCATCAAGGCCACCGGGCCGATAGCCGACCCCAAGGTGGGAATATCTGCCGTTGGAATCCTCACACGGGCACTGCCAACGGGCAAGGTAGAGTCCGCAGAACCACCGGCTGGCGAGTTCGAAACCCTGGATGCGGGAGCAACGCCACCGGCCGTCGAAGCGCCCACCGGTGGCGAAGCAGGCGTAGAAAACTCACTGAGCGATGAATTGATCGAAAAGGCCTCGGAAGCCGTACGCGACTTGGTTCGATAGCCGCCGGTGGTTGCGCCAAGTCCGGCGATTGGCTCCAAAATGACCTGAACCCAGCAACCTGTTATACTTGCGGCCGCCCGAATCCGGGATGTGCTGATTCCGCGCGCACCGGGTGCAACGAGTATTCAACGAGGACTTCACAACCATGAATGGTGTGGCATATCCACTGACCGACGGCCCCCCCAGGGTTCAAATTCAAACCCAGGCCGGGTGCAATGGCCGTTGCGTGTTTTGTCCCAACGAAGAACTCCTGGCCACGGACATGCCGCACGGCAAGATGTCGTGGGAACTGTTCACAAAGATCATTGACGAATTGGCCACAATGCCGCCGCGACGGATCGGGCTGTACATGATGAACGAACCGCTCTCCGACAAGCGCATGCCGGAGTTTGTGAGGTACGTGTCGGAGAAGATCCCGAGCACCAAATCGCAGATTATCACCAATGGCACTGCATTGAATGAAACCATGGCGGAAGCCCTGATCGACGCGGGGCTCAAGGAATTGAAGTGCAGTCTGCAATCGCTCGACCCTGAGACCAACAAGCAAATCATGGGATACGAGAGCACGAAAGTCATCGAAAATTGCATCAATTTCAAGAAGGCGTTGAAACGCAAGCGGTCCAAGCTTGAGTTCCGTGTTTCGATGGTGGTGCAAAAGAGCAACGTGGACGACATTCCAAAGATACGAAAGTTTTGGGACCGGCACCGGGTGCGGCTCGTAACCTCTGCCTTGGAGAATCGCGGCGGAAACATCAAGGCGGCGTCCGAGATGAACATCGGCGAAATGAAATCCATGGGCAACTGCATCCGTCCTTCGCGGGACCTGATGATACTTTACAATGGTGACGTGCCGTTGTGTTGTGTGGATTGGTTCCGAACCACCATTCTGGGGAATGTGGAGCGGCAGTCTATCCGCGAGGTTTGGCACGGAGACGCGGTGCAGCGGATTCGTGACGGATTGCGGGAAGGCGATGTGACCAAGTTGCCGGATATATGCCGTAACTGCGGCGAAAGTGCGGTGCCTCATATGCATCGCCGGGGATTGAAGGGCATCCTGAGCCGGCTGGCTGCGGCATTCTGAATCCGCGCGCGTAGGTCGTTCGGATGGGTGGGCGTGCCTCAGGCAACAGCCGGCACAAGTTCGATGTCACTCGCATTACGTTATTCGCCGTCAAGAAGCGTTAGGGCATGCGTCGCCGGACACAAACAGTGACCACGTTACAAGGCGAAAGGGGAATCTCATGAGCAGCGAAGACCTGGATATGCGATTTGCGCAGGCCGCCGAAGACGTGACGAAGCTGCCCGAAGCGCCAGATAACACGATTATGCTGCAACTATACGGATTGTTTAAACAAGCAACCAAGGGCGATTGCGATGGAAAGCGCCCTGGAATTCTCGATTTAATCGGGCGCGCCAAATACGATTCCTGGGCGGAAAACAAGGGGACACCCCAGGAAACTGCCAAAGAGAAGTACATTGCATTGGTCGCTGAATTGAAAAGCAACGTGGGAAAGTAATCCACCGGGGAAGGAATCGCGACATGAAAGTGGGCGTCAATCTGTTGCTGTGGACGGGCGTGGTGACGGAGAAAGAGTTGGACTTATTGCCGGTCATCAAATCTTGGGGCGCAGATGGCGTGGAACTGCCGATGTTTTCGCCTGATGCGTCTCCCTGGAAGACCGTGGCCAAGGCGTGTGATGACCACGGCCTGGGCAGGTCGACCGTGGCGGTGTTGCCTCCGGGCGCCAATCTCATTGGAGACGAAGCCGCCGAACGCAAAGCGGCGGTCGATTTCCTGAAGGCCTGTGTCGATGCCAGTGCAAGCATGGGCGCCGACGTGTTGTGCGGTCCGGTATACAGTCCGGTGGGACGTCTTGTAGGTCGTGGCCCGACTGATGAAGAGCGTGCCCGGTGCATTGAGGGGTTGAAGTCGGTCGGCGAGCATGCCAAAGGCACTGGCGTAAAAGTCGCCGTCGAACCGTTGAACCGGTTCGAGACCTACTTTCTCAACACGCAGTCTGATACCGCAAAAATCGTTGACGCGGTGGGCCTTGATTCCATCGGTCAAATGTTTGACACCTTTCATGCAAACATAGAAGAGAAAGACGTGGCAAAGTGCATTGCCGATGGCGGCAAACGCATCGTGCATGTGCATATTTCGGCCAACGATCGCGCCACCCCTGGCGAAGATCATATCGATTATGTCTCGCCAATGAAGGCGTTGAAAACCATCGGATACAACGGATGGCTGACCCTGGAGGCGTTTGGACAACGCCTGCCCGAGCTTGCCGCGGCTACGTGCATCTGGCGCAAGATGGCGCCGAGTGAAGAATACATCGCCGAACACGGCGCGAAGTTCATCAAGAAGTTGATTCAATCGTGACCGCTTGAACCTGGATTTGGTGGACCGTCGTCGTGTTTCTCAGCTCATTGATCTCCCGTCCCGCGCACTTTCGCGCGGAGCAGGGTAGTGAGGATTTCCATCCGTAGCGAGTACTCCCCCCGTTTAAGGAGTTTTTACCATGTTCCGACTGTCGTGCATCTGCCTCGTAGCGTATGCCGTGGGTGCCGCACTTGCCGCCGCGCAGCACACAATTCACGTTTCACCGGATGGCGCCAATGGAGCGCTGACAACGGTTCACGCTGCGCAAGAGGCTGTGCGCGCTTTGAAGAAGGACGCACCCCTGACACAGCCGGTACAGGTCGTCATCCATGCGGGAACTTATCCGCTGGATCAACCGTTGGCCTTTACCCCTGACGATTCCGGCACGGCTGATGCCCCGGTCACGTATGTCGCCGCGCCAGGCGCGAAGCCGGTGCTGAGCGCGGGACGAGTCATCACTGGATGGCGCGAAGTGGACGGCAAATGGGTTGCCGATCTGCCAGAGACAAAGAACGGCGCCTGGGTGTTCAGCTCGCTGTGGGTGAACGGCAAGCTACGTACACTCGCTCGCACTCCCAACGAAGGATTTCATCTCACGGCCGGAAAAGTCGCGGGTGCGCAGGATGCCGAAGGAAAATGGACCGATGTGGCCTACCGTGCGTTCGTGTTCAAGCCCGGCGATATTCAACACTGGGAAGGCGGCGGGAATGCGCGCGTGGTGGCTATCCATTCCTGGGATACCTCGCACTTCCGCATCGAGTCGATCGACAATGCCACAAACACAGTAACTCTCGCCGGAAAGACGTCGTGGCCCTATGAACATTGGGGACCGGAGCAGCGGTACTTTGTGGAAAACTTTCCGCAAGCACTGGACGCACCGGGCGAATGGTATCTCGACACTGTTAATGGAGTGGTGACCTATATTCCGATGCCGGGCGAGACCCTCGATAACACAACGATAGTGGCGCCAAAGTTGGCGAGCGTGGTCACCTTCTCCGGTGATGCGGCCAACGCCACGCACGTAGAGCATGTGACGTTGGACGGACTTGTTCTAAAGCACGCGGATCACACGATCGGGCCGGATGGTTTTACGAACCAACAAGCAGCCTGGAGCGTGCACGGAGCGATTCAAGGGCAAGGCGCGCGCAACGTAGCGATCAAAAACTGCGAGATAACGGAGTCCGGCACGTATGGGATTTGGTTCCAGCAGCAATGCGAAGACATTGCCATAGTCCACAACAACATCCACGATATGGGGGCCGGTGGCGTTCGTATCGGGCACATGGGCAACGATCCCACCGTGCGCGCGACCATCGACAATAATTGGATTCACGACCTTGGCCAAATCTATCCGGCCGCGGTGGGCGTCTGGATCGGGCGAAGCTCGCACAATACTATCTCGCACAACCGGATTCACGACTTCTATTACACCGGCATTTCGATCGGCTGGTCGTGGGGATACGACGAATCGTCGGCTAACCACAACGTCATCGAATACAACCACGTGTACAATCTCGGGAAAGGCCTGCTGAGCGACATGGGCGGCATTTACTTGTTGGGCATTGCGCCCGGCACAACTGTGCGCAACAACGTCTTTCACGACATTGAATCGTTCTACTACGGCGGATGGGGCATCTATCCCGACGAAGGAAGCAGCGAACTGCTGATCGAAAACAACATCGCATACAACACGAAGACTGGCGGGTTTCACCAGCATTATGGCCGCGAAAACATCGTGCGCAACAACATTTTTGCTTTCTCCAAGAATGCGCAAATCATGCGAACCCGCGAAGAAGATCACATCTCGTTCCGGTTTGAACGGAACATCGTCTATTTCGACAACGGCAACCTGCTCGGAAGCAACTGGAAGAATGAAAAGTTCGTCATCAACAACAACTGCTATTGGGACACTTCCGGAAAAGGATTCACCTTTGCGAATGCCACGCTGGACGAATGGCGGGCCCGCGGCCACGACGTGAACTCCATTATCGAAGATCCGCTGTTCATCAACGCCGAAGCCCGTGATTTCAGCCTGAAGCCCGAATCGCCGGCGATCAACACCATTGGTTTTGCCCCCATCGATACCTCCAAAGTGGGTCTCTACGGCGAAGCGGAATGGGTCAACGCACCGAACGGGAAATAGCGGGTTCTGGCTCCAGTGGGAAAGCGGGAAAAGAGGCACCCGCTTGCGGGATCGTGGTTTTTGCAGTATAGTCACTATGGTACGTTATAGGCGGATCGGGGTTAGGGTACCGCCTTAAGTACCGGGTAATGGCAAGGACCGTGCCGGGCAATGCACACGGCCCGACTCCAGCAATGGAATGAAGGTTGCGGCTTTCCCCTCTCTTCACTCCGTCCGCCATACGCAGAATGCCGGTCGATTTGAATTCGGAGCCGGGCCTGAAGAAGGGCCGGGCGAATGACATAGTTATGGCGGATGCGACAGAGTTGCTATGAGTGCAATTGCCGTTAAATCGACGAAGTGGACGTTGGACATTATGTCCAAGCTCAGCAAGGCGAATGTTCGAGTTCGGAACACTGAGCACATCACGGACGACATGGCCATTGTCTTTGTCGTGAACCATTTCACGCGGCTCGAGACTATCCTCCTCCCCTACTACCTCAACAAACACACCGGCCGAGAAGTTTGGTCGCTTGCCGCCGCCGAACTGTTTCGTGGCCGCATCGGACAATATCTGCTCACCATGGGCAACGTGTCCACCAAGGATCCCGACCGGGACAGAATCATGGTTCGCACACTGATCCTCGGCGAACACCCCTGGATCATTTTTCCCGAAGGCGCCATGATGAAGAACAAGAAGGTCGTGGACCGTCGGGGCATGTTTCAGATTTGCCTGCAAGGCAAGTGCCGGTTACCCCACACCGGCGCGGCAGTGATTGCGCTTCGCGCCGAGTTTTACAGGCGCAAATTGCAGCACCTGAAAGACGATCCGGCTTATGAGTCCGTTTTGAAGGAAGTCTCAGAGCAGTTCGACCTGCAGGATCTCGGCAGCGCGCTGACAAAGCGCACTGTAATCGTGCCAGTGAACGTAACCTATTTCCCTATCCGCGCCGAAGACAATGTTGTGTTGCGCGTTGCGCGCGGCGTAGCCAAGGATTTGAGCAAGCGGGCACTCGAAGAGCTTTCCGTAGAAGGTACGGTGTTATCGCAGAACACCGACATCGATATAACCTTGGGGCCTCCCATCGACATCGGAGAATACCTGGATGCGGCCGAATTCCAGGATCTCTTGACGGAATCCGGGGACCCTGTCGGACTTCAGGAAGAAGATGTCCGATCAAAGTTCAGCGAAGCAGGCCGCAGGCTCATGGTCCGCTACATGACGGACATCTATAACATGACGACGGTCAACTATGATCACGTCATCGGGACCGTGGTGCGCAATCAGCGGGCGCGCCGATCCTCGGAAAGAACCTACGGCCATCGGATCTATTTGGCTACAGAGCGGCTGCGAAAGGTCAGTGGTTTACGGCTGCATCCCGGACTCGAGAAGACGTACCGCGACCTCGCCTACGACGAGCCCTGTCCTTACTTTCAAGACTTTATGGAGGTCTGCATCAAGGATGGGGTGTTGGAGGAATCCGGCGACGGATACATCAAGCGAATCGGATTGCGGGAGAACGAGGCGGACTTTCACACCGTGCGTCAGGACGACCTGCCTTCGGTAATAGCGAACGAAATCGAGCCCATGCCGCTGGTCACATCCATCATTCAGAATGTGGCGTATATGCCGCACAAGGTGCTTGGGCGGCACATCCGGGATCAATTTCAACGCGAAGACGAGTGTAACTTCGAATTGGACTATGCCGAATACGCCATTCCCGGCGAAAGCAAACCTCCCGCCGTCGGAAGGCCGTTTCTTCTGCTTCCGGAACGGGTGAAAGGCGGTATGGTGCTCATTCACGGCTATATGGCAGCGCCGCTCGAAGTCCGAAACCTCGCCGAATATTTTTATCAGCGCGGTTACGCCGTCTACGGCGTGCGGCTGAAGGGGCACGGAACGTCGCCCGAAGATCTTGCGCAGACCCGTTGGGAGGAATGGTATGAATCGATGAACCGCGGTTATGCGATCATCAAGACGTTGACGGATAATATCGTGATTGGCGGCTTTTCAACCGGAGGCGCCCTGGCGCTGCTGGCAGCGGGCCGCAAGCGGGACAAGGTGAAGGCGGTCTTCAGCATTTGCGCTCCGCAAACGCTACGGAATTACATGGCCCGTTTCGCTTCCTCTATCGTTTCCATGAACACGTTGATGTCCAAGATCACCGGAGGTGGAAAGAACTGGGAATACGTCGAAAACAATCCCGAGAATCCCCACATCAATTACACGCGGAATCCACTTCGTGGCGTGAAACAATTGGGCGAGTTGATGAAGGCGACCGAGACCGCCTTGCCGGATATTTGCGTGCCGACCTTAATCGTTCAGAGCTACGGCGATCCCATTATCAATCCGGTTAGTGCGATGAACATTTTTGAGGGCGTGGGAACGCATCTCAAAGAACTGACAGTTTTCGACCGGCCCAATCACGGAATCATCAACGGAGCGCACTCGGAAGAAGTGTTCGACCGGGTCGAAAGGTTCCTTACGTTCGCCAGGTCCAAATCCGATGCCGCACTGGCTTCCGAAGCAGCGCGAAAGCGCGTACCCGAAACACCCCGACCCCAACGCTTTGCAAAGCCGGCCCCTGAAACCGGCGACGCGGAACCGGTGGCCGCACCCGCCTGAGCCGGCATTCCTTTGATCCGATGATCCGCGTGCCGATCGAAATTGAACAGCAACTCCTGTCTTTTCCAACCCATGATGCACCACCTCCAGAGCCTTACGTAGAGCGGGTGAAATCAGCAGAAGCGTTACACATGCGCAACAAAACCGAGCACATGTGTTCGATTCGACGCCTATACTCCAGTCGGATAGACATACAGGCGTCGATTGGGCATATGCCCTAAGATTCTTTTGGACAAACACTTATACATAGCTGTTCCGCCGGATGCGCCGCTGGCACGCAGTTTGCCTATCAGAACCCAACCCTTGTAGCCATGGTGTCTCCGGAGGTGCTGAATGGACGTTTTTCCCGCTCTCGATCCGATACCCCTTCCCGCACCGGTGTGGGTCTTCAAGGGGTTGCACACGGCGACCCTTGCACTTCATTTTCTTGCAGTTCACTTTCTTGTGGGGGGGCTCATGTTGGCCACATGGTGGTCACTACGGGGACGACTGCAACGCGATCCCATGATGCTGACGGCGTCCGGGTTGGTCGTACACCGCCTTCCTCTGGTCATGACCTTTGTCATCAACCTGGGTGTACCGCCGCTCCTCTTTACACAAGTTCTTTACGGCCGAGCTTTTTACACGGGCAGCGTGCTCATCGGGTTTTGGTGGCTGAGTGTTGTGCCCTTCGCAATAATCGGTTACACAATGCTTTACATCATGGAAAAGATGGCCGCGGGGCGCCGCTTTACGGCGTGGGTTGGCCTTATAGCCATTGTCGTGGTCCTCAAAGTCGGCATGATTTTTAGCCGGACAATGACCCTCATGCTCCAACCCGAAGGCTGGAACGACATGTATCGATCCAGCGCCTTGGGCATGCACTTTGGCGCAACCAGCGACATGTGGGCGCGATGGAGCTTCATGACACTGGCCGCGGTAGGCGTCACTGGCATTGCTTTGATGCTAATGGCGTTGAAGAGTGGTATTACACCGGACGTGGCTACGTTCCTGCGCAAGCGAGGGGGTTGGGTGCTGGCCGTGTTCTCCGGTGTGCAACTCATACTGGCCGTTTGGGTTCTGCAGACCCAACCTGCGCCCGTGCGAGAAGCACTGATGGCGAGCACAGGCTACAAGATTATTGCGGGACTCTGGGCGCTTAGCGCCGTAGGCCTGATCGCGATGGGTCTATGGAGTGTCCGATCGGCGTCACCATGGCTCGCATGGGGAGCATTGGCCAAGGGCTTTGTAAACACCGTGTTGCTCGTTCTCTTTCGCGACGGTATCCGCGATGTAACCCTGACTCAAGCAGGCTTCAACGTGTGGGATCAGCCGGTTGTTACAAATTGGTCCACGGTGGGTCTGTTTCTCATTCTGTTCGTGGCCGCTGTCGCAATTGTGTTGTGGATGAGTTGGGTGATGCTTCGGGCCAAACCGGCGGAGGAACGCTACGCATGAAGGAAGACTTCCGATGAGCAAACCAGCCAAGACGCCGCCGCACGGTGAGCCGGTTGGCCGCCGCCGGTTCGTGCAAGTCAGCGTTGGAGCTGTTGGCGCCTGCTACGCGGCGGTCATTGGATACCCGGTGTACCGCTACCTGGCCACGCCGGCGGTGCGTGCCGAAGCATTGGGGGCGATCACCGAAGTCGCCATTCCTGAGAGCGACCTGCCCAAGGCGGGCAGCGTGCTCCGGTTCATGTTTGGTTCCCGGCCAGCCATGTTGATCCACCACACCACCGGCGAGATGGTGTGCTTCGACGCGCAATGCACGCATCTCGGTTGCACTGTGCAATTCCAAGCAGAGCAAAATCGCATCTACTGTGCTTGCCACGGCGGCGTGTACGACATGCACACCGGCAAGAATGTGGCTGGGCCGCCCCCAAAGCCATTGAAACAATACAACGTGGAGGTCGCCGATGGGCAAGTCGTCATCTCTCGCGCATAAGCCGAGCGGGTCTCCGCTTTACGACTGGTTGAACGACCGCCTCGATTTGGATGCGGCGATGGAACTCGCCAAGGCAAAACAGGTGCCGCTGCACAAGCACACTTACTGGTACTATTGGGGCGGGATCTCTCTCTTCTTCTTCCTCGTTCAACTGGTAAGCGGCGTATTGCTTCTGGTGTACTACAGACCGGGACCCGAAGCCTACGATTCCGTGCGGCAAATTACGTACGACATTGAATTCGGCTGGCTCGTCCGATCCGCGCACTCCTGGTCCGCCAATTTGATGGTCGTGGCCATTTTTGTGCACATGTTTTCGGTCTTCTTCATGAAGGCGTATCGAAAGCCACGGGAATTCGGCTGGTGGAGCGGACTCGCCCTCGCTGGACTGACGCTTGTTTTCGGATTCAGCGGCTATCTGTTGCCGATGGACGAACTGGCATACTTCGCCACCAAAGTTGGGCTTGAGATTCCACAGGCGATCCCGGGCGTGGGGCAAGCTATCGTTACGCTTGTGCAAGGTGGAGAGAATGTAACCGAGGTGACCATCCAGCGGTTCTTCGCGTTGCATGCCGTTGTGTTGCCGCTGCTCTTTATTCCGCTGTTGGCGTTTCACTTGTGGCTTGTGCAAAAGCACGGCAACGCCGTGCCGCCAAGCGAAGAGCAGATTCCTGAGTCCAAACGGCGCTCGATACCGTTCTTTCCCAACTTTCTAACCAAAGATCTCGCCATGTGGCTGATCGCGCTGAACGTGATGGCCATTCTCGCGTCGATGTATCCGTGGCAACTCGGCATGCAGGCGGACCCTGCCGCGCCCGCTCCGGAAGGCATACACCCGGAATGGTATTTCATGAGTCAGTTCCAAGTGTTGAAAGTGCTGGGCCGGTGGTTTCCCGGACTCCTCGGCGAATACCTCGGTATTGCCTTGTTCACCGCCACCGGCTTGTTGTGGGCGTTGATTCCTTTGTACGACAAGAGCAGCGCGCGGGCGCGTCAGGCACGCAACGCGACATGGGCCGGCGTGGCCATGCTCCTGGGCCTCATCCTGTTCACATGCTGGGGCTATATTGAAGTCTTATGATTCTGAACATCACCGCCACTATCGGGAACGAGTGCAGGGAGCCGGCCTTTGCCGCAACGAGGCGGCTCCCCACGCACTCCATTGAGGAGATCGCACCATGAATTACCCCGTGTGGGACGTTCCCATTCTCGGAAGCGGCTGGGTGATAGGGATCATCGCCATCATCCACGTGCTCATCTCCCACTTTGCGATAGGCGGCGGATTCTATCTTCCCATGGCCGAGCGCAAGGCGCTTCGCGAAGGCCGCGACGATTGGATGGCGCAGGTCAAGAAGCACGCGAAATTCTTCCTGATTCTTACCGGAGTCTACGGCACGATGACCGGTGTCGGCATATGGTACGCGATTGGTCTTGCAAGCCCGGAAGCCACGAGCACGTTAATTCACAACTTTGTGTTTGGATGGGCCATCGAATGGACCTTCTTCTTCGTTGAAGTGGCGGCCGCCGCCGTCTATTACTACACGTGGGGAAGGGTTTCCGACAAGACACATCTCACCATCGGCTGGATCTATGCGGGATCCGCCTGGTTGAGCCTTGTCATCATCAACGGCATTCTGACGTTCATGCTGACTCCGGGTGAAGGCTGGTTGTCTGTCGCGGGCACAGGCGCGGAGGCCAGCAAGTTCTGGCACGCCTTCTTCAACCCTACCTATTGGCCAAGTCTTGTGTTGCGCACGCTCATCTGCATAACGCTCGCGGGTGTGTGGGCGCTGGTCACCGCCAGCCGCATCGACGGATATGAGAAGCCCCAACTAAAAGCCGAAATCATTCGCTGGTCGGCAAAATGGCTCATTCCCGGATATCTACTGCTTCCCTTTGCGTTCGCGTGGTATTTGTACATGGTTCCGGAAACGCAGCGTGCGTTATTGTCGTTGGGCATGGCGACCATCGGGCAGGGCGTGTTCACGCAGGTGACGCGCGCTGCCCTGGTCGCTGTGATGTCATCCGCGACGATTCTGGCGATCGTGTATTTCCTGGCCTACCGTAATCCCCGCGACTTCTATCTTGGCCATGCGCTTTCCGTGTTGTTTCTAGCGCTCGCGGCCACGGCGTCGACCGAGCAGGCCCGCGAAATGCTGCGCAAACCCTATGTGATTGGCCGGCACATGTACTCAAACGGGATTCGAGTGAACGATGTGAAGCGGTTTAACGAAGAAGGCTATCTGACCCGCACCGTATGGGCGTCGGAAGTGGATCGCGAAGCGTGGGCTCGAATCGATGCGAGCGCTGTGGAAGGGAGAGTGGCTTTTGCATCGCTCGCGGCAACAGATCGCACAGCCCACCTCAACCGAGGCCTCTTGATGTTGCGCGGCCAATGCTATTCCTGTCACACGGTCGATGGCTACCGTTCACTGCGAAAACTGCTTTCCGGACGCGATCGTGACGCGATCGGAAATATCCTCGGCATGCTGCATAATTATGCGGACGACTCTCCCTACAAGAAATACATGCCGCCACTGGTGGGCACGGAAAAGGAGATACAAGCGCTCGGCGACTACCTGAACACGTTGGTCAATGGCGACAATGCAAACAAAGAGCCGTTACCGGCTCTGGCCCAACTGCCGGCTGTTCCCACGCAGCCGTAAGAGGCCAAGTGCCTTCATTGGGAGGTCACAATCGTGGACCCCGCAGAAGCGTTGTTCCCTGATTTGGTGATTGGGCTGGTTATCATTGCTGTCAGCTTGCCGCTCATTCTTAACAAGATTCCACCCAATCACTTCTACGGGGTGCGAATTCCGAAGGCGTTTGAATCGGAACGGAATTGGTATGACATCAACGCATACGGCGGCCGAGCGCTGTGTAGTTGGGGTGCAGTCATTCTTCTGGCCGCATTCGCGAAAAACCGGCTCGCCGCGGCGGGTGTACTCGACGGGAATTTGATCACTTTGGCGCTGCCTGTTTTTGCGTGCGTGGCCGCAGCGATCATTCAAATCCTATGGTACGCGCGCAAGCTTTAACCTGCTTCTATAACTTGGATCGCGCCGACACCCATCCGCTATCGATATCCGCCTGTAGACCTGCGCCGCGATACGTATCCTCCGAAGCAAGATTGCCTTTGAGGTAAACGTCGAACCACGCGACCATATAGCGTTGCGCCAAGGCGCGCACTTCGTTCTGATCGCGAGTACCGCCGCCACAGAAGATCTGGCCCAGGCTGTTGGGTCCCGGGCTTGACTCTAGGAAGTCGATGTGGGCCGAGCCCAATACGGTGACCTCAATGACCGGGGCTACTGCATAGTCGAACAATCGTATGGGGTATGGGCTGTATTCGCGACCGGCGCAATATCCAATTTCCGACATGAGCCACATGACCGGCACGGCCGTATGGGCAAATCCCGTGCCCAGTTCATAGCCCGGCTGCTCGTAGCCGTTGTCGAGACTCACGACCGCGTCAAATCGTGGATTGCGGAATGCGGATGCCAACGCCAGTTGCCCGCCTTGCGAATGTCCGGTGACGCCAATGTGATCCATGTCGAGCAAGCCAAAAAGCGGCGACTCAGGATTGACGTTTTCGGCGTCTGCCCAGTCCAACAAGGCATCGCCTTGCTCGAGTTGCGCGTCCCGAGTCGAAAAACCAATTCCGAACAGGGCAGGCTCCGGGAATGCGCGGATGATACATACATAGCCCCATTGCGCGAGTGTTTGGGCATACCGGTAGTAAGCGCCGCGAGGCTGATTCCAACCGCTGTGCAATACCACCAGGGGAAACGGTCCCTGATCCTTTTCCGCGGGATAGGCGATGGTCAACGGGAGATTATGAGAAAGAAATGTAGTCTCATACTGGACCACGGTAAGTGGCCCGGGATAGCCAACCACAGCGGGTTCCACTGTGGGACAGCCCTGGCCCGGCAAAAGGGTTGCCATCAGGGCCAGCCAAGCGAACCCCGCGATTTCCCTGGATCGGCTCCGATTCCATTTCATCATCAATTCCCGCTTTCCTTCTGGAGGGATTGCCCGCACCAACGCGAGTCCCAGCCGCCCCCCAGCTTTCAAGAATACATTTACGCTTCCCAAATATCACGGAAGTTGTTGATCTGTCACGTGGTTACGTTGCCCGGGTGGTGTGCTCGCCCACAACCCAATAGTGCGCTTTGTAGGAACCGGTTTTCAAGAAGAGCAGGACCGGTCAAATTCGCGTAACCAACGTGGTTGGCATAACTTCCGGCAAGTGCTACAATTCGGATTGCGACGATGGGAGAACCAGCGATGCCAACTTTCGAATACCATGCGATTCGTGCCGAGGGTGACGAAGAAAAGTCGTTTGTGGGGGGTGTGGTGGTGGCCCGGTCGCGCCACGAGGCCAAAGAAAAATTGCGCGAGCGGGGTCTGAAGGCGACCATGCTCAAGAAGGCCCGTGGCATGATGAGCATCGTGAAATGGATCGACGCGGATATCCGCTGATTGCGGCATCTGATTCCGCTGTTCCAGGGGGCCACAGGGGCGGCACCGCATCCAGCGGCCGGCACACTCAGGAGATTTGTAAAACGTGGAATGTGCAGTCTGCGAGGTCCGCAGTTCTGTCGGATACTGCATCGAATGTCAAAAACTCCTTTGCGAAACGTGCAGCACTCCGTGTGAACAATGCGGCAAATTGTGCTGCGAAGATCATGCCTACGAGACGCGCAGCGGCCGGATCCTCTGCGTAAACTGTTACGGCGAGCGCGAAGAGAAGCGTGCCCGGGTTAAGGCTGCCAAGACAGGCAAGGGCGACGATGAAACCAGCTTCGGTGCGCTGGAGGGCGTGGATGCACCGCCGGAGGCCGAAGGCGAAGGCGCCGCCCTGGTGGCCAGCGCTGCGCGCACGGTTGAGCCTTGGAAGGTCAGTCTCATTACCGCCAGTGTTGGATTGCTGGTGATGTTGGTTGTCGCTTTTGTTCCGGCCTTGCGATCCATCCCTTTATTGCTTGTAGTGGTACCCACTCCTTTGGTGCTTCTCATTATTCCTCTTATTGCGCTTTTCTGGGGCGTCTATGGTTACTTCCGGGAAGAGTTCTACGAAAACCGGCCCAAGTGTTTGGCCGGCGTCGGAATAGCGGGTTTAACCATTCTGATCGCCGTTGCATCCATTTCGAATGCCCCCGTGGATGAAGAACGCAAACAGATCGAAACCGTCGCGGAACAACGCGAAGAGATGACGAAGGACGACGTTAAGGGCTATCGAGAGCAAGTTCTACAACGCTTTCAACAATAAGCCGCCGTGAGGAGTCGCATGTGTTCGATTTTGCGGATGTGTACGTCTGGTTCCTGCACAATAAATGGTGGATGTGGGGCGTCTTGCCGTTTATAGTTCTCGTAATCATTGTCCGGTCGATCCAGGGCCGTTGAATCGATCGCGCAACTCCCTTCACCTTCCCTTGGTGCTGTGCCGTGCCGATTCGCGCCTCAGTGGGCTTGCTTGCAGCCTCTATTGACTTACCTCCAATCCTGCGTAAATTTGACAAGAACCCGCGAAATTAAGGTACTATTTGCGGTTTCATGTTGGGTCGGATTCCACTTTTTGGAGATTGGTTTTCATGCATCCTTATCGCAGTCACACGTGCGGCGAATTGCGGAAGTCCCACGTGGGACAAGGCGTACGAATGTCCGGATGGGTTCATCGCAAGCGGGATCACGGCGGCGTCATCTTTATTGACTTGCGTGACCACTATGGGATTTCACAAGTGGTAGTCAATCCGGATTCCCCCTGCTTTTCGGAAGCGGACCGCGTGCGTGTCGAGAGCGTAATCGTGCTTTCCGGCCAGGTAGTCGCGCGGACCGAAGGCACGGTAAACGCCAACTTGGCCACCGGGGAAATCGAAGTGGTGGCCGATGCACTGGCCATCGAATCGCAGTCGGAAGTCATACCGTTTCCCATTAATCAGGAGATGGATTACCCGGAAGAAACGCGTCTGACGTACCGGTTTCTGGATTTGCGCCGCGAGCGGTTGCACCAAAATATTCTCCTGCGAAGCAAGACGGCCCAATTGACGCGCAAACACTTGACCGACCGCGGATTCGTCGAATATCACACTCCGATTCTCACGAGTTCTTCCCCGGAAGGCGCACGCGACTACCTGGTGCCAAGCCGCCTGTATCCCGGTCAGTTCTATGCGCTGCCGCAGGCGCCACAACAGTTCAAGCAATTACTTATGATCGGCGGGTTTGATCGGTATTTTCAGATTGCACCCTGTTTTCGCGACGAGGATAGCCGGGCAGACCGCAGCCCCGGCGAGTTTTATCAGATCGATATGGAAATGTCCTTTGTTACCCAGGAAGACATCTTTCATGAGGTGGAACTCGTGCTCGTACGGCTGTTCAAGGAACTCTCCACAACAACGATCGTCTCGGAATCGTTCCCCCATATCCCCTATCGTGTGTCCATGGAGAAGTACGGTACGGACAAGCCCGATCTCCGGTTTGCCATGGAGATGGTCGAGGTATCCGATCTCTTCGGCGGCAGCGGCCTGAAGGTATTCGCCGACGCGGTTGCAAAAGGCGGCGCCGTGAAAACGATTCTCGTCGAAAAAGCGGCCGACCAGTCCAGAAAATTCTTTGATCAGGCCGAAGAATTTGCCAAGGGTGAAGGCGCGAAAGGGCTTGCGTGGGTCGCCCTCCGCGACGGCGAGATGAAAGGACCCATCGTCAAGTTCTTCTCGGATTCCGAGAAGCAGGGAATTATTGAACGTACCGGCGCCAAGGAAGGCGATGTGCTCTTTTTTGGGGCGGGTGACCGCAAGACAACCAACGAACTTCTTGGCAAAGTGCGCGTATACCTCGCGAAACAGCTTGATCGCATCGATTCCAAACTTGCGGCATTTTGCTGGATCGTCGACTTTCCCATGTTTGAGTACAACGAGGAAGAAAAGAGAGTCGATTTCTCCCACAATCCGTTTTCGATGCCGCAGGGCGGTATGGATGCGCTGATAGCGAAGGATCCGCTGGAGGTACTCGCGTTTCAGTACGACGTGGTATGCAACGGCATTGAGTTGTCGTCCGGCGCGATTCGAAACCACCGGCCGGATATCATGATGAAGGCATTTGAAATTGCGGGATACGATGCCACGATTGTAAAGACAAAGTTTCCCGCCCTTTGGAACGCGTTTCACTTTGGCGCTCCACCCCACGGCGGTATTGCGCCGGGATTCGATCGGATAGTCATGTTGTTGGCCGACGAGCCGAATATTCGCGAAGTGATAGCATTCCCGCTCAATCAGAAGGCGCAAGATCTCATGATGGGCGCACCCGGAGAAGTGACGAAGAAGCAATTGGATGAGTTGCACTTGCAAGTAAAGTATCCGCCTGTGAAGGCCTGACAACCCATCAACAGTGAAGCTAACGCCAGACAGGTTGACACTATGAGCGCGAAGCCAAACGTTCCCGTGGTCCGGCCCGTTGCGTGGGCCAGCGCGCTCATTCAGATTCCCGTGGTCGTGGGGTTCATACTCCTGTTTCGTCCGATGGGGTATCCACTGGGGATTGCCGTCGCGGCCGTCACCTATGTAGTGCTCTCGTACTCATTCCGGACTTACGTCAACCGCCACCACAGTCGCGGCATGCGGCGAATCTGGGCAGGCGATCATGCAGGAGCTATTCCCGAGTTCGAAAAGGCCTACGACTATTTTTCACGCCATTCCTGGATCGACAAATACAGATACGTCTGGTCCTCGTCGCGTTTGGCCTACCGGGAAATGGCGTTGTGCAACGCTGCGTATTGCCACATGCAGTTGGGAAACGTCAGCGCGGCCAAATCCAGTCTCCGCAAAGCCGTTGAGGAATTCCCCAAAGGCCATATGGCATCGGCCACGTTGAACATGATCGAGACTATTGAGAAATCCAATGGGGACCAGTTAGCGGACTCCCACTAGCCCTGCCACCGGTATCGCAATACCGATGCGGTGTCACCCGGAAACTCGGCGGTCTGTACAAAGCCGACGCGCTCGACCAGAGTCCGTGACGCTTGGTTGAGGGCGTCAACTCCCGCCACAAGCGTCGTTTGTTTTAGTGTACGGACTGCGTAGTCCATCAGAGCCCGTAGCGATTCCTCGCCATATCCTTCGCCCCAGTAAAACGGATAGAAACCAATCAGCGGTTCTACCTCGTCGCACCAATCCGCCTTTCGTAACCCCGCGAAGCCGATGGTATGGCCGTAGTCATGTGGCCGAATAACCCAGAGCCCCAATTCATTCTCGAACCGCGCCACGACTTGTTCCGCTTCTTCCAAAGGAAGAATCCGATCGTCCCATAGATACCGCCGCACGTCCGGATCGATCCAGAGCACCCACAAGTCATACGCATCCGCTGCGCTGGCAGGCGTCATGCGCAGCCGGGTCGTAATCAAATCGTTCTTCACAATCTACGGCTCCTGCATTCCTCCGAGAAGTATGCGCAATGGGAGATTCCGGGACAACCCCGTGGCAGCCCAAAGCGCGATTTTCGGTTGGGGAATGCGGGTCATGCGGTTACATGCGCTCGCGAATATGACGGCGTGGCGCTGACGCATATTTCGCGGTACAATGAATGCACTCACTGGCGGTTACTCATGCGGAAGCGTCGACTCACACATTCCTTACTTGTGCCGGCCGTTTTTCTGTCCGTGGCCCATTGCGCCTGCGGACTGGAGTTGCTTTGGAAAACGGATTTGGTTTCTTCTTCCCGCGGTTTGCCTTTGGCCGCTGATTTTGACGGCGACGGACTGCCGGAAATCATCGCCACCACACGGTTCGACGGCGCCGTATGGGTGCTCGACAACGTCGGGCGGGAAATTCACAAGTTTACCCGTGACGCCTGGCTGGAAGGCGGCCTTGCGTCCAGCACTTCGTCCCCAGGCCGCCCGCGAATGCTGGCATACCAGCAGTCGGATGGACGTGTTGTTTTGTTCAATGCGTCCACCGGATTGAGCGTGTATGCGGACGTTCCGGGAAACCCGGCCATCGGATGCGCTCCCGTGTTCGCCAATCTGAATGGCAAGGGCGCGGAAGAGATTCTGATTACCCGTAAGGACGGTGTCCTCTCGGCGTTTAACAATGCGCTTGAGCCCATCTGGCTCTACAGTGCCGGGAGCCCAATCGAGTCCGCACCTTCCGTCGCCCTTCTCTATACCGAGTTCGCGAGCGTCTACGTTTTGACCGCCGATGGCGTTCTTCATGCCGTTCGCGGCGACGGCATGCCCATGTGGCGAGTTGCCCTGGCAAATGCCGCTCCGCGTTTCCCGTCCGTAACCGATGTCACGGTCGTGGAGATTGGCCGGGACGAACCGGCGGTACTGGTGTCGGACGCGGCCGGTATCCTGTATGCCTTTGGTGCCGCCACTGGACGCGAGTTTTGGCGTGTCCAAGCCGCGGCCAGTCCAATGGGCGCACCCGCCTATATCACCATTTCAGGTCACCAGGACAACGCATTCGTTCTAATGAGCGAATCAGGCGAATTGGCAGTCGTTGACCGCGACGGCACATTGACTGCAACCGGCACATTGCCCAAAGGTCGGTACATTGCAAGGCCGTTGGTGGCCGACGTGGACGAGGATGGCGAACTTGAAATTGTGGCCGCGACCAACAACTGGCAAATTGTAGTAGCCAATCGGACCGGCGAAGTCGAGGAATGGATTGATTTGCGCGGGAGTGCCCGCGAAGGTCTGATTATGGCTGACGTCAACGACGACGGCCGCCTGGAATTGCTGGCGGCCACGGATTGCGCCGCTGTCTACTGCTTTGCCACACGTGCACGTTCCGGTTGGGCGCACCCGCGATGTGGCGCCGCGAATACGGGCGTCGCCTCGGTCATCACGCCACGCCCAGTCCCCACGGACGCCATTGCCGTTTCTTCCCTGCGCTATACACCCAAAGTAACCGTAGCACCTCACACTACAGGATCCACGTATACAACCGCCGTCTTGGAGTTTCAGCGCGGACACGGTGATCGCCATGTAGTGGCGACCATCCGGCAAGAAGGCCGCATAGTCGGCAGTACCGCAAAATCGCCGGAATCCGGAGAACTCGCGGTGACCGTTGCGCGGCGTTTTCCCGTAGAATTGACGTGCGATGTAATTGTGTATGGTTCCAGCGGGCGGCCCATAGGGCAGATGTTGGGAATTCCTGCCCTGCCCCCAAAAGACGACACCGTGCGGATGCATTCCGCCGAATCGTTACTGACATTAATGAACAGCCGTGGCGATGCATACCGTGTTCCTGCTTCATGGATGTTGCCCTCCGTTTCCGGCCGGTCCATGTGGCATGTGGCAAGTCACGCGCCTGAGGTATGGCGGGCGTTGCATATCCAAGACGATCCATTCATCGCGGATGCGGGAATGCGGGTCGTGGGGTCCGCGGCGAAGGAGCAGTCCGTTATTCGTGCGGGACATCCCGTCTGGGAAGTTCTTAAGCACAGTGAAAAACCGTTTGTAGTAATGAACGACTATTTCCGGCCACGCCAAGCCTACAGCAATGCCGATTATCAGGCCCTGGTCGAGATGGGCGGCGATCGGTTTCTCGGGTTTCAAGTACATGAGTGGGCCTATCCCATCTGGAAGCAACAACTCGAAGGCGCGGCTCAACCGCCATCCACACGCGATCAAGCCGCTCAAATCGTTCGCGACGGATACGCCACGGTCGCCGCGTTGGCGAACAACCACATGTTTCCGGGAGAAGGGTACGGACTTTTTCATCACGTCGCCTACGAACAAGGCGCCGGCATGGCCTATCTGGAAGTGGGTGAAAATATACCCTGTGCTCCCCTGCTTACTGCTGCAATACGGGGGGCGGCGCGACAGTTCGGGGGCCGGCCGTGGGGCGCATATATCTCGAATTGGTTTCGCGGTTCGGTCACTGACGGTCGTCTGGAAAACGCGGATTCCATAGGTTGGCGCAAGCCGGAAGACAGCATGACTCGATTTGGCGGTCATTCGCCTTCGCTCGAATTTCGGTTGGCCATGGCCGCATACCTCGCAGGCGCCTCAATCTTGCAGCACGAGTCGGATCACTATCTCGGATCGGTGTATGCAACCGAGTACTCGAACACTTCCGTCGTTCTGTCCCGCCACGGCGCGGCCATGAAGCGATGGTTTGATTTCGCACACAACGATCGGGATCGCGGTATCCCTTATACGCCCGTCGCGTTCATGCTGGACGCAAACCATGGATGGCGGCCCCGCGAACTTATCTTTGGGCTATGGCCTCCCACACGCGCGGAACAATCGATCGAGCGCATCTTGTTTCATACCTACTCGTTTAGCGGCCGGCTGGATTTCGAATCCGGCTATCTGACCAACGGACGGTATGGCGATATCTTCGACATCGTGACCAGTGCTATCTCCACAAAGGGGCTCGAAGGGTATGGCGTGCTCTGGCCGCTGGGCGATGTTCCGCTTTCGGTCACACAGCGCCAATCCATTATGACGTATGTGGAACGAGGCGGAATCGCTGTACTGGATGGTTCCATCGCGCGGCAGTTTACACCTCATTTCACCGGCGTCCGCCTTGCCGATGGGTTTCTACACGATATCAGCATCCGTTCCTCCATTCAGGAACTGCCGCCATTAACTGATCCGTACCGGCATCGCCCCATGGCAATTGGGCAAGAGGCCGTGCCGATAGCGTGGTCTGGACAAGGACGCCCGGTCATGGTTTGGAAGCAAGTGGGCCAGGGCGCACTGATCATTTCAGGGTTGGATCATTGGCTTGATGTGCGCGGACAAATGCTTCCGGTCACAGGGCTCATTCTGCAAATGATTGAGAAGGCCTTTGTACCATTTTCAATCACGGGCGAAGTAGAGCGAATTCTGTCGAAGACTCGGGATGGCTGGATCATCGGCCTCATCAACAACAACGGAATTCGCAAAGTGCCGACACAGCAGGAAACCGTGGATCCCGCGGAAACCCGGTCATGCCTCATTCAATTTCGCGGATCGGCCCCCGCCCATTTCACGCCGCTGATGGGATCGTTCTCGTGGAACGAGTCCGCGGGGGCTGTTGAAGCAAGAATACCGCCCGGTGAAGTAGCGATAGTGCGTTTTGTGGACCCTGGCGCTGAGACTGCGGTACACGGCCCGCCGATTGCCACCCCGGCCTTGTAATAGAAAGCCGCCGCGCGGAGGTTGCCACGCGGCGGCTCAGCAAAAACGAGGTAAAACGTCAGGACCCCTGGCCGGGCGACGGGTCGAGCAAATCCAATTTGCTTTCCTTGTCCTTGAACTCCTCGGCCGTATCCAAGGCTCCCTTGGTTTCGTTAATCACGGGCCATTCCGCAGCCAACTTGATATTCAACGCCTTAAACGAATCCCATTTCTCCGGCAAGTCTTCTTCCGGATAAATGGCATGCACTGGACATTCGTCCACGCACGCACCACAATCAATACACTCGTCGGGGTCGATTACCAGCATGTTTGCGCCTTCGTGGAAACAGTCCACTGGGCAAACCGCCACGCAGTCTGTGTACTTGCACTTAATGCAAGGCTCCGCAACAATGTGGGCCATAATGCACGCTCTCCCTGAATCAAATCCGCCGGACCCCGTTCCAACAACTGGCGCCAAACGGCTTTACCATACACTGAAACAGACACCGCAACCCGCCCGAAAGGCGGACGGTTGGGCCTAGTGACTATCACTACGGCGCCGACATTGTCAAATTCAGTATACAGATAAATAGTTTTAAACGCGAAAGCACGCCGAATTCAATGTCTAACACGGCGGCGCGCTAGATTTTCGAGGACGGCCACAGCCCCAGCCACGATAAGGAGCCAAAGTCTCTATGTCTGTGCGACCCTTGACCCGCGACTCCCTGCCCTACTTTCATGATGCCTTGAACCGCCTCGCGCCGGAGACAGCCCGCCAATGGGGTCAGCTCACGGCAATTCAAATGGTCTGCCACCTACGACGGACCTTTGAGATCTCGCTCGGAGAAATCAACGACCCGCAGTTGCGGGACATGAGTTATCCCGTCTTACGCTCGGTCATCTACTGGTTTTTCTTCGTCCAATTCACGAACTGGCCGAAGGGGAAGATCAAGGCTCCGGAGGTCTTCACGCCGGAAGCCGAAGGATCACTTGAAACAGAGCGGCGAATCCTCTTCGAGTGCATCGATCGGTTTGTCGCCGAGCATACAGACCATCCGGATCGGCGCACCTTGACGCCGCTATTGGGCTACATCACGCTTCGCCGGTGGAGTCAGGTGCATGGAGTTCACCTCCACCATCACCTTAGGCAGTTCGGACTCATCCCGTAATTCACAAAGATCGCGGACTCTTCATACTATATTTGGTGGCACTTACCTTTGCGAAGTCGATATGTTGCGCTACTCCGTCAGTCCGGAAAAGTAGATGCGTGGAAAGGAATTGGCAACTCCGTCAAGCATATGCAGCGATTAATGTTACGCACGGTTAATTGTTGACGAGAATCCCGTGGCGGTGGTAGAATACCTGTTGTGACATGTGAAAGCTTCACCACGGAATTCCCCGTGTACTGGTTCGAGTGTAACGAATGCTTTCTTGGCGCCGAGACAAAGATAAAGACAAGGACAAAGCCCCGGCGGTACCCGCTCCACCGGAGCCGCCGCCCCAGGCGTTCGCGCGTCCTCGAACTGGCACGCGCCCCAACCGGGGACGCTTGGGCGAAGTCCTTGTAGACGAAGGAGTTATCTCCCAGGCTCAACTCGACGATGCCCTTCGCCGCCAAAAGGAAACAGGCGGCTTCATTGGCAAAGTCCTGGTCGACGCCGGATTCATTGACCAACGCACCCTAATCGCATTTCTTGTCAAGCAATGCAAGATTCCCCATATCAGCCTGCTGGACTATGAAATCAACTCGAAATTGTTTGAGCTCGTCCCAAAAGAGTTGTGCTCGAAGCACCACCTACTGCCGATCGACAAATTGGGAAAGATTCTGACTCTGGCGATGGTTGACCCGCTGGATGTTGACGCCTTGGAACAGGTCCGGTCTACGTGCCCCGACCTGAAGATCAAACCAATCTTGTGCGATTGGTCGCATTTTGAGTCGCTATCAAAGCGATTGTTGGAAGAGGGACCGGCGCAGAGTGCGCAAGAGTGGTCCAGCCCAGCCTACACGCTCCCGTCCAAACCGGTCGCCAAGGCCGTCCCCGCGCCCGACAAGTCCGCTTCCGCGTCGCCGCCCGTCCCCGAGAAGAAGCCAGATGCGGAGGAGGGACACCTCGATCCCTCGGTCATCGACCAGTTGGTAAAAGCCGCACAGGTAGAGGCAACGAAAACCGACGCTCACGCACCTGCGGAAATGCCACCCAAACCGGTGAAATTACCAGACATGGCTGCCGGTACGAACGTGGACGCCGTAGCACGCCGTTTAGAAGCCGGTATCGAAAGCCGTATAGCTGCGGCTATCGAATCGGCTTTGAGCAGGCAAGCGGCCACTGCCGAGCCCAATCCCGTTCCTGTGGCGAGCGACACACTGGAACTCGAGGAACGGATTTCAATTGCGGTGGCGTCTGCCATGGCCCAGCACGCTCAGGTAGCCGCAGTTTCTCAAGAAGCGCTAAGCCGCATTGAGAAAACGCTCCAAGAACAAGCCGGGCTCCATGCGTCCGCGATTGTTTCCACAGCGACAGACGAGTCGTCCCGCGAAAACTTGTTGTTGCAGCTGGAACACCGGCTCCGCGACCACCTTGACCAGACCGTCTCCGAAGCACTCGAGCGACATGCCCACTTGGCCGCCGAGCATCAGGAGGCTCAAGATCGCTTTGAACACCAGCTGAAGTCACATCTGGAAACTGCGGTTACCGAGGCCGTTGAGCGTCAAGTGCAGTCGACGCTCGAACGTGAGGAGACGCTGCTACAAACGGCGGCTCAGCGGGCCGCCGATGCCGCCGCAGCGGTTGAAAAAGCTCTGGAGGAGATCAAGGCGCTCGAAAAGCCCGCGGAACCGGAATACGACAATGTCATGGCGTTTCCCGTTAGCCAGCCCACCCCGCTCGAACTTCATCTGGATGGCGGTGTACCGGAACCGGTGCTGGATACGCCAGGCATGTCTATTGCCGCCGAAGGCCTTTCCGTCCATTTTCCGGACCTACCCAAGTTAAAGACGCGCCTGACCTTCAAGCGTTTTCTGTGCGATAGTCATAACCATTTTGCATGGACATTGGCCCAAGCCGTCGCCGATAACCCTGGCAACGCATTCAATCCACTTTACCTGCACGGTGGTCCCGGCTTGGGGAAGAGTCACCTCCTGAATTCCGTGGGCCTCCGCCTGGCGGGACGAAACGATGCTTCTCGTATCGTGGCTTTGACAGGGAACCGGTTTTTGCAGGGTTATCGTAAGGCTTTACAAGATAACAGCTTAGAGAGTTTTCGCCACCTGCTGATGCAATGCGAGATGGTCTTGTTTGACGATCTCCAAGCCTTGGCAAATCATCATGAGGCCCAAGAAGAACTGATCGACTTTCTCAATGCCATGGAGTCCAGTTCCCGGCAGTTGGTGCTTGCTGGGGATAAGCGGCCCGACCATATGGCCGGCTTCGATCCCCGTATAATATCGCGACTGAGCGGCGGAGTGACGGTGCGGCTGCAAGCTCCCGATTTGGAGACGCGGATGGGCCTCCTGCAACGGCAAGCGCGCGAAGAGAAAACGTTGGTCCCGGAAGAGACGATAGCCCTTATTGCCGACCGGATCCCCTCCGACATACGGGCGATGATGGGTGCATTGAGAAAACTCACCGCGTATGCGAAACTGATGAAGCAGGAACTCACCGCCGATACGGCCGTTGAGTGGCTCCGCCGTTTGGGCGTAGTGGACGCGGCCTGACGCCGAATCAGAGTGCGTTGGGTCCACCCCGGACGGGCTTCGTAGCAGCCAGAGAGTCCCGCCTCGGTTGAACGAGCCGGCATGGCGTAGTATGCCAAACAAAGGAGGCGGAACGTGCCCCCAAAAATTGCCAAACGCCGCTTAGGCGACGTACTCCTCGAACAAAACCTAATCACCCGGGAACAACTGGACGAGTGCCTGAATGTTCAACGGCAAACGGGCCAGAGCCTTGCCCACGTGCTTCTCACCAAGAAGTATTTGAGCGAGGAAGATCTAGTCATCACGCTCAGCGAACAGCTTGGAATTCCCCACATCCGCGTTGCGAACTACAACATTCACGAGGAAGTCCTGAAGGAAGTGCCCGAGACGCTCGCGCGTCAATACCTGATGCTTCCGGTCTCCGTGACCGGGGATGTCCTGACGCTGGCCATGGCCGATCCGCTGAACATCATGGCGCTCGATGATCTCCGAATGTTGACCAGTTACGAGATTGAGCCGGTGGTGGCCGTGGAATCCGAGTTGATGGAGGCCATTAACAAACACTATGGCGGCAACAAATCGGCCGAATTGTACAACGAATTAGTAACGGACGATCGCCAGGACAGCCTCGAAGTACTGGAAGAGAAAGACACGATTGAAGATATTGCCTCCAACGAAGCGGAAGCCCAGGACGCGCCAATTGTCCGGCTTGCAAATCTAATACTCGTGAATGCGCTTGAGGCGAGGGCAAGCGATATCCACATTGAACCGTTTGAAAAAGTATTGCGTGTCCGGTATCGCATCGATGGCATGCTTGAAGAGACGAAAAGCCCGCCCAAGTCCATGCAAGCGGCGCTTATTTCCCGCCTGAAAATCATGTCGAATCTCGATATTGCCGAACACCGCTTGCCGCAGGACGGGCGATTCAGAATCAAGTACCGTGCAAAGGAAGTCGACTTCCGCGTATCAATTCTACCCTGTTACTATGGCGAAAAAGTTGTGATGCGCGTGCTCGACAAGAGCAGCCTGACACTCGATTTGGATGGACTGGGTTTTGAGCAGCAGCCGATGGATGCGTTTCGCGACGCACTTCAACGGCCTTACGGCATGATTCTAGTTACCGGTCCCACGGGCAGCGGCAAAACGACCACGCTCTATAGCGCCCTGCATAAATTGAACGATCCCGACACCAATGTCGTGACGGTTGAGGACCCCGTTGAATACGAACTTTTCGGCATCAATCAGGTGCAATGCAAGCCAGAAATCGGCCTAACCTTTGCCGCTTCCCTACGAAGCATTCTCCGCCAGGATCCGGATATTGTCATGGTCGGTGAAATCCGCGACGAAGAAACGGCGGATATCGCGATTAAGGCAGCTCTGACGGGGCACCTTGTGCTGAGCACGTTGCATACGAACGATGCGGCCAGCGTGTTTACCCGTCTGGTTGACATGGGCATGGAGCCCTTCCTCGTGCAGTCGTCAGTGGTACTGGCGTCCGCGCAGCGGCTTATGCGGCGCATTTGCCCGGAATGCAAAGAACAGATTCGCGTACCGGACGAAGTTCTGGAACGGATTCAATTCAAGCCTGAGGCGGGATCGCCCACGCCAACGTGGGTGCGCGGCCGAGGCTGCAGCAAATGTAAGAATACCGGCTACCGGGGCCGTCTGGCGGTGCTTGAAGCCATGCCGGATTACCTTGAGTTGCAGGAATACATTATGAAGCGCGCGCCATCGTCCGAAATCAAACGGATTGCCATGGAGTGCGGCATGCGTTCGCTGCGTCAAAATGCCTTGACCAAAGCCGCGAACGGCCACACTACCATTGAAGAAGTACTGCGAATTTCCGCCGCGGACTGATGCCGGTTACTGTGTAATGTCCTAGTCACGATCGGGTGCGAAGGGTTGCGTCACTATTGCGAGGTAGGGGTGAATGGCCGACATCAGCATGAAAGAACTCCTGGTCCAGATGATCGAGTTGGGGTCCAGCGACCTGCATATTGTCGTTGGATCTCCGCCGATAGTCCGCGTCAACGGATCGTTGGAGCCGCTCCCCGGGTATCCCCGCCTTCGGCCTGACGATACGCAGGAAGTAATCTACAGCGTAATGAACGAGGATCAGGTGGCGACCTTCGAAGCCACGCGCGAATGTGACATGTCTTTCGGTTTGGATGGACTGAGCCGATTCCGCCTAAATGTTTACCGCGACCGCGGGTCGGTTGTCGGGGCATTTCGTTCCATTCCGTTTGAGATTCGGACCTTTGAAGAACTGGGATTGCCTCGCGTCGTCGCCGATTTCGCGCACCGTCCATTGGGATTGATACTCGTGTGCGGACCCACCGGCAGCGGTAAATCGACAACGCTGGCGGCCATCATCGACCGCATCAACACAGAGCGGCCAGTACACATCATCACGGTCGAGGATCCGATCGAGTACCTGCACAACCACAAGACGGCGACCATCAACCAGCGAGAGGTGAACGCGGACACCAATTCGTTCGCGGCCGCACTGAAACACGTGTTGCGGCAGGATCCCGACGTGATTCTGATCGGTGAAATGCGCGACCCGGAGACCATCTCCGCGGCGCTGACCGTTGCGGAAACCGGCCACTTGGTGTTCGCCACGTTGCATACGAATGATGCGGTGCAGACCATTAACCGCATTGTGGACGTGTTTCCTTCCAATCAGCAGGCCCAGATCCGCACGCAGTTGTCATTCGTGCTGGAAGGCGTGTGCGTGCAACAGTTGATTCCGCGAGCAGACGGCATGGGCCGCGCGCTCGCCATGGAAATCATGTTGCCGAACACCGCCATACGTTCGTTGATTCGCGAAGAAAAACTGCAGCAAATTCCGTCCATGATTGAAATTGGCGCGGGCGACGGCATGATGACCATGAACCAATCGCTGTATCGCCTGATCCGGCGCGGCGTCATCTCGCTCGACATCGCATTCAAGCGGACGATGGATCCGGAAGGGCTGCAGCGGCTCCTCGACAAAGGGAATTGACGCCTCTGTGATACGCACAACCCGCACTGAGCCACTCCGGCCTTCCCTGGAAGAATCGGCGGCGTGGCTGTGGGTTGTGGGCGTAATCCGCTTGGTGCTCATCGCCATCATCGCCTTGGGCGCCTACCTCGTGGGTGGCTTCACGCCCGGTGCGACCCCCTACCTGCTTGGCTTCTATGGCTTCGGCATTGCTGCCGGTGCCTGGTCCATTTATTCCATCCGAAAAACGCACGCGTACTCGGATCTTCAAACAGTAGCGCAGATGCTGGTGGACTTTGGAGTGGTCGCCGCAACCGTTAGCTTCACCGGCGGATCCGAAAGCTTTTTTTCATTTCTATTTGTGGTGGTAATCCTGGAGTCCGGCGTACTGCTGGGGCTGGCCCAGGGATTCGCCATTGCAACGCTCGCCATGGGCATCATGGGTGTGCACGTGATGACAGCAACGCCGCCGGATGAGTTGCCGGGGGCGCCCGCAGCGTTTGTCAATTCGGCGACGCTCTGGTACGACTTCTTTGTGCAAACGCTTGCCTATTACCTGACCGCATCGATCAGTGGGTACTGGAACCAACAGGTCCGCCGGTTGCAACAATTTCAGCGCGAAATTCTGGACAACATGAACAACGGATTTCTCATCGCCGACAACAGCGGCAACGTGGTGGTCCTCAACAAGGCCGCGGCCCGGATTCTTGAATGCAGCGAACAGGAAGCCCTGGGAAAACCCGTTCAAAGCATCTTGCGCGATGCATCCGGCGGAGAGTGCCCCGTGGTGACCGCCCTTCGATCCAACCGAGATTTCACCCGATACGAATTTAACCTGATTGCGCCTTCGACGGCCATCAAGATACTGGGGTTAAGCACCAGCCGGATGTTGGATTGGCGAGGCCGCGCGACGGGCATCATTGTCATCTTCATGGACCTCACTGAATTGAACCAGATGCGCGAAGATCTAAAACGCCAGGATCGGTTGGCGGTCGTGGGCGAACTGGCGGCAGGACTCGCGCATGAAATCCGCAACCCGGTGGCCGCGATACGCGGAGCAGTCGACGAATTGCAGGACAATCTGCAGAACACGGCCATCGCGGAGAAGCTTGCACGGCTGGGTCTGCGCGAATGCGATCATTTAAACAAGATCGTGACCGACTTTCTTGAGTTCGCGCGCGAACCCAAATTGCGCCGCGACGTATTCGACGTGCGATCGCTCGCGCAAGAAACCGTGGACTCGTTGATGCGTCTGGACAATGACGATGAAGCATTTAAGGTGGCAACCACCTTTCCAAAATCACCCTGCTACGTATCCGGCGACGCGGCTCAAATCAAGCAAGTGTTCCTGAATCTGGGAAAGAACGCAGTAGAGGCCATGGGCGGTAAAGGCCAGTTGACCGTCGTTGTCGTGCGTGACACGGTTTCAATCGAAACTCGTTTTGAAGACACGGGCCCCGGCATCGATCCGGACAAGGTTGCGCGCATTTTTGAGCCTTTCTATACTACAAAAGCATCCGGTGTGGGCATGGGGCTTGCCATTTGCCACCGCATCGTTACAGCCCATGACGGAACCATTCGCGCCACGTCGCGCGAAGGCGGGGGGACCACCCTGAGCGTCCGCCTGCCCGCAACCCGGATCGAGGAGTGAGTCCAATTGGGCGCGAAACACCGCGTGCTTGTAGTTGACGACGAAGCCGGCGTGCGCGAACTGCTGGAAATTGTGCTGTCCAATGCAGGTTACGACGTGGTTGTGCTCGATAGTGTCGTGCCGGCGCGTGAACGGTTGGAGAAAGAAGCCTTCGATCTGGCCATTACCGATTTGCGGATGGGCAGTGAACGCGACGCTGGCATGCAATTCCTGTCGTGGCTGCAAGAACATGCCCCCATGACCCCCGCCATCATGATGACTGCTTACGGATCGGTCGAGACCGCCATTGAAGCCATGAAACGGGGCGCCGCCGATTACATCATGAAACCGTTCAAAAACGACGAAGTCCGGCTCGTCGTGCAGCGCGCCATCGAGCAGCGCAACCTCCGGCGCGAAAATCAGGCGCATCGGCGTGAACAGGCCGCCCGCGGCGACATCAGTAACATTATCGGCACCAGCAAAGCCATTGAAGAAGTGCGCGACATGATTCGCCGCGTGGCCAAATTGCCGAGCACTGTGGCCATCCACGGTGAAAGCGGTACGGGCAAAGAACTGGTAGCGCGCGGAATCCACCAGCTTAGCGATCGCGCCACGAAACCGTTTGTCGCCATCAACTGCGGCGGTTTTCCAGAGACCCTCCTCGAGAGCGAGTTGTTTGGACATCGCAAAGGCTCGTTTACCGGCGCAGTGGATGACAAGGAGGGGTTGTTCGTTGTGGCCGACGGCGGCACGCTGTTTCTGGACGAAGTAGGCGAGATGCCGCTCTCGCTCCAAGTGAAGCTATTGCGCGTGTTGGACAATAACACCGTGTTGCCCGTGGGCAGCACAACGCCGATCCACGTGGACGTGCGCATCATTTCGGCGACCAACCGGAACCTGGAGAAGATGGCCCAGGAAGGCACGTTTCGTGAAGACCTGTTCTACCGTTTGAACGTCATTCCAATCACCGTTCCGCCATTGCGCGAACGTTCAGACGACATACCACTCCTGGCGCGCACTTTTGTGGAGCGTCACGCCCGAAAAATGTCCCGTGCCGCCGTTGAGCTTTCGCCTGAGGCCGAATCGGCCTTGCAGCAGTACAACTGGCCGGGCAATGTGCGCGAATTGATGAACGTACTCGAACGCGCGGTGGCGCTGTGCCGGGACAGCCGAGTGGACGCCGTGGATTTGCCGAAGAATATTCAGACCTATCTGGCACCCACGGAAGCGGCCAAGACAAAGCTGCCGGACGTGGGGTTCGATCTTGAAGCCCATATCTCGGACATCGAAATCAATTTTATCGAACAAGCACTGCGGAACGCCAAGTATTCGCAAAAGCGCGCCGCGGAATTGCTTGGACTCACGTCGCGATCGCTGCGATACCGACTGAAGAAATACGGCCTGAGCGACGAAGATTAACCACTTACGCCAGATAGTTCAGCAAGGCGTTCGCCACGCGCCCGTTGCGGCCGTCCTCGTAGTAGAACTTGGCAGTTTGTGTCAGCCGGTTGCCGCCGGAAGTCTTCTCGTTGATGTTGGTGTACCCCAAGTCAATGGTGGATACGCCTGCATCCTTCAGAGAGATGAGTTCGCCTTCTTCCGTGCTGCCGTCGCCATCGTCGCGCCATAGCCGCAAGTCGCCGTATTTCTCGTCGTTCCGATCGATGCGGCCATCGTTGTTGCTATCCAGTTTTCGCAACTCTTCAAATCCATGCGCCGCGCCACGCTGATCGCCGAACAGTTCCGTGCCGTCATCGATTGTCCCGTTGCCGTTCCGGTCAAGCGCGAGAAAAGCGTCGCCGCCGTTCACAAAGCCGGTTCTAACCGCCGCGCCGCTCCCCAACAGATCGAAATTTGCGCCGTTCCTGTAATTCGTGAGCTCAATACCGTCACCGTCCAAATCGAACACAATGGGATCGGATTCCTGCACTTTTCCCTGTGTCACTTCGACGGAAGTAAATTCAAACTCCAATTGAATCTGAAATCCGGCCGCCTGAACCGTTGTGCCGCCTCCGTTTGCCGCTGGCGAAGCAAATAGCGGATTGTCCAGCAGGCCGCCCTCCTGCAAGCCTTTCAACAAGTTGTTGAAGCGCGTTTCAAAATCGCCTTCGCCTTTGAAGAAACCATCCAGCAACTCCAATAACTTATTGAGTACTTCGTCGGCCTTGCTCAGTGCATCATCAGCGAAAGCGAGAAACGAATCGAATGCCTCATCGGCATTCACCGATTGCTCCGCGCCCGTCGCGAACCCGTTCAGGGCTGCGCCCGATATCGAGACAGACAGCGAGAATCGTTGAGCCGTCAAACGGCCTGCTTCCACCAAACGGTTTCCACGCGCACCGTCCAGATTTTCCGCCGCATTCTGTATGCGTTGAGAAAACCTGGCAACTTCAATCTCGCGCGATTCAGCGTAGAATTCGAAGGTAAGCTGGTTGGCCGAGGCCGCGCTCGATGCGGCCCCCTCGTCTCCCGAGGATGCAGCCTGCTTGGAATTGTAGGAGAACGAGAGCTTTTCCACCAACGATCGGTAGACGAAGCCTTCGAACTGTTCCGCGATTTCACCGGCTTGATCCGGCCCGAACGAATCCGACGGTTCGGACGCAGACCCGGATGCTGGCGTGGTGCTTCCCTTCGATTGGGTCAGCAGGTTGGTCAAGGCCCGAGCCGATCGGTTGAACAACGATTCCACCGATGCGCCAAGCGGAGACAATACGCCTCCCGTAGAACTCCCCATGGTTCACCTCCAGTGGGTCAAGTCCCCTCGTAAAAAAGTCGAATCTGAATGCCCGTTCCGTCTATCGGCACAAGGCTGGAAAAGCTTTAGCCCCGACGCTGCCCGTACACCCTGCCCAACACGTTTACCCAACCCAGGGAGGCGGGCTCTGCCATAGGAGAGACCAAAGGGCGGTACTCGCGAAAGCCCGGGTGGATGCGATGCGGCGGCTGGTCTATGGAAGGCGTAATCCGTTATAATCCCCGATCTTTGTCAGAACGGAAACCATGGCCACATCATCCTTTACAACGCCCCTCCGAAGGGAACCGCCCCAGTCCGTGAGCTGGAATGGGCGACGCCATTTTGTCCTTCACCGCTACGTGGTGTGGGAAGTGATGACGCCGGCCGTGCTCGCGATGGTGGTCCTGAGCCTGATTGGACCCATCAACGAAATGCGGGAGCGCACGCGCGAGCTTCCGCTGGAATTCCTGGAGCTGTGGGATGTGGTTCGGCTCATCGCCTACTTCTTGCCGACCATTGTCTCGTACGTCATTCCCATCACCTACATGTTGGGAATCTTGATGGCTTTCGGCCGTTTGGCACAGAACAATGAAATCACCGCCATGAAAGCCGCGGGCATTCCACTGAAACAAGTGGTCATGCCAGTAATCGCGCTGGGTGCGGTGCTGAGCGCATTCTGCTTTCTTCTGCAAGACAGGGTTCAGCCGGCGGCATTTGCACGCGTCAACGCGCTGATATTTCAGGAGTTGCCAAAGCGCATCACGTTGGAAGTACTGCCGCCGGGCGTCATGCACGAATTTGGCAATTGGCGCATCTATTACAGAGACCGCGACGTGGCGACCAAGACGCTCCTGAACGTCGAGATTATGGACCAAGTGACCGCGGGCGAACGTAAAATCTACCTTGCCGAGTCCGCCCAGTTCAGCGATGGCGACACTTCGACCGCCCTCCTGTTACGGAACGGACAATACATACACCTTCGGAGCAGCACTCGCCCGATCAGGGGAATGTTCGAGACGACCGAGATCATGATGCCGAAAAAGGGACTTCCCACGGAAACCGGCCGGAAAAGAACCCTGCAGTTGGGAGAGCTATTCACGGAAGAACAGGCAATTGCCCAGCGATATGAGGCTCAGCCGTCTCAGTCATTGGGGAAACGAGTCTTAAGTCTGCGGGTGGAAATCGCTGACCGCATAAGCCTTTCGTTGGCCTGTCTGATGGTGAGTCTGGTGGCTGCGCCACTCGCTGTACGCGGATCGCGCGCCGGCCGGGCTCACGGCTTCGCCCTGGGCTTTGGGATTCTTCTGGTGTATTACACCCTCAAGCTGGGCCTTGAGCCACGCGCGGGTGTGCCCGGCCTGACCGAAACCGTACTGCGCGCGATGACACCTAATCTCGTGCTTGGCGCCGCCGGCGTATGGGCATTGTGGCGAGTGGACCGGATATGAAAACCGTCGATCGATATCTGGTTATTCGGTTTATGGGCGCCATACTCAAAACATTGATCAGCATGATCTCGCTCTACATCGTGGTGGATTTGTTGACCGCCCGTAATGCGGCGATCCTGAGAAATGACATACCCATCGCGGTGGTTGTTCAATACTACGCGGCGTTGACACCGTGGATTGTGGGTCAGATTGCCCCGTTCGCCGTACTCGTTGCCGGGCTGATGGTCATTGGCGATACAGCGCAGAACAACGAAGTCGTTGCCATGATGTCTGGCGGAATCAGTCTGCGGCGGTTTGTGCTTGGGCCGATTGTGGTGGTCGCGGCGTTTGCCGTTGCCACCTTCCTAGTGACCGAAACGATTGGTGTGACAGCCGCCCGCACGACTGAATCGTTGTACAAATCCTACTTCTCCCGCAATCCCGATTTCGATCGACATGGCATTAGCTGGGGCAATTTGTCCGGCGGATGGACCTGCCATATCCGAAAATTCAATCGGATCGCCCTGACCGGCGAAGATGTCTTTATTCACATTGCAACCAAGGAGCGCACCGAACAAATCGAAGCGCACCGAATACTTTGGGACGACTCCACTGGACAGTGGCTGATTGAAGACGGAAGGTGGTACACGTGGGCAGCCGATCAGTCTACCGTGCGATGGGAGCCCATTTCCCAACGGCCAGCGCCGTTCACGGAAACCCCAGAGACCTTGTTTTCTGTATTCGACGAAGCCGATACCAAGACGCCGGAGCAATTGAAAGAAGACATCGAAGCGGCGGAATCCCGCAACATGCAATCTTCCGCGTTGAAAGTCGCTTATCAAGCCAAGTTCGCCAGACCGGCCATGTGTTTTGTCATGATCTGGCTTGCAATACCCTTCGCGCTGCGCCTGCGCCGGGGCGGTCTTGCGATCAGTTTTGGGCTGGGCATCTTGATTGGCACGGCCTATTTGCTCGTGTTTCTTGTGTCCATGCGCATTGGCGAAGCCGGGCGCCTTTCGCCAGTGCTCGCGGCGTGGCTTGCCAATGTCGCCTTTCTTTGCGGAGGGCAGGTTTTATTCTGGCGCACGCCCACCTGATTGGAAACGGGGGAATTCTGGAGGGACCTATTCATGAAACCGAATTCAGAGGCCTACCTGCGATCCGCATTGGCCCAGTTGGAAGACCGCGTCGGATCGCTGGACTCCATCAAAAATCGCATTAAGCATCACCGCATAGAGACGCCCTCCTGGGGGTACGGCGATTCCGGCACGCGTTTCAAAGTATTCACTCAGCCCGGCGCGGCCCGCACGGTATGGGAAAAAATTGACGATGCCGCCACGGTGCATAGGTTTACGGGCGCGGCTCCTTCAGTGGCGCTGCACATTCCCTGGGACAAAGTGGACGATTACGCTGCGCTAAGCGCGTTCGCCCTCGAACGTGGCGTGTCGCTGGGAGCCATCAATCCCAATGTCTTTCAAGACGACTGCTACAAACTCGGCAGCTTGACCCATGAAGATCGAGCCGTTCGCAAGAAAGCGGTCGACCACCTGATCGAATGCGTTGAGATCGCAAAGGAAGTACGATCCTCGCTGCTCAGTTTGTGGTTCGCGGACGGAACCAACTACCCCGGTCAGGGCGACATCCGCCGCCGCAAACGCTGGATGCAAGAAGGGTTGGCCGAGACCTACGCCGCCATGCCTCCAGGGATGCGCATGCTAGTTGAATACAAATTCTTCGAACCTGCGTTTTACCATACTGACATCGCGGACTGGGGAATGTCGTTTGCCTACTGCAAACATCTGGGCGAACAAGCACAGGTGCTGATCGATCTCGGTCACCATCCCCTCGGCACCAATATCGAACATATCGTCGCATTCCTGTTGGACGAAGGTAAGATGGGCGGGTTCCACTTCAACAACAAGAAATACGCTGACGACGACGTTACAGTGGGCAGCGTGAATCCGTACGAGCTCTTCCTGATTTACAACGAGCTCGTTGCCGCCGAAGACGATCCGGAGATTCACGCCGATGTGGCGTACATGATCGATCAGAGCCATAACGTAAAGCCCAAGATCGAAGCCATGATCCAATCCATCCAGAATTGCCAAACCCAATATGCGAGAGCCTGCCTCGTCGATCGCAAAGCCCTGAAGGAGGCACAGCAATCGGGCGACATCGTGCGCGCGGAAGAAGTCTTGCAGGACGCCTACCAAACCGACGTGCGTCCGCTGCTGGCGCAGGTGCGCGTAGAACAAGGCCTCGATCCCGATCCGTTGCAGGCATACCGCGGCAGCGGACACCAAGCTGGCATCGAAGCGTCGCGAGGCAAGCGCGGCGCCGACAAGGTGACCTCGGGTTATCCGGGCTGATTCATCGAAGGGTGAAGGTGTGTACGTGGGCGTCCGCTGAATGGCCGCCCGGCCATCATTGTCATACGGCGTTTTGTGAGGATTAGGTTAGGCCGGCGGTTGGGTCGGAAGGGGAAGCGTGATTTGCATGTACCGGCGCACTCTAATTAAAACATTGATTTACCTGGTAGGACCACTCACGCTTACTGGAGTCCTGCTTGCTCTCTATTTTTCAGGCGACATCTTTCTCCAGCGGTTGGTCAGTCCCAAGCTGCCTCCCTTGCCTCCAGATTCGTGGCGGGAATTTGGCCTTTTGGAGAACTTCCAAAATCTTCTTCTGATATGCATGGCAGCGGTTGCGCTGAGGTCCGCGCTGACCAAACCTACAAAGCGGGAGAGGCGCATTTTCGCTTGCGTAACTCTTCTCTCAGCGTTCGTGCTACTGGAAGAGATAGATTACGGAGCACACTTTGTGCGCTACTGGAATTCGGACCACGACATCGAATGGTTTCGCCCAGTCTCGGAATGGCCGGTGGAACTTACGGATGCCATCGACATCAAGACCGAGCCATTCAATTTGCATAATATTGATGATGTAACCGACCACATGAAGCTGGCCGCAAATGTCGTACTTGCGATGCTGTTTGTTGTCGCCCCCATTTTTGTCCACCGCATCCGAAACCCATGGATGCGCTATTTCGTGCCCGACCGATTTGCGGTAGGAACGGTGGTGTGTCTCGTGGCGGTTCGATACGTGACACATCACCTCGGCGAATTGGAACGTGCCGCGGTTGCGGCCCACCCGGGAAATCGGGAACTTGGATCGATTAGCAGAAACCTCTCCGAGTTCCGGGAACTGGGTATGTACTATCTCTGGCTCATTTACTTGATCGATATGGCGTTTTTCCGGCAATCGCCCACGTTGAGTCCAAACGAACAGATTCAAACGTCTCGCGATGACTGTTCCCCGTGAGTGGGAGACGTTTGTGTCAGGCATGGTGTCGAATATGTCAGGATGGTTGTCAATACAGCAAGAGAGCATTATGAATCGACGTTCCTTTCTTGTAAGTCTGGCAGCCGCAGCCAACGCATTGGAAAACGTCGGGCAAGACGTCGCGCCGACGTCCACTCCCGGCCGCTGGCGCGGTTTCAACCTGCTTGAGAAATTTATCGCGGAATCAAAGAGTCCGTTTGTCGAGCGCGATTTCGCATGGATGCAACAGTGGGGCTTCGATTTTGTTCGCCTGCCCATGGATTACCGGTGCTGGGCGCGCCAGGACGACTGGCTTACACTTGATGAGCCCGAATTGAAAGAAATCGACGATGCAGTAACGCTGGGTGGCAAATATGGTGTGCATGTGAGCATCAATTTCCATCGCGCACCGGGTTACAGCGTAAATCCAAATCCCCCCGAGCCGGTTTCCCTTTGGGAGGACGAAAATGCACAAGCGGCATTTGCTCAACACTGGCGCCATTTCGCTGCGAGATACGCGGGTGTGCCCAACGACCGTGTGAGTTTCAATCTGTTGAACGAACCCGCAAAGATTTCCGAAGATCGCTACGTGCGTGTCGCCTTGAGGGCTATTGAGGCAATTCGCGACGTAGACGCCGATCGCCTCATCATTTCGGATGGCCTGCATTGGGCGCGCCAGCCGGTAAAGTCGCTGGCGGTCGAGGGCGTGGCGCAGAGCACCCGCGGGTATGACCCTATGCCTATCAGCCATTATCAGGCATCGTGGGTGAATGGATCGGACAAGTGGCCCCTGCCCGAGTGGCCTAGCGAGGATGGAGAGAATTCGTGGAACCAGGATCGTTTGCGCACGATGTATGATGCTTGGCGCGACTTGGCCGAATCGGGCGTGGTCGTGCACGTTGGCGAATTCGGCGCGTTCAACCGAACGCCCCATGCCGTGGTCATGGCCTGGATGAAAGACAATCTGGAGATATGGAAAGAAGCCGGATGGGGCTGGGCGCTGTGGAACTTGCGGGGCTCGTTCGGGGTTGTCGATTCCGGACGGTCCGATGTCGTCTACGAGGAGTTTGACGGCCACAAACTTGACAAGGCAATGTTGGATCTGTTGCGCAACTTCTAAATCTGCTTTGACGGTCACAAAATTCTCCATGGGAGTTCTTATCACATGTACTGTCGTCCTGCCGCTTTTCTGGTCGTCTGGGCATTGCTGGAGATGACGGATCCTTCCGTGCACGCGCAGACTTCCGCGCCGGTCACGCGCGTGTCAGTCGTACTTGACACGGACGCTACCCCTCCGGAGATTCTTGCGGCCGGTGTACTGAAACGGCGAGTAGAGCAAGTGAGCGAGGTGACTGTAGAAATCGGCCAAACCGCCGGCGCAAATGCAGTCATGTATCTGGGCGTCTCGCGTGAAGCCGGTACGGTGCATGATCAGTTTGCGCGCCTGAACGGAACATTGCCTGGGCGCAAGGAGGAATTGTTTCCAGAAGGCTATGCTGTGAAGTCCGATGGAAACGTAATTGTAGCCGTTGGAGTGGATGCGCGCGGCGTGTTGTATGCGGTGGGTGAAATCGTGCGGCAACTGAAATACGCGGCGGACTCCATTGCAATACCTGTTATCGACGTGCAGACCGCGCCCGCATTCCGTTACCGCGGTTTCTCCGCGAATCAAGGCGGCACGATGATGAAGATTACGGGTGCGCGCGGTTGGACCGAAGACGAATTGCACGACGTGATCATGGAATATGCGCTCGCCGGAGGTAACACATTCTATGCCTCGGACCAACCCAGTCCATTCTATGATTGGCAGAAATCCCACGGGTTTATGACCGTCACCGGCGCAAGGCCGAATCAGTTGCGCAGCGAGTTTCCACCGGAATGGAAGGCAGCGGGCCGCGAGGGCTGGGAAGGAAACACGTGGGTATGTCCTTCGATACCCGAGGCGCGCGCAGCCCTGATAAAGCAATGGGAAGAGGATTTCGGCTCGAGCGCGTTTCATGATGTGATGCGTTTCTATGCCGGCGATCCCGGCGGATGCACCTGCGACCAATGCACGCCGTGGGGTAAGACCTTTGTGGAGTTCTGCGAAGAGCTGGCGGCGATTTGGCTAAAGCACCATCCCGGAAGCACTGTGCAGATCGCGAACCAAGGCTTGGACAACGCCGGCGATCAGGCCATCTTCGATTATCTGAATGAGAAGCCGCGGACATGGTCGTACGGAATTTGCTACGGTCCCGGCAGCAACGCTATGTCGCCATACTTCCGCGATATTGACATGCGAGACGACCTGTTCGCCTATCCCGGCCAAGGACCGGTGAACCGCTACGTGGCGGAAATCGTTAGTGAATTGCCAGCCGATCAGCGTCTGGTTCACTACTCCGATATTACCCATTGGATCAGTGCGCAGTATATGGTCGAGCATCCGGAACCACACATAGTGAAAGCATATGGCCGCCGCACGTTTCATGCACGCCCCAAGGCGATGTATTGGACATTTCAGGCAATCATGCCATTCTCCGAAGGCGATATCATCTATTCCGAGGGCAATCACGACGAGTTTCATCAGTACTTGTGGGCACGGCTTCTATGGGATCCGAACCGCTCTCTGGACGATGTCATGACGGAATACTGTACGCTCTACTTCGGCGAAGAGGCCGCCCCGGAGATGGTACAGGCGCTTTTCCAATTGGAGAGCAGTCTTGAAGCGTCTTTGGCGGAAAACCCTGGCATCGAAAAGTACTACGCACTCGTCAAGTCGGCCGGCGAAAAGATGCCCGCATGGCGCAAAGAAAAGGATTATCGCTGGCGGCTTCACATGCAAAAAGCCGCGCTTGACCGCTACAATCAGTGGAAGCTTCGCGCGGAGTTGGACAAAGAAGCGCGAATCCGGAGTGTACTTGAGCCGGCGATTGCAAAAGGGCCGCTGGATGAAGCAATCGAAGCCGCGCAGTCCATACTCAACGAATCAAACGAGATGCCTGAGATGGCCGCACTGCGAGAAGAAGCGCGAGTGTTGGGCGAGGAAACCAATGCGCGCCACGGCGATAGAAACCCCGGTTACTTCAAATTGGACCAGCCGTTCCGCGACCTTCCGGGAATCCAGCGCAGTCTCGATGCGGCCAAGTCGGCACAAGGCCGCGAACAAAAGCGCGAGCACCTGAAATTCACACTTAAACTCACGGAAAAACCAACCGTGCACGGCAACATCTTCTGGTAAGTGCTATTCGCCCGGTTCAAGCGGGATGCCCAGCGCCTTCATGCGACGCCAGACCGAAGTCCGAGTAAGGCCCAGCCGCCGCGCGGCCTCGGCCTTGTTCCAGTCGCACTCCCGCAAGACTTCGATCAACTGATCCTTGGATGCGGACCGGTGCCTGCCGTGGCGCACCGCGCGCGCATACGGCAACGCGGCGGGCAACTCGGGCGCCGCGCACATTTTGCTCCGGAGTTCCATGCGCCGGATTTCCAGCGGCAAATCGAACGGTCCAATCAACGGGCCGGGGCAAGTGACGAATGCATGCTCCACCGCATTCTCCAACTCTCGCACGTTGCCCGGCCAGCAATAGTCCATCATGATGCGCATGGCCTCCGGCGAAAATCCACGAATGTCCTTGTTCGTCGATCGACGGAACAGACCGATGAAGTGGTTCAACAGCAGCGGCATGTCTTCCTTGCGCTCCCGCAGCGGAGGCAGAACGACGGGAAAGACCTTCAACCGGTAGTACAGGTCTTCCCGGAAATTGCCTTTCTTCACCTCCGCCAGCAAATCCTTGTTGGTGGCCGCAATGATGCGCACGTCGACTCTCCGGGAGATCGATTCGCCGACGCGTTCCAGTTCGCGCTCCTGCAGAACGCGCAACAACTTCACTTGGATCAAGGGCGGAATCTCGCCAATCTCATCCAGAAAAATGGTGCCGCCGTCCGCGCGTTCGAACCGGCCTATGTTGTCGCGAATCGCGCCCGTAAACGCACCCTTGACGTGCCCAAACAGTTCGCTTTCCAGAAGCGACTCGCTGAGCGCCGAACAATTGACCGTGACGATGGGTTTCCCCCGCCGGTCGCTGTTGAAGTGAATCGCTTTGGCAACCAGTTCCTTGCCGGTACCCGTCTCTCCATAAACAAGCACAGTCACGTTGGAGGCCGCCGCCATCTCCACGAGGTTGTAAAGTTCCTGCATGGGCCGGCTCTTGCCAATCAGACTGTGGAATTCGTACCGCTCGGCCACGTGGCGCTGCAGACTGCTGACTTGCTCCTGGAGCTCGCGCACGGGGCTGATATCGGTGAGCGTAATGACCGCCCCCACAGCCTCGCCATCGGCATCGCGGAGAACCCGGCCATTTGCAATCACCGGCACCTCGGTTCCGTCGCGACGCGCGATCACCGTCTCCACGCGGTTGGCCTCTCCCCGCGCAAACAATTCGCAATCCATGTTCTCGAAAGGCACGGCCGTCCCTGCGTCGCCTGCTTTGAGAAACGAGCAGGGTTGGCCATACGCTTCATCGCTGGAATATCCCGTGAGCCGCTGCATGGCCCGGTTCCATCGTTGAATCCGATGGTCGTTGTCAATGACAAAAACGCCGTCGGCCATGGTGTCCAGGATGGCCGCCAATTCCAACGCTTCCCGTTCGAATGACTCAATCACGGCACGCCCCCTTTCTCCGCAAAGACTCCTTAGTATACAACGAAACCAGGCGCTGTGTACCCCTGGTTTCAAACCGGACGGAAATGCGCTACAATCGCGCTGTACATTCGTTTGATAGAGAATTGTCCAGGAGGAGCCGCCATGGGCTTGTTTGACATGATCCGGGGCCAGTTAATTGATGTGATCGAGTGGCTCGATCCGTCCAACGACACAATGGTCTATCGATACGAGCGCCACGACAACGAGATTAAATACGGCGCCAAGCTGATAGTGCGCGAGTCGCAGGTCGCCGTGTTCATTCACAAAGGCCAACTCGCAGACGTGTTCGCGCCCGGCACCCACACGCTGGAAACGCAGAACATCCCCATATTGACTACCCTGATGTCATGGCCGCACGGATTCAACAGTCCGTTCAAGGCTGAAGTCTATTTCGTCAACACGAAACGCTTCACCGATCTTAAGTGGGGCACGAAGAATCCAATCATGTTGCGCGATCCCGAGTTTGGCCCGGTGCGCCTGCGCGCCTACGGCACCTACGCCATCCGCGTCATGTATGCGCCCACGTTTATCAAGGAGATCGCCGGCACCGATGGCGTGTTCACCTCCGCTGAGATCACGAATCAGTTACGCAACCTCATCGTGGCGCGATTCAGTGACATCCTCGGGGAAAGCAAGATCCCCATTCTCGATCTCGCCGCGAACTACAGCGAGTTGGGCAAGTTTGTTTCGCAGAACATCATCGACGATTTCGACGCGTACGGACTCCAGGTCACCGATTTCACCGTCGAAAACATTTCGCTCCCGCCCGGCGTGGAAGAAGCGCTCGACAAACGCACCAGCATGGGCATCCTTGGCGACATGAACAAATACTCCCAATACGCCGCAGCCAACGCCATGGAAAAAGCCGCCGAAAATCCCGGCGGCATGGCATCCGGCGGCATGGGTATGGCCATGGGCGTGGCTATGGCGGGTCAAGTCGCCCAGGCGGCACGCCCCGGAGGTCCACCGCCCGTGCCGGGCTCAGCCGCCGCCAGTTACTTCGTGGCCTCAGGCGGCCAGCAAGCAGGCCCCTACGATGTGGCGGCCCTGCAAAACCAGGCGCGCGGAGGCCAACTCACCCGTGACACGCTCGTGTGGTGCGAAGGAATGGTCAACTGGGAAAAGGCAGGATCCGTGCCCGCGCTCTCCAGCGTATTCTCGGCGATGCCGCCTCCATTGCCGCCTTCACCGTAATCACGTTCGTCGGGTAATGGCTGTAGCCTGAATTTGATGAGGTTGCCGTGGGGGAAGAACAGTTTTTTCCATGCGCCCAATGCGGCGCGAAGTTGGAATTCGATCCGGCTGCATCTGCGCAAGTATGCACGCACTGCGGTTTCGAGAACGCCATCGAAACCGCCGATGAGCCGATCGAAGAGTTGAACTACACCGCCCACATGGCCGAATTGGCGGGCCAGGCCGAAACCGTCGACGTCATTACCGTCAAATGCGTGGGGTGTGGCGCCGAATCCACCCAGGGTCCCAGCGAGACCGCCGGAAAATGCCCGTTTTGCGGCGCGGCCATTGTCTCGACCGCGCAGTCTCACAAGTTGATCAAGCCGGCCTCGCTGCTGCCGTTTGGAGTGACCAAGGAACAAGCCCGCGATTCCTACCGGAAATGGATCCACGGCCTCTGGTTCGCGCCCAATGCCCTGCGCCGGAATGCCCGCCAGGATACCCCGGTCAACGGCATGTACTGCCCCTACTGGACCTACGATACCAACACCGTCACCCGGTACAAAGGGCAGCGCGGCGATTACTACTACACCACCGAAAGTTATACAACCACCGTGAACGGCAAAAGCGTGCGCCGCACGCGCCAAGTGCGCAAGACCCGGTGGCGCTCCGCCAGCGGCACCGTCAGCAACGCCTTCGACGACGTATTGGTCGTCGCCAGTCAGTCGCTTCCCCGCCAATACGCCGAAGCGCTAGAGCCGTGGGACCTGCAGAACCTCGTGCCCTATAAAGACGACTACCTCGCCGGCTTCAGGGCCGAGAGTTATCAGGTCGACCTCGTGCAAGGCTTCGAACGCGCCAAGGAATTGATGGCCCCCACCATCCACCAAACGATCTGCCGCGACATCGGCGGAGACGAACAACGCGTTTCTTGGACCAGCACCCAATACAACCGCGTCACCTTCAAACACACGCTCCTGCCGGTATGGATCAGCGCGTACCGTTACGGAAAGAAAACCTACCGGTTCCTCGTGAACGCGCGAACCGGCGAAGTGCAGGGCGAACGCCCATGGAGTTGGGTGAAAATCACGCTGGCCGTGCTGGCGGGGGTTGCGGTCGTCGGTGCAATTGCCGCAATCATCGCGGCGAATCAGTGAGCGATCAGAGTCCCTTGCGCAGATTGTATCCCCTCATTCCGATCCGTGCGATTTATCAATCCATGCTTTTCACGTCGAACCGCTCGAATTCGGCCCAGTTGGGGGCTTTAGTGCCGTCTAGTTGGGCCCAGTAACGTCGGGGGTTCTCCTGATCGTAGCCGAAGATGTGCGCCTTGCGGGGAATGACGGCGCGCACCACGCGCACATTCAGGGAAATCTTCACCCCTTCCTCCACATACGAATCGGCCACGATAGCTCCTGAGGCAATCGCAACTTTGTCTTCGAGAATAGACGGACCGAGGACCTGCGATCCGTTGCCGAAGAACACGCGGCCACCCACAATGGGGTGACGGCGTCCTGTACGAGATCGCCGGCCCGTTGCCCCGAGGGTAACTCCGTGGTAGATGAAGGTGTGCGGTCCGACTTCGCTCGTTGCGCCGATGACCGTGCCATGGCCGTGGTCGATCCCGAACGGCACGGCAATGCGAGCGCCGGGATGGATCTCCACGTTCGTGTTCTTCTGCACGTACTTGGCCATGACTTCAATGCTGTAGAGCAGGTCCGGCCACGCGTCCAACAGCGTTTGAAAGATCCGGTGCGCGGCTATGGCCGCCATGCCCCGGCGCACACTCAGGATTTGCACGTCGCTGTACCCTGCCGAGGCGGGGTCCTCCTCCCGGAAAAAGTCCATATCGGCGGCGATCATGGAACGGAGCGAGGCCGCCCGATCGCGTCCAAAATAACGATTCAGAAAGGCATCCAGCGCGGCATGGGTGACCTCGCCGTTGCTCAACCCGAGTACGGCCGTTAATTCGCTCTCAAAAGCCGTCATTTCAGGCGTGCCCGGGCGTAATTCCACGGGATACGAGTGCGCGTTCGTCATAAGGCTCCTTCAGTGCCGGTCCGCCGGACGTTTACAATCTACTACGGTGTAGCACCGACGCTTGGAAGGAGTCAACCGGACGGCTGTCCGGGACTATTCCCGCGTTGCATTTCCGGGGCCTTGGTTGCCTTCGTTCGGGTGCATCCCGTAGACTTCGTCCGGAGGCATTTGCCTTCACTTTGGGGGAATTCGCAGGGGAGTATGGTTGGGTGATTTTGCCGGACAGACGCATCAAAGAACTCTTGGCCAGCGGCGATTTGGTCATTGATCCACTCGATGATATGCAGATTGGCCCGGCCTCCGTGGATCTTCGCCTTGGAGGCACATTCCTGACGCCGCGTGCCACAACCGGCATGTTTTCCATGGCCGAACCCATCGAGTACGAGCGGGTCGAAGGCGAACATTTTGTAGTGCCGGCGCACGGCTTCGTGTTGGCCACCACGCGCGAGGTCATTAAACTCCCCGACTACCTGACCGCGTTCGTCGAAGGCCGCAGCTCCGTCGGCCGGTTGGGCCTGTTCATTCAAAACGCGGGATGGGTGGACCCGGGGTTCCACGGCGCCATTACGCTTGAGTTGTTCAACGCCAATACCGCCCCCATGCGGATATCGGCCGGCCGCCGCATTTGCCAACTGGTCATCGCCCAATCCGATGGACCGGTGGATCGGCCGTATCAGGGGAAATACCAAGGCCAACTCGACACCACCGGATCCCGCGTGCACTTGGATACTGAAAACGCCTGACGTTTACGCGTACTGGAGCGGGTCCGTCAATCCCGCGTCGGCAAACGCCTTCAAACGTTCCACGCAAGTCGGGCAGGTGCCGCAGGCGGCCACCCCACCCCGGTAACACGACCACGTGTGAGTGAAGTCGACCCCCAATTCGGCTCCCAGGCGGACCGCATCCGACTTGAGGGATGCCACGAAGGGTGCGTGTACCGTAATAGCCTGCCGTCGGTTCAATGAAAGCACCTCATTAATGCGTTTCAGGAACTCTGCCGTGCAGTCCCAATACCCGTACTCGTCGCGAGCTTGAGCCCCATAGTAGACATCCGTCACCCCATGGGCTTCAGCATACGCAGCCGCCATGGAAAGCAGCATCATGTTTCGGTTGGGCACGTACGTGGGCGGCTGATCGAGGTCTGTTTCACAAAGCGTTTCAAAATCCGGAACTTCCGCACCGCCCCGGACAAGGGTCGTGCCCGAAGCCACGAGCGGACCCAAAAACGACACGTCCAGGACCGTATGTTTGGCCACTCCTGCGGCCTCGGCCTGCCAATCCGCGCAGTCCAACTCGCGCGCGTGGCGCTGGCCATAGTCGAAACTCAACGTAAAAACGGGGGTTTTGCGCAACTGTTTCACCGCGTGGTGCAAGAGTACGGAGGAATCCAATCCTCCGCTAAGCAAAACGACCGCTCCAGGCGATCCAGCCATGGTCGAGACCTCCGAATCCGGGTGGACAAGTCCGCTAATCTAGTCGGAAACCCGTCGCGGTAACAACAAAATGCGCGGGGTGCGCGGCATTTTCGCAGTGCATGACTGGAATGTGGAACGACGCTGTTCCACGCCGGTTCGACCAAAATTGATATCACGGAACCGGCGGATCGTTGCATCCCAAGGCAGTGCAGGATAGAATTCCCGGTTTCGTGGATTACGTTTGGCTTGATGGAAGACCCCATGCCGCTACAACTCTTCAATACCTTGACCCGCAAGAAAGAACTGTTTGAACCGCTGGAGCCGCCCAAGGTCCGACTGTATACCTGCGGACCGACGGTGTACAACTTTGCGCATATCGGAAACCTGCGGACCTTTATGTTCGAGGATTTGTTGCGCCGATACCTTAAATTTCGAGGGTACGAAGTCTTTCATGTCATGAACCTGACAGACATCGAAGACAAGATCATCCGCACGTGCCGCGAGACCGGCGAGTCGCGCGAGTCGCTGGTGAATCGGTACGCCCAAGCGTTTTTCGAGGATTTGGACGCTTTGGGCATTGAGCGCGCCGAGGTCTATCCCAAGGCCACGGACCACATCCCCGAGATGGTGGCCATGATTCAGACCTTGATCGAGCGAGGTCACGCCTATGCTGCAAACGGCTCGGTCTACTTCAAATTGTCCTCCTTCCCCCACTACGGATGCCTGTCGCATTTCAACATGGACGAATTGCAGCAGGGCGCGTCCGGCCGGGTGGATTCGGACGAATACGAAACCGAAGACGTGCGGGATTTTGCGCTCTGGAAAGCCTGGGACGAGGACGACGGCGACATCTATTGGGAAACGGCCTTGGGCAAGGGGCGTCCTGGTTGGCACATCGAATGTTCCGCGATGGCGATCAAATACATGGGCGAATCGTTCGACATCCACTGCGGCGGCATCGACAACATGTTTCCGCACCATGAAAACGAAATTGCTCAGTCCGAAGCGGTGACCGGGAAACAATTCGTGAAATACTGGCTGCACGCGCAGCACCTGTTGGTCGAAGGCAGGAAGATGTCCAAGTCGTTCGGCAACTTCTACACCCTTCGCGACCTGATGGCGCAGGGCCACGATCCCGTGGCGATTCGCTACCTCTTGATTTCAACGGACTACCGCAAACAGGCCAATTTCACCGTTGAAGCCCTCGAATCGGCTAAGAACGCGTTGAGGCGAATCCGCGACTTCCGCCTGCGTTTGGAGGCGGTAAAAATGCCCTCCGGGCGGGATTTGACCGGCGAGGCACCCGCGTGCGAAAAGCAGTTCGTCGAGGCGTTGGATGACGATCTGAACATATCGGCCGCCCTCGCGTCCGTATTCGACTTTATTCGTGACACCAACAAATGGGTGGACCGGTCAGAACTGAGTGTCCAAGGCGCGACCAGGGCACTGCAGTTGCTGGATCGCTTGAACGCAGTCACGGGAGTATTTGGCTCCCCCGGCGATCAAATCCCAGATGAGGTGGCCGCATTGGTGGCGGAACGTCAGAAAGCAAGGCGCGCCAAGGACTTCGCCGCATCGGACGCCGCCCGCGATAAGCTGCGGGATCTCGGCTGGGTGGTGGAGGATACCGCCGATGGCCCCCGGGTAAAGCGTCTGTAGGGCAGTAACGGATTGCTCCAAAATCGGGTATACTTGGACAGGGTTCGGAACCAGGTGCCAATCTAATTGCCAAATTCGTATACTACGAAATTCCGGAGGACATGGTTGACAGGCTGGGGACCCTATGCTAGACTGGGGTACATAGCTATCCTCCGGCAATCGGGAAGAATGGTGCATTTGCCGGACAATCGGGGAGAGGCTGGGTGGCGACATGAGGTGGGGCTGCGCACTAGACATTTCTTTTGAGTAGGGGAAGTATTCTGTCCTTTTGATTCCAGGCTTTACTTCAGGTTCCATCCTGGTATGCAGATTCTCTTAAGGGAAGGAGGTGAAAGGTACATGAAAAAGGTAGCGATAGTTGCGGCAGTGGCTCTTATCGGTATGGTTACTTCGTTCGCGGCGACGGTGGGTGTTCCCCACTACTTGGACGACGGTAACGCGACCGGTGCGGCTCTTCTTCCGACGAACGACGGCGCGGCGACGTACATTGCGTTGCACAACCTGACGGGTTCGGCGGCAGTTTGTACTGTCCAGTACTTCGACAACGACGGTACGGCTCGTACTCCGGCTGTGAACACGTTCTTGATTCCGGCGGGTGCGGCATTCTCGTTCCGTCCGGTGGCGACCGATCCTTCGGAAGGTGCTGGCGGTGCTGTTCCGAACAAGAACGGCGGTAAGGTTGCTGGTACGGCGATCGTCACGGTTCCCGGCACGGCCGCTCAATGGGCGGGCCGCGTTGCGACGCATGACGACGATTACTCGTACGCGTACACCCTTATCTTCAACTAATTCGGCCAACGGTCTCCGTTAGCCGGACTCGAAGACAGGTGTAGGGAAGGTTCCTTACGGGCCATTCTTTCAGATTTCGAGTCTAAGAGGTGAGAATGTCGAGATGGACATGCTCACCTTTTTTATTTTGCCCGGTTCGATGTACCCCTCATTTTCGTGTTTTCATCCTCCCCGTCGAATCGCTACAATGAGGCTCAGGCTAACCCGCATTCTGCACCACGCACGCTTTAAGCGTGGTGCAAAATGCTCACACAGAATCGGCTGGGCTTGAGACACTGAGGATATTTCACGAGCACACTGTACTTGCATCGGATTGGTCAATGGCCCGGTGGAATAGTTGTTACAAAGTTAGTTGGACAACGTCGTGAAATATCCGGGCTAAACGTCCAGCAAAAATGTCCTTTTGGGAGAGTTATGAGATTGATCCATGGTGTTTGAAGACTTTGGTTTGGATCCGCGGTGTCTGCATGTATTGCGAGAGTGGGATATCCACACCCCGACCCCGGTGCAGGCACAAGCCATACCGATAGCGTTGGAAGGCCACGATCTCATTGCCGTTGCGCAAACCGGAACCGGCAAGACGCTGGGCTACACCCTTCCCTGCTTGACGCGATTGGCGCAAGGCAAAGTGCACAGCAACATGATGCTGGTGCTCGTGCCCACGCGGGAATTGGCCCAACAAACCCATGAAGTAATCAACGACATGGGAAAGGCCCTGGGTATACGCGCTTCGTTAATTTATGGCGGTGTCGGCTACGACAAACAGAACCGCGACCTGAAGAAGGGTTGCGCAGTGGTGGTAGCCACCCCCGGGCGTTTGCTCGATCACTTGGAACGCGGCAACGCGCACTTCGGCGAACTGGTCATTCTGGTCCTCGATGAGGCGGATCGCATGCTGGACATGGGATTTCTCCCGGACATCAAGCGAATCTTGTGCAAACTCCCCAACGATCGCCAGACGCTCATGTTTTCCGCCACCTTTCCAGACGAAATCTCGCGCCTCGCCCGCGAAATGCTCCACGAGCCGGAACGCGTCACCGTTGGTGCGACACACAAACCCGTCGACAAAGTGCGGCAGGTGTTGTACACCGTCCAGGTGGAAAACAAGAGCGACTTGCTCCTGCAACTCTTGGAAGGCAGTACCGTCAACTCAACCATGATCTTTCTGCGCACCAAAGAACGCACGGAACGGTTGGCGCATCTGTTGAAGAGGCATAAACTGAAGGCCGTGGCGATTCACGGCGATCGGTCCCAAAGCCAACGCGAAGAGGCCCTTCGAGGTTTCCGTTCAGGCAAGTACAGTATCCTGGTGGCGACCGACGTGGCCGCCCGCGGCCTGGATATCGACGGCGTCAGTCACGTTTTCAATTACGACATTCCTCCCACCGCGGAAGATTATCTGCATCGGATTGGACGCACCGCACGCGCGGACACCGATGGCGACGCAATTACCTTTGTCACGCCCCAGGAATACAAAGAGTTGGAGTCCATCGAACGCACCCTGGGTAAATCCCTTCCGCGCGGCGAATGGGATGGATCTGTAAACGTGCTATCGCTGTTCGTGCCCAAGGAACAGGAGAAGAAAAGCCGCCCAGCGGCAAATAGACGAGGCCGGCGGGGATTGTTGCGCCGCCGGTAATCGCAATCCAATCGATGCGTTCACGGATCTACTTCGAATCTGGATTGTAGTTCCCGCATATTGGGCACGTCTGTGTAGAAGATACCACTGGCATCCCGGCCGCTTTCGTAGTTCTTCTCGATCACAGAGCCCGCATATCCATTGCGGGCAACCCAAGGCATCGCCACCGCCATGCCGAAAATCGTAATGGCAATTGCGGAAAACCAAATAGCCACATTTCTCGCCATGTCATTAATCCAAAAGGTTCGGGCGCGTCATGATGACGCCGCTCAACACCAGCCACGATACCAATAGCGAGAGCACGAGGCTGAAGACTTGTCCCACGATGTACAGATTAAACGGCTTACCGCCCACCATCTGGCTGGTGAGGGATTTGATGTTGGATTCCAATCCAATGGAAACGAATGCCATGCAAAACAGCCAATTCCGGTAGCTGTTGGTTTGCGCCAGGAATCCATCCACGACGTCTTCACCCAAGAAGGGGATTAGTACCAACGATGCGAAGATGGACGCGCCGAGAAACCCCAGGATGAATTTTGGAAAGCGGGTCCACAGCTCCATCAACGAAGGGCGCTGCCCATTCGCGTCGCGTTCAACATTCGTGACCCAGAAAAGTGCAATGCCAAATGCAATGACGCCGATCAATATGTTCTGAATCATCTTCACGATGCCCGCGACTGCTTCGGCATTCTCGCCGAGCGCGGCTCCCGCGGCGACGACCGCGCCGGTGGAATCGATCGTATTGCCCATCCACGCTCCGCCTACCATCTCGTCCAAGCCAAAGAACCGAATGCCCGCGGGCATGGCGATCATCATGATCACGGTGAAAATCAGCGACATGCCGATCGCCATTGTCAGATCGTCTTTCTTGGCCTTGCAGGCCGCGCCGGCCGCGATAGCCGCAGAGACACCACACACCGACGTGGCGGCCGCGATGACCATCACCAAGGGCTTGTTGGTCATCTTCAGAAATCGTGTGCCATAAAACCACATGAAGACAATGACAACAGGCGTCACACCCCACGCAATCAAGACACCGTAGAAACTGAATGCGAGGATTTTGTTCAACAGAATATCCGCGCCAAACACCACGAGTCCGGTCTTAATATAGAATTCCGTGCGGGCACCGTGCATCAGCCACGCGGGCGCGCCAAACGTGTTGCTGACAAGCATGCCAAGGCCCAGTGCCCAGAAAGCATAACTGATGTCATATGCTTTGACGGCCTTTTCATTGGAAACAACATAAGCCAGAGATGCCAGCATGAATACCACGACGAAGCCCGGGACAAATTGTTTCCACGCCGATGCGCCTTCCATGAACCGGATGGCGAGGGCGAAGACGGCACACAAGGCAAGCGCCAACGGCAGCAGCGGGATAAGCGCGCCCGGCGAATGGGCCTCGAGAAATCCGCCCCACGCCCACTTCGGCATCGACGGAACAGAATCGATCGCGCCGCAAAAGACCGAGGCCAACAGCGCAAACCCCAACCATACGGCCCACCAGTCCTCGATCTTGAATAGACTGGCCACGCTTGACTTGTTCATGCTTCCCCCGTTATCGCGCCCGATCACCAACTCGACAAGTAGCGGATATAGGTATCAATACCCCGGTAATAATTGGGCAGATACTGGCGCTCGTTCGGGCCATGAATGCCGTCATCCGGCAGTGCAAATCCCAGCATCACGGTTTCCACGCCAAGCTTTTCTTGAAGCATGTTCACAATCGGCACCGTGCCGCCTTCGCGCTTGAAAACCGGATCGACCCCGAATACCGCCTTGAGTGCATCCATGGCCTTCTGAATCGCGGGACCCTTGCGATTCATGATCGCCGGTTTGGCGTGTGCCATTTCCGTCAGTGTCCAAGTGACGGTCGACGGCGCATTGCTCTTCAAGTACGCGCGCAACTGATCGGCCACTTCGTTGGGATCCTGATCGGGAACCAGGCGCGTCGAAATCTTGGCCATAGCCTTCGCGGGCAGTACCGTCTTCGATCCTGCGCCCGTAAATCCGC
>BTWA01000001.1:170686-212236 GCA_045863295.1 Candidatus Hydrogenedentota bacterium
TTGACTTCCAGCGTAGGCCTCGCGCCCACACGTTCGATGGGTGAATAGTCCGAATCGCCCCACAGGCGCTCGACGCCCGCCATGGCCTTCCACTCATCGTCGGTCATGGGAAGCCGGTCGAGAGCAGCGCGTTCATCGCCTTCCAGCTTGCGCACGCTGTCGTAAAATCCCGGAAGTGAGACACGCCCTGCCTCGTCGTGCATGCCGGCTATCAACTCGCAGAGGACCTGGGCCGGATTGTGCACCACGCCGCCAAACAGTCCCGAGTGCAAGTCTTTTTGCGCCCCACGTATTTCGAGCTCGAAATAGGCCAGTCCACGCAGACCGTAAATGATGCCCGGCACATCCTTCTTGTGAATGCCCGCGTCGCAATTCAAGACGTAATCGCACTTCAACAGGTCTTTGTGCCGATCAATGAAAGGTCCGAGGTGAACCGATCCGATTTCCTCCTCGCCTTCAATCAGGTACTTGATGTTTACGCCCAGGCCGCCGCTCTTCACAATCGCATCGACAGCTTGAATCTGCGCAAGAATTTGACCCTTCATGTCGGATGCGCCACGCGCGACAACATACTCGCCGCGAATTGTGGGGTCAAAGGGGTCCGCGTCCCACTCATCAATGGGGTCCACAGGCTGCACATCGTAATGGCCGTAGACCAAAAGCGTGGGTTTGTCCTTTGCATGCAGCCAATCGGCATACACAATGGGATGCCCATTCGTGGGATATACCGTAACGTTTTCCAGTTTGCATGCCCGCAGCCGATCGCCTACCCATTGAGCCGTCCTGGCAACGTCGCCGGCATGTTCAGGCAGAGTGGATACGCTGGGAATGCGCAGGAAGGCATTAAACTCTTCCAAGAAATCCTTCTGGTGGCTTTTGGCATAGGCCAACGCGCGATCAGCCATTGAGACAGCTCCTCACAGGGTGAAAACCGGGATAGAAAACGACAGCATACGCCCCGTTGGGGGATCCGTCAATCCCCAATATGGACATATAAAACGCACCCGGGTTACAGCGCTACCAGCGACCGGTCATACTCGTCCGGCTGTTCGTAGCCAAGCAGATTCACCAGTGTCGCAGCCACGTTGCTGAGGCCCGCCTTTTCGCCCACGTTCATTTTCCACGCATTCTTGCCGCTATAGTCCTTGATAATAAACGGCACCGGATTCAGCGTGTGAGCCACCATCGGTTCGCGCTTGCCCTTCTTTTCCGTCCACATGAGATCGGCATTGCCGTGGTCGGCGGTCACTACGAGCACGCCCTTTGCAGCCGCAACCACCGGAGCGATGCGGCGCAACGCCAGATCGACCGCTTCCACCGAGATGCGCACCGCAATCGGCACGCCCGTATGGCCGACCATGTCACCGTTGGGATAGTTGACGCGTATAAACTTGTGTTTGCCACTTTTCACCGCGGCAATTATGGCGTCGGTAATCTCCGCGGCTTTCATCCACGGACGTTGATCGCACGGTTCCAGATCCGACTTGATCTCCACATACTTCTCAAGTGTCTCGTCAATGTAACCGGAATTGTTTCCATTCCAGAAATACGTGATGTGTCCGTACTTTTGCGTCTCCGAAATGGCAAAGGTCGTGATTCCATTCGCGCACATGTACTGCCCCACGGTACGCTCGATGGCAGGTGGCTCAACCAGATAATTCTTCGGGATTTGTTTGTCCCCGTCGTATTGCATCATGCCGGCATAGAACACGTCGGGCACACGTTTGCGGTCGAACTTGTCGAAATCCTTCTCCTCGAACGCGCGCGAAATCTCAATGCCGCGATCGCCCCGGAAATTGAAGAAGATGACCGCATCGCCATCCACAATGGTTCCGGCCGGCGCGCCGTTATCCGTGACGACAAACGCCGGAAGGTACTGGTCGGTGACGGTGGCATCCTCGGCGTAGCCGGTCTCAATCGCCTCGCGCGCCGATGCGAACGGCCGTGCATCACCCAATACGTGGGCTTTCCACCCCCGCTCAACGATGGTCCAGTCGGCCTCGTACCGGTCCATGGTCGTGATCATCCGTCCGCCACCGGATGCAATGCGGTAGTCGGCGCCCTGGCCATTCAACTCATTCAGCTTTGACTCCAGGGTGTCCAGGTATCCAAGCGCCGATCGCTCGCCCACGTCGCGGCCGTCAGTGAGGATGTGCAACCGCACCCTTTTCACGCCCTCCTGCCCACAACGATCGAGCATGGCGATTACCTGCGAGATATGGCTGTGCACATTGCCGTCAGACAACAGGCCGATGAAGTGCAACGTGCCTCCGGCCTTCTCCTTGGAAACGGCCTGCTGCCACGCACTGCCCTCGAAGATTCGGCCCGTGGCAATGGCTTCATTGACGAGCTTCGCGCCCTGGGCAAATACCCGCCCCGCTCCCAACGCATTGTGCCCGACTTCGCTGTTCCCCATGTCTTCATCAGAGGGCATCCCAACCGCCGTGCCGTGCGCCTTGAGCTTCGCGTACAGGGGCTCCTTCATCAACTCGTCCAGCACCGGCGTATACGCCATGTAGACCCCGTCGGCTTCATCCTGTTTGCCCAACCCCACGCCGTCCATGACGACAAATACAACGGGTCCTTGAAAATCCGTATAACCGGCCAATCGCTTCAAAGTGAGGTCTTGCATGGGTAATCAAACCTTTCCGTACCTTGGGAATCGGTGAATTCTCTGCGCGAGGGGGTGTGCGCACACACGAAGAAAGTGTAACGCGATACCGCGGGATCGATCAATGAATCGAATTCAAGTCACTCCTCAAATGAGGTTTGGCCGCGGGCTTGTACCCTAAATACAGGCGCATAGTCCCAGAGTCAACGCCGATTGTAGGTTGCATGCAATTCATGGAAAGACTTGGCATATATGCAGTTACACTGCTCGGATTCGCTGCGGTTCAGGCTGGCACATACCTTGCTCATTACCGGCATGAGTGTGCCCTGTATCCGACAATCGATCCTGGCATTGGAGGCGCCCATCCGTGAGCGGCTTTGATGACAAATCAGTTTCGAATGGCGACGGCGGCTTGACCTCGCATGAGCCGGTCAGGGACTGTTCGCACCGTCCCAACGTTCTGATGGTGAGCGCCGTCTTCTTGTTGGTTGCCGTAGTGGTTCTTCAAACGGCGTACATTTGGCGATTGGAGGAAACTCTCGACGGACAACGGGACATTAACTACGTGGAATCGCTGCAGGGTTCCGGCCGGAACGTTAACCGCGATGCTACTGCGCCCGTTGATCCTTCGGCGGCGCAAAGTCCCATGCAACGGCACGCACACATGGTGTCGCAATCTGGCGAACACGAGGCAGCGGCAACGCCCGTCGATCCCCATTGCCAGGACATCCTGGATCGCCAGGAACAGTTGAATCGATTGTTTGCGCGCGCCGTGGAACAGATGCGCGGCAGCGGCGGTTTCATTGGCTACCGCACCAGCGGATCCGTGAACGTGCGATGCTCGATGAGTGAATTTCCAGACCGTTACGTCGTCCAGATGATTATCCCGGGCGCCGAACAAGCCGCCATCTCGGTCTTCATCGAGGGCGGTGTGTTGAAAGTTTCAGGTACGCATAACGGCGTGGTCAAGCGAAACGAAGGCGGCCAGACCTATCAACAGAGAATGTCGGGCCGGTTTCTTCAGACCGTGCCATTGCCCGGTCCGGTTTACGCGGACAAAACTACGTTGGATGTTAGCGACAATTTGTTGACCTTGGAGATACCCAAACAGACCTCGACCCCATAAAGAAGGGCGTACACCCCACGACCCCATCCCTACCCGTATAGCCCTTCTGACCCTACAGGGCGGCAGGTTTCTCTCCTCCCAGAAAACCTGCCGCCCCTCCCGTTTTTATCCACCTGGGAGAGCGGACGGATCCGGGCGCGGCGTCACGCGCGCGGCGTGCGTGAATGCATCGATGATCGCCAACTTCGCCTTGTGGCCCGGCTTCTCTCCCGTGGAGGCGTCCAGCACGCGCACATCGATCCGGCCCGGCCGCCGCTCGTAGTAATAAACCCAATACGGATAATAGAAAAGCTCGGTGTCCAGCATGTCGCCCATCGTGGGCTTGTTCCGCTGGCCGCGCGCCAGAATTACATATTTCTGCATCCCCTTGCGCGCAAGAACAGCCGCCTCGTCCGGCGAGAGTTTGGGAGTGAATTGCTCGGCTTCGGCGGGGAGCGTCGTCGTGTCTCCGTCGCCATGGTACACGGTGAACGCCCCCGAATAGGCATTGACGCCCACATTGATCCGGCTGGGTTTTCCATGCAATTCGGCGTGAAATCCAATAAGGTAGTGGGGCAACCAGACAAGTTCGATCCGGGGGATGGTGCGGCCTTTCAACCTCGGCGCGAAGCCGGCGTGGCGACGGATGAGATCGAACCAGCCCCGCAACTTGCGCCGGGCAACGGACTCGGGGACCTTGGGGCGGATGGCCCGCACTGGGCCAGGCCTACAAGCGCTTCTTGATGTAGACGCCCCTGATGATAAAGCCCAACGCGGTGGCAAGGAGGACCACTCCCGAGAGAGCATTTACGACTTTTCCATCCGTCGTGGTTGTCCAGTATGTGCCGATTAGCACCGTCACGGCGAGCGCTACCATGAACAATCCCAACGCGATAAATGTCTCGGAATCGCGTTTCGTATGTGCCTTCTTTGCATCGTGTTCCGCCACCGTCATCACCTCGTAACCGGCCCGCCGGTCTTACCACAAAATCACCGCGTCAGAAATAGAGATAGACCACCAGATGCGGCAACATGGAAACGACAGTCCATAAACGCAAATCGTACAACCACCCCTTGTGCGGCGCATCCAGATTCACGTATTTCTCGTTGAGTGTATACACCCAGATCATGGTGCCGATAAACATGCCCAGCGCGCATATCAGCGCCCACGGCATGTAGATGTTGTTCAATACCGCGTGGATCGGATTGATCACCGCGTGCAACGGCGGCCCAAATACCGCATTGATTCCTTTGTTGATCGATTCGTTCAGCGATTCAAACACGGCCGGTTTCTCCTACTGCACGCGTTCGCCCAGCACCCGCTGGACTTCGCCGTCTTTCATGACCTGGCCAAACACAAGGCCGCGAATCTTCTCGTCCGGTTCGGGTTTGGTCAACAAACTGACCACCACCGTAACCGCACAGGAGAAAAGGAACGACCAGATCGCAATGTAGAGATACGGGTCTTCGGACGGAAACAAGTTGTCCACCCGGAAGATTATAAAATTGAAAATCACGCCACAGACCAGCCCGGCGAGCCCGCCCCATTGATTGGCGCGCTTCCACACAATGCCTAGCAGCAGTATGGCAAAGATCGGACCCTGGAAGTAAGTCATCAAGCTTTGCATCATGTTGTAGATGCCCTGCGCGCCCTTGAATATGGGTTCCGCGAGCAACGCCGCAAACACGATGAAGGCGATGGTGAAACCACGGCCAACCCACAGCAACTCTTTTACGTCGGCCTCGCCGCCGCGCGTAAGCATGGCACGGAACCGCGCATACAAGTCCGTGGTCCAGATCGCGGCCGCGGAACTCAACGTGGAGTCCACGCTGGACATCAGCGCGGCCAGAAGTGCCGCGAACATCAGACCGCGCAAACCCGGAGGCAACATGATCGAAATCATCGTCGGCACGGCGCGGTCCCCGTTTATCAGGGCGGGCGCATGCACAAGCGCAAGCAGCCCGGGAATCGCCACCAGCAGCGGAATGAAAGACTTCAAGAAACCCGCGAACAACATGCCGCCCTTGGCGTCCCATTCCGAACGCGCACCAAAACAACGTTGCACGATGACCTGATTGCCGCTCATGTAGGCCATCGCCATGACAATTCCCAAACCAAACACGATGCCCGACCAAGGAAACGCGGTCGGTGTGTCGTTCGGCAACAGAATATCGAAATGCGCCTTGAAATCCCGCAGCTTCACTTCGACCGATGTGCCTTCGGGGTACGCCGCCGTGATCGCTTCGGATACTTTTTCCTTCGTGTTGCGCGCGTAGTCCGCTTCCGTGATCTGCCCCGTCTTGTCAGCGGCATCAAGTTCCAGCAGTTTTGAGATGCCTACGCTGTACGCGGTTTGCGTTTCGCTCAAGCGGCCATGGGCGGGTTCGATGCCGAGAACATCCAGCCCGATACCCTTCAACGTCGCCTCGATCGTATTTTCCGCCGTTGCCACAGACGGATCATTCGTGCCCGGCACGTCGACCACGATAATGAGTTCGGGAGGCTTATTCACGATGGTCTGCCGGGCTTCTGTCCAGCCGTCCGCGCGCCACAACGCCAGGACCAGCAACGCGGCACCGCCCACAAACATAACTACCATCTGCACGACGTCCGTCATGACTACGGCCGTCAAACCACCGGAAAGCGTGTACACGCCCGCCACAAACGCAATAATCCAAATGGACAACTGCACGTTCCAGCCCAGGATCGTGTGCATGAACTGGTCGGCCGTCATATACAACATCATGGCCAGCGTAATGACGAGAAAGATGCCCCAGATCGTGGCGTGGAGCAGTTGCACCGCGCCGTTGTAACGGCGGCCCAGGAATTCCGGAACGGTATATACCCCCGAACGCCAATAATAGGGGATGAAGATAAAGGCCGCGAACACCATGGCCGGCATCGACCCCATCCAGTCGAAGTTAGCCACGGCGATCCCGCTTTCATAAGCGGCGCCCGCCACGCCAATGAAGTCCGTGGCGCCGATGTCCGATACCACGACGGACATGCCGATTGCCCAGAAGGGAAGTGTGCGCCCCGCCACAAAGTAGTCGCCGGCATCCTTCACGAACTTGCCGAAATAGCTACCGAGGAAAAAGACGCCGATCATGTAGACGAGGATGACCGCCGTATCAATCCCCGCGAGTCCGCCGCCGGCCGCTTGCTGTAGAGTTTCCATGACACCCCTGTCGTTTGGCACTGCAAGGAGGTTTCGCCTGGACCCTGCGCCCCATGCGCCCGGGCGATAGTCCTGCCCCACGATCCCCAAGTTAGCGGAAAGTTAGGCGGCAGTATGCCAAATTAGATCGAGGCGGTCAACGGAAATACCCGGATTAGTCCGCCACGGCCTCCGCAATGATCTGGTCGTACGCCGCCCGAGCCACGTCGTAGGCCGCCTTGGCGGCGTCACGATCCGCTTCGCGAATCTGGCCCACTTTCATGTCCCAGCACCGGTCGACCGCTTTGCGGCACCATTCCGCGCTGCGCTTGGAAGCGCGAATCGGCTTGTCGCCAACGTTCACAAAGATCGGATTGGTGTGGCTGCTGGGAAGAATCCGCAAGGCCACCCAACTGCTGTAGGGCACTTCATAGTCAAAGGCGATATCCTGAACGGATCCGTCGGCCTCGATTTCTTTCATGGCAACCGGGTACCCGTTTACGATTAATTCGACCGGTACCCTACGGGTCTCGCCCACGCGCGCCTTCTCAAGATGCCAATAGGGTGACGCGTTCAATTCTTTGTTGACCGGCAATAAGGATGGATCGCCGACGGGCGGCAGATGCGCCGCAACCTTCGCGCTCACGGCCACCTTTCCTGCCGAAGCCAGCCTCACGGTGCTGTCGCCGGTTCCCATGGTCACGTCGTTCACTTTGAAATCGAGGATGTGCGATCGGCCGTCGGAGACGTAATTGGCGCCCAATTTGATGAGGTCGCAGAACGCGTCAAAGTTGAGTTCGCCTTTCACCGGCGCGTAGCTGCGCGCAAGGCCCACCTTTTCGTCATAGATGCAGGGGAAATCTGTCTCGCCGCTGATTCGGGAGGTGAAACCGCAATTCAAGGTGTGATACCAGATGTTCAATTCCCACTGCGGGGGCGTGTCGCCGGCGGAAATGAAATCGCACGCCCCGTGCACCGTCGTCACGATGTATTCATTTGCGCCAATACCATCGAATTTGGCCATGACGTAGTTCGGCAGGTCGGGCGTTTTTTCCATCGGTTCAAGCCCCCAACCGGAGTGGGAATAGCCCACAACGCCGCCTTGATCCTGTCCCCACTTCAACACCGGCAACGTCCAGCTCGGCCACTCTTCAATCAACGTCGTGCCGGGGTAATCGTCTTCCTTTAATCGCAGCAGACACAAGTGCCCGGCATGACTGGAAGGAAACCCGGAGACCTCCACGTCGTAACGCATAAGATATTCGGGCTGCGAGAGTGGGTGCACGCCGCCTTCAAAGAACTGCTTTTGGAAATACCAGCACGGACCCCACGTAAGAACGCACGCGATGTTCAAGTCTTCCCCGAGAGACTGGCGCATCATCGCCTCGGGAGTTACGCCCGCCTCCGGGCTCTCGTAGTGAGAACACCCGCCGCCATGCACGTGGTGATCGGCGCTGTAATAGCCCATCTCCGCAAGGTGGATCCATCGCTTCAATTCAAACGATATCTCCGTCTCCTCGATGTCGTCGGGAATGGTCACCGTCTTGAGCTGCGGCAAGTACTCCGGACCGCGCGTATAGACAATATCGAAGGTTCCCGGCGGCAGCGTGACCGTCTCGCCGTCGGCCCGATAGATCTGCGGCTGGAAAAAGAAGTCCGGGTAGGGGTCGGTCGCGGCCATGCGTCGCGAAGGCAGCGGATACAGACTCACGAGCGGCTTGCCCATGGTTTCGATCGCGCCGGTGGGCACGCTCATCGCCGCGCGCACGCGATAATCTTCCGGCTTGTCCGGAAACCGTTGCACGTTGTCCGAGATGATAAAGGAAGCCATGGCGGGCGCCCCGTCCACATCCTTGATGCGCAAGGTGACGTCCACGGCAGGCCGGCAATGGAAGAGAATGCTGACCTCGTTGCGAAACCCGATGTCCTGCGTGCCCTGTCCCGCATTGAATCCGAGCGTGGCTTCCCGCTGCCCCTTGTCCGATGTATAGACCTCGAAAATGGCATATTCCACGGGCAGGCCGGAAAGCTCCGGAACCATCGGCCGCCGCTGATACAGACTCAGTTCGAGAAACCGGTTGGCGACTTCTCCAGGGGTCAACGCATTTTCCGGTTTGGGATTGGGGGCGCCGGTTGATCGGTGCAACCGGGGCAGGGCGTTCGGACTTTCAGGCTGCAGTACGGCGCGCGTGCCCGCTTCGTTGTGCACCTTCACCAGAAATGCCGACCAGCCGCCTTGAATCAGATTCGCTTCGGAAGGCCCGCGATGCACCTTGACGCGCATCTCCGGATTGATATGCACCAACAAGAGGCAATACGGGTCAAGAATATCCTGTATGGCTTTCGAGGTCGCTTCGCCGGGCGCTTCCCCGGCGAGCGCCTTCAGTTTTGTCTCATCCTCCGCGCGCAGCGAACTGCCGATGAACGACAGCGCCTCGGCTACCCGAAGGGCATGTGCCGTCAGTGGCTGCGCCTCGACCCGATCCACCTGATAGAATTCCGATTGCGCGAACGCACAGGCCGAAAGCAGTAAGCCTATGGCCGCCGCGAAAGAAACAGCCCGCCCCATGATCCCGCCCTCCACATGACCATTGAACCCGCACCTTGCAGTACCCTGCAGCATAACGGGGAAATGACAAGGAGGCAAGCGTGCTCTCCGGCCAGAGGGGTCTCAGAAGATCCGTGTGGCTACTATTCCTGGCCGCCGGCGGCCTCAAGCACGGAGACGATGGCGCCGGACTTGCGCATGTCGTTGGCGACGCCCAACGGAGTGCGGCCGTTGCCATCGCGGGAATTGACGTCCACGCCCTCGTCGATGAAGTACTGCACAATGTCGGCATGGCCCAAGGCGACCGCCCGGTGGATGGGGGCGAGGCCGGTGGCCGGGTCGATGGCCGTCATCGCGTTGGGATCGGCGGCAACCGCATCCTTCACTTCGCCGAGCGATCCGTTACGTATGGCCGCGAAGATCGGAGGTTCCATTTCCCCTTCGGTGGCCGGGGCAATCTCGATTTCCTTATTGCCGCATCCCACCAGCGTAATCACTGCCATCACCACCAGTCCCACCAATCTCATCAGCCCGCGCATGACTGCCTACTCCCCGAAGGTTACCGCCAAACGAATTGCCGTTAAGGGGCGGCGGAACCCGCCCTTGGGCCGGTTCCGCCGCCGTCGAATCAACTCGTGCAAACCAGGTTTACCAGATGCTGCCCGTGAGCCCGCACAGATACGTGGCGGGAATGTCGCGCGGGTTGCCGCTGGGATACTTGATGAATTCGACGTGACCGTCCATGTACAGGACGTTCGCGCCGCCGGGCACGTGGTGCATCTTCAAGCCGTGCGATTGACCGGCATTGATTTCCACCTGATCGAAGAACACGGCCAGTTCGCTCTGCGCCATGTTGCTCGATCCCGGGCTGTTGATATCCGTGATGAAGAAACGTTCGATGCCGTCCTTGAACGCAAAGATTTCTTCGCCACCGGCACTGCCTTGCGGCGTGAAGAGTGTGCCCACTTCAGCGCGCACGGACGCGATTACGCCGAACGCGGCCATCGAAGCGTCCACATTGGTCTCAACCAAAGCGGGCGTGATAGCGCCGGAGTTGATGTCCATCGGTTCGCCGAGGCGCTTGAAGGCTTCGTCGGCCACCAAACGATTCGCGCAAACGTTGTTCGGCGCAGGACCGGTCTGCATCGTCATTTCAACCACGCTCTGCATGGTCAGGAACACTTGATCGTTTTCCGCGGCATAGCCGAAATAGGCATAGTGCCGGTCGGAGAAGCGACGGGGCTCAATCACGCCCGCGCAGTTGTTCGCCGGCCAGTACCAGTTGCAGCGGGTCGGTCCGATATAGTCCGACGCGGGATCCGACAACATGGACGGGCAGAAATAAATCGCTACATCCGTGCAATAGTCGGGATACACGTGCGGGCCGCTCGGGACTGCCCACATGTCGCTGTACTTCGCGGTGTTGGACGGGAAGGACGGGTCGCCGTCCGTGCCGCCGCAGGAGTTGTTCTTCCAGTTGAGGCCGGCGGGCGGGAACTTGTCCTTGTGCTCCCCGGCGAACATCTTGAAGATGATGCCCCATTGTTTCAGGTTGTTCTGGCAGGAAGCCCGCTGGGCCGCTTCGCGCGCACGCGCAAGCGCCGGCAGCAGAATGGCCGCCAGAATGCCGATAATCGCGATCACGACCAATAATTCTATCAGCGTGAATCCGCGTTTGTGCGTCACCATCTGATCTACCTCCAATCGAAACCACCTCACGTGGCCACGTTGTTGTCGATGACACGTCGTTTACGAAGGTTAAGGGATAATAAGATCATTGTTTCGGTCATGGACCCGATCAAGGCCCGGTACTGCACATTCCTTATACTGCTCCGTACTTCTTTTGGGGATATGAATTGGATTGCCCGGCGGTTCCTCCCGTGTTCCATCGTTGCCGTATGTCCACCAACCCGGCCGGCGTCCCTAGAGGCCGCGGCGATTGATTGGGAAGGGGTTTCTTGTACAAATAACTGTGCTATTAAACTGTTCACTCTGGGGGGTGATCGTGTGCGCTCATGTCGTCGATTTGTAGAATCTGAATCGTCCCGTCGCCCGAACCCGGTATACGATGCCCCTCGAAAGCATCTCATTCCGGTTTGACCCATGCTCCCGTGAATATCACGATATGCTCATTTATTCGGTTTGTCAATGGTTCAGTGTCAATTTTGCACATGTATTCGCGTAATCGTATCGCGCATACCCTGTATACATCTTATAAGTGGTCTGATTGCAAGGCCTTGCGTTACCGATACCAAACTGAATCCTACGAGTTCGGCAAATACTGAGAATTCCCGGGATAACCGCAACGGCTCTGGTCTGCATATTCACAGGCCAAATTCTGAACAAACCAACCTCTCCACTATCCTCACAGGATATTTCACATGCACACTGTTCCATCATCGGTATGGACAATGTTTGACTGAGACACCAGTTACATAGGCATATGAACATTGGCGCGAAATTTCCGGGCTGGGGTGTAGTCTGGACCTTCTTACTCACTCCGCAGCCCGGAAATTGATGCCGTGGCCAATGTGTGGGATAGTGTCACCTTGAGGAGCACACGGAATTTCCACTTACCGGAGAGGGCAATACGTCATGAGGGGGATGTTGATAGGGTTGATCGCAATAACCAGTGCATTTGCCGGGCAGGCGCCCCTGCAATTTGACCGCGAACGGATAGGCACGGTCACCTACGAGGCGGCTAGCGCCTTCGATGTAGACAAAGACGGCGTCATCGACATCGTGTCCGGCGAGTACTGGTTCAAAGGGCCGGACTTCAAAGAGCAGATCAAGATCTGTGACATCATGCCTAACGGCGACTACTACGACGATTTCTCGAACTATCATGCCGATGTGAATGGCGACGGCTACGACGACATCATCACCGGGGCATGGTGGGGCGAAGGCCTGAAGTGGCGCGAGAATCCAAAAGGCCAGAAGACGGAATGGACCACGCACGACATCGCCAAGACAGGCAACGTGGAACGCCCATACTTCTTCGACATGGACGGCGACGGATTTGACGAATGCGTACCGAACACCGTTGGTGTGCACATCTTTAAGCTACTGCGCGATGAAAGCGGCAAGCCCAAGGGCCAATTCAAACAACACACCATTCTCGATCAGGGAGCGGGACACGGAATCGGCGCGGGCGATGTGAACGGAGACGGGCGGCCTGACATCGTGCTCAGCCACGGATGGTACGAAGCCCCCGCGGATCCCTATGGCGACGGCTGGGTGCTGCACAAAGACTTCGCCCTGGGGATGGCGAGCGTGCCGATCATTGTCCACGACGTCAACAAGGACGGCATAAACGACATCATAGTGGGCCAGGGCCACGACTACGGCCTGCACTGGTGGGAACAAAAGAAGAATGCCGATGGAACCCGTGCATGGGAACGGCACGACATTGAGACGGACCGGTCGCAATTTCACGAAATGCAGTTGGCGGATATAGACAACGACGGCGAAGTCGAATTGATCACCGGCAAACGGTACCGCGCTCATGGCGATGGAGATCCCGGCGCGCATGATCCGGTGGGGTTGTACTATTACGAACTCAACGGCGGAAACATGGAACGCGTGAACATCGATTACGGCCCGGCCGATCAGGCCTCCGGATCGGGCATCTACTTGTGGATTGTCGATGTCGATGGTAACGGCTGGAAGGATATCGTGGCCCCGGGCAAGGAAGGGCTCTATCTGTTCCGCAACCAAGGCCGTTAAGCGATTGATTCAACGCCACCCCGGACCCAAGTCCGGGGTGGCTCATACTTCCGTGTATTTGGATTGCAACGTGCAGGGCGACGCTCAGTGAGCCCCGCCGTCGATCCAACTTTTGAGCGTAGCCAACTGTTCCGGTGTCAGGCCTTCGCCCTTGGGCGGCATCTTCTTCTCCGCCGTACCGGCCACCATCGCGTAAAGCAGGCTCGTGTCGGCGCTCCCGGCAACTACCACCGGACCCGACTTCCCGCCGGTCAACGTTGATTCAAGCGACGCGAGCGAAAGGCCACCCTTGTTCTGTTCGATGTGACACCCCGCGCACTTCGCTTCAAAGATGGCCTTGGCGCTTGTGTCAAACGTTGCTCCGCCGCCGGTGGGCGCTGCCGCGGGCGCCGCTGTCGTTGCGGCCGGCGTGTCCCCCGCGGGGGCCGTTTCCTGTTTCGTGCAGCCGGCAATCGCCAGGCCCGCCAATACCGCTACACCCAAAAAGGCTTTCTTTCCCATGTGCTCACTACCCCCAACCGGTTTTGATTTTTGAATCCAGAACGGCGGATTCTACACGGGTGGATTCACCTCGGGCAACGGGCCATGTCGCGATATCGCCTTTCTCGACAGGTATACTGGAAGCGGGAATCCAGGAGCAGCCGGCTATGGTCAACATCAAATGCGACGGATGCGGCAAGGAATTAATCCGGGGCGAACTGCGCTACACCGTGAAGATTGACGTGCGCGCGGCCTACGACAAGCTCGAAGTGGGCCTCGCCGATCTCGTCCGCGACCACCGGGCAGAAATGATTGCCCTCATCGAGAAATTGAAAGACAAAGACCCCCGCAAAATCGAGGAGACCGTCTACAAAAATTTCACCCTCGACCTCTGCCCCCAATGCCAACGCGCCTACATCAAAGACCCCATCCGCTTCCACCCGGAACAAGGCGATCCGCCCGATTTCGACGTCGACGCCTTTCTGCGGAGTATGGATTTGGACAAACCCTGATACCGGACGCAGAGAACGTGACCGCATTCGCCCATTTTGAAGCCCTACGGCACGTCAAACCCCATAGTGCCGTCTTTGGTCAAATTGGGATTGGGCTGGCCATCGCGGGCAAGGACGAGATCGGTCCAGTCCAGGTATTCCACGTGGCCGTCAGCGAACAGAAAAAGGCGCTTGCCGCCTTTGGTAAACCAGCCCTGATCGGTGCTGTAGGCCGCATGGTTCGCATACCACTCACCGGCGAGAATCTTTCGCGAAGGAAAACGTACCCGTTCCGATAACTGCGGAACGGGCGGAAGCGCCCCGGAATACGTGGCCGACGTCGCATTCATCGAGTTGATCTGGTCCGGACTATGGTAAAAAGCCATTGAATACGCGTACGACGTGCTTTCAAATGAATCTATCGACCGGGAGTCTGTCGGACACCAGAACACGCCCGGGTTTTCCTTTTCTCCCGGCACATAGGGCGTCAACATCGTCCTCCAGCCGCGTCCCATCCACAACCAATAAAACGGACTCGTACTGATGGGGTCCTGGGCGGCGGGGTAATAGCCGCTGTTCTCCTCCCCATACAACATGAAGGCGAGCCCAAGCTGCTTCAGGTTGTTTGTGCAGGAGGCGCGCTGAGCCGCTTCCCGCGCCCGCGACAAAACAGGCAACAACAGCGCCGCCAAAATCGAAATGATGCCAATCACCACCAAAAGTTCTATCAAGGTAAATCCACGTCGGTCTTGCATATACAGAGCCCAAACTCCGTCAAAACGGAAAACGATGTGATCAGGAAACACGCATTCTAGGGGAGCGGCTTACCCGGACGCAAGCCTAACAGTGCGCATACATATGTTGACATATGTATATTGCAAATGGTATAAACAAAATATGACAACCAAGCCGGCGCCAAAACTAACCAAGCCGTTCCGGCCCGACCCTGCACGAAGCCTCGCCCTGTTCGACGCCTTCCGGCGCGGATTCGACGAGGCCATCAAGCGGGCGCGCCAGTCCGAAGGCTCCGTGTCCCTGGCCATCGTGGACTTGGATTGGTTCAGCAAGCTCAATGCGACCCACGGCGTGCCCGTGGGCGATGCCATGCTGGTTGGATTCGCCGAGGAAGTGCGGGAAGCCTTCAAGGGGTGCGGCGAGGTATCCCGATTTGGCGGAGATGCTCTCTCGGTCGTGTTTGAAGGCGTCGACAAAGAAGACGCCTTTCTGAAAGTGGAGCAGATGCGCTCCACCTTTGACAGAAAGCATGTTGTCGCGGAAAGCGGAAAAACCGTAGAATTGCCCCTTACTGTCAGCGCAGGAGTGTCGGCCTATCCCGACGACGGGTCGCAGACGCTGGACGTGGTGCGTAAGGCCAACGAGGCCTTGTATCGCGCGAAGGTGTCCGGCCGCAACAAAGTGTGTTTGGCCCGGGAAGAAAAGATGGTGACCAAGACGGTGCACTATACCCAAGGCCAGTTACACGGATTGTCGCGTCTCGCCAAGCGCACGGGCGTGAGCGAAGCGGTGCTGCTTCGGGAAGCGGTGGACGACGTGCTGCGCAAATACAACGCCTGACCCCAGGCGGAGCGTGGGTGCCTGTATTCAGGAGGGAGTTACCCTAGATGGTCAAGGGAATTGCAGGAATTGGTGTCGTGGCATTGGTGGTGGCGATGGGGCTTGCGGGTTGCGCATCCTCCGGCGGCATGATGAACAAGGCCACGTTCGGGCTGGTGGGCGAAGACGATCCCAACGCTGAAGCGGAAAAGGAACAGCGCAAAGCGGAGAAGCGCGCCGCGGAACAGGCCAAGAAGGAAGAGAAGCAGGCGCGCAAAGCCGAAAAACAGGCCGCAAAGGAACAAGAAGGCGGCCGCTCGCTGACCAACCGCATGACCTTTGGGCTGGTAGGTGAAGACGACGCCGCCGCCAAAGAACAAAAGCAGGCGGAAAAGGAAGCAAAACAACAAGCGGAACGCGAGCGCGAAGCCGAGAAACGTGCTCAGAAACAGGCCCGCAAGGAAGAAAAGAAACAGGCGGAAGCCGAAAAAAAGGCCCAAAAACAGGCGGCCAAACAGGCAGAGACCCATGAGCCCGCGGCCTCGGCTGATACAGAATCGCAAGAAGACGCCCCCAAACGCGGTTTGATGAGCAAGGCGACCTTTGGATTGGTGGGCGGCAAAGACCCGGCGGAGCAGGAAGCCAAGGAGCAGCGCAAAGCCGAAAAAAAAGCCGCCGAAGAAGCCAGAAAGGAAGAGAAGCGGGCCGCGAAGGAAGCGAAGCGCGAGGAAAAACAAGCGGCAAAGGCGGAAACGGAAAGCACCGACGAATCGGCCACGGAAGAGGATAAGCCGAAACGCTCCATGCTGAGCAAGGCCACATTTGGGTTGCTGGGCGACGGCAAAGACGAAGAGGCACCCGCCGCCGAAATGGAACCGGCGACGGAGTCCTCGGCGGCACAAGAATCGACGGAACCGGTCGCCACGCCGGAATCGACGGAACCGGTCGCCACGCCGGAATCGACGGAACCGGCGGCGGAAGGCGAATCGGCCGAGCCTGCGGAAGGTGAAGCCGCGGAAGAAGACGCGCCGAAGCGTCCCCTGCTAAGCCGAATGACATTCGGGCTCGCGGGCGGCGACGAAGAAGACTGGAAGGCACGGGAAGAGACCGAGGCACAGCACCAGGCGCGCCAAGGCGCGATTAACGCACTTCCCCGCGATGCGAAAAAATTGGGCGAAGGCAAATTTGAATCTTCGCTTGTGTACGAGCCGAATTCGGCGGGACGCACCATGGGTATTGCAAACCGCGTGACCTACAGCAAACACGGCTATGGAATCACCGACTTGGGCAACATTCGCATCGCTGTAGAGGGAATGACCTTTGATGGCGTATGGAAATCCGGCGGATTGGTCGTCGATTCGACCGAGCGCGGTGCTCTGAGCGGAAGCAGCGGTTCCGGCAATCGAAAGTTTGCGTACGAATACGTGAACGGTACGACGACGTTTACCTTTGGGAGCGTGTCGTTCACCGTGACGCAAGGCATGCTCGACATAGGCGGCCAGACTGCCTCCGTGAAAGAAGGCCGGAAACTGGTGATTGTGTCGCAAAGCGGCGCAGTGCAGGGCATCTACGATATCGGGCCGTGAAAAGACGCACCCGGCGCGACATCTCGCCGCGTCTGGCAAGGCTGACAGGTGACGTTGCGCGATTTGTAGCGCGGTTTCGTCGCGTTCATTTGGGATTGTTTGACCTCAGGGTTGGCGCGAAGCGGCAGGATGCCGCTTCTACTTCGAGGAAGTTGAGTCATGGCGAAGAATATTTACCAGAAAATCTGGGACGCGCACGTCGTTGTGGACGAGCCGGGCAAAGACACCGTGATCTACATCGACCGGCATTTTGTGCACGAGGTCACCTCGCCGCAGGCCTTTGAAGGCCTTCGTCTGGCGGGACGCACCGTGCGGCGGCCCGAGCTGACCTTCGCCACGATGGATCACAACATTCCAACTACCGGCCGGGGTCTTCCGATTCGCGATCCCCTGGCGCGTACGCAAGTGGAAACACTTAAAAACAATTGCGCGTCATTCGGAGTGACGTGTTTCGACATGACCGACATGCGCAACGGCATCGTGCATGTGGTGGGGCCGGAACAGGGCTTGACCCAACCGGGCCAAACCATCGTTTGCGGCGATTCGCATACCTCGACGCACGGCGCGTTTGGTGCGCTGGCGTTCGGCATCGGAACAAGTGAAGTCGAACACGTGCTGGCAACGCAAACGCTGCTGCAAAAGCCCTCGAAGACAATGGAAGTGCGGGTAAACGGCACGCTCCCAGTCGGATTGACCGCAAAAGACGTCATCCTGGCGATCATCGGAAAAATTGGAACGGCCGGCGGCACGGGATATGTCATTGAATACACCGGAGACGTCATTCGCGCCTTGAGCATGGAGGGCCGCATGACCATCTGCAACATGTCCATTGAGGGCGGCGCGCGCGCGGGTTTGGTCTCGCCGGATCAGAAGACAGTGGACTACCTAAAGGGCCGCCCCTATTTGCCGCGGAATGTGTCCTTCGAGGACTTGGCGGTGAAATGGTTGAGCTACGCATCCGATCCCGATTGCACATACGATCGGTTGGTGGAATTGCACGCCCGCGAAATCGAACCGCAGGTCACTTGGGGCACCTCGCCGGGCATGGTGACCGGCGTGTCCGGGAAGACCCCGGTGTTGGCGGAGATTTCGGACGCCGATCAACGCGCCAACACGGAGAAGGCACTGGCCTACATGGGGCTGGACGAAGGCGTGCCCATAACGCAAATTAAGGTAAACAAGATCTTCCTGGGCTCGTGCACCAACGCACGCATCGAAGACCTGCGTGCGGCGGCGAAGGTGCTAAACGGTCACAAGATTGCGCCAAACATCGAACTGGCCATGGTGGTTCCCGGATCCCAGCAGGTGAAAGCGCAGGCTGAACAAGAAGGCCTGGACAAAATCTTCAAAGAGGCCGGATTCGAATGGCGCGAAGCCGGGTGTTCCATGTGCCTCGCCATGAACGAAGACCGCTTGCAGCCCGGAGATCGGTGCGCATCGACGTCGAACCGCAACTTTGAGGGCCGGCAAGGCAAAGGCGGCCGCACGCACCTGGTCAGCCCCGCGATGGCCGTGGCCGCGGCGGTGGCGGGTCAGTTCACAGACATCCGAACGTGGAAATTCAACTAGAGGGTGCGCGCGGCTCGGCGCTTTTCGCACGATTCGAATTGAGCGGCGTTACTCCTGGAAATCGTATGGACACGAGATATCGCAGTACAGCCATCGCCTTGTTCCTGACCTTCGTGGCGATGTCCTGTTCCTCGTTGCCGTCGGTGCCTTCCGTGGGCGGCGGCGGGGAATGGAAGGATGGAAAATACCGGCAAAGCGGCGTGAAGTATGTGCCCTTGAATCAGTTTCACGACGCCTGCGCCGGAGGAAACATCTTCGCTGTCAACAAGATGCTCGAAGACAATCCAAAAATCGTGAATCAGCACGACGACCAATTCGGCGAGTCGCCCTTGGGATGGGCGGTACGCGGCAAGGCGTACCAAGTGATACGGGTGCTTCTGGACAGCGGAGCCAAATTCGAAAGCCGCAATTTCGACGGCATGACGCCGCTGACCATTGCATTGGCCCAAGGGCGAAGCGATTTATTCATGCTGTTGGTGAACAACGGGGCAGATATCAATTACCCCGACGGTCACGAACGCACCGCCTTGCATTGGGCGGTAGCCAAGGGCTTGGGCAAAGTCGTGCAGTACCTGGTGGAACGCGACGCGAAAATCAACGTAAGAGACGAGGACGGACTAACCCCGCTGGATTGGGCGGTCAACAACCGATACACCGATTTGGCAGACTACTTGAAAGGCGCGGGGGCCAAGCCCGGCGAGCCGGTAAAAAAACCAGAAGAAGAACCCGCGGCGGCGGAAACACCGGCGGAAATACCCGAGGACACCGCGCCCGCCGCGCCCGATGCGCAAGGAGGAAAGTAAAGATGGAACCGTTTATCACCTTGACCGGAATCGTGGCTCCGTTGGACCGCATGAACGTGGACACGGACCAAATCATTCCAAAACAGTTTCTGAAACGCATCGAGCGTACTGGATACGAAGACACCCTATTCTTCGACTGGCGTTTTCTGGATGATGGAAAGACGCCGAATCCCGATTTCGAATTGAATGCGCCCCGCTACCAGGGATCTTCCATTCTACTGACCCGCGACAATTTCGGGTGCGGCTCCTCGCGAGAACATGCGCCATGGGCATTGAAAGACTATGGCATACGCTGCATCATCGCGCCGTCGTTCGCCGACATCTTCTACAACAATTGTTTCAACAACGGAATGCTGCCGATCGTTTTGCCGCACGACGCGGTAGACCGGTTGTTCAAGGCAGTGGCGGCTCAGAAGGGCTATCAACTGACCATCGACTTGCCCAGCCAGCGAATCACCGGCCCCGAAGGCGTCTCCATTCCGTTTGAGCTCGATCCATTCTTGAAGGAACGTTTGTTGAACGGCTGGGATCAAATCGGGTTGACGCTGAGGCATGCAGACAAGATTGCCGCCTATGAAGCGGCACACGCGGGCTGATTACGGCGCAGGTGCGGGCGATCAGTCGGCATTACGGGTAAAACCTGCGAGCAGAACCCCTATGGCGACAACGGCCAACCCGGCAAACGAAACCCCTGCGGCGAAATAAAACAACAGCGGTTGATAGGAAAATTCGATTTCGTGCTCGCCTTCGGGTGTGAGCACGCCCCGAAAAAGGCCGTTTACCCGGAGTATGGGCACCTCGTTGCCGTCCAACCGCGCAACCCATCCCGGGGCGAACGAATCCGTTAAGACGGTCATTCCATCCGAGGGCGCTTTTACGCGAACGATCAGGTGTTCGGACGATCTATCGTCGACGGAACACGTCGCGTCGCGTCGCGTCAGTGTGGATCCGGTCTGCGCACTCAACGCCGCACCCGCACCTTCTCCCACGGCAATGCATTGCGAATCGGGATCGAATTCAGTGGGCGCCATCAATGCGATGTCTTCAGGCGCGCCGGTGCCGGGACTTACGCCGGGCACCCAATACGACCGCGGCAACGCTTCTTCGATGGCGTACATGCGCAATGTGCCGCTGGCGGAAATCGGGCGGAGCGCTGGGCCTGGGTTGTCCCATTTTCCGTCAAAAAGGTCGCCTTCCGGAGATGCCAGTAGCGCGTTTGCGGCCATCAGCGTGATTAGATGGGGCTGGGTCGCGCCTCGTTGCGCCACAGCAGCGGCATCAGCCGCTTCAGCGTCGTTTGCGAGGGCGCGCCACCACGCGAGTTGGTGCACAGTCATGGGCAAATAGGCGCCTCCGGCCATGTAGATGGGAAAAATCAGGCCCAGATTGGGCGGCAAATGGCCGTCGCGCGGTTTGGCCGATACCAGCAAGCGCGCCCCGACGGCCTGCCGTGCCGCTTCGTCAATCTCTTTCATGTAGCGGTTGTATGCCCGCGGCGCGTTCTGATACGGGTGCACATAGACGTTTCGGCTCGCGGTGGCCAAATCGATTACGAGCACGCTTGCCAAGAGAGTTCCCGCAATCGGAACCATCCATCGGAAGCGAAAAGCCGCGAATCCAAGGATGACAATGAGCAGGGCAAGAATATAGCCACGCACCGCACCTGGATAAGCCCAAAAGAGGAGTGCCGACCAACACAGAATTGCCAGAACCGGAACCAGCGCAGGCTGGGCGCGGTGGCCTTTGCGCGGCGACAAGATCCGGTCCACGCCAATGCCCGCGAGCGTAGCCATGCAAAACGCGGCAACAAAATAGAGGGCGGGTTGCAGAGACAAAAATCGCTGTGGCCACGGAGCGAACAGAGCCGCCAGCACGCAGGAGGCCGCGACCGCGCCAAAGAAGAGTCCGTTCGGCCAGCGCTTGCGGTGAAAGAAGGCGATTGGCGCCAGCACAAGTACCGCGATGCCCTGGTAAGCCAACCGGGGAAGCGATCCGGGCGAAGATCCGGCGACCTGAATAAACCAGTCCGTGGGCCCTGCGGGCATTTCGCCAGCCATTCGCACACCCCAGACCAAATCCCGAGCAGTGGCCCAATTGGTGGATTCCATGAGAACGGGCAACCACATCACGCACGAAGTCGGCACGGCCACCCCCAGAACAATCAGCGGATCCATGAAGCGGCGGACCCATTCCCAACGCGACTTTTCAGGGGAGTGCGGTTCGAGCCAAATCAAATAGGCCACCGCCAAGGCAGAAAACGCCACCGCCAGGGCGAGTCCACCCGACAACGCGGAAAATCCGGCAGCGAGCCCGCCCAACAGCAAGGGCCACCGGCGGCGCGTGTCTCTCGTGGCGCAGACCGCCCAAAAGATAAAGGGTGCCCATGCCAGCGCGGCGGCCGTGTCCGGGCGCGACATGCCCGCGGCCACTGCCCCGCTGAGCGCGAATCCCAAACCGCCCAGTAACGCAGCCTCGTATCGCAAATCCAACGAACGCAGAAACAACGCAGTGCCAAACCCCATCAGAAACAAGCAGAGGAATGCGTGCAACGCCATGGCTTGCTCCGTGGGGAAAAAAGCGAACACGGCGTTTAGCGGTTGAAACAACCCGAGGCGCGGGTCGGCAAACATTGGATAGCCGCACATCTGGCGCGGATTCCACAGCGGCAATTCGCCCTCCGCATATCGCGAGAAGGCATAGTGGTAGGTTGGATAGTAATACTGGTAGAGGTCCTGGCTTTCGTAGGTATCGGCGATGGTTGCATGGTTCAATTCGACGCTCTGCCAAAAGAACGGCGCGATCACGGCGAACGCGGCCGCAACCAGAAACAACGGCAGCGCGCCGTAGCGCGCCGGTATGATGCCATCGTCAGAAACCAAATCGCATTCCAGATGCCTGCAGTGGCGTCCCGAAATTATCCACTAGCGCAACGTGCGCTCAACTATTGACCACGGGGCCAGCCAAGTCAACCCAATAACGGGACACTGGCTTACCACTGTACGGTGAAGGATCCTCGCCCGCAAAAACGCCGCCGTTCTTTTGGATGATTCGCGCGGATCCGGCGTTCTCCGTATTGCAGGTTATCAGCACGCGGGTCAGTCCGAATTCGCGGGCCTTCTGAAGCGTCAACCCGCACAGGAGGGAACCGTATCCGCGTCGTCTGCAGCCGGGGCGCACCGAATAGCCGATGTGCCCGCCTTCAATCAGGAGCCATTGATTCAACGTATGCCGTAACCAACTCCCCGCGACAATGGACGTGCCATTTCGGATAAGCCAAAAAGTCGTTTGTTGCACGTACCCTTCCGGCAAACCATGGCCTTCCGCAAGCAACTCCGCTTGGGCAATGTAACGCAAGGGATCGTTGCATTCGGCGGCACGGGGCAAATCGTATTCCTCGCCCACGGAACGGTATTCCATAACCATGCTCCGGAATTCCGCCGCGAAAGAGGCGCAGGGTCTCACGAGATCGAATTGGTCGGCGTGCATTCTGTCTTCCAAGATAGCCACCACGCGTGCCAATCAGCTACCCGGTTCCAGTGCGGGCTGCGGCAAACGGCGCAGTACATGGCTTGCCACGTCGCGAAGCGAATCATACACCGCGGCGGGCTCAAGGTGCTCCAGGGCCTCACGGGTCATGTAGCCTGTAGTGACACAGAGGCATTCGACCCCGGCCGCGCGCGCCGCCAACACGTCGAAATCCATGTCGCCCACAAACAGCGTTTCGGCGGCGGTGACGCCCAGGTTCTCCATGGACTTTAAGACCGCCTCCGGGTCCGGTTTGGGGTTCGTGACTTCGTCCGGTCCAATCCGGGAATCAAAGTAATCCAGTATGCCAAGATGATCCAGAATCTTGGCGGCATAGGTCATGCGCTTGGACGTCGCCACCCCCATCACCAGCCCCGCTTCGCGCAGCGCGCTTAGGCATTCCGTTGCGTACGGGAGGAGTGTGGTGCGAGGGCAGCAGATGTTGGCGTAGTACTCGCGGTAGATGCGCGCGCAGTCGTCCACAGGATGGGTCGACATCATGGCGAACTGTTTCTCCAGTACGAAGCCGATGCTGTTGACAATGGCGTCGCGCGGCGGGCGCGCCTCGCCAAGCGTGTCAAACGTGTGAAAGAACGATTCGACAATCGCATCGGTCGAGTCGATCAATGTTCCATCGAGGTCGAATACCACAGCCTTGATCACGGCGATTGCACTTCCTTCTTTTCGAGAACACGGACACGCCGCCCATCCACCGATACGCGCCCTTCCGCGATCATTTGAATGGCCCGCGGATACACTTCCCGCTCCTTCGCCTGGACTCGTTCGGCAAGTGTGTCCACCGTGTCATCTTCCAGGACAGGCACATGCGCCTGCAGAATGATCGGGCCGTGATCGTATTGATTGTCGGCAAAATGCACCGTGCAGCCGCTAATCTTTGCGCCATACGCGAGGACCGCCTCGTGCACATGATGCCCGTACATCCCCTTGCCACAGAACGCAGGAATGAGCGCGGGATGCACATTGATGACCCGGTTGGCGTACGCATCCGGAATGCGCAACAGGCACATGAATCCCGCCATCACCACGAGCCCGGGGGCGTGCCGATCGATTTCAGTCCACACCGCCGCGCTGAAATCGTCCACGCTCTTAAATTCCTTGCGCGATACAATGGCGTGCGGTATGCCATGATTTTGCGCGCGCACCAGCCCGTATGCGTCCGGCCGCGAGGCAACAACACAGTTTATTCGCGCGTCTAGCCGGCATTGCTCGATGTGCTCGATGAGGTTTTGCAGCGTCGAACCGCTGCCAGAGAGCAGGACGGCAACTTTCAACGGCATAACGCCACCCGAATCGGCTGGGAATTACGCATCCCAGTGTCCGGTGTACACTTCGGTCGCGGGGCCTTCCTGATAGACGCAACCGTCTTCGGCCCACTCGATGGCAAGGGTTCCGTATACGAGATGGACATTTACCTTTTTGTCGACTCGATCGGTGATCATGGCGGCGAGGGCGGAACCGCAGGATCCACTGCCGCTGGCCATCGTAATGCCGCTGCCACGTTCCCAGATGCGCATGACCATATTCTGTCGATCCTGCACGGTAACGAATTCAACATTCGTGCGCTGTGGAAATTGTGGGTGGTTTTCAATCTTCGGGCCGATGTCCGCAAGCGGGACTTTTGTGGCGTCGTCCACAAACACAACGGCATGCGGATTGCCGATGTTGGCGCAGGTAATCCTGTAAGTCTGGCCGTTCACGTCGAGCGGTTCTTCCATCACGCGACCTTCGGGGCCGATCATCGGAATCTCCGCGCGCTCGAATTTGGGTTTGCCCATATTGGACCGCACCGTCTTCACAATCTTGCCATCCAGCCCAAGAACCACCCGGTTGGGGCCTCCGAGGGTGTCGATAATGAATTCCGCGCTCGATGTCATGCCGCGTTCATAGACATATTTGGCAAAACAACGGATGCCATTGCCGCACGTTTCCGCCTCGCTGCCGTCTGCATTGAAGATTCGCATGGCAAACTCAGCCCCGCCCGATCCAGGCAGAATGAGAATAATCCCGTCCGCACCGGCACCCAAATGGCGATGGCTCATCGCACGGGACAATGCCGCGGGATCTTCAACGGGATACTTCACGGCATCAATAAACAGATAGTCATTGCCGAGACCATGCAGTTTTGTAAATTCGATGGACATAGTGCGAGCCTGTTACTTCCCGTGTATCCGTAGCCCCGTCAGTCCCGCGCCAGCGCGGCCTCGACAAACAACCCCACCAGTTCTGAAAAGCTGATGCCAGCGGCGGCGGCCGCTTGCGGCATTAGAGATGTTTGGGTCATGCCCGGAAGGGTATTGACTTCAAGCCAAACGGGTTCGTCATCAACAAGGATCATATCACTGCGGCTCAGACCCCTACAACCCACGAGCATATGCACACGCTCGGCGAGGCGCTGCACTTTCCCCGTTGCGGCAATCGAAAGCGGCGCTGGTGTGATCTCTTCCGTCGCCCCCGGCGTATACTTCGCGTGATAGTCAAAAAACGACGCGGACACCGGCCGTATCTCCGTCGGGGGCAGGGCGCGAGGAGGGGTGCCGGGTTCAACGTCAAGCACGGCGCACGTGACTTCACGGCCACGGAGAAACCCCTCGACAAGCACCGTATCGTCGAGCTGAAACAAGGTGGGCAACGCAGCCCCGAGCTCGTCCGCATTCTGGGGAATGGCCATACCGAGGCTGGACCCCTGATTCGGACTCTTGGCCACGCAAGGGAAGCCCAATTCCGCTTCTACCCGCGCAACGGCCGCCCCGGAATCGCGCTCCCATTCGCCCTTGCCCAAGAGCACCTGGGGGGCAACGCGCACGCCCGCCTGCGCCACAACCGCCTTCGAACGGACCTTGTCCATCGCCAGCGCGCTGGCGGCGCACCCGGAACCGATGTACGGCAATCCGAGTATGTCGAGCATGCCCTGGAAGCGTCCGTCTTCGCCAAACGGCCCGTGAAGCGCAAGGTACACGCAGTCCACGTCCAGTTCCTTCAAGCGCCGCACACCACAAAACACGTCGCACGGGGCCTCGCCCGGGTATTCCCATGCTCCGTCGCGATGAATTGTCACGGGGGTGACGCGGTAGCGGTCGGCGTTCAGGTTCTCGCTTACCTTGCGGCCACTATTCAACGAGACATCGTGCTCGGAACTGACTCCTCCCATAATGACGGCGACATGCTTGCGCGAGGGCATAAGTGCGGGTTACTCCCAAAGTTGTTGCAGAGAGACAGATGATATCACACCGAATTGTGAACAGAGCCACATCCAGCCAGAATTAAATCCTCACCCGGCCCGAAATGTTTCGACTACAGCGATCTGCGTTTTCACGCAGCCGCAATATATGCCCTGAGGTACTGCATTTAGACGCAAACCGCCCACATTCACGGCTACCGATTTTCTTAAATTACTCCACCCAAAAACGTCCTGGAGAGAAGGAATGTCCTGACTGCGTGCCGTCGTAACCACAACGTACCCGCTCTTCAACGGTTGTTGTACAACTCAGATATTCGGTACGCCTTCCCGCCTTCCTGCCGTTCGAAGACCCACACGTCCACCCGCTGAATGTCCGCGGGGATTTCCTTCGACCAGCTTCGGGTTTCGCCGCGTTCAATGACCAGATCGCCCGGCCACGAAGGATTCTCGCCTGCCGCAGCCTGCCGGCGGCGAGCCAACGCGACGTACCCGATATCGGCGTAGCAGGGGTTTGACGCGCTCGGAGATTCGGCTTCGATGCGTATCACGGTCGAAGCCGAATCGGTGATGGTGGTTAAGTTGCCCTCGATCCACTGCCATTCTCCGGAATTAACGAGACCTATGCCTGGAAAGAGAACGGTATCGTTGGCAAAAACCCGCAGTCGCGAGCGTGACTCGCGCGGATTGTCCGTGGAAGGAATCAGGTAAAGCCACGCAGTGTAGTCGCCCGGCACGATCGACAAACCGCCTTGCAGGTCGGCCGACTCCCCTTCCCCCGTCACGGCCGCAGCCGTGGTCAACTCGTACTCAGTCGGGGGAGGCGACGGATTAAAGTGCGGATTGACGCGCCACACGTTTGAAGTTGCATCGTGTTCATAGAGCGCGGCCGCTTCTATCAGATAGTCCGATGCAAGCGCATACACCGTCACCGGCACATCGCGCTCGGAGCGATTCTCCAGCACAAAGGCAATCTTCTGCCTGTTGCCGTCCGCAGGACCACCTGTCTTGTCAAAACGCAATACCAGATCGCCCCTGCGCCGCTCCAATGGCACCGGTATCAACCCCGCATCGGGTAGCGATTGGGTGTAGGTTGCGCCCCCCTCGAACGTAATCTCGGCCTGGACCCCGTTGTCATTGTCGCGAACAGCCACCGCGTTCTCGTCTGCCGTTTCGTAACAGAAAATCTCGATGTCGCGGAGCACCACATGATCGGTCTCCGTATAGTGCGCATCGAGCCACCGCCACACGGCCATGCAATTACCGCCGTAAAATTCGCGCTCCCAATCCGAAAAAACGTACCAAACGCGCCGATGACCTTCGACCACGGATTGGACGTGCTCGTTCTTGAACAAGCGCACAAACTGCTCGAGTTTGGTCACAACCGGATCGCCTTTCATCAAAGCGTCAATATGGTTTTGGTCTACGGCCACGGAAGCCTGTGGGCGCTCCCGAAAGCCGTACCAGTAAAACGGCAACGCGGTCGATCGCGTGGCATGTACGACAATGTCGCCATCTTTCCACCCTAAGGACACGTAGTCGGCCGCTGCCTCAAACGGCAGTGCGGCGCGCACGCCAGGGCGGTGCGGAAATTCGTGCAATGGGTAGCGTAAGGTATACATGGCGTGAAGCGGAACGATAGCCAGCGCACAAACCAGTCCGGTGGCCCCCGCTCGCGCAATGCGGTTCGGCAACGCGGCCAAGGCGATCGCCTGCGCGATATACAACGGAAACGCAAAGCCAAGCATAGACCGATAGAGAAAGATGCTGGTGCTGGCCATGGAGATTGCGATAACCAGCAACACCGGTACAAGAATCCACAGAACGAGCAGCGTACCGTACTTGCGATTGTCTTGCCACGCTCGATACAAGCCCAAGGAGACAAGTAGGATCAGGACACCCAGCGCAATTGGATACAGCGGCTTGGCGTCCGAATAGCCGAAAGCAATCGTCTTGAAATACAGGGCGATGTTTACAGCGTCAGGCTTCGGTACCCACCACGCTTCCGCCTGTACAAAAAGCACATTGGCGTCGATCAACATCACGCGCAGCCAAGGCAAAAACAGGGCCGCGCCAACCGCGTTGGCGCCAATCCACCACGTCAGCCGGGATCGATCACGCCAATGAAACAAGGGAAACCACAGGTTTATCGCCACCAGAATCGGCGCGGCAAAGTAACCGGCATAACAGCAGGCGGCTGCGCACAGGGCATAGGCGGACCAGTCCCTCGGCCGATTATTGCGGGCCGCCAGGATGAGACAAAAGATGAGCAGTGGCACCAGGGTCGACAGCAGCACGGAGTCCTTCAACTCGCGCGAATGGTAAATGTGAAATGGGGAAATGGCAACAAGAATGGCCGTCACAAGGGCGACCCTCGGTCCGCCCCAAGCGTGCGCCGCGAGCCATGCGGTGAACACCGCGCCCGTGCCCAACAATACCGGCAGCAGGTGGATAGCCGCCTCGGATGTGACCAGGCCGATCGCCCGCCAGAAATAGATCAGCGCGCCCAAGAGCGGCGGATGGCCCGAACGAAGCTCCCCAGTGGTGAGATACGCCCAAAAATGTTCCACGCGAACCAGTTCGAACACTTCATCGTACGAAAGCGACAGCTCGCCCACGCCCCAGAACCGCAGAACGAACGCACCCGCGATTACCGCCGCCAATGCGGCCAGGTATCCGGTCCGATAAGTGGGCTGGACGTCGCGTTCCGGCATACGATAATGGCTTTCCTTGATTCCCCGGCGGATAAAAGGGGAGCCTATCAAGGCGTGGTATGGCGATCAAGATTCGGTTCCGCTTGCACAAGAAAAGCCCGGTGCGGAAAGATGTCGCGGGTGAGATCAATCAACGGGGATACCGACATGAAATGCACAATGTGGATCGGGACTCTGGTGTTTGCGGTGTGCGCCGGCGCGGAAAACACCACGGCCTATCTCTTCTCCTACTTCACCGGCAACGGCGAAGACGGATTGCATCTGGCCACAAGCGACGATGGATACCGCTGGGAGGCACTGAATCAAGGCAAGCCGCTGCTTGCCCCACGCGTTGGGAAACACAAACTCATGCGAGACCCCTGCCTGATCCAAACGCCGGACGGCACATTCCACCTGGTGTGGACCACCTCATGGGAAGACAACGGAATCGGCTATGCGCATTCAAAGAACCTGAAGGACTGGTCAGAACAGCAGTTTTTCCCAGTGATGGCATACGAACCTACCGTGCGCAATACCTGGGCGCCGGAGATCTTCCACGACGCCGCTCGAACCCGGTTCCTGCTATTTTGGTCGTCCACCATTCCAGGACGGTTTCCAGAGACCGAAGATGCAGGCGACGCTGGCCACAACCACCGCATGTATTTCACGGTGACTACAGATCTTAAAAACTTCACTGCCCCCGGTGCGAAAGACGGTGCGTCCTCCGCGCTGTTCTTTAACGACGGCTTCAACGTTATTGATGGCACTGTCGTAAAGGATGGCAATGTATACATCCTGTTCCTCAAAGACGAAACACTGAAGCCACCGAAGAAAAATATCCGAATGGCAACCGCAACGAATCCCGAAGGCCCGTGGAGCGCCGCGTCGCCTCCGATAACGGGATCGTATTGGGCGGAAGGGCCGACAGCCATCCGCATCAACGGCAAGATGCACGTCTACTTCGACAAATACATGGAAGGCAAGTATGGCGTCGTCGTGTCGCAAGATCTCAAAACATGGTCCGAAGAGTCAGATAAGCTTCGCATGCCCGAGGGGATGCGCCACGGGAGCGTTCTGGAAGTTGCCCCGGAAATCATTGCTGCTATCCAGAACTGAATTCCCGCTCAACCTTCTTCGATCGCCCAGGGCTTGCGCATTTCGCGCTTGAGGTACGCATTCGCTTCGTCGTCGTTCACAAACTGTTCCGCCGCAGGATCCCATTGCAACTTGCGGCCAGTCCAACGCGCAATGTTGCCGAGGTGGCATACCGTGGCGGATCGGTGGCCCATTTCCACATCGGCGGCGGGCGGCGTCTGATTCCGGATGGCATCGATCCAATTGGCCAGATGGGCTTTGGTGTCGTCCTCGCCCTTGGGTTCGCTTTCCTCTTTCGTGGTGCCATCAGCCAATGTGTACTTGTATTGGCCTCGATCGATCAGAATGGTGCCCTTTTCTCCCTCGAACAACGCCCCTCCACCAGGGCCCTTGCCATCCAGCCGCAGAATCGTTCCATCATCATACCGGAAGGATACGGGACAGATGAGCTTCTTGCCCTCGGGCCACTTCTTGGGATCGAACCTCTTTCCGAAAAAAACCGCCGATTCCGCCACGGCATCCGGCTCCGGCCACACTTCCACCGGTCCGCTCAGATCTTTGCCCAACGCCCATTGCACGATATCCAGCCCATGCGCCCCCCAACCGGTCATCTCGCCGCCGGAATACGGCGTATACGAAATCCAACCCAACGGACGCCCATCTTTATAGGTGCGCCCGTCGGCCCGAGGCAGGTACAGATCGCGGTGGTAACCCCGCGGCGTGGTCTGTCCGCACCACATATCCCAATTCAAATCGGCAGGCGGCGATTCCTCCGGAAGATCGCAGTCCCACGGGCTCGGATAATTGGCCCCGTGGATGGTGGCGATTTTGCCAAGCAACCCTTCACGGACGATGTGACACCCGGTCTGACAACTCTTCATGGATCGCTGCTGGCTACCGCACTGAAAGGTGACGCCATACTTTCTCGCCGCGGTCACCATGGCGCGCCCTTCGGCCACGGTTAGACTCAGCGGCTTTTCCACATACACGTGTTTTCCTTCTTGACACGCATGAATGGCAGGCAACGCGTGCCAGTGATCCGGAGTGGCCACGACTACGGCGTCCACCTCACCTGATGTGATCATCTCGCGGTAATCCAGAAACGTCTTGGTGGCCGGATACTTTTTATGCATGGTCGACAGCCGTTCCGGATTCAAATCGCTGAACGCGGTTATCACCGCGGAATCCGGAAGCTTCATGAGTTGTGCCGCCCGCCGCCCCACTCCGATATACCCAACGCGCACAGGATTAGGCGGCGAAAAATGCGCCTCCCCCCGTATGGGCGCAGGTGTATCGATGAGAACGGGTGCTGCTGCGGCAAGACTTGTTTTCAGAAAGGTCCGGCGTGAAGTTGGTTTCAGGCAACGCATACGGCTATTCCTCGATTCGCGATTTCCCCCGCGTACTATGAACTGTTATACGCCGGTCCCAGTCAAAGGGCAACCGGCCTACTCTGGATTCTCCAAGGGCGGCAGATACCGGCCACGCGAAATAATGTCCTGCGGGTCCAGTGCGGATTTAATCGAAGTGGCGACATCCCAGAACACATCATCCTGCGAATGCAACAGGCGCATGCCGGCATGACCCGTCCTGTATGGGATATAGCCCTTTTCAATCAGCGCCTGAAGCGATTCCAAATAACAGGAGGATGCCGCAGCGGCCTCATCGGGAAGGCTCGTATCAAACGCGACATTCATAACCGCGATCATGGCGCGCTCGTTGATCATGGTAAATGTAACCAGTAAGTCAAATCCGTGACGCTGAAAAATCGGTTCCACAATCGATAACACTTCATTTGCATGTCGGCCCGTGGTGGGCAACACCGGCGACAGCCAGCGAATGCCCGCGCCTACGTCCAATGGATCGGCCGTCGGAACGCCGGACTCCTTCTGCAAGCGCCATTGCGCGCCGCGCATCGCATCGTCAAACGGTTGACCTTTCAACGTCCCAAACAGGGGGCGCATCGCAATCAAAAGCTCGCGAAGCGAATCGCCCATGCCCAAACCGCTCAACCAACCCGAAACGCGCCATGCCCAGCTAAGCTTCGAATCGTCCACGAATCGAAGTTTGCCCACGCCACCCAACGCATTCCGAAGTGCCTTCTTGCCCGCGCGCACTTGGTCCCGCGTGCCGGTCAAGGCGCTCGCCATGTTCCATGCACCCGCGCGTATTGACCGGATCATATCCTTGCGGATCTCGCGCGAAAGAGGCGTGCGTCCACCGGACTCCTGCCACGGGTATCCTTGCTTCGCGCTAAGGATGCGGAGGTCATTGCCGATGTGCAGCGTGGCGGGAAGCGTGCCGTTCAGCCGCAGCGGGCGAAGCGCGTCAATAAGGGGTCCCACGCCGTCCGGATCGTCCACAACGACATAAAAAAAACAAAATGCCTCTGGCTCGGGCATGAGCCACATCGTGATCTTGGTGACAATCCCGAAATTGGATTGACAAAAAAGGCCGTCGATAAACGGTCCCACGCCATACCGGTAGACATGCGCCGCTTGCGCATTCGGATAGTGGCCGTACCCGGTATGCAACACACGGCCATCCGCCAGGACGATCTCCATGCCGCACGTGGAAAGGAAATGATCCCCGTAGCGCGTGTGGCCAAATCCGCGATCCAACGTGTTCCCCACAAAGCTGGCCTCAAGCCCCGCGCCCGTCACATCGCACCACAGCCCCGTCTTATTCCGTTGCAAATACTCGTAAAGCTGCCCTTGCGTGACACCCGGCTCGATGATCGCGTACGCCAAATCCGTATTCACTTCGACAATCCGGTTCATGCGCGAAAGATCGACAATCGCCGCCCCGGACATGGGCGCGCACGCATCGCCATAGCCCCAATTCTTCCCCCGCGAAATCGGATACAGCACAATGCCATGTTCCGAAGCTGCACGAACCAACGCCTGAACATGCGCCGTGGATTCCGGATACAAAATGCAAATAGGAATGGTGGAGGTGCCGGAGGAACTGCGCGCGTAGCGGCCAATCGTTTCGGATTGCGTGTCGACAGCCGCTTCACCCAAGGCCTCGCGAAATGCGAGGATCGCATTCTCCGCAGCTACCGTTGCCATATTCAAACCCCGGCCTTGGTGATCCGCTGGCGCGGGTTGCGCACGGCCTCCTCAATCCTGCGTTGCATGACTTCGATGATTGCGCGATCCAGACCGATCGGTTCCGTCACGTAGCAGGGCACCGTGGGAAACCGCTCCGCCGCTTCCTCCACGATGCGTGGAATGTCCGAAGTACTATGCCGCCCCGGCGAAAGAAAGAATAGAGCCACCGCCACCTCCGTCGCCCCTTGCTCTATACAACGCGACAATGCTTGGGCAATCGTGGGTTCCGCCAACTCCATATGGGCCGGCTCCACGATGGTCGTGCCGGTTATGCGCCGGTAGGCAACGGCCACGTCTTCCAATAAGCGGTTCGCCGCGGGCAACTTCGATCCGTGATCGACAATAACCACACCCAGTGTGGCAGAATTTTCGGAAGAGGTCATGGCAGATCCCCTTGAGGCTCAAGCCCATGGTACCACCATAGGGGCGTTCGGTTGTAGCGGGCGGAGATGGCCCCCTCCGTGTATAATCGCAGGCGCATGAATCACCCGGTTATCTTGTTTGACGGCGTATGCAACTACTGCAATGCGCTCGTCCAATTCATTCTGCGGCGCGACAAACGCGGCGTGTTCCGGTTTGCCGCCCTGCAATCCGAACCGGGCCAGGCGTATTTGAATAAATTTGGCTTGCCCCCGGATTTTCTCGATTCAGTTGTGCTGGTTGAAGGAGAGACTTGTTTTGTGCGGTCGGATGCCGGACTGCGCATCATGCGGCATCTCGGCGGGCTGTGGGCGCTGGCGTGTGCATTCGCGATCGTGCCCCGCCCTGTACGCGACGCGCTGTACGATTACGTGGCGCGAAACCGGTATCGATGGTTCGGAAGAACGGAGGCATGCATGGTGCCAACGGAAGAGGTGAAAGCCCGGTTTTTGGATTGAGAGTAGACATCAGGGCAATCGCAATTAAATTCATCGCCATTCCCAAATTGCCTTTTTCCGTCACCCCCCGTGAAAGCGGGGGTCTATCGTTAAATCGGGAGAGGTTGCTTCTACGTCTTCGTGGATTCCCGCCTTCGCGGGAATGACGAAGGGTAGGAAGGGCGCTTGTGCAATCCCTCTTTGCCCCATTCCCGCTGACTTGAGACACAGGATCGTTTTTATGCGGATTCTAGTGCGATCGCTCTGGCGTTTACATTTCAAGTTCCCTTGATGTTTTCGTTGTGTCTGGTATACTCATTTACATGATTTCGTCATTGGTCTTCCAGAAAAATGCCCATTCCAGAAAATGCCTACCCGTGAGATTGTCGACGCGCCAACGTGCAGTCGAGTTACAAGCATCGTGATTTCTTCGCTTACCGCACGCTTTGGCGGCGACAATTACCATAGCCCTGTAAGCATCTTTCGCGCGGACTCAACGGGCGATGTCTTGCCGTTGCTAACAGAGGTCGGTCTCGCAGTAGAGGGAGGCCTTCATGCCGTCGGATTCATATCGTATGAGGCATCACCCGCATTTGATTCGGCCTTGATGTGCCATCCGCCAATCGGGTTTCCGTTGGCCTGGTTTGCGCTGTTCGAAGGCCCGGCGAAAGACTCAAGAGACGACTGCGAGTATTCCGTGGGATCTTGGCAAACCTTGGTCGACCGCGAATCATATAACGAATCTATTTCCGCGTTGCGCAATCGAATTGCCGCGGGAGACACGTATCAGGTCAATCATACCTTTCCCCTGGAGGCGTCCTTTAAAGGGGATCCGCTGCCATGGTTCAAAACGGTGGCGCAGGCCCAGGAATCAAACCATGCCGCCTTCATCGACACCGGACGCTTCCAGATCGCATCGTTTTCCCCGGAGCTATTCTTTCGTCTGGAGAACGGCATCTTGACGACGAGGCCTATGAAGGGGACGCGTCCTCGAGGGCGTTGGCCCGAGGAGGATGAGCGCATGGCTCGCGATCTGGCCGAAAGCGAAAAAGATCGCGCGGAAAACGTGATGATCGTCGATTTGTTGCGCAGCGATATGGGGCGCATCAGCGAATCCGGATCGGTGGAAGTGAAAAGCCTCTTTGACGTGGAGCGCTATCCCACCGTCTGGCAAATGACCTCGACCATTCAATCCCGTACGACCGCCTCCGTGCCCGAAATTTTTCGCGCCTTGTTCCCCTCGGGATCGGTGACCGGCGCACCCAAAGTCGAGACGATGAAGATCATTCGCGAGCACGAAATGTATCCGCGCGGTGTGTATTGCGGCGCGATCGGCCGTTGGTTGCCGGGAGGGTTTGCCGAGTTCTCCGTGGCGATCCGCACGGCCGTAATTGATTCGGAAAAGGGAATCGCGCGCTACAGCGTGGGCAGCGGAATCACATGGGATTCATCGGCGGATGCCGAATACGACGAATGTCTGCAGAAGGCGAAAGCGTTGACCCAGCCGCCCATGCGCGCGTCATTGCTTGAGACGCTGGCATTCAACGGACGGTTTTCCTACCTCGATGAACACTTGGATCGCATGGCGCGAAGCGCCAACTATTTCGGGTTCACTTTCGATCCCCAGCGAATCCAGACCACCTTGGAAAACGCCCGCATCGGAGCCAACCCCGCCCGCGTGCGATTGATCCTAAGCCCCGAAGGCGCGCCGTCGCTGGAGTGGGAAACATTAACGCCCCTGCCCGCGATCCTGCGCGTCGCGCTGGCCCCCGTTCCGGTCGATTCCCGCGACCGCATGCTATTCCACAAGACCACGGATCGTGACTTGTACACCACGGCGCGAAACGCCCGCGCCGACTACGACGACGCCATCTTATGGAATGAACGGGGAGAAGTTACCGAAAGCACCATGGCCAATATCGTGGTTCAAATCGACGGCAAGAAATACACGCCCGCTGTGGAATGCGGGCTATTGCCCGGCATTTTTCGTGCGATGATTTTGAAGGCAGGGGTAGTCAGCGAACGCGCTATTCACGTCGATGAACTCCGGCGAGCCCAAGGCATATGGCTCGTTAATTCGGTACGAGGCTGGATGACAGCAACTCTCGAAACGCCGGGCCAAGGGTGACTATGTTCGAGTCAAGTGTTCAGACGGTTCCAACTCGTCGTCGCAGCGGCTCACAAGGTACGATACGGTATCACTGGTCGAAAGCCTGCCGAGATCGACCAGAATCGCCGCCGCCAACTCGCACGCCAACTCCCGCGACGCGTTGAGCTGAATAGCGATTCCTCTTTCACTGTCGATCCATTCGACAGTGGCCGTCGTGTCAAGAGGCAAGTCAGCCAGAATGCGATCTATTCTTGCGGAAAGTTCGCAGAGTTGGATCGTCTCGGAGCCGGCTACAATCAGGTGTCTATTCCCATCGAGCGCGCAGATGCACACGACGCAATCATCGCCTGCCTTGAGCATGATCATTTGAGAGGGTGCACATAAGCGAGATTCCAAAACAGCGGGAACGCCCGCGAGGCGGACTCGCCGCCAATCGAACCTCTCGCGGAGAAAGGGTACTACGGAGACCAACCACCGCAGTCCCGTTGTCATGAGCAGACCCTTAGTGTGCGGCACAAGGCAATGCGGATTCTATTTGTCCTAGAATCGATATCCCACCGCCACACCCACGCTGTTCGCGCCCGCGTTTCTTTCCGCGAGCCCGCCATTCGAGAGATGCTGGACTTGCAAGGTAACGTGCCAGTCGTTCTGAAATTCGTATCCCACGCCCGCCTGCAAGAGAAAATTCATGGAACCGGAATTGCCCTCGAACTTCCCATCGTGGCCAAGCAGCGACGCCGCGCCTTCCACATACCACGCGTCATACGCCTCCTTGAAATAATAGCGCGTATCAATACCCACGCCGCCACCCCAGACTGTTTCCTCGGGGTCATCCTGAAGGTAGAGAAACAGGGGATACATGCGCAGGCCGAGTGTCATCCGCGCAGTAATTGGCCATTCGTACTCCGCATTGCCGGTAAACACCAAATCGCCCGTGCGGCTGCGACGTCCAGAATGAAAGCCCGTGGAAGCCGCCACTTCCGCACGCCACGAACCTTCGCCAAAATCCCCAAACAAAAACTCACGAATATCGGCATGCGCAGGGACGCTGAAACAGGCCGAGGCCACCGCAAAAACAAGACCCGCCAGCAAGCTTTTCAATCCGCGATGTGTCATGCGTCGCTCCTGGAGATGAGAATTAGTCCAACGTACGTTGATAATAAACCCACTGGATCAAAGGGTCAATTCCCCGAAAACAGAAGCAGTATCCTGCCCCATCCGTTCCACCGGCATCGGCGTCAGTCCCCCGCCTACTTCGTAACGACGCGGAATGCTGACGAACAACCAGCGCGCAGTCTCAGACACGACAAGAAACCGTGTCTACTTTTGCGGTACACGCTTCACCTCGGTAATGTCCTTGCGCACCACTTCCCCAGGGAAACTAACGGTGTGTGGCCACATTTTGCGGCCGGGATAAATCGAGGTGTTGATGCCTGTGTGCACGTGATCGGCGAAGATCGCGCCGCACTTGTTGCGGCCAGTGTCCACGGATTGACCTTTGACCGTGGTGGTGATGTTTTTGGCGTCATGCCGGAAATTGGCCGTAATCGTGCCCGCACCCAAATTGGCGTACTCGCCGACGATGCTGTCGCCCACGTAACTGAGATGCGGCACGGCAGACCCGCGCATCAGAATCGAGTTCTTGATCTCAACAGCATGGCCCGCGCGTGTGCCGTCGCAAAGGGTGGTTCCCGGGCGCAGCCAGCAATTCGGGCCTACGGAGGCATTGCGGCCGATATAAACGGGCCCGTCGATGACAACGCCGCTGCGCACTTGCGCACCCTCGGCTACGTACACGGTGCCGTTTAATTCCGCCCCCGGACTTACCTCGCCGTGGCGCTCGTTCTTCAAAAAATGCTCAATGAAGTACTCGTTCGCACGCAACAAATCCCATGCATAACCGATTGGCAGCCAATAGCCTTCCATGGGCACAATGTGAAAAGGCGTTTGCCCAAGCAACGTTTCAATCGCGGACGTAATTTCGATTTCACCGCGCTCGGAAGGCGCGGTCGATTCCAGTATCCTGAAGATGGATTTGGGCAGCTTGTAAGCCCCCACATTGCACAATGTAGAGATGATTTCCTTTGGCTTTTCAACGATGCGCGTGGCACGGCGGTCCGTATCCACGACATAGACGCCATACAATCGCGGGTCGGCAATTTCCTTGGCCAGCGCGCCTTGGGAATGCACAAGCAATTTCTTTACGTCGGAAGGGTCATACAAATCATCGCCGTTGAAAAGCAGAAAAGTATCGCTCGTTATGACGTCCGAGCATTGAAGCACCGCGTGGCCTGTGCCACGGGTCTCCTGCTGCACCACATATCGGATGGGGGTGCCTTCAAACGAACCCCCAAAATGCTCTTCCACCATTTCCCGCCTATACCCGACGACAACGACCACCTCGGACACAAACGGCGCCACCGCACGGATCTGATGCGCCAGCAGCGGTTCGTTCAGCACCGGCAACATCGGCTTCGGCCGGGTCAGCGTCAACGGCTCCGTGCGCGTACTGGCGCCGGCGGCCATGAAAATGGCTTGCATGGGGTCTCCTTTGTGCGTTGAAGCGGGATCGTATAGTAGGCGAACGCAAAGTGGCAATCTTGAGGCTCGACATCAACCGGCTCCACAATCCCTGCAAGCCATGGCAACTGGAACGCCTTGGACAACTTGGACCAAACTCCCAAACTCGCCGTACAAATTGACTTGGCCAATTTTCGCTTGCTATACTCCCGCGCTTGTTTGCGACGGGCGAATTGGGCGGATTATTGCCCATTTCCCGGCGCAGGCAGCCCTAAAGCGACTGATTCCCACGGTTCCACGGCGGTTCAAGCATGGGTCTTGACTTGTCGTAACCCGTTGGGGGCAAAGGCATTGCTGGGGAGTCGCCAAGTGGTAAGGCACCGGTTTTTGGTACCGGCACTCCTAGGTTCGAATCCTAGCTCCCCAGCCATAACATAACATATTGACTTTATTTGAGTTGTGAATGACCTTGGGCGATTACGGCGGTGGCTTACAGTAGAAACGTGAAAGTCTTTAGCGGAACAGCGTCCCAGGCGTTGACCGAAGGGGTCTGCAAATATTTGGAGATCCCGCCCGGCCGCGTCCTTATTGGCGAATTCAGCGACGGCGAGATCAAGCTGCAAGTTCACGAGAACATCCGCGGAAGCGATGTCTTTATCATCAACTCCACATCGCCCCCGGTGAATCGCAACATCATGGAACTGTTGATTTTTATCGATGCGGCAAAGCGCGCATCCGTGGATCGGGTGACTGCGGTTATCCCCTACTATGGCTACGCGCGACAGGACAGGAAAGACCGGCCCCGTGTGCCGATCACGGCCAAGCTGGTGTCGAATTTGTTGGTTGCGGCCGGTGTGGATCGGGTGCTGACGGTGGATCTCCACTGCGGCCAGATTCAAGGTTTTTTTGATATTCCCGTCGATCACCTTAGTGGCGACGTTGTGTTTGTGAATCACCTGCTCGAACGCGGGTTGAACAAGAATACCGTGGTCGTTTCGCCGGATACAGGCAGCGTGGCCAGAATTCGCGATTTTGCCCGGCGGCTCGAAGTGCCTTTGGCCATCATCGATAAGCGGCGGCCCAAGGAAAACGAGTCGGAAGTGATGAACGTGATCGGAGAAGTCGAAGGCTTGCATGCCATTATCTTCGACGACATGATCGACACCGGTGGAACGCTCGTCAAAGCCGCCCAAGCCATCAAAAACCTGGGCGCCATTGACGTAATCGCCTGCTCGACGCACGGCGTATTCAGCGGTTCCGCCATTGAAAGAATACAGAATTCCGTACTGGACGAAGTCCTGGTGAGCGATTCGATTCCGCTTTCCGAAGCTGCGAGGCAATGCACCAAGATAAAGGTGCTGTCAATTGCGCCGCTTGTAGGCGAGGCCATTCGCCGGATTCACCAGGAAGAGTCCGTCAGCATATTGTTTCGATAAAGAAAGATTTGGAGGCCAGAAAAGCCATGGAACTCAAGACACTGGAAGCCAAGCCCCGCACCGCCGGCGGCACAAATGCCGCAGGACGATTGCGCCGCGAAGGGGTTGTGCCCGGCGTGGTGTATGGCCTCGGGCAGGATGCATCGTCGCTGACCGTCAACAAGCGCGAACTGACCAAGCTCCTGCATGACGCGGGCGAACACGCCGTCGTTAACATCGCCGTGCCGGATGCGCCTGCCATGAGCGGCCCCGCGCTCGTGAAAGATGTGCAGCATCACCCCGTGAAAGGCGATGTCGTGCATGTCGACTTCCTTCGCGTGAATCTGAAGGAGAAGCTGCAGACGGTTGTGCAGATTCTCCTTGTGGGCCGCTCGAAAGGCGTGCAGGACGGCGGCGTACTCGACCACCAGTTGCGTGAAGTCGAAGTGGAATGCCTTCCGACCAACGTCCCGGAACATTTGGAACTGGATGTATCGGAAGTCGGTATCGGCGACAGCCTCCACGTGTCGGATATCGTCGCGCCGGAAGGCGTCACGATTATCACCGAAGGCGAGCGCGCTGTATTGGCCGTGTTGACACCGCGCGTGGTCAAAACGGCCGCCGAAGAAGCCGCGGAAGCCGCGGCCGCTGCGGATGCCGCCGCCGCCGCACCCAAGACGGAAAGTTAATCCCGATCCCAGCCAGGAAAGGGTCGCGGCGTGAAGCTACTCGTTGGGCTGGGCAATCCGGGTCCGCAATACCGCAATACGCGGCATAACGTCGGATTCCGGGTGGTGGACCGGTTGGCCGATCGGCTCGGCGCCGGGTTTGACCGTGAGAAGCATCAGGCCTTGTGGGCGTCCGCGCGCGTTGACGGCGAAGAAATTGTGCTGGTCAAGCCGATGACATACATGAACCGCAGCGGCATTGCCGTGGCGGCGGCAGCCAGAAATCGCGTGCAGGATTTTGCTGCGGACTTTCTGGTCATCGTGGATGATGTGAATTTGCCGCTGGGCCGCCTGAGGTTTCGGGCCGAAGGCGCCGCAGGTGGGCATAATGGCCTGAAGTCTGTAGCGGAACAACTCGGCACAACGGCCTACGCCCGGTTGCGTCTGGGCGTGGACGCGAAAAGGCCAGGAAACGATCTGGCTGATCACGTCCTGAGTTCATTCATGCCGGAAGAGGCGCCGGAGGTGGACCGCATGGTCGCGTGGGCCGTGGAAGGGGTGTTGACCTTCGTGCGCCGGGGAATCGCTCAGGCCATGAACGAGTTCAACGGCGCCCCGCCTGCAACGCCCGAATGAATTCGGGCAACGGATCGGATTGGAGCAGCAGTTATGAAGCAGCATACCATCAGTGTCTTGGTCCAGAACCAGTTCGGCGTGCTCGCGCGCG
>BTWA01000001.1:212336-357685 GCA_045863295.1 Candidatus Hydrogenedentota bacterium
AAGCAGCATACCATCAGTGTCTTGGTCCAGAACCAGTTCGGCGTGCTCGCGCGCGTCGCGGGACTGTTCAGTATGCGGGGCTACAACATTGAAAGCCTCTGCGTCGGAGAAACGGAAGATCCCACGGTATCGCGCATGACCGTCGTGGTCAGCGGCGACGACCGCGTGCTCCAACAGACCGTGAAGCAATTGAACAAGCTGGTCGAGGTGATCGAAGTCATTGATTTGACCCAGTCGGACTTCGTCGAACGCGAACTCGTCCTGGTCAAGATTGGCGCCGGCGCGGCACGGCGCGGTGAAGTGATTCAAATCGCCAACATCTTCCGCGCCCGCATCGTGGACATCGCATCGGAAGCCATGATTACGGAAGTGACCGGCACCCGCGCCAAGGTCCGGGCTTTCATCGATATGATGCGGCCGTTTGGCATTCAGGAAGTCGTGCGCACCGGACGGGTGGCCATCTCCCGTTCGCCCAAGGAAAATGGATCAGTCGCCGAAGAGGCGGTTGGATAATATACCCGCGGTCCTCACGGACCGGAAAACCGGAAAAGGATTCTGCCAGCATGGCGACGATTTATTACGAGAAGGACGCGGACCTGTCTGTTCTGAGTGGAAAGACGGTCGCCGTGATTGGGTACGGAAGCCAGGGCCATGCCCACGCCAAGAACCTGCGCGACAGCGGCATAAGCGTCGTGATCGGCCATCGCGGCGGCGAGAACAGCAAGACGTTCCAGGCCGCGAAGGAAGCCGGCTTCGAAGTGATGCAGCCCGCCGAAGCGGCAAAACGCGCCGACATCGTGATGATTCTCGTCCCGGATACGATTCAAAAGGACCTGTACGAAAAAGAAATCGCGCCGAATATGAAGCCCGGCGATTCGCTCATGTTCGCCCACGGCTTCAACATACACTTCAACTGCATTGTCCCCGCCAAAGACCTTGACGTGTTCATGATTGCCCCAAAAGGCCCCGGCCATCTGGTGCGCGAAGAGTTCGAGCGCGGCGCGGGCGTGCCCTGCCTCGTGGCCATCCACCAGGATGCTACCGGCACCGCGCTCAAGAAGGCCCTCGCCTACGGCATCGGCGTCGGCGGCGCACGCGCCGGCATTATCGAAACCACCTTTAAGGAAGAAACCGAAACCGACCTGTTCGGCGAACAGACAGTGCTCTGCGGCGGTTCAGCGGAACTGATCAAGGCGGGCTTCGAAGTCCTGATGGAAGCCGGGTACCAGCCGGAGATCGCGTACTTCGAGGTGATGCACGAGTTGAAGCTGATCGTCGATCTTTATTACCGTGGCGGTTTGAAGTTCATGAATTACTCGGTCAGTGACACGGCGGAGTACGGCGGCATGTCCGTGGGCCCGAAAATCGTCGACCGGGATAGAACGAAGGCGGCCATGAAGGAAGCCCTTGCGCGCATACAAAAAGGCGAATTCGCAAAAGAGTGGCTGGAGGAATACCGTTCCGGCGGAAAAAACTTCCAGAAACTGCGCGACGCCAACGCGAGCCACCCCGTCGAAGAGGTGGGCGCGAAGCTGCGCAAAATGATGCCGTGGATTCGGTAACCCGAGCCGCAGCCCTTGGCTGCGGCTTTTCTGTTTGAGGGCAACTGCCCCGAAAAGTTGAAACGAACCGCCCTACGAGGAGGTCTGAATCATTGAGGACGTTGCTGCGCCTTCAAGAGCTGGATTTGAAGATCGAAGCGTGCAAATTGCGCGAAGACGAAATCCCCAAGCAAAAGAACAAGTTTGACGTTCAAAAAAAACGCCTGGCGGGCGAGTTGCAGGAAAGGGAAAACCGGATCAAGGCCCTGCAACTGGAACAACGCCAGTGCGAAGGGGAGATTAGCGAAAAGCAGGCCCAGATCGGCAAGTACCAAACCCAGCTTCTGAATGTGAAGAAGAACGACGAGTATCAGGCCCTTCTTCATGAAATCGATGCCGTAAGAAAACAGATTGCTCAACGTGAAGAACGTATCATTCAGATCATGATGGAACTGGATGAGGCAAGAGCCATGCTGGCGGAAGACAAAAAACGGATCGACGGCGAGTTGAAGGCCATTGCGGCACAATGCACGGAAATCGATCAGGAATTGGCCGAAGCCGTCAAGGCCCGCGAGTCCCTGGAATTACAGCGAAAACCGTTCCTGGACAAGGTGGAAGCCACCTTGTTCTCACGATACCAGCGGATCCGCCAAAGCAAAAAGACCGGCGCGGCGGCTGTTCCGCTCAACGACGAAGTCTGTAGCGGATGCAATATGCGCGTGACCGCGCAGATTGTAAACGAGATTCTTGAAGGCAAAATACACAACTGCCGCCAGTGCGGCCGGTTGTTGTACTCCAAAGACAAACTGGATGAACCCGAAGCCGGCTTGCAGTCGGCTTGAGCGAGATACTATGGCATTCCTGAAACGGCGGCGGTTCGTTTCTGTTATAGGCAGGCGCAGCCAGGTGCCAGACGGCATGTGGCTGAAATGTCCCGGCTGCGGCCAGGCCATTACCAGCAAAGAACTTCACGACAACCTGATGGTCTGCACCCATTGCGACTACCATCATCGGGTGTCGGCGCGCGATCGCATCGAATTCCTGCTGGATCACGACACCTTCGTGGAGACGCACGCCAAGGTGCACAACGGCGATCCGCTCGGCTTCGTGGTCGAGGAAGTGAAGTATTCCTATCCCAGCAAAGTAAAGGCCGCCGAAGACAAAAGCGGCCTGCGGGAAGCCATCGTCACAGGGTTCGGAGCCATCGAGGGGTACCGGCTGGCATTAGGCGTAATGGACTTCGGATTTCTCGGAGGCAGCATGGGATCGGCGACAGGAGAAAAATTCTGCCGCCTTGCCGAAGATGCCATCGAAGAAAAAGTGCCGATGATCACGTTCTCCTCGTCCGGCGGAGCCCGCATGATGGAAGGCATACTCAGCCTCATGCAAATGGCAAAGACCTCCGAAGCCGTAAGGCGTATGAACGAAGCGGGAATCCCCTACGTTTCCGTATTGACGCATCCAACAACCGGTGGCGTCTTCGCCAGCTTCTCAACCATCGGCGACATCATTCTCGCGGAACCCCACGCACACATCGGATTCGCCGGCCCGAGGTTGATTGAACGCTCGCTCAAAGTAAAATTGCCTGAAGGCTTTCAGACCGCCGAATATCAATACGGCAACGGTTTCATCGACCGTATCGTGAAGCGGACAGAAATGCGTTCGACCCTTGGGAAGTTGGTCCGCTACCTGTCGCCCTCGCGGTAGCCCAGTGAGCGCCGGCAACCCACTCCAACGATTGGCCCGTGGCCAAGGCATAAAACCAGGCCAGGATCGCGTGCTGGCGTTGTTGGCCTCGCAAGGCAACCCCCATCTCAAGTACCCCGCCGTACACATCGGGGGCACCAACGGCAAAGGCAGCACAGGCGCATTCCTCGATGCCATGCTCCGCGCGGCCGGTTATCGCGTGGGTCGGTTCACCAGCCCTCCTTTGCAGCACGACGAAGAACATATCCTCGTCGACGGCACTCCAATCTCGCCCAACGGCTTTTCTTCGCTACTCGATTCATTTCTCCCCACACTCGCCGAATTGCCCGATCAACCAACCCCATTTGAACTCGTTACCGCGGCCGCGTTTACGTGGTTCGCCAAAGAACGTGTGGACTGCGCAATTATCGAAGCTGGAATGGGCGGCCGAAGCGACGCGACCAACGTTATCACACCTACGGTCACCGTGTTGTGCCCCACTTCCATCGATCACGAGGCGCACCTCGGATCGGGAATTGCCGCGATCGCGCACGAAAAAGCAGGCTTAATCAAGCCGGAAGTGCCGGTCGTTTGCGCGGCACAACCCGCCGAAGCCGCCCGCATCTTCAGAGAAACCGCCGACGAAGTGGACGCGCCATTGCGCATGGCCAACGATGCATTCCGCTTCGCCGTGGAGGGCTACGCCTTCAATCAGCGGCTGACCTACGAAGGTGAACTGGAATTCAACTCGACCCCCATTGCGCTCGCCGGCCGGTTCCAGGGCGAAAACGCAGCACTGGCCGTGGCCGCGGCCGAATCCATGGCGACACGTTTCCCCAACCTGAATGCAGAGGCCATACGGCGTGGCCTTTCCTCCGCGGTTTGGCCGTGCCGCTTCGATCGCGTTCAACGCGAACCCTTGATAGTGATCGATTGCGCACACAATCCCGGTGGAGCCAAGGCCTTGGCGCACTCCATGCTCCCCTGCATTGTCGTTCTCGCCGTCTCCAACGATAAAGACGCCTCGGGCATTACTGACGCCTTGCGGCCCATCGCACGCGAATTCATCGCGACACAATATGAAGGCACCAGATCCATGGATGCGGCGCAACTGCAGACCGTGTGCGGCGCGTCATTGACGGAACCTTCCCTGGAAGCCGCGATTAACACAGGCGTTGCCAGAGCCGAAGAACAAAAACTCCCCCTTCTCATCACCGGGTCCATATTCACTGCCGCGCAGGCTCGCCGGTTCTTGAAGGCTACTCCGCTATCGTTCCGCTAGGAAGTCCTGAATCCATTCCGCCAATGGCGGCGCAACCGCCGCATGACCCATGGAATTGAGGTGAACGCCGTCGATAAACCACGCCGGGTCGGGTGCGATAATTTCGTTGAGGCTGACATACGGGATGCCCAATCCCATTATCGCATCGCGTATCTGATTCATGCGCTCCATGGAAGGCGCGCTGCTGAGAGTGGGCGCCATGATCACAGCAAGCGGGATGTCGCCAAGCGACGTCTTGAATTCGACAAGGGCGTCCAGGTTTTTCCGGAAACATTCCTCCTCCGAAAGCGCTTCCGTGGCCACGCTATCTTCCGGAGGTTTCAAGATTCCCCATTCCAAACGGCGATACAGACGTATGCGCGCAATCCGGGCAAGATAACTGATTGCGAAGTCGGGCTTCTCCAGAGGAAATGCTGGAGTCCGCTCAGACAACGCAACAAACGGCGGGCGCGTAAAATCGCGCGGAATGGCCACGATCACCACGTTGTCCACGTTCAAACCCCGCAAGTGCTCGTAGTGTGCCGCCATCCGCGCAATCGAATACCCGTTCACACCGGCATTGACGATCTCGAAACCCGGCATACGCTTTTCTGCAAGCGTGGTGAACAATTCGTCCTGCACGATAGCCGGACCGCCCCACGTGACCGAATCGCCCAACACGAGAATGCGACGGATGCCATCCGGTTTTGCTTTCAGCGGCCGGGGATCGCGCACCCCCCAATGATTGATCACAATGGTCCGGCCCCAGATCGTGGAAGTCTGATTGGGCTTGATTCGGTAGCCCGTCGCTGAATCCAGCTCGTACAGGATGGGATCATGTATTCCCAAGAGCCTGAGGAAGCCTTCCGCCCCACACAACGAAAGCGCCGCGAAAATGGCTGTTAAAAGAAATCGCTTTATCCGAGGGGTAGTGGTAATCAATGATTGGCAGGCCCTTTCTACCGCCATTTTCGGTTTGGCGGAGCCGGCAATCAAGTTTATTCACGCAAGAGCCGATGGTTTATGTCCAAACGCCATAAATAGTTTCAACTATTTGACTTACATTCAGTCATATACGCGTGGAATCGTTGGATTTTTATTGGGGCTTCTGATATACTTCGCAAATCCGTTGGGGAATTCCCACATACAATGGAGTCGGTTTGCGAACAGGGCCACCACACGATTTAGTGTGATTTGCCGCTTATTTGTGCACGGATTACGGGGTATGTGCCGAATTCACCACGCCAGGTTGTGAATTGCGTGCGAATGTGTGGGTGGGTGCCCCGCGCCATGATGTCTGTGCGGGATACGCGCCAATAGCGAATCTCTAAATCCCTCGGATTCTTTGCATTCCGGGTTCCTTCGGGCCGGTCTTGTCCCCGGCCCGTTCGAAGGAGTTCATACTTGCGATTCCTGAATTTGCTGCCGGGTCTATTCTCCCATGATATGGGCATCGACCTGGGTACCGCCAACACACTGGTCTATCTGAAAGGCCAGGGCATCGTCTTAAGCGAACCCTCGGTGGTCGCCATCAACAAAGACACAGGCAAAGTGCGCGCCGTCGGCAATGAAGGCAAGAACATGATTGGCCGCACGCCCGGCAACATCGTCGCCATTCGACCCATGAAAGACGGCGTTATCGCCGATTTCGAAATTACCGAGGCGATGCTGAAGTATTTCATTCAAAAAGTTCACAATCGAAAAATGCTGGTAATGCCGAGAGTGGCCATCTGCGTGCCCTCGTGCGTCACCGAAGTGGAAAAACGCGCCGTAACGGAAAGCGCGATGCAAGCCGGCGCGAAGAAAGTCTACACCATTGAAGAACCCATGGCAGCCGCCATTGGTGCGGGGCTTCCCGTACATGAACCCCAGGGATGCATGGTGGTGGACATCGGCGGCGGAACCACCGAAGTCGCGGTTATTTCGCTGGGGGGCATTGTGCACGTCAATTCCGTGCGTGTTGCCGGCGATGAAATGGATCAAGCCATCATTCAGCATTTGAAGCGCACCTATAACATGATGGTGGGCGAGCGCACCGCGGAAGAAATCAAAATCGCCATCGGCTCCGGCTTCCCCCTCAAAGAAGAACTGGAGATGCAAGTCAAAGGCCGGGATCAGGTCCTCGGACTGCCGAAGATTCTGACCATTACCTCGGAAGAAATCCGCGAGGCCCTGCGCGAGCCCGTATCGTCGATCGTGAATGCCGTGCGGGTAACCCTCGAACGCACACCGCCGGAATTGTCGGCGGATATCGTCGATCGCGGCGTCGTGCTCGCAGGCGGCGGAGCACTCCTGCGCGGGCTCGATCAGTTGATTGCAAAAGAAACCGGCCTGCATGTCACGGTCGCCGAAGATCCTCTGACCGCGGTGGTTATGGGAACTGGCAAATATTTGGAAGGAATCAGGCGTTTCACCGACGAGGAGAATTGACCACCCCCCGCGAACGCCTATCGCCGCCTGTATGGAGCGCGTGAGTAGATGCTGATCTCCAAACGCATCACCGAATACCGGCCTGTCCTCATCCTCATTGTGCTCGTCCTCTTCTCGTTGGCGTCTTTGGCCTCCGGCAAGCGCGGCAATATCTTGAGTGAAGCGGTAGGAACGGCCGTTTCGGTTGTCGCCTATCCGTTCTGGAAAGTGCTGACCGGAATAAGCAGCGGCGTGGATTATGCCGCCGGATTCGTCACACAATACAGTTCCGCTCAGACCGAAGCGAAACGGTTGCAGCACAAACTCGATGCCATGGTCACCGATGTATCGGAACTCGGTAAATTGCAGGTCGAGAACACGCGACTGCGCAAATTGCTGGACTACGAACGCGAAAATCCCCAATACAAATTTCTGCACGCCCGCGTCATATCCAAGAGCCGAGGTACCCTGGTAATTGATCGAGGCGAAGTCCACGGCGTGCAACAAGCAACAGTCGCTGTGACAATCGATGGCGTCGTGGGAGTCGTGACCCAAGTGGAACCCACCATCGCGTTTGTCGCCTCCGTATACAGCGATCAGTTTCGAATGAGTTCCGTCATCGACCGGGAGAGGCGCGTGTACTCCGTCGTTCATGGCTCGGGAAGCGACTGGAGCAAAACCTGCCGGTTGAACTACGTGGACAACAAAAACGAAGTCCGGCAGGGCGATCTCGTTTACACCAGCGGAGAAGGACTGTACCCATCCGATTTGCTGATTGGGCGCGTCGTCGAAGTCGAGCGCGGCGCGGGCATGTTTCAAAACGCCTATATGGAACCCACGGCCGAGCCCTACACGTTGGATGAATTGCTGCTCGTTACCCAGGCGCAAACCGACGCACGCCTGTTGGCAGGACCCGCACCAGCCACCGAAACTGTCGTTCCCGAGCCCGAAACGGGCGAAAAGAACAAGACCACACCGCCGGACGCCGTGCCCGACATGCGTCCTCTGCCGGAGCGTTACGCGCCATGAGCGAACCGCGGACCATGCGAAACAACGTGCTCTGGTTCTTTGCAGTCGTCATTACGGCATTGGTGCAAACTACATGGCTCGAAGCTATCCGCTACCAGGACGTACTTCCCGATCTGACCGTGTTGCTTGTCATCTACTTTGCCATGTCGCAGGGAATCGAGCGCGCCATGCTGACCGGCGCGCTCGGTGGGCTCTTCCAGGACGTGGCCAGCAACAGCGTCATCGGGCACCATGTGTTGTGTCTCGTAATTATCGGATACGTGGCGGGCCGAATCGCCACACGGCTGATGACGGAACACCCCGCCGTCAAGGTGGGACTCGTATTCCTGGCCGGCGTCTTGAATGGGCTACTCTACATTCTCATCGCCTATGTGCAGGATCCGGGCCGCGCCGCGCTATACAATATTATTGCCCGCGTGGTGCCCTCCTCGTTCTATACGGCGTTGTGCACACCCATACTCTTCTTTCTTCTCGATCGGTCGTTTCGAAGCCGGTTCACGCTACGAAGAGGTACTGCCTAGATGGATACCGGAAAACGCAAGCGGTACGAAGGCTTTGATATACGGCTGTACAGTGTGGCCGCGGGGCTCATGCTCGTGTTCCTCATACTGGCGGGCCGCATGTGGGAACTGCAGATCAAAATGGGCGATTACTACGAGAAAGAAGCCCGGGAAAAACGCCTGAGTCTCATGCGTATCAATGCCCCACGCGGGGCCATATACGGTCAGCACAACGGAGAAGAAGTACTGCTGGCAGACACACGCGCAGCCCAAGATCTCGTGCTGGTTCCCGGACTTATCAACGAACCCGGCGCAACCTTGGATCTGCTTGGCACGCTGTTGCCAATTGACCGCGAGTCGCTTTCGGCAAAAATCGACAAGGCTCTCAACGGAAAGAATCCCACGCCGTTTGTGCAACTGCTGGTAAAACGCGATATATCAATTACCGACCTCGCCCGAATTGAAGAATGCTCCTATCGCATGCCGGGCGTGTTCCCCGTTCACCAACCGCAACGGCGATACCACTACGGCCAGACCGCAAGCCAAGTGATTGGCTATATCGGCGAAATCAGTCCCGACGAATTGAAATTCCGGGGCGAACCGTACAAACAGGGCGACCTCGTGGGAAAGTCGGGCCTGGAATACGTATACGAAGAAGCGCTCCAAGGTACCGCCGGTATCGTGCTCGTGAGCCGGTATTGCGGCGATCGTGGACTCCCCCAAGTGCGCGTGGATTTGGAAGACAACTACCATGTCGACGACCTGCTCGGACGAGACCTGACAGCGGACGCCACCGTGCCCCCCAAGATCGGCGGCAAGCTCGTCACTACACTGGACATCGGCCTGCAAGTGGCTGCCGAGGAAGCATTGGGCAAAGAAGTTGGCTCCATCGTCGTGTTGAACGCACGCAACGGCCAAGTGCTCGCGCTTGCAAGCACGCCCACGTACGATCCCTCCGTCTTCGTGGAATCCGGCCACGGAGACCTGCGGCTGGCCCTCCTGAACGACAAAGACAAAGACAGTGCCCCCATGCGTCACCGCGCCTATCAGGAGGCCTATCCCCCGGGAAGCGTCTTCAAAGTGGTCTTGGCAATCGCCGCCTTGCAAGAAGGCTTGATCACGGAAAACACGACGCACTTCTGCAACGGGATGTACCGGGGCCCTGGCCGCTCCTGGGCATGCTGGCGCAAAAAATACGGGGGCCATGGCACAGTCAATGTCGTGGATGCACTCGCCTATTCCTGCGACGTGTTCTTCTACAAGGTCGGACTCGATCTTGGCATCGACAAGATCGACGAATGGTGCCGGAAACTCGGCATGGGCGAAAAAACGGGCATCGACTTGCGCGGAGAAATATCGGGCCTCATCCCAAACCCGGAGTGGAAAGAGGCACTCATGCGAAAGTTGGGCAAAACCGACAATTGGAGCTTGAAGTGGCAGCCCTACGAGACAATTAACGCGTCCATCGGACAGGGCGATGTCGATACCACGCCCTTGCAGAACGCGGTCATGATGGCAACCGTATTAAACGGCGGCCGGCGTGTGAGGCCGTACCTGAATGCGGCCTTGCAACCGCAATTGACAGAACCCCTCTACGCAGAGAAAGTGCGTGAAATCGTAATCCGAGGCATGCAGCTGTGCGTGGAAGATAACATCGCGCCCAGCGGTACGGGTACGGCAGCCCGCGTCAAAGGCATTACCGTCATTGGCAAGACAGGCACCGCCCAAGTGGTGCAAATGGGCGCCTATGCCAAATATCGGAATGAAGAAGACATTCCCCGCGCCCTGAGAGACCACGCTCACTTTGTGGCGGGTGTAACCGACCGGGAACCGCCTCTTGCGATCGCGGTTATCGTGGAACATGGCCTACATGGAAGCAGTACGGCGGCGCCCCTGGCCAAGCAAGTAGTCGAAGCATTCTACAATCGCGTGCCGGAAGGTGCGCTTCATGTCGCGCAGGCCACGGTGCAGCCATGATACGTGTCGAGCGCGATCTCAATACCTTCGAAGCGCAGATAGGCGTCTTCAACTGGCGCAACTTGAAGCGCGTGGACTGGTTGTTGTTGGCTACCGTCGTATTGCTGGCGGTAGTGGGAATGATCGTCCTCTCCAGCGGCTCCGACTCGCAGCAGAATCACTATACCCAATCCCGGAATCTGTTGGTGGGTCTGGCCGCCGCAATTCTCATTGTATGCATCGACTACCGCGCGCTCATCTCCCTGGCGCCCGTGACGCTGGGTGTCGTCGCCGTCATGTTGCTCCTGGTGAAAGTGATTGGCGTGGAAGCCAAAGGCGGCCAGCACTGGCTGCCCATACTGCCCGGATTGCGGCTGCAGCCGTCCGAACTAAGCAAACTCGCGCTGTGCTATGCCCTCGCATGGTACTTGAGCCGCATCGGAAGCCGGATTGAAAATATCTTCTACTTCCTGCTGTGTTTCGCGATATCCGGATTGGTCATCGGCCTTGTCCTCATCCAGGGCGATCTGGGAACCGCCATCACCATTATCCCGCTGGCCTTCGTCATGCCGTATGCAGCCGGCTGCAAAAAAAGGTATCTCGCCGGATTGCTCGTGCTCGGAACCATTGGGGCGGTAACCCTCTGGGTCGTCGATGAAAAACTGGAATTGGGATTGATCAAAGAGTACCAGCGCGGACGCATCTACAGCTTTATGGACCCCGAATCCGATCCCCGTGGAGATGGCTTCCAGATCATTCACGCCAAACTCGCAGTGGGAAGCGGCCAAATGTGGGGTAAAGGATACAAGCAAGGCACACACACGGAATACGGGTACGTGCTCGAGCAAAATACCGATTTTATCTTTGCCCGGCTGGCCGAAGAATTCGGATTTGCCGGAGGCGTGGGAGTACTGGGCTTGTTCGCGGTCTTCTTGCTCCGAGGGCTTAGCCTGGCGCGTTCCTGTCCCGATCCGGCTGGGAGCCTGCTGGCCCTGGGTTGCGTTACCGTGCTCGCGGTCCATATTATCGTGAATATTGCAATCGTGCTTCACTTGATGCCCATTACAGGAATTCCGCTGCCTTTTATCAGCTATGGCGGCTCGTTCTATCTCACCACCATGATGTGCGTGGGGGCAATTCTGAGCGTACACGTGCGCAAGGGGCTATTTGACTGAACGCGCAGGCCATGGCTCGGGAGCGACGCCGTGAGCCGGATGCGATTGCGGCTGCTCCGGGATGGAGACGCGAGAGCGCTCGCCTTCACGGAATATGTGCAGGCGCTCCATCACGCGGTTGGACGCGCGGGACTGCCCGTCGCAAGAGGCAAGCATAAGTACCGGTTGACGCCGGGGCCACCGTTGGCCCAGGGGCAATGCAGCCGGTGTGAATATGTGGATTTTGAACTGGAGGATGCCATCACGGGCATCGCGTTTCTAAAAGCGTTTTCGCCGCACTTGCCGCCGGGGGTTCAGGCGGTTTCGGCGAGAAGACTGCCGGTGGATGCACCGCACCTGCGCGCCGCTGTCATGGGATTTGTCTATGCCGTGCACGCGTCCTTGGACGCACAAAAGGCGGACGAGTTTCGCCAAAGGGCGGAATGGCCGTTCTCGAGAGACCGGCAGGGTCGAATTCAGAACTTCGACTTGAAGCGCAGTGTGGCCCGGTTAATGACCGGACCCATCGAAACACGCATGCACGTACGCGTTTTGCCAGAAGGCACTCCAAAACCCCAGGAAGTTATCGCATCGATATTCGATCTCTCCATGGAAACGGTGGAACGTCTGACCATGGTTCGGATCTGGGTTCAACTCATACCGGTGCGATTCGCTTCCCATGAGTGACACGGCCATACCATGAAAGAATTTGTCGTAAACGTCAACACCCTCGAAACCCGAATCGCGCTCATGGAAGACAAGCGCCTGGGTGAACTCCTGATCGAGAGGCACGAAAGCCGCAGCATCGTCGGAAACATATACAAGGGACGTGTTGACAATATCGTGCCCGGGATTCAGGCCGCATTCGTCGACATCGGATTTGAAAAGAACGGATTCCTCTACGTCTCCGATATTGCCGGCCTCGAAGGCACCGGCGACTTCGTGTTCGAAGAAGGCATGGCCAAGCGGGCAAAACCCAAGCGCGGCAAACACCCCGACATCGATTCGCTCCTGAAGAAGAATCAATCCATCATGGTTCAGGTCGCCAAGGATACCTTGGGCACCAAAGGCGTCCGCCTCACCAACTACTGCACACTGCCCGGACGCTACGTTGTCCTGATGCCAACCATCAAACACATCGGCGTCTCCCGGAAAATCGAAAGCCAGGCCGAGAGAGACCGGTTGCGAAAAATCCTTCAGGAAGTCCGGCCTGAAGGCATGGGATTGATCCTGCGCACCGCGGGAGAAGGAAAGAAAAAGGCCGACTTCGAAAGCGACGTCAAGTACCTCACGAAAGTGTGGAGCAAAATCCGAAACAAAATGGACAACATGAAGGCGCCGTGCCTCTTGCACGAAGACCTCGGACCCATCTTGCGCGTCATTCGCGACATGTTCACCGCCGATATCGACCGGCTCACCATCGACAACGAAACCGAATACGGACGCATACTCAGCTTTCTCGACAATTTCGCTCCCGCCCTAAAAAAACGGGTTAAGCTCTACGACAATTCCAGGCCCATTTTCGAAAAGATGGGAATCGAAACCGAAATTGAAAAGGCCTTGCATCGCAAGGTAAATCTACCCAGCGGTGGCTCCATCTGCATCGATCAGACCGAAGCCCTCATCGCAATCGACGTCAACACCGGTCGTTTCACCGGATCGAAACAACTCGAAGATACTGTCTTTCACACCAATCTCGAAGCCGCCGAGGAAATTGCACGGCAGGTGCGTCTGCGCGACCTCGGCGGAATTATCGTTATTGACTTCATCGACATGCGCATGGAAAAAAATAAACGGCAGTTGCTGAAAAAACTTCAGGAATGCCTCAAGGCCGATCGCGCGAAAATTACCATCTCGGAAATCTCCGAACTCGGCATGATCGAAATGACGCGAAAGCGCGTGAAAAGCAATCTCGTCAAATCACTGTCACAACCCTGTCCCTATTGCGACGGCAGCGGTATGGTGCGTTCCGTCACCACCATGACCTTCGACATCCTGCGCCGCGTTCAAAGCCTGTTCTGCTCCAACAAAGAACGGCGAATCATCCTGCAGGTGCATCCCGACGTCGCCCGCCGCCTCCGCACCGAAAACAAAGTATTGCTCGACGCACTCGCCAAGGAATTCGACCGCGAAATCGTCATCGAATCCGTCTCCGACTTCCACATCCACGATCTCACCATCCTAAAACCGCAAACACGGGAAAAAATTAAGGAGTAGGCCTGTCGGCCCTGCCCTCCAGCCGCTTGAGATTCCGCCTCGCCGTCTCGTAATCCGGCCGTAGGGCGAGTGCCTTCCTGAAACAGGCTTCGGCCTTGTCCGGATACCCGAACTCCGCGTAAAGCGCACCCAGATTGTTCAGGTTTTCCTTGTTGTCTTCCGAAATCTTTTCGGCTTTCTCCATGTTCCATAGTCGGTCCTCGACGCGCTCCTCGCTCTTCATCGCGCGGGCCAGACTCGTGTAATACTCGAAGAGAATGAGTTTGGCCGTCCAGTCCCCACGGGGATCCTGCCAATACGCATCGTAACCCGTCAGCAAACGCGTTGGCCCGCTTGACGTGTTCTCCTCCCCCGGACGCAAGTAGCGATAAAGAAACGGAACATCCACAACCGTGGCCCCACGCACACGCCGCTTGACGGCGGAATACACAGGCCGGTCTGTATGCCTCAAAACCCACTCCATAATCGCCGGTTCATCGTCAAAAGTGGGATACTTCCCGAAACCCTCGCGTTGTTCTTCCGGCATGCCCTCGTACATCTCCGCGCTTACATACCCGTACGGATTGGCCATGGTCAAGTCTTGCCTGCGGCCTTCCACATGTTTGAGATAAAGCAGGGGAAATATCGTGTGATCGCCCCCGCCAAAATAAATCGCATCCTGTGCCATCGCGGCAAACAAGTTTTGCCCATACACATACGAAAAGTAATAGTCGCGCTTGTTGCAGTGATTGAAATTGGCAACAAGCGGACTCAGCGCGGCAACTATCAACGTGGCCACCAGCCAGGATCGATCCCCACCGAACTGCTCGACCCACACTGCACCGCGCCCTATCCAGAGTGCCGAAACAACGTATACCGGAATCCAATAAGGTGTGTTAATCCACACGTAACTCGCTTCAATCGGGAAATTGGGTATCAGAATCGTCGTGAGAAAAAGCAGGATCGCCATTGAAACCAAGAGCACGTTCCACGACAGCTCTCGTCTGAAAGCCAACACAGAACCCGCCAGCGCCAATGCTCCAATCCAAGGCGTGAATTCCCAGGCGGCGACACCCAAAAATGCGCGCGTTTGCAAAGCGAAGTGGCTGACGGACCGCGGATACTCCGTGAAAATGGACTGGTATTGCTCGCGTGTGAACACCGACAAAAAATTGCGCCAATTCTCAGGATTGCCCCAATCCATCGGAGGATCCATGGAAGACCGTATCGGCAAGTAGAGATACACCATCGCGCCCAATCCCGCAAGACACAGCGCGCTCATGTATCCGAAAAAGGCGCGACGGCCGAATCCGCGCACCGCAACAACGAACACGGCGAATAGGGGGCCAAGCAGAAACATGGTGCTGTGAACACCAAGACTGAGTCCATAGACCAACCCAAACAACGACAGCCAACGTGTGTCCTGCTGTTTGTGCCACCGATGAAGCAGCACAAGGCATGCCACCAAAAGCAGCGTATTCAAGGTGTACACTTCCGCGACGACGCTCTGCTCCCAGAACTCGCGCGAGAACGCCAGCGCCAGCCCCCCTGCGGCCGCCCCCAGCTTGCCCCCATGCATGCGTATTCCCAAGTGGGTCACCAGCAAACAGGTGACCGCGCCGCAAACCGCCGAAAAGAGATTGACCCTCCAGGCCACTTCCCCCACCGGCACGGCCAACTGAAAAAGATGCGCCAAGATCACCCACAACGGATACCCGGTGGGATGAGGTATCCCAAGCGTATACGCGGCCGCAATCAATTCGCCCGTGTCTTCCACGCTGACCGTAGGGGCAAGCGTATACACGTACACCGTAAGAGCCGCGAGCCCCACCCCGGAGGCCACGATCCAATCCGAATCAGCCACTCGTTTAAAAAGGGTTATCAGCGATCCAAATCCGCGCAAAACAGCCCCCAGGCCACGATCGGGCCAAGATTCGACGCCCTACATGAATGAGATGATTTCGGACTTGCCGTGAATTTGTCAAAGGCGCAGGTAAACAAGGAATTGCGCAACCGGTCGAATGTGTTTATCATACGCGATGGCTGTCCCCATGGATAGGCAGATGAGCGCTGCGGCTCGGTGCCACAATTTACCGGATCGTAACATTCCGGAAAACCGGGAACGGAGGTGTCGATTCATGAAACGATTTATACAGACAAGTTGGATTCTGATGTTCGGTATGATGGCGGTAGCCGCCATCCCAGCATACGCAGAAGAAGCATCGGGGGATCCGTACGCGTTGGACGTATGCCCGGTCTCCGGAAAGAAGCTGGGCGACGCCCCCGTTATCAAAGCCGTGGATGGCCGCGAGATCCGTTTTTGCTGCGCGGGCTGTCCTGAAAAGTTCGAGGCAGACAAGGCCAATTACATTTCCAAAATCGACGAACAAATGATCGAGGCACAAAAGGCATCCTATCCGCTGACAACATGCGTGGTCATGGGTGACGAAGCCTTGGGTGACGAATCCATCGACGTCATCTACAAGAATCGTCTGGTGCGCTTTTGCTGCAAATCATGCGTCAAGCACCTGAAAGACGAAGGCGACGCCATCATTGAAAAACTCGACGCCGCAGTGAAAGAAAAGCAGGGCGCGACCTACGCCGCCACCGTGTGTCCCGTGTCCGGCGAAAAACTGGGCAGCATGGGCGATCCCACCGAGGCTGTGGTTGCAAACCGGCTCGTCAAATTCTGCTGCGCCGGATGCGAGAAGCAACTCAAAAAAGACCCGGCCAAAGTACTGTCAAAACTGGACGAGGCCACCGCGCAACCCAAAGGCTAATCTCACGCATTTACGTCGAATTCATGTTCCCCGGGCCGCCATCGGTCCGGGGATTTCTATTTTTTCGATTGACGGTTCCGCATTCGAAGGCCCGCCAGCAACACCCGCCTGCCATGCAGTATCGAGTACATGCCTAGCAGAAACAGCGCGGCGGTAGGAATGGCCGAGGGATACGATGCGCCCGCGGGCTGAAAATCCTTGGGATCGATCTTGGAGACGGTTAGCGCAACCGGAAAAACGTCGCCCTCAGTCCGGCGAAATCCAAATCCGCCCCGGTAACTCTTGGCAAAGATTCCCTCATCAGGATGCGTGTAACGCAAACGCCAGCCGCCGCTTTCAATTCGCTCCGCCGTACCTTGACGGACTACTCCAGTCCAATCCAGTTTTGCCGACTCGCCCACGTCGTACCGGACCCCTATGTACATGGAGAGTCCGATGAAGACAATGCCCGCAAGCGCCCAAAGCAGCGCTCGCGACCGTAGCGCTTTTAGCGCGGGCTCAGGCGTTTTCGAGTACGGCTCGGACATGCAAAACGTCGCGCTCCAGTACGGCGCGCCGATCGGCGCCGGCTTCAAACTTCTCCAGCGATTCGTCTTCAATGCAGAAATCGCCCCGGTAGCCGGCCTTCTTCAAAATATCTGCCACCACCCGATGATCAATATCACCTTCATCAAGCGGCGCCATGTAGGTGCCGTATTCCCAGCCCGCTTCCCGTTGCTTTTCCCGCGTTTCCAGGGGGTAGTTGATGTTCTTGACATGCGTATGCTTCGCATACGGCGCAAGGATCTTTAGAATTCCATAAACCTCGGTCAACGGATAACCCCGCCAATAAAAGTTGCCCGTATCCACCGTCATGCCCACGCGATCCGATCCGACTTCCTGAAATACATTCAACAAAAAGGCAAGGTTGTTACCGAACACTCCGTGGTTCTCCAGCCCAAAACTCACGCGGCTCTTCGGCGTCCGCCTAATCACTTCCTTCAACGGATTGGCAAGCGCCATGACGCGTTCGTCAAAACTCATTTCGCCCGCCCGCTTCATGACCGGATCCACCCGCAAACAAGGCGTTTCAAGCCGCTCCGCCACTTCCACGGCCCGCGTCATCCAGTCCACGTAGTCGCCCCGCTCCCCGGCATCTTCCTCCGTGAGCAAACAGGAAGCCCGCACCCCAAGCGCCCCCAGATGATCGCGATACGCATCGACATCGGCGTCAGATTCAAGCCGCAACCGGTTGCGTGTGTTCAACTCCAATACGTGAAACGAACCGTCCAGAGCTATCTCCGCTGCCTCCACGCCAAGATGACGCAGACCCTCAACAGGACTGGCGAATTCGTCTCCAGCAACCATGCAGTCACGAATACTCAAAAACATTGACCACGACTCCTTTCCGCAAAACCCAAATGCAGTGTAGGGTTGAGAACAGGCATCAATCAAACCCCGCGTGTGTAAGAAACCGTGCAAAGCTCGGCCGATGCGGGCGCGGACTCCGTGCTGACCACGGCATAGCTCGCCACCGCGCCGTCTCCGGCAGCAAGGCCAACCGCGCCCGGGTTGACAAAGAGCGTGCCGTCCACCGTGCGCGCAAACGGTTCATGCGACTTGCCGCACACCACAATGGGTGTGTTGGCCACTTCGCGCATCCGCTTAAATCGCATGTCGGCTTCGCCCCGAAGCAACACGTCGCTCGAACTCGCCGGCGTTCCATGACACACAAATACGGGCGTGCCGTCCATGTCAAACGTCCGCGTCTTGGGCAACGCGCGCAGGAATTCCAGTGATCGGCTCTGCGTGTGGCTATAGGTCCACTGCAGCGCTTCCCACTCGTCCTCCCCGATCTTCCGCTGAATCGACTCGCCCTTGCGCGACGCCCGCACCGTAAGGCGGTCCCACTCTCCCTGGACCCCGGGAATGCCCCGCTCGCGCACCGCCTCAACCACTTCGTTGGGGTACGGAAAACCCACCACAAGATCGCCGGTATGGACGATTGTGAGAATCCCCCGGCGCGCAATGTCGTCCAAAACGGCCTTCAACGCCGGCCAGTTTCCGTGAACATCGCCAAAGACCGCAAAATGCATTCTCGTTCTCCAACAATCCAAAACGAGGAATTGTACCGGTTTTCCATTACGGTGTTCGAGTCGATTTTCACGGCCTGAATCAGGCGGTACGGTGTTTGTAACCACTTAAACAACAATCGGTTGCAACGGCGCTCCCCGCCCACTCCGAATTGTGGATGCCAGATCAGCCTTTAAACATAGGGGTTTTCGGGATCAAATTTTAGAATCCCCCCGAAAATAGGGCTTGACAAAAGCCTCTTTAGATTGTACACCGTGCGCCGTGGGAAGCGCAGAGGACACGGCATCCTGAATTCAAGCCCGGTCCATCGCGGCTTCTTGGGGCATGAATCACGCATCTAAGAGGGATCACCCAAAGGTCGTTCGCAAAGGAGGAAAGCATCATGGCAGCAACAGGCAAGAAACCGATGACGAAGTCGCAAATTGTCGCGGCGCTCGCCGACAAGACGGGGCTCACGAAAAAAGACGTGGGTAATGTGTTGGCGGAACTGACGGCGCTTTCGTACAAGGAAGCCAAGACCGGATTCACCATTCCCGGCTTGGGTAAACTCGTCATCTCCAACCGCAAGGCGCGCACCGGACGCAATCCGATGACCGGCGAAACCATCAAAATCGCCGCGAAAAAGGTGTTGAAGTTCCGCGTTGCAAAGGCGGCTAAAGACGCCGTCGTGCCCAGCAAAAAGTAGGTTTCGCGAGTCCTCGCTGCGGGGCCGGCATTCGTTCGCCGGCCCCGCTCGTGTTTTACGCCCCGCGCCCATTGATTCCCCCGCGGCACATTGCTACAATTTCCAAAACGCCACACCGCAGGCGCACATGAAAAACAGACAACTGCCATATACCTTCTCACCCGCGTCGAGAAGGCTTTTTTTTGCCTGGGTCCGGCCATGACAGAGGCCACCAATCCCGCGCACGAAACCACCGTCGTGCTTGACTCCAACGCAGTGCGCGAATGCCTCGTGCGGCTCGCACGGGAAATCGCAACCGATAACCCGGACATGGAATCCGTCGTGCTGCTCGGCATTCTCAGCCGCGGACGGCCCCTCGCCGACCGCCTCGCAGCCTGCATCGGCGAAATGACCGGACACACCCCTCTCGTTGGCTCCCTCGCCACCACACTCTACCGCGACGACTTGCGTTCGGGTATCCGCGCAAACGTCGCCAACAGCGTTACCCACTTCGAATTCGACGTCGACGGCGCCACCGTGGTGCTCGTCGATGACGTACTCAGCACAGGACGTACCGTCCGTGCCGCCCTCGATGAAATCATCGACTACGGAAGGCCAGCGCGCATTCGCCTCGCCTGCCTCGTCGACCGCGGACTGCGCGAATTGCCCATACAAGCCGATTACCTTGGCTGGTCACTCGCCACGCGGCGGGACGATCACGTGACCGTTCGCCTCGCAGAGACCGATGGCGAGGACGTTGTGCTTCTGGAGTGCGCCCCCCTGGGGGAGGAAGCGACCTGATATGACGGCTGCCCCGGCGACCCAATGGTTTCGCAAGGATCTCGTGGGATTGGAAGAACTCTCCCGCGAAGAGATCGAACTCATCCTCGACACCGCGCCCCAGTTTCTCGCCGTCTCAAAACGCGAATCCGGAATCAAACGCGTGCCCTTGCTGCAAGGCCGCCTCGTCGTGAATTGGTTCTTTGAACCCTCCACACGCACACGCACCTCCTTCGAACTCGCCGCAAAGCGCCTCTCCGCCGATTCGTTAAGCATGACCGCGTCCGCCTCAAGCGTGACCAAGGGAGAAACGCTTCACGACACGCTGCACAACATCGAAGCCATGCGTTCCGACATCGTCGTGATTCGCCACAGCTACGCAGGCGCCGCAAAAATGCTTGCTGGCAGGCACCAGTCGCATATCATCAATGCCGGCGACGGCGCACACGAACATCCGACGCAAGGTCTCCTCGACGCATTTACCATGCGCGAGAATATCCGCGCCCAACGCAGGGATCCCAAGGCTACCCTGGACGGCGTCCGGGTGGCGATCATCGGCGATATTGCACATTCCCGCGTTGCCCGCTCCAACGTATGGAGCCTCACCAAACTCGGCGCTTCGGTCATCCTGTGCGGACCGTCTACCCTGATGCCGCCGCATATTGAGAAAATGGGAGTGGAAACCACCACCAACCTCAGGGAAGCCCTAGAAGGTGCCGATGTCGTCTATTCTTTGCGCATCCAATTGGAGCGCCAAAGCCGATGCCTCTTTCCATCCATCCGCGAATACATCCGGCTGTTTCGAATCGACAACGAATCGCTCAAAGCAGCCCCCTCCCATGCCATTGTGATGCACCCAGGACCAATCAACCGCGACATCGAACTCGCCGCGGAAGTCGCGGACAGCCATCGCTCCGTCATCATGGAACAGGTGACCAATGGCGTCGCTATCCGCATGGCAGTCATGCACTTATTGGTCAATTCCTGATCTATCCGCTTCGCCAAGCGCCTGCCCGGAAATCGCACGCCCTTGCCTCGACACGTAACAACCGGCAAAATCCCGCGTACAATCAGAAATGGAGAATAAATCCAAAATGACAAGCGTCATGAATAAACGGGCGAACGGACCGGCAAACTCGGAGGCTCTAGTATGCGCGCAATAACCCGGTTGGCGGCCGCATGCCTTGTCTGCGTCTCGGGCGCAACGGCCGATTCCATCGTCCTGGACGGCAAGACCCACAATGATGTCTACATTGCCGAGAGCGCCACACGGTATTACGTACAAAATCCCATCGACGGCTCCGTGTTCAGCGTGGACAAATCCAAAATAGATGCGTCCAACGTTACCATCACGCAGGATGCCGCACAACGAAAGGCGTGGCTGAACCAGTGGAAAGAAAAACAAGGGCTGACACAGCCTGCTGAACCCTCGCCCGCTCCAGTCGAAGCGGTCGATCAAGCTCCCAAGCCTCAGACGTCGTTCGAAGAGATTCGTATGCGCAAAGAACTGCGCGACCTTGCCGAATTCGAAGGCGACTTCGAATATTGGACCATAATGTCTCCGTTCGCAAAAGGAGACGTCGCACAGACCATCCAGGCGAAACAGCAACAAGTGAACCAGTCCGCAACCCAAAGTCTCGCGGCCATCGGCGAACAGGCCAGCGTGGTCGAAAGCGAAAAAGCCGCCATTCGCGAGGGCCAGGCTCAGGAAGCGGAACGAATCGCCGGGCTGTACGACGCCGAACGCCAGGACATCGAATACATCTACGACAACCCCGCATTGAAACATTACAACCGCATGTACGACCGGGCCCTGCTGTGGCGGCACTACGACGACTACTGGCACATCGACGATCCCTATTACTACGACTACGACGATTGGCGCGTCCATTACTACGGCTACAAGGCGAACGAAGAGTTCTACCGCACCCAGCAGGCGGCCAATGAAACCTCGCAGGCCTACCAGCTTGAGCGGGATGCCGCACGCGCGAACATCGGCGCGCTCGAAGCGGAGGCACGGGAAAAAGAAAAAGAACTGAAAAAACTCGCGCTGGAACAAAAGCGCGTCGCTACGTTTCAGCATCAGGTTGAAAACACGTCGGCCCGTATCGCCAGCCGCCTGATGGCCTTGGACGCCGCCGCGGACGAGGGCTTTCGGCCACAGCTTCCCAAAAAATTGGTCCGGCAATGGCAGCGTACCGGTCCAAGCAAGACCGAACGCTTCGAAATCACCAGCAATTTCTGGCGCGTCGATTGGGCCACGTTCGGCACCGGCTCAATCAAAGGACGCATCTATGCCGCGGAAGACGATCGGCTCGTCGCCGTGTTCCCCAAGCAGACGATTCTCAACTTCCCATTCATGATTCTGGAAGGCAAAGGCCGGTACTACGTCGAAATCGAAACATCGACCCATTGCGAACACTACGTGGCCGTCTGCGAAGTCGGCAGCCTGCCGTAATTCGCGCACGTGAACGGAATCGCACTTCAGGGTGGAATCCAATCGCGGTCTAGGATTACACTCCATTCAGCGGCGTCCGGCGCGCGCCGCCGGCTGTCGAAAAAGATAAAGGTCGTTGGAAGTGACTCCGAGCAGTAGACAGTTTCGGGAAGAACTTGCGAACAGCATCACCCATGGAATCGGGTTCCTGCTGAGTGTCGCCGGCTTGGTGGTGCTTGTCGTCGCGGCGTCCATGCAAGGCGACCCGTACAAAGTGGTCAGCTTCAGCGTCTACGGCGCCACGCTTGTCCTCCTCTACCTCGCCTCCACGTTCTACCACAGTTTTTATCACCCCAAGGTCAAGCACGTCCTCCGCATCATTGATCACTGCGCAATCTACCTGCTTATCGCAGGTACCTACACCCCGTTTACCCTGTTGAACTTACGCGGACCCATTGGGTGGACCCTGTTTGGCACCATCTGGGGTCTGGCTGCCGTGGGCGTCTTGCTGAAAGCGTGGCATGTAAAGCGATTCCCAATTTTGACCCCGCTCATCTACGTGGGGATGGGATGGATCGGCGTGGTCGCAATCAAACCGTCGCTGGATTTGATACCCGCGGGGGGATTGGCCCTGCTATTCGCGGGCGGCGTTACCTACACCCTCGGAGTCATCTTCTTCGCCATGGAGAAACTCCCCTACAACCACGCCATCTGGCACGGATTTGTGCTCTGCGCCAGCGTTCTCCACTTCTTCGCCGTACTATTTTTCGCGGCATGATCGGCCGGGCCACCGCGCATCGTTAACCCGCATTTTGCACCACGCTTAAATCGTGCGTGGAAGACTGAAGTACAGTCTCCGTGGTGCCAAATGCTCACACAGAATTCCTAAAGCTTGAAACGCTGAGGATAGTTCACGTGCACACTGAAAGTGCGCCGGTTTTGGTAACAGGCCGGTTGAATTGTTGGTACACAGTTAGTTGGACAAAGTCGTGAAATATCCGGGTTAAGCCCCGAAGGCAAGGCAACCATTCTTCAAGTTTCTACGGAGCCCAGCCAGCCAACGCTTCCATCCTGCCGTTCGATGGCTTTATTGACCGCGTTAACTTCTGCGCAACCGGCGTGACGGTCTTCGAGGTTGCCATTACCTCGGACAAGGCGTAGATTAACGTCGAGTTACGAGGGGAGTGATTCCGATGACAAAAAACCGGGCATGGCTTGGTTTGTTCCTTTTGGGTCTCTGGGTTGTGGGCTGCGGCAATCCTCCGGGTGAAACTGGCGATTCCGCCAAAACCTCCGCACAAACCGTTAAGACCATCGGCGTATCCCTGCTCACTCAGCGCCACCAGTTCTTCCGCGATCTGACCGAAGGGCTCGAGGAAGCCGCCGCCGCCAACGGATTCACGCTTCGCGTGCAATACGCGGAGTTTGACGGACCACGGCAGTTTAATCAGATCGAAACCTTCGTAAACCAGAAAGTCGACGCCATTATCGTTTCGCCGAAGGATTCCGAAGGCATCGCCCCCGCAATCGAGGCGGCCGTCAAGGCCGGTATTCCCGTATTTACATCCGACATTGCCGCAAAGAACGCGCCGGTCACGTCCCATATCGCGTCCGACAACGTGCAGGGCGGCCGCCTTATCGGCGAATACCTGGCGAACCTGTTGGGCGGCAAAGGGCAGGTCGCCATCATCGATCACGCTGAAGCCACATCCGTGCAAGACCGTGTGCGCGGATTCGAGGAAGCGCTCTCCAAATACCCCGATATGAAGATCGTGCAAAAAGCCCCCGGCGGTGGTGTGCGCGACAAAGCCATGCGCGCAGCGCAGGACGTCCTCCAAGCCAACCCGGATCTCACCGCAATCTTCGGCATCAACGACGACTCCGCACTGGGCGCCATGGCCGCCGTCGAGTCAGGAAAGATGCAAGACAAAATCATCATTGTCGGCTACGACGGCACTCCCGAAGCATGCGAAGCCATCCTTGCGGAAAGACCCTTAAAGGCCGATACCGTACAATATCCCAAAGAGATTGCAAAGAAAACCATTGAGACCGTCGCGGCGCATTTTCGCGGTGAAACCGTGCCGCCCGTCGTGCCGGTGGAAGTGGGTATTGTCGACAAGGAAGTGCTCATCCGGCAAGCCGTGACAGAATCCGGAGTAGCGGTGGAGAAAGCGGAGTGAGTGAATTCGTTCTTGAAATGCGCGACATCGTGAAACGTTATCCCGGTGTGCTCGCCGTCGATCACGGTCAACTCACGTTGCGCCCCGGCGAAGCTCATTGTCTGGTGGGGGAAAATGGCGCGGGCAAATCCACGTTAATGAAAATCCTGTCCGGTGCGGTGCAAGCCGACTCCGGCGAAATACGGATCGGCGGCGAAAAAGTAACCATTCATTCGCCCCATCATGCACAACAGCTCGGCGTGAGCATGATCTACCAGGAGTTCAATCTAAGCCCGTACTTGTCCGTGGCGGAAAACATCTTCCTGGGGCGCGAACCCCGCATCAATCGCACGCCGTTCATAAACTGGAAGAAGTTGTTTGGCGATGCCGAAGCCATTTTGCGGCAGATTCGCGTGAAGCTCGATGTGCGCAAGCCCATTTACGAATTGAGCATCGCCCAACAACAGATGGTGGAAATCGCCAAGGCCATCTCCTTTAATTCGAAAATCATCGTAATGGATGAACCTTCCGCCACGCTCACCGATCACGAACTCCAGGCGCTTTTCGACTTAATCGCCAACTTGAAGCAGCAGGGCATTGGCATCATCTACATCTCTCACCGGCTGGAAGAAATATTCACAATCGGCGATCGCGTCACTGTGATGCGCGATGGACAATACGTGGCGACGAAAGCCGTGGGCGACACCTCCCGTGAAGACATCATCACCATGATGGTGGGCCGCGAACTGAAAAACGAATATCCCAAGGAGACGTTTCAGCGCGGCCGGGAACGGCTTCGCATTGAAGGCCTTCAGCGGAACGGCGCGTTCAGTGGCGTCAGCTTTTCGTTGCACGAGGGCGAAATTGTCGGCCTCACCGGCCTCGTCGGCGCGGGCCGGACCGAAGTGGCCCGAGCCATCTTCGGCGCGGATCGCATTGACGGCGGCTCCATCCAACTGGATGGCAAGCCCGTCAGTATCCGCTCCCCGCAGGATGCGATTCGAAACGGCATCGGATTGCTCACCGAAGACCGCAAGAACCAGGGACTCATCCTCGGCATGGCCGTACGGGAAAACACCACGCTCGCCAACTTGCGCGCGCTCGTAAAGCGCATCTTCATCAGTGGGCGGCAGGAACGAACCGTTGCGGAAGGCTACGTGAAAGACCTCCGTATCAAGACGCCGTCCATCGAACAAACCGTGCAAAACCTGAGCGGTGGGAATCAGCAGAAAGTCGTATTGGCCAAGTGGCTCTTTACCAAGTCCCGAATCCTGATATTCGACGAACCGACCCGGGGCATTGATGTTGGCGCCAAGGTGGAAATCTACAAGTTGATGAATGAACTCGTCCGGCAGGGCGTGTGCATCATCATGATCTCAAGTGAACTGCCTGAAGTCCTCGGCATGTGCGATCGCATCCTCGTCATGCACGAAGGCAGGCTCGCCGGTGAGTTGGCGCGAAATCAAGCCAGCCAGGAAGCAGTAATGCATTTGGCCATGGGCCAGACGCCGTTGGCGAAGTAGTCCATGGCAAGCGCGGGGCCGCGCGCCGCGGCCGCTTACCTCAAGACATACGGATTCCTGCTGCTGGCGCTCATCCTGGAATGCACGGCCTTTGAAATCATCGCACGCACCATGGGCCGACCACCGTTCCTTTCCCTGTCCAACGCCATCCTGATTCTGAATCAGTCCGCCATCTACGGCGTGGTCGCGGTCGGTGCCACCTACGTCATTCTAAGCGGCGGCATCGATCTGTCTGTCGGGTCGCTCGTGGCCTTTGGCGGCGTCATCGGAGCGCTCGTTTCGCGTCAACTGGGTGACGCAAGTTGGCTGGCCACCGCCGCGGGCGCCGTCGCCGCCATGGGGTGCGGGGCCGCCACCGGCACCGTCGCCGCATTCTTCATCGTGCGATTCAAAATTCCTCCGTTCATCGCCACCCTCGCGCTCATGAGTTCCGTGCGCGGTTTCGGCTATCAAATCGTCGGCGGCAGCCCGGTTTCACAACTCTCGCAACGATTCCAGTTTCTCGGCAATCACCGCGTCGGCGGTCTTCTGCCTGTCGCCGTAATCCTGCTGCTCGGCGTCTTTGTCGCGGGCGGCGCCGTGTTGAAATACACGCGGTTCGGCCGGTACGTGCGCGCCATCGGCGGAAACGAAGAAACCGCCCGTCTCAGCGGCGTGCCCGTCGGCCGGATAAAATGGGGTATCTACGCCTTGAGCGGCACACTTGCCGCGCTCGGAGGCGTGGTGCTCGCCTCCCGAATGAACTCGGGCGATCCCAACGTCGGTCTCGGCGATGAATTGCAGGTCATCGCCGCCGTGGTAGTAGGTGGTACCAGCCTCAGCGGCGGCCGAGGCTCGCTCACAGGAACCCTCTTGGGCCTCTTGATTATTGCCGTGCTCTATACCGGGCTGAACTGGGTCGGTGTTCAAAGCTTCGGCCAGCAGGTCATCCTGGGAATCGTTATTCTCGCGGCGGTGCTGATGGATAAACTACGGTCGCAAACCGGCACGTAATACAATCATCCGGCCCCTGGAAAGGGTCAGTCCGTGTTTACTTCCATCCACTCCGCGTACTTCGCCGGATACTCTTTCACGACCCACTCGTCAAACGGCAGCGGACTGCCTTCGTACAGATCGACGACTTCACCGATAGGCGCATCCATGAAGAAGAGAAGAAACTGCTCCCGCGCTTCTGCCGGAGTGCCGCCGTTGAGCAACACATAGATCGCCGACGCCGTGCCCGCGCGATGAACGCCTGCGTGACAGTGCGCCAGTACCGCACCCTCGGAATTCTTGCAGATATCGACAAATGCCGCGAGCGACTCTGGATCGGGAATCCGTCGCATGGTCCATTGAAAGGACTTGTATTCCACGCCGAGCGCATCGCACACCGCCTTCTCTTCCACCCACCATTCCTCGTCCGGGTGCTCGCCGCGAAGGTTTACGACCGTACTCACATTGTGCCGGCGCAAATACATGCCGATGCGCGAATCGGGCATCTGCCCGGCCCGGTAAAACTTGTCTTTCTCCACCGCGCGAAGGTTGTGATCGAGATGGTAGCAACCCGAACCCGACAGCCCTATCAGCGCTACCAACATCCACGTCTTGCCCTGCAACATCCTGGTTCCTCTGCCCGCGTACCGCGTGCTGTTTTTGAAATGGTATACTACGCGGCAATCATCAGGCGATTCCACGAATCCGGGAGGTCGATCGGTCAACATGATGGCACGAACCTGCTTCACGATCTCGCTTGCAATTCTGCTGCCCGCGGCCGCATATGCACAATCCGGGGATCTCGGCGAAATCGCGTTTCGTCAGGCCCTCAAAGACATGGGCACCGACCTGCGTCTCATGTGCGTGGCCGCCCATCCCGACGACGAAGACGGCGCCACCCTTGCCCTGTATAGGATGCTCTACGGATACAAAACGTTTGCAGTCATCGCCACGCGCGGCGAAGGCGGCCAGAACGAGATCGGCCCGGAACTCTACAACGAGTTGGGCGTCATTCGAACCCGGGAAATGATGGCGGCCGCGGAAATCGAAGGTGCGGAACTCCACTACTTGAACTATCCGGAGTTCGGTTACTCGAAATCGATGGAGGAGACATTCGAGGTATGGGGAAAAGACGCCGCCCTCAAAACCCTCGTGCGCACCATCCGCACACTGCGCCCCGACGTTATTATCACGAACCATGGCCTGCGCCAGGATCACGGTCATCATCAGGCGGTCGGCCAACTCCTGCTCGATGCTTTTGAAGCCGCCGCGAACCGCAACATGTTCCCCGAACTGATTCTCGAGGAAGACTTGGAACCCTGGCAGGTAACCCGCCTCTACATGCGGCTCTGGCAGGATGCGCCCGAAAGCGGCGCGGTTACCGTTGATTTCGGCATCGTCGATCCGGTTCGCGGCAAGACCTACGCGGAGATTGCCGCTGACGCTTTGCGCACCCACACCTCGCAAGGCATGGAGATGTTTATCCGCTACTATCTCACGGGCCGCCCCAAGGCGTATTACCGACTCGTCAAAGAAGCCCCTCAGGACATGAGCTGGACGGAAAACCGTGTCACCCCCGCGCCGGTGGTGGAAAAGTTGGCCGCGCCCGCGCAGGGGCCGCTCTTCGAAGGGTTGGTCGATCGCGTGGCTCCGAAGGCGCGCGCATTGGGATCGGCATCGGTCATAGGTGCAATCGATGCGCCGGAAGTGAAGGATACGTTTCAGTCCGTTGAAGCGTTGAAACCGTTTATCAACGCACCATTGGGCCGCGACGCGGTCAAGCCCTTTCTCTTACGTCACGCCGCCAACATGGCGGAAAGGAAGGAACAAGGGCCGTCGGCTCTCCGCGATTGGGAGCGCGCCAATCGGGCTGCTGCCATCGCCGCGGAGTTGCGGCTCGACGTCAAACCGAGCGACGCCGCAGTCACGCCCGGACAGGGATTCGAACTGCAAGCCAGCCTGTCCGATTTTGGAGACCTCGATGCGCAGCGCGTCGCATTCGCCGTGGAAACAGCCAGCCACTTTCCGCTCGATTCCACGCCGGGCATGACGGTGTCGATCGATGCCGCGGGCACGGCCAAGGCGCAGTTGCCGGTGCGCGTGCCCGATACCCAACCGCAAACCATACCCCATGCGGACCACCTGTTCGATCCCACTTTTCTGGTGCCGCAGATGACCGTCGTGGCGCGCGTGACCTGTGCCGACGGCGTCGAACTGGAATTGCGAAAGCCTGTGTATGTGGATATTGCACCCAAGGTGTCGCTCGCGTTTCTGGATGCGCCGTATTTGCTGCGTCTGAATCACGACAAAACGGTTCGCGTCAAGGTGCTGGTCACCAACAACACGACTGGGCCGTTCGAGGGCGTGCTCAACGTCTCGCCCTCGCCGGGGCTCACCGCGGAAGCGCTGTCCATCCCGTTCAAGATGGCGGCGGAAGGCGACCAGAAATTGATTCCCATCGACCTTGCGGTGGGCGAGCAATTGTCGCCCCGCGGCTTCCATGTGACCGCAATGGCCGACAACGCCGGCGATGCCGTGCACGGCATCGTGCAGGCCATGGAACTCGACGTTCCCGACGACGTGCGAATTGGCGTCATTCAAAGCTACGACGACACGTTCGTCAACGCGCTGGAAAAGATGGGTGTGCCGCATCAGGCCATCACTCTCGAAGACTTCGCGCCCGACCGGCTCGACGCCTTTACAGCCATTCTTGTGGACATACGAGCCTATCTCGCCCGGCCTGATCTTCGCGCGAACAATGCGGCCCTGCTGGAATACGTCCAGCGGGGCGGCGTCCTGCTCGTGCAGTATCAAAAGACCATGGACTGGAAAGAAGACTACGCGCCGTATCCCATCAAGTTGTCGCAGAACCGCGTCACGCGGGAAGACGCGCCCATCGAAGTGCTGGCCGCCGATCACCCTTTGTTTACTACGCCGAACGCCATTGGCGCGGACGACTGGACGGGTTGGATTCAGGAGCGCGGACTCTACTTTCCCGAGACGTGGAGCCAGGAATACACGCCGCTCCTCGCGTGCAGCGATCCCGGCGAGACGATACCGCCCGGCGCGTGCCTCATCGCGAAACACGGCGAAGGTACCTACCTCTACACAGCGCTCGGATGGTACCGGCAGATTCGGGAACTTCATCCCGGCGCCATGCGGGTTTTCGCCAACATGATTGCCCTGGGAGAGAAACGGTGATTCGGACAGCGGCTGTTTGTCTCGTCATGAATCCGGCATGAGTTGATCCGCGTCGGCAATATCCTGATCATGGTCTCTGGTCGTGCCAACGATAACCTCTGGAGTGTTGCATTTTTACCATGCCCTCACGGCCCTTCATTCGGATTCGATTCTTGAGTATGTCCCGGTTCTGCATCGCTTTCATTCCGTGCCTGTATGTGTTGGCGGCCCCTGCCTGGGGCGAAGCTGCCTTGCCGGGACAGGACGCCTATCTCAGCGCAAGCGATGCCCTGCGCCTTGCGCAATTTGGGGACGCCGCAAAACTGTTCGGGCAAACGGCGTCCGCCGGGGGGCCGCTTGCGCCTTATGCGCTGATTCGAATCGCCTACTGCCGCGACAAGGCGGGCGATTCGAAGGGCGCGGTATCCGCATACGAAGAATTGCTGCAAGGCTTTCCCGAAGGGCCCTGGGTATCGATGGCGAAGGCCTATCTCGCGGAGGCGATGCGCCATCAACAGCGCAATGCGGAAGCCGCCGCTCTGTTGCAAGGCCTGTTGGATGCGCCCGCCATTCCCCGTTGGCTGCGCGATTACCAATGGATGTACGCCGAATGCCTGACCGCGACGCCGGGGCGCGAAGCCGAGGGGTATGCCCTTTTCTCGTCCATTATGGACGGCGTGAAGCTGCGGGCCGACCGGCAGCGGGCCGCGGAATGGCTTGCGCGTTCGGTGAACGTCGATCATCGATTGCAGGCCATCGACGGATTCCTTCGCTTGAGCGACTACCCGACTGCGCGTCTCCTGTTGGGCGCCATGGCGCTGGAGGCCGGCGGGTTTGACGCGGACACCGCTGCCCGATATACGCTGATGCAAGGCCGGTTGCTTGCCGTAAGCAAAGAAGCGGAGGAAGGCCGCACCCTCCTTGCCCGAGTAGTCACTGACCGGCCGGGCAGTGCCACGGCCGCCACGGCACTCGGCTACCTTGCGCGCAACTACATTCATGCCAAGCAAGTCGAACAGGCCGTTCCGTTGGTGGAACGGATGATGGCCGAGTTTCCCGGCGTGCTGGACACCGGAGATACGTTGTGGGCGCTGGGCCGGTACTATGCGGACAACCAGCAGGCAGCCGCGGCCGCCGAGGTGTTCGCGAAGCTTGCGGAGTCCTGCACCGATCATGCGAATGCCGATGATGCGCTCATCGAAGCCGGCATGATTCTCCATGAACAGGGCAAAAACGAACAGGCCCTCAAGGCGTTCGGCGAACTGGCGCACCGGTATCCCCTGAGCACCTACCTTGCGGAAGCCGGGTACCGCATGGGCCACATCTACGAAGATCTCAAACAACCCGAGCGCGCCAAGGCCGCGTACAACGAGGCCGTGAACGGGCACCTCAGCGACTTCTTCGCGCATCGGGCCATGGCGCGCCTGCATGCGATGGGTCAGTCCAACGGGGACCTTCCCGCGGGCATCGTGGCCAACGGCCTTGCCAACTACATGCATCCCATTCCCGTGCGCGACGCGCATCGTCCCGGCATCGGGAGTCCCGCCGAGGTGACCCTCGATGCGGCCAGCGAGTGGCTTCGCCGCCTTGCTTTCTTCGCGCTTCACGGCCTCGAGGAGGCCGAATGGGAAGGCTGGCACGCCGTTCAAGCGGCCACCGGAACGCCACTGGAAGGGCCGGTGTATCGAGCGCTATCCGAAGCCGGGCTGATGGCGATGGCCTCGCAGATCGTCGAGGCCCGGAACTGGGGCATGGCGGAAACCGGTCCCACTGTCGAGCGTCTGCGCGTGCTGTATCCACGGGCCTACTGGCCCGTGGCTGAGGCCCAGGCCCGCGAGGCGGGCGTTGATCCCTATTTGCTGATGGCCATCGCGCGGCAGGAGAGCCTGTTTCAGGCGCGCATCGCGTCCCATGCGGGCGCGACGGGCGTGATGCAGATCATGCCGGGCACGGCGCAGTGGATGGCCAAGGTGGAGCCGTCTGTATCTCCTGACCATGTTGCGAATCTTGAGAATCCCGTCAATTCCATCCGTCTTGGCGCGTTTTACATCACGCGGATGATTGCGCGATCGGACGGCAACCTTGTGTATGCGCTGGCGTCGTACAACGCGGGGCCGGGCAATCTTTCCAAATGGCGCCGGCAATTCGATACGGCCGACATGGACGATTTCATCGAGCGCATTCCGTACACCGAAACCAAGAAATACGTGAAGCGGGTCCTCGGCAATTACGCTGCCTATTACTCCCTGTACGAAACGAAGTAATCCCGATCCCTGCAACCCTTTTCCTCGGGTTTGATGCAGGTCTCCACTCTATTGGTGCTTCTTGTTGCATTTGCTTAGCAGCCTGTCGTCCTCTTAAAGTCCGACAATCTGCTAGCGGATTGAAACAAGGGGTATTTATGGTTTTGGTGGGTTTGCGGAATTTCTGTTCTTGTTTTGAGCAGAATGCGCGAAATTTTGCCGGGATTTTGAATTGAGCCTTGGGAGATGCGCGTGTCTGTTGTGGGCGGAAAAGGGTGGACATGGCGCGTAGCCAGCGTCTATCTTTTCGGGCACGGTTCATCCGGGCCGTCACCGCAACCGACAGCGTACAGGTAAGGGGAATGCGATGACCTCAGGATCCACCACGGCGGACGCCGTTAAGACCAGCCACTACACCGTTTTGCTCGCGGCATTTCTGGGCTGGATGTTCGATGGCTTCGAGATGGGGCTGTTTCCGCTTGTGGCGGGGCCGGCGTTGCGCAGCATGTACGAAGGCGACGGCAACGTGAACGCGTTCGTGGGCGAGTGGATGGGGTATATCACCGCGCTATTCTTGCTGGGCGCGGCGCTGGGTGGCTGGGTATTTGGGTGGCTGGGCGACAAGATTGGCCGCGTTCGCGCGTTGTCCTTGAGCATACTCGTGTATGCCCTTTGCACCGGTTTGGGGTATTTCGCAACGGAACCCTGGCATTTGGGCCTGTTCCGGGTGATTGCGGCGCTGGGCATGGGGGGCGAATGGTCGCTGGGGGTGGCGTTGGTGATGGAATGCTGGCCGGAGCGATTCCGTCCCTACATGGCGGGCATCATTGGCGCGGCCGCGAATTTCGGGTTTTTGCTGATTGGGGTCATCGCGTTGAACAACCCGGTGACGGTGGATTCGTGGCGCTGGATGTGGCTGGTGGGGGTATCGCCGGCCATTCTGGTGTTTTTCATCCGGTTGTTCGTTCCGGAATCCGAGCGCTGGCAGGAATCCGTGGGTACCGGGCATACCACGCCGTTGCGCGAGGTGTTTGCCCGCAGTCGGATTTCCAGCACCCTGGTGGGGATCGCCCTGACTTCTGTGGCGTTGATTGGCACGTGGGGATCGGTGCAGTGGATACCGGTTTGGGTGGACAAGATGGTTGGCGCCGAATACCCGCAAGCCAAGGCGGTGATTGGGATTCTGTCCGCCGCCGGGGCCATTGTGGGGTGTCTGGGCGGGTCGATTTTGTGGCGGAACACAGGCCGCCGAATCTCGTATTTCATTTTGTGCGTGCTTTCGTTGGGGGTTTGTGGCTACTTGTACACGGCGGGCCTTGACTATGGGCTCCAATTTCAAGTGGTGGTTTTCTTTGCCGGGCTTACCACGGCGGCGTTTTACGGCTGGTTTCCCCTGTTTCTGCCGGAGATCTTTCCCACGCGGATGCGGGCGACCGGGCAGGGGATTTGTTTTAACACGGGCCGGGTGTTCGCGGCGATTGGTTCGGTGACCGGCGGTCAGTTGGTGGCGTTTTTCGATGGCGACTATGCGCGGACGGGTGCGGTGATTACGTTGGTGTATGTTTTGGGGATGATGGTGATCTGGTTGGCACCGGAGACCCGTGGGAAGCCGTTGCCGGAGTGAAGTGTTTGGCCGATTCTGCCGAAAGATGTATTGAGCGCGTTTTTGTGTGTGTAGAAACCGTACACCCGAATGAAATCTGGACACCTTTTTGGGTCTGCGTGTTGGGTTCGTGGACAGGAATTCGGGGAAAACTTTATTCTTGACAAAAGCTAACAAATTCGCCAGGACACGCTAACGGTGCGAAATGCTTAACCGTTTGACGCAATTGGAATTGCGCCACGCGCGGTTTGTTGACAGTCTGTCCGATATATGCTATAACCGAAGTGACATAATCGGGACATTCGTGTATTGTTGGGCGAGGCATGGCGCGTCCGATTGAACAAGCGGGAGTGCCAGCACGTTACAACGAAGCAGATGCGAATGGCGCATGGAAATCGCCGGAAATCGGGGCTCCGGACAATCATGTAGTGGGGTGGCCTTGGGTCTCAAGCGAGATGAAAGTGGAGCGCGCCGGCGGACGGTCAACGGCCGTCCGGGCGCGCCCTTTTTGTCGGAGGAACCGAACGTGAAGCGAGTAGTGTTGTCCCGTATATGCGGCGTGGCCGTTGGCGTCATCGCGTTGGCGCTATTCTCGGTTCCCGCCTTCTCCCAAGCGGCGCCTCCATCGGCCACCTTCGATGCCGAAGATCTGGTTCCTGATGCGTCAGGACTTCTACCAGGCAATGACTGGGCGCAACTCTTCCGTTTTACGATGTCGACTGAAGACGGCGCTGTCCGGACGCTTGACACGTTGCAATTCGAGATTCAAGCGGATCCGAAGTTGGGCGATCGTTCGTACAACGTTTTGAGCAACGTGGCACGTCCGCAAGACATCCTTCAGATTGCCATTTTCCAAGAGGGCCGAGATAGCAGCGGAGAATACAGCGGCGTTCTTGACAATCCCGATTTTCTTGTAAAGGGCGAACCCGGTGGTCCGCTGCAGAATACGTTTCTTGTATTCAATGTGGATTGCACGCTTGTTTCGCCATTTACCCCGTATGGGACCACGGGAGGCAGCATCGGTAACCGGTCGGGCATGACCTTTGATCTGACCGGACTTGATTCGTTCAACATCCATCCGGGAGCCGACGATGGAAACTCCTATATCGTAGCTTTCCGCACGTCGTCGTCATGGCTCAACGCGCAGACCTTGTCATTCGAATTGTTGTTCGCGCAGATGGCTCCGTTTCAATTGACCGGCACACCGCCCGACCTGCAACCGATCGACAGCTACACCCCGGATTTTTATGGCGATACGCGTGAAACCCTCGATTCCGAGAACGCGTATTGCACGAGCTATGGCGTGTGGGACGTGCAACCGAGTATTGGGTCAGATCAGACCGGGGCCATTTTCGGCAGTTCCTGGACGTGGCCGAACACACTGTATACGCCGATGGCCGAGTACCGGCGGAACCGGTTCGACAAACCGGGCAATCTGGTGAACTTTGTAACCGGCGAGTGGCTGGAACTTCGTCAGTTGTTGCCGATTGAACAGATCTCTCCCTTGCTGGGCATCGATATGCACGGTATCCCAACGCCGTTTATTGGCAGCAGCGGGACGGTACTGGGAGTCGCTGCTCCGGCGCTTATGCAGGTGAACATGGTGTTGACGGACATTGGGGGTTCGAAAACCAATCCCAATGCCATTCCCGGTGACGGCGGATTTAACCCTCAGACCGGATTGGAGCACTTGACGGACGACGCCGTTGCGTCGGGCGCGGGTGTGATCGTGGAGGATGCGTACCTCGACGACTTCGCGTTTAACGGCTTGTGGGTGTATCACGATACCAACAACGATTTCATTTTCAACGAGCCTGAAGAACGCGAAGGCGGCGGTATTACGTTTACGGGCGACTACCCGATGTTTCCGGGGCGGAATTATGCGCCGTCGGATTGGCAGCACATCCGCAATCCGGCATGGGGCGGCGATCCCGCATGGACGATTTCTTTGGATTTCGAAATATTCGGGCGTCGTCGCACGCTCCCGGATGAAGAACCGACGGGTTTACTTGAACCTACACCGGACGGTGATGCGGCAGCCTATCCAACTATTATGAATTCAGACTATTACGTTACCGTGCGTCCGGACAGCGGTTTCGCGGATGCAACCACGCTTCCCGGCGATGGCACGGGCATCACACTGGGTGCGGACTTTCGTGCGTTTATCCAGCCCCGTTTTCCGGCTGGCGCGGCGACGGGCGGCATTTATTCCCAGAACATGGTGCCGAATCCCGGCAATTGGCAGGCGGACCAGGTGTGGAACATTCCGAATTCGGGCGAGCCGTGGTGGCCGGAAAAGTTTCTAAACTGGTCCAACGTCAAGCCCACCCGCGTTGGCGGCGTCGATATTCATGACTTGGTACTGACCTACGAAACGAACAGCATTTACCGCAACCCGTCGGATATGTTCTACGGGCAAAGCGAAATCTCCACAGGAATTGGCCTAATCACCAACTTCAGCCGCTGGCTGGATCCCGCGAACATCATTAGTTCGCGATTCTTCAACGGTGACGAAGTCGGTGTCCAGGACTGGATTTTCTTTAACGCATTTGTGGACGACCACGTGCATGACGCGTTTCAGTTCCCGTACGAGACGGCGCCGTTCAGCCACCCGGACGATCCGCGGTCGACGTTCTATACGCCGCCCGCGCGTCCGACCGTGCCTTCCTTCGCGACGTGGCCGTTCAACGCGACGGGTTATTTTGCGAATATCGTCGATCGCGTGGAGCGGTATCCGCGCGAATTTGACTGGCCGGCGGCATCGCGTCAGGCGCGCACGCTGAAGCAGCACATCGACGCGAGTAGCCAACCGACGGCGATGCTGGGCTTCAACCTCGTGGGCGCGGACGACAGCATTACCAACGCGTTTGCGCGTCAGCGTCTGGACCAGATCACGATTGCATTCTGGGGTCCTGATTTCACGCCGAGTGATCTCCTTGCTTTGAGTGCGAACGGCACTGGATCGACATCCGGCATCTCGCTGATTGAAGACACGACGGGTGACGGCGTGTTTGGATTTACGGGAGCGAACGGCATTGATCCCTTAACGGGCGACCTACCGGTACCGCTCACGAATCTTGCGTGGCCCAGCGGTCCGGAGCCGGTCGATTTGAATGGCGACGGCACGGCCGACGACATGAACGGCGACGGCGTTGTGGATACGCTGGACAACGCGTGGGTGGTTCGGCTTCGTCTGGCGCAGCCGTGGGATCTTCCCGTGGTTGACTCGCCGCGCGTCGGCAATACCGGCCCGCTGGATGAAGAAGAAGACGACGGCGGCGACGGCGGAGATGGCGGCGATGGTGGTGACGGCGGCGACGACGAAGGCGATCGCCGGAGCGTGGGCGGAAAGTCGAACATCAACCAGCCGTTGTCGCATCTGGAATTCGAAGAGGCGGGCCAGTCCGTGCAACCGCTTGCTTCGGACAAAGTGGTGCACTTGGCAAGCGCGGATGCGCCGGTAACACGGGCGATTGGTCCTCGCGGTAGCGCGGGCGACGATTTGTTCGTCATCGTGCGCGCGTCCGATCAGATGCGCCGGTTCGAGCAGTTCCGCGTGGTGGTGCCGGCATTTTTGCCGACCCGCGCGGGCAACGAGCGACTGGCCGGTTTTCAGATTACCCCGCAATTGCCCATCAGTCCGGGCATCTACGAGAAGTTCAATCCCGAAGAAGAGACGACGCTGGACTTTTTCGGCGGTCCTCCGTTTGGGTTTGACTTGATAGAAGCGAACGTGGCGTCCCGCATCACGGCCACGGGCGGCGCGACTCAGAACATCACGCGCAACAGCGGCGACACGTCGGTGCTGGGCATTGATGTGAGCACGAACCGTCCTGCGAAGACGGGCCCGTATCCGGCGTACGACGGCGCGGTGACGTCCAGCTTCACGACGGGGTTGAACGGCGTGGGCGGCGCGGGCACGTTCGTGGTCGCTGGCGCGGCGTTTCCGGCGGGCGATTTCACCGACTTTTTCCTGATTGACGGCGCCTACCGTGGCTACCGCATTACGGGCAACACGGCGAATACGTTGTTCCTGGAGGCGGGGGTGCCGCAAGCGGGCGGTTGGTATATCGACAAAGATCCGACGTTCCTGGAACAGGTGATCGTCGAGTTGTACGACGAAGGGAACGACGGCGCGTTTAATTTGTTCGAAGACCTGCTGCCGTTGGGCATTTCGCACGAGACGGCGGGCGTGAAGCTGTACCGCGACAACGATTTCAATCCCTCGAACATCAACGGCATTTTCGATCCCGGCGACTTGTTGGTACCTCTGGACTTCGCGCCATACCTGATTGGTCAGCCGGGCGAACCGGCGTATCAGGTGATGTTCGCGTTTTCTTCGCCGGGCACGAACGGTGGTGCGGGCAGTTTCAACCGCCAGTACGTGCCGAACTCGTTCACGGGCGCGCGCGATTCGGGTGCGGATTTCTTCGTGACGGTATCGACCTCCGCGAACATTGCGGAGGGGGACAATCTGCGCGCGGCGATTGCCTCGTGGGGACCGAATACACCGACGCTGCCGGACATCGGCGATTTCACGCCGCCGCCGGTGTCGCGTACGGGTGAATTCGATTTGTTTGACGAATTTCCGTGGGCCTCTCGCGGACTTGGGTTTATCTCGTACTTCAAGCAGTACAACGATGTGACTCCGGCTCGTCCATACTACTGGGACTACTACGACCAGTATCCGGAGCCGGATCGCAGCCAGACGGGCCTTACGTGGGTGCGTTCTCGCGCCGCGAAGACGGGCTTGTCCAGCATCCTGACGGTGGTTCCGAAGGCGACGGATCCGAGCGACCTGGTGATCACGTCGGTGTCTCCGACGATTTTGACCAAGACGATCGCGGCGGCCGGCCTGGTGCTTACGATTACGGGTAACAACTTCGGCACTTCGCCGACGGTGACGCTCAATGGCACTCCGCTGAACGTGCAGAGCGCGACGAACACGCTGATCACCGCGCAGATTGCTGGCGGCACCGTGCTGCCATTGAATGTGGTGATCGAACTGCGGGTGACGAATCCGCTGACGTTGAAGACCGATACGTTTACCGGATTTACCGTGGTGGATGCGAATCCGGATCAGGCTCCGACGATTACGTCGGTGAATCCGAGTTCGGGCACGTCGGCGGTGTTCCCGGTGACGGTGATAGGCACGAACTTCGAAGATCCGCGCGTCATCTTCGGTCAGACCGTGATGCCGCGGGTGAGCTGGTCGCCCACGCAGATTGTGGTGTCGTTCCCGATCAACGGATTGCCGACGACGGGCGCGATGAACGTGACGGTGGTGAACACGCGCAACGGTGGCGATTTGCTGTCGGTGACGAAGGTCAACGCGTTCACGTACATCAATAACCCGAGCGGCGGCGGCGGCGGCGGCGGTTTCCTGGGCGGAGGCGGTTTACCGATCGGCGGTTGCTTTATCGCGACGGCCGCGTACGGTTCGCCTTTCGCCGCGCACCTGGACACGTTCCGTTCGTTCCGCGACGGTGTGCTGTTGAAGTCGGCCCCGGGCGCGGCGTTTGTGGATGCGTATTACCGGATGAGTCCTGCTCTGGCTGATGAAGTGGCGCAGCGGCCGTGGTTGGCGGTTGTGGTTCGCACGGTGTTGACGCCGGTGGCGTGGTCGCTGGAGCATCCGATGTTCGCGCTATGCGTGTTGTTGATGGGTCTCTTCGCTGTTCATCGCGTGCGCCGGTTTGCCCGGTCCACGAGCCGATAACGAGGATTTCGCCGCCCCCGGAGGTGACTCCGGGGGCGGATGCTTGCATGCACGCGGCGCAGAGGACTTCGCGAAAGTCCAGCCGCAGAAACGTCTTGCGCCTGTGCGCGGCGATTCGGTAGGCTTGAGGCCGTATTGGGTGGTATTTGCCCGGCGCTGACACGGATGGGGCAGCCACCGGTAGAGTTCGACGCGGATGTAGTGCCCCCTCGGGGACCGATGGGGGCGGGGTGTTCCGGGATGAACGAGGAGCAATTCCCGTGAAGAGAAACGTGAATCTGGCAATCAGGGCCGCTCTGGTGTGTGCTGTCGCCGTAGGATGCATCACCCCCGCGGAGGCCTTTTATCCCTTCGGCTTTTTCAACGCCACGACAGGTGGCGAACTTCAAATCATCAAATGGCCGCTTGGGACGTTGGATCGGAATGGCAACGGGGATGTGGACGGACCCGATGACGGCATCCTGTTGAATTTCGAGACTGGCAATGGGACCGACGGGTTTGACTCCACGGAGATAGCGAAGTTTTTGTCGGGATTGGAGGAGTGGGAGTTTATTTCGACCGCCTACATGGCATTTACCCGCGGCCAAGACATCGTCGACATTCAATCGCCCGCGATCGATCTATTTAACACGGTTACGTTCGAATCGGCCGACGATGTTGATGGCGGATCGAGTGTGACCGGCGGCAGCTACGGCGTTACGGTAGTTTCCAACACCTTCGAGGACACCTTCTTCACCGTTGGCAACATTACGTTTCCCATCTCGAGCGGGAAGATCATCGAAGCCGACAACATTGTGGCGGCAGTCGCGCGCGAGACCGAAAATACCGAATTCGAATTCTTGAAGGGTCTGGGCGTCATTATGGGCGGCACCACAATCGGAATCGGATATAGTCCGCTCGACAACATCGATCCGACGCTCACGGTGAACGCGGGCCGCAACATTGAACTGCGCGTAGCAACGCTTCCCAATTTCCAGGGGCTGTTTCAGAATGTTGGCGTTACTTCCAGCATGTTGAACGATTTTTGCTTCTACGATGACGGGAACAACATCTATATCGATTCCCACCAGGACGTTAGCCCTGACGACATTGCCGCGGTTACGTTTATGTACCCGCGCGCCAATGTTGACTTGCTTTTTTCGATCGAACAGCGCGCGCGCACTTATGCCATTGACGGATTTCCTTCGTTGCCGATAGCGGGCGGCCATATACTCGCGTGGTGCGATGCGGACAACAATCCGGCGACGGCGCGGGTGCCTTGGATCGATACGTTGTCCGGGTTGTATTTTTCCGGCGACAACGATTCCTACCGCGGCCACTTTTCGCTGCATGGGCTGTTCAAGCAGGTGACGCTGGGCACCGGATTCGTGCCCACGCAAACGTACACGCCGACGTATGTGGTGAGCAATGAGGAATTTGATCCCATTGTATTCGGCGGCGACGAGCGCACGGTTTACGATACTACGCACGGCGGATTTAACGGGAATCCGCAATCCTATACCGGCCACGGTTTCGACAGCGGTTTCACGTCCGAAGTATTCAATGAAAATGGGAATCGTGTTGGCAATCTTGCGCAGAATCTTGGAGCGGGCACTCCGCTTGTCTATGACTTGACGCGCCGTTACGTGGTAAGCACGGACAGCAACAAGAGTCTGGACACGATTCTTGCGCTGGGCCGTCCGATGTTCGGGACGGAAAGCAAGATTTGTCCGCTCAACGTTGCGGTTGCGGGTATGGTTGGTCCCCGGTCGCACGAGACGGTCAATTTGCTGCGCGCGTTTCGCGACGATGTTCTGTTGAAGACGGGCGTTGGAGCATCGATGGTGGATGGGTATTACCGGATGTCCCCCGCGATGGCCGCGTATCTTGTCGATCATCCGAATGTGTTGGCGGTGGTGCGGCTGGGAATTGGCGTGAGCAACTGGGTCATCGCGTATGCGGAATGGATTCTGGCGATGACCGCGGGGCTGATGATCGTCTCCTTGTTGCGCCGTGCAAATCGCCGCCGTTTGGCTCGCGCGTCGGCCGCGGTTGCGGTGGCCCTGGGCGTTGCGGGTTCGGCAAATGCGATGCTGCTTCCGATGGACATTACGGACTATACGAAAGTGACGACGGACGTGGTTCAGGGCACGGTTTGTTCCGTGGAGAGCCGGTGGGCCGACGGCGGTACGCAGATTGTGACGGATGTTTCGATCCGGGTGGACGATGTGGTGAAAGGCCGTAGCAACAAGGGCAGCCAGTTACACATTCAGTTGCCGACGGGTCGCGTGGGTGCGATTGGGCGGACGTCGCCCAGTCTTCCTGAATTCAAGAAGGACGAGGAAGTTTTGCTGTTTCTGGATTGCCAGCCGAACGGCAACTATATGGTTTATGCGGGTATCGCGGGCAAGTATCTGGTGACGGAACTGGAAGGGCGCGAAGGCAAGTATGTGACGGCCGAGACGTTTGCGGCGCAGCGCCGGTTGTTCGCGGAGGCCGAGAAGATCTACCCGGAAGCGAAAGAGGCGCGGCTGGCGCGCGGCGAACGCGCCCCGATGACGCGGCCGGTTTATGTGCCGTTGGACGCGCTGAAGGAGCACCTTCGCGAGATTGTGAACGAGTCTGACGAAGCGGGCACGACCGAATCCGCCAAAGCGCCGGAGACGGTTGCTTCGCTTCGATAATCCGAGATTTTTGAATTTCCGCCGCATTTCCCGCCCTTGGGGCGGGTTTTTTATTGTTCACGGGGTGACTGGCTTGGTTTTTTGGGCGAACCCGGATGTTTCACGACAATGTGGGAATACCTGTGTATCTGGCGTCTTGGCCGAGCCCTGTCCAGACCAAAGTTGGGACCCTGTGCCTGTGAAATATCCTTCGCGGATGAAGCGTGCGCTATCCTGTGTGAGCATTTTCCATCGCGCACGGCACACGCGCGGTGAAAGATGCGGGCTAAGTTGAAGTGGCTCAGAAACTTGCGAATCTGGGTGGGGTTTGGCATCATACTTCGCGCCCCGAGTGGCTTGTGGGTTACAGTGGGTGGTCCGTCAACCTTTCCGTGTTGACCGTCGTTTCCGTTTGGGCCAAGGCCTGCCTTGCACCTTCTGGATTGGTGCATTGACGGCAGGCCGGGGCTGGAAGGGATTCCGGCCGTGGTCCCGATGGACCTGATTGGGCCGAGTTGGTGTTGAACAACGGGATGAACCGATCCCTCGCCCTGGCTGGTCCAACCCATTAAACACAACGGTCCGCCAATCCAGAACGTTGACGTATCCTGGCATTACGGAGTGGTTATGGTTCGCGGATTACTAATCAGACAGTCTTTCATGGCGCTGGATCTGGCGTTGGCGATCCTTGCGGCGGTGGTGCTATTCATGGTGACCGGCAAGCTGCTGGACAACGGACGGTTGTCTCCGGTTGACGCGACGGTGGATGAGGCATCGGCGGCGTATGAAGTGCCTATCTGGCAGGTTGGCGAACGTCCCGCTTACGACGGAATCGTGACCCAGGGATTGTTTGGGGATGCGGGCCGGACAGCGCAGAAAGATGCTCCGGCGGCACCGCCGCCCGAGCCGACGGTGGACGTCGCACCGAGCACGTTGAAGCTTTTCGGCGCGGGCGGAGCTTCGCCGGAAGATCCGTTGGGTTTTGCCATTATCGAGAATGCGGCTGCGCGCACGCCGGAGGAGCGTTTGCAGACGTATTTTATCGGGCAGGAAGTGATGCCTCAGCTCAAGCTGCTGGAGGTGTATCACCGGAAGGTGATCCTGTTTGACGAGACGAAGAATCAGAAGCAGGAGTTGTCGATGGAAGGGGTGGGCAGCGGTCCTTCGGCCGCGACTGCGTTGGCGGCGAGCGGCCAGCCCGGGGCGCCCGCGGGAGCGGAGTTTACGCCGGGGATGGCTGTGTTGAGCAAGAACGAGGCGATGGCCGAGTTGAGCAAGTACGATTACAATCAGTTGATGAGCACGTTGAATCCGCAGATGCATACGGATGAGAACGGCAAGATCAATGGCATTACATCGGACAACATCAATGCGATTCCGTTGGCGCGGCGGATCGGGCTGCAGAACGGGGACGTGATACAGTCCGTGAACGGGGTGAACATCGACAGCGAAGAGCGTCTGATCGAGATCTTTACCCGGTTTCAGAATTCCGACAGTTTCCGGCTCGATGTGAATCGCGGCGGCCGATCGCAGAACGTTTCGTTTCGCTTGAACTGATTGGCGCGTCGGCGAATCGCGATTGAGCAAAACGCAAGGCAGGCAACAGGGGAGTAGCGGCGTTGTTGAAGGGGACTCGGACAGCGATAGTCGTGGTGTTTTCGACGACGGGCCTTTGGGCCTGGGCGAGCCCGGCGCAGATGATTTCGAACCGGGCCGCGCGCACGGCGAACGCGCCGATCGAGGCGGAACTCACCGCCAACCCGGAAGCCGTGGAAGCATTGCGCCAACAGAACCAGTACGTTCCGAACCGGGGCCAGGGCGAATTGAAGCAATTGGCCCAAGGCGAGGCGGAAGCGCCGCAGCCCGATCCGAACGCGGTGATAGAGGCGAATGTGGAGCCGGCTCCCGATCCGAATGCGGAAGCGCCACCGCCGCCGCCGGAACCTTCAGGCATTCAGCCGGTGATTCCTGTGCGGCCGGCGCAGCCGGGGCCTCCGAATCGGGGTATTCGCGTGCCTTCTTCGGTGCCAGGCGGCCCGGCGGGCGCGCCTCCACCGGCACCGGGCGGCGAGGTGAAGATTACGGAGGGCGCGGACACGGTTTCGTTGGGCAACACGACGACCGAGCCGTTGCGCAACGACGGCGAACCGCAGGACAAGCCGCTGTATCTCGATTTCAACAATGCGCAATTGAGCGACGTGATTGAATCGATTGGGCGCATGTTGGGGAAGAATTTCGATATCGATCCGACGGTGGGTCAGCAGCCGGTGACCATTATTTCTCATCAGCGCATTCCCGCGGAGTTGTTGTTGAATGTGCTTGAATCCATTTTGACGACGCGCGGCGCGCAGTTGGTGGAGAAGGCGGACGGCTACCTGATTCAAGTGAGGCCCGTGGGCGAAGACGCGGAGCACCACAAGTTCATTCACGAATCCACTTCGCTACCTGATGGCGACGACGGCAATTACTGGCACATTGTGCAGGTTCAGCATCAGCGTGCCGAGGAATTGGCGACGATCATCAGCAAGCTGGGATCGAAGTTTGCCACGGCGGATGTGTACGGCAAGACCAACACGTTGATTTTGCACGACAACGCGGACGGCATCCGGAACATGCTGATGTTTTTGGAGAAGGTGGATCTGCCCGGGTACAACGAAGTGTTGGAGTATGTGCCGCTGGAATTTGCGCGCGCGGAAGTTGTGGCGACGCAGTTGCAGGAGATTCTGGTGTCGGCCTCCGGGGAGGCGGCGCCCGCGCCGACGGTTCCCGGGCAGCCGGTGCGTCCGCAGATTGTGCGGCCGACGACGGCGGGCGGGCGGAACATTGCGAACATCCCGCAGCAGAAGAATCAGACTATTGTTTCGGGCGATCCGTTGTCGATGCAGATTGTGCCTGACGAGCGGTTAAATGCGTTGATCATCAAGGCCTCCGAGCCGTTGGTGGAAGAGATTTACCGGCTTATTGAGAAGCTTGATCAACCGACTCCGCCGGATGCGAATAACATGCATGTGGTGCATCTTCAATATGCGCGCGCGGAAGACGTGGAGGCGGCGCTGGGGGCGCTGCTCGGATCATCGCCGAGGCCGACCGGTGGCGGCGGTGGCGGCGGCGGCGGCGGTGCAGGCGGCGGGGGAGCCGGCGGTGGGGGCGGCGGTGCCGTGTCGTCGGGCGAAGTGCAGATTTTTGAAAAGAACGTAACGATTACGCAGTTCGAGTCGACCAACTCGTTGATCATCATTGCTTCGCCCCAGGATTACGCGGTGATTCAGCAGGTGATCAGCAACATTGACATGCCGAAGCGGCAAGTGCATGTGGAGGCGGTCATTCTGGAAGTGGGCATCAATGACCGTTACCGGTTGTCGGTGGAAGCGGCGGAATTGACGGCGAACGACTATTTCGCGTTGAACAACATTGTGAGTCTGGCCAACGTGCTGAACGATGGACCGCTTGCGGCCACGGAAGGCACGGATTCGCCGGTGTTTGCGGGCGGTATAATTGACGGAACCACGGAGATTTCCATTCCCGACGGTGCGGGCGGATTCATCACGGAAGAAGTGCCCAATGTGCCGTTTTTGATGACGGCCTTGGAGAACCTGACGGCGTTGGATGTGTTGTCGCGTCCGAGCGTGCTGATTGTGGATAACGAAGAGGCGAACATCGTGGTGGGTCAACAGGTGCCGTTTATCAGCGGCAACCAGCGTTCGCTTGGCGACAGCGGCGGCACCAACGCGTTTGTGTTCAATACGATTCAGCGCGAGGACGTGGGTATCAAGATGAAGGTAACTCCGCAGATCAGCGAGGGCGACTATGTGCTGATGGAGTTGGAGGTTGAGGTGTCGTCCACCGTGCCGAGCGACGTGGGTCTGGATCCGAACCTGGTGGGTCCGACGGTGCAATTGTCGCAGGTGACGAACCAGTTGGTGATCAAAGACGGCGCCACGGGCATTGTGGGCGGTTTGATTAGCGAGACGACGGACCGTTCGCGCCGGCAGACGCCGGTTCTTGGCGATGTGCCGGTATTGGGTTGGCTGTTCAAGCGCAAGGACGATGTGCGGCGCAAGCGGAATTTGGTGGTGTTGGTGACGCCTCATATTCTCAAGGAATACATCGATACGGAACGGCGGACGGAAATTCAGTTGGAAGAGATGCGCGAAGCGAACATGGACGTGTTTTTCGAAAAGGGCATCATCAAGAAGGTGCAGAAGAAGCACGACATGCGCAAGAATTTCCGGCCGACGATGACGGAAATCGATTCGATACAAAAGGAGCGCTTCACCGGTGCCAATCAGCCGCAGTAACCGCGCCGGGACTTGTCCGGGAGACACTGGTCATGCTGGCTAGCGCACGAGGCACGCTGTTGGGCGAGATCTTGTTCCGCTTGGGGCATGTTCATGCGGAGCAGATCGACGAAGCGCTTGAGTTGCAGCGTATCCGGCCGAAGCGCATTGGCGAGATTCTGACCGATCTGGGTTATGTCGAGGAAGACCATGTCCTGGAGGCGTTGAGCGAGCAGTTTGGCATCCCTTTCGACAACGACGTGAAGAACACGATCGATTCTTCGCTGACGACGAAAGTGCCGATTAATTTCATTCGCGAATACCAGATGGTGCCGTACAAGCGCAACGGCGCGTGCATCTACGTGGCGATACACGATCCGATGAACCTGCTTCCCCTGGAGGACCTGCGGCTGCTTCTGGACAGCCCGGTTCAGCCGGTGCTTTGCCGGAAAGAGGCCATTCAGAGCGTGCTCGATTCGTATTTCGATCAGCAGGGCGAGAATGCGGGCGATATGATCGACAACATCGTGCTCACGGGCGATGAGGACAGCGACGTGCCGACGCTGGAAGATCTTTCCACGGACCGCGACCTGCTGGATCTTGCAAACGAAGCGCCTATCATCAAATTAATCAACCTGTTGATTTCCGGGGCCGTGCGCGAGCGGGCGTCGGATATTCACATCGAGCCGTTTGAGCGCGAGGTTCGCGTGCGGTACCGGATCGACGGTGTGTTGTACGAGAAGTACTCCGTGCCGAAGTCGCAGCAGGCGGCCATTGTCTCCCGCGTCAAGATCATGGCGAACTTGAATATTGCGGAGCACCGGCTTCCGCAGGACGGGCGCATCAAGATCCGGCTGAGCGGCAAGGAGATCGACATTCGCGTGTCGATCATTCCGATTGCACACGGCGAGCGTGTCGTGATGCGCATTTTGGAGAAGGGCACGTTTCTGATTGGGTTGGAAGAATTGGGCATGGATGCCCACGATTACAACCAGATCGACAAGTTGATTCGCAGTTCTCACGGTATACTTCTGGTGACGGGCCCGACGGGATCTGGAAAATCGACGACGCTGTATGCGTCGTTGCAGCGGGTGAATTCGCCGGACAAAAACATCATAACCGTGGAAGATCCGATTGAATACCAGATGACGGGGATAGGGCAGATCCAGGTGCGGCCCAAGATCGGGCTGACGTTCGCGGCCGGGTTGCGGAGCATTCTTCGCCAGGACCCGGATGTGATTCTGGTTGGCGAAATCCGCGATTTGGAGACGGCCGACATGGCCATTCAGGCATCGTTGACCGGGCACCTGGTGTTTTCCACGTTGCATACCAACGACAGTGCGGGCGCGATAACGCGGCTTGTGAACATGGGTATTGAACCGTTTTTGGTGACTTCGTCGACGATTGCGATATTGGCGCAACGGTTGGTTCGCCGCATATGTCCGAGTTGCCGCGAGGAATATACGCCGGAACCGGAGAGCCTGATCGAACTTGGCGTTCCTCCGCACAAGGTTGTGGGGTTGAGCGCGTTTCGGGGCACGGGATGCGACAAGTGCCAAGGCCGGGGCTATTTTGGGCGAACGGGGATATTTGAGTTGTTGGTGATGACGCCCGAGGTGCAGGAAATGACCCTGAAAGGGTACGACTCCAACCTGATCAAGAAGGAGGCCCGCAAGCAGGGCATGCGCACATTGCGCGAAGACGGCGCGGTCAAAGTGTTTAACGGACACTCCACCATCGAGGAAGTCATGCGCGTGACGCGCGACGATATTCTGATGGAATTGGTGGATTAGCGGGGCTCACAGGCCATGGCGGTTTTCGAATACCAGGCGCTCGCGAAGAACGGCAAGACCGTGAAAGGGATCATCGATGCCGATTCTCCCGTCGCGGCGCGCCGCAAATTGCGCGATCAGGAGCTTTTTCCGACGCAGTTGATCGAGACGTTTGCGAAGGGCGGCGCGGAAGCGCAGGCGCAGGAGAAGGGCGGTAGCGTCTTTACGCGCGTGTCGCAGCGCGATATTGCGATGATGACGCGTCAGGTAGCGGTTCTGTTGCAGGCGGGGATGCCGCTGGTGGAAGCGATGAGCGCGTTGATGCAGCAAACGTCCAACTCGCGGCTGCGGAAGATCATCTTCGATGCGCGCGATCGGGTGAACGAAGGCGTCACGTTGGCGGATGCGCTGGAACCGCACAAGCGCGTGTTCAGCGAGCTTTACCGGAACATGGTCCGGGCGGGCGAGCAGAGCGGTGCGTTGGAGCAGGTGTTGTTCCGTCTCGCGGACATTACCGAACGTCAGGTGAAGCTGAAGAACAAAGTGACTTCGCTGCTGGCGTATCCGATTCTCATGCTGCTGGTGGGTTTGGGTGTGATTGTTTTCCTGATGATGGTGATTGTGCCCAAGATCACCGAGATATTCGCCAAGCAGAAGCAGGAATTGCCTTTCGTCACGAAGGCGTTGATAGGAACGTGCAACTTTATCGGCGATTGGTGGTTTGTGATTTTGCTTGCGATCGCGGCGGCGTTCGTTGCGTGGCGGATTTGGGTATCGAAAGATGCCGGCCGCAGACGCTGGGATCGGATCAAGCTCCGGCTGCCGCTCTTCGGACCGCTGTACATCAAGATGATTTGCGTACGATTCGCACGCACGCTGGGCACGATGCTTGAAAGCGGCCTGGTCATGATCAAGGCGCTCGAAGTGGTGAAGACGGTCGTCCAGAACCGGGTCATTGAAGAAGGCATGGACGAAGTGAAGAGCAGCGTTCGGCGCGGGCGGGATTTGTCGATTCCGTTGAAGGAAATGGGCCATTTCCCGCCGATGTTGATACACATGGTGGAATTGGGCGAGCGCAGCGGCGAAATGGAGTCCATGCTTATCAAGGTGGCGGAGACCTACGAGGAAGATGTGGAATTGACGATCAACGGGCTGGTGAGCCTGTTGGAGCCTGTCATCATCCTTGTAATGGGTTTATTTGTCGGGTTTTTGGTGATGTCGATCCTGATGCCCATCCTCAGCATGGGCAGCGGGATGCGATAATACGAGTAGAGCGAAGTATTCCGGCGTTTCCGGATAGTACGCCCGGATGCCGGTGGACAGGACAACAAGGAGAGCCGTGCCATGAAAGAACAGAAGCGGGCACATGTACGTCACAATGCGGGTTTCACGCTCATGGAACTCATGATCGTAATTGTGATTCTTGGGATGCTGGCCGCCGTCGTCGTGCCCAACATGCTGGGGATTGCGGATCAAGGCAAGGTTACGGCGGCGAAGGCCCAGATCCATTCGTTTCGCCAGGCGCTGACGATGTACAAGCTGGAGATGAGCAAGTTGCCGACGTCGGCCGAAGGCCTGGATGCCCTCATCAGCAACGGCAAAAAGAATTTTCTCGATCAGGAGGCGCTTCCGTTGGATCCGTGGGGCAATCCGTATGTGTACCGTTGCCCCGGGTCGGATGGCCGCGATTACGAGATCATGAGTTACGGCGAAGACGGTGTCGAGGGCGGATCTGACTACGCGGCGGACATCAAGAGTTGGCTCTTGGGCGAAAAAGAGACGTGAGCACATCGTAATGTACCGGCAAAGGCGGCAAAGCGGTTTTACGCTGTTTGAATTGGCGGTGGTGATTGCGCTGGTGGCAGTCGTCATGGCCGTTGCGTTGCCGCAGCTTGCTCCGGCGCTTACGACCGGCAAGTTGGAAGGCGCGGCACGGCGTCTCGCCGGTTATGGCCGGGCCGCGCTGGCGCATTCCGCATTTTCCAAAGAGCCGTTGGTTTTTCGCATTGATATGGACAAGGGCGAGTATTGGACGGTTCGACGCATCGTCAAGGAGGATTCGCTTTTTCTGGAAGAGGAAGAGGCGTCCGACGACGAGGAAACCGCCAAGCAGCCACTTACCAAGGACGTATTGCTGGAAGTGCTGAGCGAGGGGTCGGTTGACGAACAAAGCGAGCGGCTGATTGAGATTGAGCGGCAGTTTGACGATTACTTCCGGTTTGGTCTTGAGGCACGGGCGCGCAACGTCAAACACGACGGGCTGCTTGCGGGGATCAACCCGCTTGAAGACGCCGAGTTCAAGTTGAAAGACGACGAAGGGGAGATTGAAGAGGAGATCAAGATCAGTCTCCTCGAGCGGACCTACGTGCCGCCCGATGTGCGGATTCAGCGGGTGATCATCGGGGCCGAAGAATTTACCAAGGGCATCGTGGATATCGAAGTAACCCCCATGGGCCTTTATGAAACGGTCGAAGTGGAAGTCGGGTCGGAAGAAGGCGGGCTGTATCGCATCACGCTGGATCCGATTACCGGCGGCACCCATTTGGCCCGAGAGGAGTGACTCCCATGCCGAGGACACCGCATCGCCGCGAGCGGGGATTTACGTTGGTGGAGATCCTGGTGGCGCTTTCCATTCTCGCGGGATCGCTTTTCATATTACTCGAAACGCACTATGCCGGTTTGAACGCGCGGGTCACGCTGCGCGAGAAGGCGCTTGTGCAAGGCTTGCAGGCCAAGGCCATGGGCGTTGCGGAAACCGACGTGCTGGCGGGCACGCTCACGGGCGAGGGCGATTTTGGGAAGCGGTACCCTGAATTCACTTACGATTTCGAGGCGGCTACCATTGGCGAATCGCTTCCCGGCCTGTACGAAGTCGTTGTCCGCGTGAATCAGGAAGATAACGAGCCTCTGGAAACGCGGTTCTTCGTCTATTCCTCCCTGTTGGCCATGGAGACGTATGCGGCGACGGGCGGCGGCGGATTGACGGCTTCCGGCGACTCCATTCAGAACGGCGGGGGCATGACGGGTACTCCGCAGGGCGGCCGCGGGGGCCGCGGCGGGCAAGGCGGCAACCAGGGTCAGGGCCGCGGCCGTGGCGGCGCGGGTGGATTTGATATCAACAGCCTTCCCCCGAACATACGTGATCGCATTCCCCAAAACATCGATCCCGCCATGATAGAACGCGCGCAGCAGATGATGCGCCAGCGAGGCAGACGATAATGCGCCGTCGCGGCTTTACCCTGATCGAAATACTGATCGCGGTGACGATACTCGCCGTGATTCTGTCCGTCTTGTATGCAAGCTTCGCCAGCGTGACCAGTACGATGGGCGCCACGCGGGTGTCGACCGAGGAATTGCGGTTGCGTCAGTTTCTGGAGCGCAGTTTTACGACAAATCTGGCGTCGGTCTTTGTAGACGCGCGCGTATCCGATCCGATGTTGCAATTCGTCGGCGTCAACGAAGAAGACAGCAACGGTCCGCGAGATGCGATCCGGTTCGTGTCAACGGCAACGCAGATTGGCGGGCGCGCGCTTCCGGGCGATCTCAAAGAAGTCCGCTACATGGTGCAGGGAACCGACTCCGAGTTCGACGCCAGTCTTTTTATGGATGACTCCCAGGAGCTTGACATGCCCATGTTGACCGCGATCGAGACGCCGGTGCTTGGGTCCAACATGTCCGAATACTTCGCCGACGAGGAATCCGAGACCATTGAAGCGATCGACCCGACCCAGCCGCTGGACGAGGCGTTCGGCACCGGCGTGATGGAGCAGACCGTGGAGGCGCCTCATTGGAGCGTGCCGGTGCGGTCGCTCGACATCCAATACTTTGACGGTCTTGAGTGGCAGGAGGAATGGAACTCGCTGGAGATTGGGCGGCTTCCGTGGGCGGTCCGGGTCCGTGTGAATTTTGCGCGCACGGAGGAATATCTGAAGGCGGAAGGCAATCAATTCGATCTGGAAGAGGATCCCGATTTCGATCTGGTCGTTTCATTGCCGGCGGGTTCGGGTATGTTGCAGGACGCGCGGACGCAGGAAGACATGGAGCAGGCGCAAGAAGATGCAGCCGATCAGGCCGCGCAAGGCGACGGCGAAACGCCCGGCGGTCAGGAAGGCGACATTGCACCGGAAAACACGAGCACCTACCGGCCTTCCGACGGGGGAGAGCCGAAATGAGCGATCGTATTTCCCATACGTCCCGGCGTCCGGATGAAGGCATCGCCTTGTTGCTGGTGCTTCTGTTCGTGGTGTTGTTGTCGGTGATCGTGGTGGAATTCAGTTACGAGACGCAAGTGGAGGCATCTCAGGTAGGCGCTTCGTTGCAGGACTTCGAAGCCTACTCGGCTGCCAAGTCGGGGATTTCCTCCGGCCTTTCCCTGCTGATGGGTGACATGATGGGCATCTCTCCCACCGACGAGCAGGGCAGTACGCAGAGCGCCGAACTGGATCAGGCATTTCAGGGAGGCACGGAGTCCGACAGTTTGTTCGAGCCCTGGGCTTCGGGCGTGGCGTTTCAGGAGATCAACAATGCGGTGATGCGTTGTTCGATCGACGACGAGTACGGAAAGATCAACGTGAACGCCATTGTGGACAGCCGGTCGGGAGAGACCAACGTGGTCGTGGCGGAGGCGTTGCGCGTCTTGTTTATCACGCGCGGCGCGGAGTTTGATCCGGTCGATGCGATCATAGACTGGGTGGATGCCGACGACAGTGCTTCTCCAAACGGCGCGGAGATGGACTACTACATGGGCCTTGACGTGCCATACGGACCGAAGAACGGGCCGATGGGTTCCGTGGAAGAGCTTCTCCTTATCCACGGCGTAACCACCGACGTGTTTTTCGGCGACCCCGAACAGAACCAGGTGCCGCTGACCGAGTTGTTGACGGTATTTGGAGACCGGCGCGGCCGGGTCAATGTGAACACCGCCGAACCCGAGGTGCTCGACGCCATCGGGCAGGCGGCCGGGATGCCGGGGCTGATGGATCTGGTGCTATCGCAGCGCGAAACCATGCCGTTCATGAGTTCCGAGGATTTGCAGGCCCGTGGCGTGACGTTGGGCGAGCAGGCGGGCGGCCAAGGCCAGATACGAAATCCGTTCATCGTCAACACGCGCGTGTTCCGGTTGTACGGCGACGGACTTTCCGGCGAATCGCGCGTGCGCGTTGAAGCCTATGTGCGCCGTTATCCGCAATCGGCGGATTCGCCTTTGCGCCTGCTGCAGTGGAGGGTTATTCGTTGAAGTTACGGGCGCGCATGGGCGGCATCCTCTTGGCCGGCGACGAGGTTCGGATCGCGGTCGTAAAGACCGGGGGAAAGGTACCCGCATTGCAGGAGGCGCATGCGGCGCGCGCGGTATACAACGACCCCGAGGGCCGCAGCGAGGCTATCGTGCTCGCCATCCGGGATGTGGTGAGCAAGGTCAAGAACAAGCCTGCCTTGTATGTATTGTGCGAAAGCGCGCAGTATGCGATCACGCGCACGCTGAACGTTCCTTTCAAAGGGCGATCCAAAGTGAGTTCGGCGGTGCCTTTCGAGCTGGAACAATACATTGCTTTTCCGCTGGAACAGTTGGTTGTGGACCATGCCACCGTAATGGAAAGCGGCAACGCGACCGAAGTGTTGGCCGTCGCGTTGCGGCGCACGCGGCTGGACGAGCAACTGGCCCTGCTTCAAGCCGCCGGCGTCGAGGCCGAAAGCATAGGTCTTGACGCAGCCGGTTTGACGACGCTCTGGATGGCCGGGCGCAAGACCTTTGCCGGCCTGCACGCGGCGTTGCACGTGCAGGATACCGGCGGCGTGCTGGTGGTTACCTTCAATAAGACCATCGCCTATCTCCGTCCGGTTCAGTGGACTCCCGAGACCTTTTTTGCGAACGCGGAATCCGCCGGGCGCGAAGTGCAGAATTCGCTTCGCGCGTTTCAGAGCCAATGGAAAGGCGAAGGCAGCGTCGAAGACATCACCTTGACGGGCGTGGAACCGGGTCCGGCGGAGTGCACGGAGTTTGAGCGCTGCATTCAGATACCGGTCATTTATGAGAATCTGATTCGTCACGTCAAAGGCGGTTCGATCGTGGAAGAGGCTGTGCAATCGCCGGGGTACGAGAGCGCGGGCGAAGCGTCGGCGGGAAGTGCCCAGAGCCGTTGGGCGGCGGTGATTGGTGTGGCAGCCGGGAGCGCGGGCGGCGCCTGCACCTTTGAATTTCGCAAAGGCGATCTTGCGCCTGAAGGCACCGGCCGAATGATTGGCGCGCACGCGGTGTTTTCCGCGGCGTTGTTTGCGGTGGTTGCGCTTGGCTTTGGCCTGTATTGCTATCTGGACTACCGGCAGAACGCCAAGGAATTGGATCGCATCGGCACCAAGGCGTGGGAGACCTTCGCGGAAACATTTCCGGCGTCGCAGTACGTGGCGGGTGGGCGGCCCTCGTCGGATGTCGGCGGATCGATTGTGCTTCAGATGATGGAAGAAGAAACCAACAAGGCGTTGGGCGAGGGCGAATTGCTTGCCGTTGATGTGCTCAGCCAGCCGACCTTGCTCGATATGCTCCAGGAGATTGCCAAAAGTCTGCCGCCGGACCGCATACTGGTCACCGATGTGGCCGTACGCGCGGTGGGTGGCAAGGGGCAAACAATCACGATCAAAGGGCAGGTTCTCGATCAGGCCGCGTCGGCCCACGTGCTCGAGCCGTTCAAAGATTCGGAATTGCTGGCGGCCGATGGCGCTCCGCTTATCGCGCAAAAGGGCGACAAGACGGAATTCACGATTCTAGCCGTGACGAAACCGAAGGGATAAACGAATCCGCATGGCCCCCAATCTGTTCAGCCGGAAAATGGAGCGCCGCGAGCGAATCCTCGCCCTACTGGCGGGCGCGATCGCGCTGTTCATTGCGTATTACTACCTCCAGGAACCCTGGCGCGCCTACGCGCGATCGCACGGGCAGGTCGTAAGCGCGCGTCGCAATTTTGAGCTTGTGCAGGAAATGCAAAAGCGCGTCAACGAGGCGCAGCACCAGAAGGATGCCTTGCTGGCCCAACTCACGGGAGCCGCCAGTGTGGAATTGTGGGCCTACCTGACCGGTGTGGTGCGGGAGCAGGGCCTGGGGTCGCGCGCCGAGGTGGTCAGCAAACCCACGGCGGTTCGGGCCGGCGATCGGATGTCGGCGGTACAACTCAGCATGCGCGGCATCAGCACCGAGGAATTGGTGAACGTGCTTCATCGCATCCACAGCGGGAACTACCCTGTCGCGTTACAACAGTTACTCAGCCTCAAACCGTCCGCTGACGGCAAGGGTTTGGACTGCAACATGGTTCTCATTGCGCCCAAGCTTTGACCGTTATTTCCGTGCTCCTCCCTTCGAATCTCGCATAAAAGAGTTTTCTTGACATTCCCGTGTTCCTCGGTAAGAATGAATCCTTGAATAATGGGTGGCCAGATCCGAGCAGGGTCTTGCCGCCGTAGGGGTATTTTCTGTTTGACCGGATTGACTTGGGACATTCTCTCGGGGTTCAGGGTTGAGGACGGGACGGGTCGCATCCACGATTCCCGCCGATCATTCCAAGGCTGTGGCTGCAGGTTTGTGTTGGGAGATTCCGCACAAACGAGGCCGTTGTGGGTATTATTCGCAGTTTTGGACTTACAACAAGGTAATTGATTGACAAAATAGCACCTAAGTGCAAGGATATCAACAACTAGTAGTAGTTTTTACATTGACTTTTCGCACGCCTCTCTGGTAGAGTTAAGGTGCTGAAGGCGAGGGTTTTGGACTGTGACGAATCAAACCTCCTACAAACCGTTTGGCCAACGCTTGGTTGAGCGCGGCGTCATCACCCAGCAACAGTTGGATGAGGCGCTGCACAAGAAGCAGACCACGATGGCCCACCGGAAGCTCGGTGAAATCCTCGTCCGTCTCAATTACATCAGCAAGACCCACATTACCGAAGGCCTGGCCGATCAACTCGACATCGAAATTGTGCGGATTTCCGACCGGGAGATTCCGGAGCGCATCCGCAATCTTATTGATCCCAGTATTGCCACGTTGTACCGCGTGATCCCATTGGGTGAAGAGGGGAACACGTTGGTGGTGGCCACGGCCGACCCGACGAACATCAACCAGATAGACAATCTGGAGCGGCTGCTTGAGCGTCCGATCCGCACCCACCTTGCGACGCCGGAAGAAATCACGGCGGCGCTGGGGAAGTACTACGGCATGGCCGAAAAGACGGTGGAGAGCATGTTGTCCACCGTGAGCAGCGCGAGCACGATGAGCACGCTGAGCACCATGTCGAACGTCAGTTCCATGTCGTCCATGAGCAGCGTGGGCAGCAGCATGTCGGCGAGCGACATCAGCCTGAGCAGCATCAGCATGGACAGCATCGAGATGGACGATGTGAAGACGCCGGGCGGCGCGACGGACGACATGGATGATGCGGACAGCCCGGTTGTCAAATACATCAACAAGCTGATACTTGAAGCGTTCCGCCTTCGGGCGAGTGATATTCACGTGGAGCCGGGCAAGATCGATTTGAAGGTGCGTTACCGGATTGACGGTGTGTTGCACTTGATGCCGCCGCCTCCCAAGCGGGCGCAGAAATCGATCATATCGCGTCTGAAGCTGATGGCCGGCATGGACATCAGCGAACGCCGCATTCCCCAGGACGGCCGCATCAAGATCAATCTTGCGGGCAAGATGGTGGATTTGCGCGTCAGCGCGCTGCCGGCCGTGCACGGCGAATCCGTCGTGATGCGTATTTTGGACAAGAGCGGTCTGTTGTTGGGCGTGGGTCAGTTGGGCTTTTCGCCCGATGTGCAGCGGCTTTGGGAAGACATTCTGGCATCGGGCACGGGCGTGGTTCTGGTGACGGGCCCGACGGGTTCCGGCAAAACGACGACCCTGTACGCATCGCTGCACCAGTTGAACAAGTCCGACACCAAGTTGATCACGGTGGAAGATCCCGTTGAATACCAGTTGACGGGTATTAATCAGGTACAGATCCACCACGACATTGGCTGGAACTTTGCGCGTGCGTTGCGCGCGATTTTCCGTCAGGACCCTGACATCGTGATGGTTGGTGAAATTCGTGACCAGGAAACGGCGGAAATCGCGATCAAGGCGGCGTTGACGGGTCACCTTGTGTTTTCGACCTTGCATACGAACGACGCGCCGAGCGCGTTCCTTCGCCTGATCGACGTGGGCATTCGTCCGTTCCTGGTGGCCGCGGGTATTCGCGCGGTGCTGGGGCAACGGCTGGTGCGGACGATTTGCAGCAACTGCAAAGAAAGCTACACGCCGACCGATCTTGAAATAGAGCGCATGGCATTGCCCGACGTGGACTGGGCGCACGCGGAATTGTTTCACGGCAAGGGATGCGAGAACTGCAACAACACGGGATACTCCGGACGTCTGGGCGTGTACGAATTGCTGGTGAACACGGACGAAATCCGGACCATGATTATGAGCGGCGCACCTTCCGGTCAGTTACGCCGGACGGCCCGAATCAACGGCATGCTTACGATGCGCGACGACGGCTGGCGCAAGTGTTTGAGCGGCATCACGACCGTCGAAGAAGTAATCCGCGTGACGCAGCCGGACGAACCTATAAAGCGGATTCTGGGCGGAAACGGACAAGCGAAGGAGACGGTCCATGGCGTATGAGATGGTCAGCCTGTTGCGCATGTTGATTGACCGTGAAGGGTCTGACCTTCATCTTGCTGTGGGCAACCCTCCGGTAGGCCGGGTTCACGGGCATTTGCAGTATTTTGGCGACGATCCGATGACATCCGACGACACCGAACGCCTGATGAAGAGTATTGCTTCGGTGGACAACCAGCAGGAATTGCAGGAAGTCGGCGGTTCGGACTTTGGGTTTGCGTTTGAAGACATTGCGCGTTTCCGCGTGTCCATCTTCAAACAGAAGGGCATGGTTGGGCTGGTGTTGCGGTTGATTCCGAACCGCATTTTGACCTTTGAAGAAATCGGTTTGCCGCAGTCGTTGAAGAAGGTGATCAATCAGCCCCGCGGGTTGATCCTGGTGACCGGCCCGACGGGGTCGGGCAAGAGCACGAGCCTTGCGACGATGATCGACTGGCTCAACTCCGAAATGGACCATCACATTATCACGATCGAAGATCCGATCGAATATTACCACCACCATAAGAAGAGCATTATCACGCAGCGCGAAGTGGGTGTGGACGTGCCGACGTTCTCCGAAGCGTTGCGGCGCGCGTTGCGGCAGGATCCGGACATCATTCTGGTCGGTGAAATGCGCGACCTGGATACGATCGGTGCGGCGGTGACGGCAGCTGAAACGGGCCACTTGGTGTTTGGCACGCTGCACACGACGGGCGCGGTGCGTACGATTGACCGGTTGGTGGACGCGTTTCCGACCAACCAACAGGAACAGATCCGCACGCAGCTTGCGGGTAACCTGAAGTCGATCATTTCGCAGACGCTGATTCCGCGCAAGAGCGGTTTCGGCCGCGTGGCGGCGTTTGAGGTGATGATCACGACGCCGGCCATTCAGAACCTGATTCGTGAGAACAAGTCGTACCGTATTACGTCGGCCATTCAGACCGGCCACAAATACGGCATGAACCTTTTGGACGAACATTTGATTGCCCTTTACCGCAAGGGGCTGGTGAAATACGAAGACTGCCTGTCCAAATGCCAGATGCCGGAGGAGTTCGAAGCGAACGTGAAGGCATTGGCGGGCGGCCAGTCTCCCGGCGGGAAGCCGGGCGGCGGCGGATCCGCGGCGGCATAAGGCGGCGAGGTAGCGCACAATGGCAGTGGTACGCGACAGACAACTTGGCGACATGCTCGTAGACATGGGCGTGATCAGTCCGCTTGAACTTGACGAAGCGTTGCAGCGGCAACGGCTCACGGGCGAGATGCTGGGCCGTGTGCTGGTCAAGATGGGGCTGTGCGACGAGCAGGACGTGGTCGATGCGCTGGGCATGCAACAGGGCATGGAGCGGATCGACGTCACCAAGTTGAAGGTGGGTGACGATGTCCTGAGCAAAATTCCGGCGGACGTGGCGAAGTTCTACATGGTGGCGCCGGTTCGTTTCAAAGACGGACGTTTGGTGGTTGCGCTGGCGAATCCGCTCGATCTGTCCGTGGTGGACGAGTTGCAGCGCGTGACGGGATTGCATATTCAGGGCGCGATCAGCAATGAGGCGGAAGTCGCGCAATTCATCAAATCGAATTATTCCTTCGAAGCGGATTCCATTCAGGAGACGTTGAAGAATCTGATCGAACGGGTGGGCGAACGCGAGCTGACGATGGAAGAACTGGGCACGCAGGAAATTGTCGGCGACGTCGACAATCTGGTGCAGTTGGCCCAGGAACCCGATGTCATCAAGATCGTAAATCTGGTGTTGCTTGACGCGGTGACGCGGCGGGCATCGGATATTCACTTCGAGACCTACGAAGAGGATTTCCGCATTCGCATCCGCATTGACGGCGTGTTGCAGGAAGTGACGAGTCCGCCCAAGGGCATGTCCTTGGCGCTGGTATCCCGCGTCAAGGTCATGTGCAGTATGGACATTGGCGAGCGGCGGCTGCCGCAGGACGCGCGCATTGACTTGAAGATTGGCGATTCGGAAGTGGACATCCGCGTTGCGACCTTGCCGACGTTGTACGGCGAAAACGTCGTGATGCGTATTTTGGACAAGACTTCGGTGAAAGCGGATCTGGAAAAGATTGGCATTCATCCCGCGACGTTGAAGAAGATTAAGAACGTTATTGCCAAGCCGAACGGGATTTTTCTCGTGACCGGCCCCACCGGATCGGGCAAGACGACGACGCTGTATTCCTGTCTTAATGACTTGAACCAGGTGGGCGTGAAGATCATTACGACCGAAGACCCGGTGGAATTACAGATCGACCGGATTGTGCAGGTTCAGGTACGCGAGGAAGTGGGACTGACGTTCGCGGCGTGCCTCCGGTCCATCCTCCGGCAGGACCCGGACATTGTGATGGTGGGTGAAATCCGCGACTTGGAGACGGCGCAAATCGCCGTCGAGGCGTCGCTCACGGGCCACTTGGTGCTGAGCACCTTGCACACGAACAGCGCGCCGGAAACGATCACGCGTTTGCTTGATATGGATTTGGAACCGTTCTTGATCGTGTCCTCGCTGGAGGCGATTTTGGCGCAGCGGCTGGTGCGCACGTTGTGCCGGTATTGCCGCGAGAAATACCGTCCCGACGACGAAGAGATGGACTTGCTGGGGCTTCCCGACAGTTGGCGCAAAGATCCGGGGCTTGGGTTCTTCAAGCCGGTGGGGTGTCCCGCGTGCGACTATATCGGATATCAGGGCCGCGTGGGTCTGTTTGAAATGCTTGCGGTGGACGAGACGATCAAGGATTTGATTTTGAATCGCGCGATGGCCTTCGAGATCCGCGCGCATGCGCGCAAGGCCCTGGGCATGCGCACCCTGCGCGAAGAGGGACTGATCAAGTGCGCGCAAGGCATCACAAGCGCGGCGGAGATTCTGGCGCATACGGACAAGTTTGACGACGACTTGGTTTAATCGTAGCTGGTCTGGCGGCCGGCCGATGGATGAATTGGCGGATAGTGCGCGGCGCGTCGGCCGGCATTAATCCGGATTCCCCGGAAGGGGAATGAGGAGACGAACGGTGCCGAAGTTTGCATACAAAGCCATGGACAAACAGGGCAAGCCGATTTTCGGGGTGATCGAAGCCGAGAATCAGGCCCTGGCGATCAACGACGTTCGCAACCTGGGTTTGTATCCGACGACCATCCGCGAGGCGCGCAAGAGCGACGAAAAGCGCGCGCGCAAGAAGAAGGGCGGCGTCAACGAGCTTTATTTCGGCGGCGTGAAGACGAAGCAGATCGTGGTGATGACCCGTCAGCTCGCCACGCTGATCGACGCGGGCCTTCCGCTGTTGCGCAGCATTAACGTGCTAATCGCGCAGCAGAAGCCCTCCAAACTGAAAGACATTTTGCGGGACATTTCGGCGGACATTCAGTCCGGTACGACGTTTTCCGAGGCGTTGGCGAAGCATCCGAAGCAGTTCGACCGCTTGTTTGTGAACATGGTTCGCGCGGGTGAGGTCGGCGGTATGCTGGAAGTGGTGTTGAACCGGCTTGCGATTTTCATGGAACGCCGCCAAGCGCTGAAACGGCGCGTGCGCGGCGCGATGATTTATCCGGTTTGCGTCGTCATATTCGCGGCGGGCATCGTGTTGTTCTTGTTGTCGTTCGTGGTGCCCCAGTTCGCGGAAGTGTTTTCCGATTTCGGCGCGAAGTTGCCGTGGATGACGCAGTTTTTGATTCAGTGCGGCGATTTCGTGAAGTACAAGTGGTGGCAGATGGCGTTGTGGTTCAACGGGACCATCATCACACTGAAGGTCATGTCCAAGATCAAGACGGTGAAGCGGATCATGGATCGCGTGGTGCTCAAGCTGCCGCTGGTCGGCGACCTGGTGACCAAGGTGTCCGTGGCGCGTTTTGCCCGTACGCTGGGAACGCTGATCACGTCCGGCGTGCCGATTCTTCAGTCGTTGCGCATCACCAAGGAAACGATCGGCAACGAAGTGATTGAGAACGCGATTCAAAAGGTGCACGACAGCATCAAGGAAGGCGATACCATCGCGGCGCCGCTCGACGAGGCGAAAGTGTTCCCCGCCATGGTGGTGAACATGATCGACGTTGGCGAGGAAACCGGCGCGCTCGACGCGATGTTGATGAAAGTGGCGGATATTTACGACGCGGAAGTCGAGGAAGCCGTGGAGACGATGTTGCGGATGATGGAACCCGCGATCATCATTTTCCTGGGCGGCATCATCGGGTTCATCGTCATTGCCTTGTATTTGCCGATATTCACACTGGCCGACGTTATCAGCGGCCAGTAAAGATGCGGCGCCGGGGTTGTACCCCGGCGGACGAAGCAACGGAACTCATCCGCATCGGGGCGGAGAACGCAGACGGGATCGATGCCGGCAGGCGGCGACCCGCAGGAGTGTATGGACATGAGGCGCAACGCAGGCTTTACACTGGTGGAGTTGCTGGTGGTCGTGGCCATCATCGCGATTCTTGCGGGCATCGTTCTGCCACGGGTGGGGCCCTACATTGCCAACGCGCGCAAGGCGAAGGCTCTTTCGGAAATTCGCAGTGCCGAGACGTCGCTGCAGAAGATGCTGACCGATGCCAATCGCGACAGTTTTGCAGGGAACCGGTTTTTCGAGAATGGAGCAGACCTGGCCGCGATTGCAGCGGGGAGCGATCAGGATAAAGCGCTCGCGGTATCCTTATATTCGGAAGCATTTTACATACTGCTAAAGCAGGGCCGTTTTGCTGATGGCAAGCTACCGATGATTCCAACGACAGGTGAACCTCTGAAACTCCACACAGATGTAGTCAACAAACTTGGGACCTCCTATATGGATTTGGCCGCCGATCCATGGGGGCAGCTGTACCAGTTTTTCCCGGGCCCATGGCAAATTCCGGATGAGGTGCCTTTCCGGATCTTCAAGCCTGATCTGAATATTCCTGGTGGCCCGGTTAGCGATCCCAAATCAGAGCCAGAATTGGATGTCGAAGGCAATCCGACGGGAAATACTGTTGGTTATCCCGCGCCCCGCGACTTGACGATCTATATTTGGTCGCGCGGCGCGAATCTGGATTCCAATCAGGCGTTCAACGATCCCGGCGATTCGCCCGATTATCAGGGTGGCGGCGACGACATTAACAATTGGGACAAGGATCAGAGTTACTCGGTCTTTTATAACTAGTCGTATTTGATGGATCCGGCGTGGAGTGCTGGAGGTGCTAGAAGATCGAATACGTGCGATGGATGGAAACGATGCGGTAACGTCCGGGTAGCCTGTATGGGGACAGGCCTCCCATGGGCTTGTTGAACAAGTTGATTCGCGGCGGCTCGGGTCGCGCAAAGTTGGAAGACAGCGGGTACAATAGAGAGGGGTTGGGGCTCTTCTCTAGGTGTAACCTCAGGAGTGATTCAACGTGAATCGCCGGCAGTGGTTTTGTTCCCGAGCGGCCGCGGAGGCGCGTCAAGGCGCGGCGAAGCGTCGCACGGGGGCACGGGCATACACCTTGGTGGAACTGCTCGTCGTGGTCGCCATCGGGGTGTTGTTGCTCGGAATATCCGTGCCGGCGTTCGTGCGCATTGTGTCGGCGGGCAACAACGATCCGCAGAATGGGGCGCGCGAGTTGTTTACCCTGTTGCGTGCGGCGCGTCAATACGCCATTACCAACCGGGTGCCCTGCGCGGTCGTCTATTCCACCCAACGCCAGTTGGTGGATTCCGCCACCAACGATTGCGCGCGCGTGGCGGACACCTATGCGCTGGCGCGCGGTTTGAACGACCGCGAGTTCAGCCAGATGGCTCCGGCGCTGGCGACGTTGCGCTACGCCGACAACACGTTCCGCTATGCCGATCCGGTGAGCATTCGCAATTTGTTTTTCGTTCCGGTGAACGAAGGAGCGGGGAACTTTCAGGAATTTCCCGGCACGGCGGGTATCGAGAACATCCAGTTTTTCGTTCCCGACTGCACCATACAAGACACGTTCCTGTTGCCGGTGCCGGACGCGTTGGGCCTGTTGAACGTGGAGCTGATCGACGTCGACCCAGCGTTGACGGTGGTGCCGGTCGACTATCCCGGGTTTCCCGTTACCCCAAGTGGGGATCACATCACGAACACGTATCCGGCGCATGTGTTTATGCCGTCGGGCGAGATGTTTACGGCCGTGAGCGATCGGGAGCGGTACGTAATTGAAGTCGGCCAAAAGCCCGACGCGTTGCTCTCGAAGCGGTTTATCGAGCCCTCCGGTCCCTACAACACCCTGGCCAACCGCATGGCGCCGGTGGTGATTGAGCTGTATCGCGGCACCGGCCGATCGCGGATGACGCAATGAGAAACGAGATGGTCATGGAAATGCACGAAACCGGACGCGGAAACCTTGGCGCCGCGCGGCCCCGCCGCGAGGCCGGCTTTTCGCTGGTGGAGATGTTGATCGCGCTGGCGATATTGCTGGTGGGCGTGGCGGGCGCGTTTCAGTTGTTTCCGCGCAGCATGCGTCAGGCGCGCCAGGCGCAGGAGCTGCAGGCGATCTCCGAGTTGGCGGATTCCAATTTCGGTCGCGTGAAATTCAGCGGCGCTCGGTCGTTGTGGCTGGGCAATCTGGAATTCGATACCGCGCTCCGGCTGGTGAACGGACAGGGCCAGTATCTGTACGACGGGTATGTGACCTCGGTGACCCGCGTGGGCAACGCGGCGGAACAGTACGCGTCGAGCAACTATTTGCAGCGTGTGGTATTCAGCGTGGTGATGCCGGACGGTCGCCGCGAACAGTTCGTGACGTATGTTACGGAACCGTAGGACGAACGACATGCGGCGGCATTCTTCATATGGTTTTACCCTGACCGAACTGCTGGTGGCCGTGGCCATTCTGGCGGTGGTGTTCACGTCGATCGTCGCCATTTTTGTTGCCAGTGTGCGCGCCATGAAGACCAGCTTCGTGGCGATGGACGCCAACGAACTCGCGCGCACGTCATTCACGACGGTCGAGAAAGATTTGAAGACGCTCTATGCATCGCGCGATTTCGGCCAGTACTACCAATTTCACGGCACGCCCGTGGGGTTCAGCGGCATTGGCCTGATTCGCAACACCCGCGCTTCCGCCGATACCTATTCGCAACTTGGCCGCGTGACCTATGCGCTGTTTCCCAACCCGCAGCCGAATGCGGGCACCGAAGGCGATTTCAGCGGGTTTGACGGCTACTACAGCTACAACGTGGACGCCACCGGCACGCCGCTGAACGTGACCACGATGTCGCTGGTACGTTTTGTGGAGCCGGGCATCACCTCGCTCGATCATTATCCCCCGGAATTCTGGGAGACGCTGATGACCGATCCCGAGTTCGGCACCGGCGTAGCGGCGGTCCTCTCGACGGCCTGCAACTGCGATCCGTTGAATCCGGTCCAGGTGGCGAGCCTTACGCCCGAGCGCGAGACGTTGCTGAACGCCGCGAAGCGATCGCTGTGGGTAAACCTTATGGCATGGCAGTTCGAGCCCGGCGTGATTGACCCTGATCTGCAATCGCTGAATGTGTGGGACGGGTTGCTGCGGCCCACGTTTACACTCAATCCGGCGGATTACGTGATTACGGAATCGATCCGTACGCCCAACCTGCTCGATCCCGCGTACAACCCGCTGGATACGAATCAAGCTTTTTTCTCGTACGGCGTTCAGTACGAAGGGAACACGCTGGGCCAGGGGCTGGAGATGCGTCCCTTCTGGCCGCATTGGGCGCGGCTGGACAGTTGGTCCACGCTGGCCAATCTGAGCAATGCGCAGAATATGTTTGCGGTTCACAGTATTTACTACGGCAATTTGTCGCCGTTTGCGCCGCGCGTGCCCGAGATGGTCATGGTGCGATTCCCGATGACCTTCGCCAGCCCGTATCCCGGCGCGCCGGAGTATTCACGAGAGTTGGAAATTATGGTGGATGTGCCCGTGGGGCAGATGCGGAATCCGCAATGACGATGCAATACGAACATACCCGCAGGTCCAAGGCGGAGCTTTTCGGACGTGCGTTCCCAAGCAGAAGCTTGGGAACGAGGAAGGAAGGACGTGCGTTCCCAAGCAGAAGCTTGGGAATGAGGAAGGAAGGACGTGCGTTCCCAAGCAGGAGCTTGGGAACGAGGAAAGAAAATGGGCAGCGCGGGGCGGCCTTGCTGGTGGCCATTGGGATCCTGGCCGTGCTGCTGGCATTGGCGCTGGTGTTTTTCGGCACCAGCCGGGTGGAACTGCGCACCGCGCAGAACGCGAAGAACAGCGTTCAATCGGATTGGCTGGCGCAAGGCGCGAGCGCGATGGCCATGGCGACCCTGCAGAGCGACGGCGTGCTGCATCCGACCGCGACCTCGCTCGATCACAAATGGAAGACGCTGTATAACGGCCTGTGGTTTCTGGGCAAGGATTGGGCATTAAACCCGAGCGCGTCGCACCTTCCCAACGTGCGCGCGGATGTTTTGTACAGTACCCTGAGCGGTCCCGAGGCCAAGGCTCTGTGGGATCAGGATTTTCTATACATTCCCCGCGAACAGGGCAACTCCATTGCCAATTCCGTCGATTTTACCGGTCCGTTCCTGACGTCGTTCAACTTCGCGGACGTGAACGCATTTACCATTGAAGAGCAGGTTCACCAGTGGCTTGGCGGCGATAATCCGCTCAGCAACTGGGGCGCGGACAACAACGGCGACGGACTCCTCGATTCCTATTGGCTGCCGATGCCGCAAGACGTGTATTACGGCGGACTGGACGTCAACACCGATGGTTTCATCGACGCCAGCGAGGGCGGCGACGGCATCGACAACGATCTCGACGGCGAGATTGACGAGGCTGACGAGTTGGCACTTTTTGTTTACTGGGGCGGGCGCGATCAACTCGACAACGACGGCGACAGCCTTGTGGACGAAGGCGACGAACAACGTATCTTTGTGACGGCGCCCATTGTGCAACGCGTGTGGAATCCCGTCGCTGAAGTATGGCTCACCTATACATTGCTGCAGGATTTTTCGCCGCTGGTGAACCCGGCCGTTCTTGAGGCCTATGCTGGCGGGACCGTCGGTTCCGCCGCGCTGAGCGTCAGCCCGGCCTACAACTCGCCGACCGTCGACGTGCTCGACAACGATTACAGTATGATAGGGAATGATTCCTATGGATACATTTATCTTGACGCAGGAAATGAGGATGAATATACGGCGAATACGACAGATGAAATCAACTATCCGAAGAAGTACCACAATATAGGGGACGCGTACAGGTCATTTTTTAATCAAGTTGCGATCAATGATTTGGCAGATTATTTCCGGCTTGCCAAGCAGTCTGGCTTGATAGATTTCGATCCGCTTGATCCGGATCACCTATTGGGACCGCCGGAGCGGTCGAATTCAGCATTCCAGGTCACGGCAAGCGGCGAAGCCGTCTGCTCATTGGCGGGGCGCGTGGCCGTGTTGATCACCGACGAATCCAGCCGGGTGAATCTGAATACCGCGTCAGGCCTTGCGTTGAACGACAACTTTCCCTCGCCATCCAATGCGAATGCGATTCAGTCGCCCGCGGATCCCACGGCGACGGAAGTTACTTTTGCGTCCAATCTGGGTGCGACGCCCTACGAATACGATTCCCGCGTATTGCCGTTGATCGGCCCGGATCGCGCCACGCGGTTTCCGCAGTTTCGCGGCGGCGTGAACAGCGGCAACGGCTTTTCCACCACGACCGGTGGCCCCTATGCCGGCACGGCCGATTCCCTGGAATGGGACATGGCGTTTCCGGGCTTCGGCCGCGTGGACGACGACGGCAACGCCTTCTGGCTCAGCATCGACGGCATCGACAACGACGGCGATGGGCTTACGGACGAATTTTACGAAGGCATCGACGAACCGTCCGAGTTCCGGACGTTCCGTCCGTACCGTAACCGGATTGCGGAAAGCGACAACGATCTTTCGCTGCTCGACGACGACGAACTGGTGAACGAGATTGGGGAAGCCGGCGATCAGGCGTTTCTCATTCGCGACAACATGGAGCAGCTCGATGACATCGGCACGGCGATCACCAGCGGTCTGCGCGATCTCGTCACCGTGCATTCCCGCGATGCGAACGAGCGCAATCGCATTTATAGTGGGCTGAACGAGACGCTGGGCGTGCAGGGCGGATCCTCCGACATCAGCGGGTTGAAGCTGGACACGAATTTCTCGTCGGGCGTCAACATCGCCCAGGCGATCCGCGAGAATTGGTTTTACCCGCGCAGCACCTTGATGATGCATGCAATCAACGTGGGTCAGTTCGGCAACCCAGATCCAATTCCACTAGTTGCAACGGATCCCCCGTTCACGTCGCCCTACTTCACGGTTGACGATATGCTAGTTGCGAATCCGGTGAATCCACCTACATCTGTACCAAGTTTTCACGAATTGGGGTCATTTGCTCGTGCGTTGCGTGTGTATGATCGCGCGCTTTTCAACACGCCGTTTGGCGAACTGGTGCGACACTATCCAGATCCGGTAAATCCTTACTCTGCGCAAATTCCCTTTGATGGAGACGAACCCTATCATTACTGGATCAATGGTAATTCGCTGGACAACTACGCCGTAGGGTTCGATGCGGACCCTGAATTGCGCGCGTTGCAGTTGGGGGCGAGCATTGAGGACTTCCGCGACTCCGACCACACGCGCACGGTGTTGACCTCGACCATGCTGGACCATTGGTGGCAGGAAGCCGTGGCGCCGGCGGTGTTGCCGCAGATTGTGTACAAGGTTGCGGGCGTGGAGAGCGTGCGGATCACCGAATTCATGGCGCGTCCCGTGCGCCGGATGGAAGCGGAGGCGACGGTGAATCCGGTACAGGCCGGTTACTCCATCAATCTCGATCCCAACGTATTCACGGATGCGAGCGCGGGAGTGGGCCCGGATTTTGATTTTGCCATTGACTCCATGGCGGCCCGCACGGGGTTTGTGGTGCCCGCGGGCGGGCTTGCGTGGCAGCGCAGGCCCGTGGATCCGGCCAACCTGAACCCGTTCATCGGATCGGGCACCATGGTGAGCAGCAACGCGCAATTGATCGGCGACACCGATACCGCGCCGACAATTATCCGGCCCAACATTGTCCAATACGAATTTGCTCCGACCACGCAATTGCCCCCCGGCAAGTATTACCTGACCGTGAATACGACCGGCACGGCGGGCGTGAGCAACTCCGAGTTTTTGTTTGCGGTAAAGGTCGGTCTGAGTTCCTCCGATGGCGGCCAGAGCATTCTGGACGACGCATTGGCGTACTATGCCGATCCGTTGAATCCGAATCTGGTCGATCCGGTGGCGTTGTTTGGCACCGCGTTGCATGAATCGCCCATTGCGGGCCGCTATAACATGGACTTGCAGGCCGATCCGGTGGTGCCCGGCAATTTGCCAAGCGGCTGGGTATTTCTGCCGACGACCGAAGGGCCGCTGAATGCGGAAACGCAATTAGGCGTCACTAACAACCGGTATGCCGGTTACGGCGGCTTCGTGGGCTACACCGTGGAAGTGCCGTCGTTTCAGCCGGTGGGCCAGCGTTTGAGCTTGTACGTGGCGGTGATGAAGTCGGTCAACAACACCAATGAACTGGCCCTCAACTTCTTCGACTTCAGCCAGGAACCCGATCACGAGTGGGTGGAGCTGACGAATATTGCCGAGACCGCGGTGGACGTGAGCAACTGGGATCTGCAAATCAGTCCCGGCGGTTCGCTGGCCGATGGCGGGGTGTTCTCCATTCCCCAGGGCACGACCATCGCGCCGAACGGGTCAATCCTGCTTGCGATGAACAAATTCGATGCACATGTCGCCGATATCGCGCAGGAGACCCCGGGTTCGGCCGCGTCAGACAACTTGACGGCGTTGTACAACTCCTCGCTGCTGAGTCATACCGGCATCGCGCTTGCGCGCACTGTGGGAGGCGCGTTTGATTTCATAACGGAACCGCCCCTTCCGATGTACGATCCCATCGCAAGCGCGGTTGCGGCGTATAGCACGGCCGTGCCCCCGAACAGCGTGCCCATAGCCGATGACATTGGCGCGCAAAGCATGTTCCTGCGCCGTTCGGATGCGGACTTTCTGGACAACGACGGCGACGGTCGCGACGATGGCGCCAATGCCGACGCCCTGATCGAGTCTTCGCCCAGCGGAGCGGGATCGGGTAATTTGAATTTCAACGGTCTGGCGACCGGCGGCACCAACAAGGCATGGGACCGGATCGTGCAGCTACAGTCCCCGGCATTGTCCGTGAATTCGCTGGAGCGGCTGGCGGCCGTGGTATTGGGTGGCGGATTCCTGCCGAACTATCCGGAGTTCGACATCGTTGACAACGACAGCGACAACGGGTTGCTGGTGAACGACGGCATCGACAACGATGGCGACGGCGGGATCGATGAGGCCGATGAAGGCGTTGAAGAAGGGCGCTTCCGGCGCATCACGGCGGGCCAGAGCGTGCCCGGTTCGTACAGCGCCACGCCCGTGGCCTATAACGTGCCCGGGTTCACCGATCGCGAGTATATGACGAACCTGGACGGGCCGCCGGAATTCAAGGCGTTCGTGGAACGGCGCTATTTCCCCGGCGAGAACGCCGTGGTCACCTTGTATCAGGGGGCCGAAGAACTGGGCCGCGTGGTGGATCGCGTCACCTACAACCAGAAAGACGTGGAGAACCGCGCGATCCACGACATCCTGGATTGCCCGTATCCGTTGGCGGCCCGGTTGGACGGCGCGACGGCGGGATTCTGGCCGGATAATACGATGGGCGTGGATTTTTACCGTTCGCTGCAGCGCAAACATCCGTTGTATCCCGGCGATATGTTTGCGACAAGCAACCGCTGGGAAGCGACGGACGGCAACTACGACGATTGGCACGAGGGCACGAACCGCTGGCACTACAACGGCACGACGTTGGTGTCGCGTTTGCAGGGCGCGAGCAGCGGATTCGATTCGATCGACTACGCGCAGTTGTACGGGCATGGTTTCTCCGGCGCACCGCTTCGCGCGAAGCATTTCCAGCGTGAGTTGATGCTGCATCAAATGGACTTTTTCCCGCTGGTCAATCCGGGGCAGGAATTCTGGGGCTTCCTGACGGCCAAAGTGCGGAACCGCACGCTGGGTTCGTCCGGCGATCTGCTTACGATGCCGCAGATGATTTTGTGGAAGTACATGGATTACCCGCAGGCGGCGACGCTGACGGCATTCCCGATGGGGCTGGATGCTTTGCCGTTGAACGGGGCCGTGGGCGGGCGTTCCGGTCCGCTGCTGGGCAACGCCTATCCGAAGGATATCCGGTCGGTGTTGGCCGAAACCACGACCGATTCCATCACGCTGGCCGTGGGCACGGCGGGATTCTATCCGCTATGGCCGACGCCGTCGATGACTTTGGCCGATAACGACGCCGTGTTGTGGGACGTGTCCGGCAACAACATCAACGCCGTGACGCGGGGCTGGGCTCCGGTATTCCTGTATTCACTGGACCCGGCGGGCACGGAACCCCCCAACACCATCATCAGCAACGGGTCACGGTATCCGAATCTGCCTGCGTCGTATCCAATCCAACTGAATTTTCTGTTGAATCCGTCGTTGCCGCCGGCGTTCACAAATTTTGGAGACGTGGCGGCCAATCTCATTCCGCGTTGGCCGTTGCCGCAGCGCGCGGTGATGTATGTCGCGGCGAATCCGGCATCGTTCGATCCGCGACTTGCGGAACAGGAAATGATCGCGTCCGGCGCGGGCGATGTGTTGAACGATCTCAGCATTCCGGCGGATTCGGGCGCACCGTTCAATGCGCGCATGCCTTCGGAATCGCTGTTCACGTGGTCTGGCGATAACGCGGTGCCTAACGGTGAATACGACGTGTACGTGGCCTCGGGCAACTACCTCGATGGCAACCGCATGGTGAATTTCCAGGCTGGCGGCCGGTTATCTCTGTTCGGTCAGGCATTCGCCAACGTGGCGAGCGACGCGACCGCGCAATCCTTGTTCAATGCGGGCATGTTGTTCTCCCTGTTTCAGGCGGAGAACGCGGTGCCAACCGATCTGCGGGTAGACGTGGCGGTCTTTACCGATCGCGACGGCGACGGGCGTGTCTGGCAGGACGACGGCGACAACGAAGTCACGCGCGACGATTTGAATCCCGCCGAGAACATTGGCTTAAAGCGCGGGTTGGAGCCGAATTCCAACGGATACGAGACGTATGTGCATTACGGCACGGTGCGGGTGGAGAACAATTTCCTGGCGGTGTTTGTGCGCAATTGGGCGGGGCCCAACCAGGTGAACCGGTTCTCGCGCGTGATTTTGTCGCCGCGGAGGCACACGCCGGGCCGCATCAACATCAATACAGCGATCACCAAGGTGCGGAATCTGGGCGGGTCGGCGATTCCGTTCAATCCGCTGTTGGGTATCCCGGGCGTTCTGGGCCAATACGACATTGCCACCGGGTTCAATGCGCGCCCGGTGTCCGACACGACGTTAATCAGTCCGCTGACCGTTGCCTGGCAGGAAGCGTATTTGCTGTTGACCGGTACGGCGAGCACGGAAGGCATCATGCAGACGCGTGGCGCGCGCGACAACAACGGCGTCTTCGAGTTTCGTCCGGACGGGCGGTATTACCTGTTCCCGTCGGAGTTGGTGGCGCGGGGCGATTTGGATGCGTATGCGCGGATGGATCGGTTGGAGCTGTATCCGCGGGTGTTGTCTCCGAACGCGCCGACGTTGGGCGGATCGGAAGATGTGGTCACTGGCAACGAGATCCTTGCGTCCCAATTCGAGGAAACCAAGGAGCGGTTTTCGCGCATGGCGGCGATGGTCACCACGCGATCGGACGTATTCGAAATTGTGGTGACCGCGCAAGCCGGGTTCGCGACGGATGAGAACGGCGACGGGGTGGCGGATTGGACGAGCGACGAGTTTGTGGTGCTCGGCGAGAAGAAGTTGCGGACGGTGTATGAGCGGCCGTGAAGACGGCCCGAGGCGGGATTTTGTCCGGCGCCTCGGCCTAAGGGAATTGCTTTAACCATTCGGGGATGGGCCGCGGTAGTGGCTCATGGGTTCGTGGGTTTCGTAGAGCAGGTCTGAGCCGATGGGCTGCAGGCCCGGGGCATAACGGCACTTCGCCGTGGATTGCCTCGGCCGCCGGACCTGAAACAGGAGTCGTAGTGCATGCGCAAGGGGTATCGCAATCACACCGGGGGGTATTGGGCCGGGTGGATCGCCCTGCTGGCGCTTTGTTTTTCCGCATCGGTGGCGTGGCCGCAGGATGTCGTGGTGTGTCAGACCGGCGACTGCGGATCCTACACGCAGGACTTCGACAACCTGGAAGAAGGCGTCATCGAAGCGATCCGGCGCGCGCGCACGAGCGGCAATCAGTATGTGACGGTGTTTCTGGTCGAACGGGCCGACGGCGCGGCGTGGGAAGGCGGGTTTGGCATCCCCGCGGATGCGAACATCGCGATCCTGGGTGTGCCGTTGGATGCCGACGGCGGCCGGTCGAACGACATTGAGATTACGGGCACGGGTTCATTGCCGGCGTTGACGATCAGCACGGAACCCGGCGACTTGCCGGTTGACGCGCAGTATTTTGGCGGCGCGGGCACCGGCCTTCGCATTGAAGGCGTGGCCTTGGTGAATAGCACCGAGGGGCTGGTCATCAAGGGCGATGTCGCGACCGGCGATTATATGCCCGTTATTTCACGGTGCTATATCTCCGGCAACGCGAGTTCGATCGCCACCGAAGGCAATGGAGTTCGCGTCGAAGGCGAGGCATCGCCTTTGCTGGTCAATTGCAGCATCGTGAAGAACGAAAACGCAGGCGTGCTGGTGACCGGCACGGAAGGGGCGTTTGCCGAAATACTGCATTGTTCGATTCTCTACAATGAGATGTACGGCGTGCACGTCACTGGAACGACGAACAATGCGCGGGTGCGCAATTCGCTGGTGTACCGCAATGGCAACGAGCCAGACGGTACCACGGATGCGAATGATCACGGCGGCCTCGTGTGGGACACGAATCCATTTATCGATCCCGACACGGGTCCTGTGGCGGGCGGCATTACCGTCATCATCAAAGGGTTTGATTTGACCAGCCCGCTAATCAATCCCGGAAATTCGGATACCAATACCCATATCTTTTTCGGGCCAATGCACCATCCCGATACCGAGGCGGTTACATGGGTACTGACCTCGCGCGATGGCACGACCGGGTTTGAAGTGCTGACGGTGACATTGCCGCCGTCCTATCTTGGCGCGCCGGGCCCGGTGGATGTGACCATTCAACGGGTTGACACGGGCCAGATTCAGACCGTGCGCAACGGGTTTGTCTACGTGGCGGACGGGGGCGAAGCGCCGGTGGTGATGCAAGTGATTGCGGAGCACGGGCCGAGCGCGGGCGGCAACATTGTCGCGGTGTACGGGGCGAACTTTGAAGAGCACTGCGACGTGTTCTTCGATTTTGAAGGGTCCATCGGTTCCATCAGCGTGGCGGAGCAATGCGAGTTTGTGGAATGGCTTTCGTCGGGCCATTTGATTGTGAAAGTGCCTGAATATATCGATCTTGGCGGCAACCGGCGCAAGGTGGATGTTCTGGTGCGCAACAATACCACCGGCATCATCAGCGATACGGGCCAATATCGCGAGTACGAATACCGGATCGACGAAGACGATTTGTTGCGGCCTGTCGTGGTGCAGATCGTGCCGAATTACTTCCGCGACCTGGAGGGCACGGACGGCGCGCAGAACCTGTTGGCCGATGTGGAAGTGTGGGATGCGGAACCCGGCGCGACGATCAAGGTCGGGGGAATTCTGTGTCCTTACGAAGAGCGCGTGCGGATTTCGACCTCGGATACTCCGCCGGTGGATGTCACGGATCCCGAGAATGCGGAGTTGTGGGAGTTGCACAACGTGCGCATTCCCGTGGCCGAATTCGGGTCGGGTGGATCGTACGACGTTGAAGTGACCAATCCGACCGGGTTGTACGATATTTTGCCGAGGGCGTTCACGTATTACCCCGACGGGGTCGAGCGATTTGAGCCCAACGAGCGGGGATGGCGCCCCTCGAACTTTGTCCGCCGCGACGGCGGCCTTTTGGGCACGCTTCCGTTCCGGTTGTTGGGCACGGGTTTCGATTGGGAGATCGCCATTCGGGTTCTGGGGAATTCCGGTTTTGGCGGATCGTTTCCGGTGCTTCCGAATCCGCCGTTGCGCGTATTTCCACACGAAGTCGATCCACCGCACGCACGCCATACGCAGCGCGAGGTGTTCTTCAATTTTCCGCCCGCGCCCGAGCAGGCTCCGTTTCTGTTCAATCCGGGCACCGGGTTCCTGAACGTCACCATAAACAACGTGGCGACGGCGACCGGCGATTATTCGTCCACGGACGTGCAGGACGTGGAAGAACGGTTTTTCTATTCGTCGGCGTTGGAAGAGCCGACGGTGGGCGATCGGTCGCTCTATTTTGAAATCGAATTGCCGCTGGTGGTGGATGCGGGCAACGGCCCGAACGGCCGCGACATCATTACGATGACCGTGTTGAACTGGCGGAACGCGATGCGGGTGTACGTTGCGGATACCGCTGTAACGAAATACCTCGACGGCGGCGCGGACGGGTTTTCGGATACCGATCCGGACGCCGATCAGAATAATCCCAGCGACAACGTGCCCGATTTCGCGGAGCCCGCGGTCGGCACGACGGGAACGATTCAGTTTGAAGCGCCGCGCCAACCGCAAGGCGTGGCGGGTCCCGTGGATGTGTGGATTCTATTGCCCGACGATGCAACGGCGCACAACACGCAAGCCGCCGATCTCTATTACTACGCGGAGAAGTCGTATAGCGTGCGGCCGGAGGCGCGACCGATCGTGCGCGCCGTCGTGCCGCGCACGCCGCCGGAAGACACGTTTACCGATGACAATCCTGTTCGGGTTCTGGGGTCCAACTTTGTTGGGCCGGTGGATCCCGCGGGTTGGTTTACCAACATTTGGCTGGACTGGGGCGACGGCACCAATCTCACCGATGGCAACGAGATCTCGCTTGGACCGGTCAGCGGGGCCCCCGGCGCGGGAGCGCCTCCGACGGGCACCTATCAGGTGAATTCGTTTAACGAGATCGAGTTCACGTTGGATCTGCCCACGTTGCGTTCGACGAATCCGTTGTTGTTGTCCGACGTGCCGGTTACGGTGGTGGCGGCGCTGATGAATGCGGCGGGCGCGGTGTATCAATACAACGGTTCCGATCTCAGCTTTATCCTGACCGATGCGCTTTCGTTCGAGTCGCTCGCGCCCATCATCGATGACGTGACGCCGTTGGATGGTCCCGTGGAAGGCGGCACGACCGTGACCATCACGGGCCGCAACTTCTTCCCCGACGGCACGACGCCGCCTTATGTGCGGTTCGGCGGCCGGGAAGCGCGGGTTCTCACCGCGACGCCCGGCGTTTCGGGTTCCCCTGATGTGATCGAAGTGGAATCGCCGCCGGCGCATTTGAATTTGCCGGCGACCGTCGCGATTCAGTTGATCTCGGTTGACAGCACGGTGCCTAAATTGCGCGAAGCGGTCTCCGAGAAGGAATGGTGGTTCACCTACTTCATGGACGGCAAGCCGCAGTTGCGGTCCATGTCGCCCAATCACATGGCGTTTGACGACACCTTCACGCAATACGCAACCCTTACGGGATTGAATTTCGACGATGTAGTAATCGTGCGCTTCTTGGATGCCGCGGATCCGACTGATATTCGCGCGGAACGCACGATGTACAGTGAATCGCCGACGACCATTCAGGTGAAGTTGCCGTTGCCCGGGGAACTGGTGACCGAATCCGAAGTGAACGGATTCAACAAGGCCTTGCTGGTGACGGTGCAGAACGACAGTTCGAAAACGCTCGTCGATGCGCAAGCGCAGGATCTGATCAGCAATCCGGTTTTGTTTACGGTGTTCGACGACTCCATCGGCGATCTCGAACCGCAAACCGCGACGCTGCTGTTTAATGACGTGTTCTGGAATCAGCAGGACTATGTAAACGTGCATCCCGGCGAGGGGAGCATTTCCGTCGATCCGTTGCTGGACCCCGGACCGGACGGCGAAGTCGGACCGCGTCTGGTGTTGACCGATTCGGATACGTGGTGGCTGGGCAAGTTGGCGCTGGGCCGCGAATCGATTTCGGGCATCGTCGACAATCCCTTGCGCGACAAGGCGGGTGAATTTACGTTGGTGCCGTTCTCCAGCGAGGATCTCGAATTAGAAGTGCGCCCCGATAGCGCCAATGGTTTCGGCACGCAGGGCAACGGCGAATTCGGATCGCAGGATACCGCGCAGCGCGGCCTGCCGGATATTGGCGCGGACGAAATCAACGACTTCCCCGACGATCAATGCTTGTGGTACTACGCGCGCGTGTTTCCGAGTCCGGTGGGCCGGTTGGATGCGGGCGAATTGCAGATCGACATCCGGTTGATTGGTTCGACCGATGCACCTGAAGTGTACATTGTTCCCCAAGGGTTCCTGCCGGCGGATGTGGTGGCGGATCCGCCCATTCCGCTCAGCCTGCAGGCGACCCTGGGTGAGAACGCATACCGCTACACCAACGACGAGCCGATCCCGCTCGCGGAAGACGGCAATCTGGCGAATCCCGACGATCCGGATGAGCCAATTGTGGACGGTCACGCCACGCTCATCATCACGTGTGGCGGCACCATCATCGGCGCCGATCCCAGCGATCTGACCGAAGGCGGCTTGATCTTCGATCAGGCTATCACGGGCCGGCACTTCCTGATCGACACCGTGCCGCCGCGCATGTTTGTGGAATACCTCGTGCCCGGCAATACCGCCGTGGGCGTGCAGCAATTGATCTTCGATGCGAGCGGCATCACGGTGGGCGGCCTGCCGAGTATCGACGTGTTCCCGCCGACGACGGATTATACCGATCAGATCACCGCGCTGAGCGTGGAGCCGTTGTACCACCCGTTCCCCGCGACACCGGCCGTGCTCGGCACCATTCCGCCGTTGAACTGGACGCCGGCCACCGATTTCATGCCGCAGGATTACGGCGGCGTGATCGATCTGGCGTTGCGAGGCACGCAGGGCGCGCAGGTATTTTTTAATCGCGGGTCGCAGGCGAATCCCGATTTTGCCGCGTCGCCGGTGTTGGTGGAATTTCCCATTGGTGTCCGGTTTGTCGATCCGCCGGTGACCAACGACGAGACATTGCCTCTGGATTCCGCGATGCGCATCAACGGCGACGACTTCTTCACGAGCAGTGACATCCGGCAAGTTTCCGGTTTCCCCGTGTTGGCCGAAGCGTACGCGCAGTACGCGCGCTTCCGAGTCGTGTCGTCCACCGGCCAGGAGCAATATTTCGTTGATCGTGCATCCGGTTCTCCGAGGCAGGATGTCGTGCCGCAGAATGGCACGGCCGCCGATGCGGCGGAAGTGGCGGATGCGGTCATTGGCAACGAGGGCGTGTTCGATCCGGGCTTGGTGCCGGGCGATTCCGTGCCCGATCCGGCGAGCGTCGAAAATCCGGAAAACGATCAGATGCTTGGATTATGGAACATCCGTTGGGATCGTTCCTACGACACGTCCGCGGATCCGACGGGACCGTATCATGTGTCGCTGCAATTCGAGGCCGAGGATTTGGCGGGCAACGTGACCCGGCAGGAAATGCTGCTCGATCCGCTGCAACTGTGGTGGTTCCAAAACGTGCAGAGCCGCCTGTCGCCGAGCCGCGAAGGGCGCCGTGTGAACAGCGCGAATTTCACGCTGAGTCTCGAACGCACCGACGCGCCGATCGTGAACGGCGGTCCACCGCCAATTTTCATGTATCGCGTGTGGCAGGGCGGGCCTGATTTCGTCAACGACTACAACGCCGTTTACACGCCGGTTAGCGGGTGGAGCGTGTGGTCGCCGGACCTGCTCATCAACACCGTCGAGGGATTGGTGCAGCCGGAGCATTGGGTGTTGGTCGTTGTGCAGAGCGCGGATGAAGCAGGCAACGTGGAACCATGGCCCAATTTCGACGTCGCGTCCGGCGGTCTGAGGCCGGATCCGGATGCGGCCATCGATTTCAGCGATCCCGATACATTGAACACGTATCTCTATCCTGAATACGTCGGCCTGACGTTGAGCCAGTTTGCCATCCAGGCGCCGAACTGGCAGCGGTTCTACCTGACCGGGGCGGCCGCGCCGGACACCATCGTGAAGCCGACGTTCTGGCACAACCAGATAAGCACGGGCAATCCCGAAGCGATTGATGGCGACGAGATCACGTTCGGCCAGTCCACCATCATACCCATGGTGCCGGAATCGCAGATCGGGCAGCGGGAAGTGGAAGCGACCTTTGAGTTGTTGCCCGTCCGACCCAGGGACATGGAGCCGTCGAAGCGGATCTACATGGTGTGGCAGCTGCTTCAGAACGGCGTGGTCCTCATTCCGCCCGATTTTTCAAATCCGCTCACGCCGGAAGAACTGTTGGATCCGGATCTGAACCCAATTCGACTGGCCCTGGATGAAGGCGTCGCGTTGGGCGATCCAGCCCGGTTGCTGCCGTATACTTATGTCTTTCAGGCGGCGGCGTTTGTCGATGAGAACAACAACAGCCTGTTCGACAACCAGGATTATGTGGATCCGAGTCCCGCCTCCGTGCTGTTTGTGGTGACTCCAACCGACATTGCCGGGTTTGTACGGCCGCCCGAAAGCGACGAGCAGCCCATCAAAGAAACGGAAACGCAGTGACATTCGCTTGCACAGGAACCCATATTGCGGTTTAATGTCATAAGCCGAGCGCAAGGCCGGAGTTGAGCGGGTCCGCCGTGCCCATCGTGGCTGTCGGACGGCGAAACAGCAAAAAGCAGTGTGAGGCTTATGAAGCGTCAGAGCAGGTATTTGCCAACCCGTCTGCTCGTGTGGGGTGTCGTGGCGGGTTTGGCGGCGTTGGTGTCCGCGTGCGGGGGCGAAAAACAGCCCCTGCTCAGCAATACCGTGGAAATTCACGCCGAACCCGAAGTGAATGCCGCCATCATTGTGGACGGAACGCAGATCGGGGAGACCCCCTTGACCCTCACCAATGCGGCCCCCGGACTCATTCTGCTTCAGTTGAAGAAGGAGGGGTATCGCGATAAATGGGAATCGGTGGTGGTGCCGCCGGAAGGCAAGGCGGAAATCACGGTCCCGATGGAACTCATCCTCGGGTACCTTTCCATCACCACGGAGCCGCCTGGCGCTTCGGTGGTCCTCAGCGACGGTACGGAGTTGGGCACCACCCCCATCCTGCGCGCCGGTCTGCCGTTGGGGGAATACACCTACGAAATCAGGCTCGAAAATCACGAGACGCTTACCCATACCGTGATGGTGGACCGGGAGTCTCTGTTCAAGCTGGCGCACAACCTGAAACCGCGATCCGCCACGCTGGTGGTTTTCTCAGTGCCCACCGGGGCATCACTCTGGTTGAACAACCAATTGCAGGAAGAGCGCACGCCAGCCCGGCTTTCCGTGGCGCCGGGCACGTATACCGTGACCGTGCACTCCAAGGGCTACGTTATGTCCGAGGAGGTTGTTTCCGTGAATCCCAACACGGAAAAGCGCCTCGAACTGCGCATGAACGAGGGCAATGCCCCCCCGGGCATGCTGCTGATTCCCGGGGGTGAGTTCATCATGGGGTCGGATCAGGGGTCGCCCGACGAGCGCCCGGCCCGGAAGCTGTCCCTGGAGGCCTTTTATCTGGACAAGTACGAAGTCACCAACGAGCAATACAAAGCTGTCTACGCCGCGCACGAATTCGAAGAGGGAGAAGAGGACCACCCGGTTACCGGGGTCACGTGGCTGGAAGCGGTGAAATACGCGGAAACCGTTGGCAAGCGGCTGCCTACCGAGGCGGAATGGGAGAAAGCGGCCCGCGGAACCGACGGCCGGGAATATCCGTGGGGCCCCCTGTTTGACAAGACCCTCTGCAACTCCCTGGAGGGGTCCTTGAACAAGACCGAGACCGTCGGGACCTATTTGAACGGCGCCTCTCCGTATGGTGTAATGGATATGGCAGGAAATGTCTACGAATGGGTCGCCGACTGGTACAACCCCTATCCGGGCAACCAGGTTGTCGACAAGAACTACGGTCAAGTGTACCGTGTTCTTCGGGGTGGGTCGTTCAAGACCGGGGCTTACGAGGTCCGGTGTCTCCGGCGTACCTTTGATCGCCAGGATCTGGGCCGGAACGATTACGGGTTTCGTTGTGCGCTGGATGTAAACGCGGCATCGGGCACGACGCGCGAGCCTTAAAACAATTGTCAAAGGGGATTTTACTCTTGACAACGGCCTTTTTCTTTAATACACTGGAATCAAAGATTTAGGTACCCTTTTTCTGGTGTTACAGGGCAGTATTTACCCTGTGGCTTGGGATTAGTCGTGAATGCTTGCATGCCAAGGCGTTGAGTGGGGGACGTAACGGCCGCGAGCGCCGAAAAGGTGACACCATGGCGAATCTTAAACGAACCCGGGCCAAGAAGCGGTTGGTGCTGGACGTAGGGGCCAGCGCGGTACGGCTTTGCGAGCTTTCGCAGACCAAGACGGGTTACCAACTCACGCGCTACATGCAACGTGAGTTTCCCATCACGCCCGACATGAGCGAAGAAGATCAGCTCGCCGCGCGCGTCGAAGTGGTGAAGGCGCTATTGAAAGAATCCAAAGTGCGCCACAAGAAAACCGTGTTCGGCGTTCCCGGTCAATCGGTGTTCACGCGTACCCGCATGTTGCCTCCCGTCCCTGAGTTTAAACTTACGCAAATCGTTCGTTACGAAATCCAACAGCAAATTCCTTTCGCGCTCGATCAGATCGCCCATGATTTCCAGGTATTGGAACGCACTGAAGCCGGCGGATACGACGTGCTGATGGCGGCAATCAAAGTGGACGTCGTCGAGAAGCGCCTCGAATTGGTCAAGCAGATCAAGCGTCAGATCGACATTGTCGATGTAAGCCCATTGTCCGCGTACAACTGGCTGAAGTCGACCGGCGAATTTGGCGAACAGGGCGAATGCGTCGCCCTGGTGGATGTGGGCGCCGCGACCACCGACATTGTGATTGAGCGCGAAGGCAAATTCCGCTTTACGCGCAGCCTGAATATCGGCGGCAACGACGTGACCTCCGCGCTGGCGCGCGAATTCAACATGGAATGGCCCAAGGCCGAACAGTTGAAACGCGAACGCGGTTTCGCACCCTCGGGCGACGCGCAAAAAGACGGCAAGGGCGGCGAAGTCATAGGCTCGGTGCTGAACCGGCTGGTTTCCGAAGTCAACCGGTCGTTTGCCTATTTCCGTTCGCAACCCGGCGGCGGTCCAGTATCTCGCGTGATATTGACTGGTGGCGGCGCGTGCCTTCGTAACATCGTGCCGTTCCTGCAGCGGCAATTGGGCGTGGAAGTGCGCATTGCCCAGCCGCTCGCGGGCCTGGCCATCGCGCCCGGCGCGCAAGAGGCCAACGATCATCCCGAACAAGCGGCCGTGGCATTGGGCTTGGCCTTGCGCTGCCGTCAGGCGGTGGCGCTTGAGCTGAATCTCATTCCGCCGCGCATCCTCGAAGCGGCGCGCACGCGCGAGCAGGTTTTCTATTGGGCATTGTCCGCCACCACGCTTGCGCTCATCATGCTTTCGATTATTCCCGTGGAAGCGCAGAAGAACAAGCAGGTCAATGAAAACATCGACCTGTTGAAGCGCACCATGTTCCAGTACGATCCCGATTTTCAGGCCCAGCAGAATCAGAATCCCTCGGTGTGGAATACCAAGTACGAAGCGCAACTCTCCGCGGCCAAGGCGGAAGTCGATCGATACAAGGTTGACGTGGTCACGCTGGATAACTTCTACCGCGAGCGCGTGCCGTGGGTGCGCTACATGGGCATCATTAACGATGCGCGTCCCCGCGGCCAGATGATGGTATTCGATACCATGGAATCGAGCCTGATGCGCTCCCGCGCGGAGATGGTGCGTCAGGTGGCCCGCCGCAAGGCCAGCGGCCTTGGCAACGTGCAATTAAGCGCGGGCGACATGGCCGCGCTCAGCGGCGGGTCCGGATCGCTGATTCCCAAAGGCAAGGAGCAGATTTGGGAAGCCGTGCCGTTCGACAATATCGCAGCCGGCGTACCGCTGGATTACGGCCAGCCGGGCGTGGAGGGTTTGACGAGCACCCGCGGCGGATCGAGTTCGTCTTCCTCAGAAGAGAAGCCGCTCCCCAAGCCGGATCTGGTGAACGCGATTTCCATTTACGGGTACGCACAGAACAACCAGGTGGTGCTCGAATTCGTGGAGAACATCAAGAAGTCGGGCGAGTTTCTCGGTGGCCAGGGCGTGTACTTCGATCCGGCCACGGTGAATCCGGTTCCGGTTTCCGCGTTGTACAACGCCGGTTCCGAGCGTGCCGGCGCCCAACCCAAGCCCGGCACGGGGCTCGGCGATTCCACGGCCTCGGTAAACGATGAAGACGAAGATCGGCGCGAAGGACGCCGGGGCGGCCTTCTGGGCGGCGGCGGCAGCAGCAGCAGCAGTTCCGGCCCAAGGTCGTATACCGAAAAGGATCTGGCGTTTTACAACCTGGAACAGAGCATTGTGACGTTTGAGGTTCATTTGCAGTTCAAGGACGAGGTGATTACCGAACAGAAAGTGCTTACTGCCGCGGATGAAGCCATTGCATCCGGCACCGCGGACAGCTATGGCGCTGCAAACGATGAAGAGGGAATGGACGAGGAGACGATGGAGCGCGAGCAGCGCCGTTTCCGGGGCCGGTAAACCGTGTTGATGTCCAAGGCAGACCGTTTGTCGTGGCCGGTTTAATGCGAGTGGTCAAACTGACATGAAGCGTTCGCAGATAATGATGATAGTCGCCATCGTGGCCGTAGCGGCCGCGCTGGGTGCGGTATACAAATTCTACGTGCTCGAACGGCTGACCAAATTCGCCTCGGACGAGAAGTATCTGACCGCGCTCAAGACCAAGTACGAAAACATCAGCAAGACCTTTCACGGCACCAAGCCCGAAGTGGTGGTCGAGGCCTACGCCAACAAAGTACAGCCGTGGCTGGCCGCACTGGATGCCCGGACGGATTACTACACCCTTGGCGGCATCCGCGACATTGAACCGATTCCCGAGGGCGAAGACGCCCGCTGGTATTACATTCGCAAGGCCCCGGACATGGTGAGGACGATCCAGGAGACGGCGTACAAGCAGAACATCGGCGTGCCGCCCGATCTCTGGTTTCAATCGCCCCAGCCTCCCCGGCTGCAGGGCATCACCGTGGAAAAGCAGCACGTAGAACGCTGGCTCCAGAACATTCAAATGGGTTCCGGCATTGTGCAGCAGTTGCTCGATGCCAAGGCTCTGCGGGTCGATGCCATTGAACTGTGGCCCCGCCGGGAAGGATCGTTGCTGTACATCTATCACGTAGGCGTGAAGATGTGGATGAACATGGAGCAACTGGCCACGTTTCTCAACGATATGCTCAGCGATCGCCGCCGTTGTTTCTTTGTCGACAACATCCGTATCCGGAATCCGTACGTGTTGTACGAGAATCCTCCGCTCCAGATCGATCTCGTGTATACCATGTACGAACTGAAACCGACGGCAGACAAAACCAAGCTTGCCGCTCCGGCCGCGGCTGCGCCGATGATTGCCAGTGCGGCACCGGTTACGCCTGCGCCGGCCGCGACGACGCCGGGCGTCACGCTTCCGGGCGCCACGCCGCCCCCGGCCGCCGTGCCGGGTCTGAATCCGGAAGCGGCCGCGGCGCTGCAACAGGCGGCAAGCAGCCGCGATGAAGAGCGGACCGCGCGCCAAAGCCAGGGCAGCGGCGACTTTTTGGATTGGATATTGTCCTTCTTCCCGTTCTAATCGGGAAGCAGGTTGAACGATGGAACACAGTACAGATAGCGCGTACGGCGGAAAAACCGGGCCAAGGTAGCCATGGACCAGATACAAAAATTCGGATTGATGCTGTGGGCGGTCAAGGAAAAGATCGTCCTGGCCTGCCTGGTCGCGATCCTGAGTTGGCAGGTGTACAAGGTGGTCATGAGCGCCAACGGCGCCGATGCCGGAGTATCCGTCGGGCCGGTGACGCCGCCAAAGCCGGAGTTGACCGATTTGCAGGCGATCGGAGCGGAATCGCCGGGGCCGCCCCCGGAGCCGATTCGGGTGCAGGAATTTACGGCCCTGGTCCGGCGCAACCCGTTTACGGTGTATGGCAATGAGGCTGGCGAATCCAGCGGCTCCACGCAAGTGGAAGAAAAGCTGGATCTGACGCTTGAACGCATTGTTCCCTGGAGGGACAACACGGTACGGGCACAGATACGCACCAAGACATCGCGCGCAGAACCTTATTACGAAGGTCAGTCCGTGGAGGACTTCAGAGTGGACAAGATCGATGCGGAGAAGCAGGAAGTGACCATCTTTTCCTTCAAGCATCAAAAGCAGTTCGTTTTGAAAGTCGGACAGACCAGTTGAGCGGAAGCAGAATCTTTTTGTAGTATTGACCGATAATCGCGGGAGGAATGTAATCCAATGAATGGTCGACGGATGCGGAAGGCCGCCGGAATGTCGTTGCTGTGCCTGCTCGTGGCGGCAATGACGGTATACGGCGGAGCGTTGACTGCCCAGGCGCAGGGGGCATCGGGCGCCGTGGAAGCTCCAATTGTTACCGAGCCCCAACCCACCGCCGCGGAGAGCGGTCCCGAACCCCAGGGCGTGAGCCCGGCGGACGAGGCCTACAATGAAGGGGTGGCTCTCTACAACCGGGGCATGTTCCTGGAGGCCTTGAACAGTTTTAACAGGGCCCTTGCGAACGATCCCAATCATCCTCACGCGAAGACCATGGCGGAACGCGCCCAGACGAAGTTACAGACCACGGCCGTAGGCCAGGAACCGGCTGTGCTTCAGACGTTCGAAACCTTCGAAGCCAAGCCCGCGGAATCGGAGACGACTTCCGATGCAGGCATTCCCGAATCGGCCGAAGAACTCCGCTACCAGACGGTGAAGGAACTGCTTGAGCAAGGCCAATTCCTGCTGGAGAACCGCAAGTTCGAACGTGCCCAGAAATTATTCGAGCGCGCCCTGATTATCGATCCCGAGAACAAGACCGCGGCCCGTCTGCTGCAAGAAGCGACAATCGGCACCTTTGACGAACGGCTTCCCCGCGAATGGCAGAAACTGGAAATCGACCGCCTCCGCATTCGCGAAAAGAGCGAACAAATCAAGCAACTCCCCGACGGCGCGGACGCATACGGCATCAAGGACATCACCATCAGCGTTCCGGTCGCCGAAGAAGAATTTGTCCGTGAAGAAGAAAAGACCGACATCGAAAAAGCGCTGGATGAATTCGTCTCCATTGAATTCGAAGAGGAACACATCAGCAATATTCTCGATTACATCGCGGAATACGCGAGCATCAACATCGTGCTCGACAGCCGCGTCGTAGACCCGCCGCGCCAACCGGTGCCGCAGGTCCAACCCGGCGTACCGGGCACAGTTCCCGGCGGCGTTCCCGGAATTCCCGGGCAGCCCGGTTTTGGCGCGCCCCAACCGTTCGGCGTTCCGGGTCAAGGATTTCAGCAACCAGTTCCCGTGCAACAGCCGGCCTTCGAACCGACCGGCGATCCCGATGAAGATCGCCGGGCGTCTCGTCGAGGCGGCGGCCTCGGCAACATTCAGTTGCAGGGCGTCAACGGCCAGTTTGCGACCGGCCCCGGCGGCCAGCCTGTGTCGGATATCGTTTCCGACGGGTACACGGGCATCTTGAAATTGGATGACGTGCCTCTTCGCGATGCCCTCAAGGCTGTGCTCCGCCCCCTGAATCTTGATTTCAGCGTGCAACCTGGTTTCCTGTGGGTGAGCACGGCCGAAAAGATTCGGACCGAATCGTTCGAAGAAATGGAAACCCGCATCTACGAACTGAAAAATGCGGGCGCGGAAACGCTCTTCAAGATTGTCGTGCAGAACCCCGGCGGACTTTCCGGCGGCGGCGGTGGCGGCTTCGGCGGCCAAGGCGGCGGTTTTGGCGGCCAGGGTGGTTTTGGCGGCGGTCAAGGCGGTTTTGGTGGCGGTGGCTTTGGTGGTCAAAGCGGCGGTTTTGGTGGCGGTGGTTTTGGCGGCCAAGGTGGCGGTGGCTTCGGCGGCGGTGGCTTTGGCGGTCAAAGCGGTGGTTTTGGCGGCGGTGGTTTTGGCGGCCAAGGTGGTGGTGGTTTTGGCGGCGGTGGCTTCGGCGGCGGTGGCTTTGGCGGCGGTCAGGGTGGTTTTGGCGGCGGTCAAGGCGGTGGCTTTGGCGGCGGTCAAGGCGGTTTTGGCGGTGGCCAGGGCGGTTTCGGCGGCGGCTCCATCCAGGTCTCCAATATCTCCCAACTGTTCTCCAACATTAACGACCAACTCGTCGGTGAACCGCCTGCGGTCATTGGCATCAGCACGGTTGGCACAGGGCTCGATGCGCGCCAGGGTCAGCAAGGAGCGGGTTTGGGTGCAGGCGGCCGGCGTGACGACGAGTTGGGCGGCGGCGGCCTCGGCGGCGGCGGTCTTAGCGGCGGCCAGACGGTCGGTACTTCCGGCACGGGATCCAGCTTGGGCAGCTCCGGCGGCTTGGGCGGATTCCAGGGTCAAGCTGAATTGCTGACCATATTGCAGAGCGCCATTCCCGAGATTGTCGAACCGTTCACCGACGAAGTGTTGTCGTGGATGATCTTCAATCCCACAACCAACCAACTCATCGTGCACAACACGCCCAGCAATCTGAAGAAAATGGAAGCGATGATCCAGGATCTGGACATTACGCCGAAACAGGTCAGCATCGAAGCGAAGTTTTTGGCCATATCCGTGACGGATCTCGACAAGATCGGCTTCACGTGGGACCTGACCCTGAGCGATCAGAACAGCCGCAATCGCGTTATTGACGCCATCGAAACGCCCGGCGTCTCCGATGCGGACGGCAACCCCGGCTATTTTGCCGATGTCAACGGCGACGGATCGAACGAGATTCTCCCGTTCTATACGCGTCCCGACGGCACCAACGTAATTAACAACACCGTATCCACCCTTACCGGTACAGGCGCGGTGAATCCCGGACCCGACGGCACGTTTGACCTGAATGCGGTCATCCTGCAAAACGAGGACGGCGATCAATTGAGCGTTATGATGGACTACCTCAACAGCCTGACGGAGACCGAGTTGTTGAGCGCGCCGCGCGTGACCACGATGAACCGCAAACCGGCGGTCATCGCGGATATCCTGACGCAGACGTTCCAGACTCAGGTCTTCCAAGAAATCATTGTGAGCGATTCCGGGTTTGGCGGCGGCGAAACGACTGCCTCGGTGCAGCAACCACAATTCTCCACCTTTACGTTCGGTATCGTGTTGTCCGTTACACCGCAAATCAGCGGCAGCAATCAGGTCCGGTTGTGGCTGAACCCGCAGGTGACCACGCAACAGGGACAAGACGAATTCATCGCGACGTCCACGGTGGACGGAAACACGCAAACCGCGACCATCCGTTTCCCGCGCGTGTCGATTCAATCCGTCTGGACCAACGTCATCGTGAACGACGGCGACACGCTTGTGCTGGGCGGGCTCATCACGGATCGCACGACGCGCGGCAAGACCAAGATGCCGTACGTGGCGGACATTCCGGTGATCGGCTACTTCTTCCGTGGCAAGTCGACGGAAATCACGCAATCGAGCCTGTTGATCTTCACCACGGTGAACATCATCGATCCGACCGGTGCACGCTTCTTCGAAGCGGGCGCATAGGACAGACTCCAAAGTCGAAACGGACGTGGGCGGCTTCCAAACCGGGAGCCGCCCCGCTTTTTTGATCATGGCGACGTGGATTTACAATGCAGCGATGTCGGCGGCGGCACCCTTGGGTGCGGCCTATCTGGCGCTGCACCCGAAATACAAACCGCTGCTTGGCCGGTTCCACCCGCGCCTGCCCGAAGGCGCGCGCATGGAGCGCCCCCTCCTGTTGCACGCATGCAGTGTCGGCGAAGTGAATGTGGCCGCCACGTTACACGCGGCGATCGCCCGGCGCTGGCCGGGGATACCCGTTGCCGTGACGGTTTCGACAGTCACGGGGCGCGCTTTGGCCCATCAGAAATTGCCATCCGTGCCGGTTCTATGGTTTCCCTTTGATCATTCCCGCGTTGTCCGCCGTTTTTTCCGGGAGATCAATCCTCGGGCAGTATTCCTGCTCGAAACGGAGCTTTGGCCCAACGCGATTGCGACGGCGGATCGCCACCGGATTCCGGTGGCGGTCTTGAACGGGCGGATTAGCGATCGGGCCTATCCCCGGTACCGGCGCTACAAAGGCTGGATCCGGCCTGTGGTGGAACATATTCAGTTGGTCTGCGCGCAGACCGAGGAGCATGCCGGGCGGTTTCGTGAATTGGGAGTTTGCAGCGATTCGGTCGGAGTGACCGGCAATATGAAATTCGATGGCGTGCGCACCGCCTATACGCCCGGTGAAATGGCGGCCATCCGCGCGTCGTTTGGCTTCGCGGCGGATGACCTTGTCCTCGTCTACGGCAGCCTGCGTGCCGGAGATGAACACACCGCGGTTGCGCTGTGGCGGGCCGTCCGGGACTCCCATCCGAGAATTCGGTTTGTGGTGGCGCCCCGCCATCCGGAGTTTGTGGATACGGTTGCGAATGCGTTTGGCGAGCCCGTGGCGCGGCGAACGCAACCGGCCGAGGATTCCCATTCCGGTTCGAGCCGCGTGCTCGTGTTGGACACCGTGGGAGAGTTGGCGGGCCTGTACAGCGTTGCCTCGGTCGCGGTTGTCGGCGGCAGCTTTCATCCCGGCGTGAACGGGCACAATCCTATCGAATCGGCTGCACTCGGCGTGCCCACGCTATTCGGTCCGTACATGAGGAATTTCGCGGATTCCGCGGATGCGCTCCTCCGGGCGGGCGGTGCCGTTCAGACTCCTGCGGAAGCGTTGGAGGCGGAGGTCCTGCGCCTGATCGCGCACCCGGATCGCGCCTCGCGCCTTGCGGCGAACGGCAAAGCCGCCATTGCATCCGCCCAGGGGGCGGTGGAACGAACGCTGCGCGCCGTGGAAGAATCAATGCCGGCGGTGTTTCGCGAGTGAATGCGCACTCGTTGCGGGAGGCCCGTTCGCTGAACATCGAGTGACCCGAATCAAACCGGATCCGCCAGACGGCCCAGGATATCCCTGACCTCATGCCCTATGTGTTGACGATCGCCTTGATGATCACGGTTGCCGCGTTGCAGCGGCGGCGATTGATTGCCTTTGCGGATTGGTGCCTGGAACGCGCGGATCAATCGCTCGACGCCGTGCGCACACGCCGCGGGGGCGATTGGCCGGTGGCGCTGGTCTTGCTGTTGCCCGCGCTGGCGGTGTTGGGCGTGTTTGGTGCTGCGCCGTTCGCTTATGCGCTTTACCTGAGCGTGCGCACGCTTGAATTGGGCGAGTGGCATTATGTGGGTCTGGATCATTACCGCGAGGCCATTGGCAGTCAGGAAGTCTGGCGGGCCCTGCTCGTCACGACCTACTACGCGGCGTCCACCATTCCCATCGGGCTGCTGCTGAGCCTTTCCATCGCGTGGCAACTGTATCGCATGCAGTTCGGGAGGACGTTTTTTCGCACGGCCTATTTCCTGCCGTACGTCACCTCGGCGGTCGCGGCGGCCACGGTCTGGCGCGTTTTGCTTCGCCCGCAACTGGGCGGCGTCAACGGATTTCTCGAGTCGGTTGGGTTGGAGCCGCAGCGTTGGCTTCTGGAACCGCGGGGCGTGCTGTCTCTTCTAACCGACGGCTGGGCGCCGCACTGGTTCGGCCCCAGCCTTGGGCTTGCCTGCATCGTTGCCTTCGAGATCTGGCACAGTGCGGGCTTCATGATCGTAGTCTTGCTCGCCGCGTTTACGGCGATACCCCGCGAATTGGAAGAAGCCGCCCTGATCGACGGCGCAAGCCGGTTACAGGTATTCCGGCACGTGGTGGCGCCGCTGCTTTCGCCGGTCATTTTCTTTCTATTGATCGTCGGCGTGATTTGGGCGTTTCAGGCGTTCAATAGTTTCTACGCGCTTACCGTGGGCATGCGCCGGCCGGACACACAGAATCTCATCATGCTGATCTACGCGCAGATCTATGAAAATCAGCGCTACGGGTACGGTTCGGCCATTGCCGTGTTGTTGAGCCTGGGGATTATGCTGCTGTCGTTGGCGCAATGGCGATTGGCCGGCCGCCGGGTACACTACGAATGATCTGCCGCGCGATCACCGTTGGCCTTCTTTTGTCCGGCGCAATTATTACACTCTACCCTTTTGCGTGGATGATCGGCACGGCGTTTCAGAGCGAAACGCAATCCGCGCTCACAAGGCTATGGTTCTGGCCGGCCGATTGGCACTGGGAAAACGTGGCGGAGACCTTTCGCGCGGCGCCCTTTGGCCGCTATTTCTACAATACGATGATCACGTCCGTTGTGGTGACCGTTAGCGTTGTCCTCACCTCGCTGTCCGCGGGGTATGCGTTTGCGCGGCTTCAATTTCCGGGGCGGCGCGGGCTGTTCGCGCTCATCCTCGTCACCATGATGATTCCGTTCGAAGTGGCGCTGATTCCCAACTTCCTGCTCATTCGCGCGTTGAACTGGTATGACACGTTTGCCGCGCTCATCGTCCCGTGGTGCGCCAACGCATTTTCCATCTTTCTGTTGCGTCAGGCGTTTCTGGGTTTGCCGCGCGATTACTTCGACGCCGCGCGTGTCGATGGATGCGGCCACCTGCGTTTCCTCGCGCGGATTGCCGCTCCGCTGGTCAAGCCCATGCTTTCCACCGTGGGCCTCTTCACCTTTTTGGGAAGCTACAATGCGCTGCTCTGGCCGATCATCGTCACGCAGAGCGAATCGATGCGGGTCGTGCAGTATGGCCTCACCGTATTCTGGGGATCGGCCGGCGTGCAGATGAATTTGCTCATGTGCGCATCCGCGATTGTGACCGCTCCGACCGTGGCGTTATACTTCCTCGCACAACGCCATTTTGTGGACAGTGCCCTCAACGCGGGTATCAAGGGGTAGCCCACCACCTTAATCGGGACTGCACTATGCGCCAAACCATTGCCGGCACGCTCACGGTCTTGTGTCTTGCTCTCCCGGGTTGCGGCGGATCCGGTACAGGGTCCGGACCTGCATCGGAGGATGCGCCGTTTAAGTCGATTGACCCTGCCGCGGTTGTGTTGTGGGACCGGCAAACACAAGAGTTTTCCGATCTCATCAAAAACATCGCGGATACGTTTAATAAAGACCGCGAAGGATTGCCCGTACGCGTCGAGTACATGGGCGACTACAGCGATATCTACCGCAAGGTGACGCTGAGCATTCAAGCGGGCGAACTCCCCTCCATGGCCGTCGGGTACGAAAGCATGACCGCCGAATACGTGCGGTTGGGCGCGGTCCGGCCCTTGGGCGAGTTCATTCGCGATCCGGAATTGGGTTTTTCGGAAGAGGAGATTGCCGATTTCTTCCCCGGTGTCGTCGACACGAACCGGTACGGCCAGTTTGGCGGCGAGTACTACTCGTTTCCCTTCTGCAAAAGCGTGCTCACCCTGTTTTTCAACAAGCGCGTGTTGAAGAAGGCCGGTTTCGACGGACCGCCGCAAACATGGGACGACTTCCTGGAGCAATGCCGCGCCGTACGGGCCAAGACCGGCAACTACGGGTACGCCCTCAATGCCGACTGTTCCACGCTCAATGGCATGATCTTCAGCCGGGGCGGCGACATTGTCTCGGGCAATCAATCGCTGTACGACTCGCCCCAATCAATTGCCGCATTCGAATTCCTTGAAACGCTCGCGAAAGAAAAACTCGCCTATCAAATCACGCCAGGCACCTACGACGACCGCGAAGCCTTTGCCCAGGACAAAGCGGCCTTCTTCTTCCGGTCAAGTGTTCACAGACCGTTCACGCAAAAGTTGATGCAGGGCGATCAGGACGCGTGGGGTCTTGCCATGATTCCGCAGGCCGATCCGGCCAATCCGTCCACAGTGTTGTATGGGCCGAATGTGATGGTCTTCAAAACGGGGAATGAACAAGAACGCGTTGCGTGGGAGTTTATCCGGCACTTCACCTCTCCGGAAATTTCTTCGAATTGGGCGCTGATCACTGGGTACATCCCGATGCACAAATCGTCGGCAGCGGACCCGCGCGTTCAGGCCTACTGGAAAGAATGGGAATACAACCGCGTGCCGTTCGACAGCTTGGCCGTGGCCCGTGCCGAGCCCAATCTCGTGGGCTGGCAGGAAGTACGATCACTGGTGGAACGGGCTTGGTCCGATGTGATGTCTGAAGTCAAAACAGGCCGGGAAGCCGCGTTGGAATTGAAACAGCAGGCGGATGCGGTGCTCGCACGGTTCCAATCTGCGCGCTGACCCTGCTACTTCGGCTCTTCAAGACCCATAATCGGCTTCAGCCAGAGCATGATTTGATCGGGCACCGTGGGCACGCCGTCGAGCAGGTCGTGGCCCTGATAGGTGCCCGCATATTCGCGAAACTCGCACTGACCCTCGGCCTCCTCTTTCAATACCATGCACGTCGATGCCGCGTACGTGTCGCCCTGGGAAGCCATCAGCAGGACCGGCCGGTTGCCGTATGCGCTCATGAGACCCGTGCTGGGCACGCCTTTGAGCGATTTGCCAGGAGAGATCATCACCAGCGCCACAATATCCGGTTGATCCAGGGCAAAGTGCAGGGCAAGGTTCGCGCCTATGTCGACGCCGATAACCGCCATATTGTCAGCGGATACCCCCTCCGCTTCCAATGCGCTCCGCGCCGCGCCGATGTCGCCCAACGTTTGAAGCCAATCTTCGGCGTCAAAATCGCGATACGCGCCTCCTTCGTGACCCCGCAAGGTCAGTGACATGACGGCATAGCCGGTTCGTTGCGCCAGCAGCGCGAGCGGCGTCATTGCATTCAAATCGCGGCCATAGCCATGAATCAGAATCAGGCCGGGAGCGTCGGGCCGCGCGGATTGGAAGTATTCGATGGGCACGGGCGCCCCATCCGCGGCAAGAATCTGCCGCTGTTGTCCAGCCGCCGGGCCTCTCGCACTTCGATTGCCGCATCCCGCGCACAACAGGCACGTGAATACCGCCAATGCAAAGGCGATTCGAGTAGAGTTGGCGATGAGTCGTTTCATAAACAACCGAGGGGATCGGCCATGAGTCCGATCCCCTCGTCACATGATTCCGTACAAAGGCCCCAATTAGATCTTGAAAATGCTCTGGAGTTTCATGGCCAGGCTCATATCGCCTTTGATCTTCAGCTTTCCCGTCAAGAAGGCTGTTTGACCGTTTAGTTGTCCGGATACGATCTTCAACCAGTTTTCATCCGTTGTGGTCAACGTGATGTTTGGCGTGTCCGCCGTGCCCTGGACAATATCCACAGAACCATCGGCCAGCTTCACGTACCACTGCCCGCCGTTGTCGCCGGAGATGTCGAATTGATAAATGCTGTTCATGCCTGCGGTCTTCGCAGGGTCAATCTTGCTGGAAAGCTCGGAAAAGAACTGTGCAACAGAGTCTGCCATGTCGAAAACTCCCTCCTGGTTTTTTTAGGACCGCACCGATGGCCTTGCAATCGGTTGTCGTGCCTTGCCCCTGAGTCAAACCCTTCCAACCGTTACGCGCCGGCCCCTCCTGAATGGATTGAAACTGCGCGTGTCACCCGCTGTAAGCAAAGGCGCCGCCTATGCTTGGACGTGTTACTCTACCACAGGCGCCGGATCTGGTCAATCTGTATACCTAGCGGTAGGAAGGGGTTCCGCCGGATTGTGGCCGTCTGCGCGTCCCGCATCCCACGCCCAACCGGAACGCGCTTGCCCTTCTGAAAACCTCGGGCGTTCCCCATCCGGCGCGCCGCGGGCCCGTTCCGTGACGGCCGGTTTCCCTCGGCCAAAAGCATTCGGAAATCATAGCGCTCTCCAGAGTTTTTTTGTCCGTGACGTGCGCAATTTGGAGACGAGAATCGCGTGCACCTGAATGTGAATCGAACGTACATTCTTTCCTCAATCCGAAACCTCGATTTGGATCGCAGTCGCGATCCAAACTCGCACTCGATCGCGTCGAATTTTACAACCGCGAACACACACGATTCAGGCGCGACGATTTCCGCGCGCGAGCATGCAAGCGATGCCAAAACTGTCGTTTGCCGTCTTTTTCAAAAAAATTTTTTCAGCCGGGATGAACGCCTGAAAACCGTTCTTTGCACCCTTTCGAAGGTTGGATCCGGCGATCGCAATTGGACGATCGCATCGTTCGTGATCGCAGATCGGCCTTATTTTATAGGGTGATCCACGATCGACGCCGCATTCGCACGCACGAACAAACGGGGAGCGATAACCACTTTGAGCGGTCTCGAATGGTCGTGATCGGGGATAGTCGTAAAGAAATAAAAAACAAGAAAATGCTTGCTATTTTTTACGTTCTCTGCTACACAAATACTAGTCGGTTGTACAACGGAGCGTCGATGAGGTCTCAAAAGACGACGCAACGGTGCCAACGACACGAGCGGAAGGAACAAAAATCCGCTTCCGAAAATTGAATCAAAGTGACGATGCGAACGAAAAATCTTTGCGGTCCAGGTTGGCCAATGAACCTATGTCGGAGTGCTGGTCCCACATCGACCCTGGCTTGCGAAAGATGCGTTTCCGGGTACAATTGAGAAGTGAATCGCCGGAAGGCAGTTTGCATCACGTGAATGCATGAAGAGTCTCGGAGGAAGGCCGTACGCTCGGTGACAGTGAGCGCAAGATGGCCTTTTCGTGGGGTAGTAGGGAGCAATACGGGGTTCGACACGGCAATCTGGACGGGTTGCCGGGCGCCATTTCCCAATTTCCCAATGAAATACCCCGGGATTTCTGTGTACAACGGGCGTCTGAGGCCGCCCGTGCCGTCAACCCAGCGCACGTCGGGAGGCAGGGAATCGCGTTCCAAGCCCCTTCCTTCCGTCGTAATACGTGGCAGAGGCATAACGAAAGGAGGAATCTGTAATGGCAATGGCGAAGAAGAAGGCTGCAAAGAAGAAGGCCGCTCCGAAGAAGAAGGCGGCGCCGAAGAAGAAAGCAGCCCCGAAGAAGAAGGCCGCCCCGAAGAAGAAAGCGGCTCCGAAGAAAAAAGCGGCCCCGAAGAAAAAAGCCGCCGCGAAAAAGAAGACCGTCGCGAAAAAGTAACCCGTAGCTTCTACGGTCTGCTTTGACATTTGAACCATCCCGACTGCCAGAGGTTGCGCTTCACGGCGCCGGCTCTACGACGTAGAGCCACGGGCAGAAAAGATGGTCAAATTCACACGATTCGAGCGGTCACGCATCTGAGGCACGTTGGATTTTCCAAAAGAATTCCGGCGTGCCTCATTCTTTTAACTCGCGCACTGGATCGGCCGCCACCGTTTGTGGCATTCCTAGGGCGTACCAAGAACAACTGAACCCAACGCAACCCAACGTCCAAAGAACCGGACGGACTGCGGCTTCCCGGCCCGGCAGGCGTTGCGCGCATTTTAGAACGAGGTAAATCGTGCCAACCACCCCTAACCCCGACAAACTTCGAGCCGGCTTGTTACAGGCCATTGCCGAAGCCAAAGCGCCGGGTGCATGCGCCATTATCGGAGACGCCGAACACACCTATCTGCACGACGCGCAGGGAGCGCGGCAGTTGATTCCCACCCGGCTTCCGGTGGAAACCTCCACCCTGTACGACTTGGCGTCACTTACCAAAGTCATTGCCACTACGACGGCTCTCATGCAGCTTTATGAAGCCGGCGAAATCGATCTCGACCAGCCGGTATCCGATATCTATCCGATTCCAGCCTTTTCCGCATTTACCATCAGGCATTGCCTGACTCACACCACGGGCTTGTCCGCCGGTCTGCCGTATTACAAAGACGCCAAGAGCATTGACGAAATGCTGCAGCGCTACTCCGCCCTCCCGCTCAAGTGGACGCCGGGTTCGCGCTGGTTGTACTCCGATGTCGGGTTCATGCTCCTCGGCCGCATTGTGGAACTCAAGGCCCGTGACTCCATTGATTCGTACTGCAAACGCCACATTTTCGATCCCCTGGAAATGACCCGAACCCTGTACACGCCGCCCAAGGATCTCGCGCCGCTCTGCGCGGCGACAGAGCAATGTGCGTGGCGCAAACGCGTCATCGCAGGCGAAGTCCACGATGAAAATTGTTCGGCCGTGGGCGGCGTGGCCGGGCACGCGGGCCTGTTTGGAACCGCTGAGGATCTCGCCAGATTCTGCCGGGCGCTACTTACGGGAAGGCTGCTCAAGAGCAAGACAGTCAGTCAAATGACCGCGTTTGGCCAAACGATTCCGTACCCATGGCAGGGACTGGGCTGGCAAATTGATCCGTGGGCCAGCAAAAACCAGGGCTATTTGCCGTCGCGAACCGCCATCGGTCACACGGGCTGGACGGGAACCAGCATTTGGATGGACACCGCAACCGGGCTGTTTGCCGTGTTATTGGGCAACACATGCCATCCCAGCCGGACAGAGCGCGACAACGGTCTCTATCGCCGCGTCTTCTACACCGCGGTCGCAAAAGAATTCTACGTCAACACCACGACCCACTCTGGACTGGATCGCCTCCTGCGGGAAGACTTCGCCGAATTGCGCGGTCACCGTATTGCGCTCTTGACCAACCATGCCGCCGTGGATCAACAGGGCCGCCACGCGTTGGACGTGCTCAAAATCGCGCCCGATGTCCGTATTGCCACCTTGTACAGTCCGGAACATGGCATTCGCGGCCATGCCGAAGCGGGCGAATCCGTCGCGTCGGAGAACGGCCCCATACCCGTCGTCAGTCTTTACGGCGACCGGAAATTCCCGTCCAAGGAAGAACTGGAATCCATCGATTATTTTGTCGTCGACCTTCAGGACATCGGCTCGCGATACTACACCTACATGTCCACCATGAAGGATTGTCTGGCCGCATGTGCCGCCATGAAAAAGACCGCGCTCATTTTGGACCGCCCCAATCCCGTGGGCGGCGCCGTATTGGAAGGGACCATCGCTCAGACCGTGGGATCCCCGGTCTGTTGCGCCCCGATTCCCGTGCGCCATGGCATGACCATGGGAGAATTAGCGCTGTACTTTCTCCAAACAGAGTTCTCGGCCACTCCGCTTCGCGTTCTGGTCAGTCCGTTGGACAATTGTGAGCGCGCTCGCTTCTTCGACGAATGCACGCTCCCGTGGGTTCCCCCTTCTCCCAACATGCCCACAGCGGAAACAGCGTTGTTATATGTGGGCACGTGCCTGTTTGAAGGCGTCAACGTCAATGAAGGCCGGGGCACCGACACGCCGTTTCATGTAATGGGATCGCCATGGATGGATGCAAAGCGCATCGTCGAAAACGTCCACCCCGAAGATCGTCCCGGTATCGATTTGGAGCCCGTCCGCTATACGCCCAAAGCCATCCCCGGCAAGGCGGCCAATCCCGCCTATCGCGATGAGGCATGCGAAGGCGTTCGTCTGATTGTGCGCGACAAGCGATCGGCGCGGCCCTTTCGCACGGCAATCGCCCTGCTCGCCGCCCTGCGCGAACTACATCCCCGAAAGCTCGAATTCAAACCCATGTTCGATGTACTGGCCGGAGGCGACGCTTTGCGCACCCGCATCCAAAACGGCGACGCCGCTTCCGCCATCGTACTGGACAGCGAAGCGGCGCTGGCGGCATTTGACGCAGTCCGGCCCAAACGCTACGAATAAAGGAGCGAGATTAGTCTACTGGCGCATCCGCCTTGTACATGACGACAAATACCAAGTCCCCGGAACCCGCTCGGCCACCCGGTTCGTGGGACATACACACCTTGATATCCACCACGTCAACCCGCGATTGCTGAAGCCAGCCGTTCACCGCGCCGTCCAGAATATGAATCTTGTCCTCGTAACCCTTGAATGACTTCACAAATACCACGATGAATCCCCTCCAGTTAGGCCGTCAACCCGCATTTTGCATCACGCTTAAAGCGAGCGTGGAAGACTGAAGTACAGTCTCCGTGGTGCAAAATGCACACACAGAATAGTTTGGGCTTGAAACGCAAAGAAAATTTCACGAGCACTGCACTTGCATCGGATTGGTCAATGGCCCGGCAGTATAGTTGTTCCACAGTTAGTTGGACAAAGTCGTGAAATATACGGGTTAATCGTTGCCGGCGTCTTCCGCGCCCGGTCTCGATGCGCCGTCATTCCCAAACCAGCCGAATCGTTATACCACAGAAATCCAACGCACTCCGAAACCGGACGTCACGCCGCGATTCCGCATCAGAATAACTCCGCCTGCCGCGGGTCACCATGCTGACGGATCGAGGCCGCGCCCGTTATCCGATTCGGATCGAATTGACCATCCGGTCCCAAAAGCGGCACCGCACCGGCGGCCTGAAGCAATCGGGCTCCCTCGGGAAACGACGGCGCCGGATACACCAGCACGGGCTTGCCTTGTTCAATGGCCGCGCGCCCTGTGCGGATGCTTCCGCCCTTCTTCTTGGGCTCAATGACACACACCAAATCCGAGAGTCCACTGATAAACGCGTTACGTTCTACCGCGGCGTGGGTTTGCCATTCCATGTCGGGTGGACACGCGCTGATCAACGCCAGCCGCCCTTCGTCCATGGCCTCAAGCGCTTCACGCGGCGGACGAAACGTCAGCACACCTTGCGGAAGTACCATCGCCGTGACGCCGCCACCCCCAATCGCAGCCGAATGCGCCGCCATGTCCACCCCTTGTGCGCCACCGCTTACGACCGTCATCGCGGCCTCAACAAGTGCCTCCGCGCAGGCTTGCGCCAACAGCAACCCGCGCTCGCCCGCGTCGCGCGCACCCACGACCGCGCCGCACGGCGCCGCCAACACATCCATGTTGCCCGCAATCCAGAGCAATACCGGCGCGCTTTCCCCGAGCGATGACAAGAGTCCGCGCGGATAATCGTCGCTCTGTACCGTGACCGCTTGCGCACCCGCGTGAGTCGCTTTGAGGTATATCCGCTCCGCCTGTTCCCTGTGAGAAACAGCTGCCGCAAGAGAACTCACGACGCGCGCATCCGTATTCACGGGCAACGCCTCGGTCAATTGCCGGGGAGGCAATTGAAGCAGCGAATCCAGCGGCATGCCCGCGGCCATCCCCGCGGCAAGTGCTTGCCGCGCTATCGCATTGCCTGCGCCCGGCGTGTTCAACACGGCAAGCAGCGCGATCGCATCAAAAGACATGATTCCTTGTCGCCTCCGCCTGCCAATTGCCTCGCCTCACATACACGCCAGGCTACCCTCGACGCCACGGAAACAACGGAATTCTACATGCGGGCAGCCTATCCGGCATGGTACCATGCTGCGCCGGTCTGTATCATGGCCGGAAACATCCATTACGCGCGCCGGTTGGTGTAGCCCAATTGCAAGGTGCGCAATGGGGCTCGCGGGACGGGCCACCGGCCGGACTGAATCCAGTGGACATACTGCGACTTTCTCCGGCCCTTTGCACCGTCGAAGGAAAGCGTCTATGTCCGACAAACTTATACTTGCAGTAGACGGAGGCGGAACCGCCACACGCGCCGCGCTCTACAGCAGTGATGGCCAATTGATTGCGGAAGTGTCCGGCAGCGCCTCCAACCCGGTTACGCAAGGCGTGGACCGCAGCATTGCGGTGATTGCCGGTTTGTGCAGACAACTCCTCCAAGACCAGTCCGGTGAAGTCGCATGTCTGGCCGCGGGTCTGTCCGGGGCCGGACGTTCGGGACTTCGCGGCGCGGTGTCTCGCGGTCTGGCCAATGCCCTGCGCTTGTCACGCGTGGTAGTCACCGACGATCTGCGGCCCATGCTGCATGCCAACCTTGGATCGCGCTCGGGCATTCTCGTGATTAGCGGTACCGGGTCCAGTGTCTTGGGACAGACGAGTGATGGACGCGTGCTGACCGTGGGTGGACGGGGCACGCTGTTCGGGGACTATGGTAGCGCGTTTCATATCGCGCAAATCGCGCTGCGCGCCGCGGCCGATGCGCTCGACGGATTGGAGGAGCGCACGACTCTCGAAGATGCGCTGCTCCAGGCCGCCAACCTCGTCCGGTTTGATGATTTTGTCGATTGGACCCAGAAAGCCGACAAGGAAACCGTGGCAAACCTCGCGCAAGTCGTGGGCGACACAGCTTCGAAGGGCGATGTCGTTGCCAAGCGTTGTGTGGAACAGGCTGCGGATGCCCTGGCGCGGCAAGCCGCCGCCGCGGCGCACCGCCTGGGCTTGTCCGGTGGGTTGGTCATTCTATGTCACGGCGGGTGTTTCGACTACATATCCGGTTACTTCGAAGCGTTCGAAACGGCGGCCATTCGGATGCACGGCAGCGCCATTATTCAACGGTCGCCGGTATACGGCCACCGCGCCGTGGCATCTATGGCCTTGGCCGATCAATTGCGCCCCGCCATTATGGAAGGCGTGTCCGAAGCCGCTTACGTGGAGCAGGCCGGCCCGTCTGCGCCCATTACCTCCACGGACAAACAATCCTTTTTCGATGCACTCAACGCCGAAGACATGATCGAGCGGATGCTGATAGGCGATCGACAGGTGGTCAATGCCGTGGCGCGCCAAAAGCGGCCCATTGCGGCGCTGATTGATCGCATCGCTGACTCATTCCAGAACGGAGGCCGGCTTATCTACGCCGGCGCGGGCACCAGTGGCCGCCTCGGCGTGCTCGACGCATCCGAATGCCCGCCCACTTTTGGCGTCGATCCCGACAGGGTGATTGGCCTCATCGCCGGTGGTGATACCGCACTGCGTGCCAGCATTGAAGGCGCCGAAGACAATGTCGATCAGGGCGAAGCCGATATCGAATCCCTCAACGTGGACGAACAGGATGTGGTCGTGGGCATCGCCGCCTCGGGAACCACACCATACACCGTCGCCGTGTTGGAACATGCCAAGGCGCGCGGCGCATTCACCGCACTCATCCACTGCTCCGAAAATGTTCCCACCGAAGCGGACATTGTCGTGGCCCTTCCCACCGGCGCGGAAATCGTGGGAGGCTCTACAAGGCTCAAAGCCGGCACAGCCACCAAATTGGTCTTGAACATGCTTTCGACGTGCGCCATGGCCATTGCAGGCCGCGTATTCGAAGGCTATATGGTCGGTGTCAAACCGCAGAATGCAAAATTGAAGAAGCGCGCCGTCCATATCGTGGCCACGTTGTGTTCCTGTTCCACCGACGAGGCGCAACAAGCGCTCGATCAAAGTGGCGGCCGGGTCGATGTCGCCGTGATCATGGGAAGAAAAGGCATTCCCGCGGACGAGGCATCGGCCATTCTCGCGAAGCACAATGGCAATCTCCGGCGGGCCTTGCATGCTTCGTGACGAGAACCCCCTCCGCCAACTTGCCATTCGCCGATACCGGAAACATGCCTGGGCGAGTTTTATCCTGGGGTCGGTCGTGGCCCTGTCGGCCGGGTGCGTCACCGAACCGGCCCCGCTACCGTCTCCGGCACGCCCGACCACACCGCCCCCGGCCCCTGTCCAGCGGCCGCTGCCTCCTCCCCCGGTGGAAGTGCCGACACCGATGGATGCCGATGCCGCCAGCAGCAATCCAATGTTGAAAATACAATTGCTGGCGGGCGTGAAGACGATTGCCTTCGAATCGGCCTCGCCCGTAAACGTGACTGCCGGTCAAGTGAAACAGACCTTGCCTGCAGGCCGCTTTCAATGCCGACTCGGACAGGCAATGCCCGCCCGGTACCGGTACGGTGCTTACATCAAAAGCTTCAAACCCGCCGAATTCGCGGAGGCCGAAACGCTTGCCGCCGCGTGGCGTGCGCAAGGATTTCAGTCCAGCGTGGTCACCCTGGGGCAGACCCATCAGACCGCGGAGGGCCGCACACTCGACGGCCGCACGTTCTGGGTTACCGTAGGTCACTTTGCGTCGCAGCAGGAAGCGGACGCCGTCAAGTCTCTGCTTGCCAATCGAGGTCAGTCGGTTTGGGTCCGTCCGGAGCAGGTGGAAACGGGCAAGGGCGAAGTCGCAATCGCCGTCTCGCAAGGCGCAACCTATGCAGCACAAGCGCCGTTGCGATTGAAGGGGACCGGAGTCATTGCACTATCCAGCCACCCGGATGGAAAATCCCGGGCGTACAGAGGCGAAATGGAACTCGCCGTGGGAAAAGACGGAACGCTGGAAGTCTACGAGCACATAGACATGGAATCGTATCTTGCTGGCGTGCTCCCCGCCGAGATGCCCGCGCTTTGGCCCGAGGAAGCACTGAAAGCGCAGGCGATCGCCGCCCGCAGCGATGTGCTCAAGCACATGGCCGAGAAGAGAATCCTCGAGGGGTTCCATTTCCTGGCCACCGTGGCCGATAGGGCGTACTCCGGATCCGGAGGCCGCCATCCTCGTACTGACGCCGCCGTGTCGGCAACCTGCGGAGAAGTAGCCACGGACGGTCTTCGTATCTTGCCGGGCGTGTTCAGCTCTAATTGCGGTGGTTGGACTGAAGCAAATGAAACCGCATGGACCGGTCCGCCGGACGCTGCGTTGCGATCGGTCAACGACGCACCCGGTTCCGAAGGTCCTTCTCCCATGAATGTAAATATTGCGCGATGGCTGGAACACGATGGAAATGCATACTGTGCAGCCGATGCGACCGGGTACCGCTGGATCAAACGCTTGACACAAGCGGAAGCGACCCGCCTGGTCAACCAGAAGTACGCCGTAGGCACTGTGCAGCGTATCGATCTCGGCGAACGAGGAACCGGAGGCAGACTTCTGTCCCTAAAGGTATCCGGCACAAAGGGCGCCGTCACCATTCAGCGCGAACTGCCCATCCGGCAGGCATTTGGCGGATTGCCCAGTGCGATGTTTATAATCAATGGAGGACAATCCGCCTCCGGTACGGCCTTTACATTTGAAGGGGGCGGCCGGGGGCATGGCGTGGGACTGTGCCAACATGGGGCGCGGGGAATGGCCGAAGCCGGATTGGACTGCCGCGCCATTATTCGCCACTACTATGTAGGCGCAAGCGTCGTGAAGTTGCGATAGCCCGAATCGCTGCAGGCAGTCACTGCCCGTGGGCTGGAGCCAACAGGAGCCAACATGGTTGATGCAATTCGAAAAAAACCAACCCGCTTTGCCATCGGCCTTACGGCTGGGGCCGCGGCGCGCGGCATCGATGCCGTGTTGGTTCGCATAAAGGGTTCCGGACCCGGTTCCCACATCAAACTCGTCCGGTCAAAACATTTCCCGCATTCGCAGTCGCTTCGAGCGCGAATGTTGGTAAGCCGAAAGGATGCGCGCGAGGTCGCATTGCTCAGTTTCGACCTCGGCGATGCCTTGGCGGATGCGGCCGAAGAAATGCAACGGCTCGCGCATAAGGAACTTGTGGAAGTCGACTTTGTGGCCTCCGCCGGCCACACGGTCGCGCACAATCCCGCTAGAGGATATGAAACCGCGGCCGTGGGCACTCTGCAAGTGGGCGAATCCGCGGTTATTGCGGAGCGTACCCAGTTGCCTGTCGTATCCGATTTTCAAGCGCGCGACATGGCCGCCGGTGGACAGGGCGGACCCATTACAACCTACGGCGATTGGATACTGTTCTCCCGGCCGGATCGAACGATCCTAAGGCTGCACCTGGGCGGAAATACCAGCATGACGGTCGTCTCGCCCGCGTTCGAAATGATCACTTCCTTCGACACAGGACCCGGTATGACCGCGCTCGACGGCACCGTGCGTATTCTTACCGGCGGCACGGCGGATCTCGATGAGGACGGCGAAGCCGCTTCCAAAGGCATGGTTATCGACGAATTCCTGGAATACCTGCTTGATCAGCCATTCTTTTCGAAAGTCCCGCCAAAGAGCACGGCCTACGGCGAGTTCGGCACAGAGCACTATCTGCGCGATGCGCTCACCGGGCGCCGAGTACATTCGTTCGAAGACTTGACGGCAACCGTGACCGCCGCGGTCAGTTACAGCATTGTCCGCGCCTACAACCGGTTTGTAAAACCGCAATTTGGAATCTCACGCGTGGTCGTCAGCGGCGGCGGGGTGAACAACGGGGCGCTGATGCAGCGATTGCGCAACGCAATTCCAGAAGCCACCTTCCGGTCCAGCGATGAATATGGCCTGCCCCACCAATGCGTCGACGCCATGGCCATCGCCATTCTCGGAAACGAAACCCTGTGCGGAAAGGCGTCCAATGTACCTCATGCGACCGGTGCGCAAAAGCCCGTGCCATTGGGCCGGATAACGCCCGCATAGTCCCAATTGGCGAATCAATTCGCCAGTGCCTTGTCCATCTCCACAATCAGCGATCCCAGTTCCGATCGTTTGGATTGGAGCACCGCGAAGTCGCGGCTGAACGAAACGAGACTGGGCACCAGCGAGTGCATGTTGTACCCTTGCTGCACGCGGGCGAGCAGTGACGCGTGTCCGCCTTTCTTCTCCAACGCCTCCATGCGTTCGCGAAACATCACAAGATAGTCATAGTCCTCGACACCATCTCGAATGGTCTCCCATCGGATGGACCGGACCGGACCTTCCGCGCTGGGGTACAAGAGAAATCCATCGCCGTTCACCGGTGTGATGTCGAGCAGCCCCTTGTATGGGTCGTCCTGCGGAGGTGTATAGCTCACGTTCCAATAGTGAAACCCTTTCACACCCAGCACCCAAGCCTGCCAAAATAAAATACGGTGCTCCAAGGCGGCGAAATCGAGAAAAAAATTGCCGTACGGCCGCGGCGGCGCGTGATTCACATACCACCACACTTCTCCGCCGCTCTTGATCCGGTCGAGCACTACCCGGTTGTTGGGCGTGTCAAACACAGGGACATGGACTGCCCAGATATCCGCCGCGTCGCTTAAGAACGGTTCCAATCCCATCGTCGCCACCATAACGGGGATATCCGGCGCAATGTCGCGCCACTGCTGGATGCGTTCGAACACACGCGGCCATGTGGCGGGTTTGGGTTCGCTCGCCACCAAAGTAAATGCGGATTCTTGGAGATTTGATCGGACAACCGCCGCATTCGCCAATTTCAACTGATCGGGGAATTCCAGAAGCGATTGCGAAGCCGAGTGCGTTGTGGCGTGATGCGCGCGCAGTGTATCCAGGCCGCGTTCGAACGTAGCCAAGGCGGCGCCGTAATCCGGACTCTCTTTAGGCAACTGCGCGGTATCGCGAAGCGTAATTCGGGACTCCGCACCCAATGCGAGATATTGTTCACGCAGCGAATCCGCGGACCCCTTGAAACCAAACCGTTTCATCAGCGCAAGGGCCTCGGAAATGTCCAGCCCGAAGTCCGACTTGAGCGCGGGTGTGGCCGGTAACGCGAAATCGAGCACCTCCACTTCTACCCGTATGGGGATGGCCCCTGTCGCGTCCGTAGCCAGTTCTATTCCTCCAATGTACTTTCCCGCCGGCGTGTTCTCCGGAATCCGTACCGTCACCCAGATGGGCTGATTGCGTCCTCCGGACATGTCGAACGGTTGAAAGGGCAGCAAGGCGTCCGGCCACTCTCCCGACGGTCCTTCGTAGTAGCTTGGCACGGCAACCGGCGTGTACAGCACGTTGAAAACCGAAATACTGTCAGGTCGTATCTCCGCTTGCGCGGAAACATGTTTCATAGGCAGAACCCGGACGGACTGGACAGAGAGCAGGCTGTCATCAGGTGGGCGAACCACAAGTTGAAAAGACTCGGCCTCATTTCGCGCCAGGATCAGGCGTACCCCATCGCGAATTGTACCCGATGCAACCGGAATGTCTTCCGCAAACACTTTCTCCAATGCGGGCTCAATCCATACTGCGGCTGCATTGTCGACCGCCATATCGCGCTTGATTTGGAGCGGCCGTCGTCTTAATGCGACGGCTGCGTCGGTCCAGGGCTCCATCGACGCATCACGGGGCTTTCCCACAATGAACTGCGCGTCAATGCCGCCGTGAGGCGTGTGAACAGTCCGCCCAAGGTCCACATTTGTTTCGTCTCGCTTCACCAATGCGAGAAAATCGTACGCGCCATCGGCTGGTGCGGCCCACGGATAATTGAATGTCGTAACGCCGCCCGCGACAAGATCGAAATCCTGAGCCGGCAGGCGGTTTACCTTTCCATTGGGTTCCATAATGCTGGCATGCAATGACAAACCGGAAATCGATTTCGCGCCTGCAATAGCAACGCGCAGTTCGCCGGTCGCGTAATCCAATTGGACAGCCAGTTCTTCGGAAGCGAAGTCCACATGAGTCAAGCCGCGTACCATCGTCAGGATATACGAGGTCTCCCACGAATCGCCCGGCCTCATGAGAAACGGAAGAAACGCAGTCTGCAATCCCGCATAAGGTTGCTTGGGCGCGATGTGCGTGACGAACGCATGGGTCTGTTCCGCGTTGTATATCGCGCATAGCGACTCTTTGGTGGACGGGTCCGTGGCGGCAATCCAATTGCGGGATGCAACCTGATAGCCGCTGAAGGTCGCGCGTACGATGCCGTGAACACTCGGCACATCCACGCGATCCTTGTCATCCAACGCGCCGCCCGGCGCAACGTCGTGCCGCACCCAGGGAGCCACCCATTGATCTTCCTTGCCCTTGTGTTCGACGCGCCAGCCCACCTTCAGGGCCGTCGAATCCGTCACCGGCTCCAACGTGCGTGTCGCGTGAAGACCGGTAATGTTCGGGCCGTCGCAATCGTAATCGTAGGCTAATCCTGAACCCGCGGTTTTGACGGTTTCGTTCAAGTGACGGTTCGGCACATAGTAACTGCCCACGCCGAATCCTTCCCATGCCACGCCCAGACCCGCCGCCCAATTCTTGCCGTTGAACGTCAACTCATGCGCGGGGGCGCCTTCACCGGGATCCAACTTCAACAGAAATCCATTTCCAGTAACGACCCGCTCCTGTCCGTACGCCGAGCAAACGGACCACAAACAGACCCAACATACAACCCTAAAAAGCATGAAACATCGTCTCCAAAGTGAATAAAACCCCGATGGGGATGAAGAGTCACGAAGAATCGGAATTGTACACAACCACGAGAGAGAGACGAAACGGCCCCCGATAATTTCTGTACAAGAATCAGATTGCACTGTAAGAAAGTTGGACAGATCAGCGGGGCTGCTCGCCATGCGCCGGAGACATATTCCTGTAAGTGATTAGCTGAGACAGAATTACGAATATTCCCTGATTTGGGTATGCCGGTTGCTTTCCATACCCTCGTGCGTTTTGCTTAAGGCGAATGCCCCGGCGGGCGCAGGTTTCTTGTGGTATGATACAGAAATGCATTCATCCCTGCTTGCAGGCAGGGTGGGTCGCATGCAAGGAGAGCAGTGAAAATGTTCAACGGGTACAAGGGATTGCTGAAAGTGACGGTTGCGGCCGCACTGGCCGTGCTTGCCATCCTGGCGCAAGGTTGCCCCTTTGCATCCACCATGTCCGAACCGTATTTGTATACGGTCTCAGGGAAAGTGACGAGCATTGAAGACAACGGTCTGACGCCTGCTGGTGTTCAAGTAGGTGATGCATTTACCGCCAAGATCCTGATCGATCTGAAAAGGACCCCGGTCACCGCGTTCTTCATACCCAGTTTTGTCAGCGTGACCAACGATCCGGAGAACAATCTGGAGGTGCGCTTCCTGTATACCGAATATGATTCCACGGGGTTTGACCCGATGCTGGAGTCATGGGGCATGGCATCCATGGTCGGTGTCATCGGCGTGGGTACGCAGGGCGAGCTGACCATTGGTGGCACCCCGTACATTTACGGTCAAGCTAGTGCCGGCGCGCTTACTCTGGCCACGTTGGGCGCCAAAGTGGAAGACTGGGCCGTTGGAACGAATGTGAAGGCGTCTTTCGACATACCGAGCGCGGATCCCGAAGCCGATGAGCCGCTCGCCAGCATTATCAGCAGCGATACCGTCATTACGGCTATCGATCCCCTGTAGGGATTGGCCGGTATTCCGTTCGCTTCGAAACTGAAAACTCGACTCCCGCCCGCATCGGAAAGCATGTGTGCGGGAGTCTGTATTTGCCTCGCGAATGGATGATCGGCAAAAATGAAGAGCCGCACCACGGAACGCCAAACAGTTCCGGGTGCGGCGTCGGCTTACTCTTCGTTGTTCCCGCTTTGCGACTGAGAGAAGGCCTCAGGTCGCAGGCGTTTCGGTCTCGCTGAGGCCGAGCAACTCAAGAATGATGTTGATCAAAAATATGATCAACGCGATCAGAGAATCGAGCGAAGCGCCGCTCACTCCGCCATGGTCGTCATCGTCATCGTCGCGATCTGCTTTGGCTGGAATCGTGAACCGTGTGAACTTGCAAGCCTTCATTGTTCAGCCTCCTACGCTGTTTGCCCCACAAGCACTCCGCTGTTATGTATAACACACAAACTCAATCTTGGCAATAAGTTGTGTGACCGGTTTTCTCTCTTTTCTCACAGGTTTTCACTTTGAGCAGTTTTCTTCGACGGTGCCTCCGTCGGCCCGAAATTACAGACTTTGTGCGTACGGTGCACACTGCGATCAACCACAAAAATCCCATCCATCGCGCGGAACAGGTTGTGCCGACTCGATTTCGCAAGGTTGATGCCTCGGCATCTGGCCGCTATCATGCGGTGCTTCGAGGGGCGGAGCCAGGGAGCATGTGGCGGCATGGATTGGGCACGCGTATTACCCATTGTGTGTGAATTTGGCGTAGGGGCCATACTCTGCGGGTTAGGCCTGTGGTCTGGCTGGCGCAGCGGCTTTCTGGACCCAAAGCTTCCAGACGACCGCCGCATGATCGGTTGGATCGTGGGAGGTTATTTGGGCCTGTTGGCGTTCTACTGCGCATTTACCTTCTGGCTGCCGTTTGTGCCTCGTGAGGCCGCGCCATGAGTGGTTGGTTTGATCTGAGCCACGTAAAGGGCGCGCCGATCGATTTCGCCGTCATCGCAGTCTATTTCGTTGCCATTGTTGCATTCGGCCTCTGGTTCGGGAAATACACACGTAACACGAGCGATTTCTTTTTTGGTGGCCAGCGATTTGCCTGGTGGCTCATCGCATTTTCGGGAATCGCCACCACCGTCGGCAGTTACAGCTTCGTCAAGTACAGTGAAGTGGGCTACGAATACGGAATCAGCAGCACGCAATCGTATCTCAACGACTGGTTCTGGATTCCTATTCTGCTCTTGCTGTGGTTGCCTATCCTCTACTTTGGCCGGATTCAATCCGTTCCCGAATACTTTCTCAGGCGGTTCGGACCCGAAGCACGGTTTGCATCGCTCATCGCCATCCTCATCTATCTGGTGGGATATGTCGGCGTAAATCTGTACACGTTGGGTACGGTTATGGAAGGCATTATAGGCGTACCCGTATTGCTGGGCGCCACGATGACGGCATTCGTCGTCATGCTGTATATGTTTGCCGGCGGCCAAACATCCGTCATCATGACGGATTTGGCGCAGGGCATCATCCTATTGATTGCCGGATTGGGATTGCTCGTATTGGGGGTGGCCCATGTGGGCGGCGTGGTCAATTTCTGGGCGTTGCTGCCGGAATCGCATCGCTATGGCTTTTCAGAATTCAGCGCACCGGACAAGTTCAGCTTCGTCGGCATCTTCGCCCAGGATGGCTTGGCCAACACAGGCGCTTTCGTGTTGATGAATCAAGGCATGATCATGCGCTTTCTATCCATGCGCAGCGTGCGTGACGGCCAAAAGATGGCGGTGTTCTGGATCCTGGTCCTTGCGCCATTGGCCGCAATTGCCGTCAGCAGCGGCGGATGGGTGGCCAAGGTCCTGGTGGAAAACGGCGAAATCGAGACCACCGCCAAGACTGCCTTCGTCGACGCATCGCACTATCTTGCCGTCCCCGGCGTTTTCGGTTTTATCCTCGCCGCCTTGACCGCCGCGCTGATGAGTACCGCCGATACATTGGTGTCCGCCGTAAGCGCCATCTTCATCAACGACATTTACCGTCCCTACCTCGTTAAAGGCAGGCCCGACAAGCACTACCTGAAAGTCGCCCGCGTGTCGAGCACGGTTACCGTAATCGTCGGTCTAGTGTTGGTCGTCATTTATATGAAACAAGACAGCATCTATCAGGTCCACGGCCAGTTCACGGCTGCTGTCACGCCGCCCATAGTCATGTCCATATTCCTGGGCATCTTTTGGAAGCGCTATACTTCCGCCGCCGCAATCGCCACGATTGTCGTGGGGGGCGTCGCAGTCGGACTATCTTTCGTACCTTCATTGGAGTCCGTTCTAATCAAACCGTTCGCTTTTGGAATGGGTGAAGCCAGTTACGGCTTTATGCGTGCGTTGTACGGACTTGTCGCTTGCGGCGTAATTGGCCTGGTGGTATCGCTCTTCACCCGTCCCAAAAGCGATAAAGATCTGGTTGGCCTGGTCCACGGTACGCAATTGCAGGCCATGGAACTTTTTAAGGGAAGTCCTGTGAATCGCACTCCAGGCACAAAGGTGACGTTGCGCGTTATTGCAGATGCGTCGCTGCCAATAGCCGACGTGGCGGTATGCCCGCAGAGCGCGTTATCGGCCATGGCCGCTTCCGAGGGGGATATGCTCTACGCCTGCGATACGCGTTGGTGGTTCGGCGGACTCCGATCCGTGCATCTCAGGGCAGGAGAGCCGGGAAGTGACGATGCAGTTCGAATGAGTCCAGAAGCGATTGCAGACGCGCACTTTACAGATGGTCAATGGGTTGTCGTCGAAAAGCTGCTCTGACCGTCCCCGTCGTGACTCTTCCTGTTCCAATTCTTCCTTGTGACGATTGACGCTATTCTTCCTTCGGTGCACTCGTGCCCTTGTATCTGAAAACGAGGCATGTCACAATCGGACTTGGGCCTCCTTCGCCCGGGCTTTAGGGGATTTATAGAATCTGCTAGACATACTTAGATAAAAATGCTAAACTATGCCCGTTGCGGGTATTTTCGTAATGAATTTATCCGCGACCGTACGACTAAAGTCAGTCGTGCCGCGCGTGAAGTTAGGTATTCGCTTTGGAACTACTTTGACAGCAGCACGTTGCGTCACATTGACACGCATGGGTATGCACGACTTTCAGGTGATTTTGGCGAGTAGAACAAGTGAAGGCCAGTCACAAAAGTCTGTTCGCAACCACTTGCAAAAAAAGAGTTTATGGAGAGGAGTCCGATTCTAAATCCTCTCGGCGGGATGTCATACACACGGAGCTGAAGGGCACCGGGACGTCCACAGTGATTGACCCATTGAGCAGTACGCTTCCTATGACCCCTGATGGGTGACCGAGGGCATGCCCCAGAACCACAGGAGACCGGGGACGGACATGGCAACGAAGGCGAAATCCAAAGGCAAAACGGCTTCCAAGGTCCAGGCGAAGTCGGGCCGCGACAGGTCCAAATCGGGTTTGCGCGCGGGCGGATTGGCCAAGTCCAAGAAGGGCGTGGCCGCCAAGGAATCGGCCAAGTCGAAGGATTCCGGCAAGAACAAGTCCGCCCGGAAGGCCAAGGCGCCAGCGCCCAAGAAGTCCGTGCCAAAGCCTGCCAAGCCCAAAACGGCGGCGAAGGCCCAGAAGAGTCCCCCAAAAACCAAAGCGGTAGCCGTGAAAAAACAAGCAGTAAAAGCGGAATCCAAGAAAGCAGTTCCAAAGACCGCGGCCGCCAAGGCTGCTCCCGTCGCTGCGGCGAAGCCCGCAAAACAGGTCACTCCGGGGCCGGTGCCGGCGCCGGTCATTCCGCCGAAGCCGCCCGCGCCAAAGACCAAGATGCTGGAAAAAGAGTTGCTTTTTGGTTTGGCCAAGGCGATCAAAGACTCGGTCGAGCCGCTCGTACGCAGCGTTCGTGGCAGGGAAGTCACCGGTACGGCTCAGAGCGGCGACGCCACGTTTCAGTTGGACAAGGTGGCCGAAAAGGCCCTGATGACCTATTTGCGCGATGCCAAAGCGCCCGTGGCTTATTACTCCGAGGACTCCGGCTATTCCACGTTTACCAGCGGTGCGCCCCAGCACTTGCTCATTGTCGATCCGGTGGATGGCAGCCGGGCGGCCAAGAGCGGTTTCGAATCGTGCGTGGTGTGCATTGGCAGCACGCGTGTCATTGAGCGGCCTCGCATCGGCGACATCGACAACGCCGTCGTGTTGGAGATAATCGGTCCGCGGATGTTTTACGCCGAACGCGGCAAGGGCACCCGCGTGTACGTGGAGGACGGGATTAAGAAACCGAAGTTGTCCACCAATACGTACCTGGAGTCGCTTACCTGGGCCATGACGGTGCCCGCACGGCCAGCGGAATTAATCTTCCCGACCGCCGCCAAACTGATTGACTTGTCCAGCCTCAAGGGCGGGTTTTTTGCGTGCAACAGTTCTTCGTACAGCCTTACGCGGCTTGTGACGCAACAGTTGGACGCCTGCGTCGATATTGCCAATCGGTACTTGCGCGACATTCCGGAGGCCGTGAAAGATCAGTTCATCAATGCGGGCCGCGGCGCGGTGCTGGGCATTGCGCCGTACGATATCGCCGCGTCGCTGCTGGTGGCGCTCGAGGCCGGCTGCGTCGTCACCGATGCGTACGGGAAGAGTTTGGAAGATGTGTTGTTGCTGGACAGCTCCGAAGCGAATCACCAGTCGATGATTGCCGCCAGCAACAAAGAGTTGCACGAAAAGCTCATGATCTTCTTCGACACCCGGATCAAACAGATCGAACATCTCTGGAAGCGGCGGCTTCAGATCGCGGGTGGCGACGACGCCTGACACCGGGATCTACCCAGTGAAGATTGTCACGCCGGGGGAACAAATGAACGGTTCCCCCGGTTTTCTTTTCTATGGGGCTTCTTGCTCCACGCCCCTCTCGCCCCCGATGCCGTATACTCGTGTTTACAAGGCCTTCGCAAGAGAACAACCGAAGCAAGGAGTACGCCGCCGTGTCCGGTAAGGCAGAGACTCGATTTCAAGAGAAACCCACAGCGCCCGATACCTCCATCTTCTGCATTCCCGAAGAGGCCATGGCCACGGTCGTCATATTCGGGGCCACCGGCGATTTGGCCCAGCGCAAGCTGGTGCCCGCGATGTACAATTTGTGGAAGTGTGGATATTTGCCCAAGCGTATCGCCGTCGTGGGGGTTGCGCGAAAACCGAAAACGGACAACGAATTCCGCGAAGAAATGTGCGAAGCGCTCAAAAAGCATTCGCGTACCAAGGACGGCCTCGGCGACGCCTGCGATCCGTTCGTGGGTAACCTCTATTATCAGCAACTCGAATTCTCCGACGACACCGGCTTCCGTCGCCTTGGCGAACGGTTGACCGAATTGGAGAAGAACATTGGTTTGCCGGGCCACCGGTTGTTTTATCTCAGCGTGGGTCCGGAATTCTTCGGACCCATCGTGGAAGATCTGGGCCGCGCCGGGTTGGTGACACCACACGGCTCGTCGCCTTGGACCCGGGTCGTGTTCGAAAAACCGTTTGGCCAGGATCTGGCCTCGGCGCGCGAGCTGAATGCCTGCGTATCCACCGTGCTCAATGAAGAGCAGATTTTCCGCATCGACCACTATCTGGGCAAGGAGACCGTGCAGAACATCTTCTCGTTCCGGTTCGGCAACGCCATTTTCGAACCCCTGTTCAACCAGAAATACGTGGACCACGTGCAGATCACGATGTCCGAAGCGTTTGGCATGGAAGGCCGCCGCGGCGCGTTTTACGACAAGGTGGGCGCCATGCGCGACGTAGTGCAGAACCACGTCCTCCAATTGATGAGCCTCGTTGCGATGGAGCCGCCCGCCGTATTCGGCGCCAAAGAGATTCGCGACGAAAAGGTAAAAGTGTTGTGTTCCGTCGATGTCCCGCTGGATGAAGATCCCAGTGACTGGTGCGTGCGCGGACAATACGCGGAAGGCCCGAACGCGCCGGGATACTTGTCCGAGGAAGGCGTGGCGCAAGACTCGCAAACAGAAACGTTTGTTGCGCTCAAACTGTATGTGAACAATTGGCGTTGGGCCGGCGTGCCGTTTTTTCTGCGATCCGGCAAGAACCTGAAATCGCGTGTGACCGAAATTGCGGTCCAATTCAAATCGCCGCCAACCCACTTCTTCGCCGATTTGGGCGTGCCGCCGCCGGTCGCCAATACGTTGGTATTCCGCATTCAGCCCGACGAAGCCATATCGCTCCGTTTCAACGCCAAACCACCCGGATTGGCCATGGGCACTAAGCCCGTGGATATGGAATTCAAATACGAAAGTGGATTCGGCGAGGCCCTTCCGGAAGCCTACGAGCGGTTGCTGCTGGACGCGATTCGCGGCGATTCGACCTTGTTCATGCGGTCCGACGAAATTGACTACGCCTGGCGCATCGTAACGCAGGTCATGGACACCTGGAAAGATGCGGCTGCTCCGGAGTTGTACCGGCCGGGCACATGGGGTCCCCGCGAATCCGATCGTCTTTTCCAGGGCGTGGAAGGCAAATGGCGGAATCAGGCGTGACGGTTCACGTATCGGAGAATCCTGCCCTCGCGGCGGCCGAGCGACTGGTGCGGCTGGCGGGCGAGAGCGGCTCATTCAGCGTCGCCGTCTCGGGCGGTTCGACGCCCCGCGCGCTGTTTACATTGCTTGCGGGAGAGTTCCGGTCCCGCATGCCTTGGAGCCGCGTTGCCGTATTTCAAGTCGACGAGCGCTGCGTTCCCCCGGATAATCCGCTGTCCAACTGGAAAATGCTGCAGGAGACGCTGTTGGACATCGTGCCCGAGATCAGGGCTTACCGTATGGAAGCGGAGCGGGGTGTACGTGGAGCAGAAGATTATGCCCGCGTGCTGCGCGAACACATCGGCGGAGGCAACGCCATACCGGTCTTCGACGTCGTGCTGCTAGGCATGGGTGCGGACGGGCATACGGCCTCGCTGTTTCCAGGAGCCGACGCGCTGCACGAACAAGCCAAAGCGGTCGTCTATACCGAGCCGCCGAACATCACGCCTGATCGGGTCACATTGACATTTCCTGTGATCAACGCGGCGAAACACAAGTGGTTTCTCGCGACCGGCTCCGACAAAGCGCCGGCTTTTCAGAGGGCACAACGCGGCGAAGTGCCCGCCGGACTCGTAACCGGCGCTGAATGGTTCGTGGATAGTGCGGTGGTGGCCTCGAAGTAGCGCGTATCACTTTTCAGTATGGCGCCCGTTGCCGTTCCTTAGGTTGGCGGATTGAGGAAGCGACGCTCGACCGTCATGTGGAATAGCCAGCCCGCCACGAGCGTGCAGCCCACACACGCGGGGATCGTGAGAAACGCCGTCCATGCCGAACTCTGGAGCCCCGCCAGAAATGCCGCATGACTGAGCGCAAGCACGATGGGAAAATGGACAAGATAGAGGCTATAGCACATGCGCCCACACGCCAAAAGCGGTGGAGCGATTTTCAACGCGCAGATCGCCGAATCAAACCGGTGAAGGGCCAGGGCAAGCAGCGCGAAGCCGTACGCGCATAAGGGTTCGTTCCGGTGCATTCCCGAGAAGACCCAGGGCGGATCGAGCCAGCCGTTCAATTTGCAGAGATCGTGCAGAATGCCTGCGGTCAGCAGCGCCGCGATTATGCATTGTCCACGATGGTCCGCATAGTTGAGGGCATAGTAGACGCCGACTCCCGCCGCGAACAAGAGCCAGCGGCCATCCCAGAAGAATCCGCTCGCGGCCCATCCCAAGGGGGTGCACGCAACAACGGCGACGGAAACCAGCGCAACACCCAGGAAGAAGCGGCGCGGCGCTGCAAGCAGCAGTATCCCGGTGACCGCATAGAATTGCTCTTCGTAACACAACGTCCACGCGTGGCCCAATAGAAGTTTGGATCCCGGCGGAACGAGATGCATGCGCCACGTTTCGGTCAGCGTCACATTCCCAAACCATTGCCATGGATGAAGCGAACCGGGATGGGGGATGGCGTTGATGTCCTCGAAGTTACCGGTGATCCAATGCGCGTGGCCGGACCCATACAGCAAGTACACAAACACCAGACTGCACGCGAGCACAGCCCAATACGGAGGGTAAATGCGGCGAAACCGCCGGATGAAGTATCGGGACACCGGGTGACCCCTGCGCCGTGCAGCGTCCGCCGTGGCGGAAATGCAGTATCCCGAGATCACGAAAAACAGCGGAACGCCGATCCAACCCCGTGCGCAGACCGCCACAATCCATCCCGACAGTCCGGCCAATTGGCCGGATTGGTAACAGAACAACGAGGCGTGAAAGACCACCACGATCAAGCAGGCAACGCCGCGCCACAGGTCTAGCGAAGGATAGCGGGGGTGGCGGGGGAGTGTGGCGTAGACCGGCGCGCTTTCAATGGCCACCAACGCCGCTTCCGTTGGCGAGTGCGCCAATGTCGGATTCGCTCAATGCCTCCCGGTATATGCGGACATCCTTGATGCGGCCGTTAAAGTAATCGTGTTGGCCGAAGCCGATTCGCAGCGGCGCGGAGTTGTCGAAAAGCAGATCCGAGTGCGACAACTGATTCCTCATCGCACCGTTGATGAACAATTGCAGCATACCGGTCTTGCGTTGCACGGCCAGATGAACCCAGCCCGCAGGGAGTTCATCGCTCCGGCTCATGCAGCGGCCCGTCTGGTAGCTGTAGACATGGCCCGACGGAAGCACGCCGCAAAACAGCTTCCCTTCATGCACGGCCATGCTCCACGCCCGGCGGTACTGCACGTCCGGCGTCTTGTCGAGTTGGCCCGTGTTGAACCAGCTTGTGCCGCCGTCGTACCGGTAGACTTGCGCGAGCGGCAGCGTGCCCCCATAGAGCATGCCGTTATACACGGCCATGCCCATGCTTTCCTTCTCCTCGCCCAGACGTCCGCGATCCTCCCATCGTCCGGGTTCATGCAGCACGAACACCTTGCCCGATGGCCACGACCCCACGAACAACTCGCCCCGGTATTGCATGAACGAGTAGGTTTGCGTCGTTTCCGGCGGTGCGCCGAAATCCGTCCAGCCTGGATCGTCGAAACGGTAGACGCCCGCAAAATGCTCGTCAAATCCTGTGCCGAGCAACTGGCCGTTGTGTACACCCAGCGCCTCGACGCGCCCGCCGGGGTTGCCCACGTCGGTCCACGTGGCCCCGCCTTCGTAGCGGAAAAGTCCGGCCGGCGCGTAGAGCGACGAGGCATACAGTTTGTCTTTGTACACGGCTAGTCCGTACACTGCTTCGATCTCGCCGAGCTTGCCGCAGTAGGTCCACTCCTTACCGCCCGCGTATTTGTAGACGCGCCCTCCGGGTAACGTGTTTTCTGAATCGCCCATGGCCGAACCGCGGGATCGATAGTGCGATGCCGCCACGTACAGTTCGCCTTGATAGACCGCCATCGCCGACACGGCATTGCTGGGATACGGGGAACCGCAGTCTTCCCATTGGGCATTGCCCGCGTATTTGTACACGTGGCCCGATTCGTCCTTGCCCAGTTCGAATGTGCCCGCGTAAAGCCCGCCTTTATATGTGCAGAGCGACATAGGGTAGACCGCGTTGCCCGGCCGCCCGCAATCGGTCCAATCCACGGTCGCAATACCGTCGTCAATTCCGAAGAACAAATTGCGGTAGTTGGATTGCGCGTTGACCACGCCGTGGTAGTTCATGACCGAGAAGTTGAGGCCCTTGCGCCGCGCGAGATCAAACTTGCCCAGGATATCGCCGATGGTGTCGTCGAGTACCGATTCCGTGTGAACCCATGCCGCAATCGTGAAATCCGTGACGCCAAGGTCCAACGATTCGTTGTGCGGCACTTCGATAAATGCGCCGCGCCCGTCGAAATGCGCGCCGCCGGTCGCGTCGAACGCCACGTAGTGGGCAGTGCCGTTGTTGCCCTTGCCCGAGATGTCAGACGCATCGGATGTCAATGGCCAGTGGCCGACGAGGTAACTTTCCGCGTATACCGATGCGGCCAGGGCGCCAAAGGCTACGCATGAGGCGGTCAACGCACGCACAAGAATCACGGGCTATCTCCTTCGGACTGACGACCTACTTGCGACAAAACACGATACCGTGTTCGCCACTGTGAATTCACATCGGAATGAATGCGCAAATGGACAGCGATTTCCGCCCGTGGACGGGTGGAGTGCTTTGTGATATAGTACAGACATGAACAACAGTTGTGGCACGAAATTGAGCAAGATCGACAACCTGCTGTTCGTGGGTCAACAGCAGATTGCCTTGCAATGAGGCCAGCGTGTATGGGCGAGACGAAGCGCGTAGTGCCGAATGGCATCATCTTTCGCCGGTATGCGCAAGGCCTTTTGTGCATGCTCGTACTGCTTGCCGTGTTCATTAGCTGCCTGTCTATACAGACAGCGTATGAATTGTATGCCACCGAGTTCTTTCCGTCCGAACTGATTTCTCTCGGGTGCTTTGCGGGTATGTCTGTTTGGTTGACATGGTTGTTGATCACTCGGAGCCGTCATTTTGCATTGCCCGAGAATGCGCAACAGGACGTTATTCGTCTCAGTGGACACATATCTGAATTCACGGTCTTCGTCTTGTTTCTCACCCTATTTACGGTTCCCGTGGCCAATATGCTTGCAGAAGTGATTGCCGGTGGATTCGCGATGGCGCTCCTCGCGGTAGATTTGGAATTCGTCCGTGTGCGACAAGGGGATAGCTTCTTTGTGGCGTGGTCTCGCCAATTTGGTTTCGATTTGCTCCTTTTTGCGATTGCACTGCGTTGCTGGCAGGCGCTACTCCGTCGGTACGCTTCAACGGGCACGACCCCCTCAACACAGTCTGCCAATCCGGAAGTGACGAACGCCTGATTTTGTTCAAATGCCTCTGTCACCATGCCGTCTTCCTCGCCTTTTTCGCTGGCGTTCATCTGTTGTAGGATACGCCCGCGAATCCGGTGCATCCGGGTGGGGTGTGGGTCCGGCCGCAATTCTGTCGCCTTCACAGGAGTCTGTCATGAACTATCTGCGCTACTTTCCGCTGATGGCCGTGTTGTTCGCGGTGTACAACATCGCGATGCTGGCGGGGGTGAACTTTGAAGAGAATCCGGCGTTGTTCGGCATTCCCCATCTGACGCGGGAAGCGCCCATACCCTTCGGGGCATCGGACCTGCTCATCGGCATCGCCGCCATTCTCTTGTACCTCGAAATCATGAAGGCGTCGCGGGTGTCGCGATCCACGGTCGTGGATCACATGTTGTCCATGTTCGTGTTCATTGCTTTTCTGGTGGAGATGATCACGGTTGCCGGCGCGGGCACGGCGACATTCATATTGCTCACTCTGATTTCGCTTATCGATGTGATCGCCGGGTTCACCATCAGCATTGCCACGGCGCGCCGCGATTTCACCGTGGGCAATGATGGGATGGGATGAAACCGGAGAGACAAGTTTACCGCTTAACGCCGTGGGTGACGATGGCGGCGGCGTAAGGCCATACGTACCGGCCGCCGGTCATCGCGCGCAAGGCAATCCCGGGCGCTTTTACCGCCCATATGGCGTAGGCACCCAGTTTCGACGGGCTGGCGTAAGGCCGAGCGATGTCGGTTTCGATTTCCGTGTAGCCGGCTTCCCGGAAATACCGGGGCAATGTGCGTGGGGAGAAATCGTAGAGGTGGCGCGGGGCTTCGAAGGCAATCTTCGGCCCAAACGGCAATCGGCGCGACAACGTGAAGAAGTGCTGGATATACGGCACCTGAATCAGCAACAGCCCGCCGGGCTTGATCCACCGCGATACACGGTCCATGGTGGCGCGCGGATCCTTCACGTGCTCGTATACGGCAATCAACGTCACGCAATCCATGCTTTCCGGGGCGATGTCCGCTTCTTCAATCGTGGCCTGTTGAATGACGGCTCCGTGCACGTTCGTACGCGCATAGGCCGCCGCATTGCCGCTGACTTCGAGGCCGTGCAGCGTCCAGTTGCCGCCCGCCATGGATTTCAGGAAGTTGCCGTAGCCGCAACCGACATCCAGCAACTGGCCGCCTTGCGGTTTGCGTCTGTTCACGATTCCGCGGAGATGCCGCTCCACCGCGCCCAGCGAAGCGACCTTTGCTGCTTCGTCGCCCGCTTCGAGATACATGCCCTCGTAGAATTTGGGCAGGGCATCGAACGTGGGTTGCGGATTCACGTATACCAGCGCGCACTTCACACACCGGCGAATCTGGTAGCCCGACTCTTCACCCAACAGACGGTACTGATCGCTGCCGCACAGATTGCAGTTGACAGGTTCTGTGTCCACATTCTCAAACGGATGATCGAATGCGGTGTAAAACGACTTCTTGACGGATTGCGGCATGGCCCTATGGTAGCGTGTATCCCCATGTGCGGGCAATGAACGTATACGCGACATCCTGTCGCGTCCGTGGACCTGCATGCGGATGGGATGTCTATGGGCAAATACACTTGCCTGACCGCGAAGGGTTCTGCGGAAGCGGCAGGATGCCGCTTCTACTTCGGGTCCTCGTCATTCTGGCTTGACCGGCAGATGAGCATGGGGGCGGAGAGCTCGGGTATCTCGAAGCCGATTCGCCAGAGACAAAGCGAACCGTCCGCGCCGGGGGAGAGCGCGGTATTTTCATCGCCACTCAAGCTGATGGGCGACGACCCGGCAAAAGTATGGAGGCAGCGGCCCGAACGAATTTCCCACAGTCGCATGGTGGCATCGGTGGTGCCCGTGACCGCGTAGCGGCCCTTCTTGCTCAGGCAGATGGATGTCAGCGGCGTGCTGTGCAGCCGCCGCGATGCCATGTGTTTGCCGGTGGAGAGTTCCCAGATGTCGATGTACCCTTTGTCTGTGCCCGAAGCCAAGTAGCGCCTGTCACCGCTCACGGCCACGCAATGGGGATAGCCGGACTTCGTTCTGTATTCGCGCACGCAGTTCCCGGTCTCCAGTTCCCAGAGCCGCAATGCGCCGTCTTTTCCCGCGGACACGATGGTGCGATTGTATTCACCGATGGCCATGGCCGTCACGCCGTTGGCGTGAGCCACGATTGTCTTTAAGGTACGGCCCGACTGCCGGTCCCATACGCGGATCGTTCCATCCACACTGCCCGATACCACGGCGCGTCCATCCTCCGTGAACAGCACGGCGAGCACCGGCTTCGAGTGATCTTTCAACACATGCTCGTCGCCGATTGCGCTCATCGGCCACAGGCGCACCACGCCATCCTTGCCACCGCTGGCCGCCTGCATGCCGTCGGCGCTGAGTTCGATGCATCGCACCTGGCCCTTGTGCCCGGTGAAGCTTTGGATGAGCGTGCCGTCGTTTACGTTCCAAACGTTGATCTCTCCCGGCCCCTCCGAGGGCCCTCCCGCGGACAGGGCAAGGGCGCCATCCCAACTTAGTTTCAAAGCTTTGACCACTTTGCCGGATTCGCCGAATTTTTTTTGCAGTTTGCGGGAGGTGTCGATGTTGGCCTCGGCGGTTTGAATGGCCTCCTGAATTTCGTGTCCTTGCAGTTCGCGCACTTCCAGATGCTTGAGAACGTTCGTGGCGCTTTCACAGTCGCCGCGCTCCAGGTGTACGTGAGCGAGCATGTAATGCGGCATCCAGGATTTCGGATACCGCTCGTGCAAGCCTTTGATATGTTTCAACAAGGTCAAATCGGTGATTTTGCCGGTGCGCCAACAGTGCAGGGCCTGGTTGTAAGACGCTTCAAGGTGATGGGGTGTCAAATCGAGGGCTTGTTTCCAGAGCTTCGCCGCTTCTTCCCGGTTTCCAAGGTCCAACAGCGACACGGCCCGGTTGTTGACCTCGTCGGCCGTGTTGACCTTGGCCTCGGGAACGATCCGCGGATATGGTTTTCCCGTGTGCTCCTCGTAGAGATCCTTGAGTGACTCCACCAGTACCGGCATGCCTTGCGGACGATTTGCAGGGTTGATCTCAAAGCATTGCCTCAAAATCAGCATCAGCTTCTCCGGCATGGGCGGAATGTAGTCCCGCTCGGGTCCCAACTCCAGATATCCATCCAGAACCTGCGGCGCGGTTTGCCCGGCCATCCAGGTAACCTCGCCCATGAACATCTCGAGTATGAGCAGACCGAAACTCCAGACGTCCGTGGCTACGGTAATGGGATCGCGGGTGGCATGTTCCGGCGAGAAATAGACTGGTGTGCCCTGGGGCGCACTGGTGCGTTCCGTACCGGTGGCCGCTTGCAATGCGCGGGCCAATCCGAAATCGGTGACCTTGGCCATGCCTTCCGGCGACATGAGCACGTTGGCGGGCTTGACGTCCTGATGCACAATCCCATGGGCGTGGGCATGCTGGAGGCCCCACGCGACTTGAATCATGAGATCGAACATGCGCGGGAGGGCCTGCCGCGCCCCGCCCCGGTACAGGTAGCCCCGGCTAATCCACGTGTGGATCGTACCCCCTGAAACGAACTCCGCGAACACGCGCGGAATGCCGCCCAGGCGCCGGACGTAGAAGCAACTCACGACGTGTGGATGCAGCCCAAGGCTGACCCAGGTGGAACATTCACGCTCGAACAACTCCGCGCCCCGGCTGTGGCCAATAACGTCCGGATGCGGGCTCTTGACGGCCAATTCGGTGTCCCAGCCGCGATGGCGGACACGGTAGACCGTGCCCATGCCGCCGCGTCCTAGAACCGACTTCACCTCGTAGAGATTGAGGATCACATCGCCCGGTTTCCATTCAGCCGGGGCTCTATCTTCCACGGTATTTAGATTTGGCATACCCAGTCGCTTGCATTCCGTGCCGGTAGCATCAATCGCGTATATGCTACGTCAATCCGACAGCCGGATACACATCGGCCACGTCCGGCCAGGGTTGCTTTGCGACAACCCGCACATGCGAACCGCGCGGCGCCCACACTGTGGGGTTGGTTGGACCGAAGAGGGCGACGGTGGGGCAGCGCACGGCGGCCGCCAGGTGCGTGATGCCGCTGTCGTTTCCCACATAGACCCGAGCGTCCGCGAGGCGCTGTGCGAGGGCTTCCAGATTGGATTCGCGGATGACCTTGGCCAGGGGCGGATACCGAAGGTCCGTCTCGGCCGGACCCGCGATAAATGCCACGGAATGGCCCATGGCATCAATCCCCGCGGCCAACTCTTCGAATCGCTCCATGGGCCAGTTCTTCTTCGGCGAACCACTGCCCGGGTGAATCAGCACTTCGCCGGAAGGGTGCCTGTCGAGTTCTATGAACGCGTCAACCGAGTGCACAATCTCCAACTTCGAGAGGTAGTACTCTGACGCGTGCCGGGTCCAGTCTTGAGGGGGCAGGCCGGGGTGTATGTGCACGCGGCTCACGCCGGTTTCTCCGCAGCCTCGCGCAATGGCGCAATCGTCGTCCCGCATCCACACAACAATCCGATCGAAGCGGCTGGCGAATTGTTTCCAGCGCTTACCCGGTGTCGCAAAGATTGATTCAAAACCAGTGCTGCCCAAATTGTGCGCCGCGTCCGCCCATCCGGCCAGCACGGCGATTTGCAGGCGCTCCGGCTGTCCGGCCAGTTCCACAGGGCCTTCTCTTCGAAGCGCTGCCATGGAGGGGCCGCACAGGATTAAGTCGCCGATGGCGCCGGTGTGCACGACCAGCGAACGGATCATGGCGCTACGATTTCGTAGATGACAATGCGTGCTTCCGCCAACGGCGACAGGCCCGCTTCCACCAGTTTAAGTTCGGGCGGGGCGTGGGCGGGATCGAGCAGGGGCTTCAGCGAAGGCACCATCTGCGTGGAGTATCGTTCATCCACGACGAAGTAGCGGGCGCCCGCCGCTTGGGCGCGATCGATCGCTTGGTCGAGCGTGTCGGTCTGCGCAGGGCCGGTGGTGGGCATGCCGGCATAGTAGCCGACTTGCGGCTTGCGCGTGAAGACGAGCCCGGGTTCGAGATGGGCCTTCATCCATTCCCCGGCAATCTTGTATTCAATGGGCTGGTAGGACATGCGGCCCATCCAGCGCGGTGCCGCCACCGCGGCCATGCCCGCCACAAGCAGGAGTGCGAGCACCCAGACGGGCGCGCGGCGCAGCAGATGATGCTTGTGGCCCCAGGCGTCTCCGGCGATGATCATGCCACGGCAGGCGAAGATCGAAAGCGCGACGGTGGTTGCCATGAGGTACCGGGGTTCGGCGTGCGTGCTGAGACCCGCAACAACAAACTGAGCAGACGCCATGAGCAAGAGAAAACATTCGAGCCGGAAGTCGCGTCGAATGGCTGGGTGGGTATGGAGCAGGCCGAATCCCGCGAGGCAGAGCAGGTAAGGCCCAAGCATAACCGGTAGCGTATGTGAAAAGAGTTGAAGAAACGCTTTGGCCGTGTCTTTACCGCGATCGACAAGCGCGTACTGGAGCGCTTCGGCGGGTTGACCAATGCGAGGGCTCAATACAAATTCGCCGGTAGCAGCGCGCATCCAGAGGAGATATCCCGCGAACATAGTGGCGAATAACAGAAGGCCGCTGGCCCAACGGAGTGGGCGTGCTCCGAGTGTTGTGCGGGTTTCACGATCAATCAAGGCAACCGAGGCGGCACAAGACGCAACCGCAATGAGTACTCCTTCGGGACGCGTGAGGTGTAACAAGAAATAGAGCACGGCCGGCTTCCAGAATGATCCTTCGCCACGAACGGCTTTCGCGAACGCCAGCAGGCCTGAGAACCACAGGAGGATTGCCAGTGCATCCGGCGATACGCGGGCGGCACAGTCGACAAGCCACGGCCACAGGATGAACAGCAAGGCCATCACGCGCGCCGAGGACGGGCCATGCAGCTTGCGCGCGATACCGCAGATGGGCACGAGCGCAAGCGACCCGGCTGCCAGCGAAATGAGGCATGCGGCTGTTTCGAGATGTACCTGCAAGAGGCCGCCAAGACACGCGGTCAACAGCGGGTACAGAGGAGGGATGCGTGGGTCCGCGCTGAGGAAACCGCCTTCGGCGAAGGTCTGCGCGGCGTTGAGGTAGTGGATTGCGTCGGCCGTATCAATCACGCGACCCAACAGCAGCCAGTAGGCAATGCGGTACGCGAACGCCGCGAGGACCAGCGCGGCCATTTCCTTCCACGGTAGACGCGGTTCAGTCATGTGTGCCCTTTGATCGAAGTTCACCCCGTGCCCATCGCGGAACTGGGCTATCCTTGAACAGAATGCCTGAAATGAATTGACGGAAGCACATCGCGATGCGTGGGGCATTTCGCGCGGGTCAGAAGGTCAGCAATATCTTCATGGCCTCCGGCGCCGCGGCCTGACGCAACGCGGATACCGCTTCACCAAAGGCGAAGCGATGGGTGATCAGCGGTTTCACCGCGACATTGCCCATGGCGAGGGCTTCGAGCGCGGGCTTGAATGGGCCGCACCGGGAGCCGGCAATCGTTATTTCGTTGATGACAGGCACGCTCAAGTCGGCCTGGGTTTCGCCCGCCACGGTTGTCTTCAATACGATTACGCCTTGCGGCCGGACCAGTTCCAAGGCCCGGCGCAGGCCGGTTTCGGATCCCGTGGCCTCCACGACATAGTCCGCGCCCGGATCGACGGCGTCGCTGGCAAGCGCGGTGGCGATGTTCAGGCGTTGGAGCAAATCGAGTTTCCATGAATGCTTGCCAATGCAGAGCAGCCGCTTGGTTCGCAGCCAGAGTACCTGCGCGATCAATTGCGCGAGTTTACCGTCTCCGAGAACGATGACGCGATCGGAATCGGAGATAGTGAATTGTTCGAGGATTCGAAAGGCGGCGGCGATGGGTTCTGTGAACACAGCGGTTTCGTCGTCCACCGCGTCAGGCACGAGGTGCAGATTCTCTTCGGGAAGACTGACGTATTCCGCGAAAGCGCCTTGCCGTTTAAAGATGCCCAGAACGGTCCGGTTCGCGCAATGGTGCGACATGCCGCGACGGCAAAAGTCGCACTGATGGCACACGCAGTTAATCTCGCCGACGACTCGTTTACCGAGTAGCGCGGGGTTTTCACATGCTTCCACCACGCCTACAAACTCGTGACCGGGGATGCCCTTGAATCCCATGTAGCCTCGCGCAAGCTCGAGATCGGTGTTGCAGATGCCCGCTTTGGTGATGCGCAGCATCGCTTCCCCCGGTTGTGGACGAGGGCGGCGTGTTTGGATCATGCGAGGGCCGTCGTTGAACTCTAGGGCGCGCATGGCTGTGTCTGGTATGGGCATTTTGCTACGTCTCCGCCCGTTACCGGAATTGAATCCGTCCGAAGGCGCTTTCGCCCGGCGCCCATTGAGAGACTTCTCTTTTCACGTTGGTGCGATAGCGGATGAACTGCGCTTTCCATTCGCTTCCAGGGGATGGCTCGCCGCCCAACAGGGCAAACGGGATGCGGAATTCCGCGGACCACCCCGCCGGATACTTACGGCATTCGACTTGCCAGTCGCCGTTCCACAGGGGGTCCCCGCCCCGGCTGTCGTATCGGGCGCCGACCGGGCTGGCCAAAATGCGCACGGCAGGCTGGGATCCGTTTTGCAGAACGATTTCGACGGCTTCCTCGGTCCACAGCGGATCGTCGCGATTCAACAAGTCCGCGACGACGGTGTCCATGCGCGGTTCGCGCGCGTAGATGCCGATGTACAGTGCGTCGGTTGTATGCCTGAGCCAACCGGTGGTTTCCGCTTCCGCGTAGGTGTCGCCGTTGGCCATTCCGAAGATTTGCGGTTGTTTCGTCCAACCGCTTTCCTTGAAGGTGCCGTCCATGACGGGCGCGTCCGCGGTGAAGCGGGATTCGGCGACGGCCGATTCCTTCAATGCGAATAGTCGGATGTTTCTCAGGACAGCTGTTTCTGGTTCGGACGTAACCTTGATGCGAAGAAACTTGGGGCGCACCCCGCTCTTCAACACAATGGGCCCTTTAATTCCTTCAATCGTTTTGGCGACGCTCATGTCCACGGTCGAATATTGTTTGCCGTCTTCGCTGACGGCCACTTCCGCGGACTGGGAGCCGACCGTGTCGAAGTCGATGCGAAAGATTGGCCCCGGTGCGGCTTGGAATTCGTAAATGGCGGTGCTTTCGTGGGGTTGATCCTGGAATTCGGGCGTGGCGAACAGTTCCATGGGCCGCGCATCCTTCGGCAAAACCACGCCGCGATACGGCAGCACCGAGACGCCGAATAGAATGACCGACGGCGCAAACAGTCTTTGCTGGTCGATGATTTGTATGACGCGGGCCCATTGTTCCTGATCCCCTTTGGGATCCAACGCGGCCTGATTTTGCACCAGGTTGATGAGCGGCTTCAGGGTGTCCTTGCTGCCCGACGCGTAGGCCCGTTCGAGCGAAATCCATGCGGTGATATTCTTGTACAGCGCCGTTACGAGATCGAGTTCCGGTTGGGCGATTTGTGGAAGTGACTTGCGCAGGTTGGCGGTCGCGGCTTCGAATTGCTGGTACGCCATTTCCGGTTGCACGCCGCGAATGGTCAAGCGATCCAGATGCGCGGCAAGCGCGGCGATTCGCTCCTGCTGGCTTGGGTCTTCCAAGTCGGACTTAAAGTAGTCGTTCAATCCCGCCGGCCAGGCCTTGGCGTCCGACGGCTCGACTTTGTTCTCGTCCTTCTTGGCCTTGCTTTCTTTCCGCTTGGGCTTTTCCTGTCTGGGCGAGTCGTCTTCTTTTTTTGCGTCCTCGCCTTTGCCGAAGGTGTAATTGCGCTGCACCTGTGCGACGCGCATTTCGTCCGCCACGGTTGATGCGACGGGGACTAGCGGCGCGGCTATTGCGACGAACGCCATGACCCTGGTGATCCGTTTCATGGTCATGTTTCCCGGTAGACGATGAAGCGCGCGAGGTCGCGGAATTGGTCCGCGTCCGAGCCAAACGACTCGAGCGAAGCGATTGCTTCCTGCATGGCTTCCTCGGCCAATTCGCGAGCGCCGTCGACGCCAAGCAGCGCAGGATAGGTGGATTTTTTGTTGGCGACATCGCCGCCGGGCTTTTTGCCCAATTTGTCTTCAGAGCCGACGATGTCGAGGATGTCGTCGGCGATTTGGAACGCCAATCCGATGGCTTCGCCGTACAGGGACAGCGCATTGAGCTGTGCATCCGACGCACCCGCGAGCATTGCGCCGCAACGCACGCTCGAACGGATCAGGGCTCCGGTCTTGCGCGCGTGAAGTTGCTTCAGTTCTTCCAATGCCAACGACTTGTTCTCGCTTTCGAGGTCGACCACCTGTCCGCCGGCCATGCCTTCCACGCCGGACGCCCGCGCCAGTTCGCGGATTACGGCGATGTTGCCGGTTTCGGCGGCCACGTCGAAGGCCATGGTCAACAGGGCATCGCCGGCCAGAATGGCCATGGCTTCTCCGAATACTTTGTGCGCGGTTGGTTTGCCGCGCCGCAAGTCGTCGTCGTCCATGCAGGGCAAGTCGTCGTGAATGAGCGAATAGGTGTGAATCATTTCCACGGCGCAGGCCGCGGGAATGGCGGGCGTGTCGTCTCCGGCGACGACGTCCGCGGCGCCGAGCACGAGGCCGGGGCGCAACCGCTTTCCGCCCGCGAACAGGCTGTATTCGATGGCGGTCAGCAGATTGGGGGGCGAGTTTGTCCAATGGCTGAGGTAGTGCCGCATGGCGGCTTCCGATTTGGCGGCCTTTGCGACCAGAAAGTCATCGACGGTCATCAAAACAACAATTCTCCTTCGCCTTCCACGGGATTGCCGTCCGCGTCGAGCCGGGCTTTGGCGGGTTTTGCACTGGCGTCCGGTTTCGCCGCGGCCTCGTCTTCAAACGACGCGGCCTCCAACTCGCCTTCGGTATTGCGCAACAATATCTCGATCTTCTTTTCGGCCTGCGTCAATGCGGCTTCGCAGCGCTTGGCGAGTTTGATGCCTTCTTCGAACCGCTTCAAGGAATCGTCCAACGGCAACTCGCCGGCCTCCAATTCCGCGACGATTTGCTCAAGACGATCCAGATCTTTTTCAAACTTGGGTTCAGCCATATGTCTAGTCCTCGACCCGTTCCACGGTTGCGAATATCCGCCCCTTGCCCAATTGCACCTCGATACTGTCGCTTTTCCTGACCGTGCCGGCGTCGCGGATCACCCGGAGGCCCGGAATGGTGCGGGCCAGCGCGTATCCGCGCGATAGCACCGCCAGCGGGCTCAGCGCGTCCAGTTGCGCGATGAGCGGCCTCACCCGGGCGCGGCCTCTATCGACGGTGAGTTGTCCGCCCTGGCCGAGCCTTCGGCGCAGGTCCAGCAGACGGTCCGAGGCGCGCCGTATCTGGTTCCGAGGCGACAACAACGCCAGCGAGCGCACGGCGTGCGTGTGCCTCCGTCGCGCCGTTTCCAGGGTTGCCTGCGTCTCGCTTTCGACACGCATGCGCAATTCGTCCAAGCGCTGCCGGTATTCGCGCACCAGGAGTTCCGGGCGTTGAAACACGAACGAATTCCGCGCCATCCGAAGCCGGTTGCTGATCTGGTCGGCCTGACGCCTCAGCGCCTTCGCCTGCCGGTCGCGCAAGGCGGCCACTTTCTCGAGCAGCGCCTCCCGCTCTTTCACGACGATTTCCGCCGCGGCCGACGGCGTTGGCGCGCGAAGGTCCGCGACGAAGTCCGACAAGGTCACGTCGATTTGGTGGCCCACCGCGGAAATGATCGGCGTATGCGCCTCGAAGATGGCGCGCACTACTTTTTCTTCGTTGAAAGGCCAGAGGTCTTCCAGCGAGCCGCCTCCGCGTCCCACGATCATCACGTCCACGCCCCACCGGTCCAATGCCCGGATGCCTTCGACGATTTCCCCTGCTGCTTCATCCCCCTGCACCCGCGCCGGATAGAGGATGACGTGCACATTGGCAAACCGCCGATCCAGGACGTTCAAGATGTCGCGAATGGCCGCGCCGGTGGGCGAAGTGACGATGCCAATCCGCTTCGGGAGCATGGGCAGCGGTTTCTTGTGCGCATCGTCGAACAGGCCCTCGCCGGCCAGTTTCTTCTTCAACGTTTCGAATGCGAGCTGGAGCGCTCCCACGCCTTTCGGGTGCATTTCCTCGCAGATGATCTGGTAATTGCCCCGCTTCTCGTAGACGGTCACTTGGCCAAACACGATGACCTCGAGGCCGCTTTCCGGTCCAAATTGGACCTGCATCAGCTTGCCCCGGAAGATGACCGCGTCAATCTGGCTGTTCTCGTCCTTCAGGGTGAAGTAGGCGTGCCCGGCGGGCGAAACGCGCCAATTGGAGATCTCGCCCGAAACCCAGGTGTAGCTGATCTGCCGCTCCAGCAGATCTTTCACCCAACGCGTAAGTTGGGACACCGTGAGCACATTGGGTTTATCGGGGGTGGTCGCCATAGGGCGCGTATTCTACCCGATAGCCGGCATATCGCACCACGCCCGGACCGGGCCTGGGTTTGAGGCCTTGCCCCGAAAAAGGAGTGACCCGCCGGAAAGGACCGGCGGGTCGTAGCCCTGGCTCCCTTTTGCGAATGAGACGGCCATCGGCCGCCTACCCATGTGCATAGTTAGCGGGCGCCCATTGGGCTCCCGGATATTCGAGTATATCAAAGGTTGCGCAATTTGTCATGGGGCCATTTTCCCACGGGAATTGTCCATGCCGGTCGCGGTCTTCGCTTCGATGCCTTCGCCGGGTATCCCCTATAGTCTGGTCTTTTCTGTTGCATTTTCTTAGCGGATTGAAACAAGGGTATATGATGGACTTACGCAGAATAAGTATTTTGCGGGCGCAATTTGGTATGCGGTAGGGTACTGATCTAATTCAGAGTCTGCTCTTACAATGCCCCACGTAGATTTCCCATTGCTGCGTAAAATCAAACCCGGATCAAGGAGTGGGCATCAGGCGGATACGATCACTGGACAATTAGGGAGAATCTCGCGCAGAGGCGCGGGGAGGTTGTTGGAAAGCGTTGAAATGACTTACAGGGGTGGGCTGCACCTGCGCGTATTAGGATCACTGTACAAACCGGGTGAATACGGTAGATGGCTTTCAACCGCTTGAGTGAAGGGTCTTGATTTTCCCGGTCAGCATTTGAACTTCCTTTAGATCGCCTCGCTTCTTGTGACACTCGATCATGCGTTGCAATGTGGCTTCTTTAGATGCCATTTTTGCTTCACAGGGAAGTCCAAAATATTCGAACTTATCGTACAAAGCCAAGAGCTTGCCGTAGGATCTGATTGCGCTGATCCACTTTGAATTCTTCTCTTCTCTTTGTACCCGGGTTGACAGTCTGGTCATTCGAAACACAAAGAAGTAAAACTGGATTCTCTTCATTCGCACCCCGTATTTACCGGAACTTTCTGTTCGAGACGACTTGCCTGGCTGCGCCTAGTGCAGTCTAAATGCCTTTTACTACAGCTTTGATACGCGCATGCCGTCGACGAGTTCGTTTTTCACGTCGGCGACGACGGTGTCGCCTGCGGCGAGTCCTTCGGTGATTTCGGCGAACTCGTCGTTCTTGAGTCCGACTTTGACGGTTTTGAGGCGAGCGCGGCCTCCGGACACGGCGAAGACGGCCCAGTTGCCTTCGTGCCTGAAGGTGGCCCGTTCGGGGACGGTTACGACATCGGGTGATTCACCGGTGATGATCCGGACGTCGACGCTGGTGCCTGGGCGGAGGTTGAGGTTGGTGTTGTCGAAGGCGATGATGGTGCGCACGCGTTGTTGTTCGATGCCGAGTGCGGAGATTTTCATGAATCCGGAGGGATAGATACGTTTGACGGAACCGATGATGGTTTCGCCAGCGACGGCCTTACCCGAGATTTCGACGGCGTCGCCCACGTCCACGCGTCCGACTTCTTCGGAGAGTACGTCGCATTCGATTTCGATGGTGGCCACGTCGCCCAGTTTCATGAGGGGAGTTCCGGCCATGAGGACGCGTTCGTCTTCGACATATTTTTCGAGGACGAATCCGCTGACGGGGGCGAGCACCTTGGTTTTTTCCAGGTTTTTTCGCGCGATTTCAAGTTGGGCCTTCAGGGCGTTCACTTGGGCGTTCAGGGAATCGCGGTTGAACTCATTGTCGTCCACGGAGCCACGGAGCCGTTGTTCGGTGAGCTTGGCAGCCTCGAGGCCTCGCGAGGCGGCGGACTCGGCCAACTCGGCGGCGGCAAGGCGCTGATTCAACTGGTCGAGGGTGCGTTTGGCATCGTCGTACATGTTTTGGCTGATCGCGCCTTGCTCGCTCAGCGACTTTGCTTGATCGAATTTCTTTTTGGCGTCTTCATACAGGACGGAGACCGCGGCTTTTTCGCGAGTCGCGATGCCCTGCTGGCTGGCGGCTTGGTCCACGCGGAGTTGCGCAGTTTCGAGGTCTTCCGGTTTGGGTTTGGCGACATCGACGCCGGTGACCTGTGCCTGCACTTGGGCGATTTGGGCTTCGGCGGCGGTGATTTGCTGTTCCCAGTCGAAGGTATCGAGTTGGACGATACATTGTCCGGCCTCGATTTTGTCTCCGACTTCGAGTTCGATGCGGTTTACGGTGCCCGTGAGGGGCATATCGACGATGTATTCGTCCGAGAGCCTTGTTTTGGCGTCTTCCGCGATGTATTCGCGGACGGTTTCCACGCGGGCTTCGGCCATTTCGACCGGGAGCCCTCTTCCCCGCAGGGCCCAGACGGCGGCGAGCGCCGCCAGCGCCAACCCTACGCCAATGAATACGCGCTTCATGAAATTCTCCTGCCCAAAGAAACCGGAACCAGCCGGTTATCTTATTCCCGTTGCTTCAATACTTCCACCATGTCGAGACTCAGGATTTTGTGCCGCACCGCAAGGTTGGCGAGGCTCACAAAGAAAATGGTCATACAGATGGAATAGGCATATGTTCTCGGCTCGATGTGATACGGCAGCCGGTACAATTCATTGTCGTAGAGCGAAACCAGCACGCGGCAGATTCCCATGCCAAACGGGATGCCGAAAATGATTCCGAACACGGCCAGCAGGAAGTTTTCATGATACATGATCCGGCCGGTTTCCGCCGTGGAGAATCCGAGCACGCGCAACGAGGCGAGTTCGCGCTGACGTTCCGCGAGGGCGACGGTGGTCACGTTGTAGATAATGGAAAACGCGATGACCGCGGCGAAGATGACGAGCATGGTGTTGGTCACCTTCATGTTTCTCCGGAGGGTCCCCAACATGCTGGCGTACGATTCTTCCTTGAGTTCCACCGAGGAGATCCCGGGGATGTCCTTGAGGATGCGGTTGACGTCTCTTTCGCGTCCGTTTTCGACTTGGAGCATGGCGGAATTCATGGCGAAGGACTGTTTTAACAGTCCGCTCAGGGTTTCGATTTGCATGTAGGCATAGGAGCCGATGTACTGGGAGACGATGCGGGTGACGGGCAAATCGGTTTCGTCGGTGACGCGTCCCATCAAGGGTTTCACTCGCACGATGTCGCCGACTTTCAGGCGCATGTCGCGGGCGAGCCGTTCGGAGAGAGTGATGCCGCGGGTTGCGATTTCGATGGGCCGGTGGTTGAGGTCCCACATGCGATGCAGTTTTGATTTCAGCGGCACGCCGATGACGATGACGTCCTTGGAGCGCCAGGCGGATTGGAGTTCGACCGGGTATTGGAGCAGGGGTTCTGCGCGTTGCACGTGATCGAATCGCATGGATTCGTAGAGGGCTTCCTTGCCGCGTTCGATGGGGAAGCTGATTTTGACGTCTTCCCTCCGGTTTTCCTGAAACTGGAAATGGAGGGCGTAGGTGATTGAATCGATGGAGAAGGTGCCGACCATCATCAATCCTGTGGAGACCATGACGCCAAACGAATTGAGTGCGGCCCGGAACGCGTTTCGCGACACATTGCGCACGATCATTTTCCATGTGAAGGTAAGGCGTCGCCACAGGGCTGGAATTCGTTCGATTAACGTGGTGTGAGCCGATTTGGGCGATTCGGGCCTCATGGAAAGCGCGGGATCGATGGCGGCGGCGCTAAGAGCCGCCCACAAGGCGCCGACGGTGGAAAAGCCCATGGCGATGCCCATTGAGCGGGCGAGAATTTCGGGGTAGATGCGCGATTCGAGCAGGGGGAATTGGTAGAACTGCACGTAGAGTTTGATCAGCAGATTGGCGAGGTACTGGCCCACGACGAAGCCGCCGAGGCAGCCGGTCACGCCCAGGAACAGCGCGTACTTGAGGTAATGGAGGGCCACGGCGAAATCCGAATAGCCGTAGGCCTTCAGCAGTCCGATTTCGGTTCTTTCCTTGCGCACCATCCGGTTCAAGAGGATGAGCAGTATCAGCGCGGCGATGCCCAGAAAGATGGTGGGGATCACTTTTGCGGAGACTTCCAGGCCGCGAATTTCATCGGCGAGAAAGCGGTGTGAAATCATGTCGTCGCGTTTGGCTTTGATGAACACGCCGTAGGGTTTGAGTATTTTTTCGGCGGCATCCAGCACGGAATCCAGGTCATCTTCGGAATCCACCGTGCCGACGACGTTGTTGCAGGCGGAGCGCATGTTGAGTGCGGTTTCCGCAAACGTTTCGGGAACCCACAGGATGCCGAAGCGTTCCGGAGCGGGTACGAGTTCCTGCACGTTGCGAATCATGTACACGAATTCGGGCGACAGTCCGAGGCCGACGATGCGCAGGCTGTACTTCTTGCTGTTCACGGAGATTTGCACGCGATCGCCCAGCGCGAGCCCGTTTGTTTCGGCGAATCGTTCGCTCATGATCACCTGATCGGTGACCCCTTCGTCGAAATATTTGCCCTCAACGAGCACGACATCGTTAAGCACGCCCTCGTTTGTTTCGGGCATGGAAACGATTCGGCCGACGCGCGGCTTGTCGAGCCCTTCGATGTCCACGTTGACGTCTTTGACGATGCGTGCTTCCACGCGGCGCACGGAGGGAAGAGTTTCGAGTTTGAAGAGGGCGGTGCGTGGCGCTCGCTCGAGCATGATTTCGAAATTCGCGAAGCGGTTTTGCGAGTAGTAGGTATCGCGCGTCAACAAGAGGTTCCGGTGCGCGGATGCCAGGCAGATGAAGCAGGCGGTGCCGCACAACACCACGAGAATCACGGCCAGCGTCTGGCCGCGGGTTTTCCACATGGTGCGGAGTAGTTTCTTGTTGAGGACTTTCATGGACCCTTACCAGACCAATTCGTCGGCGGTCTTGGGGGTTTCGTTTACCGTAATGTCGCGCACGTGGCCGTCCATCATGCGTATCACGCGGTGGGCCATGTGCCCGATGTCGGCGTTGTGGGTGATGACGACGATGGTTGTTTTCATTTTCCGGCAGACGTCGGCGAGCACGTTCAAGACCACTTTGCCGGTCGCGAAATCGAGGGCTCCGGTCGGTTCGTCGCACAGGAGAATTTCCGGTTGCTTGGCAATGGCGCGGGCAATGGCCACGCGTTGTTGCTCGCCGCCCGACAGTTGAGACGGAAAGTGATGTTTGCGTTCGTGCAACCCGACCAAGCCCAGCACTTCCGCCGGCACGAGCGGATTCCGGGAGATTTCCGTCGCCATTTCCACGTTTTCCTCTGCCGTCAGGTTTGGCATCAGGTTGTAGAACTGGAAAACGAACCCGATATGGTGACGGCGGTACTGGGTCAGTTGGCGCTCCGAATAGGCGCTCAATTCCTGTTTTTTGAACCACACGCCGCCGGCCGACACCGTGTCAATGCCGCCGATGATGTTCAGCAAGGTGCTCTTGCCGGAGCCGCTGGGGCCCAAAATGACCAGAAACTCGCCTTCATAGACTTCCAGCGAAACTTCCCGGAGGGCGGATACGGTGACCTCGCCCATGATGTAATCTTTCTTTACCCGATCGACCGCGAAAATGACCTTGCGGTCCGGCCTGAGGGACGGGTGATCCGCCACGGACACTGCTGCTGCCTCCTGAATCCAACTCCAATTCCGCTGCACTTCCAGTTTATGACCCGAGAAATGGCGTTTGGGTGCCCGGTCTGTGCTCCGGCCCACTTCAAACCTTTTCGCGGACGGCGCGAATGTATTGCGCTGGAACCCATCGTGCCGTGGCGCCGCATCTCCATAACGGAGATGTTGTATGCCAAAACCCCGCCGAGCGAGAGCCATAACCTGTGTTGCAGGGGCATTTTGCGCCCTGCTAATTTTGAGCATGGCGCTAAATGCGGATAACCCGGAATCATACGCTGTTTCGGGGGTCCGTTGCGAGAATGTTGTGGAAAACTGCGTTGTGCCGCCCTTTTTATGGCAATGGAGCGCGCTTGAGGATGTCTTGGTATACCGGATCGGCGGCGAGTTTTGCGTTCAGGGCCGTACGGATTCTTGCCGCGGTAGCGGTGTCCGCGAACGCATCCAGATATGCCCAGGCCTTGTCCGGCTCTCCGAGATAGCAGGACTGGACCAAGTACCCAGTGAGGAAGCCCAGCGGTTCCAACCGGTCAATTTGGCCTGTTTCGAAGGTAAACGGCACCTTGTATTTGGGGTGCGATTCAAACGCCTGCCGCAGCCGGTTGGCTTCAGGGCGCAAAACTGACTCAAAGCGGTGGTTGGCCGTGACGAACTGGCGCGCTTGATCGTCGAACGCCATCACGAATCGCGGCCGGGGCGCATCCGCGCCGTTGAGCCCCAATAGGTCGTAGCGGTAGTGCCGGGTCGCGAAGACGATTTCGGGGAAGCCGGCCTCGTCGAGATTTGAGATCTGGATCAAATTGATGCCGTCGCCGCTACGGAATACGTTCCGGTAGCTCTCGTCGAGGCGGATGATATCGAGGTAATCGGGTCCGTCCGCGCCGCCGCCATAGCGCAGTACGAACAAGAGTCTGGGGGTTTCCGCATCCAGCGGCCACAGACCCAGCCGGATCCAATCCTCGTACTGTCCGGCGTTAGCGAAATCCTCCACCAAGGCATTTTTTGCCATCAGGCGCGCGTGCCAGAGCCCGTCTGTTGCTTTGTATTTCTCGACCGCCCACCCCTTGCCTCGAATGGCACGGACAGACAGGAAACCCTGTTCTTCCAAGTTGATAGCCGGTGAGGATTGAGACGTGACCTGGGTCACTACAGGCATGCCGGCCGTGACCGCCGGCGCCGAAGGCTGCGCGAAGGCCGCGAGGCAGCCGAACGACAAGAGGCCGCACCAGATCATTGTTTTCATGGTATCGACTCCCGGAACCCGAATCGCATGCCGGTAAGACGAATTCTGCCCGGCATCATTCACGTTTATTTGCGTAACAGGGCCGGAGTGGGTGATATTTCGTAAAGGCCCCGAGGCGTCTATTTCCGAGTTGGTCCTGCCGGTGTTGTAGGATGAACTCCGACGTTTGCCACCCATTTCGTGCTTTGTCTCGATTCTGACGCTGCCTGTCTTACCGGAGAGTAGTGCATGTCAACTGTCCTGATTTTCGTTTCGGCCTGCCTGTTGGCGCAGGAGCCGGTGGATTTGTACACCATACCCCTGAGGCCCGATCCGCCGATTGCGGTGGACGGTGTACTGTCCGATTGGGCCTCCGTGCCGGGTCAGCGTGATGTGGAGGAGCCGGGCCATGCGGTGTTTGGTGCGAGCGAGTGGAGTGGCCCTGACGATTGCAGCGGGCATGTAAGGATGGCGTGGCGGCAAGAAGCCCTGTTCCTGGCCGTGGAGGTTACCGATGATGCATTTTGGCAACCCAACCGGGGAGCCGACGTATGGAAAGGGGATCACGTTGAGTTGTATTTGGATCTATCGCCGCATACAGAAACGGGGAGGGCACACTTTGGCCATGGACAATTTCAGATTGCCCTGAGTCCGGGCAGCTTTGGCGGCGAGCCCGCAGTGTCTTCCGTTGCGGAGATTGTATGTTACAAGCCCGAGGGGGCAGTGCTGGAAGGAGCGCAGATAGCCTCGGTGCAAATGGAGAACGGGTATGCCCTCGAAGCGGCTATTCCGTGGCCAGCCCTTGGCATTACGGAGCCCGCCGAGGGACTGCCGCTGCGTGTGGAAGTGGGCTTGTCCGATTCGGATATTGATGGAACCCGGCAAGAGACGCTGCTGACGGTGGGGACCGGCACGTGGGAGCATGTGCGGACGCGATTGGCTTCTGCTGTTTTGTCACGCGCCGATGGGCACTACACCGGGGCGTGGGGCAGTGTGAGCATTGCTCCGTCGATCACGCTGCAGCGGGGCGAGTCGACATCGCTTGCGGCGGCGATGGCGCCTCCGCCGGGTGGTATGAGGACGATGCTCACGCTGTTGGCGCGGGTGGAGTTTGACCAGCCGGCGGGGTATACGCCCGCGTTGCGCGTTACCGTAAACGGCACGGCGCTGGAGCAAGAGCACGTCGTGAACAAGCCATTGCGCGCACGATCGCGGGGAGGCGATGTGTATTCGCTTTCGGCTGGAGACCGGTTCTCCACATTTTATGCGCCCGATTTTACGGGGTCGGACAACGACCCGCACTATGGTTTACTGGACGGCATTCAATCGTGTCTCTTTGTATTCGACGTGACGGAACTTCAAACCGGCGATTCCTGGAATATCGAGATCGCCCATGCCGCGGACGAAGCCATTACTCAGGCGATGGTGCTGAAGGACGTCCGGATCGATTACGGGCTGCCTTCCGCTACCGCCATCGAGAAGGCTGGGCCTCCTGAAGGGCCGATTCCGTTTATCGAGCCGGATGCGACGCCGGCGGCGTTTGAGATTGAGGTTTTGCCGGAATCCAAGATTCAATTGGCCACTGCGGGAGCGGATCTCGTTGTGGAAAGCCGCTTTTCCACGCCCGATGCGCAGTGGGTGTCGGGCGCGAATTCCTATTTCGGACACGAGCGCCGTGTGGATCGGCAGGCGGAAGCGGTGTTTGTGCATGATACGTTTACGAATTTGACCGGGGAGCAATTGCCGATCATGCAGCGGCACAGCGTGCAGACGCCACAGGAGCGGCTTTGGATTGCCGGGCTGGAGCAAGTGTCGGGCGGCGGCGGTTTGAGTTCGCCCGACAACCCGACCGTTTTTGCCGCTTGGGAAGACGGCGGAATTGGCCTGGTGGCTCTTGGCGACGTCATGCGAATCCACATGCAGGCTTTTGCCGGGAAAGGATTGCTGACGCTTGCCGACCAGCAATTGGTCATCGGGCCGCATGCAACTTACACCGCCACCTGGTTAATTGTGCCGGCGCGAACCGGCAGCTACTGGGCGTTTCTCAATGCCTTGCGACGAGCGACGGGCGCCAACTTCACGATTGACGGCGGCTTTGCGTTTCTCCGGAGCGGTCCTCTGACGGACGCATGGAGCGACGAGCAATACCAATCGTTCATACGATACAAAGACGCGAAGTACACGTGCATGACGATTGATTACCCTCGTTACAACGGGACGTATACGCACGGCACCTCGTTTCAACGGATTGATCTCAACTCCTATGTGAACGGTGTTCAGCGACGAAAGCGGTTGGTGCCGGAATCGAAGAGTCTTGTGTATTTCCACTGCTTTATTGACGTGGTCGAAGATGCGGCGGAGCAGTTTGCTGATTCCCGTGTGATTGGGCCTGACGGCAAGCAGGCGGACTATGGCCTTCCGCATGATCGGATCTTCTTTCCGACGGACAGCAATTCGTACGGTCCCGCGATTGCGAGGAATGTCGACCTAATTCTCGATACGATTGGGGCGGCGGGCGTGTATTGGGACGAGCACGAGTATTCGCGCTGGCATTATCACTACGGAGAGCCGTGGGACGGGTATTCGGGTGACATCGACGGCGACACGCACGAGGTGACGCGCCTGAAGTCGTCCGTGACGTTGTTGACGGAGCCGTGGCGTGTTGCATTGGCCAAACGCATTTTGGCGAAAGGCGCGCTGATTGGGAATGGCGTGCCCTACACGCGGTCCATGGCCGATTTGCGCTTTCCTTGCTTTGTGGAAACGGGCAGCATCACGCACTGCGCGCGGGCACACATGCATTCGCCCATTGCGCTTGGCGATCATCTTACGGAACGCAACGAGCAGGACGCGTATAACACGATGCTGGCCGCGCTTGATTATGGCTGCGTCTATCACTGGTACAACGACATGACGGTAATTCCCACGCACCATACATTGACGCAACACATGTATCCGATTACACCGATGGAGTTGCACGAGGGTTACCTCATTGGCGAGGAGCGGATTATCACGAAGAAGAGCGGCATGTATGGATGGGGTGATATGTCCGAGCACGAAACGCACGTTTACGACGACACCGGCAGGGAGGCGGAGGGGTTTGCGGCACCACGCGTTGTGATCGACGGCAAGGCATACACCGAATTGCGCATAGGAGAGGGATGGTCGGCCGCAATTGTGAAGAAGTGATGGCGCCGAAAAATAGAACGGGGCCTCCGGCAATGTCGCCGGAGGCCCGCTTGAGATAGACTCAGAAGGTAACTTTAAACGTTTTGACCTGATACGGAGTGGTGTAGTAGGCAATGCTGTTGCCGGTGATTTTGACTGGTTTGTCCTTCTCCTCCACCAGATTGCATTCCACGATTCTTTTTGGTTTACGGTCGAAGGTCACGGTGACGTCGCCGCGCCAGCCGTAGGCTTCGTAGAGCCGCACGACAATGGCGTTGCTGTCTTCGTGGCGCTTTACCCAGTCGATGCATACGTTCTCCGCGTCGACACTGGCGAATGCAGCCGCCTCGGGTTCCGCGCCCTTGGCCGGTTTTGCCACCACGCAGAAGAGGGGGACGTTGAGTTCGTAGCCGGTTTGCACAGTACCCGTGCGCCAATCGCCCCCGTGCGGATAGAGCGAATAGATGAACTCATGATGGCCTTCGTCCGCGCGCGGATCCGGATCGATTGAGGAGCGGAGCAACGAGAGGCGAAGGACGTTGTCCTTCACGTCATAGCCGTATTTGCAGTCGTTTAACAGGCTTACACCGTAGTTGCTTTCGGAGAGGTCGGCCCATTTGATGGCGGGTACTTCAAACCGGCCCCGATCGCGTGCGTCGTTTCGATGGGTGGGGCGTTCAATGGTACCGTATTGGATTTCGAACGCGGCGCTGCTGCTACGCACGTCTACGGGAAACGCCACTTTCAACAAGGTGCGTTTCTCGTTCCATTCGACCTTGGTATCGAAATCGATTCGCGGGGAGTTGGCGTACATGATGACGTCTTGTCGAATAACGCTTTTTTCGGTTTTTCGCACGAATCGGACCACGGCTCTCACAGGACCTGTTTCGATGACTTTGATCGATTCCGGGGCGTCCGGTTCCCACGCAATTTCCTCGAAGTTGTGGTCGATATCCCACGCGTCGTGATCGTATGGACGATCGTCGAAGAGCTGCAGAACGTTGCCAGTTTGCCCCGGTGCGAGCACTTCCCTCTCGAACAATTTGTCGTACAGGGTTTTAATACGGCCTTTCGCATCAAAGGTCAATCGCACGAATTCGTTTTCCATGCCGTTCTTGCTGGCTTTCAACAGCCCCGCAGAGGCGGCGGCGTCTTCCGCGGCGCCGCTCATTACGCGATACACCGCATGGCCGAGTGTGGGTACGCCATCGGCCTGAAACAAAAGAGAGCCGTCCGCGGCCACTTGATGAGGAACGGCGTCTCCATGAGGCGATACGACGTGAAATGTGCCTTTGGGTATTGCGACCGCCGCCGTGGCGATATCATTGCGCACCCAGCTCAGGGAATTGAACACAACGATGGGGGTGCCGGGTCCAGACGTGTCAATGCGTTTGACGAGATGGGCTGCGGCGTTATCCCGCACGGAAGTTGCCAGTTGCTTTGCTTCCGCATAGTCTTTGTCGGCGGTGGTGTACACTTCGGTCAGTGAGGAACCTGGCAGGATGTCGTGAAACTGGTTTGTCAGCACGATCTTCCATGCCTTAATCAGGGTCTCGTTGTCGTATTTTCCGCCCGCGAGCAGCGCGAGCGATGAAAGAAACTCCGCGTCGCGCAGCAAGAATTCGCATTTGCGGTTGTTGCGTTTGGTTCGGGCCTGCGTGGTTTGGCAGCCTCGATGCAGTTCGAGGTACAACTCGCCGTTGTAGACGGGGATGGACTTGCCTTCGGCCTGCACCTGCATCCGATCTACCGTGTCCTCAAGACGGCCAAACTCCATTTTGGGCACGCCGACGATGTTGTTGAGACGGCGTCCGCGCTCAATCATGGCCATTGTAGGGCCGCCGCCGCCGTCGCCCCAACCGAACGAGAAGGGGAGCTCATCCACAAGTTCCTTCTGTTTGAAGAGGTTCCATTGGGCGATGCAGTCTTTCGGCACCGGGTTGCCGTTGTAATTGAGCGGGGGCATGACGGCGGTAATGCGAGTTCCATCGATGCCTTCCCATTCGAACATGCTGTATGGAAACGGCGCGAACTGACTCCAGTCAATTTTGGTGGTGATGAAAGCCGTTAATCCGCACCCTTTCATGATCTGCGGCAGCGACCAAGTGTACCCGAAGGAGTCGGGGACCCACGCGATGTGCGAACGGCGTCCGAATTCTTTTTCGAAGAACCGGTTGCCGTACAGGTATTGCCGGATGAGTGATTCACCGGCGGGCACATTGTGATCGGGTTCGACCCACGGCGCGCCGCACAGTTCCCACCGGCCTTCTTTCACCCGTTGCTTGATTCGGGTGTAGAGTTCGGGCCAGTACGTCTTGATCCATTCGTATTGGATGGGCTGACTGCAGGAGAAATGAAATTCCGGATACATATCCATGAGTTTGAGTATCGTGGAAAATGTGCGGCTGCATTTGCGCTGGGTTTCCCGGAGTGGCCAAAGCCACGCGGTGTCGATGTGTGCATGGCCCGCCAAGACGAGTTTGCCCATGCCGTAGCTGTTGGCGAATTCCTTCAGTCCGGACCGGAGATGTTTCTGGGCTTTCGCGATGGAGTGGAAGTAGGAGGTCTCGCCTTTGTGTTGGAGATCCACCGCCCATACAGCGTCGTGCAGCAACTTCACGAGTTTACGTTGTGGCGCATAGTTGACATCGAGTTCGTCAGAGACCTCAAGGGCGGTCTTCACGTCCCAATAGAATTCCCACACAAGCGGGTTCATTACGGCGATATCGGCATACGCGAAGATATGATGCAGGTCGAATCGCGTGCTGGGACAGGCTTCGAGCACGATCTCGAATTTTTCGCCGCCCTTGGCCTTTTCAACGAGGACCAATTCATCGCGATTGCGATCAAGCCCCTGGAACGGCACTCCGTTGATGTACGCGAGCGATTCGCCGCCTTCGGTCAATCCGGTTGCCGTGGGGATGAAGGAGGATTCCGCGGCGCGCACGAGGGCGACAACCCGTTTTCCGCTGAACGATTTGGGGATGGTCAGCCGAAGTTTGAACCAGGTCGTCTGGTCGAATCCGCCCCACATCTGGAGGACTTTGAACGGTTTCCAGCCGGTTTTGGGCATACGTTCGGGGCCCTTCCCTTTCCCCGTAACGCAATACTGAATGTCGGCGATGGGTTGGCGATTGGAATACAGCGTTCCGTACACTTCATTTAAGCGGCGTTCCAACTGGGCCCGTTCGATTCTTCGTTCGGCTTCCACGTGAGGCATGACAGTAAGACCCTGTTCTTATGAGATGTTGTTGATTGGAAAACTCGGCACACCCGGCAAAAAGCAGCGAATTATATCCGCGGACCCGTCACGAACCAAATTGCGCGCCCATCAGCGTGTAACGCGTCCAATTTTGGCTGGTATGTAGGAGTGAAGGTCGCATTCTGGTCGGAGTATGGCGCCACATGCCACGAATGCATTGTATTACGGATTTGCCGTCACGTGTGCGTCATCACGGTGGGAGAGCCTGCCGACGCCTTGGGGAAGGAGTGCGCCACCGCAAGCGGAATCACCGGCTGCCGTCACGTGACGGATAGAGTGTCCGTTGTCCTTATGGTTGTGTGGAGATCCGAACGGGATCGTGTAAGCGAACGACAACAGGGAAAAATCCAGGCCCACTGCCCTTAGTTGCCAACCCGTTCGGATCTTCCACACAATCTCGAATGCACACGTTGCGCAGCGGCATCCTACTCGCCTTGGCTATGCGCAATCCATGGCGTCAACGCAGGGGCAATGTGACAAGGGCCTGCGCCCCTTTTTCCGGTGAACTCGCCAGTTCAATGACGCCCCCGTGTTCTTCGATGATGCCTTTGGTTATTGCGAGTCCAAGGCCCGTGCCCGTTGATTTCGTGGTGAAATACGGGTCGAATGCCCTTTCCGCGGCTTCCTGTGTCAAACCGGGTCCATCGTCGCGAATTTCGATTTGGCATGCCACGTCATTCACTCTTGAGAAAAGCCGGACACGGCCGCCCTCGGGCGTGGCCTCCAACGCATTGATCAAGACGTTCAGAATTGCCCGGCGGGCCTGTTTGGGATCCAGCATGAGTTCCACATTGCCCGCGCGGAGGTCCGCTGTCAATTCCACCTTGCGAATACGGGCATCCTCGACAACCAGACGCACGCACTCCTCGAGCAATGCATCAATGTGTACCGGCTCGGGCCGCAACTCGCGCTCTTTCGCGAGCGACAAAAACCCAGTCACAATTTCCTCCAGGCGATCGACC
>BTWA01000002.1:0-134398 GCA_045863295.1 Candidatus Hydrogenedentota bacterium
TTTGGTAACAGGCCGGTTGAATTGTTGGTACACAGTTAATTGGACAAAGTCGTGAGATATCCGGGCTAGACTTCCAACGCCGGCTGGGGTTTTTCATACCAGATGTTGAGATCGGATTCCGAATCCAGCGTCGCCGCCCCGAGGCGCACCGTATATGGAGAAAGGCCGTCTGGATAAAACGTAATCGACGTTTCCTCGATATCCCACATGCCTTCGTCCGGACCACGCAACAGCAGGGAGTGCGGGAAACTACCCGGATTTCCGGTGCCCTCAAACATTTCGCCCGGTCCGGTGCCGCCTTTGGCGATGTCAAACTCGACTTCAAAACCATTGATGACCCACCTGGGTTCCTTTGCAGGTCCATTCGCGCCGGTCTTGACCTTGATATCGAAAGTGTTCAGCCTAGGCATATCGTTCCATTCCCACGGGCAGTTGCTTGAAGAAAGGATTTTTTCCGGCGCTGTGGTCCGTCACGTCGAGGATGGCGCCAATCTGCGGCACCGCATGCCGGAAGGATTCGTGGATACCCTGCCGCAATGTGATATCGGATGCGGCGCAGCCCTGGCATCCACCCTGCATTTCGATGTACACCGTGTTGCCCTCCACGCGATCCAGGCGAATTGCGCCGGAGTGCGAGGCCACGCCCGGATTGATCTCGCGCTCAATGACCCCCTGCAGCTTCGCCGCTATTTCCTCTTGCGGCGGCAGCCCGGCGAGGAATGCTTCCGTCACAACCGGCTTTTGCTCCTGCAGGTGGGCACGGATATGCGTGCCAATTTCCTTCATGGCGGCCTCCCAACCGTCTTTTGCAAAGGGCGACCGGCCGATAGTCACCGTCATGTCGTGAATCAGCACGGATTCAACCTCCGGTAGCGAGAACAGTGTTTCCGCCAACGGGGAATCTTTGGCATCGGTCTTCTTCGGAAACCACGCGGAGTGGCCGGGCAGAACCGGTCGGTCAATCAGGAACAGACAAGTAGCGCCACCTTTTTGTACCTTGGCCTTAATGCGGATCTCCTCGGTCCACGCCGTTTGATCGCCCGACTCTTCCGCAATCACCGGCGCATGCACGACTTTTCGCATCGATTTCGCGGCCGGCTTGGGCGGCACTGGTGCCGGCTTGGGGGCCTCAGCCACGGGCGCAGGCTTTTCCGCCTCGCTCTTGAACACCTTGGAAAACCACGAAGGCATTGGTATGCACTCCCTGTGAAGATGTGAATTTTACCCAGTAGAAGGGACAAAGGCAGGGGAAAGTTTTATTCCCGGGACCCACTTCAATCCTTGGGTGCACTCGATCCCCGCGCCTCGGGCAGCACGTCGAGCCGAATTCGAAATACCGTGTTCGGGCTGCTGTCGAGGACCGTAATTCGGAAGCCAACGTGTTCGATCACTTCGCCGCGCGAAGGGATACGGCCCGCCACGCGCATCACCCAGCCGCCAACGGTTTCGACTTCCTCGTCCATCAACGGGAGATTCATGCTTTTGGCGGCGTCCTCGAGCGGCATGCGTGCGTCTATGATGTAGTTGTCCGGGCCGACCTGATGAATGGGATCCTCTTCCTGATCATGCTCGTCTCGGATATCGCCGAAGATCTCCTCAAGCACATCTTCCAGCGTGATGAGTCCATCGGTACCGCCGTATTCGTCGATCACGACGACCATGTGTTGCTTGTTCTTCTTCATGTACTGGAAAAGGTCGTCGATTCGCATGGAATCGGGGAAATGGGGTATCTCACGGATGAAGCGGACAATGCTGGCATCTTCCGGCGACGTGTCCATCATGATGTCATGCGCGGTGATCACGCCGACAATTTCATCCACGCTTTCCCGGTAGACGGGAATGCGCGTGCGGCCGCTGGATACCATAAGATTTAACACATCACTTCGATTGGCGGAGTCGGCCACGGCCTGGATGTCGATTCGCGGTGTCATAATCTCCTTGGCCTGGGTGGCCTGCAGATTGATGACGGAGTGGATCATCTCCTGTTCTTCCGGGTCAATTGTTCCGTGATTGGCAGTCTCGTCTACGAGGACGCGAACGTCTTCGCGCGACGACATGAGGGGACTAAGGGCCTGCGACCCTTTTTGCCGGAACACAAACCGCGTGAGCACGGAAACCGGCCAAGCCAACGGCGCGAACACGGCGTACCAGAATTCGATGAAAGGCAGGAACCGGATGGTGAGCCGCACCGGATCCAGACGAAAAATACTCTTGGGAATGATTTCCGCAAAAAGCATATACAAGGTGGTAACCACAGCCGTCGCGATCAGTCCCCCATACGCGGGAGACAATTCGGTGAAGCCTTTGGTCCCGGCAATGGATCCAGCCACGGTACCCACGTTCGTGCCGATGAGAAGCATGGCAAGCATCTGGTCCGGGTTGCGGGTGTATTTGAAGAGCCGGCCCTCGCGGGTGTCTTTGTTTTCGTCCGCCGTATTGCGTAATTTGAAGGGATCGACCGTGATGAAGCCCGTCTCATATCCGGCAAATATGCCCTGAAATATCATGGCCGCGATCACAATGGCGAAGTAAATGAGAATGGCCGTTGTCATTCCGCGTGCCCCTTCACTTCTTCGGCATCGGGAAGGACCATGGGAGCGGCCTCTACGCGCACCTGCGAAACGCGACGGCCTTCACATTCCTCCACCGTGAAGCGCACGCCACCGGATTCTATCGTATCACCGGACTCCAGGATCTTTTCCGCTTGATCCATGAGGAATCCCGCAAGGGTCTCGTGTTCATCGTCTTTCAAATCGACATGCACCAATTCGCTCACGGTTTCCAGATCGATCTGGCCGCTGACGCGATACACGCCCGGACCGACTTCGACGTACTCCGGTTCTTCCACTTCATCCTCGTCGAAAATGTCGCCAACGATAAGTTCGAGGGCGTCTTCCAAAGCGACGACGCCGGACGTGCCGCCGTATTCGTCGACAACGACGGCAAGATGGGCGCGTTTGCGCTGGGCTTCGCGGACGAATTGTTGCACGGACATCGTTCCGGGCACGAACAAAACGGGCCGCGCGAACTGTTTGATCCTGGCGTCCGTATTTCCTTGTGCGAACGCGGGAAGCAAATCTTTCAGCACGAGCAAACCGGTAATCTGATCGATGTCGTCCCGAAAGACGGGCATGCGCGAGAACTGATGCTTTCGCATTTCAGAAAGAGCATCGTCAATGGTGGCGTCTTCTTGTATGGCAATGATGCCGGTGCGCGGGATGTAGATCTCCTTCAGCATGGCATCGCTGGATTCCAGAATTCCCTCAATCATCTGGCGCTCGTCTTCTTCGATGACACCGTGCGTTTCGCCGTCTTCCAAAACCGCCTTGAATTCATGGTCGGTGATAAAAGGCGTCACTGTTCCCGAAGTGACGCCCGTGGCGTGCAGAAGTTTGTTCGTGACCCAGATCATGCTGTCCCGCGCCGGTGCAAGGATCCAGTCCACAAGCGTCAGGGGGAAGACGCCAATACTTGCAATGAAAATATTGGTTCGTACGGCAAGCACCTTGGGAAGGATTTCGCCAAAGAGCACCAGCACAATGGAAGTGACAATGACGGCCGATACAAACGATGCGGACACCGACAAGCCGAAATAGCCGAAGACGGCCTCCACGCGAGTGCCGAGGAATACGCCAATGAGCACATTGACAATCATGTTGCCCATCAAAATAGTCGTGAGAAGCCGGCCAGGGTGGTCCATCAAGGCGGAAATGGCCCGTTCGATGGCGCGCGAACTGGATCCCATGGCTTTCAATCGAATCTTGTGAATGGAAAAGAAGGCGGCTTCCGATCCGCTGAAGAAAGCCGAACAACCGATCAAAAAAAGTACGATGCCCATGATTCGGGGCGGAAAAAGATCGATCGGAGTTCGCTCGGCCGCGGGAATCGCCGCAGGGGCGGCTTCGACCTGAGAAACCGGGATTTCCGCATCCTGCGCGGATACGCTGCCGTCCACGGTCCGAAAGAGCGAGGATCGGTCCCACCCCGAGACGGCCATGCCCGTGCCCATGGCAATTGCCAGCAAAACGCACGCGCGCACCAGATGAATACGTATCGCGGTCCGGTCTGACCGTGTACTGCCAGCGCCATCGTCCAAAGCGAACGAAACCTCCTCAGCGCCCATGGCGCGCGCTATTTGCGCGCGCATGAGCGTGCCCTTCGGCAATCCAAGCCTCTTCCATGGGTATTTCCAAATAAGCCGCCTGCTTTTCGGTCATGGACTCGCGCTCCGCAGCCGATCCATGATCGTACCCAAGAAGATGCAGTAATCCGTGACAAAACAGAAGGCGAACTTCCGCGCGCGCCCTCGCCGGGTCGCCATTGCATCGCCGCACCACCGTGTCCAGCGAAATGACAATGTCTCCCAGCGTCCGGGCGTCCGGGGGAAGGTCCCCTCCCATCTTGTCGTCGGGCTGGCCGAACGACAGTACGTCGGTTGGACCCCTCTTCCGGCGAAACCGCCGGTTTAAATCCGCGATAAACGCATCATCGCAAAAGAGCACACTGACTTCCAGTGGGCCGCGGGCACGTTCACCCCGGCACACTCTCTCGGCAATGCGAGCCAGCACGTCTTGACGATAACAACCGCGATGGCCGGATTCGTTGCGCGCCTGAACGGCAATCGTCACGATTCCTGTCCCCCCTGCATGGGAATGACGTTGGCCAGCTTGTTCTCCTGGGGTTGGCCAGGATAGGCAATTCGCCGATGCATCGTGCTGGACATATGCTTCGAAAGCACTTCCGCAATCGTATCCAGGTCCTTCAACCGCAGGTCGCACTCGTCGAACTGGCGATCAGTGGCCCGGTTGGTAATGATCTTGTCGATAAATTCCCGGATGCGCTCTTCGTTCGGACTCTTCAATGATCGCACCCCGGACTCAACGGCATCGCAAATCATCATGATGGCCGTCTCGCGGCTTTGCGGCTTGGGACCCCCATAACGGAAATCTCGCTCGCTGACTTCGCCGTGCTTGGCCTGTTTCTTGGCTTCCTGATAAAAGAAACTGATCAGGCACGTGCCGTGATGCTCGTAGATCGCGTCTATAATGGGCTTGGGCAGGTGGAGTTCGCGGGCCATTTCCGCGCCTTCCGTCACGTGCGACGCAATCGCGCGCGCACTCAGTCGGGGCGACAAATCCTCGTGGATATTGACCCCGGTCTGGTTTTCGGTGAAGTACTCGGGCCGGCGGAGCTTGCCGATGTCGTGATAGTAGGCGCACACCCGTGCGAGCAATCCGTTCGCGCCGATGGCCTCGCACGCGGATTCGGCAAGTTGTCCCAGCATCAGGCTGTGAGCATGTGTCGCCGGAATCTCCATCGCAAGCCTGCGAAGTATGGGGTTATTCAGATCCGAGTATTCAAGCAACTGAATGTCGGTGGTAATGCCGAACAGTTTCTCCAGTGGCGGGAGCAGTCCAGGCACAATAAATACGCACGCCATGCCGTTAAGCACTACCTGACCCATGAGTTGCAACGAACGCATGGTAAACAACGGTTCGCGGCCCAAAATGACGGCGGCCATCGCTAACATGCCCACAGCCGTCGCGATAAAGGCTGCACGCGCCATGTCGCCCCGGCGCCGGACACGCGTAATGCTGATCACCCCCGCAAACGCCATGACGCCGTTCACCACCAGCACCCGCCAACTATAATCGAATTGCAGGGATAGCAGCATGGCCGTCGCCACCGTCACAAGACTCGCGAGGCGAGGATTGGTAAGAATTGCCAACAGAATACCGCCAGCGGCCAGCGGCACCAGAAGCCCGTCGGGGTTAAAATAAATGACTACTCGTCCCGTCAGTAGCGTGGCGCACATAATGACGAGCGAAAGGTTAAGGTTGCGCATGATCTGTTCGGGCTTTGCGGAAACCAGGGGAGTCATGCGAAGCAACGAGGCAATGATGAGACCCACGAGAATCATGTTCGCGGCCAGAATATTGACCAGATTCGCACCGCCTTCTTCCCGGGCGGCCTTTTCGGTCAGAAATGTCTGCACATCCAATTTGGATTGAGGCGTCCAGCGGCGGCCCCGGGCCTGAATGTATTCTCCCACTTCGAAGCGATGCATAATCGCATCCACGTCGCGCCGGGCCGTTTCCTTGGCCCACATGGTCTCTTCCTCGTCTTTATCGAGGGTTGCCGTTAATTCGCCCGCGGCTATCAAGAACGCCGCGTCCTGCAACTTGGTCCAGTCCGCGGGTTGCGCAACGCTGGCAGTCGTCGTAAGTTTCTGCGTCTCTTCGACAATGCGCTGGCGCAACGCGTCCGCCGCCTTGGCCGTGGTCAATGCATCCATGACCGCCATTTCTTCCTGCCGGAATTGGGAGTCGATGGTCGTATCACGCACAATGCGAATTTGGCGCTCCGGGCTGATCTTGTATTGGGCCGCCTGACTTTCGGGGGTCAATACGCCATAGGTAAGCACGTATCGAAGCCCGGTGCGGGCCAAACTTGCCAGATGCTGGGCGTACGCAAACTGCAAGTCCGGTGCCGGCGATATGTCTTGTCCATCCGCGGCAGGCTCTGACTGCGGAGTCACGGAGGCCAAGGCCGGTGTAAGCCAGAGGGACAGCAGCTCAACGTCGCTGATATTGTCGAATAGCGGATTGGTCTCAATCGTCTTTTGGGCGGACTGTCTTACCGCATCAGCAATCACAGCCTCAGCGGACTGATCGTCAGCTTTGTTGTCCAGCGCGCGCGTGATGGATTTCATTAACGGTTCGCGCTGTGATTTCAAGGCCTCGATCTTTTGGTCAAGACGTTCAAGTTGGGCTTGAACCACATTGCGGTCTACACGGTAAATATCAGGAACTTTAGCTTCCGCGGATTCCCGGGCGATTCGAGTTTCTTCCAGGTTCTCCGATTCAAACGGGAATTCCGCGATGAAATCTTGTTGTGCAACCGGAGAGTCGAGGTTGTAATCCCGCTTTTCCCGCACGGGAGACAGGCGAGGCGTGACGGCCACCACAAGCACGGCAAAAGCACCCAGAATGATCACCCACATCAAACGCCGTTCACCCGAATGGACCGGAGGCCCAGCTTGTGTGGAGCGCATTGGGCTGCCGCTAAGGCGTTGCCGCTTCTTGAACAGTCGATCCAGAATCATAGAATTATTGCTTAAATTCGACCGAGGGTTGGGCTGAGTCGAGCCCCTCTTGCGACGCTTCGTCTCGGTCGTAAGCCTCTATGATACTCTGAACCAGTGGGTGGCGGACAACATCGCTCCGGTGGAGCCGGATCAAGGCAATGCCCGGAACGTTGTGCAGGATGCGTTCGGCCTCTTTTAATCCTGATTTTCGGGCCTTCGGCAGGTCAATCTGGGTAATATCGCCAGTGATGACCGCCCGCGATCCTTCGCCAAGACGGGTCAGGAACATTTTCATCTGCTCGCCGGTGGTATTCTGAGCCTCGTCGAGGATGAGAAACGAGTGATCGAGCGTGCGGCCGCGCATGAACGCAAGAGGAGCAACCTCAATCATTTCCCGTTCGACCATTCTACGCGCCTTTTCAATATCAACCATGGAGTATAGGGCGTCGTAAAGTGGTCTGAGATAAGGATTTACCTTCTGAACAAGATCGCCCGGCAGAAATCCAAGATTCTCACCGGCTTCCACGGCGGGACGGGTCAAAATGAGGCGATTGACCTCTTTGTTCAAAAGGGCAGACACCGCCGCCGCCATGGCCAGATACGTCTTTCCTGTGCCCGCGGGGCCAATGCCGACAGTTATCGTATGTGTTTGAATGGCCTCAAGATAGCGCACCTGACCTCGCGTCCGCGGCTTGATACGGATTTCCCGGCGGAGCAGCCCTTCAGGTGCATCGCCAAAAATCTCCGCAAGGTCATCCGATTGGCTCTTGCGCGCTTCGCCCATGGCGTAACGAAGATCGGCGAGGGTCGGGGTGTGGCCTTTACGGACTGCGGCGAGCATTTCGTCCAGCAACCGGCCGACAAAAGTGGCATGTTCGTCGTCGCCCATAACGACGACCTTGGCGCCCCGATCCACAATGCGCACGGGAGTCTCTTCCTGAATCCGCTTTCGAAGTTCGCCGTTGCGGCCAAGAAGTTTGACGGCTTCTTCCTGGCTATTTAGCAGAATCTCGTGCGTCAGGGCGTGGAATTCCTGGTTTGTTTCCGGTCTCGGCCGTAAGCGAAGCGTCGATGCAAGAGCAGAAGCGCCTCTCCCTAGAGTGTGCCGGGCTATCCGTACCGGCTGCCGTTGCGAAAACCCTGCGTCTGGCAGGTCATTTGGGCTTAAAAGACTATTATTCGATCGCCGGGCCGGGGCGCCGCCCGTTCGTGGCGGCGCCCCGCACCCGGACTGTATATTTATTGGCCGCGATTGGAAGGCAGGTCCGTAGGCAGCTGGATCCGAAAGATCTTCTCCCCTTCCTTGACCTGGCCTTCGCTTCGTACCTTGGCTTCAATCTCAACCGGATCTTGGCCGAGGCTTTCCACGCGCTCCTTCATATCCTCTTCAAGTTGAGTGCGGGCTTCGACTTCCTGTTCCAAGACTCGGACCTGGTTCTCGCTATCGGACAAGTCGTCGTATTGGGTCCATAAATCGCGGTGGTAAGCATACCCGAAGGCCAGGCTTACCGCCCCGATCAGGGCCAGCCAATACCCTTTACTTGTCAGCGCGCCCATCATATGCGAAACGTCCTATTTTGTGGATTTCTTCCGATTCGATCCAAGGTTGTAGAAGGCGTCAAGACCCGGGAAACGACCTTGGGAACCCAGTTCTTCCTCTATCCGCAACAGTTGGTTGTACTTGGCGATACGGTCGCTACGCGACGCCGAACCGGTCTTGATCTGGCCGGCGTTCGTAGCCACGACGAGGTCCGCAATCGTGGCGTCCTCGGTTTCGCCGCTGCGGTGCGAAATTACCGCGGTATATCCGGCCCGTTGCGCCATGGCGACCGCGTCAAGCGTTTCGGTAAGCGTGCCAATTTGGTTCACTTTGACCAGGATCGAGTTGGCGATGCCCTGTTCAATTCCCTTGGAAAGGTATTCGACATTGGTGACGAAAAGGTCGTCGCCTACAAGCTGGGTTGTGGCGCCAAGCTTGCCGGTAAGGGTCTTCCAACCGGCCCAGTCGTTTTCATCCATGCCGTCTTCAATGGAAATGATCGGGTACTTTTTGGCCAAAGCGGCAAGGAAGTCGGCCATTTCATCGGGCGTCTTAGACGCCTTTTCAGCTTCAAGGACGTATTTCTTGTTTTTGAAGAACTCACTTGCCGCACAGTCGAGGGCAAGATAGATGTCCTTCCCCGCCTTGTATCCGGCATCCTTGATCGCCTTAAGTATGACCTCGATGGCTTCTTCATTGGATTTCAGGTTGGGAGCGAAGCCGCCTTCATCGCCAACGGCCGTGTTCAGGCCCTTGCCCTTAAGTACGCTCTTTAACGCATGGAAGACTTCCGTGCCCATGCGCAACGCTTCCTTGAAGGACTCCGCACCAGCAGGCATGACCATGAATTCCTGGATGTCGACGTTGTTGTCGGCATGCGCGCCCCCGTTCAGGATATTCATCATGGGGACCGGCAAGGTGTGTGCATTGGCGCCACCGACATAGCGGTACAGCGGGATTTCAAGCGCTTCAGAGACCGCCTTGGCCGTGGCCAGGGATACGCCGAGGATGGCGTTTGCACCGAGCTTACCCTTGTTCTTGGTGCCGTCAAGGGCGATGAGGGTTTGGTCAATTTCCCGCTGGTTCAGGGCGTCCATGCCAAGCAGTTCCTCGGCAATGACCCCGTTTACGTTTGCAACGGCTTTTGTAACGCCTTTTCCGAGGTAGCGTTTGGCATTCTTGTCGCGCAGTTCAACAGCTTCATGTTCGCCGGTCGAAGCGCCGGAAGGCACTGCCGCCCGTCCGACCACGCCGCTGGAGAGGTATACATCCACTTCGACCGTGGGGTTGCCACGGGAATCCAAAATTTCGCGTCCGACAATACCGGTAATGCGTGTCATGGGTCCAACGTCTCCTTCTTGGCTATTCAGTCTACCGCAGCGTGCGATAGAGCACAATGCAATTTTGTGTCAGTCCCGGCCATTCGGGCTGCTGACGGTGCGCGCGTTATCCCTTCCAGGGGAAGAAAAAATCGCGCAGTCCCCGGTTCAGATAGTCGTCGTTCCTGTCGGCCGTTTCGCCGGCTTCGCCCGCGTTGTACTTTCGGCTGAGCATTTCGTACGCGGAAGAACCCAGCACCACGAGGCAGGGGCCGTACAACACCACGAGCAACGGGGGGACCAGCAGGCAAAAGACGGTCCAACAGACCGCTTGCACGGTCAAGGCCAGCGCGAGTCCGGGGTTGGCCAGCACCAGCACGGCCGCCAGTTTGACGGTTGCGACAATGCGTCCCTTTCTCTGCACGAGCACCGGCATGACCATCAGTGCGGTCATGCCTGCGAATACCAACAGCCACAAGGCAATTGCACCCAGCGCATACCCCAGCATGGGTATCCTGGGTCCAATCACCGCGGGGTAAAACCACACGCTTGCGGCCAGGCTCGCGGCCACAAACCCATATACTGCGCCCAGAGCCGTTGCTGAAACGGCATGCTTTCGCAGGCCCTCCAGAAAGGTCCCCACGGAACCGTCACGCGTATCGATCAGTTCCTTGACCATTTCCGCGGCCGCGGCCGCGCCCATCGGAACCCCCGCCACACATGCGAACAGCGCCAGGGGAATCCCCAGCGCAAGACGTATGGCCTCGCTGGGGGACAGCAACGCTTCAATGGCAAGGTAACCCGGGATGCCGGCCAGGGAGGACCATAGGAGACCGGCGAGCATGAGCTTGCCGAGATGATCGTACGTGACCCAGAATGCCATCTTGATCACGCGGGAGACCATGCGGGCCGCTTACATGAACACCTGGACGCGGCTGGTCTTTCGCAATTCCGCCATCCATTTTTCAAACCGTTTGCTTGCTTCGACTTGACGCAGGCGCGGCTCGATTTCCTTCCGGGCTTCCTCCAACGACACGGTGCCGGCGGGTTCCTTTCCTTCAACCAGTAGAATATGGAGGCCGCCATCAGACTCGATGATGTCTCCCACCATCCCTACCTCTTGCGTAAACGCAGCGTCGTTCAACACAGGAACGAGGTCGCCCTGGTTGACCCAACCGATAATGCCCCCGGCATCCGCGCCCGGGGCTTGCGAATACTCAATGGCCAATTCTTTGAAATCCGCGCCCGCCGCAAGCTCATCCTTAAGGGACTGTAACCGGGCTTTCGCAACTTCGCGCTGGGCGGGATCGTTCGGCGCCGTGAGGAAGATCTGGCGCACACGGACCCGCTCGTCGTGCTTAAACTGCTCCAGGTTATCCTGGTAGAACTGGGCGACATCGGATTCGGAGACCACGATGCCTTTTTCGAATTCCTGTTGCTTTCGCGCGGCCATCCCGCGGGCGAGGATTTGTTTGCGCAGCCGTTCCCGCACTTCGGTAAGGTTTTCGCCAGCTCTTTCCAGTTCTTTTTGAAAAGCTTCGGGGGATTCGAAGAGCTTCTTGTAATCCTCGAGGCGTTTTTCCACCATATCGTCGGGGATTTCCAAACCGGCAAGCCTGGCCTCGCGCACAAGGATCCGGCTGTCGATCGCTTGGTCCAAAGTGTCCTGGATCAACTTGTCCACGGCGGTGTTGTAGTCGGTCTCGCTGGCCGAGTTGGCCCGGAGTTCATTGACCTGCGGCCCGGCTTCTATGAGGATGTCGCTCATCAGGATCGGTTCCGTATCAACGGTCGCGACGATTTCATCCACGATCCGGTCCGCGTGCACGGCGAGACAAGCGATGGTGACGAGGGCCGCGGCGGCTGGCCGTGCCCAATAAAACGAGATGCTGCCCATAAGCGGTGTGCGAGCCTCCGTATGTGCCCCTTGAAAGGTCCCCAGTATCCGCCCAAACAGACTTCGGGCATGATTTGGGCGGTAGCATAGCATACGTGGGAAAAGTGCGGCAAACACTTGAGGTGGCAGACCGCGGAACCAGGAAGTGGGTAAAGACCTGGAATGACCGTTGCTGGTGGCGTGTGGCGGATTACCCGGTGTGCGGGGGGTTGGAAACGCGTGACGGAACGGTCGTGGCACGGTTTTTCTGAGTTATTCCGACAACGGAAACTCGGAGGCGAAAGCCCTCCAAGGCAGTCTGAGGGTACCGGCGCCGGAGAGCGATTTTGCCATTTTGAGGCGAAGCTCATATTTTGATGTAGATCTTCCGTTGGTGCATGAAGTACGCGGATCCGGCAATGACGCCCCAGAAAACGGCGAAGCCGGCGATTCCGGCCAATAGGGACCATTGTTCGGGAGCAAATCCCTCGGCCACATCCAAGAACAGACTTTGCGCAATGTAAAGAATCAGCGGATTCATCCCCACGGATGTAAACGTTGGGATTCGAAGGTTGAGTTTGTCGCAGATGAGGTAGAACGCGAGCAACTGGAGGAAGCACAGGCCCGTTGCCCAGAGAGGAAATGGGGCGTTCATGTATCGGGCCGAGAACGGCCACTCCGTTTTGAGGCCCGGCCACTCCACATGAAGTGCATAACCGGCTGCGCACAGGGCAACGCCCCAGGTTAGACAACCAAGAACAAGTTTCTTTTCATTTCTCTCGCTCATCAAGTCGTACGCGTAAGATCCAAAGAGCAGCATCATCACCCAGCTAAGGGGACCGAGCGGTCCGCCGTTCAAACTCGTGCCGAACAGTTCGCCGTTCAGTGGAATCAACCTCACGAGGAAAGGCACATAATCAGCATCGTCCAAAGAGAACTTGCCGTGCGCTACCCACGTGCCATACGACGTAAACGTGTAGATGCTTTGGTAAAGCGCTACAAGGGCAAATGCGGCGATCAGCCGGGTGCGCGGTTTCTTGTCGATAAACGCCACGGCCAGCAGACCGGCCAGACCAATGTCCATCAGGGCGTCCCAGAGCCACCCGGCGTAAAGCGCGAAAGCGATCAGCACCATGATGGCATACCGCTTCATCAGGGACTTCCGGCCCTGCCAAAGTCCAGTGCTTTCACTTCGGCGCAACCACGACAGCCGCATCCCCATTCCCACGACAAAAACAAAAAGCGGCGCAATCGTGTCGGCGTAGGTGAAAGTAGTTTTGTGGTGGCTCAATTGGAACAGGCACGCATCCCAGAACTTCTGTGCGCCGGGACTTTCCAGCGTCGACGTTACCGGATCAAAGAACAGACCGCTCGCATTGACCAGCAGCATACCGAATATGGCGTACCCCCGGAGTTGATCCACGCTGACAATGCGTTTTGGTTGCGTGCCGGCCGTGTCGCCGTTGGACATGTCGCCTCCCCGCGGATTGCCGTTTCGCGAGGCTACTCACGGAGCGGCATTGCACCCATTGAAACTTCTCCCGGCCCTTCGAAAGGTTCCGGGTGTGTTGCAATATATACTGTGGGGGAGTATATTATACGAATCAATGGAAAAACAAGGAATTTCCCCCAGTGTCACATACCATTCGAGACAAGAAGAAGCTGCTGGGCCGCGTTCACCGGATCCAGGGGCAGCTGAGTGCAATCGAGCGCGCCTTGACCGAAGAGCAGGATCCGTACGAAACCCTCCAACTGGTCGCGTCCAGCCGGGGAGCGCTAAACGGGCTGATGTTCGAAATCATTGAAGGTCATATCCGGCATCATGTCGTGGATCCAGGGCAGCGGCTGAAACGGGATCAAGCGGCTGCCGTTGAACAACTGATCGAGGTAGTCCGGTCCTACTTAAAGTAGGAGCACAGAGTCATGCCGCCCTGGCGGCACGCGCCGGGAGCATCCAGTCATGCCTTCGCACCATCATCACGCTCATAACGGCCACGATCACGGCGACGAACACGGCCACATGCATGGCGTGGTGGATCCCACAATTCTTTCCACGGAGCGAGGAATCTGGGCGGTTAAATGGTCGTTTATTGGTCTTCTTCTTACGGCCCTTTTTCAGGTGGCGGTGGTCTATATTTCCGGCAGCGTGGCGTTGCTCGCCGATACCATTCACAACTTTGGCGACGCGGCCACGGCTATCCCACTGTGGATTGCCTTTATGTTCGCTCGCATCAAACCCAGCAAGCGATTCCCGTATGGATTGGGGCGTGTCGAGGATCTGGCGGGCATGGTCATCGTCGGAATCATTTTGTTCAGCGCACTCGTCGCCTTCTATGAATCCATTGATCGCTTTCTCCATCCCCGGACCGTACAGTATCTCTGGGCCGTGGTGGCCGCGTCCATTATCGGGTTCATTGGCAATGAAGCTGTCGCCATTTTCAGGATACGAGTTGGCAAGGAAATCAACAGTGTTGCATTGATCGCCGACGGCTATCATGCGCGGATAGACGGCTGGACGAGTCTCGCCGTGCTCTTTGGCGCGGTGGGGGTATGGCTGGGCATTCCGCTTGCCGATCCGGTGGTGGGACTCTGCATTTCCATTGCGATATTTGGCATCGTGTGGCAATCGGCCCGCGCTGTGTTTACGCGATCGCTTGATGGAATCGAACCGGTGGTTCTCGACGAAATTGCCCATGCCGTCAGTCACGTCGACGGCGTGCGCAGGATTCACGATGTTAAGGCGCGTTGGCTAGGCCACAGACTGCGCGCGGAACTGGAAGTCGAAGTCGACGCTGGATTGTCCGTTGGAGAGGCACAAGAGATCGTGGCCGAGATTGAAAATCAACTGGACCTCCATTTGGCATGTCTTTCGGGCGTGACCATTCGCATAAGGGGTGAATCCGCGGCCTGATGACTGCCTTTCGATACGCCCGAGATCAGTTTGGTCCACGGAGTCCTCAGAGCAGGTATCTTGTGACCATACCACCCAGTGCGCATGCCGCGAGAACCTTGAACATGCCGGCGTGGTAGCGAAACGTGGCAACCATTGCTGCGACGGCCAGGAACAATGCGGCCCAATTCACGGTGCTGAAATCAGGCACCTGCAAAGTAAGCGGGCCGAATGGCAGCTGAGTCACTTTCCCAAACACCGTGTGCAGGAAGAACCAAACGGCTAGATTCAAGACGACTCCTACCACCGCAGCAGTTATCGCGCTCAACGAGGCATTGAGGGCTTTGTTGCCGCGCAGGACTTCGATGTAGGGAGCGCCAAGAAATATCCATAGAAAGCATGGCGTGAACGTCACCCAAGTGGCTAGCAAACCACCCACTGTGCCGGCGAGCATTGGGTGAAGGGAGCCGGGATCGCGGAAGGCGGCCATGAAGCCGACAAACTGAACAACCATAATGAGCGGACCTGGTGTTGTCTCCGCCATCGCGAGTCCATCGACCATTTCGCCAGGCGTTAGCCACCCATATACGCCGACGGCCTGTTGTGTCATGTAGGCAAGAACGGAGTATGCGCCGCCGAAAGTGACGACCGCAGCTCTGCTAAAGAATGTGGCCACCAGGAAATAGACATCATCCTTGCCACGCGCAAGCATGAGAGCGAGGAGCGGTGCAGACCAGAGCACGCCCCATACTGCGACGACCTTGGCGGAACGCAACAGAGTTGGCACAGCGCTGCGCCCCATAAGGCTGCCGCCAAGTATGTTGTCTGGCCCGTTGGCCATGCGCGAAAAGTAGCGCTGGCCGAGGCCAAGCGCGGCCGCTGAGGCCACGATTAAGGGAAAAGGGGTGTCGAAGAAGAAGATCGCGATGAATGCGGCGGCTGCGATGCAAACGGAAGAGCGCGATTTGAGGGTGCGCCTGCCAATGCGCAGTACGGCTTCTGCGACAATGGCGAGCACGGCGGCCTTCAGGCCAAAAAAGAAAGCTTGAACCCCCTCGATGTGTTGGGCTCCGGCATAAAGATAGCTTAGGCACAAGATGACGACGACGCCGGGTATGACGAAGAGCGTGCCCGCGACGAGACCGCCTCGCGCGCCATGAAGCAGCCAGCCGACGTAGGTGGCCAGTTGCTGGGCCTCCGGACCGGGCAGCAACATGCAATAGTTCAATGCATGCAGAAAGCGATCTTCGCTTATCCAGCGCTTTTCGTCCACCAGTATGCGATGCATTACCGCGATTTGACCCGCTGGACCGCCAAAGCTGTTCAGGCCAATATACGCCCACGTGCGCGCCGCTTCCTGAAAGGTTGGCAGGGCCGCACTCGTTTCCAACGGGCTGGAAGTTTCTTCAGGCTTACGGTTTTCTGGTTGATTTCCCTTGGCCACGCTATCTTCCCTTGGTGCTAGCAATCAACTCGTCATAAAGGATGTTAAACAGTTCCACGGCTCCTGTCAGTCGATCCACGTCATTCCGGCAGGAGGAGCGAATGCTCCGCAGCACAAGCGCAATTCCCATGGCTTCTTCGCGGGCGTATTTTCCGTCTTTCATGTCGATGTCATGAACTATCTCAGCGAGTTGGGAGATCGCGGGATCGTGCAGGTGAAAGGAGTCGCACAAGACTTCAAACGTGCACTGGCTCCCTCGATGCGTGAATTCGCCTTCGTACATATCGAAGCGCAGTTCGCCGGTCCTGTGCCTATACGTTTCCACTTCGACGTATTTGAATCGGGCTTGAGGATCGACAAAACGTTTAATCAACCACGCGCTTGCCATGCGGTCCACGAAGATGTTTTTCCTTGTGACCCAGATCCCTCCGCGGGGCATCTTGCATTGGCCGCCCGGAGACGCAGAACGCTTATTTTCCGCTGTCTTGGCTTTGAGCAAGGACTTGATGTCATCCAACAAGCTGCGTACGGTGCGGCCGCCCTTTGCGCTGAAGTAATCCCTTTCGGAGGTACGCTCCAAGTTTCTGCATAGCCGTGCAAACGCTGCCTCCAAGCGGTCTACGCGATCGGCCTTAGACTTTGTCTTGATTGCGCCAAGCAAGGTTCGAGCATCCCGTGCGATCTTCGAGTACTGTGTCTCAGCTCGCGCATTGAAAAGGCGAATAATGTCGGCATCCGTCAATCCTTCCACGAAACCTGCGTCGCATACCACACCTTCGCCGCCTTCACGCTTGATTTCATTCAACAACCACTGAAAATCTTCAATGGACTCTTCCCGGTTGGGAAGCACATACACCGTGTTCTTGATTGCCACGGCGCCGATATCGTGAAGGCGCCTGCTTATCCTTACGCGCGCATAGGCCGGTCTTGGGGGCAAATGATGGATGAGCAATAGCCACATATGTTTTGCACGAGGGGCCAAAGGCGATGTATCCAGATTTATGATACAATTGTATCTATATTGATGCATTATATGCAATAACGTGTCAGTTTCCCCGATTATCACACTTGCCGGGCCTGCTTTTTCTAGAGCATTGGCGGGTTCCCGGGCCAGTTGATTCCACGAACCTGACTAAACCGGTTGAAGGAATTGTCCCAAGAGACGAGATGGAAGATCATAGAAGCCATCTATACTCCCGATCGCATACATAGAAGCGATCGGACCATGGTTTGATAACCTGATTGCGCATGGGGCGCGTCCATGAATATGGCTGTCACTCAAGAAAGCGCGCATCGGTTGCAACGGTCTTGCCTTGGGGGTATGCTGACGGGGTTTTTTGGGCGAAAGTGCAATTCATGTCCCCGACGGGGAATTTTCACGAGGGAGTTATCGACGATGGCGAAGCAGGGTGCGGTGTACCGGTTTTCGTTTGGGCCCTGGAATATTGACGAGGGGTCCGATCCGTTCGGGCCGACGGTCCGGAAGCCGATTGAGATGGCGAAGAAGTTCAAGATGGCCAAGGAGATGGGCTTTGACGGGATGCAGTTCCACGACGACGACGTGGTTCCGGATATTGACGGAAAGTCCGCCGCGCAGATCTCGAAAGAGACCAAGGCCGTGCGCAAGAAGTTGGCGGATATTGGGTTGACGCCGGAGTTCGTCGCGCCGCGCCTGTGGTTCGCGGAGGAGACAATCGACGGCGGGTATACGAACAACAACGCGGCACAACGGAAGTACGCGATCGAGCGGACCAAACGCTGCATCGACATTTGCAACGATTTGGGTACCGACCGGATGGTGCTGTGGCTGGCGCGCGAAGGCACATACATCCGGGAGTCGAAAAATGCGCGGGAAAAAGTGCTGGCAATTCGGGATGCGTTGAATGTGTTTCTGGATCACGACCCGAAGGTTCGCATTCTGATTGAACCCAAACCGAACGAGCCGGTGGACAGCGCGTACATTTCCACCATCGGCCACGCCGTGGGCATGTCGTATATAACGAAGGACCCGTCGCGCGTAGGCGTGTTGCTGGAAACCGCGCACTCCCTCTTGGCAGGGCTCGATCCGTCGGATGACATGGCGTACGCGTTGGCTCACGACAAACTGTGGAGCGTGCACTTGAATGATCAGGGCGGACTGAAGTTTGACCAGGACAAGACCTTTGGTTCGTTCAATCTTCGTCATGCCTTTAACCAGATTCGCGTGCTGGAAGAGTACGGCTACGGACGCAAGGGCGAGTGGGTCGGGCTGGACGTGAAAACCATGCGCACGCAGAAACAGAATGTGAGCGCGAAGCATTTGTCAAACAGCCTGGAGCGGTTCAAGTTCCTGCATAAAAAAGTAAAGACGCTGGACAAGAAACTGGAAGCCCAGTTCATCGCGGCGCGCGATTACGAAGAGTTGGACCGGTACCTTGTGTGCCATTTGATGGGCGTAAAGTATTCGGGTTAATGGGGTCGAATTGAAGGCGCGCGGCGCGCAAGCCGCGCGCTCTTTCATTCAACCGGCACATGGGGCGCACAAGACACAACCCACACAGCGAGGACGATGACAATGCCCATTGCGGATTTTTCTCTGAAAGACAAAGTGGCTGTCATTACCGGCGCGAGCCGCGGCATTGGCGAAGCAATCGCGCGCGGATACGCGGAACAGGGCGCGGCCGTGGTGTTATGCTCGCGCAAGCAGCCGGGCGTGGACGCCGTGGCGGCCTCGATCAACGAAGCCGGCGGCACGGCGATGGGTATTGCGTGCCACACGGGTGAACCGGAACAAATCGAAGCCTTTTTTGCGAAGGTGAAGTCGGAATTCGGCCGTGTCGACGTGCTGGTCAATAATGCGGCGACGAACCCGTATTTCGGGCCCATGGTGGATATTTCCATGGGGGCCTTCGACAAGACGTTTGACGTGAACGTAAAAGGATATTTTCTGATGTCGCAACTGGCCGCGCGGATGATGGTGGAGGCCGGCTGCGGCTCCATCATCAACGTGGCGTCGATAGCCGGGATGAGCCCGCCACCCATGCAAGGCGTGTACGCGATTACGAAGGCCGCCGTCATCATGATGACGAAGGCCTTTGCCAAGGAGTTGGGCGGCGCGGGCATCCGCGTCAACGCGATTGCGCCGGGCCTGGTGGAAACCAAGTTTGCCCAGGTGTTGATCGATTCGCCGGAAATGCTGGACTGGTTCACGTCCCAAACGCCGATGGGCCGTCACGGCCAGCCGGAAGAGATTGTGGGAGCCGCCGTGTATCTGGCATCGGACGCTTCCAGCTATACAACCGGCACCGTGATGCTGTGCGACGGCGGGTTCTCCGTGTAGGCGCGAATCAAGTCGATCAAACTTCGGGTTCGCTTGTGGTGAAGGGATTCGTAACATGCCGATAAAAACGGTGGCGATCGTGGGTTCGGGTTTCATGGGGAGCGGTATCGCGCAGGTGGTTTCACAGGCGGGCTGCAATGTGCGGTTGATCGATACGTCCGAGATCTCCCTCGCGAAAGCGCACGCAATTATCGGATGGTCGCTGGAAAAGCTCGCATCCAAAAATTTGGTGAAGGAGCCGGTCGAGGCAATCTTTTCGCGAATTGTATGCACGACCGACTACGGCGCGGCTTCGGACGTGGACCTTGCCATCGAGGCCATTTACGAAGATGTGGAATTGAAGCAGGAGCTATTCGGACAACTGGACAGCCTTTGCAGCCCGGATACGATACTCGCTTCGAATACGTCGACGATTCCGATCACCAAGCTTGCCGCGGCGACGAAACGCGCGGAACGCGTGATTGGGACGCACTTTTTTGGTCCCGTGCCGCTGATGCGTCTGGTGGAAGTGATTCCCAATCCGGCCACCTTGCCGGAAGTAACCGACGCGGTAATGGCGTTCGCAAGGTTCGTGGGAAAGAATCCGGTCCTGGTGAAGAAGGACATCCCGGGCTTCTTGATGAACCGGATCTTCGGCGCGATGTCGTGCGAAGCCATGCGTTTGGTGGAGGAAAGCGCGGGAACGATTGTGGACATCGATCAGGGAATGTGCGACGGCTTTAATCTGCAGGCGGGTCCACTCGCAATATCGGATTTGGCGGGGCTGGACATCTGCGCGAATGCCTTCAGCATCATGCACGAGATTGATCCCGCGCGATTTCCAGAGATTCCCGAAATTCTCAAGCGTTTGGTCAGAGAAGGCAAACTCGGAGCCAAGACGGGCGAAGGATTCTATCTGTGGTCGCCGCAGGGGAAGCGCATGGGGCCGGCCTTCTGAGTATGCATAACCGGGTGTAAATCCAGAGTTGAAGTCGTGTGTTGCCGCGATTTGCCGCCGAATCGCGGTTTTTGCTTTTTTCAGGCGGCTTGGAGAAAGAAGGTTTCCACCATGCGTAAAAAGAAATTGACGGTTACTACGTTTGACTTGTCCCGAATAGGGTCATATCTGGAACGTATCGCCATCGACGAAAAACGCGAAAAGAAGCACCTTGCCGCCTTGGAGGGTGAATTGGCGCGTGGCAAGGTGGTCGCGCCTGAAAAGGTGCCATCCGATGTCATCACGATGAATTCCACGGTGAGACTCCAAGATCTCGATACCGGAAAGGAATCGGTGTACACAATCGTGTTTCCGCCGGAAGCGGATGCCGAAGCGGGCCGGGTTTCCGTGCTGGCGCCGATCGGCACCGCGTTACTGGGGTACCGCTCAGGCGACGAAATCGTCTGGCAGGCGCCGAAAGGCGCTCGGCGAATGCGCGTCGTGGATGTGTTGTTTCAGCCGGAGGCGGCTGGGCAGATGCATTTGTAAACGATGGAAGATCGTCGGTGGTTCAGTCGCGCACACGGGCGATGGCCAGACCGTCGTATCCCTTGGTGCCGACTTGTTGAAGGATGATGGATTCGCAGCGCGGATGGGTGGCCAGGGCCGCATTAAATGTGCGAATACCCTGAATCGACTCATCCGCGCTGTTTTCATTCAGCACGTTGCCATCACGCACGACGTTGTCGGAAAGGATGAGTCCGCCGGGCCGGACAAGGCGCAACACCCAATCCAGGTAACCGGGATAGTTGTTCTTGTCCGCATCGATAAAAACGAGATCGAACGGTGCTTCGCTCCGTTCAGCGAGTTTGGGCAGCGAATCGAGCGCGGGCCCGGTCAGGATTTCGACACAGCCGGCAAGACCGGCTCGCGCAATGTTGGCACGCGCGACCGTCGCATGGTGCTCGCTGTATTCAAGGGTGATGAGGCGGCCACCGGCAGGCAGCGCACGAGCAAGCCAGATGGTGCTGTAGCCCGCGAGGGTGCCCAACTCGAGGATTCGTTTTGCGCCTGTCAATTTCGCAAGGAGATAGAGGAATTTGCCTTGTACCGGTGAAATCTGAATTTCAGGCAGGCCACCCCGGTGAGCGGCATCCAACGCGGCTTCGAATACGGGATCGGCGGGGACAAACAAGCCCTCGATATAGCGATCTACCGCGTTGAAAAGGTCGTTTTGCACAGCGTGAACTCCTCAGCGGGTTTGCCAGCCGCAATGACCGCACAGTACAATACGGTTTCACTTTCGGAGGGTTAGCGTAACTGGTAACGCACCGGTCTTGAAAACCGGCGCCTTCGGGCTTGTGGGTTCGAGTCCCACACCCTCCGCCATTTCTGATTTCGGTCTTTCTTGCCTTCCCGCCCGTCTTATCGGGGAGTCGAGCTCCCGGGCACTCGTTCGTGAATGGCCATACTTAACTGCACCACCTCACTGTAAGCGTGGCGCAAAATGCGCGTTAGGGCGCGACTTCGTAGGTGGTGTTGCCTTCAATGCGCGTGATGACGTCCATGCCGGACTTTTTGTGTTTGGTGATATTCATGACGTGGTGGCCGGTCTTGTCCACATTCTGGTTGCTGAACAGGCGGGCCGCCTCGGGGTCGTCAAAGAAGTCAATGCGGATGTTGTCGAAACTATCAAACTCTTTTCGCAGGCCTCGCGCCATTTCAGCAAGCGAATCCTGGTCTATTCCCGGCGGAACGAGCAAGATTAATGCTTTGAGCGAAGTCACGTCGTTGCCGAGCTGCTTGGCGTCTTCCGGTGTGCGCGTGGAATCTTTCACCACAACGTAACCCTGGTCTCCATAAAGGTCTTTCCAGTCGTCGGGATTAAAGGGCAATTCCTTCGCCTTTTCGACGTCCTCCTTTGCCATCGCGACAGCGATTTCAGCGGCCTCGACGAGTGGGTTGCCGTCCGGATTCGGGACCGGAGCGCCGGTGGGCGCCTCTGAAGGATTCAGTGCATAGAGACGGGCCAATTCCTGGCGGAGAGCGTTGTTTTCGTCTTCGATTCGGGCCAAGGTGGATTCGCGCAATTCGTTGATAGCATCCGTGAGCGTGCGAACTTCGGCACGCAATGCGGCCACTTGCGATTCGAGCGCTTCCAGCGCCATGGGCGCAGGAGGGGCCGGCTTCTCCGGTTCGACGACTTGAACGATGGGATTCGCGTTCAAATCGACAACAATGGTGCTCATGTCGCGAAGCGTGGAATCGAGATGATCGAGCGGATTCTCATCGGCTTTCGGCTCCAGGGGCGTCGCCGATTCCGGTAAATCGCCCGCAGGGGCCGAAGGGGCGTCCACGGTGGATGTCTCGGCGACCTGATACGTCTCCTCGGCGGCGTACGACTTCGGCAAGTCCGGTGGGCCGGAACAAGAAGTAAACGCCACGGCGAAAGAGACGCAAGTAACGCACTGTTTGAATGGGTTCATTGGACGTACTCGATTTCTAGCTTAACACGCGCCGTCCGTGGAGCGCGATCACGATGCCGCCTCGAGTTTGGGTTTCCATTCGGTTTCCCACCGCTGGTCGATGCGTGCTCGCCACGATTCGGCGGCGGACCGCAGTTCAGCGGCAATATCCGGTTCGCGGTTCACCAGGTTCACCTTTTCGCCGGGATCCTCATCCAGATTCGAAAGGTGAACATCGTCTTCCGGCGGCGCGCCCTCGACCAACGTTCCATGTAACACCAGTTTCCACTTTCCGCGCCGCACAGCCGTCTGGCCCTGGTGCTCCCAGAACAAATCGCCGTGTGGCGAGAGAGCTTGACGGGTCAATACCGGCATCACATCGAGTCCGTCGATCGTGTATGCCCCAGGGTCGCCGCCGGCCGCTCGAAGAAGCGTGGGGAACACATCCATGCTTGCCACCGGGGCGTCTAAAACCTGGCCGGCGGGAATATGCCCCGGCCACGAGACGACACCGGGCACGCGGATGCCGCCCTCGTACAGGCTGAACTTGTGGCCTTTTTGGTCGCCCTGCGATCCGCCGTAGTAGGGTTCCTCGTTTCCGTCGAGCCAGTTGCGAACCTCGCGCGACGGGCCGTTGTCGCTCGTGAACACAATGAGGGTGTTGTCATATACGCCCTGCCGCTTCAATTCGTTGACAACGGCGCCTATGCTGTCGTCAACACAACTAAGCATGGCCGCCATCACCTGCCGCTCCCACGGAAGATGTCCGAATCGGTTCATGTACTCCGGCGGTGCGTGCATCGGGTAATGTGGAGCATTGTAGGGGACGTAAAGAAAAAAAGGATCGCCCGAAGAAGCCGCGCGATTCACAAAATCGACGGCGTGTTCGGTGATGAGATCGGTGAAATAGCGGCCGTTTTCCCAAATCTCCTCATTGTTCTTCCAGAGGTCATGCACCGGGGCCTTGCCGTTCGCCCCTGCCATGTGCCAGTAGAAGATGTGGGAATAGAAATCGATGCAGCCGGCCATGAATCCGAACCATTCATCGAAGCCATGGTTGTGAGGGCGACATTGCTCAAGTACGCCAAGGTGCCATTTGCCCGCGAGGGCGGTGCGGTACCCAAGGGGTTTCAACGCGGAGGCGATAGTTGGAATTTCGGGTAGAAGGCCCGCGGCCTCGCGGTGGCCCGGCAACACGCCGCGCACACCGGTGTTGCCGGGGTAGCGGCCTGTCAACAACGCGGCGCGCGATGCGGAACACACAGGGGAGTTTGAGTACCACGAGGTGAGCCGCGCGCCATCCGCCGCAATGGCGTCGATGTGCGGCGTGCGGATATCAGGCGAACCCGCACAGGATAGATCCGCATAGCCATGGTCGTCGGTGAAAAAGATGACGATGTTGGGCTTGGCGTTGCGCTTTACCGGCCTGCGGGCGGTGGCGCAGTTGCCGAGTGTCAGCGATGATGCTGCGAGCGCCGTTTGGCAAAGGAAAGATCGCCGAGTGGTTTGCATGACATTGATCCCAAACGTCTGTTCTTCAGTACGACCCACATTCTACACGAGCGACTTCTCTACACGTCATTTAAAGGTTAAGGTCCTTCCACATTCCTTAATCGCTCCGCCAGCCGTGTGTTTCTTCGTGCAACGTCGGTGTTGCGGACAGCCATACGGAGCGCTTTGGGATCCCCAATCAGGACGACGATCCGGCTGGCGCGGGTGATGGCGGTGTAGAGGACGTTGCGCTGGAGCATGAGAAAATGCTGCGTGCTGAGCGGGATGATAACCGCGGGGTATTCGCTGCCTTGGGACTTGTGGACCGTGCAAGCATAGGCAAGCGTGAGTTCATCGAGGTCATCGAAGGGATACAGAACTTCCCGGTCGTCGAACTGAATATGGGCTTCTTTCGTGGGTTCATCCACGAGGGACACAATGCCCACATCGCCGTTGTAGACGTCGAGTTCATAGTTGTTGCGCGTCTGCATGACCTTGTCGCCAAGGCCGAAAAGGCGGCGCCCGATGGGTTGCAGGTTGGGGTTGAGCACGCGTTGCATGGTTTCGTTGAGTTGGCCTACACCGGCGTCGCCGCGGTGCATGGGGGAGAGCACCTGAATGTCGCGCACCGGATCGAGATTGAATCGTTTGGGCAAGCGTTCGGTCGCGATTTCAACGACGGTGTCGAGAAGCTTTTTGGGATCGGTTCGTTCAATAAAGAAAAAGTCGCGGTCATTGAATTCAGGTTCCAGGCCGCGGTTAATGCGGTGTGCGTTCGAGATAATGCCACTTTCTCCCGCCTGCCGGAATACCGTCTGCAATCGCACCACGGGCACGATGCCGGAAGCGATTACGTCGAGCAGAACGTTCCCAGGCCCCACCGAAGGCAACTGATCGACATCGCCCACAAGGACGAGCCGGCACGCTGGCGGCAGTGCGCGCAGAAGCGCGTGCATAAGCGCGACGTCGATCATCGAACATTCGTCCAGGACCACGAGATCGGTGTTGAGCGGGTTTCCTTCGTGGCGTGTGAAGCCGCCTTGTTTAGGGCTGAATTCGAGCAAGCGGTGTATCGTCTTCGCTTCACGATCCGTGGCTTCACTCATGCGCCGCGCGGCACGGCCGGTGGGCGCGGCCAACATGGCGCTGATGTTCTTCTTGTCGAAAATGGCAAGCAGGCTGCGCAACACCGTGGTCTTGCCCGTGCCGGGCCCACCGGTAATGACCATGATCTTGGCTGAGATAGCGGTGCGCACGGCGTCTCGCTGTTCGGGAGAGAGTTCGATGGAGAATTGCTGCTCGACCCATTTGAGCGCATTGTCCAATTGAATTGGCACCGCCTCCATGGGAACGCTCAATACGCACTTCAATCCTTTTGCAACACCCACTTCGGCGGTATGCAACGCGGGAAGAAAGTAGTCGTCCTGTTCGCGTATGAGCAGCGCTTGCAGTTCGGCTTCGGGGATCGCCTCTTCTACCCTCAATGCCTCCACTTCGAGCAGGTCAGCGGCCTTCTTGATCAGGTCCGTGCGGCTGGCATAGACATTTCCCTCGCTTGCGGCCTGCTGCATGACGTAGTGCAAACCGGCTGCCGCGCGTTTGGGCGAGTCCTTGGCAATGCCAAGTCGTTCGGCAATGGCATCCGCGCTGCGGAATGCGATGCCCGCAATGTCTTGCGCGAGCCGGTAGGGGTTGTCGCGGAGTACGGCCATCGCGGCGTCGCCGTACCGTTTGTAAATGCGCACGGCTTGCGCCACGCCAATGCCATGGCCTTGCAAAAATAGCATGATGGACTGAATCGTACGTTGCGCGTCCCACGCTTTGCGGATCTGATCAGCTCGTTTGCGGCCAATGCCTTCGACTGTGCGAAGGCGGTGCGGTTCTTCCTCGATGACACGAAGCGTTTCCGTGCCGAACGACTTCACCAAACGTTTGGCATACGTGGGGCCGATTCCTTCGATGAGACCGGATCCCAGATATTTCTCAATGGCGTCGGCCGTCGCAGGCACGAGCGTCTGGTATTTTTCCACCTTCAGTTGGCGCCCAAACTTGGCGTCGTCCACCCACCGGCCCCATACGCGCACCGTCTCGCCAGGGGAGGCCGCAACCACGCCGACAATGGTGGTGAGATTCGGTTTTTGATCTTCCTGCAACCGCGCCACGATAAAGCCGCTGTCCGGACTTTCGTAGACGATGCGTTCAATGGTGCCTTCAATACAAGCGTTGGTCGCTTCAGAAGGAGGCGTAACCTCGCCGATGGTGGTTTGGCGATGCGTCGGATTGTCGCCGGTCATTGGGGCGAGACTTTCGAAACAAGTAGGTTGGGAGGATGAAAGATTCGCTGCTCGACAATCCGCTGCGGGTGCAAGCCACACCGCCTGCCACTCCGCTTCATTACCCTCGTTCCCAAGCTCCCGCTTGGGAATGCACTCCCGAAAAGCTCTGCTTTGAACGCGCGTGCAAAACGCCCCTGCCCTTCGCTATCCTCCTCCCCATGCGATCCCGATACCGATTCCACGAACCGGACGCCGCGTACTTCCTCACCTGCACCATCGTCGAGTGGATTTCCGTCTTCCAATCCCGCCCGTACTTCGACTCGATTGCCACATCCCTTGCCTTTTGCCGACGGCAGAAGGGACTGCGCCTGTATGCCTATGTCATCATGGAAAACCACCTGCACCTCATCGCATCGGCCCCCGATCTGAGCGCCGTTGTTCAGTCCTTCAAGTCGTTTACGGCGCGCGAAATTGTCCGAATTGCGGCATCGGGCGGCCAGACTCCGCTTCTCAGCCAATTCACGGCCTACAAGAAGCGGTACAAGATGGAGAGTGCACATCAGGTCTGGCAGGAAGGTACGCACCCGCAACGCATCCAGGGCGATGAAATGCTTAACCAGAAGGTTGACTACGTCCATAACAACCCCGTGCGGCGGGGTTACGTCGATCTTCCCGAGCATTGGCGGTATTCTTCGGCGCGGAACTATTATCTGGACGACCACTCGGTGATGGAGATCGATTCGCTGCATACTTGACGGGGGTTCAAAGCAAAGCTTTTCGGGAGCGCGTTCCCAAGCTGGAGCTTGGGAACGAGGGATGAGAGGGATTGAGGGTTTCACCCTCCTTTTGTCCCCCTCCCTTGAGAGAAGGGAGTTATGTGTTGGCGCATATATTGGATTATCGCCGTTCACGCGAAGTTCCAGACAATTCCCCAATCAACGGGTTCAAAGGCTTATGTGGAAATGGGTCATGGGGCCAATCGCTCCGGCGAGGTAAGAAACCATTCGATTCGGCCACAGGTCGAACAGGCCAGTGTTGTCGCCGATTCATTGGCCCAATCCAAACCGGCCAAGGTCATTAATGCCGTGTTCAGTTGCGCGCTACCTTCGTGAAATTGGGTTCCGCCACAATGGTGACAGACGATCGCTTTGTCGGCGGCCTTGTACTCGCTGGGTTCCGTGTCGCTGACAATTGCCTTACCTGCATTGAGAAAAGCTTTTCCTATCTTACTCATGACATGTGCCTCCTTTGTACTAACCGGAAATATGCCAATGAGAACGGGTCATTATAGTCATACTCTTTTCGATCCGAAGTAGCTTCCTCTTCTGTGGTGGCGATTCGTTCAACGCGCTGGCCGGGCAGGTTTCAAACGTACTTCCTGGCGTGATTACTTGCCCGAACAGGTCAGCGTGACCTGGCTGCCGGCCCCGGCGGCGGTGGCCATGATCACCATTTGCCGGCCGTCTTTCTCGTAGGCGATCATGTGGGTTTCCTGGCCCGCCGTTTCCGAAACGGCGCTGGCTTCCTTCCAACCGTTCTTGGGCGCGTTGTCTTTGTAGAACTGCACTATCTTACTCGGCGCGTCCCCGCTCGTCGCTTGAATCATGAACGCCTGTTCGGTCGACTCCGCGTTTACCAGCGTGGGAGTCAGACCCGCGTAGATGGGTACATCAGAAGGGATGTTGTCCGGCATGGCAACGGCGGCACCGGCATTTAAGGATACGCTGCCTTCCGCGCCAGATACATTGACGCTGATATTGCCGTCGGCATTGCCGCCCAGATTCACGTTTACGTTTCCGTCCGGGCTTTGAATACGAATACCGGAATCGCCCATGGTAACACTGGCGGTGCCGTCTTTCGTCGTTACCGAAAATTCAGCGGTGTTCTCCTCGGTTTTCTTTCCGCAGCCCAGAGCGGCAACCCCGGCTACCACGAAAAGCAATGCACCCGAAATTCGCATTGATGACCCCCCTTTGACTTCTTTCAAAATCGTTGTAAACGACATGGCCAGTGTTTCAATAGTATAAAGTAAAGGTGCGTCCGGTACTCAATGCGCCGGACGGAAAGCCGGGAAAAATTTCTTGAGATTCCCTGTGTGTCAAGTGTTCGAGAGTTAAAGCCAGTCCGCAAAATTGCCGATAGACAGATACGGGAATTTCCGTTGAACCGAGGAGATTGGGCGCGATGTCCCTTAAGGGCAAGCGGTTATTGCATTTAGGCGGGGCACTGTTTCAGACGCCCGCATTGGCGTGTGCCAAACGGCTGGGGTGCGAGGTCATCCTGGTAGACTACAACCCGGACGTGCCCGGGCGTGTACACGCGGATGTATTCGAACAGGTGTCGACACGCGATCGGGAGGCAATTCTAGCCGTGGCGCAACGGCACCGTGTCGATGGCATCATGACCTACGCGTCCGATTCCTCGGTGGCCAGCGTGGCATTTGTTGCGCAACAATTGGGCCTGCCCGGCAACCCGCCCGAAGCGGCCGAAGCCATTCGCCGGAAGGACCTCTTTCGCGAGTTTCAACGGGCGCACGGATTGCCGCATCCCCCATTCTTTTCGGCATCCTCGGTGGAGGAGGCGCTTTCGAACATCTCCGGGTTGACGTTTCCCATCGTGGTGAAGCCGGTGGATTCCGCGGGCACCAAGGGGCAATCCGTAATTCACGGCCTGGGCGAGGTGGAGCGCGCGCTGGACGTGGCCCTCGCGAATTCGACTACGAAACGCGCCGTGTTCGAGAACTTCGTCCACGCGGACATCATGGAATTGGACGGCGACGTATGGTTCGAGTCTGGACGGTTGGCCTTCCGGCATTATGGGCACAATCACTTTTTGAAAGATCGAATCTCGAACGTGCCCAGCGGCGAGATTTTTCCGGGATTCTTTGACGAGGCGTTGGCCGAGCATATTGACCGGCAATTTGAGGCAATCATTCGCGGGCTGGGGTTACGTGCGGGCTGCATGAACTTCGATGCGCTGGCGCGCAACGGCGTTGTGTACATCCTGGACGTTGGCCTGCGCAACGGCGGCAACTTCGTGCCCGATGCAATCCAATTGTCCACGGGATTTAACCTGACCGAGGCGGCGGTGCACGGCGCGCTGGGCATACCTTATCCCGATACGCGCTTTTCCGTGGCCGATGCAAAGCCGGTGGCGACATATCTGATAGGTTCGCGCTTTCCGGGGCGCTTTGAAGGCGTGGAATTCAGCGCGGAGATTCAACCGCATCTGGCGGAACTGCGGCTTTTCCTCGATCAAGGATCCGCTATTTCGGCCTATACGCGCGCGGACATGGCGGCGGGCATCGCCTTCTTTCAATTTCCGGATATGAACACCTTGCGGGACAAGATGGAGCATATCGAAGACCTCGTGAAGCTCCGCGTGGTTCCCATGCGCCTTGCTCCGCGCAACGGGCGCTCCAAACGCGGCGAAATTACGACGGGGGAATATAAAGAATTCCCGGAATTGGTTTCGCCCTACTTGCGGGACAAGCTGCGCGAAGCGGAAGCGAGCAACGACCAGACCGTCATGCGCGTGTTGTCGCGGCAGTACATCGAAACGGCGGGCGAGGCCAGCATCCGTGCCGACGAAGGCCTGAAGCATTACGAAGCGGGCGAAAAGGTGTATTGGGAAAACGAGCCGCTGGCCGGCGTTGAGCGGCTGTACCGCCGCGTGATTCTGTTCGAGCCTTTGTACCAATGCATTGCCCATTGCCGGTATTGCCTGCGGCGCAATTACGAGCCATTCCACCAGAGCAAGGACGATATTCAACGCATCGCCCGATACGTGGGACAAGCACCCGGCCACGAGGAATTGCGGGAGATTCTGATTACCGGAGGCGATCCGTTTCTCGTGCCGCAGAAAGTGGGAGATTTCCTCGACGCCGTCGCCGAGCACGCGCCGCAAATACGCATTGCGCGCGTGGCCACCCGCGTGCCGATACATGAACCTGACCGGGTGAACGACAAGATTCTGGACGTGCTGTCGAAGCGGTATCCGTTCAGGATTGAAGTGGCCACCCAAATCAATCATGCGGCGGAGCTGTTTCCGGAAGTGGAGGCGGCATACCGGCGCGTGCGCGATATAGCGCCGATTTACAATCAGACCGTCTTGTTGCGGGGTGTAAACGACACGCTGGACGAACTCGTCGAATTGTGCGACCGCATACGGTCCCTGGCAATCGAGAATCACTATCTGTTTCATTGCGTGCCCATTGGGGGGCTGAACAGCCTGCGCACGCCGCTCATGCGGAGCATTGATTTGGCGCGGCAACTCAGCGCGAGCGGACGCATCTCTGGCCGGGCCAAGCCGCAATTTTGCCTGATGACGGCCATCGGAAAGATCACGCCGTACGAAGGCACAATCGTCGATTACCGGGACAACAAATTCCTGCTCCGCTCGAACTACGACTATCAAGAGCGCCTGGAATGGAATCCGTCGTGGAAACTGCCCGCAAACGGCGTCGTGGACGAAGACGGACGTTTGTGCGTGTGGTATGAGGATGCGGCGGACGATGACGCGATTCCGGCAACGGTCGCGGGCCAAAGAAGCGACGTCGAAAAACAGCAGGTGCGCTGAAGGATCGCTTGGAATCCAGAGGCAACACCTTCAGCCCCCGCGGTTGGCCGCTTCTATTCGCGGGAGGCGATTTTGTAGAGTGAACCCCGATGTCGAGAATTGGGGGATTCTGCCGTGAACGCGTTGGATAAGTGGTTTGGCGTATCGGAAGCAGGATCGACCGTGCAGCGCGAGGTAGTGGGCGGGCTGACCACCTTCGCCACCATGAGTTACATCGTGTTTGTACAGCCGACCGTGTTGAGCGCGTGCGGCATGCCGTTTGGTTCCGTGTTGGTGGCAACGTGCTTGTCGAGCGCGATCGCTTGTTTCCTGATGGCCTATCTCGCGCGATATCCGATCGCACTCGCACCGGGCATGGGCGAGAACTTCTTCTTTGCCTTCACCGTATGCTCCACCTTTCCCGGCGCCATGGGGTTTTCGTGGCAGGCCGGTCTCACCATCGTCTTCATATCCGGGCTCATCTTTCTTGCATTGTCGCTGGTGGGCGCGCGCGAACGCTTGTTGCGTGTCTTGCCCGACTGTCTGAAAAACGCGATCGGACCGGGGATTGGATTGTTTATCGCTTTCGTCGGCTTGCAATGGAGCGGAATCATTACGACCAGTCCCACGACGATGGTGCACTTGGGAAGCCTGAAGTCCGGTCCGGCCCTGATATCCGTTGCGGGCGTCTTCCTGATCGCCGCACTAATGACGCTGGGTATTCGAGGTGGAATCCTCATTGGCGTACTCGTGTCTGCCGGTTTGGGTTTGGCCACAGGCGTGTTGCCGAAGCCGGAAGAGACTTTTCAGATTGGCTTTGAGACTTTCTTCCAATTCAACGTGAGCGAACTCATCACACACTGGGACAAGGCGCTTATCGCCATCTTGCTGTTCTTTTTCATGGACTTGTTCGACACTGTGGGAACATTGGTAGGCGTAGGCAAGCAGGCGGGATTCATCAAGGATGACGGCGATTTGCCCAGGGCCGGTGGCGCATTTGCGGCGGATGCGGCCGCCACGTGCGTCGGGGCGTGTATGGGCACCTCCACGGTGACGAGCTACGTGGAGAGCGCGACCGGCGTCGCAGCGGGCGCGCGCACGGGTTTGGCGGCCGTAGTGACCGGATTTGGCTTTATCTTCGCCATTGCGCTCGCGCCTATTGTGCACATCGTGGGGCAGGATGTGGGGCCTGCGTTCTACGGCACCGGTCCCGCCGATCTGCAGGTGGCGATGTATCCGGCGGTGGCGCCCGCGCTGATTGTAGTGGGCTTTCTTATGATGCGGCCCTTTGCAAAAGTGAATTGGGACGATTTAACCGAAAGTCTGCCCGCGTTCTTTACCGTGGCAATCATGGTCTTCGGGTTCGCCATACATGAAGGGATCGCCGCGGGGTGCGTGTCGTATGCGGCCATCAAGACGGCCACCGGGCGTTACCGGGAAGTGCACCCAATCATGTTCGGGATCGCCATCGCGCTTATTGCACGATATGCGTTTCTGTAGGAATCCTCGGGTACTGCAACGGGTAGAATACGCCCTTGCTACTTTTCGCGCTGCACAGGCAACAGCCACTGCTCATTGTTCAAGGATTGGAGAAAGGCAATCAGATCGATCAGCTCCTCTTGCGTGAGCGATTGATCCATGGCCTCCGGCATTATGGATACGTTGTGCGGCTCCATCGTAACGATGTCTTCGCGGGGGATGCGCGTATCTTGATTGACGCCCGTGCGCAACGTTATGGCTTCCGGCGTGTCGCGGCCAATCACTCCAACGTACATTTCAAAATCAGTATCAATTCGAAACGGTTCATACCCCGGCACCATGCTGGCGCTCGGGAAGAGAATGGCTTCAAGCAGATCGTGCGCGGAACGAATCGTACCGATGGCGGTCAGATCGGGCCCCAAAGTGCCACCTTCGTTACCAACGGCATGGCACGTAGAACATCCGACTTTTTCACCGAAAAATACCGCGCGTCCGCGTCCAACATCGCCGGAATCAAGGAGCGGTTCGAGGGTTCGGAGGCGTGCAATACGCGCTTCTTCCTCGGCCTTGGCTTGCGCGCGGAGCGGTTCCGCCGCCGCTTGTACCGCCGAGGGATAGCTCGCGAGGACGGCGTCGATCCCTCCGGGAATCAGATTGGGGTTTACCTTCGCCGTGGACAGGCCCTTCACCAACGCAAGACCGACGGCTTCCGAACTGCCGTTGCGGAAGACATCCAACAACGCCGCAAACGTGAGCGGGTCGGCGTTCGCGATGTACTCGTTGGCAAGATGGAGCGCCTGTTGTTCGGAAAGCTTCGAACGGGCGAGAAGCTTCCCAATCGACAGGCGCATCGTGGGATCGGTTGCCTTTGCAAGCAGGCCGGTCAGATAGTCGAAGCGCGCGGGTCCCGGCGCGGATACGGATCGGGGAGCCAACGCGTCCAGCGCCGCAATTCGGAGATTGTCCGGAGCGGACGAGTCGTTCCCGAGGGCCTCCAGCTTTTCATCGAATGCGCCGATGTTGCGGGATCGGATCAAGCCGACCGCACGCCAGCGAACATCGAGATTGGGGTCGTCCAGCGATGCGCCAATGCGCTCGATCCACGTCTGCGGAAACTCGCCCAGATTCATCTGATCGATGGCATCCATAAGAAACAGGCGCCGGGCCACGTCGAAAACGGGATCGGCCAGCAGTTCTGGTACGATGGCTTGCACGCCCGCATCGTTGGCATAGGCCAGCAAAACTTCCCGCACAGGCACAATGGATTCGCCTTGGACATCGGCCGTGCGAAGGCCCTCTTCCAGCAGCGAAACGACCACATCGGACCACTCGGGATGGCGCGACGCAACCCACAGCCCCGCTTTTCGCAGCGATTCATCCTCCGCATCCAGAAAAGGTACAAGTTCTTCTTTCCGGAGCCGTCCACCACCCATCTGGTCCAGCGCGATCAAGGCCATTTTGCGTACCGGCGCTTCAGGAAGTTGAAGCGCCGCGCGGCATTCGTCTTCCGCGCCGAGTTGAATGAGCGAATAAACGATGCTGTGTTCCTCGAATCGATCAGCCGCTGTTGCAGCCGCCTTCAGAAGCGCGCCCGCGGCGGATCGCTCGCCAATCTGTCCGATGGCGGTGGCCGCCTGGCGCCGCACCGATGGGTCCGGATCCGAAAGTACCAGGGTCAAGTCGTCCGTTGCCCGCTCAGCCGTGGCGAGTCCTATCATTCGGGCCGCCGCCACGCGCACGTCGGGGGACGCGTCCTTGAGCGCCGTGCGCAGAATATCGTGCTCCGGCTCGATGCGGGCAATCGCCCACACGACGTTTACACGCTGCAAATCACCACCTTCTCGATATGCCTTTTCGAGCGCCTTTAGGGCATCCTTGCCCTTGCCGGCCATGTGCTCCAAGGCCCAATCGCGGACAATGGGCGAATCGGATCCCAATTGCGCGGCAAGGCTGTTCGCGCCCATGTCTGGCAGTGCGCGCACTGCGGTCCAGGAGTCACCCGTGCGCGACGAACCGGTGCGGCGGACTCGATAAATGGATCCGCGGATCTCGGGTTTGGCCACGCGCGAAATCGGACACGCATCCACATACCACGCGCCGGTATCCGATACGAGAATGCTGCCGTCGGCGTCTTCCATCACGTCGGTTGGATGAAAATCCGGATCGATGGACGTAAGGAAATCGGTGTCTTCTGTTCGATAGGTCGCGCCCTCGCGGAAAAGCAAATGGCGTTGCACGCGGCTGGGATTGAATTGCGCGCTGAACAAATTGCCTGCGTATTCCGGACCAAAGGCCTTGCCCCGGTATTGCATCAGTCCGGCCGGGGCGATACGCGAGAACCGCGTCATGGTGGGCATAAGATCGCCCGTCCGAACGAACTCAGCCACCGATTCGTGAAACTTCGGATACACCCCGCCCTCGACCCAGTGCATGAGGGCATCCCGCTGCCCGTTCTTGGGATCCGTATAGTAGGTCATGGTGCCAATCGTTTCGCCGGCATCGGTGAAAATCAGCTCGACAGGATTGTCGAACCCGCCACCAGCCATCCGCTCGAGGTGTGTGCCGTCCGGGCGGCAACGCCATATGCGAGAGGCCATGCCCTCCAGCGTCTCCCCTTCCTTCGTGGCAATTTTGTAGCCGTGACGGCCGTGGGTGAGATACATCCACCCATCCTTGCCCAGAAACGGACCGTGAAGGCTGGCGGTATTGAGTACATTCCAGCCGGACAGCAAAACATCGCGCACTTCGGCCCGCCCGTCGCCGTCTTTGTCTTCGAATCGAATGAATTCGGGCGGAGAAGCCACATAAAGGCTGCCGCGATACCACTGGACGCCCATCGGAAGGCTGAGCGTATCCGCGAACTGCGACTTCGTATCGAATACGCCGTCCCCGTCAGTATCCTCCAACATGAGAATAGTGCATTCCGGGGCCGCCTGCATTTCCTTTCCAGAGAGATCCTTTCCCGAAGACTCCGCGATAAACATGCGGCCACGATCATCGAACGTCATGAACATGGGATACGACGACAATTCAGGTCCCGCGGCGAGTTCAACCGAAAAGCCCTCAGGTACACGCAACGCGGCAAGGCCGGTAGCGGTCAAACCGTCCGCTGTGGCAACGGCGGCGAAGATCCATGCAACAAATACACAATGCGATCGCTTCGGCATACTGCGGAAATCTCCTTGAAACCTGTGGTACGAATGGCCAGCAGATCGCAGTGTACCCTGACCAAGCGAAAAAATACACGCGTTCGGACGCGTGTAATTGGAATGGCCCGGCGAGTACTATACCCGCAGGGCGCAAACCAGGAGTCCGATGTCTTGACGGAGTTTCTTGCGCGATTGGAAGTGCAGCATCTGGCCACCATGCTCGGATTTGGTCTCGCCGTGTTGCTGCTTGTTCGCATCCTTCGCCAACGCGAACACCCGTCCACAACCATCGCGTGGATCATGGCAATCGTGCTGATTCCGCATCTGGGCGTGCCCGCATACCTCATTTTTGGCGGACGAAAGCTCCGCAAGATGGCTGATCGGAAGGAACATCTCTATCCTGACGTGACCGATCCAAAGGACGCTGTCGAGAAGTGCACCTCTGACAATGAACGCGTACTCGTGACGGCCGGCCTTCCGCCCGCCCGAAAAGACAATCACTGCGAACTGTTGCCGGACGGCGAAACCGCATACCGCGAACTCTGCGACCAGATTGATGGCGCAAAGCATTCCGTACATATCATGACGTTCATTCTCGGCAAGGACGAAGTGGGCCGCGATCTGATTGCGCGATTGGCCCGCAAGGCGGAGTCTGGCGTCAAGGTGAGGCTCCTGCTGGATGCACTGGGTTGCCTCTGGACGCGGGGGCGTTTCGTGAATCCATTGAGACACGCGGGCGGACACGTGGGCGTTTTCATGCCCATGTTGCCGCTGCAGCGCAAATGGTCCGCGAACCTGCGGAATCACCGCAAGCTGGCGGTCTTCGACTCGAGCACCGCGTTTCTGGGGGGAATGAATATCGCCCGTGAATACATGGGGCCCGAGCCCGATGCCGATCGTTGGATTGACACAGGCATGCTGCTGCGGGGACCGATCGTCGGCGATATCGACTGGCTTTTTCAACGGGACTGGCGGTTTGCCGTGGGGCAGGAGATAGAGCCGCACGAAAAAGCAGAAGTCAACAGTCAGGGTGACAACGGAGAGGCCATCGCGCAGTTGGGCGTAAGCGGACCGGACGTCGACGGCGATCCGTTGTATGACGCCCTATTGACGAGCATGCACGATGCCGTACAGCGCGTCTGGATCGTGACACCGTATTTCGTGCCCGATGAAGGGTTGTACAAGGCTCTGGCGCTCCAGGCACGTCTGGGCCGCGACGTGAGGATCATACTGCCGGAGCATTCCAATCACATACTCGCGGATTGGGCAAGGGGCCGATTCCTTCGGCAATTGCAGGAAGATGGCGCGCGAATCCTATTTCACCCAACACGCATGATTCACGCAAAGCAGATTGTCATTGACGATTGGCTTGCGGTGTCAGGTTCGGCCAACCTCGATTTTCGAAGTCTGTACTTGAACTACGAAGTGGCGGTGTTTCTGTATTCGCCACCGGAAGTGAAGCGGACAGCGGACTGGATTGAGCAATTGTCCCGCGAGTGCGTGGACGCACAAGTGCCTCAACCCGGTCATTTGCGGCAATGGGCGGAAGACTTGAGTTGGCTGGTGTCGCCGCTCCTGTAAGCCCAATTCAGTTCTGTAACGCTGATCAATGACGCCCCACGAGAGGATAACGCGCGCGGGACTACGGCTGCAGCACGTAAATGGCGGGCAGATGCCGGTAGGCCTGTTCGTAATCCAGGCCATACCCGACCACGAACTCATCATCAATAACGAATCCGACGTAGTCTGCACTAACCGGATGCGCTCGATGGCTCGGCTTGTCGAGCAACGAACACAACTTCAGCGAAGCGGGCTGAATCGCCAGGAGCCGTTCAAACAGTGTGGACGCCGTCAAACCCGTGTCGAGTATGTCTTCCACCAGGATAATGTGCTGTCCGTGAAGACTCCGCTCCGGCCAAAGACTGATGTTCATCTGTCCCGAACTTTGCGTTCCCGAGTAGCTGGTTGCGTGCACCAATTCGACGGTGACCGGCACCCTGAGTTGGCGCATCAGATCCACAGCGAAAACCAGCGCCCCTTTCAAAACAATGGCAAGTACCAATTCCTTGCCCGCATAATCGTTGTTGATCTCCCGCGCAAGGTCGCTTACCCGGCGCTGAATAGTCTCGGAGTCGATCAAAGGGATGTCACACAGTGTCATCGAATACCTCCAGCACGGCAAAACGAGTCGTATGACCAGTGACAGCCATGTGCGCACTGGTCGCATGGCCGGTAATCCATGCGATTCGTTCGCCCGCGACCAACAGCGGAATGCGCCCGCGCTTGCCATGCGGGATGCCCAGGTCCACAAAATAATCCTGCAGCTTCCTCGATCCAGACATGCCCAAGGGCGTGAAACGGTCGCCGTCGCGCCGAAGCCGAAGGGTGAGACGGGGTCCGAGCAAGTCTGCATCAAAGACCTGCCGTGACGAGTTGCAGAATTGGGCCAATGGCTCGACCGGCGCGCGTTCCGAAAGCGCAATGCGGAATCGCCTTCCAAATGCGCTAACCTCACCGGGCATGGGCAGCACGACCTCGCTGTCGTCCTGAGCAGGTTCGCCGCGCAAAATCTCCGTCACATCGCGGCTGTTTCGCAACAGGACCCCGCCGCCGAGATCGAACGAATTTCCGGCAGACGCTTCAAGGATGAAGGCACGGGCGGGGTCAATGCGTTCAAACGGTGTTTCGATGCCGTGCCGCCAGCCAATGAGCACAAGGCCACGCCGCTGCAGGGCCACCGGCGCCGTGCAAAACGGAACTCGCTGAATGGATCGTCCATCCGGACAACACACAGTCAGAAAAGTGCGTGTGAGTCCATTAAGATATTCATTCTCCTCACGCTGCATTTCGGCCAATCGAATCAGCGCCTCGTCGAGTTTGGGATTGTAGTCATTGCGCAGCATCGGAAGCAGTTCACCGCGCACGCGGTTGCGCAAGTACAGCCTATCGGCGTTGGTACGATCCGTACACCATTCCAATTGCCGCTCGGTCAAGTACGCGATGATTTCATCTCTTCGGCAATGAATAAGAGGGCGGATAATTCGAATTCCACTCTGAGCGCGAACCGGAGGTATACCGGCAAGGCCGCCGGGACTCGTCCCGCGCAACACCCGCATCAAGACCGTTTCCGCCTGATCGCCGGCATGATGTCCGGTGGCTATAACGGGAAAATCGTGATCAATGGCCATTTGAAGGAGCGCCGTGTACCGCACCTCGCGAGCATACTCTTCAAACGACCTGCCCAACGCGGCAGCTTCCTCAGCGACCGGTTGTGTCGTGAAGTAGAAGGGAACTTGCCACGCTTCCGAGATGTTTCGGGTAAACGCCGCGTCGGCGGCACTTTCGCCTTCCCGCGTCTGATGGTCGAAATGGGCAATGCCCACTGCGTATCCAAGTTCGCGCAAGGCGTGGGCCAGACACACGGAATCCGGCCCGCCGGAGACCGCAACCAGGACGCGGGCTCCCGGGTCCGCCATCGCATGTGCGGCGATCGTCTCGCGCATCCGATCAAGAATAGATGGGCTCATGGGGTTTCAATGGCCTTGTGCAACGCGGCCACGGAATCGAATACATAGTCCGGCTTGCGTGGCGCCTGCTCGACTTCTTGCCGCGTGGCCTCGCCGGTCAGCACGAGAATGGCGGTGGCCCCGGCGCGATAAGCCATTTCCATGTCCGTATACAGCCGGTCCCCAACCATGGCGGTAGATTCGGGAGATGAGTTCAGCTTGGCCAGACCCATATGGATCATCTCGGGATTTGGCTTGCCAATGTATTTGGGATCGCGGCCAGTGGCTTCCTTCAACAGAGCGGCAATCGCTCCGCAATCGGGAATGTAACCGTATTCTGTCGGGCATAGTTTGTCGGGGTTTGTTGCCACATAAGGCAGGCCCTCGCGTAACAACAGGCAAGCCCTTTCCAGCTTTGCATACGTCAACGTCTTGTCGAACGATAAGACGACCACGTCGGGCTCGTTTGTTTCGAGGGTAAGCCCATGACGCTGCAATTCAGCTTCAAACGACGGCGTGCCAATAGCGAATACCCGGCGATGCGGAGTATGCAACACCAGAAAACGTGCCGTCGCCTCCCCGGAAGTGAGGATCTGTTCGGGCGACGTGTCTATCCCCATGCCACGCAGCTTTTCACTGTAAGCGATTGCGTCGGACGAGGGATTGTTGGTGAAAAACAGGTGTTTGCGCCCGGACTGATTCAGAAACGCGATGAACTCCGCCGCGCCCGGCAACGGTTTGGGTCCCAAATAGATCGTACCGTCCATATCAAGCAGAAAAGATTCGATGGTATGCAGCGCGGCCATGTCCCGTTCAATCCATGATTCGATAACGAATAATTGTAAACAGCGCCGCCAATCCGTCTTTCCACGTAATCTTCTTGCCTTCTTCGTATCCCCGGCCGCTATAGCTGATGGGAACTTCGTAAATCCGGTATCCGCGTTTGGCGACTTTCGCGGTAAATTCAGGTTCGAACCCGAACCGGTCGGATTTGAGCACGATCTCTTTCAGGATGCTCGCCCGAAACACCTTGTAACACGTCTCCATGTCCGTGAGATTGATGTTCGTGAACATGTTCGAGAGCAGCGTCAAAAACTTGTTGCCCACGGAGTGCCAGAAATACAGCACCCGGTGCGGTCCGCCCAAGAAGCGGGATCCGTACACAACATCAGCCCGGCCGTCAAGAATCGGTTCGAGCAGCTGCGGATAGTCCTTCGGGTTGTATTCGAGGTCGGCATCCTGAATAACCACGATATCACCTGTGACACGCGCAAAACCGGAACGCAATGCGGCGCCTTTACCCCGGTTGACTTCATGCCGGAGGACAAGGACGGGCAGCCCCAGTAAGTACTCCCCTGTAAGGACATCTCCACTGCCGTCCGTCGATCCGTCGTCCACAATGATGATTTCTTTCTCCATGGGCACATCCAAGACCCGGGCCACGACGGTCTCAATGGTGGCGGCTTCGTTGTAGACAGGAATAATGACGGACAGTTTCATATCCGACGATTGTAACGGCGAAGGAGACACCGCTTCCAGCCGCCCCGGCCAGAGTTGAGGGCAATAAAGGTGTCGATGGCCTTTGTTTCGCAGTACTAACTGGCGTTGCTCGAATCTCGTGCAGACCTCGGCAGTCCGGAGGAAGCGGCAAGATGCCGCTTCTACTTCCATGCAATTCCGCTCTATTATGGTTTCTTTCCTCGCAAGGGCGGGTTTCGATGGTCTTCTTTTCACTTCTATTCGCTTCGTGCCTGCTGGGTCTGCCGGTGAAACACTTGTTTCGCAGCGCGCCCCGGGCAGATCGCGTTCTATTCCGGCTGGCTTGCGGTTGGATGCTTTGTGGCGTTGTCGTAATGGCGGTGGGCAGTGTTCGGTTGGAAGCGGCGGTGTGGTTGGTATACGCGCTGGCTGCAGCACAGACGATGCTCTGGATCCCAGGGACGCGGATGGCGTTCAAAGCCCGTGCATTGTCGTCATGGCGGACACTATCCTGGGAGGCCGCGATTGCATGGGCAGTCTTGCTGTTCGTGCTCGGCACATGGGTTGTCCTGTTGCGTGCCCCGGTGACCGGATGGGATGCCGCCGTGGCGCATTTGGCGTTGGCGAAAGACTATATTCGCGAAGGCCGCATCGGCCTTATGCCGGGCAACAGCTACTCCGCCTTTCCGCAACTCATGCAGGCCCTCTACACCATCGCACTGTTTCACGGCGGCGAATGGTCCGCGTCCATGGTGAACTGGATCTTCGGCGCGTTGGCGTGCCTGGCGGCCTGTGTCCTGGCAAGGCGCATGGCCGGCGAAGTCGCCGGATACGTTGCAGCCGCGGCAACGGCGGCTATGCCCGTGTTTGTGAGCCAACTATCGGCGCCAGGCGTTGATCTGCCGTTCGCGGCTGTGGTCTTGTGCGGATTGGCCGCGTGGATCTGCGCAGACCAGGAGAATCGTCCGGAGTGGCTGGCGGTATCCGGCGCGTTGCTGGGCTCGTCCTTCGGTATCCGTCACACGGGACTGTACGCGGCCGCGCTAATGGTCATCGTAGTTCTGCTGGCACGATCTCCTGGTCGCATCCGATGGACCGTAATCGTTGTATTGGCTGTTGGGGCAGGGGCATTACCGTGGCTGGTGCGTTCGTTTTGGCTAACCGGCAATCCGGTATATCCATTTCTGGCGTCGTGGATGCCATCCGAGGGATTGCCTTCCGACGAACTGGCGCGCGTGGGTGCGCATGAGTCTGTGCGTGGCGGAAATCCGCTTGCGGCGCTCGTCTTTTATGGCAACGTGATTCTGTTTCCCCACCACTACGACGGTTGGATGCAATCGCCTGGCATGGTGCCGCTGGTGTTGGGCCTGCCCGGTCTGCTCTTGGCGGGCCGGTATGGCCGTTGGATGGGCGCATTCAGTATTGCCGGAGTCACGGGACTGTTCTTCTTCAGGCAGTTCGCCCGGTATTTGTTCCCGTTCTATTTGCCCATGATGCCCGTGGGCGGCGCCGTTGTCTCTCACAAGGGCCGCTTTAGGCCATGGGCGCTCCTGCTGATTGGCGTGTCGTATGTCGTGGGCGTAACCATGACCATGGCGTTTGCGTCGGTGAAGGCCCCAGTGGCGTGCGGCTGGATTTCGAAACAGGGGTACCTCCAGTCGCGCGTGGAACGATACGCGGCGTTTCAATGGGTAAATGAGAATCTGCCCCATGACGCCATGGTGTTGATGATCGATCCGAGGGCATATTATGTGGACCGTCGCACAGTCAGCGATTTCGAAATGATAAAGGCGCTCGTACCGCTCGACGATCGCAGCAGGCTGGACTGGCTGCGCGACAAAGGCATCACCCATGTGCTCCACGCGCGCCGGTATGCGGAAGAGTCTCCAGGATTTCGCGAGACCGGCGTACTGGGTGTAATCGAGAAATGGCGCGGAGATTCGAGTCATTTCGAAATCGTTTATCGCGAGAATGTGCCCACTACCAGGAACAGCGGCAGCGACGTGGTGGAGATATATCGAGTGAAAGGACTGGGGGAGAGCTCCGGTGTCCATTAAGCGGACCTTAGCGCGCAACACCGCGTTCAACGCCGCCGGGCGTCTATGGGATGCCGCCCTGACCCTGGTGTTGACTCCGTACATCGTGAACCGGATCGGGTGGGAGGCCTGGGGCCTGTGGGCCTTGATCGGATCGCTCACCGGATACGTAGGTCTGCTCGACTTGGGAATGGGGAGCGGCCTGTCGAAATTCATCGCCGAACACGCGGCGAAGGGCGATCGCAAGGCGCTGTCGTCGGTGGTGAGTACCGCGTTCTTTTTTTACGCAGGGTTTGGCGCGCTGCTCGTGGCCGCTGGTTGGCCGCTGTGCGGCGCGGCTATAGAAGCGTTCGCCGCATGGCGCGGCGGAGAACCGGCTGTCGCCGCGGATGCCGTGTTCCTCGCACGCGGTTCCATTCTCCTTTACGCGGCATCCATGGCCATCGTGCCGTTTATGGCGGTGCAGACCGGTTTACAACGAATGGGCGTGGCCAACGCCGTAAGCGGTGCGGCATCTATCATCAAAGCAGCCGCGATTGTGACCCTTTTGGAACTGCATACGGGTGTGCGCGGGCTGATCTACGCCAACAGCGCGTCAACCTTGTTCGTGGCACTGGCGGGCGTGGTGGCGGCCTATGCGCTGGCGCCGGGTCTGCGCGTTTCACCCTCGGGCATCTCGCGCGAAACGTTTAGTACGCTGTTTGCCTTTGGCTGGCGCGCACAAGTGGCAAGGTTGTGCAATCTGGTGATGCTGGAAACCGATCGCGTCATCGTGGGGTTTGTTTTTGGTTTGACCGCCGCGGGCCTATACCGGGCCGGAGAGGAAATCGCGAACAAATTGCGGCAGGTTCCCGTATTGGTGTACAGCGCGATTGTACCGGCCGCATCCGATCTCGATGCGCGCGGAGACGTCGAACGGTTGAGAGGACTGTACCTGCGAGTGTCAAAATACGGCGCTGCCGTGGCAGTGCCCATGTTGCTGTTTGGCGGCGCCTCTGCCGGAATGATTATGCGCGTCTGGTTTGGCCAGGAGGAAGGCCTCGACACGGCGGCATGGGTGCTTCAAATTATCGCGATAGGTCACTTGGTCAACGTTCTTGCGGGGGCCGGTGTCAGCATCGCGCTGGGCAAGGGGCGCGTGGATGTGCAGATGATACCCGGACTGATTTCCGCGGGCGCCAACATCGTCTTGACCGTCGTCTTTGTCCAGGTAGTCGGCTTTTACGGTGTACCGGTGGCCACAACGATGGCCATGTTCCTGGGATGGGCATGGCTGCTTCGCGCGATGGGATCCATCGTTGGGTTGAGAGGAACGCGAACCGTGCGGAAATCGCTCTTGTGGCCGCTCGTGGCGGCGTTGCCCGGTATAGCCGTGTGTGCGGCGGCCGATATCTACACCTCGGGTTGGTCGGGACGCCTGCTGAACGGCGGCGCCCTCCTGGTCTGCCTGTCCACAGCCGGCGTTATTTATGCAAGTCTGCTACAGGCAGCGCCGTTCTGGGATGCAACCGATCGCGGCCTTTTTGGAAGCCTGCGCGGAACCGGAAGTGAAAACAAAATGAGCGGATTAAACTAACAGCGTCATGAAAGATTTTGTGCCTTGGCTAATAGGACCGTACGCGAGTCAACGCAAGTTTCGGCAATTCTGCGAAATCGGCGCGCGCACCGGCGCGACCAGCGCTCGTTTGCTTGAATTGGATGGCGCGACCTTATCGATCATCGATCCCTGCGAGGACGACGACCTCATTACCCGCTTCGAGGGCGATTCGCGGGTGAAAGTGATTAAGGGCTTCAGTCTCGACGTGTTGCCCGTGCTCACTGACACATTTGATGCTTTTCTGATCGACGGCGATCACAATTGGTACACGGTGTACCACGAACTAGCCGTCATCCACGATCGCTCCTTGCTGAAGCCCGGCGGGGTGATCTTTCTGCACGATACCGCATGGCCGTACGGCCGGCGCGACATGTACTTCGACCCCGGCCGCATACCCAAGGAATACGTCCAGCCCCATGAAAGAAGGGGAATTGTGAGGGGACAACCGGATCTGGCCGACAGCGGCGTAAACGCGCATCACTACAATGCCCTGCATGAAGGCGGACCACGCAACGGCGTATTGACGGCGGTGGAAGATTTCGCCCGGGAGCATAAGGGCGGCTACATCCGCTATTCACTCGACGTGCAGTTCGGCATCACGATGCTTCACCGGTGCGGACGGCCCGAAGAAGACTGGATGTTCGAGCGCTTCACGCGTTCCATATCCCGCCGCATTCGCATCGGAGCATGGAAACAACGAATGGATCGGATCGTACCCGGCGCCGTGCCTCTATACCGCGCAGTGCGACGCCTGTTTCGGCGGAACTCCCCATGAGCCAGGCCGTGACGGTTATCATTCCAACGTGGAACCACGGCGACCTGCTGAATGCGTGTCTGAATTCGCTGGCAGATCAGATTTTTCAGAAATTGGACATTATTGTCGTCGATGACGCGTCGTCCGACGGCACAGTGAATGCCGCCGTGTCCGGTCGCCAAAACGTTCGGATTCTGAGGAATGAGACCAACCGCGGTTTCGCCGCATCAGCGAACCGGGGACTGCGTGAAGCAACGTCGGATTGGGTTATGCTTCTGAACAATGACGTGACCCTCGCCCCGGACGCCATTGATCGGCTTGTAAATGCGGTGGAGTCTGAACAGGCGGACATGGTGCAACCGCTGATTCTATGGCGAGACGCTCCGGATCGCATCTATTCCGCGGGTGACCGGCAGCGGCTCAACGGCCGTCCGGAAGGTATCGGTTTTCGCGATCAGCGGGAAGGCTTCCGGTTTGACGAACCTGTGTTTGGAGTGACAGCGGCGGCGGCACTGTACCGGCGGGAGATATTCGACCGGGTAGGGTACCTGGACGAGACGTTCCTGGCATATTTCGAAGACAGCGATCTGAATTTCAGGGCGAGGCTCGCGGGGTTCCAAGCGGCGTGTGTTCCAGAGGCGGTAGCATGGCACGTTGGCTCGGCGAGTCAGTCCGGCAAAACCTGGTGGCGATCACGCCAGTGCTTTCGCAATCACGCCCTGCTCGTGGTCAAAAATATGCCGTGGCCGCTGCTGATTCGGTATGCGCCATCCATACTGCGAGAGCGGCTCCACCAGATATCCATGCTGATCGGGTCTGCCCGCGCCGAATTCGGGCTGGCGAAAGCGCTGGCAATTGCCGCTCTGGCAATAGGCTCTACATGGCGGGCACTGTTGCCTTCCATGATGAAGCGGTTCAATATTCAGCGGAATCGCGCGGTTGACCTGCAGACATTGCGCGACCTGTTGCGCGAATAGGGAGGAGGACCCTGCCCACGGAGGAAGGAACCTCAATTGCGCAAATAAGGTATGATACGGCAGGTTGCAAATCCGGGAACTCAGTATGACGCATGCGTTTCACTTCGTCCGTCCTTTCACAGCAATCTGCATACTGGCGGCGCTTCCTTGTGCCCATGCAGTTGACGAAAAATCCGCCTACTTCGAACTCGAGATTCGGCCACTCCTCGCAAAGCACTGCTTTGAATGCCACGGCGAGGAAAAGCAGAAATCTGAATTGAGGCTGGATACACCCGAAGGACTCCTCAAGGGCGGCACGCGCGGACCCGCCGTAATGCCGGGCGATGCAAACAGCCTTCTTCTGGAGGTGGTGAATTACCTTGGCGACGTGCAAATGCCGCCTGCCGGAAAACTGCCCCAGCAAGACATCGACAAGTTAACGGCATGGGTTTCGGCCGGCGCGGTGTGGCCGAAATACGCATCCGATGCCGCACCAACGGGCGGCACGGACAAGGCAGAGGCACTTGCACAAGCCAAAAGCACGCACTGGGCGTACCGGCCTCTCGCATCACCCCAGCCTCCGGCAATCACCAACGCGGCCTGGCCGCACAATGACATCGACCGATTCTTGTTGGCAGGCATGGAGAAAGAGGGCCTTCAGCCTGCCGCACCCGCCGACAAGCGTACGTTGATCCGACGGGTCACCTTCAATCTCACAGGTCTACCGCCCTCCGTTGACGAAGTGAATGCATTTCTTGCCGACGAGAGCCCAGAAGCATTTTCCACGCTGATCGATCGGCTGTTGGCGTCGCCACGGTACGGCGAACGGTGGGGAAGGCATTGGCTGGATGTGGTTCGCTACACCGATTCTTTCGATTCGCGCGCGAGCATCGTGACCGACCCCGCGGAGATTTGGCGTTACCGGGATTGGGTGGTCAATGCATTCAACCGGGACATGCCTTACGATCAATTCCTCCAGTATCAGATCGCCGGCGACGTGCTGCCCGGACCGGACGGGGGGTTCAACCGCGAGGGCCTTATCGCAACCGGCATGCTCGCCATCGGCAACTGGCCCCAAGGCGATGCCGACAAAGAGAAAATGGTGTCCGACATCGTCGACGACCAAATCGACGTGATCACGCGTGGCATGTTGGGCATCACCATGGCGTGTGCACGGTGCCACGATCACAAATTCGATCCGTTCACCACGGAAGAGTACTACGGCATGGCCGGCGTGTTTTTCAGCAGCAGCATCCTGCCGGGCCCCGGAGCAAAGACCGAAGGCTCGCCAATTCTGCATTTGCCCATTGCCTCGAAGGAAGATCTGGCCGCACGTGAAGCCCGAGCAGCCCACGAAAAGGCGCTGCGCGATGAACACGCCGCGCTACTGCTGCAGGAACGAACCACGTGGGCGCAGGCCGAAGCGGCAAAAACCGCGCAGTACCTGCTGGCAACCACAAGCGATGCCTCGGAGGCTGCGGGACTCAACGCCGAGGCCCTGCGCCGCTGGTTGCGCTTCACCAATCAAGGCGTGCACCCCGCGCTCAATACCGTCGATCGTGACCTGCAAGGCAAGCCCGGCCTGTTCGCGCGGCGCGACGCAGTGGATTTGCCATCGTCGGTGGCCAATACAAGCGGCGAGGAGTATCGCTATGCAACCATCATCCATCCCGCCGGCGCCTTGGCCGTGCATCCTTCGCCGGATCAGGGCGTGGGGATTGTGTGGCGCAGTCCCGTTCAAACAAACGTTCATGTGACGGGCCGCGTAGCCGATGCCGATGCCACTTGCGGAGATGGCATCCGGTGGACGCTGGAACACCGCGGGCGAGGCATAGCGGAGATCGTAGCGCAGGGCGATATGCCAAACGGAGGCGAGGTGCCCATTCAAGTGGCTTCCACGCTGTCCGTGTCCTCGGGCGATCAACTCGTACTTACCGTCTTGCCCAACAACGGTCACGGCTGCGATACAACCCTAGTGTCGTTGAATGTGCAATCCGACGGTAGCGATACTTGGGATCTGGTGTCCGATGTGCTCAAGCACTTTGCCGAAGGCAATCCGTGGCCGGACGTCACGGGCCGCCCGGACGTTTGGTGGTTGCATGCGGGCGAGGCAGGACCGCGCGCCGACCCCATATTGTTCGCCCCGTGGTGGAAGGCACTGGAGGAAATGCAGGCGGGCCGTCGCGGTCCGGACGCGCTCCAGCAGGCCGCCGCGATGATTCAAACAGCGATAGACGGAGTGACGCCCGAATCGCCCCTCGCGACGGCCATCGCTGCTGTCACCGGCGACAACGGACCTTTCTGGATCGACCCTCAGCCTGCGCAAGAAGGATCGCGCCGCGCTGTGATCGAATCGGAACTGGCTTCCCTGGAAGCGCAACCGTTGCCCGAACTCGAACTGGCCGTAGGCATTCAGGAAGGCGGCGTGCCCGGCACACCCACCGAGGGAATACGAAATACACGCGTTCACCGGCGCGGAGACTACAACAACCTCGGCGACGAAGTGCCGCGCGCAATGCCCGCGGTCGTGCGTGAAGTACCGCGACCCGTCACGGCGGGAAGCGGCCGCGCGGATATGGCCAAATGGGTCACCGAAGACTGCGCCGCCCTCACCGCGCGCGTTATGGTCAACCGCATTTGGCAACATCATTTCGGCGAGGGACTCGTGCGAACGCCGGGCGACTTCGGCAAACAGGGCGAACCGCCCACACATCCCGAATTGCTGGACTACCTTGCCAACCAATTCATCGAATCGGGCTGGAGCATAAAATCGCTGCACCGCGCGATTCTGAACACGGCCGCGTACCAGCAGTCGTCGCAGGCCGATGCAACCGTTACTTCCCGGGATCCCGAGAACAAATGGCTCGCGCGTAACTCACGCCGCCGACTCGATGCGGAGGCGCTGCGCGACAGCCTCTTATATGTTGCAGGTGTGTTGGATCTCACGCCGGGCGGCCCCGCCTATGCCGATATGAACATCCCGCGACGGACACTCTATCTGCGTACGGTGCGGTCGAACCTGAGCACGTATACCATGTTGTTCGACGGCGCGGATCCCACAAGCGTGGTACCAAAACGCGCCGAGTCGATCGTTTCTCCGCAAGCGCTATTTCTGCTCAATAACGAGTTTATCGCCAAACTGGCGGATGCGCTCGCGAAGTCAGTCGAATCGCAGGGAGCCGATCTGCCCGCCTTGGTGGATGTATTGTATCAGCGGCTCTACGCGCGGCCCGCCACCCCAAAGGACATCGAAATCGCGCAGCGGCTGCTGACCGGGTTGGGATATCCCGCCTCGGAGTCGCTGGTGGCCTACGCACAAGTCCTGGTCAGCGCGAACGAGTTTATGTTTGTGGATTAAAATAAAGGTGCTCCAGATAAACAGGACCTGATTGATAGACATGTACACAATAGCCCAAAAAAGGAGAGCAGACGGTGAAAGTTCACGTTGTGTCCGCCTTGGCAATGGCCTGCGCCAGCGCGCTTGGCGCCGCCGCCGAAGACACCCGCTGTTACGAGATGCGGATCTACTACGCCGCCCCGGGAAAGCTGGAAGCATTGCAGGCCCGCTTTCGCGATCACACCTGCGCCCTTTTTGAGAAACACGGGTTTACCAACATCGGCTATTGGGTGCCTCTGGAAAATCCTGAAAGCAAACTGATCTACATCATTGCCAGCCCCAGCCGCGAGGCACACGCCACAGCATGGAAAGCGTTCGTCGCAGACCCGGAATGGAAGCAGGTGGTGGCGAAAACGGAAGCGGACGGAAAGCTGGTGACGAAAGTGGACAAGATCTACCTGACCGCAACCGATTTCTCGCCTGCGGTCGTGCCGTCAAAGACCGAAGAGCCGAGGGCATTCGAACTGCGCACCTATACCCCTGCGCCAGGCAAGATGGACGCGCTGCTCACTCGATTCCGCGATCACACGGTAAAACTGTTCGAAAAACACGGCATGACCAACATCGGCTACTGGACCCGCCAGGACAAGGAAAACGATCAGCTCATCTACATTCTCGCCCACAAGAGCAAAGAAGCCGGCCTCGCGTCCTTCGATGCCTTCCGCGCCGACCCGGCCTGGGTCGAAGCCAAAAGTGCCTCCGAAGTGAGCGGCTCGCTGACCGAGAAGGTTGAGTCGGTGTACCTGACGCCGGCCGACTTCTCGACAATCAAATAAGTACCTATAACGAATTAATAATAGCGTAAATAGTGAGATAAACCATTATATACCCTTGTTTCAATCCGCTAGAAAAATTCGGCCTTTGAACTCTCCACTGGCAGGGCAACGCGGCTTACTATATTGTTAGAAGCTACTTGGCAGACTGGGGATCTGGAAGGCGGTGGAAATTGCAATTTCGCCAAATGAAGGCCAGAAGACGATCCATGCAATCAAACGATAGAAAACACCTTTCCCGGCGCGAGGCGTTGGCCACGTTTGCCAATGGCTTTGGCATGTTGGGGCTGGCTTCCGTATTGGGGCAGACGGCTCAGGCGAACATGGCCAATCCCATGGGCGTGCGCTTGGGCCACGTAACGCCGCGCGCGAAGAACGTGATTTTCCTGTTCATGTCCGGCGGTCCGTCGCACGTGGATTTGTTCGATCCCAAGCCGCGGCTCGCCGCGGAGATGGGCAAGCCGCTGCCGTTCGAGAAACCGAAACTCGAACGCACGAAGACCGGCAACTTGCTCGGATCGCCGTGGCAATTTGCGAGGCATGGCCAGTGCGGCATGGAGTTCAGCGAGTTGCTGCCGCACATGGCGTCCTGCGCGGACGACCTCTGCCTTATCCGCTCGATGGTGGCCGACAACATCAATCACAACGGCGCATGCTTGCAGATGAACACCGGCGAACAGACGTTCTCCCGGCCAAGCCTGGGCTCGTGGCTGTTGTACGGCTTGGGCAGCGAGAATCAGAACTTGCCGGGGTTCGTCGTGCTGAGTCCAGCGCAACCCGCGCAAGGTGCGCCCCTCTGGGGGTCCAGCTTTCTGCCCGCGGCCTACCAGGGCACGCTCGTGGCCGATCTCGAAAACCCGATCGCCAATTTGACCAACGCGAAATTCGCGGACGATATGCAGCGCAAGCAACTCGATTTGCTCAAGGCGGTCAATGAAGCGCACCTCGAAGGTCGGGAAGAAGACAGCCGACTCAGTGCGCGAATTGAATCGTTCGAACTCGCCTTTCGCATGCAGCGCGAAGCCCCCGAGGCGTTCAGCATCGCCGGCGAATCGGAGATCACACGCAAACTATACGGCCTCGACAATCCCGTCACCGAAATTTTTGGCAAGCAATGCCTGCTCGCGCGGCGATTGGTGGAGCGCGGTGTGCGGTGCGTGCAGGTCTACCACACGCAGACCTCGAAGCGGTCAAGCTGCCAGTTGTGGGATCAGCACGGCGGATTGAAGGAAGAACTGCCAAACAATTGCGCGGCAACCGATCGACCGGTAGCGGCGCTCATCAAGGATCTGAAATCGCGGGGACTTCTCGACGAGACACTCGTCATCTGGGGCGGCGAGTTCGGCCGCACGCCCACCGCCGAAGGCGACAACGGGCGCGAGCATCATCCCTTTGGTTTCACCATGTGGCTCGCGGGCGGCGGAACAAAAGGCGGGCTCACCTACGGCGCCACCGATGAGTACGGCTGGCACGCGGTGGAGAACCGCGTGCACGTGCACGATCTGCATGCCACGGTCCTGCACCTCATGGGGATCGAACACGAGAAACTCACCTACCGGTACGCCGGCCGCGACTACCGGTTGACCGACGTATACGGAAACGTGGTGCACGATATCCTGGCGTAAAACGGAGGAAGGTGTGTATTAGCGCATCTTCTTTCTGCCGTAGCGGGGATAACCCGGCCCCGCGGCATCGTGCGAACGAGACGCCTGCTTTTTGACTCAATTCCGTTTGCAGAGTACAATTCCGGCCTTCCCATGCGTCCACGCGGCAATTCACGGAGATTTGTTCCCCCATGGCAGATATCAAGGGCTTCCCGGCGTTTCGTTACAACAAGGCGCGCATCGGCAATATGAGCGACGTAATTACGCCGCCGTTCGATGTAATCGACGCCGAACAGCGCGCCATCCTGGGAGCGAAAAGCCCCTACAATTACGCACACCTGATATTGCCGGAGGAACGGGACAGCCTCTCCAAATACGAGTATTCCGCAAAGCTGTTCAATCAATGGATCGCCGAAGGCATTTTCAAGCAGGACGACGCCGACTCCTACTACGTGTTGGAACAAAAGTTTAAAGGGTTGGATGACAAGCCACACACCCGGCGGGGTTTCTTCGCGGCCGTGAAAATCCCGGAGTCCGGCGAGGAATACATCCTCGGCCACGAGCGCACGTTCGAATCCAAGTTTCAGGATCGGCTGCGCCTCATGGAAGCCACCGGCGCGCAGTACGGCGCGGTGTTTCTCATGTACTCCGATCCCAAACACGAACTGGGATTCTTGTTCGATCCGATCGCATCGCGCGATTCGGATATCGCGGCGGACACCATCGATGGCGTCTCCCTACGCGTATGGCGCACCAGTACCGATCCGCGCGTGAACGACTTCTTCAAGGATAAGACGCTCTACATCGCCGATGGACACCACCGGTTCCGAACCGCCATGGCCTACCGCGATCACATGCGCACACTCCACGGAGGCGATGGCAAAGCCCCGTACGATTACGTGTTGGTCGGATTGGTGGAAGCGGACGATCCCGGATTCCTGATTTGCCCCGCACACCGGTTGCTCGACGCACCCGAGGGCTTCTCGCTCGAACAATTCCTGATTGATGCGCAGGAATGGTTCGACGTGCAAACGGTCGAAGGCGATGTGCTCGAACACGTGAATGCCGCCAACGAGTGCACCATCGGACTTCAGACGAAAGAGGGCCAGAAACGTGTGCTCGTGCTGCGCGACATCGATCGCACCAAACTGCTCGGCGAAGAACACGGACCCGCCTGGCGCGACCTCGATGTGAGCGTGTTGCACGGCGGTATTCTCGAAAAGCTGATGGGTCTCGACGCCAACGCCATGCTCGTCTACGAGCACGACGGCAAAAAGGCGCTGGAGATGGTCAAGTCCGGCAAAAAGGAAATGGTCTTTGTGTTGAAAGGCGTCACCCCGCGTCAGCTCTTCGCATGCGCCGACGCCCGCGAATTCATGCCCCAAAAATCCACCTACATCTTCCCAAAATTGCCCTCAGGCGCCGCCATCCACAAAGTGGGCTGACCGGATCTATGGACTGCGGAAGCTTGCTTCCGCCTTAGCTAAGCAAGCTTGCTTGCGGTTTCGTAGGAAAGCGCGTCGCTGTATGGCGACGAGCGGGGATGGTTTTGTACAGCCGGATCGGTTTATCTTCGTTTCGCTGACTTGCGCGCACGCGGGAGCAAGCTCCCTTAGGCAAGGCGGAAGCAAGCTTCCGCAGTCCACAGGGAGGATCCACAATTGGATTTGCCGGAGGGAACGTCGTGTGACAGATCAAGAATCCTCATACTGGCACCATGCGCCGCCTCATGTGTTTATTCCCGACAGCACGTATTTTATTACCGCTGGAACAGTGGACCGCGCCCACCTGTTTAACACGTCTGAGAAACGGGATTCACTCGTAGCCCAATTTGCCGCCGACGTGGAACGAGCCGCATGGCAACTCCATGCATGGGTATTCTTTGCCAATCATTATCACTTCGTTGCGTTCGCGCCCGAAGGCGCTTTGCCCATGAAACGCTTGCTCCAAGCCTTTCACTCCAACTCCGCGCGGGCGCTGAACACGGTGGATGGCACTCCAGGCCGGAAAGTCTGGCACCAGTACCGCGACACACGCTTGACGTTTGAGCGAAGCTATCTTGCACGGATGCGGTACGTTCTAGAGAATCCCGTGAAACACGGTTTGGTGAAGGTGTCAGAAGAGTATCGATGGGGCTCAATGCGTTGGTTTTTGAAAGAGGGAAACCCAGGATTTCAAAAGACCGTACTTTCCTTTAACATTGACCGAATCTCGATCGACGATGACTATTGAAACGCGTGGTCGAATATGGACTGCGGAAGCTTGCTTCCGCCTTAGCTAAGCAAGCTTGCTTGCGGCTTCGAAGGAATGAGCGTTAAATTATGGCGGAGTGTGAAGACCTTCTTGCGCGGGCTGGTGATTTATTCTTGCTTTAGCGACAGGTGCGCAAGCGGGAGCAAGCTCCCTTAGGCAAGGCGGAAGCAAGCTTCCGTAGTCCATATGGGTGCACGAACCTTACAGACACTTCTGCCATTACTTGCTAATGTTTTCTTCTCTATCCCCACGAATTCCAATAAAGTGAGAAACGCCGAAATCCGGCGAATTTAGTAGAGGTAGCCACTTTCCGTAGGAGTAGTTTTCATCCTGGAGGAAGAATCTTATTCTGCTGCCGTCCGGGAACGAAACTGAACCGTGAAACTCGTCTGCAAACCCATCCAATTCAATTTCGTAGTTGTCAGGAAAGTCGTAACCGACAAAGTCTTCTAAATCCGCGCCGGAAAAGGCGGAAGTTCCCGCCGTCAGCTTTGGAATCTCTCCAGTTTCCAAGGCAGACAGCGACTGGCGCATGAAAGCGTCGGCCAACTTGATTCGGCGCATTCGATCGAAATCGTTGAGAAGAAAAAAGTATAACCAGATCAACGCGAATCCAAGGTTTCCAAATATCTTCGCGGCTTTGCCCTTGCCTTGTCGCCATTGGACAAATCGATAGATTGCGGCAATCAGAAAGATAGAGAAGATAATTCCGTCGAGTAACACGTTACCGGACTCCTATCGATTCTCGACTAGAGGAATCGCCGCCATCCCCTCAATCGTCGTCAGGACTATCCCACTCAAGGGTTCACATTTGCGCTGTGTGCTCTTTGAATTCGAACGATTTCAACCTGAAGCCAGGCGCATTGAATCCCCGAATCCAGCCCCAACCCATGTAGCGAATATCTTCGACACTAACGTCTATTTCGCCCTTGCCGGGCAATATCACGTTGCAGCGGAAGATCTCCCGGAAGATATAAGCATCGTCAATACGGACGTTCGTATTTAAGTCTCTCCCCCGAGTCTCTTCGATCGACGCACGAGTAGAGTCAAAAGCGTGATCGGAAAGCGGAGGTGTCTCTCCTGCCTCCAATGTTGTAAGGGCGTCTCGCACAAACGCTTCGCTCAGTTTCGAGCGGCGGACATCGTCAATGTCCTGCAGAAAGAGAACCAAATATAGTAGCGTGATGGGTGGAAAAGTAACCAAGGTGGTAGTGGTTCCTTTACTATTCCGGCCGCTACGCCAACGCCGCCACTCTACGGCCACGCAAAATGCGAACCAGAAAAATGCGATCCCACTGATGTAGACATTGCCCATCGGCTTTTATCCAATCCGCCCCCCCTGACACCGGACGGGCGCTTTCGTCGTCCAATACGTATAATATGACAATGCTTCACATAGGGTGATTCTGTCAATGACTTCACATTCCCTGGGCCTGTTCGCAGGCTTTAAGATACCGATTCCGCTTGCGGAGCGGTTTGCCATGATGCGCGATGCCGGGTTTGATTCCACCGTGTTGTGGTGGGACGACGCTGACGGGGAGCGGCGTGTCTGGCGGGATTCCGTACCGGATATGGCCCGGGACGCGGGATTGGCCATCGATCATTTCCATGTGCCGTACCGCGGGTGCAACGTGTTGTGGGGCAGCCTTGAAGCCGATCGGATGGCGCTGGTGCAACGGCACGTGCAATGGGTAAGAGACTGTGCACGTCACGACATTCCCACCATGGTGATGCACGTGACCCAGGGGCGGGCCGTGCCGGAGCCGACGCCGGAGGGCATTGACAGTCTGCGCCGGATTGTGGCGGCAGGGGAAGACAGCGGCGTGACAGTGGCCGTCGAGAACACCCACTGCCCGGACCACCTCGACGCGTTACTGGCGGCGATCGATTCGCCGTGTCTGGGGCTGTGCTACGACATCAGCCACGACTGGCTGCACAGCGGCGCGCCGTTTGCCTTGTTGCGGCGGTGGCGGCACCGGGTGGCGGCGCTGCATCTGAACGACACGGATGGCCGGTTGGATCGGCATTGGCTGCCAGGAGAGGGACAGGTCGACTTTTCAGAGGTCATGAGGATTTTGGCGGCCGGTACAGACAGCCCCGTACTGATGTTGGAAGTGGTGCCCAAAGATCGGGCCGAGAGCGTGGAGCCGTTTCTGGCGCGGGCGCGCCAGAGTGGAATCTGGCTCCAAGGGCTACACAGGGCAGGCCGGGCGGCCGTGGCCTGACGAGGAAAGCCACGGGGCGGAAAGGGACGGGCAAGGGCACTTCCCGCGCACGGAACTGTCCTTCCACTGCCCGTAGCCCAAATTCCGTACCCCCGGCACCCACCCAAAGGGCAGCCCCATCCGGTCTCCAGCCTCGCGACCGATTTGACTCCCTCCTCCTTTGTTTGCTACCGTATGGCACGCTTGTGCGTAAGCGGCAAGAAGGGCATTTGTCCTCACCTCGTGGCGATCCGTTGGATTTGCTAGCAGGTTACAGAACGCAAACTTCATGCTTGAAGTGTGTCTGTACGGCAGAGTTGAGGAAATCGCTCTGCCGTTTTTGTTTTTCAGCGCGGGTCGCTGAGGGGTCGCGTCTCCCTCGAATGGGCGCATGGAGGAGCCAGCAATCGCAAAGCCGACGGAACAGAAAGTTCGCATCAATCGGATGATTCGCGAACGGCAGATTCGCGTTATCAGTGATGAAGGCGAACAGTTGGGCATTATGTCGCCGGACGATGCCATCCGGGAAGCGGAGAAGCAGGGTCTGGATTTGGTGGAAGTGGCGCCGGGTGCGGTGCCGCCGGTCTGCCGGATCATGGACTACGGCAAGTACAAGTACCAGCAGAGCAAGCGTGCAAAGGAATCGAAGAAGCATCAGCACGTGATTGTCATCAAGGAGGTGAAGTTTCGCCCCAAGATCGACAAGCACGACTTCGAATACAAAACGAATCACGTGCGCGAGTTCTTGCAGGAAGGGAACAAGGTTAAGGTCACGGTCATGTTTCGCGGCCGCGAGATGGCTCACCCCGAGTTCGGGCAGGAGTTGGTCGCGCGGGTGCTGGAAGGCGTGAAAGACTTGTTTCAGGAAACCATCGACGTATCACGTCTTCGCCTCGAAGGGCGGACGATGACCGTGATGCTTTCACCGGCGAAGTAAGGCCCATTCCGAACGGTTCTGAGCCCGAACGCGCCAGTCTGGGCACTGGGGCGGCAACCGGGCATGTCGCGCCGCATGGCGACGTGTCCCACGGAGGAGAGTGAAATGCCGAAAATGAAGACCAACAAAGCCGCGAAGAAGCGGTTTCGGGTAACGAAGAATGGCAAGGTGCTGCGGAAGCAGGCCGGTGTGCGCCACATTCTGACGAAGAAGTCCGCAAAGCGGAAACGGAACCTGCACAAGACCACGTTGTTGTCCGAGGCGGAGTCCGATCGGGTTCGCCGGTTGCTGCCGTACGGCTGAACCGGGCACAACGGAAATTGAACAGGGACGTGGTTTCCGCTTTCTGAGCGGAGCGCAACGAAGAAAGGGCCAAACCCATGCCACGGGCAACCAACACGCCGGCCGCGAAAGCGCGGCGCCGCAAAGTCATGAAAATGGCGAAGGGCTTTTTTGGAGGCCGGCGCAAGCTGCTCCAAACCGCCCGGATTGCTACCCATAAAGCCGGACAATACTCCTACCGCGATCGCCGCGCGAAAAAGCGCGATTTTCGCCAGCTGTGGATCACGCGCATCAACGCCGCGACCCGCGCCTCCGGCCTGAGCTATAATCGCTTTATCCAGGGATTGCGCCTGGCGAACGTGGACCTGAACCGCAAGATGCTTGCGGAAATCGCGGCCACCGACGAAGCGAAGTTTCAACAATTGGTCGAGCTGGCCAGGACCTCGCTGACCGCGGCCCAGTCCTGATTATGCGGGTCTTGCCCGCGGTGGACATCCGGGGCGGGTTGTGCGTCAACCTCGTCCAGGGCGACTACGATCAGGAAACCGTCTTTTCATCCGATCCGGTGGAACAGGCGCGCCTCTGGCACTCGCTCGGCGGCGACTTGGTCCACATCGTCGATCTGGACGGCGCGCGCGTCGGCGAAGTCCGTATCGAATCCGAACTCACCGCCATCGTCTCGTCCGGCATCCCGGTCGAAGTCGGTGGCGGTATTCGTTCCATGGCGGCCGTGGATGCGCTGTGCGCTTTGGGCGTGGACCGTGTGATCCTCGGCACGGCCGCTCACGACGATCCCGCCTTTCTTCTCGCGGCGGCCGAAAAGTATCCCGGTAAGATTGCCGTCGGTATCGATGCCAAAGCAGGCAAGGTCGCGCTCCATGCGTGGAAAACTGTCACCGATACCGAAGCGGTCGCTTTTGCGCGCGACGTGGAGCGTGCGGGAGCGGCACGCATTATCTACACGGATATTCTAAGCGATGGCATGATGCTGGGGCCTAACTACGCGGCCACCCGCGCAGTGGCGGAGGCAGTCTCCATTCCCGTAACCTTATCGGGCGGCGTTTCCTCACTGGAGAATATCCGCCGGGCTCGTGCGTTGGAACCGGCGGGAGTGGACGAGATCATCATTGGCCGGGCTTTGTACCTCGGGGCATTCACGGTCCCCGAGGCTCTCGCGGCGGCACGGGAGGGCGTTTGAAGCCGACATTCGACATCGTCACGATTGTGGGTGCGGGACTGTTGGGCGGCTCACTGGGATTGGCGCTAAAAGCAAACGGCCAAGCGGGTGTAGTGCGCGGCGTGGGGCGGCGGCAGGAAACACTGGAGACCGCCAAAGCCCAAGGCGCCATCGACGAAGCCCACCTGGATTTACGAGTAGCGGTCAAAGACGCGGATCTGATTGTCGTCTGTACTCCAGTCCTTCAAACCATTGCTCAACTCGAAGAAATGACCGGCGAGATTTCCCCAAATGCCGTGGTGACGGACGTGGCCAGCACAAAGGCGGCGGTTTGCTCGGCCGTACGCGCCGCGTGGCCCAAGCCGTACCGCTTTATCGGCAGCCACCCGATGGCGGGTTCAGAGAAGTTTGGCCCCGAACATGCCCGGGCGGATTTGTACGACGGCAAGGTCGTGGTGGTAACACCGACCGAGTCCGACGATCCCGGCGCTCGCAAAACCATTTACCATCTATGGGAATCCCTGGGTGCTGATGTGGTGGAGATGGATGCACGGGTGCACGACGGTCTGGTGGCGCGTACCAGCCATGTGCCTCACATCGTGGCCGCATGCCTTTCGCAATTGGCGGCCGCGGCAGGCGACGACGCGAGTCCGGTGGCGGGTTCGGGTTTTCGCGACATGACCCGTGTAGCGGAAGGGCGGCCTGAATTGTGGCGCGACATTTGCCTCACCAACGTGGACGGCATATCCGAGGCGCTTCGCGATTTGGAAAATCAGTTGTCCGTGTTTCGCACGTGGCTGGAAGATCGTGCCGACGAAGACGTGGAAGTCTTTTTTCAGGCGGGCCGGGATGCGCGCGCGCAGGTGTTGCATGAATGAAGGGTGTATTCATCACATTCGAAGGCATTGAGGGCAGCGGAAAATCTACCCAAATTGCGCGCCTGCGGGCCTTTCTCGAATCCCACAACCAACCGGTCATTGAGACCCGCGAACCCGGCGGCACTCCCATTTCCGAATCCATCCGCGCTCTGTTGTTGAATCCCGCGCATTCCGCCATGGTACCCATCACGGAATTGCTGCTGTATGCGGCGGCCCGCGCCCAGCACGTAGCCGAACGCATTACGCCGGCCCTGGAAGCGGGATACGTTGTGCTGAGCGACCGGTTCAGCGACTCCACATTGGCGTATCAGCAAGCGGGTCGAAGCCTTCCCGCGGAGGCCATCGAGGGCATTAACAACTGGGCCACGGGCGGATTGTGCCCGGAATTGACGATCGTGATCGACGTGCCCGTGGAAATGGGTCTTCGCCGGGCGTTGAATGTAGGTGAACTCGACCGGATTGAACAGGAATCACGCGAATTTCACGAGCGCGTTCGCCAGGCCTTCATCGATCTCGCGGAGCACGACTCGGAGCGGATCCACGTCATCGACGGCACATTGCCGGCGGACGAAGTGGAAAAGGCTATCCGGGAACTGGTGGCGCCGCTGCTGGAATTGCCATGAGTCTGGCAGGGATACGCGATCAGGAAGTGGCCTTGAAGCTGTTGCATAACGTGCTTCGGACACGACGCGTGCCCAACGGATTTCTGTTTCTCGGGCCGCCGGGAGTGGGCAAATTCACAACGGCAATGGAGTTGGCGAAGGCATTGTGTTGCGCGGCGGGGCAGGAAGACGCCTGCGACGCCTGCCTGGCGTGCCGCAAGGTGGAACATGGCAATCACCCCGATGTTACAGTGATCCGGCCCCGGGAAAAGACCCGCCTCATCAAGACGAAAGCGGTAGAAGAGATCAACAGCTTTGCCGCGTTGCGTCCGATGGAGGCTCCCCGACGGGTGTTCATCATTGAAGATGCGGATCGGATGAACGACACCGCCCAGAACAAATTTCTGAAAACGCTGGAAGAACCGCCCGGCAAATGCGTGTTTATATTGGTGTCGTCGTATGCGAAATCGCTTTTGCCGACCATCCGGTCCCGTTGCCAAATGGTTCGATTTGGCACACTCCGGGAGGAGACGGTTCAAGCCTTGTTGACCCGAATGCGCGATGTGAACGAAGGGGATGCGGCGACGCTGGCCGCGATATCGGGCGGTCAGATGACGCGGGCGATCGACCTTGTGGATACCGACAAGCGGTCCATCGTGTTGACGCTGACCGAGAGCCTGGCGGCGGGGGCGGATCCCGTGCTTCTGGCAGAGGAATTTGCCGGCCGGTTGGCGGGCATGCGCAAACAGCACGAGGCCGACGTGAACGCGAGCCTCAAATCGGACGATCTGGACGACTACGATAAAGAAGAGGTCGACCGCATTAAGGAAGACCGGATGGCGGTACTGAATGCCCTGGTTCAGCGGGACATTCTGGAGTACCTCTATTTGATTGCGACCTGGTATCGCGACATCGGTATACTGTCCGCCACGGGTGACATGAGCCGGGTTTGGAACCGGGATCAGATATCGCGGTTGGAACGGGAAGGATCGCCGCGCGTTGCCGAAAAAATTGCCGCCATCGAGAGGACGCGCCGCTATCTCGATCGGTATATCAATGAAGAGCGCGTGTTTCGCGATCTCTTCTTTCAGTTGGCGGCGAATTAGCCCATACAGGGAGTCGTATAGATGCAGATGGTCAAAGTTCGCCTGCGCAAGCCAACGCGGGTGTTCACGTTCTTGTCCAAAGACTCGGAAATCAAGCGGAACGACAATCTGATTGTCCGCAGCGATCGCGGGCTCGAATTCGGAACCGCGATTCTGCCACCCGAACCGTGCGCCGAAGATTTGGAACAGCGGTACAAGATGAATGTCGTGCGCAAGGCGACGCCCCACGATCTCACCTCCTTTATGCAGATTCAGATTGAAGAAGGCCGGGCCATGGAGATTGCGCGGGAAAAGGTGAATTCGCGCAACCTGCCCATGAAGATGGTGGATGTGGAATACACGTTCGACAAGCAGCGCGTCATGTTCTATTTTGTCGCGGCGGATCGGGTGGACTTCCGCCAGTTGGTGCGCGATCTGGCGCAAGAGTTGAAGACGCGCATCGAGCTTCGGCACATCCAGGTGCGCGACGAAGCCAAGATCAAAGGCGGTCTCGGCGTATGCGGGCGCGAACTGTGCTGCTCTACATGGCTGACCGAGTTCAAGCCCATTTCCATGAAGATGGCGAAGCGCCAGAACCTGAGCCTGAACCCCACCAAGATCAGCGGCCAATGTGGACGCCTCTTGTGCTGCCTCGGCTACGAGAACGAGGTGTACCAGATGCGCAAACGCGACGAGCAGAATGCGCTGGCGCAGCAGGCCGCCATGGAAGAGGACGACATCCCGGACAGCGAACTGGCCGCGCTGGAAGACGAACCCGCGAGCCGTGCCACCGCGCGCACAGGCGATCGCTCACCGGGCGGGCAGCGGCCCCAAGGGCCGCGCCGCGGCGATGACCGTCCTCAAGGAACCCAAGGCCGGCGTCCTGATCAAGGACCGTCCGGCCAACGCCCGGATCGCGGGGGGCGTCCGGAGCGGCCGCGCCCGGAACCGCAAGCGGGAAGCGGGCGTCCTGATCGACCCGACCGTCCGGATCGCGGGCCGCGCCCGGAACGGCCGCAACAGGAACCCCGCAGCGAACGGCCAGTTCAATCCATGCCGCCGGTTCGTACGGAAGCACCGGCGTCGCCCGGACCGGATTCCGATCAACCTTCACCCGATGGTGGGGCCGCGGAAGGCCAAGATAGCAAGCGCAGAGGACGCCGTCGACGCCGCCGGCGCAACCGGCCTGGCGGCGGCGAGTCGTGACCGGACTGGTCGACACGCATTGCCATGTACAGGGCGAGGCGTTCGAGGGCGATCGGAATGACGTGCTGGAACGGGCTCTGTCCGTATTGCGCTGGATAGTGCTGATCGGGGATACGTTGGCTTCGAGCCGGCGCGGCGCGGAAATGACCCGCGAAGGCGTGTATGCGGCGGTGGGCGTGCATCCGTATCATCCCGAGGAGGTCACGGAGGCCGGCTTGGCGGAATTGCGCGAAATGGCCCGGCTGCCTCGTGTAGTGGCCATTGGCGAGATCGGCTTGGACTATTACAAATACAACCAGGCGCCCCGCGATGCCCAGCACGCGGCCTTTCGATCCCAGTTGGAACTGGCCTCGGAACTGGACCTGCCGGTGATTATCCACAACCGCGAGAGTCACACCGATCTAATGTCGATACTCGCGGAGTTCGACGGGCAATTGCCTGACGTACTGATGCATTGTTTCGCCGGCGATCAGGACTTTTTGCAGGCCTGCATCGAACGCGGGTACTACATCTCCTTCGCAGGCAACAGCACCTATCCCAAGGCACAGCCCTTGCGCGACGCGGCCGCGCAAGTACCAGAAGGTAAACTGTTGGTGGAAACCGATTCGCCGTATTTGTCACCACAGGCCTTGCGCGGCAAACGGTGCGAACCGGCATACGTCGCGCATACGGCGCGCGCGCTGGCGGAATTGAGAGGCCTGACGCTCGACGCCTTCGCAGACCTGACCACCGCCAATGCCCGGCGGTTTTTTCGTATCCACGATGCCTGATCCGCAGTCGACACGTCGCCCCACGGATTTCCGGTCGCGAATTACCTGGGACTGGGTTGTTCTGGTGTGCTGCGCCATGGTGGCCACGGCCGCGGCAGGATACCAACTGCTTTGGAACCCGTCCGATGGGCTGAGCGGGAGCCTGCTACTTCGCAAACTCTTCTTGCCCGGTTTGCTCTGGGTGTTGGCGGCGGATCAATTCTTCACCGGCAAAAGACGCTTTCTGAACGGCGCCGCGCGCCGCCGTGGACGCGAGAAATAGTCAGCGCCACAGGCGGAGCGCCCCTTTCTTGCGCGCGGCGAATGCATCGTGAAACAATCCGTATGTAATGAATGCCACCCACTCAAACGCGGTCGCGTCCACGAAAAACGCCGAGGCACCGCTCGTATCAGTCGCCTTGCTCACATGCAACGGTGGAGCCTTACTGGGCCGGTTGTTGCAGGCGGTGAAAGGCCAATTGACACCGCACCCCATTGAGATTGTCGCCGTGGATTCCGGATCGACAGACGGCACGCTGGATATTCTCAAGGAGCACAACGTTCGCGTCATTCCAATTGCACCGGAAGACTTTGATTTTGGTAAGACGCGGGATTTGGTGTTCGAACAAACCCGGGGTTCCTTCATCGTATCGCTATCTCAGGACGCGATTCCCGCGACACAGAACTGGCTGGAGAATTTGTTGAAGCCGTTTGACGATCCGTCGGTAGCGGTTACGTGCGGCCGATCGGTCCCGGATCCCGATCGCGCCTTTGATCCATTTCCATGGGAAGCGAACGGCTATTTCTATTTCACGCGGGAAATGAAGAAATTCCGGGCCAAATACGGACGGGGATTATCAAATGCCAACGCGGCGTACCGGCGATCGGTATGGGAGGAGTTGCGGTTCGGCGAACAACCCATAGGCGAAGACTTTCGGTTCCAGGAGAAGCTGCATGATTCGCGGCATATCCTTGCGTTCGTGGACGATGCACCGGTTTTGCATCATCATGATTACACATTGCGCACGTTGTACAAGCGATGCCGCAACGAAGGCTATGGCCTTCGATTGCTTGGATTCCCATATACACTTACCGACTATCTTCGGGACTGTTTGAACCCGCGCAAGGATCTCGTGTGGCTTCGTTCGTTGTTGAAGGGCCGGCTGCGGTCGCCAGCTGCAATCGTTTTTCCTTACGCGCGTCCCAGTTGGGTTTACATGGGCAGCCGCTTTGCGCGCGGCTACTTGAAGTAACAGCATGACGAAGGACATTCACACTCGCGTACGGCAGTTCTACGAGCAAAACCCGCAAATGGTGAGTTCGCCATTTGGCGGCACAACGGGCATCAATGAGTCGCTTTTTCACGATGTGTTGTCCCGGTTGCGGATTGACCTGCGCGGCAAACGAGTGATCGATGTGGGTTGCGGACGCGCGTTTGTGGGAGACCTGGTGGCCGCGATGGGTGGCCATTACACGGGCGTCGATTTGGTGGTATCCAGGTCTGGAGTGCGCATGGCGCAGGCGCAAGCGCAACGCCTGCCGTTTCCGAATGGCGCGTTCGATGTCGTATTCTGCATTGACGCGTTCGAACATTTTCCGGATCCGCCGGCCGCGATGGCCGAGTTTCGGCGCGTGATGGCGGCGGACGGCGTGTTCTTTCTGTCCGCGCCCAATTACGGAAACGTGGCGGGGCTGGTCAAGCGCGTGTACGAATCGCTAGGCTGGTATGCGAAGGACACGTGGGCGCCGTTTGGGCGTTGGCAGCCTCAGGAACTGGAGCAGCCGCTGACTATAGGCGCCGTTCGCCGATGGGCGCGCCAAGCGGGATTTCGCGATGTTATGTGCGCAGGCCATGCTTTGGAAGTCGAGCTAGGGCTGTTCCCATGGATTGCGCATCCAAAGATGCCGGAGTCTCTTTTATACCGATTGCAGCGCGTGTTCAGGGTGGTGGGTCCAAGTATCGTCCGGGCTTGGCCGGGGTCAAGCCTTCATGTGTTTTACCGGATCGGGGCGTAGTCCGCATGGGATTGAAGCGATATTATCTGCGGTTCCTGCTGAAATACGGATCCGACGAGACAAAAGTAAAGGCGTTGCGCGCGATGGGGATGCGCATCGGCGATCGCTGCCGCATCTACACAACCCGGTTTGGTTCGGAGCCATGGCTGATTCGCATTGGGAATCACGTAGCCGTTTCGCCGGATGTCACGTTTGTGACGCACGGATCCAATTGGACATTGCAGGACAAATACGAATCGCTCACCAGTTTTGGCGTCATCGACATTAAAGACAATGTACATATTGGCGCCTGCGCGGTGATTCTTCCGAATGTGACCATTGGCCCAAACGTGGTGATTGGCGCGGGCAGCGTGGTCACGAAAGACATACCTCCGAATGTGGTGGCCGCGGGTAACCCCGCGCGTGTGATTTGCACTATGGACGAATACGAGCCTCGGGTGGTGGCCGGGCACATTGCTATTCCCAAAGGACGCGAAGCCGCGCGCGCGTTTCTGGAGAAGCACTTCTGGGGCGATGACGCGTGAAACTGGCGCTGCTCATGGGCAACCGGTTCAACCCGTGGCATCTGCAAGGGCTGGCACGGCTTCACGATCGCGCGCAGGTTACGGCGTTTCGCGCGGAGTCGCAAATACAACGCCACTTTGAAGAGCGGGATGACGGGTCCGTGCAGTTTGCGCAGGAGCGCATATTCTTCGATACGCAGGCGGGACCGTGGTGGCGACGCTTCCGAAACTTGTTAGGCGAGCGCTATTCCCATCGCGAGCCGCGCATTTTGCCTTTTTCCGATCGCCTCAAGGGATTCGATCTCATACACACTTGGGAATTATTTCCAGATTGGTCGGGCGAGGCCGCGCGCGCAAGACGGCAATATGGCGTGCCGTTGGTAACCACCGTGTGGGATCTGATTCCGTTCAACATGGAATCCAAGCCTTACCTCAAGGCCAATAAGCAAGCCGTTGCCAGTGCAACGGATCGCTTTATCGTGTATACCGAGCGGTCACGGCGGACGTTGCACATGGAAGGCATTGACGACTCGCGCATTGCATTGGTTCCGCCGGGGGCGGACACCTCGGCGTTTTGCGAAGGCGAAGCCGATCGAAAGTCGCACGGCCTTCATGAAGATGCATTTGTAATCCTGTTTGTGGGGTGGTTTCTTCCCCGCAAAGGAATCGACTTCCTGCTGATGGCGGTGCGCGATGCCATGGACCACGGCGTGAAACAGCCCATTCAGGTCGTGATGATTGGCGCGGGAGCCGGCCGGGATCGAGTGGAAGCGCTCATTCGCCGGTTGCGCCTGCAAGACCAGTGTGTATTTACCGGAGCGCAACCTTACAACGCGATGCCCGGCTGGTTTCGGTGTTGCGACGCATTCGTGTTGCCAAGCATCGCGACGGAGACATGGCAGGAACAATTTGGAATGTCGCTGATTGAAGCGATGGCGTGCGGGATGCCGTGTATTGCCACCCGGAGCGGCGCCATACCCGAGATCGCAGGCGATGCCGCGCTGCTGGTGCAGCCGAATGATTTTGGGGAATTGAGCGCGGCCATGATTCGCTTGATGCATGAATCCGCGCTGCGCGCGGAATTGGGCGCAGCGGCCCGTCATCGCGTGCATACTCACTATTCGCTGGACATTCACACCGAGGCGCTCTGGTCGGCCTATCGGGAAGCGTTGGAATCGTGAGCGTTGACCCGGATACATACGAGGCCCGCTTCGGGCCCGTCGCGCGGCGATTTCAGCGGGCCTTGCGCGCTTGCCGGTGGACGCTGAAAGGCATTTCCCGGCGCCCCCGAACCGTATTGATCGATCTTCGGTGGCGGCTGGGCGACGAGATTATGGCGTTGCCCGTGTACAGCGCCATCAAACGGGCGCACCCGGATTGCCGGATTGTGGTGCACTGCAGTTTTCCCGACCTGCTGGTTGACAATCCGTTTGTGGATGCCGTGAACATACCCGCGCACCCCGATCGGTATGCCAATCTGCGGGGCGGACCCCGCGAACGCGTTCGTATCTACCATTACGCGCGCGCGGCACGTATTGATACGCCCGATGAGACTCCAGCCCTTTATTACCGCGATTGGTCCACCCCGTTGCTGGACGAATTGCGTGGCGCCCCTCGGCCATGGGTTGCGGTGAGCACCGGCGCATCGTGGCCGGTTAAGCGGTGGGAGCGCACAAAATGGTTGGAGGTGGTTGAAGTGATGCAGGCCCGAGGCGCCACGGTGTTTCAGGCCGGATCCGGCAAGGACGAGCAACTCGGTCTGCAGTATGACTTTGTGAACCGTACGACCGTGCGCGAAGCCGCCTGTTTGCTGCATGCGGCGGACGGTTTTCTCGGGTGCGATTCGGGTTTGCTGCACCTGGCCCTGGCGGCGGGGATTCCCGCGGCGGCTTTGTTCGGTCCGACCGATCCCACTATACTCATTCCCGGCGATCCCCGGCTGACGGCCATCCCAAATGGCCGTCCGTGTTTTGGATGCTGGAATGTCTCCCGGCGCATGACGACCGAAGGCGTATGCCCGCTTTCCATTGCGGACTGCTTGGGAACCATCGATCCTTCGATGGTGCTTTCCGCGATTGGATTGGAATCAGCGGCCAAAGACTGAGCAAATGCGAGCACTTTTTCTCACCTTATATCCGGCGTCGGCTGCGAGCCCGCGATATCGCGTTGGGCAGTTCATCCCGTATTTGGAAGCGCAAGGGATAAAATGCACCGTGGCCACACCGCTGACCGAAGCGGAGTACCACACGTTGACGGGTCCGAACCGAACCGCGCGCGCGATGGCGTATCACCTTCGCGAAACCCCCCGGCGGCTTGGACAGTTGCTGTCGGCCCGGCGGTACGACGTGGTGTTCCTGCAAAAGGCGGTCATGACGGCCTATGTGCGCGGGTTTGCCGCGGTCACACGTGCTTGTGCGCCCCGCTTGATCTACGACATTGACGATGCCGTTCACCTTGCACCGCCGCATCCACTGAGGGGATTTTGGCAACGGTTGGAAGATCGAGAACAAATCGCCCGGGTGCTGGCCCGAGCGAAAGTCGTTTTGACCGGCAACCGGTGGTTGATGGAGCAGATGGCGCGCACCTGCGGCAGCGCCATGTTGTTTCCGACAGTGGTGGATACCGACCGGTTTGTGCCCGCTCCTCATGCCCCGGAACAATTCACGGTAGGCTGGATTGGCAGTGCCAGCACGACGGAACACCTTCAGTACGCCACGCGGCGGATAGGAATCCTTCGCGATACCGGCATCCGGCTCGTTGGTGCGCGCCGCGAATTGGTTCCGTGGCACCGGGCCGAGGTGATTCCCTGGACCGCCGAAGACGAAGTGCGAGAGATCCAACGGTTTTCGGTTGGCCTGATGCCGTTGCCCAAAACAGATTGGGCGCGCGGCAAATGCGCATTGAAGGCGTTGCAGTACATGGCCTGCGGCGTGCCTTGTATTGCAACACCGTTTGGCGCTGTGCTGGACATCATCGAACACGGTAAGAACGGCTTGTTCGCGGACACCCCTTCGGAATGGCTGCGGGCGATCGATCGGCTTCGCGACCCGGCGGAGCGGCAACGCATCGGCGAGGCGGGCCGCGCCACCGTGGAGCAGCGGTTTGCGCTCAAGGGGTGGGCGCCTCAAATGCACGAGTTGCTGGAGCGGGTGGCATGTCCAAACCGCTGACACGCGTTTGTTACGTAATTCCCACGCTCGACATGGGCGGCACCGAACGGCAGCTCATCTGTCTGATGAAGGGCTTGATACATGACTTCGAGATTACAGTCATCTGCACGCGGTATGAAGGCACGCTGGCCGGCGAAGCCCGGCGCATGGGGGCGTATGTCCGGCAGGCGGAGTCGTGGGGGGGCTGGGATTTCACGTTGGAACGAAAGATCCGCAACATGTTCCGGCAACACCGCCCGGATATTGTGCATACCTTCATGTTCGGCTTCGATCTGCCCGTCAACAAGGCCGCGCGGGCAACGGGCGTGCCGGTAGTTATTTCCAGCCGCCGGCAGCGCGCGACCTGGAAAAAGGCCCGGCACATTCGAATCCAGAAGAAGGCGAATCTACTCGCAGACGCAATCGTCGCCAACAGCAATGCCGTGCGCGAATTCGCGTGCGAGCAGGAAGGGTTGGATCCAGCCGCGGTGCGGGTCATCTACAATGGCATCGACGCCGACGCGTTTGTAAGCTCGGCGATGCCGACCATGGTTCGGGAGCGGTTCGACCTTCCACACGAACCCATAATCGTGGGTATGGTGGCCAATTTCAGTCCCGCGAAGGATCACGAGTTGTTCGTGCAGGCGGCCGAGCACTTGTTGAGCCAGCGAGACAATCTTCATTTTCTCATGGCCGGGGCCGGACCGTACCGCAAAGAGGTCCTGACGCGGATTCGGAACAGTAAGTGGAGCAGCCGGTTTTCACGGGTATCGACCATCCAGGAAATTGCCGACCTCTATCGCATCATGAGCGTTTGTGTGCTGACGTCCAAGACGGAGGGTTTTCCCAATACGGTTCTAGAGGCCATGGCGGCGAACCGGCCCGTAGTGGCCGCGGCCGTAGGCGGCATTCCCGAGCAGATTGAGGACGGTATAACGGGACGGCTGATCCGTGATCGCCGGCCTGAGTCCTTTGCGGAAGCGATTGCCCACCTGATTGAGCATCCGCAGGAGGCCGAAGCCATGGGACAGCGGGCCGGCGAATCTGTGCGTGCGCGCTTCTCTGTTGAATCAATGGTGAACAGTTACCGGAATCTGTATCGCGAATTGCTGGTTGAATCCGCCCGGCGGAGCGCCTGATCAGTGTGCGGCATATGCGGCCTCGTGTGCGGCGATGCAGCCCAGACCGCGGACGCGGATCGCGTCCGATCAATGAACGATGCGTTGACCCACCGAGGGCCTGACGACGGAGGTCTGTGGTCGACTGGGCCCGCGGCGCTGGCGATGCGGCGGTTGCGGATTATCGATCTTGAGGGCGGCCGCCAGCCCATGACCCTGCCGGATGGTTCCGTCACCGTCGTCTTTAATGGCGAGATCTACAATTACCGCGAGTTGCGTCGCGAACTGCAATCCCGGGGGCATGTCTTCCAAACGGAAAGCGACACCGAAGTCCTCCTGCACGGATACCAGGCGTACGGCGACACGATTCTGGATCGCTTGAATGGCATGTTTGCTTTTGGCGTATACGACGCCAATCGCAAGCGGTTGCTTTTGGCGCGCGACCGGCTGGGCATCAAGCCCCTATTCTACACCGTCGTCAACGGCCAATTGGCGTTTGCTTCGGAAATCGACTCGCTGATCCGGTCCGGACTCGTAGACGGCCGAATAAACACACGTGCCATTCACGCATATTTTACAAGACTGTATGTACCCGGACCGGACACCGCATTTCTCGACGTGCTCAAACTGGGTGCCGGCGAAGCGCTTGTCTTTGAAAACGGCCGGGCGCAGAAGCGCCGCTACTGGACTCTATCGATGCAGCCGGATTCGCACTGGACCGAGGCCGATGCGAAGGCTCGGTTAAATGAACTGCTGGAAGACTCGGTGCGCCTGCAGCAGGTGGCTGATGTTCCGGTGGGCGCGTTCCTCAGCGGCGGCGTGGATTCCACGGCCGTGGTGGCATTGATGAGGCGGGTGGGTGTGAATCCGATTCGCACATTTACCATTGGCTTTGACGACAAACATGCGGATGAGTTGGCTTTTGCACGCCTCGCGGCGCGGCACTATGAAACGGACCACCACGAGGCGATACTGAAGCCGGACATAGCGCCTGTTGCGGAGGGTATTGCACGGCATTTTGGCGAACCGTTTGCCGACTCTTCGGCCATCCCGATGTGGCTTGTTTCCAAGACGGCGCGGCAGCACGTCACTGTGGCCCTCAGCGGCGACGGCGGGGACGAACTGTTTGCCGGTTACGCATGGTTGCACAATACCTTGAAGGCAATGCGGTACGGACGGACACCAGCAGCGTTCCGGGGACTGGTGTCCGCGGCGCTTGGCTTCGCGCCTCGTTCGCCTCTGATTACCAAGGCGCGGCGGTTTAACGCGGATTCTTTTCTGGAGCCGCGGGCCATATTTGAACGCAGGCAGACGTGCATGGATGCCACGACCCGCAACCAGTTGTTCCGGCCGGATTTTTTGCATGCCGTCGATAGTGACTTCGATGGGCAAGACGCGATGCCGCCGGAGGAATGGATGCAGCTGCGAGACACCACACGGTACTTGCCCGACGACATTCTGACCAAGGTGGATCGAATGAGCATGGCGCACGGCCTTGAGGCGCGCGTGCCCCTCCTTGATCACCGGTTGGTGGAATTCGCAGCCACGCTGCCGTTTCACTTCAAGTACCGGGGCGGCGTCTCGAAATGGATTTTGAAAGAAACCATGCGGCCCGATTTTCCACCGCGTCTGTTGAAGCAGCGGAAGCAGGGGTTTGCGATTCCGATTCATCGCTGGTTTCGCGAAGAGCTTCGGCCGGTTTTTGCCGATACGGTGTTGTCGACGAATGCGCGATGCGGGGCTGTCTTGCGTCCCGAGACGGTCGACCGGTTGTACCGGGAGCACCAATCGGGCCGCGAGAATCACGGACATGCCCTGTGGTCAATATTGATGTTCGAACTCTGGCTCGGCTACTTTGCGACCGTGCCGGGAATCGGACCGGGTTTTTGACATGTTCCGTATACAAATGCGATTCAAACCGGGATTAATCCAATGAACACTTCGGTAATTCGGTGCTTGCTGGCGGCAGGTCTCGTGCTGAGCTGCACGGCATGCGTGTCGGTTCGTTATAAAGGCGAAAGCCGGGCGCCGGTCCAGGCCGTAGACGAATACAACGCGCGCGAAGACGTGAAGCGGGCATTTGTCGAACTGGGCACCATTGAAGTGCGGGGGGACTATTCCAAGACCACGGTGGAAGGCATGAAGGCGCGGGTGGTCAAGGAAGCGGCCAAGCGAGGCGCCAACGGAGTGATATACACGGTCGCGGAGCGGCGCACGACGCGCAACACCGATTTCGCCGGCGCATTTGAACCGCACGAAGGGCCGGACGAATTCCGAGAGCCGGATGTAGACGAAGTCTGGCTTGTGGAAGCCATTCTCATCGCATACGACGCGGCCACAACCCCGTAGAACAACCCCGCGTTTAACCGGCTGACGCACTGCGCCATTGTTGCCGCGTATGCCGCGTGGCATGATGGGCTCCGGTGGTAATGCGCCAATACGATTACGGCATACCCAATGGGCAATTCCGGGCTACCGCTTTCCTCATGAGTGCTTCCCGTGCGGGAAAAGGAGCGGCAAACCCCCACTATAGGACCGATCTGGGCGATATGACGAAGTTCCTGGACTACCTGAACGATCACGTGCTCATCCTTGACGGCGGCATGGGCACGCAAGTGCAGAATCTTGGTCTTGACGATCTGGATTACGGCGGCGTCGATTTCAAGATGCTGCCGGATATATTGGTGTTTTCGCACCCCGAGGCGATTCGAGACATTCACCTCAATTACTTCCGGGCGGGCGCCCATGCGGTCGAAACCGATACGTTTGGCGCGACGCCGTTCCGTTTGGGCGAATACGATCTTTCGAAACTCGACTTGTCCCGGTTTGCGCCGGTCCCCTACGGAATCGATTTGCGTTCGATCGATCACCATGAATTCGCTTACTACGTGAGCCGGCGCGCGGCGGAAATTGCGTGCGAGGCGCGGGCGCTCTATCGCACCGAACCGGAATATGACGGCCGGCCACTCTACGTGGTGGGTTCCATTGGACCCTCGAACCGCGTGCTTTCCAGCACGGACGCAAATCTGCAACTTTCCACGTTCGATGCGATGATGGCGAATTTTCATGTTCAGGTGAAGGGCCTTGCTGAGGGCGGTGCGGACGTGCTGCTGTATGAAACGCAGCAGGATGTGCTCGAACTGAAAGCGGCCGTCATGGGCGGCAGGAAGGCGCTTGCCGAAGCGGGCAAGGACTTGCCGATCATGGCGCAAGTGACCGTGGACGCTTTCTGCAAGATGCAGATATTCAACACCGACATTCATGCCGCGCTGGTAACGATGGAAGGAGCGGGCATCGACGTCTTCGGGATCAACTGCAGCATCGGCCCCGACCTGATGGGGAAAACGATTGAGAAGCTGTCTCGCTTTTCCCGTTTGCCGATTTCCGTCGTTCCCAATGCCGGTTTGCCGGTTTCGGAAGACGGCAAGACCGTATACCGATTCAAGCCCGAGGACTTCGCGGAATACCTGTACCGGTTTGTGACGGAGTACGGCGTAAACATTGTGGGCGGATGCTGCGGCACGACGCCCGATCACATACGCGCGGTGAGTGCGCGCCTCAGAGGGGTGCGGCCCAAGACACGCACGCCCGATCCCGGGTTGTATGTTTCCGGCCCGCAGGAGGCCGTCTTGCTCGACAGCCGCGAGTCGCTGATCATGATTGGCGAGAGGCTCAATGTGCGCGGTTCGGCCAAGGTACGGAAGGCCGTGGAAAGTGGCGGCCCCATCGACCATCATGCGCTGGAAGAGGTCGTGCACGAGCAAGTGCGTGATCTGGGCGTGAAAGTGATTGATGTCTGCATGGACTCGAACATGGTGGATACAACCGCCGCGCTCACAGAGGTCATTCACAAACAGACCACCGATTTTCAGGGGGCCATGTGCCTCGATTCGTTTGCGCTCGAGGCGCTCGTCGAGGCCATCAAGGTGTATCCGGGACGCCCCATCATCAATTCCATGTCCATGGAAGACGTGGAGGATGGGGTCACCAAAGTTGAGGCCGTGTGCCGGGCGACGCGCGATCACAATCCCATGTACATTGGGCTTGCAGCCGGACCGAAGGGTCCCGGCGCCACGGCGGACGAGAAGGTGGAATTGGCAAGGCAGATTGTGGAGACCGCCGGCCGGTTCGGCGTGAAGCCCGGCCAAATCTTCATTGACATGAATGTATTTCCTATCGGATCGGAATCCGACGATTCGATGAATTTTGCCGTGGAGTCACTGGATTCGATTCCCCGGATCAAGGCAATACACCCGGATTTGCGCACGACGTGCGGCGTTGGCAATTTGACCAACGGGTTGGCCAAGAAGCCGTACATGCGTCAGGTACTCACCAGTGTTTGGCTTGACGAGGCGCGCAAGCGCGGCCTGGACGCGGCGATCATCAATCCCAATCATTACGTGTTTGTGCGCGATCTCGATCCCCACGACTACAAGCTGGCACTGCGCACCATTCTCGAGCGCGACATGGAAGCGTTCGAGGAATTGGAAGAGATCGCGGAGCGCAAGAAGGGCGGCGAGGTCAGGAAGCGCACTTCCTACGATGAATTAGCGGTGGAAACCGCCATCTGCGAAAAGATAAAGGACGGTTACAAGGAACGGGCCTCCGGATCCGTGGATGTCGACGGACACACCTACGCCTACCAGGACAAAATCGTGCTGCAGGTGGTGGAAGCTGTAAAGCAGCACGAGCCGCTGCAATTCATCAACGCGCACCTCATGAAGGCCATGAACGAACTGGGCGACGGCTTCGCCCGGGGCGAGGTATCCCTGCCGCACCTGTTGAAATCGGCGGATGTCATGAAGCAGGTGATGGGCTTTCTCGAAGAGTACATGCGTGTCAAAAGCGGCGTGGATGTGCATACAAAAATAGAGTACAAAGGCACGATCGTGCTGGGCACGGTTTACCAGGATGTGCATTCGATCGGCAAGGACCTCGCCAAGACACTGTTTGAGAACTATGGCTATCGGGTGATCGATCTGGGTGTTATGACGCCGCTGCAAAAGTACCTCGACACGGCCAAGGAAACCGCGGCGACCGCGATTGGCATGTCGGCGCTGCTGGTGCAGACGTCGAATCATATGATCACTGTGTCGAAGATGATGCAGGAGCAGGGCATGGCGGACGTCCCCGTGCTCATTGGAGGCGCTCCGGTGAACGATCGTCATGCGGCGTACGTGGCGTTGGCGGGTGAGCAGGATACGTCTCAGATGCGATCCAACGTGTTCTATTGCCCCACCGCGATGGATGGCGTGAATGTGATGAATACGTGGACCTCCAACGGGCAACGCAACGAGTTGATGGACCGCAATCTCAGGAAACTGCAGACGCAGTTCGAGAAAGCGGAACGGCTTCAGGAAGAGGAAGAGAAACTCCTTCGCACGTTGCCGCGCCGCGACGTGAGCCTGGAGCATCATGTACTGCCGGAGAAGCCGTGGTTCGGCGTTGAGCGCGTGGAACACTCGCTGCGCGCGTTTGCGCCTTACCTCGATCTGAAGACGCTTTTTGCGTTGAACTGGAAATTCGGCGGCAAGGCGCACCGCCAGAAGTCCGGCGACTCGCCCGAGAAGCTGCAAGCTCTGTTCGAGGAATGGGTGCAAAAGGCCGACAAGCATGCGTGGCTTCGGCCTCAGGGCGTGTTTGCGGTGTTTCCCTGTCAGGCCGAAGGCGAGTACGTGTACGTGTACGATCCCGCCGATCTGAGCCGCGAACTTTGCCGGTTCCGGTTTGACGTGGTGATTGGCGCGGGGCGGAAAGACACCGTGTGTGCCGCGCAGTATTTCTATTCGCAGAGCCTGGGCCAGTTCGATGCGATCGGGTTGCAGATTTCGACCAGCGGCCCGCAGGTCGATGATCAGATCAACGCATTTCGCGAATCAAAAGACTCCGAGTCCACCCTGTACCTGCAGGGTCTGTCCGATCGGGTCGCCGAAGACATGGCGGACTACATTCACGGCCTGCTTCGCGAACGCCTTGGATTCGACAAGGCGCGCGGGGCGCGTTGGTCGCCCGGGTATCCCGCGATAAGCGATACCGCGTATAATGAGAGTATTGCAACGCTGCTTGATGCGACGTCCCGGATTGGCGTGAAGATAACGGAAGCTGGCGAGTTTTCGCCCACCGGCACCACGGCCGCCATCGTTTCGTTTCATCCGGACGCGCGGTACACGTGATGTTTTTTGGGCTTGAAGCAGTGAGGCGGCGGGTTGAGGTTGAGCTTTTACCCCCCCTTGATCCCCTCCCTCAAGGGAGGGGAGAATGGCGCAGATGCGAAGCATGTAAATTGAACCCGAGTAACTTCGAAAGTGAAAGTTAGAGAGATCATCCGCATTCTGCATCTTAGAGGATGGCAACTTGTGCGAACCAAGCGCAGCCATCGTCAGTTTAGATCGCAGTCCCATCCTGGAGTGGTGACCGTTTCAGGGAATGACAATAAGGACATTCCGATAGGAACATTGAAGAGTATCCTGCGGCAAGCAGCGATCGATGAAGAGGAGCTTCAGCGATGAAATACATGGTTGTTGTCGAGCATGGCGCCAGCAGCTTCGGGGCGTACGTGCCGGATCTTCCTGGTTGCGTGGCTGTGGGCGATACGCGCGATGAAGTCCTGTCACTCATAAAAGAGGCCGTCGAACTGCACATTCAAGCCATGCAAGAAGCTGGCGAGCACGTGCCGTCGCCTACTTCCGATGTTGCGTTTGTTGATGTGCATGCGGCTTGACTCGTGCCAAAAGGAGCCAACCTGAAATGAGTGACAACGCCATTGCCGACGCATTTCTCGAATCATGCGTTCGCCGCCTCAAGAACGACAAGATTCTGGGTGAAAAGGCCATCGCCCAATTGAGCGACGAGGAGTTGCTTTGGCAACCGGATGCCGAGTCCAACAGCATCGCCATCATCATTCAGCACATGCACGGCAACATGATTTCGAGATGGACCAACTTTCTCACTACCGACGGCGAGAAACCCAGCCGGAACCGCGATCGCGAGTTTGACCTCTACGACAACCTGAACCGAACCGATCTGATTCAATTGTGGGAGGAAGGTTGGGCGTGCGTCGTGGATGCGGTGCAGGCGTTGAATTCGGGCGACTTGCTGAAGACCATCACGATCCGCGAACAGGAATTCGGTGTCATCGACGCCATTCATCGTCAACTCACGCACTACGCGTATCACGTGGGCCAAATCGTATACATTGCCAAGCATCATCGCGGCGCGGCATGGGAGACGCTCTCCATTGCCAAAGGGAAATCGGCCGAATTCAAACCGGGCAAGAAAGACTAGAGCCGCCATGGAAAAGAACGAGCTGCCGTTTCAGAAAATGATCTTCGTATGCTGCAACCAGCGCGAGCCGGGCGATCGCGTGTGTTGCGCCGACTGTGGCGGGCCGGTGCTGCAGGAAAGACTGAAGGCCATGGTGAAGGAACGGCAGTTGCGTTCGAAGATTCGCGTCAGCAAATCCGGTTGCATGGACCGGTGCGAAGACGGCCCCAACCTCATGATCTTCCCCGATAACATCTGGCTCAGCGGGGTTCAGGAAAGCGACCTCGAAGGCATCCTGGATTCCGTGGCCGGTTCATTGAAATAGCCGCGATCCGCCGGACTCGGGCCTTATTCTAAGCCTGCACGACGACAAATTCCGTCGTAATCGTTTCCCCGTCCACATGAAACAGGCGATAGCCTTTTTCCGCCGTGCCGTCATGGTTGTCGCGTGTCGTGGAGCAACAGGCCGTCGTAGTGAAGAGAATGCCCTCGCGTTCTTCTTCCTGGTTGCCGTGGTAATGGCCGGCGGCGACGAGCTTTACGTTGTGCTCCGCGAAAATGCCCAGCACTTCGTCCGCATTCTGCACCCGATAGGCTTTCGAGTTCGGGTTGAACGGATGGTGAGAGAGGATGGCGATCGGACGCGACTTGTTCGCTTTCTTCGCGACCTTCTGCAACCATTCCATTTCCTCGTCGCGAATGGACACGTCGCTCTTGGTCGCGTCGCACGAGTTGAGGCCAATGAACAGCCAGCCCTTGTCGCCGGTGTGCCAACTCGGTTCGTCAAAGGCCCGCTTGTAGTTGCCGAAGATGTCCTTCGACTTCATGTAGACGTCGTGATTGCCGGGAATGACGAAGTGTGGCCGCACAAGCCGATCGAGCGAGTTCTTGGCGAGATTCAGCTCGACCATTTCGCCGTCGGTCGCGAGATCTCCAAGCACGGCGGTGAAGGCCACGTCCTTGTTCGCATTGATGGAATCCGCCGCGCGATTCACAATACTCGCACTGCGGCCGTCGAGGATGTGCAGATCATTAATCGCGGCAAAGGTGAATTTGCCTCCGCCGCCGGGGATTACATCGACCCGTGAAATGGCTCCAAGGCTTTCCTTGGTCTTGGCGCACCCTGCCAGGCTGGCCGCGCCGATAAAGGTAAGAAATTGCCGCCGCGAGAAATCCATATCCCTCTCCTTACACCCACGCCACATCAGGCCGCACCCGGAATGAATCCCGTATTGTTTGAATAAACGGTCCGCCGTGTCAAGTGCCGGAGGCCGCGGCAAGCGCCGTGGCCCCACCCTCGCGTCTCACTTCCGGGAAGGCGGCCTCATCTTCGAGTAGAGGCGCCGGTTTGCCGCACAGATACAAGTCGAAAAACGCGCGGAGATATTCACGGTTAATCTCCATCATCCTGGCGCCGTCGATGGGACCCTTCATCCCCAAAGTGCCCGCCAGCGGCGAAAACAACCCGGTCATGACAAAGTCGTTGTGGTTCGATCCCACCACGGACAAGAGGCGCTTGTCGCCCGTGGCGCGGTCGAAGAAAATCTGCTGCTTGTCGCGGTTATCCCCGGTCGACCACGATTCGCTGTTCATCATAAGGAGCGGTTTATCGAACGACGCGGCGAAAACATCGTCCGAAACAGGCTCGATCCAGATGTCCTGTCCGAAGCACGCCTTGCAACGCGGATCGCGCGCGCATACTTCCACCACCGCGCCACCGCCTGTGCTGTGACCAAACAACCCGACGCGATCCAGATCGAGCCGGTCTTTGAACCGCGCATCCAATTTGCCGTTCGCGAGTCCGGCCAATCGATCCAATACAAACGAAAGATCATCGGCATACATATCCACGAGGCGTTCGATGCCCGCCTGATACACCGCGTCGCCGGTATCCTTGGGCATCAGATCGGGGTGCAGCGGTTCCACCGTGCCGTCCGGAAACACCGTTCCCATGGCGCCATGCAAATGGTCAAGAGAGACGACCGCATACCCGTGGCTTGCCAGCGATTCGAGTTGATCCGCATTTACCACGCGGAACCCGCGCCACCCGTGCGAGTACACAATGACCGGCATCTTCCCCGCCGTCTCCGCGATGGGCGCATCTTCCCACGCGTTCAGTTGAACGAGATTCAGGTGATTCAAAATGAATTTGGGCAGGCCGAAGAAGCCCGCGATGGCCGGACCCACTTCATCGGTGCGGTGCATCCACGCCATCCGCTTCGAACTTTTCGCGGGCGAAGCCGGATACCAGATCTGCGCGACAATTTTTCTCGGGCCGGTTTCTCCCCCTGCGTAGACGGTCTCGCGGCTATCGTCTTCCCAGACATATACCGACGAGCCAACCTTGTACGGACCGCCCGGCGCGGGGAGCGCAGGCACCGGCAGCAAATAAGCCGCCGTCGCTCCCACGCCCGTCAGCAATAGGCCCGCCACCCCGGCGAGCCGGGCTCCCGGGGTTGGATCCGCCGCGCGTTCGGCTCCACCCACGAAGCGCGGCGCCATCAAGGCAAGCGCGCCCAGCGCGACGCCGTACACGGGGATCATCTGCCAACGGTAGCCTTCCACACCGGCATGGAGGAGCAACAACACGCACAACAACAACCCCATCAACCACGATTCGGGCTCGTACACCCGCCCGGTGCGGAGGGATCGCGCGGCCCACGCAAACGCCACGACAGCCAGGGGGATTTCAAAAAATTGCACGCCACACCGCTCCGATAGTCAATGCCAACGATTGTTTGCCGGACACCCGACAGCCACGGGCCACCCGTGCTCCCATAGTACACGAGCGCCGCCGTCTTTGAAATAAAAGGCCCGCAAACGTATGATAAGAGGCTATTTCCGCTGGAATTCGGGCGCTTTTTTGTTCCGGTATGCATGGTCACGGATCTTTTCAACGATTTCGGGGATTACAGGTCATGCAACGCCAGCACACACTTACGTTTAGGACAGGGCAATGAGACGCAATATCGTACACATGGGCGCGGGATCGTTGAGCTACGAAATCCGGGAAATCGTAGCCGTCGCCCACGAGCTTCGCCGATTGGGCATGGAAATCACATGGGAAAACATCGGCGATCCCGTGCAAAAAGGCGAACAGCCCCCCGAATGGATCCGCAGCATCGTGCGCGATCTCGTGGACGATCCGATCTCCTGGGCCTATTGCGACACCGCCGGCGTGCCCCATGTGCGCGAGTTCCTGGCGGAAAAAGTGAACGCCCGCGGCGGCGGCGTGCAAATTACTCCCAACGATATCCTGTTCTTCAACGGCCTCGGCGATGCCGTTGCCAAGGTCTACGGGTTTCTCCGCCGCGAAGCGCGCATCCTCGGGCCGTCCCCGGCGTACAGCACGCACTCCTCCGCGGAAGCCGCGCATTCCGGGTACAGCCAGGTCACCTACGAACTCGATCCGCACAACGGCTGGATGCCCGACGTCAACGACATCCGCAACAAGGTGAAATACAACGATTCGATCGCGGGCATCCTCCTGCTCACGCCGGATAATCCCACCGGCGCGGTGTACCCCCGCGAGATTCTCGAAGAGATTGCGGACATCGCCCGCAAATACGACTTGTTTCTGATCTCCGACGAGATCTACGCCCATATCGTCTACAACGGTCATCCCCGCATGCACATGAGCGAATGGTGCGGCGACGTGCCCGCGCTCGCCATGCGCGGCATCAGCAAGGAATATCCATGGCCCGGATCGCGGTGCGGCTGGCTTGAAGTGCTGAACCGCGAGAAAGATTCGAACTTCAACACCTACGTGAACAGCCTGCTCGCGGCGAAACGCCTCGAAGTGTCGTCCACCACCCTGCCCCAATTGTCCATTCCCAAGGTCATGGGCGATCCCCGCTACCTGGGCCATCTGCACGAACGCGAACAAATGTTCGACGCCCGCGCGGAAGAAGCCGTGGCCGCGTTTGAAGGCTGCGATTCCGTCATCGCGAACAAGCCCAGCGGCGCGTTCTACTTCACGGTCATGTTCAAACCCGGTTTGTTGAACAACCGGCAAACCCTGCCGATCGAGAACAACGACGTGCGCAAGACGATTGAACGATTGGTGGAAGGCGTGCGTCCCGACAAACGGTTCGTGTACTACCTCATGGGCGCCACCGGCATCGTCGTCGTGCCGCTCACCGGGTTCCAATGCAACCACGACGGTTTCCGCATGACCCTGCTCGAATCCGACGAGTCGAAGCGCGCCTGGATTTTCAAGACCCTGCGCGAATGCATCGAAGCCTACGTCGGCAGCGCCTGCGTCGTGGCCTGAGGCGGGCGGCGTTTTCGCGCCCGCGCGCGGTTACAACTCCAAATCGACCGCGGTTTCCGCATTCCCGGCCACTTCGGCTTGCCGCGAAGCGGTCAAGGGCGGCGTGCCGTCGTCGCTCAGTTGGACCGTCGTGCTGACTGTGTAGAGGCCCGGCGCGAGATTGGCGAAGACATACCCGCGCCGCGGATTCGTGATCGCCGATTGGCTCGTTCCACCATCACCAGACAGGACCACTGTCGCGCCGATTACTTCCTGGCCGTCCATGAGCACCCTGCCCGTAATGCTGCCCACCGCATTCAACACGATCCGCACCTGTTGCGTGGCATTCGCGCGCGGCGTCGTTTGGGCGGTCCCATAGCCATGGTCCGCATGCCGGGCGGACAGAATCAGCGGACGATCGGGAATCACCCCGTGGATGGTGAACGCGCCGCCGCTATCGGTTTGCGCGGCCACGTTTCCCTCCGATCCGGATGCGCCGCCTTTGAATACGTGCGCACCGCTCACGCCCTGCCCGCGCGCATCCACCACGATGCCCGCGACCGATGAATCGCCTGGCTTCAGCGTGACCACGATTTCGCCGGACCCGGCGGACCCAACGCGCACGTTGTCCACCTGTTCCGGCAAATAGCCTTCGGCTTCCACTTCGAGCGTGTACCGCCCCTGGTTCAGCGGGAAATCGAACCGGCCCTCGGGATGGCTCACCGGGATAACGCGCGGCTGCACCGGCATGTCCGCAATCAACATCGTTGTGATCCGGAACTGCGTCACTGGCTGCTGCGCCGCATCCACCACCCGGCCAGTCAGTGATGCGCCAGACTTCTTCAGCCGCAAAACGACACCGGTCGTTCCCGCCGCAACCTGCTCCATGCCCATGGGGTCGTAGCCTTGAAGGGCTGGGATGAGTGTGTAGGTGCCCTCTTCCAGGTTTCGAAAGGCGAATGTTCCGTCGGCGTGGGCTTTTCGATTGCCGCCGGGGTTCATAATCACCGAGGCCTCCAGCGGTTGGCCCGTGTCATCTTCCACCCGGCCTTCGATGCTTAAAGTGGCATCGCCTTCATATACAAGGCGTACGCCTCCAAGCGTCTGGCCCGCTGTCACGGTATATGTGCCTATAGGCCGGAGCGGATTTCGGCCTATCTTTATCGCAAGTTGATAATCGCCCGCAGGGAGATCCAATAGAAAGAATTCGCCCTTGAGGTCGGATTCTGCTCGGTAGGGATAGGACTTACCCTCGGGTAGCGGCATGGCAAGTACTTCTGCCCGGATCGGTTGTCCTGTCTGGTCAACCACAATGCCCGTAATCGTTCCGACGATTCCGTCTGTCGCTGTATTAAGGACCAGATTAAGGTCTTGCACGCCTTCCTCGGGTACCACTAGCGATCCCACAACCTGATTCCGGATTCTGTCTGTCTTTGCCTTAATTTGCAGATCCATGCCAACGGGCACACTCGTAAACGCGAATTGTCCAGCCTCGCCGGTGAGCGTCTGATTGGATCGGCCCTGTTCATCACCGATGGTCTCAAGAGACAACGCTGCGCCAGCCACCGCAATACCCTCTTGGTCGACAAGCGTTCCGATAACGCGTACGCCAAGATCCAATTTGAAATCGATTCCCCGAATTTCGTCGTCAGGGGCCACTTGCACTTCGGTAGGCCTTGGAGGAAGTGTCGTTGAGTAAACTCCGGGGACGTGGTCCTCCGGGTATACGTCGTAAATGGCTGGCGAAAGACCTTCCACCAAATACTCGCCCGATTCGTTCGTAGCGGCACGGCGCTCTGGCGAATGGGCTGGCGCAGGCCCCATCGCCGCCATGCCTCGGCCACGGGATGGCCGAGCAATGACCTCAACACGTTCTATGCCTTCGCCCGTCTGCGAATCAATGACCCTTCCCGCAATTGATCCGCCCTTGGAAACCTTCAACGTCACGGGTGGCGCGCCCGGCGATACGTGCACTTCGGGCACCGGCTCCAGAACAACATATTTGTCGTTCCTTACTCCGAGTTGATACTGCGCCAAGGCTAAGGCTGGAAACACGAATTCGCCGGACCGGTTGCTTCGCGCAGTTTGCGCGGGCGCGTTTGTATTGGACCGCTTCGCGGTTACGTTGATGCCCGGCACAGGATCGCCGGTCGATCCATCCACAGTCCGGCCGATAAGGGGATACCCTGGCTCCAGCACGATGTCCAGGTTGTCCGTGCCCACAGGGACTTGGGCTGTCTCCACAGCGGCATACGATTCCGACGCCGCGTAAAGCGACCAGAGAGTTGGCTCCAGTCCAGCGACGGTGAATGCGCCGTCTTGCCCCGAAACGGCAATTCGATTCGCCATGCCGGGCGAGGAAACCGTCTCGCCATCGTGCAAAATGGGAATGATTTGAACGCCTTCCACCGGAGTTCCGTCAATGGCCGACACTTTGCCCGAAATCTGGCCCGCCGGTTCGAGAGTGATCTGGATTCCACGTGCCCTGACTCTCGGCGAAAGCAACGCTGACCGGATTCCGTAGTACCCTTCCATACGTGCCGTTGCGACAAACCGCTTCAGAGGCAGCGATTCCAGTCGAAACTGGCCTTCCGTATTTGTGTACGTGGTCAGTTTTGCATCGGGTTGAATTGAACCGGCTAGAAACGGCGTTTGGGCTTCTCCAAGAGTTACCTCCGCTCCTGCCGCGGGGGTGCCGTCCCTATAGATCACAGTCCCGTGGATTACGCCTGGGCCGGACTCTTCGACGGGTTCCGGTTCGGGCGGCAGAGGCCACACAACCGGTCTCGCTTCCACGGGTTCGGAAGGTGCTGGCGCTTCGGCCACGGGATCGGGATACACGGGATCTTCGATGGATTCGTCGTCAGACCCGCGAAGGGCGAAGACCACCGCCAGAATACATGCCAGCAACAAGAATCCCAGAATGCCGATCCGGAGTCTCCATTGCATGTGGTTTCTCCCCTCGTATCCGTCGTCACAGTTGGCCTATTTGGAGTGCGGCGGCCGCGACGCCGCTTTCAATTCTTGCAGACTGCCTTCGAGTTTTGCATGGACTCAGACCCAGCGAAAAAAGACCTTTGCGTATCCAATGCCCTGTTTGCCAAGGGCTGCATTCTGCCCCGTTGCACCACCCGAGTTGCCTGAAGGTGCACGCGCAAATGCCAAAGCGGCGTCGCCGCGTGTACACTCTGCCGCCGCAGTCCATACAGGATTCAGAAACCGGGGACCCACTTCCCGTCCCGCAAGTTGAGAGTGGTTGGTTCGATCTGATCGGGACTGTATTTGCGCAACACCAATTGACCCGTGTCCTTGAACTCCAGGGATTCAAAGTCAAACAGGCTGTCCGGCAGATCGATATTTACTTCCGGTTCCTGGACGTCTATGGTGACAAAGTTCGGGCCATTCTGGAGTTTTACATGATCTGGCATCCAAACCCCATCGGCCACCTGCTTCACCGTTAAGTTCATTTCGTGATGGAGAGACTCTTTCGCATCGCGTTTGAGAAGTTTGGTAACCAGATGGCCGCGATTCGGATCGACCTCCAGATATGTCGTGTGAAAGAACTCGCCTTCCTTGTTCCTTCTTTTAAGCTCCATTCCGATTCTTGGTCCGTCACTGCCGTCCACGGATACAATAGATACCAGTCCATCGCCAGACACAACGTCCTCAATCGTCTCGTCGAGAAACTCGCCTTGATCGGCGAATCCGAACATGACAGCGTTCAACTCCCAAATTGTGCCAAAAAGGTCCGAAGCGTCAGAGGCCATCTCGGCGGACGAGTCATGCTCGTAAAGCAGACAAGGACCGGAAAGTCCATTTAGGGCCAAAAAGCAAAAGTCATCGTTCAGAATTGCGTAGTTTGTACTGGACATGGATTTGCCCGAACCCGACGTCATTTGCACCGTGCGATCTACTCGCTGTCTGCCGTCCTCCCAATACCACTGCCCCTCTATCGCATCTTCCCTCATCCCACCCGGAAACATCGCAGCCCCTTGATCGGGTCCGTCAACGCCGAATCTCACTGTTTGCGAGATTTTGTATGATCGAATCAAATCGTACGACTCACGGTTCCTACCGGCAATTTCCCTAGCCTGCTTGAGATCGTCTGGGTCTTGTTGATTGCAGGCCAAGAACAGAGAGGCGGCAAAGACCAACCCAAAGACAGCGCGACATATCCCAGGCACTACTTCGCAGAACCATGGTCGCTTGAATCGCATGCTGACACCCGGCATGTTCGATATCATGGGACATTTCCACGCGTTGTGCGGTTTCGACGGAAGTCTCAGGCGGCAGAAGGGGCCACACGCCAGTCCGCGATTAAACTTGTCCGTGCCCTATTCGCCGCCAACAATAAAGTAATTGATAGTATGGCCCGACTCTCTCGGAACGATTCGGATAATACACGCAATACGATTTCGCTGTCGTTATGCCGGGCGCGTTCGGGAAGACCGGTTATCCGGGATCGGCTGGTGCGGAATTGGCAACTCAGGCACTCCCCACATGCGGGGGGGGCACAACTCGTGGTTCATTCGTTACGCGCACGGGCTTCCACCTCGCCTAGAGCACCAGTGAAATAACACTACCCGCGAATGCGTGTCTTGTCAAGGGGGGACTTCGAAGCCAAGGACGTGTCCAAGCGCGACGCAGTCTTGCCGAAATCCATTCGTGTATTTGGCCCTATGGAAGATTCCGCGTTTCCACGAATTTCAGGAGGCCGGCCTGTTAGGCAAAGCATCGCGATTTATGCTATGTATGTAGGGGCGCAAAGGGGCGATCCGGCGCGAAAACGAGCGTTTGGCCGGGTGCTTCCCGTCGCCAACTTGGGTGGTGGTCGAGGGATTTCCTCGCTGCGAATGCCTTAAACGATTTTGTGGGAGCATTTTACACCGCGCGCGTATTGGGCGCGGCGCGAAATGCGTGTTAACCGGGAGAAGATCCATGACTTTGTTGAAACGGTTCAGTTTTGCCGTTGCGATTTCGGTCGTGCTTGCGTTTGGGGCGCAGGCCGAACTGTGGATGCCGAGCGTATTCACGGATCACATGGTGCTGCAACAGAAGTCGCTCGTGCCGGTGTGGGGCAAGGCGGCGCCGGGCGCGGCGGTGAAGGTGGCGATTGCCGATCGCGAAGCGAGCGCGACAGCGAACACGCAAGGCCAGTGGCGCGTGAAGATTGGCCCGTTTCCCGCGGGCGGTCCGCACACGTTGACGGTCACCGTGGGCGAAGAGACGAAGACCATCAACGATGTATTGTTCGGCGAAGTGTGGGTGTGTTCGGGCCAATCGAACATGGTGTGGTGGGTAAACCAAAGCAACGACGCGGAAGCGGAGATTGCGGCGGCCAACTATCCGAACATCCGGTTGTACAAAGCGCCCAACGTGACGTCGGATACGCCGAAGGACGACATCGAAGCGGCGTGGGCCGTGTGCGCGCCCGAAACCGTTCCCGAGTTTTCCGGGGTGGCGTATTATTTCGGCCGAAAGCTTCATCAGGATTTGGGGGTGCCCGTTGGGCTGGTGTTGAGCGCGTGGGGCGGCACGCCGGCGGAAGCGTGGACCAGCCTGCCGAAGCTTCAGGCCAATGCCGAATTTGAACCGCTGCTGGCGCGTTGGAACGACACGCTGGCCGCTTATCCCGAAGCAAAAGCCAAGTTCGATGAAGCGCTGAAGGCGTGGGAAGCGGAAGCCGAAAAGGCCAAGAGCGAAGGCAAAGAGCCGCCCGCGAAGCCGCGCGCGCCGATGGGTCCGGACAGTCCGCATCGCCCGGCGAATTTGTACAACGCGATGATCAACCCGCTCATCCCCTACGGCATGCGCGGCGCGATCTGGTATCAGGGCGAATCGAACGCCAGCCGCGCGTATCAGTACCGCGCGTTGTTTGCCGATATGATCAAGGATTGGCGCGAGCGTTGGGGCCAGGGCGCGTTTCCGTTTTATTTTGTGCAACTCGCGAATTTCTCGACGAATGCCGACACGCCAGATGGTTCGCCCTGGGCCGAATTGCGCGAAGCCCAGACAATGGCGTTAAGCCTGCCGAACACGGGCATGGCGGTCATCACCGATATCGGCGATCCTGCCGACATTCACCCGCGCAACAAGCAGGACGTGGGAAAGCGGCTGGCCCAATGGGCGCTTCGCTACACGTATGGCCGGGCGGATGTGCCGCCTTCCGGCCCGTTGTACAAGGCCATGAAGGTGTTGGACGGCGGCAAGGTCTCCCTTGAATTCGATCACGTGTACGGCGGATTGAAGGCGAAGGAGGGTGGCCTGGCCGGATTTACGGTTGCCGGCGAAGACAAGAAGTTTGTCGAGGCGAAGGCCGAGATTTCCGGCGATACCGTGCATGTGTGGTCGGATCAGGTGGCCCTGCCCGTTGCGGTGCGCTATGCGTGGTCGGACAATCCTCCCGCGACGTTGTATAACGGCGCGGACCTGCCGGCATCGCCGTTCCGCACGGATGATTGGCCCGGCGTGACCGTGGAAAACAAGTAACCGAACCGGCCCCGGCGGCACCGTCCGCCGGGGCCTTTTTACAATCAAATACATGAGTCAACGCGAATACCGGTATCCCAGTCACTTTCGATGGTTGCGAAACGCCATGGCCGCGGTTGCGGTGCTGGGCGCGTTTTGCACGTTCGACGCATTCACACGCACCGCGTCGGATGACACCGTATACCGGATGCGGTTTGCGCTTGTCTTCGTCTCATGCATCCTGCTGACCGCGCTTGCGATCATGGTGTGGCGGTTTCTATCCCGGTTGTCATCGGCGCGCGTGAAGCTCACGGAATCCCGGTTTGAATATAGCGACGCGCGCACGGGAGCGAACCTGCGCTACGGCGAAATCGGCGTGGTCAAAGCAGCGGGCGGTCCCTACTTCGGCGGTTGGCTCACAGTGCACGGTTCCGGACAACGCGTGCCCATTTACCTCGAGTTGGAAGACATCTCCGGCTTTGTATTGGAATTAAAAGAGCGGCTCGACGGCAAGCACCGGCAAGACGCCTACCGCGAGCGCGAACTCTACGGATTTCTCCAGTGGGCCAAGTTCACCGAAGTGATGTTGCGCGTCGTGCGCAAGGAGTCGCTGTCCCTCGCGGTTGCCTCGTATGTGGCGGGATTTCTTGCGTACCTCACGGCTTCCGTGAACGGATCGAACAACCCCGTGTGGTTCCTGTTGGGCGCGCTGTATCCATGGCTGCTCACGGTCCTTTACGCGCTGATTGTGCGACAGCTTGTCGGCAAGGCTTCGCGCCGGCGCGAGTTCACGGTTTATGAGCCCGACCCAATCAAATTGACGCGATCCTGGCACGCAATCAAGAAGTGGGGCCTCGTTGTCTTCTTGTTCTGGATTGCGATGCGCTCGCTGCTGTGACGCTTCCGGACCCGTTTCCGGGTTCGTGACGCTTTGACTACAGGAAAGCCCGATTATGCCTTCGTTTCACGACGGTCCCGCCTCGCCCTTGTTTGCGCCGCTGCCATTTTCCGGCAATGTCTCGTTTGGCGCTTTGAAAGATTTCGGCGTGTCGACGCAGATGGCCTCCGCGGCGGAGGAAGCCCCCGGCGGGCGCTGCACCTGTTGGGGGATACCGTTTCAAGTCGGCAAGCCTGTCGTCGCGCGCGACGCGTTGCTCCACGTGCCGCTACCGCACACTATGGCCGGCTGGATCGTCTTCATGCACACGGCCGACATCGAGCCGCTCGAATGGAATCGTCATGGATTCATCACGGCGTCGCGCGGCATTGGCCGGCTGGCGGAACACGTCGCCGACTACACGATCGAATATGCCGACGGGACCGAAGCGGTGCTGCCCATCAAGCGGCGGCATCACATTGGCATGGTGCAACGGCCATGGGGCGAGAATTGTTTTGAGGCGGTTCATCACCGCAAGTTTTTCCCGACCGCGCCCACGTTTGCGCCGGAATCCCTGCCTCCGTTTGGATCGCGTCCCTACGGTTGGGCCGTCATGCAGACACGATCTCAAATTAACGATTTGATGCCGTGGAACAACTGGTTGTGGGCGTGGGAGAATCCGCATCCGGAAAAGGCCATCGTGGGGATGCGCGTGCTGCCCCATGCGGGAACCGTGGTGATTTCCGGCATGGCGGCGGGCGAGGTGACACGCCAGCCGCTGCGCTGGGACACGCGCAAGAAAGCCATACTCAAGGTTCCCGACGGCATACCCTTTGATTACACCTTCGATTCGATGGGGCTGCTCAAACAATTGCGGATCGATTTGGGACAGGTCATCTCCGCGTATCCGCGTCCCGTATACCCGGACAAGAAGTGGGCGACGACGTTTAACAACCAATCGCCCGCGTCGTCGCCGAACGAAGTGATCGTGGAATACACGGCCCACCCCGACGCGCTGTTTCATTTTGCCGACGAAACCACGCTCCGCGTGGCCGATGTTGAGCGGGGCAAGCGCAAGACATGGATTTCACCCATTGCGCCGGCCACGCAGCGCGTGCGCATTCGCGTCGTCGAAAAGGCGGGCAAGAAGCCGGTGGCCGCCAAGTTGCACATCCACGGAGCGGCCGGTGAGTATCTGGCCCCGCTCGACCGGCATCGCATTCCGAATCCCGGCTGGCTGGAAGATTTCAGTCCTGACTACGTGAACGAGCGGCGGCATTATTGTTCGTATATCGACGGCGAGACCACCGTCGATCTGCCATTGGGCACGATCTACGTGGAAGTCAGCAAAGGATTTGAAATTCGCCCTGTCCGCAAGACTGTTGACGTGAAACCCTCCACCCAATCCATCACCTTGACCGTCGACCGCGTGCTGCCCTGGCGCGAACGCGGATGGGTGACCGCCGATACCCACGTGCATTTTCTGTCGCCGTCCACCGCTTTGCTGGAAGGCGCGGCCGAAGGGGTAAACGTGGTGAATCTGCTCGCCAGCCAATGGGGCGAATTCATGACGAACGTTGGAGATTTCGACGGACGCACCACCTTGGGCGAACACGATCAGAACGGAGAATGGCTGGTGCGCGTGGGCACCGAACACCGCCAGCATGTGCTCGGCCATATCTCCTTGTTGGGCTATGCCGGATCGATGATCACACCGCTGTGCGTGGGCGGGCCCGACGAATCCGCATTGGGCGATGCGGTTAATGTGTTGATGGCGGAGTGGGCGCGGCAGTGCCGCGACCAGGGCGGGTTGGTCATCATGCCGCACTTTCCCAATCCGCGTTGCGAGAACGCGGCGAACTTGATCCGTGGCGACGTGGACGCGATCGAGATGTGTTCGTGGGAGAATCTATACGGCGGCCTCGATCCCTACTCGCTCTCCGACTGGTACCGCTACCTGAATTGCGGCTACTTTCTCCCGGCCGTCGGCGGTACCGACAAGATGACGACCGCCACCGCCGTTGGCGCGTTGCGCACATACACCAAATTGCCTGAAGGCACGCCGTTCACCTACGGCGCCTGGATGGAAGCCGTCAAAGACGGCCACACCTTTGTCACCTACGGCCCCCTGCTGGAGTTCCGCGTGGAAGGGCATCCTTCGGGATCCCGCATCGGGTTGAAGCGTACGGGCGGCACGGTGCAAGTCGAATACGAAGCCGCCAGCGTGACCGTGCCCATGACCCGCCTCGATTTGATCGTCAATGGCGAGATTCGCGAGAGCAAAGCGGTAACCGGCAAGCAGGCGCGCGGCCACTGGGCCGTGAAAGTGGACAAGAGCGCCTGGATGGCGCTGCTGATTCGGGGCCGGTTTCCCGGCAAACCGGAGATGATTGCCGCGCATTCGTCGCCCGTCATGGCGGAAGTGGAGGGTTCGCCGTTTTTCGCGGCGGCGGACGCCATGACCATTCTGGAGCAAATCGAAGGGGCCATCGCCTATCTCGACACCGTGGGAACCCGGGCCGAAACGGCGGCCTACAAGCGCATGCGCCTGACGCTCACGGCCGCGCACCGCAGGCTGCACAACGAATTGCACCGTCAGGGCCACGACCACCGCCACACGCACGCACACGATCACGCGGATCATCACCGTTGAATCCAAACCGTGCTTCCATGGGATGATAAGCGCATGAACTGCATTATCTCGCTCCGAAATGCCGGCATGGCCGCTGTGCTGGCGGTATGCGCGGGCTGCACGCCCAATGTCATCAACGGCACCGTCACGGATATCCGGGGCGAGGCCCTGCCCGGTGTCGCCGTAGAGATTGTCGGCATGGACCGGCAGGCGCTCACGAACCCGCGCGGCGAGTACAAACTTCGCTATGCCCAGGCGGAAACGTTGTCGCTCGCCTTTTTCAAAACGGGCTACACTCCGGGACTTGTCGAATTACCCATCGAAGGGCCATCCGCCAAGCAGGTAACGCCGGTGGCGCTCTGGCCGCTGCCCAATGTCAATGGCGTGTTCTTGTACGAAGATTTCGAATACATTCGCGCGCGGCCCGTGGAGCCGGAAAGGTACGTTACCGATGCAACGGGAACCGTATATGGGACGCTGACGTCATCCGACGTCGGCACGACGAATCCCGAGCCGCTGATCCTATGCTATAAGATGCCGAAGTACGGCGCCCATTTGTACAAGTTGGCCACGCTCGAAGGACGATTGCAGGAATCCGGCGAGGAAGGCGACATGCTGAACGTGCTCGTCCCCGTGCGCGAAATTCCGATCGCTTACACCGCCATCGACGAACCCCAGGGGCAACTTATGCAAATACAGCCTCTGCAACCGCTCGCACCCGATTCGTATGTTGTCGAGTTCGGGGTGGTTTCCGGCGAGAACGTGCGTGAGACCCGCATGTTCCTCTTCTACGTGTTCGACCCGATGCTGGCCCCGCCTGCGACAGAGGAAACCGCCGCCGAAGAAAAGCCGGAGGAGGCCGGCGAACCCAAATCCAGCGAACGGGAATCCAATCCCGACGAAGCTTCCGCGGATGACAGCGGCGGTTTCTGAGAAAAGGTGAGCCGCGAGAGCCTGTTGCCCCCGCGGCCCCAAATGGGAACTGGTCCGGCGTCCGCCTTACTTACCGGAGACTATCCGGGTTTCCGTCAGGATCGTATTCATGGAAGCGTCAATTTCCGCGTCGTCCGTGCCGATTGGCTTTTCCTGGCGGTACAGGAACCAATGCTCGACATGTTCCACCGATCCGCCGTTCGCGGCGAGCACAGAGAGCGGCCCCACGGTTTCCATTTCGAGCATGTCCGCATCGGTGTAGGATTCTGTGTTGCACCCATAATCCACGTAGTGCGCATCACCCGCGAACGCGTATCGCTTCAAGAACAGATTGTCGTTCAACGAATAGGCGATCCAACCCTGCTTGTTGAGAAAACCAAACTTCTGTTTGGTCGTGGCCTTGGGGTCCTGCTGCAATTGGACGTATTTCCTGCCCCATGTCCATCGCGGATCGGTCATGTCCGTGTAATGCCAAAGCACCAGCGGCCGGGCAGGAAGCAGATATTCGGGGTGTGACTTGTATTCCTCTTGCGGAAAGATGCCGCGACCGCCCGGCGCCATCACGGTCAGCGCCCACGGCGCGAGCGATACATCCCATACATTGCGATTAATGAGCCGGTGACGAACGGTGACATGGGACGAGTCCGGCGCGAGTTCGATCTCAATCTGCTTTTGAATGCCGGTTGATTCTTCCGTGGGCTGCGTCAAGCGCAGAATGCTGCCGTTCCATTCGTGTTGAACAGGACTATTGTCCAGCGCATACGTGCGCGGCGACGCCTCGGGCGCGTGCCACAAGCGGTGACCGCCATAAATGTTCCACGCATCGCCGCCGGACTTGCCCATTTGATCCGCATACTCTTTAAACACATTCGGGCCGTCCACGAATCCGTAGCGAATGATGCGCGGTCCAACATCCGTCGTAGCGATCAGTTCGACAAGGCCATTGCTAAGCTTGACGCAGTTTGCCCAACCGCCGTAGGACACCTTCTCAAATTTGACCGCATTGGGCGGCGTCGCACCCCAACGATTGTTTCTAATGGCTATACCGGATCCGATCGACAGATTTTGCAGCTCCGCCGATGCGGCCAACCCAAATAGAACTGCCGCCAAGAATGTAGTCACGGTCCGCATGTGTGCACCCCTCCGGTTGTGATGCTTCCCCTCTTTGTACGAGACATCTTAGCACACGGCCCCTTCTGCAAACCGGGTCATTGCCGCCACGAATTGACGGATCCATTCTCCATGCCATTGCGCAGCGAACAGAACTTGGCTACAGATTCAGATACCTCAGCCGCAAAGCGTTGCCAATCACGGAAACCGAGCTCAGGCTCATGGCCGCCGCGGCGATCATGGGACTCAACACGATGCCGAACACGGGATATAACGCGCCAGCGGCAATGGGAATGCTCAGCCCGTTGTAAATGAACGCGAGAAACAAGTTTTGCCGGATGTTTCGCATGACGCCCCGGCTGAGTTTTCGAGCGCGCAGAATGGCACGAAGATCGCCTTTGATCAAGGTAATTCCGGCGCTTTCCATGGCCACATCCGCGCCGGTCCCCATTGCAATGCCCACGTGGGCCGCCGCCAGCGCGGGCGCATCGTTGACACCATCACCGGCCATGGCAACCGTGTGACCCGCCTGTTGCAAGGCGCGCACGATCCGTGATTTGTCGCCGGGCAACACTTCGGCGTGCACTTCGTCGATGCCCAGTTCGCGGGCGATCGATTCGGCGGTGACGCGGTTATCTCCCGTCAACATAATCACGTGGATACCCTCGCGCCGCAGTTGGCTGATTGCCTCCGGCGTAGTGGACTTCACCCGATCAGCGAGGCCGATCACGCCCGCCAACGCGCCATCGACCGCCACATGGATGACCGTGTGCCCCCGAGCCCGCAATTCACGCGCGTTTGTCTCCAGCGCTTCCACAGCGATGCCGTCCTCATCTAAAAAGGCCGCACTGCCCAGAAGGACGCGACGGCCTTCCACCGCTACGCGCACCCCTTTTCCGGCAATGCTTTCAAATTGTTCCGGCTTCGGCAGGGTCAAGTGCCGATCCCTGGCGCCGGATACGATGGCTTCGGCAAGCGGGTGTTCACTTCCACGTTCGGCTGCGGCCGCGATTCTCAACAGCTCGCTTTCGTCAAAGCCATTTGCCGCCACAACGGATGCAATACTTGGCTTGCCTTCAGTAAGGGTTCCTGTCTTGTCTACAACGAGCACGTCCACGCGTTCGAAAGTTTCGAGCGCTTCGGCGTTCTTGATGAGTACGCCCGCCGTAGCCCCCCGGCCCACGCCGACCATAATTGACATCGGCGTGGCCAAGCCCAACGCACACGGACAGGCAATGATCAACACCGCCACCGCGCTATATATGGCATGTGCGAGGCGAGGTTCCGGACCCGCGAAGAGCCAGCCTCCAAACGCGATTGCCGCGGCCACCGCCACCGCCGGTACAAAATAGCCGGAGACGACATCCGCCATTCGTTGGATGGGCGCCCGGGTTCGCTGCGCTTCGGATACCATCCGCACAATTTGTCCGAGCATCGTGTCTTTGCCAACGCGGTCCGCCTGGAACACAAAACTACCGCTTTGATTGATCGTGCCGCCCGTTACTCGGTCGTCCGGGCGCTTCTCCTGCGGCAGCGACTCGCCCGTGATCAAAGATTCATCGACGTAACTACCGCCTTCGATCACGACGCCGTCAACCGGTACGCGCTCGCCGGGCCGCACGCGCAGCCGATCCCCAACATGTACGTGCTCCAGGGGCACATCGTCTTCCCGGCCTTCGTCCAGCACCTTCCGAGCCGTCCTGGGGGTCAGGCCCAGCAACGATTTGATCGCGCTGGAAGTTCGGCTGCGCGCCTTCAATTCCATGACCTGTCCAAGCAAAACCAATGCAATGATGACGGCTGCCGCTTCGAAGTAGACTGCAACGTGGCCGCCGTGCCCTTTCGCGGCTTCGGGGAATAGTCCCGGAGCGATCAACGCAAGCACGCTGTAGGCGTACGCCACGCCGGTGCCCATGGCAATGAGCGTGAACATGTTCAGATTCCACGTCGCCACCGATCGCCATCCTCGAACAAAGAACGGCCAGCCGCACCACGCCACCACCGGCGTCGCCAGGAGAAATTGAATCCACAGTTGCGCAGTCATCAGCGAGTCGTAGGGGATGGACATACGATCCGCCACCGCGTGGCCCACCAGCATCTCGCCCATGGACAACACAAACACCGGTACTGCCAGTGCGCACGCAATCCGGAAACGCCAGATCATGTCGTCCAATTCGGGATTGCGATCGTCGATCAGGATTTCGCGGGCTTCCAGCGCCATCCCGCACTTCGGGCATTCGCCCGGATGGTCCTGCACGATTTCTGGATGCATTGGGCAGGTGAATTCCACGCGGCCGGCCGGCAATGAAGTCTCCGCGGGTTCCAACGCCATGCCACACTTCGGACACGTGCCCGGCCCTTTCTGTCGCACACCCTCGCACATGGGGCAGATGTAGTCTGCGTGGATCGAATCCGTCAAAGCGGGCTTGGCGGGAGCGGGAACCGCGTATCGGGCGGGATCCGCCGCGAATTTTTCCTTGCAGGATGCAGAGCAGAAGTAGTGCAGCCGCCCCTGGTGTTTGTGCGCATGCTTGGCGTTTGAAGGATCGACGCGCATACCGCATACGGGATCCGTCACCGCCTCGGGTCCGAAGGCGTCAGGCGTGCGAAGGAATTTCGCGCGGCAACCGTCACTGCAAAAATAGTACGTTCGGCCGTGATGTGCGGCCGTGAACCGCGCGTCGCTTATACGAACACTCATGCCGCAGACGGGATCGATAGCGGTCGGTTCGGGCCGATTCGAGTCACTGCCGAATGGTTCATACATGCTGCTGGACACAGGACTCCCTCTCGTATACGAATGGGGGAGTACGCGAGACGCACAGCGTCTTCGCTGCCTACGGATACATTTGATTCAACGCGACCGGCAGGGCCACAATTCCCGGCGGTTCAGATCGAAATGCCTGTTTTGGCCGCGGTTTCTTCGCCCGGCGACTTCTTGACTTCGATCTGCGGGCTGTACTTGTCGATCTTGTCTTGCACGCCTTCCAACTCCGGGTCGAGCCGCCGGGCGCGCTGCCAGTGATCCATTGCTTTGTCGATTTCGCCATTCAGGAGGTAGGCGTCGCCAAGGTGATCGCGCAGAATGGCATCGTCCCGGTCCATGGAAACAATGGCGCGGCGAATAAGCTTGATGGAGGTTTCCGCATCGCCTTTGCGGAAGTAGATCCAACCGAGGCTGTCGAGATAGAAGCCGTTGCCGGGATCGATTTCCAACGCGCGCTTCAAGAGTTTTTCCGCCTCATCAAGTTTTACGTTTTGCTCGGCATACATATAGCCGAGGTAATTCATGATATCCGGATCGAGCGGATCTTTTTCGAGGCAGGCCTTCAAGTGCCGTTCAGCGTCCGCGAAGCGATCCAGTTCATCGTACACGCTGCCCAGGTAATAGTGAATCAGTTTGTCGTCGCCAAACTCCTTCAACGCATCCTGCAGCACATGCGCGGCCTCTTCTCTCTTTTCCATAGTCACTAGAGTGCGTGCTTGAATAATGCTCAGGTTCCGGGACTTGAATCCTTCCGCGCGAAATCCATCGATAATACCGGCAAAATAAGCGCCAACTTCGTGCGCGCCGAAAAGGTACTGCATGTCGCTGACAAATTCGGAAAACTCTAGGTCCACGTCGCCAGCGGTTTCATCCAGAGAAGTGAGAAACTTGTCGTAGGGCTCACCGCATTCCTTGCGGATCACGGCCTTCAAGAACGTGCCAATGACCGGTCCTTCGCCCGGCATGACGGCTTCCATCGCTACTCGATGCCGGCCGCTGCGCAGAAGAAGATAGATGCGGTTAAATTGCGTCCCCGCCTCGGCCTCGGGTTTGGCAACCAAGTGTTCCAATTCGTCAATGGCGCCGTCGTATTGTCCCAATTGGGCCAGGGACCCCGCCAGGAATTCGCGCGCCCGATCCTCCGACCCCAGCGTCAGCGTGGTCAGATTCTCGTCTCCGGGTGATTGATGATCGATGTAAACGGTAAACGCATTGGCGGCTTCTTGAAACGCCTTCCGGTCCATCTGAATGATGCCGAGCAGATAATGGGCTTGAAACAGCGTGGGGTCGATTTCGAGCGCCTTGTTAATGGCCGTCAGGGCGGCGTCCAAGTCATTGATGCGGGCCAGCGTCATGCCGAGTTGCAGGTGCACTTCCGGGCGGTCAGGCGCAATTTGAACCAGCCGTTCGCAAATCTGTATCGCGCCGATGAGATCGTTTGCGCGCTGCTCCGCCTGTACCAATTGCAGCAGGCTGCGCGGATCGTCGGGCGCGATTTCCACCGCCTTGCGCAAGGCATCCACGGATTGCTCGTAGTTGCCGCGCTCGTCTTCGATGCGCCCGAGGAATGCCCACAAGCCGGCCTCTCCGGGGTTAAGTTCGAGCGCGCGCTGACACGCCTCCGCCGCCGAGTCGAAGTCCTGCAGCAGATAAAAAAACTGGGCCATTTCGGTCTGCAGCCCCGGTGAATCCGGCAGTAATTTGGCCGCTACTTTGTACTCCTTTGCCGCTTCTTCAAACCGGCCGTTGCGCTGATGAATGACGCCGGCCAGATAGTGGTTGAATGCGCGCGCGCGAGGCGTGGACGCGGCGACCCCGTCCAACGAATCCGATCCGGGCACGGTGAGGCATCCCGCGGCCACCAGCAACAGCGTCATCGAAAGCGACATGAGGCGGAATCCTTTGGTTCGAGGCATTCTAATCAAACCCTTTCCACGGGCTGGCCGGGAAGCTGACTCGTTTCTTGCGGCTTGCAGGCCAACGGGGCAAAGCTACGACGATGGATGGGACACGGTCCCCAGTGCGCCAAGGCGTCCAGGTGGCGCCGCGTGCCGTAGCCTTTGTGGCGGGCAAATCCATACTCAGGATAACACACGTCCATCTCCAACATAATCCGATCCCGCGTGACCTTTGCCACAATACTGGCAGCCGCGATGGATTGTGACAGGCAATCGCCCTTCACGATTCGCTGGTGCGGCACGGGACACGCCGGCAAACGGTACCCGTCCACCAACAGATGGTCCGGAGCCGGTTCAAGCGCGGCCAACGCCTGCAGCATCGCGGCGTAGTTGGCGGATTGAATGCCCATCCGGTCAATTTCTTCAGCGGATATCACGGCGATTCCGATCGCGTGGCCGCCCTCGTGTAACACCGAAAAGAGCCGGTCGCGTTCCACTTCGGTGAGTTGTTTGGAGTCGTTCAGACCCGCCACCGGCGCACACAGGACCACGGCCGCGGCAACAATGGGGCCCGCCAGCGGTCCCCGCCCTGCCTCGTCGACCCCCGCCACGCGATGAAACCCCATATCCATGGCGGCCTGCTCGAATTGCCACATAGGCACGGAGTTCGCCATTGGAACGCTTGTATCCATGCCGGGCAGGCATAGAGTCAGGGCAGGTTTTCCCGCGTGGGATTGGGCAATCATTCAACACTCCGGAGGTTCAACTAAGCCTTCAAGGCAGCATACCACGCGAGACTCCGATGCCAAAAAACGTTTCGGATGCAACGCCTGGGACGCGCGACTTCACTCCTTCTTGTCGAGCAGGGCCGCCAGAATACCTAAAAGGGTCAAGCTGCCGGATAGTGTGATCCAACTGATCAGTTGCGCGCCGAGAAAGAATTCCGGATGTCCTTGGAACTTGCCCACGACCGCCCCTGCCAAGGCTGCCACTCCGGCCGCGCCAAATGCATACGCTACGATCTTCATGGATAGGCCCTCCTCGTTGATCCAGTTCGGTTCGAGTGGTGCACTCCCATTCCGCCGGATCCAACACCTGGATCCTGACCTCCCGCGGAAATTGCCTGGGGGCGCATGACTCCGCGGGGCCATTGTACCCCACACGTACCTTGAGTGCGCCCATGAATGCAACAGGGTTGCCTTAATGAGTGGTGAACCCTATTCACGGCGCGAAGGGAGCAGAAGCATGGGCAAGGTGACGCAAAACGATGTGCCACAAGGGCTTGCGGATACGCATCAAGCGATGCTGAGAAAGGCGGCGGGCGTGCTGGACGATGCCGCCGCGTACGAGGCCAAGGTGCGGCGAACGGCCAAGACCACATCCACCAAGCGAAAAATGCCTTGGAACATGGCGCGAGCCAGGAACCAGTTGAAGAAACGCGAATTGAGTCCGGCCGAAACGGAGCAATGGCTGAATCTGCACCAACGAGCGGAATTTGCAAAGCAGAACCTCCACGACGAGTCCGGCCAGCCTTGGAGTTCACGGGATTACCAAAAGGATTCGCTGGAATCGACGGCGCTGCGCAAGGTGCACTGCGATGGCCGGGACGTGGGCAAGACGTCGGAAATCGAAATCATTGCCGCGTGGGCCATGGTCACCCAACCGGACAAACAGATGCTTATTGCCACGCAATGCGAGAACCATCTGTTTCCACTGATGGCGCGGCTGGCACGGCGGTTTCAAACGACGCCACAATTTGCGCCAAGCGTGGTGGAGTTGCGTCGTTCGCCTTCCTGGTACTTCCGGTTTTCAAATGGGTTTCAGTTGTGGGGCCGGATTGCGGGTCCCCATGGCGTGAACTTTCAAGGAATGCACGTCGATTGGCAAATCATCGATGAAGCGCAGGAAATGTGCGAGACCGCGTGGGGGGAATTGTATCAGGCGTTGAACGGGGGCGGACGGCGTTGGGTCTATGGGGTGCCCAATGGATTGCGCAACACGTTCTACCGGATGACGCAGGATCTGGAAAGCGAACAACACAATTGGCCGAGCTCGCTCAATCCGGAATTCACAGTGGAAAAAGACGCCGAACTGGCGCGGCTCTACGGCGGCAAGAACTCGCCGGGATACATCCACCGCGTATTGGGAATGCACGGATCGCCCGCGCACGGCGTGTTCAATCTCGACGACTATCTCGCGTGTGTACGGGAAGACGCTGAATTTATCAATGTGGTTCTCACGGCGGCGGACGAATTTGAAGCGCCCACGGGGATAACTTCCGGCGAATACTATCTGGGATGCGACCTCGGCTACGCGCGGGACCCCTCCGAGTTTGTGGTGTACCGGGCGGAGCCGCCCCATTTGCGCAATGTGTTGCGCGTGCATCTGGAAGGGGTGCATTACGCCAAACAGCAGCGAATCATTCAGGAACTGGATCGCGCATACCAATTCCGCGCCATCGCGATCGACTGCGGCAACAGCGGCCGGGCCGTCGCCCACAACCTGATGGACCAGAATTCGGTGATGTGCGACAAAGTCCGCGCGATCGAGTTCGGCGGATCGTTGGACCTGCCCCCGCTGCCCGATGGCAGGCCAAGGCGCCGTCAAGCCAAACAATTCATGACCGAACTGTTGGAGCGCTGGATGACGGAACGAGTGCTTGTGTTTCCCCGGCTGCCCGACCGCGAGACGCAGTATGCATCGCACACCTATTCACTCGGCACATTCGGACAAATCGTCTACGACAAAGGCGACGATCACATCATCGACGCGGACCGTTGCGCGGCGTTGGCATACTTCGAAGAAATCAACATGGACCAAGGCGGCGGCGGTTTCACCAAAGGGGTGGTGGTGGAGGTGTTTTGAGGAAAGCAATCATCTCGCGAAAACCCGCTGAGAAGACTCCTTTGTGCCTTTGAGGTTCGGCGCGAGTAGCACCGATGACTCTGAAGTTGTATGTCAAATCGTTTCCAACAGAGCGATACATTCGCAATAATGCAAAGCGCGTGTTTGGCGTGTAAGATGTCGGAGACGATTACTGGCGCAACCGGGCGGAACTTTCGAAATGGCATCCATCAAACCTCAGATACTGGTCACCGAAGACGACACTACGCAACGCGAGATCATTCGCGACATTTTGAATGCGTCGGGCTATGCCGTGGAGGCGGTGGGCTCGGCGTCGAATGCGCTGGCCGCGCTGGAGCGGGAGGCCTTCAGCGTGTTGTTGACCGATCTGCGGATGCCGGAGATGGACGGCATCGGTCTGTTATCGCGGGCGAAGCGCATCCGGCCGGAGTTGGAGGTCGTCGTGATGACGGCATATGCCACGGTGCAAACAGCCGTGACCGCGATGAAGGAGGGCGCGTCGGATTATTTGTCGAAGCCGTTCGACAAAGACGAATTGCTGGTAGTCATCGGCAAGGCGGTCGAGCGGGCCGAGTTGCGGCGCGAGAACAGGAACTTGCGCGAATTGGTGACGGCGTCCGTAGCGCTGGGCAATGTGGTCGGCGAGTCCGGGGTGATGCAAAAAGTGTTCGACGTGGTGCGGCGGGCCGTGCCGATCGGTTCGACGGTGTTGATCACCGGAGAATCAGGCACGGGCAAGGAGATGGTGGCGCGGCATATCCATTTTGAAGGGCCGCGCAAAGCGAAGCCGTTCGTCGTGGTGAATTGCGCGGCCATTCCGGACACGCTGGTGGAATCCGAGTTGTTTGGCCACGAGAAAGGCGCGTTCACGGGGGCGGATGCGGCGCGGCAAGGAAAGTTTGAATTGGCAAACGGCGGCACACTGTTTCTGGATGAAGTGGGGGACATGCCGCTGGAATCGCAACCCAAACTGTTGCGCGTGCTTCAGGACGGAGTCGTGGAACGAATCGGCTCGTCCACACAGCGGCAAGTAGATGTGCGCGTCATCGCGGCCACGAACCGGGACTTGAAAAAGCGCGTGGAGGCCGGGGAGTTTCGCGAAGACCTCTATTTCCGGTTGGACGTACTGCCGGTGGTGCTGCCGCCGTTACGGGAACGGCTTCACGACTTGCCGCTGCTGGTAAATCACTTTCGAGAGAAATTGTCGAAGCGGCTCGGCAAACCGTGCCCCACGATTGGCCCGGATGCCCTGGAATTGATGCGGCGGTACCGCTGGCCGGGCAACGTGCGCGAACTGGAAAACACGCTGGAGCAGTTGTACATCCTGACCGACGCGGATGTAATCAAGCCCGAGCATCTGCCTGAAAAGTTGCGCGATCGCACGCCGGAGCCCGGTGATTTCGCGTTGCCCCCGGGAGGCATTGTGCTGGAGGATTTGGAACAGGATCTCATCCGGCAGGCGCTCGCGCGGTCGGGAGGGAGCATCAAAGACGCGGCCGAATTGCTTGGACTCACCTATAAAACACTTCAATACCGCCTGAAGAAACACGAAATCGATCGCAAAGCGGAACAGGCCTGAGCTATTCCGCCTTCACTTTCACAAAATAAACCTTGCTCGGGCTGGCGCCGGAGTCCGTAAAGGATCCGATGATGTAACCGTCGGCCGTGAGGCGGCGGAAGCCGGAGAGCGCGTATACGTTGTATGCGGTCCCGCTCTGGGCGTAATCATGCCACGTCGCGCCGTTATCTCTACTGATCAGGCATACAATGATTCCTTGAAACGCGCCGAGGGCATAGAGCGGCGTTTCGGCCGTCAAGTCACGGGTGGTGAAGAATCCATCGAGCGATTGGATCTCGAGTTGATCGCCCTTGAATTCCGGATTTGTGTCGATCTCGCGGTTCCCAGTGGCAATATCGTACCGAATGTAATGCTCTCTGCGCGGTTCGGTTTGCGCCATGTAGAAGAAGTGCGCCTTCCCGCCCTTGGCCATGAAACCGGACAACCACGTGTGCGCGTCATTCTCATCCCGCGATGAAATCAACGTGGCAGGACCGTGCTGATCGGCAAGCACAGGCGGGGCAATTGCAGCGCCTTGCATCGTTTGCCACGTGGCCCCGCCATCGGGGGACTGTATATGCAGGATGTCCCAATAGAGGTACCGATCTTTCTTTTGGGTCGTCCAGGGCGCATGCAGAGTGCCTTCGGCGTCCAGCGCCAGGTGTGGATACTGAATGTACGCATCCGGGCCTTCCTGGGTGAGGTTGATCGACGAGCGGACAACGCCATCCAGGCCGACAACGCTGAATGTGTTGTTGTGCGCGAAGAAATAGAGCACACCGCGCGCTTCATCGATAGCCATTGCGTATTTACCGGCCGCGGCACCGGGCACCACGGAGACCTCGGGATCGGCGAAGTTCCTGTCAGCAAAAAAGCGATAGAGATAGGCGTTGCCGTCGACGTAATCGGCACGCATCAAGTAGACATTGCCGGCTACATCGGTTTCGATGACCGGCGGGTTGGTTCCATGCGTGGCTTCATACACCGTGGAAAACGTCTCGCCGCCGTCAGTGCTTCGCGACAGCCGCCACTGTTGGGCGGTATAGGCCTCATTGCGCGATCGAATGTGGGTCATGAATATGCCGTGCGTGTTCGCAAGCACTTTTTGGTTGTGGCTTTGAAATGTGGCGTAACCAATGGCTTCGCCATCGACGAGGGTTACCTGGATCTCCAGGGGAGCGGCGAAAACGGTCTGCGCCGCCAAGAACATCAGCACTGCCGCGCGCATGGAGATTACTTCTCGGGCTGGGGAAGTTTGGTGAGAAAAACCGTGTCGCCCGGACGCATGATCAAAAGGGTATCGTCTTTCGACACGGTAATGCTCTGTTCCCTGGGATTGAACTCCGCAATGATCCATCCGTCGTACAACTCGCTCAACACGGGCAGCGGCTCCTTGCGCGACCTTCCGCCCGGGACGGAAATGCTGACAATGAATCGCGGATCTTTTTGCGGCGCGTTCAGCACGCCCTGGAATTCCACTTGCGCGGCCTGTAACTCGAGCAACGCACGTGGAATGCCGGTTGACCCTGTTGCCGTGCCGCCCGGCGATGCCGGTTGCGGCGGTGTCTCAGTTGGAGCTGCCGCAGCCGGGGGGGCAGTAGGCGTGGGGGCTGGAACCGTTTCGACGACCGCCCCGAGCGCCTGAATTGGGTCCAAGGTGAACGGATATGCAACCATTGCATGACCGCTATCGGGTTGATTGACGATGGCCCTGTATTCGCCGGGGTCCAGGCTGTACTCGAATTCGCGTGAATCGCCGGGAAGGACGGTAAAGGCCGGTTCGGAACCGGTTTTGGGCACAGTCAGCCACACGTCGGACCCCGCGTGCCGTTCCACGGCATACGTTACGTTGTTGAGGGCCGTACTTTGGCTGTTCACGAACAACGGGCGGCCGCCGGTATTTCGAAGAGAAACTTCCACCCGGTACCGCATCTCTTCTTCTTGGGGCACAAAGCCTACGCTCAGACTGGCGGACGGAATCCTCAGTCCACCGACATCCGTCGCGGCAACGATTAAGCAAACAGCCGCAGTGGACGCCAGCGCCGCGGGCACGAAACGGATGCGGGGAAAGGGCGCCAGCGCCGCGAACGCGGCCACCAGCCATCCAAGCATACCCGCCATGTAGGCCAGTTGATACGGCTGTGTAGGCACTGACCCGGCTTCTCGAATCCACGCGCTCACCGGATCGTGTCCATACCGCGATTCAAACCAGGCGATCCCCGTTATGAGCATGACCGCGAGCCAAAGCATAACTTCGACCAGCCCGCGCCGTTCTCTAGGGCGCACGAAGGAAACAGGCAGTAAAGCCGCAGCCGTGATCAAAAGGCCGATAAACCACAGATGCGCGTAAGCGGTTTCATCGGAAAACGAACTCCACACCGAGGCCAACGACATGCCGCCCGGCCCCGGAATGAAAACCGACGAGGCAAGCACAACCGCTGACGCGCGGAGAAGCCAACGGTCCACGGGATCGGTGGTATCGAGCCCCACGCGGGCGAGCCGTTCAATAAATGTGCCTCGGGGATGAGGTACTTCGGCCGCCGACTTCGCCGCCAGGGCGCGAGACACCAGGGATCGGGCCTTAGCAAGATCGGACTTCAAACGGGTCAAGTCCCGTTCGCCTTCGTCAAACTGTTCCCGGGTGATTTGCGCGGCCTGAATCTTGCCGCGCAAATGATCGAGTTGCGCATCCACGGCTTTCAGATCCTGAGCCAGATCGGCCTTGTATTCTTCCAGGCGCGCGCGCCGGTACTGAGCCTCGGCGTTGTACCGGGCCTTGATGGCCTGCAGGGCTTCGGCCGGCGATCCGGCATGACCATTCGAAGCCGGCCCGGGGTTGCGGAGTTCCTGCTTGGCCTCCAGGGCCTCCCGGAGACCGTCCACGTGCCAATCGAGTATGGTGTGGATCTTGTCCACGTCCAGCGTCATGGGAATGCGGAATGGACCTGCGGGGATGGCATCCAACGGAACTTCAATGAGCCCACCTGCCAGGTACGGGTCATCCACCGATAGCCAGCCGCGAAGGTTTTCCTGCAATCGTTCGAGCAGATCGCGGCGGCGGCGCTGCCGCTCGATTTGTTCGCGATACGGTTTCAACTCGATTTCGCCCACGCGCACGGCCAGGGCCAATTCCGAAATCTTTTCCTGGGTGGAGGTCAACTCGATGGCCGTTTCCATCAGCCGCTGCCGCAATTCCTCTTCCAGGTCTTCGAGCGCCGCCCGGACCTTAACGTGGTTCCGGCGCAGACTGTCGTGTTCATCCTTCGAAAGTCTATCGCTGTCTCTGATGGCGGCGCTAATCCGGTAGTGGAGGCTGCACAACACTTTCAAGGGCTCGAGATCGTCCAACGGAACGGACAACTTCACCGCGCCGTCTTCCGCCATGAGCGAATCCCGGTTCTCGTCGTCGAACGGCTCCGGCTCGGGATCGGGTTCGGGAACAGCCGGGGCTTTGGACTTGCGCAAATATTCCGGGTGGTCCTTCAGATGTACAACATCGGTGTCAGGCGGCAGATCGTCGGGGTGCGGTATAAGGATCTTTTGCCGGCAGGCAACACACTTCCCAGGCTTGCCGTACATGCCGGGAGAGACTTTCATTTTTTGGCCGCAGATGCAATAGATGCGCAACCGCTTGGCCTCGCTCTTGGGCATTCCACCCTCCCCACACAACGACGTTGGCGCTTCTCGACCGACTTCATTCTGCCGGCCCCCGAATTCTGCCCGGCAGATAGCTGCTTCAACCCGACACACGACCGCCCGTGCATCCTTTCGGAACCCAAGGGAAACGCTGCACTGAGCCGGAAAGAGCGTGCCCCAACGATCTCGAAAAGTCAAACGGCATAACGCTTTAGCGGATTGAATTCATTCCATGAGTCAACCGGCCGTGTGGCCGCACAGCCATTTGGATAGCCCAATTTCTGTCAGTCCCGGCCGGATTTCTGTCACTCTGTCAATTTTTCGTCACGTGTCGCCGCCGGGCTCTTCAAACAGGCCAAAAGCATAAATGATTGCTATAAAACGGGTTACGAATTCACGCCGTGACTGAATCCCGGTTGGCACGGCCGTTGCTCTATTCGAGTTGCTCGCTCAGCCACATAAGCACGGTCCCGGCAGCGGCCCTTGGCGATGTTCGCCAAGGGCCGCTGTCATTTTGCCCGGCGATCGCGTTCTCACTGGTTCGTTGATTGAATACAACCGGGGGGCACGATACCATTACGCCATCTTCAAAGCCGCGCGCAGAACACTCTATTCACGCGGCGGCTTTCCTAACATCCACGACAGCGATTGAAAGGATTTCACACTCATGGCGGTGATCGCGGCAAAGGGCCCGTCGGCGCTGGCGGACTACCTCTCAAAGACCGATCCGGAACGCATCGACATAAGTCTAGTGGCGTATCTCGCCAACTTGACGGCAGTGGCTTCGGTCGCTCCGGAGGTGGCTCGGGGAATCGTGCAAGAGTTGGCGGATCAGCGTTCCTACCTGAAGCTCATCGCGAGTGAAAACTATTGTTCGCTGGCCACCCAATTGGCCATGGGCAATCTGTTGACCGACAAGTATGCCGAGGGCTACCCGGGCACGCGATTCTATGAAGGCTGCGACAATGTCGATACGATTGAGGCCTATGCCTGCGCGCAGGCGTGCAAGCTCTTTGGGTGCGACCACGCATTCGTGCAACCGCACAGCGGCGCAGACGCAAACATGGTCGCCTTTTGGGGGATCCTGCAGGCGCGGGTGACCGTGCCCGCGCTGGAGGAACTCGGCGTCAAGGACCCGATGGCCCTATCGCACGCGGACTGGGAAACGATTCGCGTTAAGCTGGGCAATCAGCGTCTGCTCGGGTTGAATCTGGCCGCGGGCGGACACCTGACTCACGGGTACCGGCACAACGTGTCGGGCAAAATGTTTGAAGCCCATGCCTACGGGGTGGACCCGAAAACGCACTTGCTGGATTACGACGCGATAGAGAAGCAGGCTATTGACGTAAAGCCGCTCATTCTGTTGGCCGGCTACAGCGCGTATCCGCGCGCGATCAATTTCAAGCGCATGCGCGCCATTGCCGACAAGGTGGGCGCCGTGTTGATGGTGGATATGGCCCACTTCGCCGGTTTGGTTGCAGGCGGCGTGTTTACCGGCGACTTTAGTCCATTTCCCCATGCCCATGTGGTGACGTCTACCACGCACAAGACGTTGCGCGGCCCGCGCGGTGGCATAGTGCTCTCCACGGCGGAATTTGGGGAGTACATGGACAAGGGCTGTCCGATGGTGTTGGGCGGTCCGCTGCCCCACGTGATGGCCGCCAAGGGTGTGGCGTTTACGGAAGCCAATCAATCGGCGTTCAAAACCTACGCAAAACAGATCGTAAAGAATTCGCAGGCGCTGGCGCAGGCGTGCATCGACGAAGGCATGTCGGTGGTGTCCGGCGGCACGGACAACCATCTGATGTTGATAGATGTGACCTCGTTCGGCATCACGGGCCGTCAGGCGGCGGGTGCGCTCCGCGAGTGCAGCATCACGCTGAATAAGAACGCCATTCCGTTCGATCCAAACTCTCCCATGATCACCAGCGGTTTGCGCCTGGGCACACCCGCGTTGACGACACTGGGCATGGGGCCGGAAGAAATGAAGGCCATCGCGGGCATTATCAAACTGGTGTTGTCTCATACGTCGCCGGATGTCCTGACCACGGGCAAGAACGCGGGCCAACCCAGCAAGATCCAGTACACGGTGAAATCGTCCGCGTTGGACGAAGGCCGCGCGCGGGTGAAGGCGCTGCTGGATCGATTCCCGGTCTATCCGGAATTGGATCTGGCGTTCCTGCAAGCCCATTTCGGTTGAGCAGTAGAAGCGGCATCCTGCCGCTTCCGGTGGCCAGTTCCGTTTCTAAACGAGCGTGGATATCGTTAACTATCCGCGCCGAAGAGCGGCGCCGAAAGGTGCCGCGTCTACTTCCGCGCCTCAAAGTAGTGATATCATCGTTTCATGACGGCAACCTCCCAACATACCGTGCCATCCTTGCGTGTGACGGAAATCTACAAGAGCGTCCAGGGCGAATCGACGTGGGCGGGACTGCCCTGCATTTTTGTGCGATTGACGGGCTGCCCGTTGCGGTGCGTGTGGTGCGATACGGCATACGCCTTTCACGGCGGAACCACGATGACGGTCCCGAACGTGGTCGATCAATGCCTTGCGCTGGATTGCCCGTTGGTGGAGATTACCGGTGGCGAGCCGCTGGCCCAGAAACAATGCGGGGCGCTGGCGCAAGGGCTGCTGGACAACGGCTTGACCGTGTTGTGCGAAACCAGCGGATCCTTTTCGCTGGACCGGCTGCCGAGGGCCGTTATCAAGATCATGGACTTGAAATGTCCGGACAGCGGGGAGGAAGCGCAGAACGATTGGGGCAATCTGGACCGGCTATCGCCTCACGACGAAGTGAAATTTGTGATCGCGTCACGCAAGGATTACGAATGGAGCCGGGACGTCGTTCGCACGCACCGGTTGAATGACCGTGTCCACGCGGTGCTCTTCTCGCCGGTGTTCGGATCGGTGGATCCGAAAGACATGGTGTCGTGGTTGTTGGAAGACCGGTTGCCGGTGCGTTTTCAGCTTCAGATGCACAAGTTCATTTGGCCGCCGGACATGAAAGGCGTGTAGCACGCGCAGCCTTTCACGGACCGCATGGAATACGTGATGTTTGAATTGGTGAAAACATTTCAGTTTGAAGCGGCGCACGAAAACACGCGCGGCTTGCACGGACACAGCTATCAAGCGGAGGTGCACGTGGCGGGCGAAGCCGATCCCGTGCACGCCTGGGTGTTGGACTATGGCGAGATTACCTATCGCTTCAAGCCGTTGTTCAATCAGCTCGATCACTATTTGCTGAACGGGGTCGAGGGCATGGACGATGTGTCGGCGTCGGGAGTCCGCACATGGATCCACGGCCGTCTTCAGCCGGAGATACCGTTGCTGAAAGACGTTCACGTGAACATCATCGGCGATTGCGCGTTTGTCCCGCGAACGCGCGAGGCATGGCCCGCGTTCCGGCTGCCCGCACGAACGGCGTTCACGTTTGAGGCGGCCCACTTTCTGCCGACGCTCGCCGAAACGCACAAATGCCGGCGAATGCACGGACACAGTTTTCATGTGGAAATCGCGGCTGGCGATTCGGGAAACGTTGAAGCGATCGCCAAGGCGATCTACGATACCCTCGATCACACCTGCTTGAATACGCTGGCCGGCTTGGAGAACGCCACGTCGGAAATGCTGGCGGGCTGGATATGGCAGTGGATGGAAAAGCACGGCACGAGTCCGCGGGCCGTAGTCGTGGCGGAGACGTGCACGGCCCGATGCATGCATTTCGGGCCGTCAACCGGAAATCGACGATGAACGAGAACCCCCACCTTCGATCGCAATTTGCCGCGGAAGATCGCAGCGTCCCCTTCAAGGGCCCCGAGGCGATCGATACCGCCGTGTTGGAATGTTTTGAATACGAATACGCGGACAAGCCGGTGGGCGATCCGATGCAAATCGTCACCACGACCGACGAGTTCACGTCGGTGTGTCCGTTTTCCGGATTGCCGGATTTTGCGCGCGTTACGATCACCTATGTGCCGGATCGGGTTTGCCTGGAATTGCGCTCACTGAAATATTACCTGATGTCCTACAGGGATGTCGGCATTTGGTACGAACATCTCGTTAACCGGATGCTCGATGATTTGGTAAAAGCGGCCCAACCGAAAAGCATGGAAGTGGTGATTGCGTGCAATCCGCGAGGTGGACTGGCGAGCACGGTCCGGGCGAGCTATTCAAAACCGTAAGCCGCGCAAATGGAGGTGTACGATGTCGGAACTCGCGAAAAAGGAATGCATCCCCTGCAAGGGCGGGGTGCCGCCGTTGAAGGGCCGGGATCTCGTGGACATGCAGAAGATACTCGGCCATGATTGGCAAGTCGTTAATGAGCATCATCTTGAAAAAGCCTACAAGTTCAAGAACTTCGTCGATGCGCTCGCATTCACGAACAAGGTGGGCGAGATCGCCGAGGACCAGAACCACCACCCGGATATCCTGACCACCTGGGGCTTGACCAAGGTCACCATCTGGACGCACAAAATCGACGGACTGACCGAAAGCGATTTCATCTTCGCGGCAAAAGTCGAAGACGCCGCCGAACAGGCGCCTGTGGTACAATAGATCCGGTTTTCAACCGGAAAGAAGTAAATTGCCATGCCTTGCAGCGATGTCACCGAAATTATTCAAGTCACCATCGACGAAAACGACCGGCTGAAGGATTATTTTTTCAGCAAGCGCACCTGCGGCCAAGGCGTCGGCGCGGGCAACTTGTTGCTCGCGTTCATGTCGAATTGGTCCATCGACGAAATCCTGCGCGCGGATGCGGAACACGTGATCGACCACTATCCTTTCAGCGACGATATCGATACGGAACTGGAAGAGTTTCTCGTGCTGAAGCATTTCTTCGCGGTGCAATCCGTTTTAGAAGTGTTGACCGGACGGGACGCGGGAGGAAAAGAGAGTTCGTGCGCCGCCGCCGAAATCGCCTATGAGGCCAACGGAGACATCATCATCACCGGCCAGATCGACGTGGATCTGGTGACTGAGAAGATCAAGGCCTGCGGCAACTGCAAAGGCTGCGGCAAATCGAAGAAAGAGAAGGTTGTATTCCACTGACGTGACAGGGAGCAGCACGGGCCGCCTTCCATATCGCACAGACATCGGCAATATGAATATGCTTCCACGTTAGTTGAAGACGTAAGCAAAATCGGCACATGAAACACAGCGCGGCCAAGGGTACACCTTGGCCGCGCTGATCTCTTTATTGAGGATTCCGGGTTACTCGCCGGTGCTCAACTTCTCCACCTGGGCGCGATAGCCGCCCTTGGATTGGTCGAACAAGTAAATGACTAGAAACACGACAAAGATGACGACCGGCAATATCGCCCACACCTGGAGCGAACCCACGGGCCCGAATTTGTCGTTCAACGCGCCAATGGCCGGTCCCGCGAAGAACGTGGCAAAGCTGCCCGCGCCGCCCACCAAGGCCAATCCAAACGCGCCCGATTTCGGGCAGCGCTCGCTCACAATGCCCAGCATCGTGGGCCACCAGAAACACACGCCGACATACAGCAGCGTCGCAGCCAGAAAGAACATGACTACACTGCCTTGGGCGGCAAATTTGAACAAGTACAGGCCTGCGGCGGCCAATGGAGCCGTGACGCAAATCAGCAATACGGGCGACATTTTGTGCACCGGCTTGCTGAAGAATTGCCTGAGGATATACATGAGTATGCTGCCCCACACGACCGCCAGGATGCCTTCCTTGCGTTGCATCACATCCTGATAAATATTGGAAATCCAGGCGCCGGGTCCAAGTTCGGTGGCGGCAGTGAAGAGCATGATGACAAGCAGCACGAGGAACAGCGGCCTGCTAAACGCCCCCACCACCATTTCACTAAAGGATAGTCCAGCGGCAACTCGTTCCGTTGCCGGGAATTTCTCTTTGATAATCAAGAATAGATAGATTACCGACGGAATCAGCAAAAGGGCGGTTTTCGCTTGCCATCCCAAGCCGATATTGCTAAATAGATACGCGGCGAGACCGCCAATCACGATGCCACCGGGAAACCACGCGTGAAACAGCGTCAACTTGTGCGTTTTTTCGTCGGGGTAAAGGGTGGCAATCAGCGGGTTGCAAACCGCCTCCACAAGTCCGTTGCCTGCGCCCACGACGAAAGTCGCGAAGACCAGAACCCAGTAGTTCGGAGAAAATATGGTCAGTATGGCGCCGCCTACGTGGCAAAAGGCCGCCAGGCGAAGTAGCATGCCCATGCCGAATGCATCCACCATGGGACCGCCGAAAACGATGGTAAGGCCAAAGGAGAAAAAGGCAATGGTTCCGATGAGGCCCAAGCGTGCCTTCACGTGCGCTTCCGCCAGGGCCGCTTGTTCGTCGGTGGCTTCGACGCCGGCGAGATCGGTCTGCTGCACGTACGGTTCTACAAACTGCGTCTGAAAGTCGCCCATCGTGTCGCCCCGGATCGCAAAAGACATGGCAGTCGCGATGAGGGCGATGTTGCTTGCGATGAAGAGCCGCCTGCGATGCAATTCGTCGGTCATTACTCGATTCTCCCTCCCATCGCGACCGAGCGGCCCCGATACGCCCTAGCCCAAGCGCGCGGCAGACCAGACGGATGGATATTCGGTTCGATAGCTCCCTACGCGGAGGAGGCACTCCCCCCCTGCCCAAGACACCATCCTAATGGCTTAATCGATGATGGTCAAGAACTTGTACCGTCGGTCAAGACTCAGGCTCGGCGTTCGAGCGATCCGTGGAGGGCTTCGAATCCAATGTACGGCGGCCACACAGTTGAACGCGGGTTTTTTAGGTTCTATGATCGGCCTCTATGTCTACGCCGGTTTTGGAGCTGACCGACGTCCAGAAAAGCTTTGGGGGCGTGCCTGCCCTGAAGGGTGCGCGGCTTGAAGTCCGGGCGGGGGAAATACACGGACTCGTGGGCGAGAACGGGGCGGGCAAGAGCACGCTGATCAACATCGCCACGGGTGTGCTGCGTCCGGACGGCGGCGCGATGGCACTTTCGGGTGAACCGTATGCCCCGGCCAATCCCCGGCAAGCGGCGGCCGCCGGCATTGCCGTGGTGCATCAGGAGGCGGACCTGTTCGGCCAACTCTCCATCGCGGAGAACATGCTGCTGGGCCACGGCCTGGTGCGAAACCGTGCAGGGCTAATCCGGTGGCCGGCCACGAACCGGCGCGCGGAGGCCATGGTCCAGACCGTGGGCGAGACGTTTGACGTGCGCCAGCCGGCTCTAGGCCTTTCGGTGGCACGGCGGATGATGTCGGAAATCGCCGCCGCCGTGTCGCAACAGGGCAAGGTACTTTTTCTGGACGAGCCCACCTCCTCACTGACCCACAAAGAGTCGGCCAATCTGTTTGATCGCATTCGCGCGCTTAAGGCGGCCGGCGTGGCGATTGTTTATGTAAGCCACCGGCTCGAAGAAATCCTGGAATTGTGCGACCGCGTGACGATTATGCGCGACGGCCAGACCGTGGACACGCAGGACAAAGCGGACCTGACCATGGATCGCATCGTCGCGGCGATGGTGGGCCGCGAGCCAGGCCAGATGTTTCATAAACGGCAAGTGGCGGCGGGAGACGTGCGGTTGACGGTGCGGTACGCGACGGACGCACAGGGCGCGTTTCGCGATGTGAACATGACGGTACGGGCCGGGGAAATCGTCGGCCTGTACGGATTCGTCGGTGCGGGCCGGAGCGAATTGGGCCAGGGTTTGTTTGGCTTGCGCATAATGAAGGGCGAGATTGAGATCGACGGCAAACCTTTTTCTCCGGGTTCTCCGCGCCGGGCGGTGAAGGCGGGCATCGCCTATTTACCCGAAGACAGGCTGGTGCAGGGGGTGTTTCGCAACCACGCCGTCCGGCGCAACGCGAGCATCGCCGCGCTGCCAAACCTGTCCGTGTTCTCCCTGATTCAATCCCGCCGGGAAAATGCCCTGGCGGAAAGCGTGCGGAGCGATATGCGCGTGCGGCTGGCGACGGTGGAACAGCCCATTGTTTCGCTGAGCGGCGGCAACCAGCAAAAGGTCGTGTTTGGACGCTGGCAAGCGACACAACCCAAGGTCTTTATCCTTGACGAGCCCACGCGCGGCGTGGACGTAGGCGCGAAAGCGGAGATCCACAAGCTTATCTGCGACTTGGCGGAGCAGGGCGCGGCCATTTTGATGATCAGTTCGGAATTGCCAGAGATCATGGCCATGAGCGATCGCGTCATCACGCTTTCGGAAGGCCGCCAAACCGGCGAATTCAACCCGCGCACCGACAGCCAGGAAACCCTTGCGGCGGCGGCGGTGCCGCGCTCGGGCGAGGTGGCCGCGCTCCCAGCCGAGAGCCGGGCGCACCGGGCGGGCGCGCGCATCCTGCAATTCCGCGAGTTGGGATTGCTCGCCTTCATCTTGATTCTGTCCGGGGGCATGGTGCTGACGCGGCCCGAACAATTCGCCACGAGCGAAAGCTTCTTTGAAGTGCTGGCGAGCGCGGCGCTGCCGGCAATTATGGCGCAAGGCGCAATGCTGATTATTTGCACGGGCGGCATCGATATTTCCGTGGGCTCGATGATGGGGCTTGCGGGGGCGCTGGCAGCCATGGCGGCGAAGAGCGGTTCGCCCCCGGCGGCGGCCATGGCGATCGCCGTGGGTTCCGCATGCGGAATGAGCCTGTTGAATGGCGGGCTCTCGATTCTGGCGCGCATTCATCCAATCATCGTGACGCTGGCAGGCATCAGCATCTACCGGGGTGTTATGCGCATCGTCACGGACGGCCGCGAGATCATGAGCTTGCCCGAAACCTATCGCGCCCTCGCCGACGGCACGTTTCTGGGCATTCCCAAGATCTGCTATTACGTGGTGGCGGTGACAATCGTGACCCACGTGATTCTTCGCTACACGCTAACGGGCCGCCGCGTGCTGGCATTGGGTAACTCGGAGACGGCGGCGCGATTGATTGGGTTGTCCAAAGCCCGGTTGACGCTGTTTGTGTTCGCGTTTTCCGGTGTGCTGGTGGGGCTGGCGGCGGTGCTGGACGCCGCGTACTACGGCCAGGTGCAGGCCAACACGGGCCGAGGTATGGAATTGAATGCGATTGCCGCGGCGGTCATTGGCGGAACCAACATTCTGGGCGGGCGTGGATCGGCACTGGGCACGTTGCTGGGCGCCTTTCTCGTGGCGCTCTTGTCGAAAATGCTGATCCTGTTGCACATCAGTCCCTACTGGCAGGATTCGTTTGTCGGCGGCTTGATTCTGATCGCCGTGGTGTCGGACGTCATCTTCCAACGGATTCGCGGGGCACAGGCATGAGCGTGATCAAAGCCATCATCTTCAAGCGGGAAACGGCATTGGCCGTGGTGCTCTTCGCCCTGATTGCTGGATTTGGCTTGACGGTGGATGGGTTCCTGGATCCGTTCAGTATTTTCGAGCGCTCGCGATACTGGGTGGTGGCGGGTCTGATTGCCGTGCCGATGACGTTTGTCATAGCCACCGCCGGTATCGATCTGTCCGTGGGATCGATCGTGGCGCTGAGCTCGATTGTCATGGGGATGCTGTATCGCGATGCGGGCGCGCCTATGTGGATCGCGGCAGTATGCGCGGTGCTGACGGGCATGGCCGCGGGCGCGATGAACGGCGGCGTGCTCGGGTTTGTGGGCGTGCCGCCGCTGGTTGTCACATTGGCGACGATGGCCCTGTTTCGCGGTCTGGCCATGGGCTTGAGTAAGGCCGATCCCATCAGCAGCTTTCCGCCAGGCTTCTTAAGTATCAGCCACGGCGATGCCTTTCAGATTCCCTTGGGCGGCCAGTATCCGGTCTTTTTTCCAGCGCCGCTGATACCCATGCTTGTGGCTTTTTTGATTGGCATGGTGTTGTTGCGCAAGTCGTGGGCCGGCCGGTACACCGAGGCCATCGGCGAGAACGAAACGGCGGCCCGGTTCGCCGCGATCGACGTGCGGTGGGTAAAAATGGCCATCTATACCGCCTGTGGCACGGTGTGCGGCATCGCCGCGCTGTTTCACACGGCGCTGTTCGCCACCGCCAAAGCCGATACGGCCGTGGGCTTGGAACTGGAGGTAATCGCGTGTGTCGTCGTGGGCGGAACGCGCATCAGCGGCGGCGACGCGTCCGTCTTTGGGTCGTTGCTTGGACTCTTGATCATCGGTATTCTACGGTACGGGCTTGATAAAGCGGGTGTCGAATCGCAAAACATCGTCATTGTGGTGGGCCTGCTGCTTATCGCAACAGTGGTGTTCAATGAACGCATGGCACTTCGCCGGGGAGGACGGACATGAAACGGATTTTCAGTGCGCTGTTTTTGTGCGCGGCGCTGGTGTCGGGTTGCGGGGGGCAAACGGATCAGGCCGCGCCTGCGGCGGGCGGCGGTGAGGCGGCTCCTGCGGGCGAACCCGGAAAGAAACTCAAGATCGGGGTGATGCCAAAACTGACGTCCATCGCGTTCTTCCAGGCAACCGAAAAAGGCGCCCGGCAGGCGGCGGACGAATTGGGCATCGAATTGGTGTATGACGGACCGATGGAAGCCTCCGTGGAACAGCAGGTCCAGTTGCTCACCACGTGGATGACGGAAGGATTCGATGCCATCGCCGTCGCGCCCAACGATCCCGATGCCATTACGCCCGTGCTGCAAAAGGCGAAGGCGCGTGGCATCAAAGTCATCACATGGGACGCGGACGCGCAACCGGACGCACGCGACTTTTTCGTGAACCAGTGCACCTCCGCCAGCGTGGCGAAATCAGTACTCGATCTGGTCGCCGAGGGCGCGGGGCCAAATGCGAAATACATTCAGGTGACAGGAACCCTGACCGCCACCAATCAGAATATCTGGATGCAGGAGATTGAGAAGTACCGGCAGCAGGCGCACGCGACCATGACCAATCTGACGCCGACGCCCATCGCGCCCGGCGAGGATACGGCCAAAGCAACGCAGATGACGATAGACGCGCTGACGGCGTATCCGGATGCGAATGCAATCATTGCACTGACGTCCGTGGCGCTGCCCGGTGCAGCCGAAGCATTGCGCAAAACCGGCAAGGCATCCAGCATCACACTGATTGGGCTGTCCACGCCCAACACGATGAAGCAATACATTGCGGACGGCACGGTGAAGAAATTTGTGCTCTGGAATGCCGTGGATCTGGGCTATTTGGCGACTCAAGCCGCCGTGGCTTGCGCAAAGGGCGAACTGACACAGGACATGGCAACGTTTAGCGCCGGTCACATTGGCGAATGCAAGATTATTGAGAACCACGAGATCATTCTCGGCGATCCCATCATCTTCGACGAAAGCAATGTGAACAATTTCGACTTCTAAACCGGCATGTACTTGGGCCCTGCGGCCAATGGGGGTCGCGGGGCCTATTCTTTTTCAAACAGGTCATCCATATCGTAGGCCGCCGTCCCCTTTGCATGATGCTCAGCAACATCAATCACCACGGGCTTGTCAAAACGGCTCTCGCGATACAAGTAGACAACCCCATTCTTCAGATCGCACACATTGGAATACAACGTGCCGCCATCCCGCTTGGTTTTGGGGTCATGGGTGCGAGGCACTGCAACAGCGTTCAACACATCCCGGCAGAACTCCGGCGTGACCGTGGCCTCGGGCGTGAGTTCCTTTTTCAAGGCAGCAAAACGGGGGCAGGGAAAATTCCCGCGTGACGGATCGGCAACCGCGAAATTCGTCACGCCGATGTAGTCCTTGGTTTTAGGAAACGACTTCAGTTCACCGTCCACCAACTCAACCACAGCGGCGGCGCCCGATCGATCGGCGATGAGAAAATGACCGCCATTCATGATCTTCAGGTTAAATTGACCGAGCCATGCAATGGCCTCCTCCACCGTGCCGCACTCCGCCAACATTCGATCGCCCATATTCTCCGGCGGCTTCGGCTTCTTGTCCTTGGGTTCTGGCTCTGGCGGGATGACGGCCGCATCGAAAAACAGCCCCACCTCATTCATGCCGCCCTGCGCGAAAGGCCGCGCCCGCTTCTTCTCCGCAAAGCCTACGCAGACCCGTCCATAGTCGCCGTTCTCGCCGGCAGTGATCCACAGCTTCGGCGTAACATCGAGATAGAAATCCTCGTTGTTCGCTGCGATTACGGCGCCGTCTTTCGCCGCCACGAAAATAGTGCACGCACTTGCGGCGGACGCCGTCAACGCGCAGGAAACAAGATAAAGCAGCGTCTTTGAAAAGGGAATTGGCATCGTTTGTCCCCAATGACCGGGTCTGACCGCTGTGAGAATAGAAGCAAGTTGCGATCAAAAACAAAGAACCGGCGAAAACAGAAACCCGTTTCCGCCGGTTCGCATGGGAAGAATGTAAATGGTCGGGGTGAGAGGATTCGAACCTCCGGCCTCTTCGTCCCGAACGAAGCGCGCTAGCCGGGCTGCGCTACACCCCGCCGACCAAGGGAATATGCTACCGTTTGAAGGCGGGGTGTGTCAACTTTTCGCCGGGCGGAGCGCTGCGGAACCGCGAGAGCAACAGTCCATTGATCCCGCCTTCGCAGGCATTGCACTATAGGACCGCGAACGTCGGCAGCGGCAAATCCGAAGGAGGTTCGTGCGTGTCAACGCATGGCTGGCGGCAAGCGTTTTAGCCCATGACGGCACCACACGTCCCGGACTGGGCGGCCGGATTAGTTGCGGAGGGAGTGAATCGAGATGAGCGACGCCAAACGTAGGAGGGGGCTTCGAACCCTGGAATTTGCCGCTGTACTTGCGCTGATTGTCGTAGGCCTTATGCTCGCCCTTCCCGTTATCCGCAACTCGTTTTTTGCCAAACCTCCCCGCCTGTGCGTGGATAACCTGAAACAGTGGGGCCAATGCCTGAGCATGTACCGGAACGACTATGTTACGGCCGATCCTCCGCTGCACGGATTTGAAAAGATAGACGAGTCGGAGGCGTGGCAGGGGTGCGAAAACGTCAACCCCAATTTCAATTTCATCCCCGACATGGGCCTTATGATCCCGGAGTACATGAACGACCTCGGCTTGTTGTCGTGTCCCGACTCCATCTATTCACACCCGGCCAAAAAGGCAGGCCCGTTCCTGCTTAGTCCGGCCAGCGGTCCCACCACGGAACTGGGCGTCGTGTCGAAATCCGCTTTCAGCCCCTGCGCGCACGATGGACTCGTCACCAATGGTGACGTGTCGTACACCTACCTCGGTTTTATGATCGACCGCGCCGGCGACAGTGACCTCCAGGTGGATGAAGCCACCGCCCGCCGGCTGAACTTGCCCGCCACGGGCCCGGCCCAGGTCGTCGCCGTGTTACGGCAATTGGAAGAAGACGTTGTCCGGAACGAAGAACCCCGCTTGGTCGATGTCGATCTCCGTGAGTATTTCACAAGCGGTGATTGGGGGCTCATGACCAACGGAAACCGGCTCTTGGTGGAGTTGCCGGATTGGCCCTTTATTGGCCGTAATTACTACGGCATGACCGAATCTGAAGGCGGCGCCGCCAACACAAAACCTGTGAAGCGGGAGTGGCACAGCCGCGTGCCCACCATGTGGGACACCATCTATCAGGACGCCAACGGAATGCCCATCTTTTCCCACAAGAATCCCGAAGGCGTGAACGTGTTGTACATGGATGGACACGTCGAATTCGTCCCGTATCCTTCCCGATTCCCCGCATCCACCGCCTTTGCCACCATGAAGCGCATTCGGTAACCGCGCGCAAATCTTCCTCAGTGCGAAGGCGGAAACGCTTGATTCCGGCCTGTGTGTGGGATAGCATTCTCGGTTCCCACTGACACGGCCCAATGGCCGTGCAATGCCCTGTCATTCTTGGAGGAATCGGATCGTGGACTACCGCATCGAACGCGACACCATGGGAGAGGTAAAGGTCCCCGCGGACAAATACTACGGCGCACAAACCGCCCGATCCATGGTGAATTTCCATATCGGCACCGAACTGATGCCATACCAGCTCATCCGGGCGTTTGGCATCCTGAAAAAAGCATGTGCCATGGCGAATGTGGAACTCGGGCTGCTGGATAAAAAGCGGGCAAAGGCCATCTGTATGGCTGCCGATGAGGTGATCTCCGGCGAACTGAACCACCATTTTCCTCTTCGCGTGTGGCAGACCGGCAGCGGCACTCAATCGAACATGAACGTGAACGAGGTAATCGCGAACCGGGCTATCGAGATATTGGGGGGAAAACTGGGAAGCAAGGACCCCGTGCATCCCAACGATCACGTCAACATGTCGCAATCGTCCAACGACACGTTTCCAACGGCCATGAGCATCGCCGCCGTGGACCAGATTCACCGCCGCCTGATTCCCGCGCTCGAACATCTCAAGAAGGCACTGTTCAAGAAGTCGCACGAGTTCCGCAAGATCATCAAGACCGGCCGGACGCACCTGATGGACGCAACGCCGCTTACCTTGGGCCAGGAATTCTCCGGCTACTTTCAACAGATCCAATACGGCATCAGCCACATCAAGTGTTCGCTGCCTCATCTCACGGAACTGGCGATCGGCGGAACCGCCGTCGGCACGGGGCTGAACACGAAGAAGGGATTCGACAAACTCGTCTGCAAGAAAATTAACGAGATTACGAAGCTCAGTTTCAAGCCGGCGCCCAACAAGTTTGAGGCACTTGCCGCGCACGACGCCATGGTGATGACGCACGGGTCCTTGAAGACCGTGGCATGCAGCATGATGAAGATCGCAAATGACGTCCGGTGGCTGGGCAGCGGGCCGCGATGCGGCATCGGCGAATTGTTGCTCCCCGAGAACGAACCGGGCTCTTCCATCATGCCGGGCAAGGTCAACCCTACGCAGTCGGAAATGGTGACCATGGTGGCCGCTCAAGTCATGGGCAACGACGTGACCGTCAACGTGGCCGGCGCGTCGGGTAATTTCGAGTTGAATGTGTTCAAGCCGGTAATCATCTACAACGTTCTCCAGTCCATTCACCTGCTGTCGGATGCCGCCGTCTCTTTCACGGACCGGTGCGTTGCGGGCATTGAACCGAACCGGGAACAAATAAAAGAACACCTCAACCGCTCGCTAATGCTGGTCACGGCCCTGAACAGCCGCATCGGGTACGACAACGCCGCCAAGGTGGCCAAGGCCGCCCATGCCAACAACACCACCCTCAAGCACGAAGCCGTAAAAATGGGCCTGTTGGCCGAAAAAGAGTTCGACCAACTGGTCGATCCCGCCAAGATGATTGGCCCGAAGGATTGATGCGAAAATGCCTGTGCATTGCGCATAGAACCGGTATTAGAAAACGGACTGTAAAAATCGCATGAGCCATACATTCAAACGCACTCTGGTTACCAGCGCACTGCCCTATGCCAACGGCAATATTCACCTCGGACACATCGCCGGCGCATACCTGCCCGCGGATATCTATGTCCGGTACAAGCGCCTCAAAGGGGAATCTATCCTCTACATCTGCGGATCGGACGAACACGGCGTGCCCATCACGCTGACGGCATTGCTGGAAGGCGTTGAACCGAAAGACGTCGTCGACCGGTATTGGGCCGCGCAGGCGGAGGATTTCGATCGCCTCGGCATTTCATTCAATATCTACGGCCGGACTTCGTGGCCGTTGCACGTGGACACCACCCAGGCGTTCTTCAAGCAACTGGAAGCCTCCGGTTACATTGATGTGCAGGATATGGAATTGTGGTATTCGGAACAGTCCAACAAGTTTCTGCCCGATCGGTATGTCAAGGGAACGTGCCCCAAGTGCGGATACGAAGATGCCAACGGCGACGAATGCGAAAACTGCGGCGCGCAGTATGCCGCCCACGAATTGGTTAATCCCCGTGTAAATATCCCGGGCGATTCCTCGAGGCCAGTGCTGCGCCAGTCCACGCACTGGTTCTTGCGCCTGCAGGATTTCGCGGAAGCACTTAAATCCTGGGTGGACGGACACGCCGAATGGCGGCCCAACGTGAAGGGCATCGCCTACGGATGGATCAACGAACTGCGCGCAAGATGCATTACCCGAGACACCGACTGGGGCGTGCCGATCCCGGTGGAATCCGAAACCGCCGAAGGAAAGCGCATCTACGTCTGGTTTGACGCGCCAATCGGCTACGTCACCAATACCCGCCAATGGGGCATCGACGCGAATCAAGGCAACGACGCGTGGAAGACCTGGTGGAAAGATCAGGACACGCGCCTGATCCACTTCATCGGCAAAGACAACGTGCCATTCCATGCCGTCATATTTCCAGCCATGCTCATCGGACAGGGCGACTACATTTTGCCCGACAACGTGGTCGGCAACGAATACCTCAACGTCTTCAACCGCGAGACTGGCAAAGCGGAAAAGGGTTCGAAGTCAAAAGGCAACATGATTAGCGTGCGCTGGTTTCTCGATCGCTTTTCCAGAGACAGCCTGCGCTACTACCTTTCCGCCATTATGCCCGAAACCAAGGATACCGCCTTCGACTGGGACGAGTTCATGTACCGGTACAACGGCGAGTTGTGCGACGTCGTCGGCAACTTCGTGCACCGTTCGCTTACCATGACCGTAAAGAATTTCGACGGCAAGGTGCCCTCACCCGGCCCGTTAGACGATGACGACACGGCCTTGCTGGAGTCGCTGCCTTCATCGATCGACGGTGTAGCCGAGGCATTGGAAAGCTTCCGGTTCCGGCTGGCAACCGAACGATTCATCGACATCGGACGCAAAGCGAACCAGTATTTCGATACCAAAGCCCCATGGACAACGCGCAAAACAGATTTGGAGCGTACTGCGACGACCCTGTTCGTGTGTTGCCAGGTCGTGCGCGCGTTGTGCACAACGATGGCCCCGTTCGCGCCCGACGGTGCGGCAAAGCTGGCCGGTATCCTGAATGTGACCTTGCCCAGTGGCGGCCCCAGCGGCGGATCCGATGCCTGGAATGCCGCGAAAGAGGTTTTACCGGCGGGATCGCCCCTGAATGTGCCCGAAGTCCTGTTTCCCAAGCTGGATCCCGATGTCATCGCGGCAGTTGCGGCCGATCACGCGACAGGCAAAGCGGTTTGATTTGCGTCCCTTTCGCCGTTTTTCACGGCTGAAGGCCATTCGTTTAATCTGATCGGCGACATTCCGCCATACTCCGTACAGGCGTCCACGGCGGACCGGCCGAGTGTGCCGAAAATCCGGAACTCCATTGATCCACAACGCTTTCGGTCCCATGATAGACTTGGTGCCCGAAGTTCATGGAATGATGCAATGCCTGACTACTTCGTGTTGTGCGTGGCCTGTGGGCAGGTGAACCGGGTGGCATCCGCGCCCATAGGTTCTTCCATCCGGTGCAAAAGCTGTAACCGGCCGGTCACGTTGACGGAAGAGAATGCCGTGCCCACAGGCGAGGGCGAAACAGCCGCGCCCATGGAAATCGTATACGGTGAAGACAACGCCATGCGCGCGGCCTCGCGGCGTCAGGGCAAGGATTGCGATCGATGCGGAAAGCCGTTTCGTGGAGACTGGGATAAGCACGAAACGGAAAACGGCCTGCTCTGCAACATATGCGCGAATCAATACCGCGAACCCGATCCGGGGTTCAGCAACCGCATTGAACCCATCGAAGACAACGAACTCCCTTTCGCCGATTGCAAACCTTCGGTAAACCCCGATGAACCGCCGCCGAAGACCCCTTTTGAAGAGAACATGCAAAAGGTGGCCATTGTAGGCGCAATCTTCGTGGTCGGATTGGGAATCCTGTTCTTCTTCTACGATCCGCAACCATTGCCCAGTATCGCGGATGAGGAATCGGCGCAACAGGCAATCGCGGACACGGCAAAAGACGTGCCTTCCTTGGTGTATTTCATTGCGTACGCATTTCGATTTGGCGCGGGCATCGCCGCGCAATTCATCGCGCTCTACCTTATATTGAGTTGGACGAAAAACTTGCCCAACGACACACTATGGAAGAACATTATTGCGCTTGCAGTCATCGCCGTCGCGCTCAGCGCCATTAACATGGTGCCCTGTTTTGGCACCTTTCTGGCCGTCGCATTCGTGATCTACCTCTACCGGGTGGACTGGCAGGAAGCGTTTATTTTCCTCATCTTGACGTCCTTGGCGCACATCCTGGTTTGGGTCGCGGGCCAGTTCGTGGTAGGCGCACTGACATGGGTGTTTGCGTGATGGTCGCCACAGTCTCCGACCTCACGGCGGAATCGAATCAATGACCATCGGCCGTTGAGAGATTCCCCTTCCGGTGGTCTATCGTCGAGTCGTCAAGAATATTGTTGTTGATCACAATCGGCTTCTGCGCTTCCGTTTCGTCATGGATCACAACGGTCACGCGCTCGAAAATGTTGGCCGTCACCAGTGTGTTCCCGCCCGAAATGTTCAAGGGCAGGCGATCGCCTTCCTTCGGGCCACGAATGTTGTTGCCGGTGACCACGGCGCCATAGCCGCGGATGTCCATGGCCGCGCCCAGCTTCCCGCCCTCCTCGATCATGATCACGTTATTCGCAATGACATGACGCTCCGATTCCGCCCAGGATCGAAAGCCGATGTCGATGTCGCCGGTGGGCATTACGTGTATGATGTTATTGGACATCAGAATGTTATTGCCGCGATCACTGCCGATACCAACATGCGTGCGGCCGGTGATTTCCACAAAGTTGCCGCTGATAATGCCGGGTCCCGTTAGTATTTCCACCGAATCGGATTCTGCGTTGCCCAGCCGGTTGTTGATCACCCGCATGTTCGATCCCTCGAGCATGATGCCGAGGCGGCGCGCATCCAGCACATGGCAATTCTCAATCGTAATATTGTGGTTCCGCTCACCGGTGGGTCCGCCGGGATGCGTGTAAAAAGCCTTGATGCCGCAAAACTCAAAACGCGCATGGGAGACGTTTGGATCGCCTTCCCCGTAGGGATTCTGGTCGCGGTTCTGATCGACCCAGAGATCCCGTAGAGTGATGTGCCCCACGCCAGATCCGATTATGCGAATGACATTGGTGCTCTGCTCCGGTCCAAGCACCAATTTGGTGGCCGCGCCCTGGCCCTCAAGCGTCACGTAGCTCCGATCGATGATGACGCCTCCCAAAGCCCCTTCAACCTTGCGAATGTCGTAGGTGCCTTCCATCAGTGTCACTGTGCCGCCCGCGGGCGGAAGGGATTGGATGGCTCGGTTGATTTCCTCCTGATCGCCTTCGCCGTCCCCGATATAGTCGGCCGCTTCCTTGGCCTTTACGGAGGAATCCCGGGTCGCCACAACCAGCGAGGCGCTGCGCAGACGCTCCTGCGCAGGCGCGATGACGGCGAGACCCAGCACCAGCCCTATCAGTATCCAGACATTTTTCATTATTGATCCCCCTCACCGGCCGCGAACCGGTTGAAAGTGCATTATAGGCAGACCCACGCATGGGCGCACCTTAGGAATCCTCGCGGTTTAAAGGTCCTTCGAATCCCAAGGGGAGTCGAATTGGACTTGTCGAACCGGCGATCTACCCCTATACTATGCATGGGACTCGTGCCCGGGTGATCAACGGCTTCATTCAGAACGATCATGTATATGCTGCGATTCCAACTGCGAGGCACGATGAGATGGGACTTCCACGGCGAAGGCGTTTGCGTCGGCCTGGACTTCCGGAAGCGCTGGCTGTCGCGGCGCTGCTGGGAGCGTTGGCCCCGCTTCTGGCCTGGCTGTATTACAGCGTCCAGCCTGCGTGGGTGGCAACGGGGGGTCACGTTACCAGCGGCAGCGTGGAGCTGCTCCATTATAATGCCACCGATGTCCGGCCCAAGGTAAACCTCACGTATGAGTACGATGTATTGGGAAATACGTTCGCCGGCCGCTTTGAAGGCTTGTGGCCGGAGACCCATAGCCCGAACGCCTTGCTACCGGCAGACTTAAAGTATTTGGCACAACCGGGTTATACCCTGGTCGTGCTCTATGACCCCGCAAACCCGGACGAAAGCAGGCTCCACTACCTCGGCAATGAAGAATCCATGCCCTATGCACTTCTGAGCATCGCGGGATTCATCGTCGCCGGCGCTTATTGCCTGTTCGTCTACCCCGCGTGGCGTTCTCAGTAACGCCGCGGATTCCCATCCCCGGCGCGCATTTGACTTGTCCCGCGTTTATACGCTACTCTTTCGCGTTTGTTATCCGTTCGGACCATGCCAGGATCGTGTCGTTGGAACGGTAATTTTGTCGCAAAAGAAGACCTCGGAGAGGACCGCGAAGGGATTATGGCGAAGAAAATCGGACCGAAACACAAGTTGTGCCGGCGTCTTGGCTCGTGCATTTGGGGCAAACCCAATTGCCCGTCGGTCAAGCGGCCGTTTGCACCGGGGCAGCATGGCCCGAACCAGCGGAAGAAAATGTCGGTTTATGGCCAACAGTTGCAGGACAAACAGAAACTGCGCACCCACTACGGCCTGTTGGAACGGCAGATGTGGCGCACGTTCTCCGAAGCCCAGCGCATGGGCGGCGTCACGGGCACGAACCTGTTGATGCTGCTGGAGTCCCGCTTGGACTCCATGATCTACCGCGCAGGCTACGCAAATACGATTCACGCGGCGCGTCAAGTCGTTGTGCACGGCCATGTGCTCGTCGACGGCAAGAAAGTGGACCGCCCGTCGTTCCGCGTCATGCCGGGAATGGCCGTGAGCATCCGCGAGAAGAGCCGCAAAGTTCCGATGATTGCGGCCGGCGCGGAACAACTGCCGACCTTCCTGCCGGAATACATCGAGCGTTCCGCGAAATCGTTCGAATTCAAGATGTCGGCATTGCCGAATGCGGAAACGATTCCCTACAAGACCGACACCCAGGGCGTTATCGGTTTCTACAGCCGGTAAGCCTCGAATCCAATGAATACCCCGGCGCCCCCAAGCGAAGTTTGGGGGCGCTGTTCTTTTATCCGCGCGAGGCTGGCATGATGCATGTTCCGTTTAACAGGGCCACCGTCTGCGGCAACGAAATGGCATACGTGCAAGAGGCCGTCGCCAAGGGCGCCTTCTCCGGCGATGGCCCCTTCACGCGCAAGTGCGAAGCGCTGCTTCAGGAATGGTTCGGCTCGAAACAAGTGCTGCTGACTACCTCCTGCACCCATGCCCTCGAAACCGCCGCGCTCGCGCTCCAATTCCAGCCCGGCGACGAAGTCATCATTCCCGCCTACACGTTTGTCTCCACCGCGAACGCCTTCGCGCTGCACGGCGCACGGCCCAGGTTTGTCGACGTGCGGCCGGATACGGTCAATCTGGATGAATCGAAACTGGAAGCAGCCATTACACCGCGCACGCGCGCCATCGTGCCCGTGCATTACGCGGGCGTGCCTTGCGCGATGGACGCTATCTGTTCAATTGCCGAAGCGCGCGGCATCGCCGTGGTGGAAGACAACGCCCACGGCATTTTCGGCAGATACAAAGGCAAGCCGCTGGGCACGTTCGGCTGCATGGCAGCGCACAGTTTTCACGATACCAAAAACATCACCTGCGGAGAAGGCGGCGCACTCGCCGTAAACGAAGAACAGTATCGCGTACCCGCCGAAATCATCCGCATGAAGGGAACCAACCGCGCGCAGTTCGTGCGCGGCGATGTGGACAAATACTCCTGGCGCATGCTCGGGTCCAGCTACATCCCCGCCGATCTGCTGGCGGCGTTTCTCTACGGCCAATTGGAACAGAGGGAAAAGATCCAGGCGCGCCGAAAAGAAATATGCGAAGCATACCGCGCCGCGCTTGCCCCATGGGCCGAACGCAATGGGATAGCACTCACACCCGAGCCAACGGACAGCACGCCCACGTATCATATCTTTTATGTGTTGCCGCGCGACGCGGACTCGGCAAAGCGCCTCTTCGCCCACCTGCGCGAACGCGGAGTTCACGTCTCGTACCACTACCCCGCTCTGCATCTCGCGGACATGGCCCAACAATTCGGCGCAAAACCAGGCGATTGCCCAATGGCCGAAAGTATCGCGGAGCGTTTGATTCGATTGCCGTTGTTTTACAGCCTGACGGATGACGAAGTCGCGTATGTGGCGGAATCAGCCGCCTCGTTCGTGCGGTAGTCCGATCTCATGAAGGACAGGTGAGCTTAATCGCCGCGCAACGCATCCAACGCGGCCTGAAAGTCCGGCGGCAGTGGCGCGGTAAACATCATGCGCTCGCCCGTGCTCGGATGTTCGAAACCGAGTTGTTCCGCATGCAACGCCTGTCCCTGCAACCCTTCCAGCGCGGCCTGAACCGGCTTCGACACGCCCAGCTTCGCATAATCGGTATATCCATACACCGGATCGCCGAGGATATGATGCCCCGTGAACCGCAGATGTACGCGAATCTGATGCGTGCGTCCGGTTTCCAAGGTCAACGCCACCAACGCCGCGGCCCCGAACCGCTCCAACACGTCAAAACGCGTGGCCGCGTCGCGGCTGTTCACGCTGGTTACCGTCATCCGCGATCGATCGGCCAGACTGCGGCCAATCGACGCCACAATGCGCCCGCTATCCTCTTTGAAATCGCCGCGTACAATTGCAAGATACCGTCGGTCGAAGGTGTGTTCCCGGGCCTGCTCCGACAGATGCGCGAAGGCCTTGGCCGACTTCGCAATCACCAGCAAGCCTGACGTGTCCCTGTCGATGCGATGCACGATGCCGGGGCGAACCGGGTCCTCGCCGGGACGCTGAAAATCCGCGCAATGGAACAGGATGGCGTTGAGCAACGTGCCCGAATAGTGGCCCGGCGCCGGATGCACCACAAGTCCCGCCGGCTTGTTGACCACCAGCAAATCCATGTCCTGATAGACAATCTCTATCGGGATGTTTTCAGGCGAAAGCGTGGTTGTGAGGGCATCCGGGATTTCCGCCGCCACCTTCTCGTCCACGTTCATCGTGCGCCCCGGCCGGACACAGACGTGACCGTTGATCGTGACCTTGCCGTCTTTGATGATCTTTTTCAGAAACGATCGGGAAGCATCTTCGATCTGCCCCGCGAGGTAGACGTCAAGTCGCTCTCCGTCGTGGGTCTCTTCCACGATATCTTCGAATAGCGTTGGTTCGTGCGTCATGGTTGCGTCGCCCTTTCAGACCTTCTTTCGCGCGTAACGAGGTGGACGCATTTTGGACTGCGGAAGCTTGCTTCCGCTTTTCCGAAGCGAGCTTGCTCGCGCGTGCGTGAGGTATAGCGTCACTGCTTCTGTCGAGACTCGCGCGCGTGTTTGGCGCGTACCCAATTCAATTGCTTTCCGGTGCTGAAACCGCAAGCAAGCTTGTTTGGCGAAGGCGAAAGCTTGCTTGCGCGGTCCAAAATAGGTTACCCCAGCAACTCCGCACCGCGTTTAAAACCCGGCGCGAGGGCTTTATAGGCCGCCTGATATTCACGAAACCAACGGGTGTACACCGCCGATCGCGCGGCATCGGGTTCGCACGAGTCCACGACGCGAATCGTGGCCGCACACGCTTCCGGGACACTCCCGTACATTCCCGTGGCCACCGTTGCAAGCAACGCCGCGCCGTACGCCGGGCCTTCGTCGACATTGATCGTTACCAGCGGCGTCTCGTTCACATCGGCCTGCATCTGCCGCCACATCGCGCTCTTCGCGCCGCCGCCCGAGGCGCGCACCTGCGTAATGGCCACGCCCATGTCGCGCATGATTTCCAAACTGTCCCGCATGGCGTACGACACGCCTTCCAACACCGCGCGCGCCATGTGCGCCTTGGTGTGTTTCAGCGAAAGGCCGATAAACGCGCCCTTGGCATACGGGTCTTTGTGGGGTGTGCGCTCGCCGGAAAGGTACGGCAGGAAAAGCAATCCCTCGCTGCCCGGCGCGATGGCATCCGCGTCTCCGGTGATATATTCGTAGGGATCACGGCCTTCGGCCTTCCCTTTCTGAATCTCTTCATTGCACAGCGCGTCGCGGAACCAGCGCAACGATCCGCCCGCACTGAGCACCACGCCCATCACGTGCCACTTGCCGGGCACGGAATGACAAAAAGTATGTACACGCCCCTGGGGATCGAGACTCACCTCATCGGCGAAAGCAAACACCACGCCGCTGGTGCCAACCGTCGCCGAGATCACGCCGGTGTCCACAATACCGCAACCCACACCGCCGGCCGCCTGATCGCCGCCGCCCGCGACCACGGGTATGCCCGCGGGCAACCCCGTCTTCTTCGCCGCTTCCGGGGTCAGGGTGCCGGTAATCTCCGTACCCTCAAACGCGCGGGGCATCCACTCCGCCGGAATGTCGAGTAGGCCGAGGAGTTCCTTGTGCCAGATTCGATTCTTCACATCGAAAAGCAGCGTGCCCGAGGAATCGGCCACGTCGCTGGCGTACTCGCCCGTGAGACGCAGCCGCACATAATCCTTCGGAAGCAGAACCTTCCTCACCTTTGCATAGTTGGCAGGTTCATTGTCGCGCAGCCATAGAATCTTCGGCGCGGTAAACCCGGTAAGCGCAGGGTTGCACACCATCTCAATCAGACGCGGCTCGCCCACCCTCGCGGTGATGTCGTCGCACTGTTTCGCCGTTCGCTGATCGCACCAGAGCAACGCCGGTCGGATGACGTTGTCCCCGGAGTCCAGGAACACCGATCCGTGCATCTGGCCCGTGAGGCCGATGCCTTTGACCTCCGCCGCGTGAGAACCGAGCCGTGCCGCCAATTGCGAAAGGGCCTCGAAAGCCGCACGTTCCCAGTCTGCCGGGTCCTGTTCCGCCCAGCCGGGCTTCGGCGTATGCAGCGGATACTCGATCAGTGCCGACGCCACCACCTCGCCCTTCGCGTTGATGGCAACAGCCTTCGTCCCGCTCGTGCCGACATCCACCCCGATAACGATGCTCATGCGTCCAAATCCTTCCCCGTGCCGTATTCGATGGCGCCGATTGCGATATGCGGATTGCGCCGCCCTTTCAGGGCTTGGCTTTTTGACATCCCATTACCCAGGGCGTTGCCCTGGGCTGTCATCCGCTGGCCCTTAGGGCCGAATAACCAAGAAGTGAAACATCCAATTGGTGACTGCGCCCGCGCGTGCAACGCCACCCAAATACAACACCAAGCACGCCTAATGGGGCTTGCCAGTAAGCATGACCATGTACGCGCTTATTAGGCTAGCTCATAGCATAGCCCCTCCAGATAAGGGCTAGGCTCTTGTCTTGTCTCTTTCTTAGGGCGTTGCCTTGGGCCGTTTTGCACTGCCCTTCAGGCCGAAGTCGCCGACGCTATCGCCGGAAGAAAATCCAGTCTCAACCGTCCTGTCTTCCGGCCTGAAAGGCCATGGGATGATAGCCCAGGGCAACGCCCTGGGTTATAGGCCGAACAAAAGGCCAAGCCCTGTAAGGGCGGCGCAAAGGTCAGTCCTATACGTATCGTTCATCATATTCTACTTTATAGCGTTTGAGAAACGCGCGAAATTCCTCTTGAAATGTTCTCTTCCGGTGATGTTCTTCCTGGTTGCCGATGTACGTGCGTACGGTGGCCACTTGTGACTGCCCGATTGAGAAAGCGCCGTAGCCACTTTGCCATTGAAACCTGGCAAGCGAGGCATGCTGGGTCTTGATCCAGCGAGATGACCCCTTCTTCACGTCTTCAATTACGTTACACAGAGCCCTGTTCTTCGAGAGGCAGAAAAGGGCATGAACATGATCTTCGGTGCCGCCTATCGTCAGTACAGGACAATCGAGATCGCGAAAAATGCCCGCCTGATATTCGAAAAGACTGGGGCGCACGCCGGCAAATAGAAACGGTTTGCGATCCTTTGTGCTGTAGATAAGATGAATGAGATTCATTGCCAGCGATTGCGACATGAATGAAAATCCTTTTTGCGCCGCCCTTTCAGGGCCCGGTTTTTATTACATCTCATTACCCAGGGCGTTGCCCTGGGCTGTCATCCGCTGGCCCTTACGGCCGAATAACCAAGAAGTGAAATATCCAATTGGTGACTGCGCCCGCGCGTGCAACGCCACCCAAATACAACACCAAGCACGCCTAATGGGGCTTGCCAGTAAGCGTCGCCCCTTCAAATCCTTCCCCGTGTCACACACCGCGTAGCGCCGATCACGACACCCATTTCAATTTCTTTTTCTGGGTTGCGCAATCCCTCAGATACATATTAATCAGGTTCTGATAGGGCATGCCCAAATCGTCCGCAAGCTCTTTGAAATATGCAATAGTCTGCTTATCAAGACGAATCGTTATGGGTTGCTTCAAATGCTTGACGTAGGGATTGCGCTCGCCTTCCATTGAGTCAAAGTCGTAATGTTTTCTCATGGTTCACCTCCTGCGCCAGTAAGCCGCTTCTTCCTTGGCATTTGCCTTCCGCGCCGAAATGATTCGTATCTTGGTTTCGTTCTCGCGATAACAGTGGCAAACTAGAACAACCCTCAGTTGAAAACTGAGACCCAGCATGATGAAGCGGTCTTCTTCGCCCGAGTGATCCACATCGAAGAAACGAACGGCGAATTCGTCGAAGAATACCGTGCGCGCTTCTTCAAAGGACACGCCATGTTTTCGTTTGTTCGACTTTTCCTTTGTTCTGTCCCACTCAAACTGGATGTCCGCCATATGTACATTGTACATATGGAAAAAGTGATTGGCAAGATATTGACCGGTGTCGCGTCGCCCCTTCGGTCGATAGGTGAATGTGTCTGGTCGGGTTTCGGCCTGTCATTCGCCGCTTCGATTGTATTTGCCTGTTACGCATCCTCCACGGATCTACGCGATCGGAAGGATAAGAGCACCAATCTCCGAGGTTTCCACAGGCCGCGAGCACGACTGGGAATCCTGCTACGGAAGCAACGCCCAACAAGCAAAAAGCGGGGTCAAGGCCGTTGGCCTCAACCCCGCCGCATGTGCTCGATGAAAGCGCCGGCGCCCGGATCAGTCGTGCGACGCGTTGCGGGCAATGGCCTTGGCCAATTTGCGCCGCCTCTTGTCACTGGGCTTTTCGTAGTGCTTCATTTCTTTCAGCCTCTGCATGAGGCCTTCCTTGTTGCACTTCTTCTTGAACCGTTTCAGCGCTTTTTCGAAAGGCTCATCGGGTTTAACGCGAACCTTCGTCACGCAGATTCAACCTCCCCTCTGTAGAAAGATATACACCCCGGGAACACCGGGGGAGAGACACGGCAAAAACGAGAGGACCGGCTCCCCATTGGAGACGCTCCTCACTCTTGCCTGGACATACCGCTGGCAACCTGAGATTGTAGCATGTGACGGGCCGGATGTCAATGAAATCCGCAATCCCCGCAAAGGAAATCGGCAAGTCCCACTTGGACTACCCAAAAAACCAAACCCAACCCGATTCCACCGGCAATGCGCATTGATCCCCAACGAAACCGCTGCACATACTCTTCGCTAAAATCCCGGCACCGTGCGACTTGTAGACAGTGCATTCCGTATCCAGCGAACGATCAGTCCGCCAACGATGGAAGCGGGAAATGTAATTGTGCATGTGATGGCGAAGGACTTGATAATGAGAACTAGCGAACTCATACCCGTCCAGCCCAGGCCTTCCGTGGAAACAACCAAAACCATCGCCCCAGCAACCCAAACAATGGCGCCCGCTAGACCACCGACAACGCTTGCCTTCCAGAATCGCGGCTCCTTGCGATGTGTCACGATGCCACTGGCGACGCCAACGGCCATCATTATGGAAGCGGGCACAGCTACGCTTGGCATGTTCTGTCCCTCCCCTTCTTTGCACGAGGCTATTGTACACCCGAATTCGTTAGCGCTGCTCAATAAAGTAGACCGTGAAACTGCAATTCCGTTTGTCTGAGGCAGTAGCCATCCTTACGTCTTTGTTTCGTTCAACAGCTTCGTGTTTTTGCTCAGGTACGAAACGTGGGCTGGCCTCGTTGCATGGTGGCGCTGGACCAACGAAAGATGGCCATCGCACAAATCGTGGCTGTTGACTGGAACCCACCGCATAGAGCGAAATTGGGTACTCAGGAATCTATATAGGCAAATAATCCCCTGATTTCGACGTCTATCCCGGATATTTCACGACTTTGTCCAATTGACTGTGTTAACAACAGATCCACCGCACCATTGTCGAATGCGATGCAAGTACAGTGTGCACGTGAAATATCCTCAGCGATTCAGGCCCAGACTATTCTGCGTGAGCATTTTGCACCACGAAGACTGTACTTCAGTCTTCCACGAAGACTGTACTTCAGTCTTCCACGAA
>BTWA01000002.1:134498-203126 GCA_045863295.1 Candidatus Hydrogenedentota bacterium
TTCCACGAAGACTGTACTTCAGTCTTCCACGAAGACTGTACTTCAGTCTTCCACGAAGACTGTACTTCAGTCTTCCACGCACGCCAAAAGCGTGGTGCAAAATGCGGGCTATATGTTGTATCTGGCGTACGTCTTTACTTCAGCAGATTTTTGCGCTAAAATACTGAACATATATTTAGATATTGACTCGTAACTTCCACCAAGGCAATAGGTTGCGAAATAAATGAAAATACACACCATGTTGTATGCTTTTAATTTGGCAATACAACATCTTGTTGACAGAAAACCCAATTCGCCGTATACTCGCGATTGTGTTCCCCGGCAGCACCTGTCGTCGCGCCGGGGCGGGAGGATGTTCCGAATGCGCCATGCGTTGACTCTCAATATGCCGCTGCTTCGGACCATTTTCTCTAAAATAAGCACGCATACCCCCCTGATTTCCCCCAGAAAGTGGACTTCCCAGAACCGTATGGACATCGCTTCGAGGCGGGTCTATAATGCCCCGGCACGTGACGTGATCCGCCGGTTCCCGCCGGTCCTCCCGTGCTGCGAGTGGGGTCCGGTTCTGTGTTGTATCCCGTTTAAATTCAATAGCTTATGCCGTGAACTCGGCGTTTCTGGGGCGTGTCTTCATGGAGTTTGTTGAACCAAAAGTCTTCTTGGTGGGCGAAACCCGCATCGTCGAGGATGGCCTCAAGGACTATCTGGCCCACGTGGGCGTGCCAGAGTGGTCTACCGACGCGCCTTCGGGTTCGGAGACGCTTTGCGAGGTCATGGGGCGGCTCTGCTACCGGTCATTCGAGCCCGGGCTGAACCCAAACGTAACGCGAGTGCGCAAGGGCAATCAAAAGTACCTGGGGCACGTGCTGGAAGTCGGCCACGGCAGCGTCATTGAGCACGCCGTGTTGAATTTCATCTTTGCCGACGTCAGCCGCGTATTTACCCATGAGCTGGTCCGCCATCGGGCCGGAACCGCGATTTCCCAGGAGTCGCTCCGGTTTGTACGTCTGAACAAGCTTTCCGCTTATGTGCCGACCCATATCCGCGAAAACGACGAGGGAATGGAAGTATTCACGCGCACTATTCAGCAACTGGAGGAAATCCAGAACAGTCTGGCACGTGTTTTCGAAATTGACGACGAAAAGCAGTTCGACCGCAAAAAAAAGCTCACCTCGGCGTTTCGCCGGGTCGCGCCCATCGGCGTGGCCACCACAATTGGCTGGTCGTGCAATTTTCGCGCCTTGCGCCATGTCATCGAAATGCGAACCGCCCCCGAGGCCGAAGAAGAACTCCGCCTCGTGTTCGGGAAAGTCTACGATCTCGTGAAGGGCCGCTATCCCAGTCTCATGGGCGACTATGAGGTCGAGGAAGTGGAAGGGCTGCCCTGGGTGCGCACAACGCACCGGAAAGTGTGACGGCACGGAATTTTAATACGCCACGGCGTTTGGTATTTAAGACTGCAGGAGGGGACGAGGCCATGCTGTTCCAGGTCAAAGAGCGATTCAAGCTGTCGGACACGTTTATTGAACAATTTCGCGGCCGGCAGCCCAAGTGGGGTCCCCTGGGCTACGTGACTTTCAAACGAACCTACGCCCGCGTGATTCATGAAAATGAATCCAGCCGCACCGAAGAGTTTTGGGAATCCCTGCGCAGGGTGGTGGAAGGCTGCTATACCATTCAGCGCAACCACTGCCAACATTTGAAGCTGCCCTGGAACGCGCAAAAGGCCCAGCGCTCCGCGCAGGAAATGTTCGGGCTGATGTGGGAATTCAAGTTCCTGCCCCCGGGCCGCGGCCTCTGGATGATGGGCACGGATTACATCTACGAACGGGGTTCGGCGGCGCTCAACAACTGCGCGTTCGTGTCCACCTCGGACATCGATTTCAATTTCTCCGAACCCTTCTGTTTCCTGATGGATATGTCCATGCTGGGCACCGGCGTGGCTTTCGACACGAAAGGTGCCGGCAAGATTGGAATTGCCCAGCCCAAAATCGGCGGCTACACCCATGTCGTGGAGGATTCCAAGGAGGGTTGGGTCGATCTGGTACGCTGCATCCTCGAATCGTACGTCGGAAACGCAATGCGCCCGAATCGCGTGGATTATTCGCAGATCCGCCCGGTCGGTTCGCCGATTCGCACCTTTGGCGGCATCGCGCCCGGCCCCAAGCCGCTGATCGAATGCGTGGAAAACATCGACAAGATTCTGGAGCCCCGCGTCGGCCAAAAAATAACCTCGTCGGATATCACCGACCTCATGAACGTGATCGGCAAGTGCGTGGTCTCCGGGGGCGTGCGCCGCACCGCCGAACTGGCCCTCGGCGATCCCCACGATGAGGAATACCTCAAACTTAAAGATCCCGAAATTAACGGCGACAAACTGATGCAGTGGCGCTGGGCGTCCAACAACAGCGTCGCGGCATCCGTCGGCATGGACTACACCCGCGTAGGCACACAGACCGCGAAGAATGGCGAGCCCGGCTATTTCTGGCTGGACAACGCGCGCGCATTCGGCCGCATGAAAGACGGCGCCACCTACCGCGACGCCAAGGTGGCGGGCACGAATCCGTGCGCGGAACAAAGTCTGGAATCGTTTGAAATCTGCAATCTGGTCGAAACGTTTCCGTCATTGCACGAGTCGTTCGATGAATACAAGCGCACGCTCAAATTCGCGTACTTGTACGCGAAGACGGTCACACTCGTGCCGACGCACAATGAGCGCACAAACGCCATCATGCTGCGCAACCGGCGCATCGGTCTGTCCCAATCCGGCATCATCGAATCATTTGAAAAACACGGCCGTCGCGAACATTTGCGCTGGTGCGATGAAGGGTACAAGTACGTATCCGAATTGGACCGCATTTACGCGCAATGGCTGTGCATCCCCGAGAGCATCAAGAAAACAACCGTGAAGCCCAGCGGCACGGTGTCGTTGATGCCCGGCGTTACTCCCGGCATTCACTATCCCCACGCGCAGTTCTACTACCGCACCATTCGCCTTGACAAGACAAGCCCGCTGGTCGATCCCATCCGGCGCGCCGGATACCGCATCGAAGAATCGGTTTACGGCGACAACACATGGGTCGTCTACTTCCCCGTAAAGCAACGCAACTTCGAACGCTCCAAGAACGACGTGTCGCTTTGGGAACAAGTGGAGAACGTCGCGCAGATGCAGTATTACTGGGCGGATAACCAGGTGAGCGCTACAATCACCTTCCGCTCCGACGAAGCCAAGGACATCCCCAAAGTTCTTGAACTGTACGAACCGCGCATCAAGTCGATAAGTTTCCTGCCGCTCGTCGATCACAATTATCCGCAGGCGCCCTATCAGGAAATCACCGAGGAAATGTTTACGATCGCCTCGCGCCGCCTGAAATTGTTGAACTTCGAAAACCTCAACACGGACGAGGCCGCCGACCTCTATTGCGACGGCGACAAATGCGAATCGCCGCTGCCGCAACCGGCCGTCGTGCCGCAGGAAGAGTTCACGTTTGCCATAACGGTCTCCGATGAGGACATCCAGGAACACGGCAACGGCTCCCGCCGCCGTCACCATGAAGAAGCGGAAGAAGTGGTTCCGAAATAATTCAGTTGGGTGCAAGTGCGCGGCCGGGCCGATTCGATCGGACGGCCGCGTTTCATTTTTTCCGGAGATGGCGGAGCCGCGAATATGCCGAGCAAACAGTTTCACGATTTGATGGCCATGATGAGCGCGCGGGGGTTGAACGAAAAGCTGGGCGTCGACCTGTTGCGGAAAGGCTTCGAACGCATCGCCCGATTGTTCAACGATCCAGGCGAGGCGGAATGCACCGAAGTGCCGGCAAACGGAGTGCCTTCGGATTGGATTGTCCCCGCGGGATCGCGAGAACACACGGCACTGCTCTTTCTGCACGGCGGCGGCTACATCATGGGGTCGCGCAATACGCACCGGGGACTCGCCGCGCGCATCGCCCGCGCCTCCAGGATGCACGCTATCGTGCCCGAATACCGGCTCGCGCCGGAATACCCGTTTCCCGCGGCCGTGGAAGATGCCCTCGCCGTGTACGAATGGGTGCTGGAGCAAGGCATCGAACCTAATCACGTCGCCCTGGCAGGCGATAGCGCCGGCGGAGGTCTGACGCTGGCACTGCTGCTGACCCTTCGCGACCGGGCACTCCCGCTGCCCGCGTGCGCGGCCTGCCTGTCACCCTGGACGGACATGGAGGCAACCGGCGCATCCGTACAAGTGAACTCGGTGTTGGATCCACTCCTAACGGAGCGTCTGCTTGTGAAGGCGGCCGGGGCCTACCTGAACGGCGCAAGCGCGTCACACCCCTATGCCTCTCCTTTTCACGCGGACTTCTCAGGTCTGCCGCCCCTGCTCATACACGTAGGCGGCAGGGAAGTGCTGCTGAACGACGCCACCCGAGCCGCGGAAAAAGCGCAAGACGCCGGTGTGGACGTGACACTGGAAGTCTGGGAAGACATGACCCACGTCTGGCACTACTTCGCTCCGTTACTGCCGGAAGGACAGGAAGCGGTGGAAAAAATCGGCAAGTTTATCCTTGCACACACCACCTAATCAGATCGGCCAGGACTCGATATCCGACAGAAGTCCCTCGTGAAAGATCAGCGCCCCATCCACCGATGACTCTTCGCCCGGAGCCAAATCCTTGAACTGCGGGTCCGCATGCATGCAAGGGTGATTGGGGTTTGAAACCATCGACAACGTGTCCGTATACCACGTCATCAACACGTAGCGCTCCGCCTTGTTTGAGCGGGTCGCCATAACGGGCCAATCCGCCACCGGTTTGCCAGATTTGCGCCATCCCGACCGATACAATCCCTCCCGCTCGGGCAGATTGCCGGTCTCCGTGACGAGCACCCACCCTTTTTCCGGAACATGAATGAACTTGTTGTCCCGCGTGTAATCGGCGAATTCCGTGATAGCCCTCAGGAACGCGCACGTTTGCAGCGTGATGCCGTTCAGCGGTTCCTGACTGCCATTCCGGATGTACAGGCGCATGGCCACTTTGGTATCGTTCACTTTTACAAGGTTTCCCCCGAAGGCAATGCCATTGGGTAGAACGCGCTCAAAGGCAATACCTTCGTCGATGGACTTCCAAGGCACGGGCGGCAGATCGTGAAAGACCGTTGGAAACGGCGGATTGATGTGGCTCAAAAACAACAAGCCCTGACTGCTGAATATGGCCTCGGGAAAATCCAGCCACAGGTAATCGTGGCTGGCCCAAGGCGGGCTGACCCACGCAATCTGCTCCCACGGGTAATGCGGCCTCCACTGACCCGGCAAGATACGAATTCCCTTGGAGATCGTTTCATAGGTCTCCTTGGGCTCCTCCTCGGCCCACGGTTGGACGGCCAGGACGGCCCCCGCCGCCGCAGACAGCACAAAGGCACGGCGGCTAACCACCGGCAAGTCCCGGTTGCTGTTGGGTCCCCACATGTATGAATCCTCCCTGCGGTGTTCCGGTTGTGCCGCGCCCACCAAGTATGCCAACCCGACGCCGATTTCTGGAATTAACGAGCCTTTTGTGTTAGCCTTCCGTAAACCCTCGACCTGTGCCAGAAACGAGGGGTTTAATCGTCTTGCGGCGGGAAAATCGCCGCTTTTTCATCCGGGAACTGGACCCATTATACAGGTATTGCTGGAATTCCAGCTCAGGGGCGGTTGTGACGCAACACGCTTTCCTTCGGCCTCGCCAGCACGCGACATGAATAGGAATCGGATATGATCCGCGCACGCATAGTTGGAACCGGCCATTACATGCCAGATCGCCTGGTAACCAATGCGGAATTAGAGAAACTAACCGATACCAGCGACGAGTGGATCCGGCAACGAACGGGAATATTGCAGCGCTACTTCTCGGAACCCGAATCGGGGGCGTCCGCGCTGGCGGTCCCCGCCTCCCAAAAAGCGCTGCAATCCGCGGGCATCGGCCCCGGCGACCTCGATCTCATTATCTGCGCGACAACCACGCCGGACTATGTCTTTCCGGCGACGGCGTGCGTGGTCCAGGAAGCCCTCGGAATTACGAACACGCCGGCCTTCGATTTGAATGCGGCCTGCTCGGGTTTCATGTACGGACTCTCGACGGCCAACGCCTTTATCCGCAGCGGCACGTACAAGACCATCCTGGTCGTTGCCAGCGAGATTGTGTCCAACCGCATCAGTTTCAAGAAGCGCGACACGGCCGTCTTGTTTGGCGACGGCGCGGGCGCGGTGGTGATGAAAGCGGAAGAAGGCGACCACGGCGTATTGACCACGCACCTCTGGGCGGACGGCGGAGGCCGCGAAATTTTGTGGCTGCCGATCGGCGGCTCAAAGACGCCCACCACGCCGGAGAATTATGCCGACGACGGCACGACCATCCAGATGAAGGGCAAGGAACTGTTCAAACGGGCCGTGGTCGAGTTTGGCGACGCCATCGAAGTTGCACTCAAGGCGGCCAATGTCGACTTGAGCGAAATCAGTCTGTTCGTGCCGCATCAGGCCAATGTCCGAATCCTGCAAAGCGTGGCGGAACGTCTGGGCATGCCGCAGGAAAAAGTCATCATCAATCTGGATCGCGTGGCAAACACGGTGGCCGCATCCATACCCATTGCACTATCCGAGTGCGTCGAACAAGGGCGCATCAAATCCGGGGATATGATCCTGCTCGCATCGTTTGGCGCGGGGCTCACGTGGGGATCCGCGGTCGTTCGCTGGTAATTCCCGCACCCGGTTCACGTTTGCGGCACGTCAACCCAACAACTGCATGAGCATGCCATGACGACTGACGAAAGCGCGAAACCATCCGCGTTGCTTCGCGGCTCAACAGTAGCCACGGCAAGCGCCACGGTCTTCCTTTCCAGCGCGTGCATCATGATCGTCGAAATGGTGGCCGGGCGGCTGGTATCCCGGCACATTGGCCAATCCCTGTACACGTGGACCGCCATTATCGGCGTGGTGCTCGCGGGCATGTCGGTGGGCAACTATCTTGGCGGGCGGATGGCCGATCGGTTTGCGCCCCGGCGGTTGGTTCCCGTGCTCTTCCTGTTGGCGGCGGCGGGTTGTCTGGCCACGCTGCCGCTCAACGCATGGGCCGGTACTTGGCCGTTCTGGGTGAACGTCTCCTGGCCGGTTCGAATTGTCGGACACATTGCCGCCGTATTCCTCCTGCCCGCGCTCTGCTTGGGCACCATCAGCCCGGCGGTCGTGCGGATGGCCCTCGACCAGGGCCTTCCCCAAGGCCGCACAGTGGGCGAAGTCTACGCATGGGCCGTCGCCGGAAGTATCCTCGGCACTTTTCTAACCGGCTACGGACTGTTGCAGGTCTTCGGCGTAACGGCCATCGTGGCGGGATCCGCCGCCGGTTTGGCCCTGGTAGGCATCGTCTACCTCGTCACGGCGCGAAAAACGCAACCGGCCATGGATACGGATCCCAAACACGGGATCGGCTTGCAGGATGCCGTACTGCCTTGGCGCTTTCGTGAAATCGCAGGACCCGCAACCGTTATGTTTCTGGCCAACCTGTGTGTTATGGCCATGGAAATCGCCGCCGGCCGGATCCTCGCCAAGGATTTCGGATACTTCATTTACACATGGACAGCGGTGATTGGCGTGGTGCTCGCGGGACTCACCATCGGTAATTTCGCCGCCGGGCGGTTCGCCGACAGGCGGCATCCACACGGCATCCTGATGCTTCTTTTCATCGCGGGATCGGTGTCCTGCCTCACCGGGCCGGCCTTAAATGCATGGGCGTCCGGCTGGTTGCCCATGCTCCCCTTTCCATGGCCGTTGCGAATCACCACGCAGATGACGGTAGCGTTCTTCCTTCCAAGTCTGTTTCTCGGTATGACGGGCCCAGTCGTTACCAGGATTGCGTTGGATAAAGGCCGCGAAAAAGGCCGCACGATCGGAACCATGTTCGCCAGCAATGCAATGGGCAGCATCGCGGGAACGTTTCTGGGCGGATTCCTGCTGGTGCCCGCGATTGGTATGTTGCCAACAATCGCCGTGGTCGGTCTGGTGCTGGCCGTGTTGGCGGTTGCTTCGGCACCGCGCAACGTGCTGGGCTGGGGGTGCGTGGCCGTCGCTGCCGCGTCCGTGATAGTCGCGCTTGTGCCCGGAAGAGCCGCATCCGTGGCGGGCCGCGCGATGCATCTGCGATTGGCCGAGGATCCGGCAGTGGTCTACCGGAACGAAAGCCAATACTCATACGTCGCCGTACTTCAGAATGCGAACCAGCCGTCGCTGCGATCGCTGTATCTCGATAAGCTGATGCACAGCAAAGTCGACCTCGACAATCCGCTCGCCCTCAAATACGAGTACGAATGGATCTATCGCGCCGTCATCGACCAATACTACCCCGAAGGAAATCCGTTCAACGCGCTCGTCATCGGAGGCGGTGGCTACACCTTTCCCCGTTACCTGGAATTGACGCGGCCCGGCAGTTACGTCGAAGTAATCGAAATCGATCCTGTCGTCACGGAAGCATCATATGCCGCCTTTGGACTGCCGCGAGACACATCAATGCACATCGTGCATCTGGACGGACGGAACCGCATCGAGGATCTCGCGCAACGAAAGGCCGCGGGAGAATCCGTTCCCGCGTTCGACTGCATTTTCGGAGACTCCATCAACGACGTAAGCGTGCCCTATCACCTTACCACGCGAGAATTCAATGAACGCTTGAAGACCCTGCTCAAACCGGACGGGATCTACCTGCTCAATACGATCGACATGTTCGACTCCGGAAAATTTGTCTCCGCCGTCGCCCGAACCTGTCAGGCCGTATTCGACTACGTATACGTATTCAGCAGCGGCTCGCCGCCAAACTTGAGGGACACGTTCGTAATCGTGTCGTCGCAACGGCCGTTGGAACTTGAAACAATACCGGAGTCCATACGTTCGCGACACCCTTACGGAGGCCGCCTTCTCAATGGCGAACTCCTCGACAATCTGATGGCGCGCACCCGCGACTTTGTGCTCACCGACGACTTCGCGCCCGTCGACAATCTCCTTGCCCCGGTGGTCTTGCGCAGCGGCGAACAACGCGAAGAGGCGTTTATCGATAGAGCCATCGACGCACTGGCCGCCTCGGATCCGCGCACGGCCGAAGAATTGGCCCGGCAGGCGCTCTCCATCAACGCTCGCTCCGCGAAAGCGTACGAGATTCTCGGCGTGGCGTTATCACAGCAGAACGACCATGAAGGGGCTATCGCCGCATACCGGGAAGCGATTGCCATCAATCCGGCCGAGGCCATCGCGCATTACAATCTGGGTCTGGAAATGGAACAGCAGGGGGACACGGAAACGGCCATCGCATCGTGGCGCAACGCGGTTGCCGCGGATCCGGCCTATGAACCGGCCCTTCGAAAACTCGGAACCACCCTGCTCATGCAGGGCCGTGCGCCGGAAAGCGTGGAAGTGCTGCAATTGCTGACCAGCGCAAACCCTCAGTCGGCAACGGCCTTCTACAACCTGGGTCTGGCCTTGGGGCAGACCGGGCAACTTGAGGAAGCGGTAAAGGCGTGGAGCCAATCCGCCCAATTGAACCCGGCCAACGCAGACACGCACTACAACCTCGCGCTGAGTTACCAACAATTGGGCAAACCAAACGACGCGTGGATCGCCGCGCAGGCATGCATCCAAAACGGCGGCGCCATCGAACCGGCGATTCTGGATCAACTGCGCGCCGCCGCCGGCGCGCAATAGCGCGGAACGGAGAAGGCGCATGTCGACGCCCGATGTGACCGTTGTCCTCGCAATGCGAAACCGCGCGGATGCACTGCCCATGGCGCTCGCGCACCTGGAACAGCAAACCTATCCCGCGGGCCGGTTTGAAATCCTGGTGGCCGACCGGGGAAGTACCGACGATTCCGTGGCCGTGCTGAAGCGCTATGCCGCGGGCGCACCCGTGCCCACACGCTTCCTGACGCTCGAACAAGTATCGCCCGGCGCAGCCAGAAACAGGGCGGTAGAGGAAGCCCACGGCGAGATCGTTCTCTTCCTGGATGAAGACGTGCTCGCAGGGCCGGGGCTGGTCGAAAACCACATGCGCCTGCAGGAGGCCCGAAAGAATCAGTGCGCATCGATTGGAAAGGTCACGCTACACCCGCAAATTAACCCAGGCACCTTCACCCGGTGGCAGGAACTCCTCGCTGAAATACGCCACTTCGATGGACAACCACTGCGTTTTCCAGATTGGCGCGCCTGCAACCTGGCCGTTCCACGGACATCGCTTGTCAAGGTGCGTGGATTTGACGAAGACCATGAAGGGCACGGACTCGAAGACGTCGAGTTGGCCTGGCGCCTGGAGAACCTCCCGCTTCAAGGTTTCTACGCGGAGAACGCCGCGGCCTATCTGTGGCGGGCAGTCTCCATCGATGCGGAAATCACCCGGTTCTACTTGCAGGGATACAGCATCCTGCGTGTGCTGGAACGCACAGGCTCGAAAACATTGCGCCTGCGCTACGAGCGGCTGCTTTCGCAACGCGCCATTTCCATCAACCGCCTCGTCGCCCCCATGTGCCGGTTCATCTCCACCAATCTCGCCCACGACACGGCCGCATTTCAGTTCACATGCAGGCGAACTCTGGAACAGGCATTCGCGCAGGGATACCGCGATGCGCGCGCAGGAAGGCCGCCCCGATTCACTGCCGCCTGACACGCGTCATTGGCCCCGTGGCTCACGCAATCATGGCGTTCAAAAGATTCCTGGTGATGATTTGCACCCGTTCGTCCGGCCCGTGCGGGCGGCCGTAATGCGCGAATGGCAACACATGCCCAGGCGGACTGCTCAATCCCTGCGCCCAATAAATCGTCGAGGCATTAAACACCAGGTTCTTCTTCGGCCCCGGATAAAGCGTCGCCGTCCAATGCGCGATCTCCTCGCCCGCATTCTTGGCCATCCCCTCCGCCACTATCTCAAGCCCCGGAATATTCGCGGGATCGCCATGAAACTCCCAGCCCACAAGCCCCGGAATGCCGTCGCCCTTATTCATTCCCGTGCCCTTGAACAACCAGTGATCCGGCTTGACCACGGTCCAATCATCCGCGCCGTTGAAAGGTGAAATCGTGCGTGCGCCAATGAGCGTGTTCTCATTCGGGCCCTCCATCAGGAAGGGACCCATCCGGCCTTTCTCCACGTCCATCAACCCGCCATACCGGCCCGCGCGATTGAAAATCCGGTGAGGCGCCCCCGATGAACTGGGACCAAACGGTGCAACAAAACAACTGGTATTGCCCGACAAAAAGGCAACATGAACACCGCGATCAATGGCCGCCTTCACATGGTGAAACTGTTCCAGGCTCCAGTATTCGTCGTGCCCCACCGAAAGCATCGCCTTGGCCCGAGTCAGCGTGCCATAATCCGCGTGAACGTCCGTATTCGATACATACGACACGTCGTAACCATGGTGTTCCAGCCAAAACGCCAGAGGGAATTCCCACAACAAAAACTCGCCCGAACCCTGCGACAACGGCGCATCGACTACCTGGCAGTACTTGCCGTACGGCCGATCATAACTCACATACGTGTCGCCCGTCAGCGCCCAACTGCTCTTGCCGTCGTCGTAAAGCGAAAAATTGTCCGGCCAACGGTTATACGCCTGCCACGTGTTGTCGCTGCATTGAAAGACAATATCCGCCTCGCGGTCATCTTTCACAATAAAGACCACATAACTCTCATACCGGCTCCCAGTAAGCGCCAACTTCCCCAAATACACCCCGCTTACCCACTCCTCCGGTATCACAATCGAAGCGCAAGGCGTCCAACGGCATTCGCGCACACGGCCGTGACCGATTTCCGGATCCGGCTGCACGGCGCCGTCAAAGGGCCCCAGGCGAAGCATATGCCGGGCCCCGGTCCCGCCGTAATACCCCATGCGGTAAAAGTCCACCGTGAACGATTCCGCGGGATTCGTGCTGACCATCAGATCAAGCGTCTCCCCGGCCTTCACGCTCGCCCGGCTCACATACCCCTCAATCCACGGACACCGGTATCGAGTCGAAGGCTCGACACGCGTATACGTCAACTGCCATTCCGTCGTGCCCGCCTGCTTATTCTCTCTTCGAATTCGATTCGACATAGTCCATGCTCGCTCATCGGTAAACTAAGTGAACCGGCAAACCGCCGATAACGGGCCGCTTCAACCTTCAACACAACCCGGCAAAACCAAGAGTCAAACGTCCAAAGGGAAATCTATCGCGAACCGGCATGACGTGTCCAGCGCAACAACACAGATCCGCTGGATCCCAACCCACAGCCATGGGTCTGCAAAGCGGGCCGCGACAAATCCCACCACCGTGCCACAGAAATTTCACGAAGGCCGCACTAGATATTGCAGCAGTCAAAAGTGCACTTTGACCAAACGCTTGGCCGTGAGACAATCCTCTTTATAGAAAAGTGACGAAGCAACAGGTGGGAGCGCATTGATCCATTTGTAAGCGCTTGATCGATATAAGTCACCGTGCATGTGTTTGTCGATTCAAGGGGTACACCCCCGGGAGGGCAGACCACCTACGTAAAGGCCTATTACCTGTCGGGTACCCGTTTGAATAAGAAAGACCCCGCTGGCGCATCGCCAGCGGGGTCTTTTGCCGAGACGGGGCTCTTTGTCCGCGGGTCTTTGGGCATTCGGGTCACGATTTCTCAGAACTGCGTTCCGACGGCGGTGCCGTCGCCGTTGGCCGTTGGGACTGTGTTGGACACTTTTAGCGTGCCGTCGTCTTCCACAAACAGATACCACAAGGTTCCGTTGGGCGATGCGATCTTCACGCAACCCGGCGCCGCACCTCCGCTCCCGTCCCACAACGTCACGACACCGCGCGTAGCGCCGTCCACACCGGCCACCACGTCACCGTCCTGCGCGGTCAAGTCACCGGAGGACGTAACGCTTTTGTTGAACTTGACGGGGACACCTGGATCGCGATCCATGAACAGGACATTGCTAATGAAGTTGCCGCTGTTGTCCCAACTGTTGATGACAAATGCGCTGCCTGCGTACTGGCCCAACTCCGGATGCTCACTAGCCCCGAACATCCAGCGGCGGTTGGCTAAGTTACTGGCAGATCCCGTGTAGAACTCCAACCGGCGAAATGTGGCGCCTGGCCCGGCGAACCGAATAGTTTCCAAGTCGCTTCCGTCCCCGACCCAGACCGAGCCCGCCACTTTGACGTCATCGCTGCCCTCGTCTACCGTAAGCGCCTTAACCGGGGTGGCCGAGCCGGCGCGGGTGCCCAAGGCCAACGCATTGGCGGGTCCGTCGAACCATAGTCGTCCCCCGTTGGAGGTTCCGCCGCTGTACAAATCCACGGACGGATAGCCGCTGCCGGAAGCGGTGACTGACACGCGGCGGTCGGTCGCCGTTGCATTGCCCCCGTCTATTTGACCCTTGATTGCGGCATTCCCGTCCGCCGAAATATCGCCGTCCGATTCCAGGTCAACGCCCCCGTCCGGGATGGATCCAAACCCGCCCCCCACCTTGAGATTCTCCAGGTAACGGGGCGCTACACCCAAACCAAGGAGTGCGATTGACAGAATCACGAACAGATAAACCCAATTTTTTCGCATGATTATCCACCTCTCAAGACCAGCCAAGTTTCACAATTTCTCTCTATGTATTTAGATAAAGTTGTTGCACTTCTCTCGGCAACCCTAAGAGTTTCCAGCATGGCGCGCCAGTCGGGCGCATCCTCGTTGCACTAAAACACGCAACCGGTACCATTTTGCTGTTTGCGATTAGTGTTTAAGAACTTCACGCTCCGCAGCAATGCAGCATGGGCCGTAGCGGGGCGGCCCAATCTTCTGAAAATTGCCTTTGGATTTTGGTTGAACCGCTTGGATAAATGTCTTGTAATTTGCTATAACACAAACACTTGGGAAGGATTCATTACTTATCAGAGCACACGTGGCACACCATTTGCTGCATATGCCACACTGGATAAGGAGCAATGCATGGGGATATCTGTCGTCATCCCTGTATACAACAGCGAAGGCTCATTGAAGCCTTTGGTCGAGAGACTACACCCGGTGCCGGAGGGATGTCACCAAGAGTACGAGCTAATCCTGGTAAATGGTCCAAGCGCAAAAGCCTTAATCGAGTACTCAAAAGTGGAAGTGGTGCAGCCTGCCTTTCATCACAATCATTTGCGTTTGTCGCCGTATGGAAGATTGCTTGGCGGCAATAGAGGGCAATACCTGTTTAGAGATCATGTCTTGGATCGGTTGGTACCAATTTCGATTCAAAACAACCTGAAACGGCCGGAACAAGGCAGGATGATAGGGGCGATTCGATTGTGCGCAGCTTTCCAATGATCGCGAGAATTGCAGAATATCCTACCCTTTTGCGGGCAATGGTGTACACGGTACTGTTGATTGTATTGGTTATTGTAGTACAAAGGTTTTACATTGTGGGGGCGGATTTTGGTGAGCCATTTCTGTTGCATCCAGACGAGGACGTGACGACAGGGCTCGCTCTGGATCTGGTAAAGGAAGGGAAGCTAAACCCCGGTTGGCTGGGATACCCTACGCTCCACACTTACTTGACCGCGTCAAGTCACGTGGTGAGCCACTTCCGATTCCTTACTGGTGGAGAATACAAGCAGGACTATTTCGATCCGAATTCACCTCACGTGGGCCGAAAATGGCCTAATATCAATGCGTATGAAGAATTCATGTTCTATCGCGAGGCACGGAAGTTGAATGGTCTTTTCGTCGCGGGAATGGCAATCTGCGTCTTTATGATCGGAAAAATGCTCTTCAATTCGGCGGTCGGAGCGGTGTCCGCATTTTGGGCTTTGATTTTTCCGAATCTCGTGGAAGAAGGACACTATGCGGTGCCACAGGCACTTTTAGTCTTTGTATCTGTGCTGTCGATTTATTTCGCTGTGAGGTATGTGAAAGATGGACGGCTACTGGATTTGTATCTGGCTGCCCTGTGCTCTGGACTTGCGTTGGGCACCAAATACAATTTTATTCCGTTGGGAATCGTGCTTGTCTCGTTGATGCTTGTGAAGCCGCTGGCCCGTTGGCCGCACGCTCCCCTTGTCGTGATGACTTCCCTTGCCTCATTTTTGCTATCTTCGCCCTACACACTTCTAGATCTACCGAAGTTCATGGAAAATTTTGGCGACGGCATCTATGCCTACAAATGGGGAGCTGGTCACACGGGCGCGAGCAGCGTACCGCCGCTGGTATGGTATGGACGAGTCTGGCTCTCTTATGGCGTAGGATATATAGTTTTGGCTACAGTGGGGTTGCTGGCATTACCATTTCTTCGTGGCAAACAGGGCCTCGTTGTCCTCACGTTTGTCTTATTCCTTGCGCTTTTGAGTGCGAATATCCAAGTATTGTTCGAACGAAATGTGCTGCAGGCCGTACCATTTTTTGCACTTGGTTTTGGTGCATTTTGTTGTATGGCTTACGAAGCCGTATACATAATTGCAGGCAAATTTGTGAAGTGGAAGCCCTTGCTTTTGGGACTTTCAAGTTTAACGCCGATCGTCATCACGTGCATGGCAATGTCCGCACCCATTGCAAAGAGCGAAGCCATGGTACGGCGATTCACTACGCGTACCACACTTCAGAGCGCTCAAATCTGGTTCAACAGCAATGCGCCAAAAGGAGCAAAGGTAATTTGTGATAGTACATGGCTTCCTGCAACCGTGCCGATTGAAGGCGATAAGTTTGAGGTTACCAAAGGGCCGGAGTTCTTGTTCGTGAGTCCCTACGTGGACTACTTAGATTACGACTACGCAGTTTCGGCGTTTGGCGGCACGTATGACGCCTTGCCGCCGATCAAGAATTATGTAATAAACAAGTTAATGGGTCCGACGAGTCGGCTTACATCGCAACCCATTTTGGACGAACTCACCCGCAACCGAGAGATTATGATGAAACGACTACCCTTGCTTGAGCGGGTAAATCACTTGCCGCCTACGCAGGATAATCGAACAAGCGTTTTCAACTTCGACGTGGAAGTCTATGAGATTCCCAAATTCGAGAAACACGTGCTGGAAGCGGAGACATTCTCTCCGGATTCGGCAATTGCCGCTGCAATGGCAGCCACAAATTACACACCCAAAGATGCCTTTTCAATGTCTTGGGAAGGCACGATCCAAAAACAGTTTGTGCTGACCCGTGGAGCATATGACGTATTCATCATAGCTTCATGCGACGTAGGGAATGAATCGCCAAGTCAAACGGCGGAAGTAAGGGTTGGCGACATCCTATTGCCAGTGGAACTGTATTGCTACGAAAGGAAGAGTTACTTTGTGGGTACTGCGCCGGTCGCGAAGGAAGGACCCACTAATGTATCTGTCACGCGGGTGGATGGGCGCTTCATTGCTGTGGATAGAATTGTTTTGGTCAAAACGGATTTGGATCCGGATGCGTTAAGCGCGATACAAGAAACTGCGAATCAGTTCGCAAGTCCTAATTTGCTAACTAATGGAACCTTTGAGTTGGGCGACCCACAAGCCAGTTGGGTGTACAACGGAAAGAGCGGCGCTGTTCTATCGCGTGACGAGTCAGTAAAACACGAAGGGAAAACTAGCTTAAGGGTTGAACTCCCGGCTACAACCAATTTTGCTGCCGTACAATATGTTTACTCTGTTTCACCCGGGAAGAAATTTCGGTTGCAAGGGTTTATAAGGACAGAAAACCTGACGGATTTTGCCTGTTTAGAAGTTCAGGATAGCGATCGCGGTCACACGGCATTTTCTGTGCAATCGACGCCGGTAACCGGTACCAGCGACTGGATCGCGAGTACCGTCGATTTCACCGTCCCGCCTGATACGGAAAATCTTGCGATTATGCTCCGGCGACCCTTTATCAATCCGAATCAAAGTGGCACGGGCAGAATCTGGTTCGACGAAATAGCACTGAATGAGCTGAAGTAGTTGGTCTCCGTTCTCCCCTTTCAATTTCTCCACGAAACATTACGCACTTGAGTAATGTGCGATGCAAACACAATCTGAACTGTAACGGCGAAGTGTTCTTCGAGCATTTCCGCAAATGTATGCAGCCATCTGTCCAATATAATCAAGCAAACCCAGGATAACATATAGAACAGTGTCGGAAAATTGATTTTGTTAGACGACTCGCTATTGTGCTGCCGAGTAAATCTTGGTCTTTGCTCCAATCAACACATCCGCTTCGTGCGAGCTAGGAAACGTGGATTCGCCGTGCTAAGAATTTCCTTGCCTGTATCCGGGGTAAGGCATGACAGACAATTGAAGCAGCGCCCGAATCGGCGTTCAACCGGTTCGGGCGCTGCTCATGAATGTCTCTTGTCCCTTAGGGGATTATTTTGTGCAATTGGTAACCGTCAAACCAAACTTTGCCTGGTCCGCCACCTTTTTCCAAGTCGACAACGCGCAACAATACATTGATACCCGTTGTGCCCTGCGGCACTGTAAATAACAAATGTAAGTCCGTCCAGCCGTTTGTACCCGTAATACCGTCGTTGTATTTTACGAATGCCTCATGCCCTTTCAATGCGTCAGACACTTCAAGTCGTGCGGTTGCCGCGAGCTTTTCGGTCTTTATCTGTCCAGAAAGCACGTACGATTCGCCCTCTTGTACTCCTACTACTGTTCGAATGCCCAAGTTTGAATCCTCGGGCAACTCAACTTTCAGCGAGGCCTCGCCTACCGCCGCATCATCTGACGTCACCGCCGAGTCAGGCGCGTCGGTCCAACCGTTAAGTGGATTCGAAGTGTCTTCAAAACTCCCGTTGGACAACAGACTCGGATCTGATGTTGGCTGTACCTCATGTAACGTTACGCCATCAAACCAAACAGTTCCCTTCTTGGCCTCTTTCACTTCGGTCACAGGCCGACGGACAAGGACGTTTAGCGAGGTCACGCCATTTGGTACTTCAAACTCAATGGACTGCTTAGTCCATTCATCGGCTATTACGGGCTTATCACTGGATCGCTTGGCGAAACTTTCAAAGCCTTTCTCACCATCTTGAACTTCAATCCACACGCCGTCCGTTACCCCTTGGGTCTTGACGTACCCGGTGAGGCGGTAAGAAGATCCGGACTTCACATTAACCCTCTGTCCCATACCAAAATTTACTTCCGGCTCCAGCGCTACTTGGAGTGCTCTCGTTCCTTGGTAGGCAGTCTTTTGCGTCAATTCAGGTTTGACATCTTTAATTGTATGGAGCCAAAACGCTGGGCCTGTGTCGGCTTCCTGTTCAAATCCGCCGTTCTGAATCAGATTCTCGCCAGAGACAACCCACTTAATCACCGCTTCAGGTACGGGTGCCACGTATTGAGCTGCGGCAACCGCTACAGGCGGAGGCGCCTGCGCAGCACCGGAATCGGGCACCGGGACGGGAGCCACATCCGGCTGCGAATCGGCAGTCTCCGGTTTCGGCGGAACAGGAGTCACATCCGACGGCGCGCTGGAGGGTTCACCCCCACATCCCAATAGGCTGCCCAACATGGCGCAGCTAACCATAGCAATAAAAATGATTTGCGACTTCCTACGCATGCTCTCTGCCTCTCTCCTGCCTCACACAGGATTATTACGCATTCGTTGTCCCGATTTTGGATAGAGCGGCGCTGCTACAAACACCAAAAAGTATAGTATTTGTCGCGCAGACGGGTCAAGCCGCCGTCCCACGCCTCGACTGAGCTAACGAATTTGGATCGCAATTGGGTGACAGTAATTGCGGTGACCAGAGTGCCGTAAATCAGCAGACGTATTTTTGTATTTTCGTGATTTTATATATACTATAACCCGCATACACGATGAATCAATAATAAACCCTTGTTTCAATCCGCTAGGCGATGCCCCGAGCCTGAGCCTACAAGAAGGCCATGGGCGGCGCATGGTATGCTTGCCGTTCTGAACGAGTTTTCCTTTCCCCCTACCAAACTTGGAGTGGTTGTGCCATGCCGAAGGTTGTTCTGGCGTCGGTCGGGTTGTTACTGGGGTTGGGCGTGGCGTTCGCCGCGCCCGGCGATCCGGATTTGAAGATTGCGAACGAAGCAATCGAGGTGGGGATCAGCAAAGACTTTGGGGGCGCGGTGACCTGGCTTGCCGTGGCGGGGTCCGCCCGGAATCTGATTAACAATCACGACAAAGGGCGGCAAGTCCAGCAGTCGTACTACGCCGGGCAAGGCTTCGATCGCACGGCGGAAGGACAATCCAAAACGTGGACCCCCTGGCCGTGGAATCCGGTGCAGGCGGGGGATGCGTACGGGAACAAGTCCACTGTGTTGGAAGCGAAGTTGGAAGACAACACGATCTACACAAAGGTGCAGCCGCTTTTGTGGGACATGAACAACGAGATATCCGAGTCGCACTACGAGACGTGGGTGTCGCTGGAAGGCAACACCGTGCGCGTAAAGAACAAGCTGACCTGTTTCCGCACGGACAATCGGTGGGAAGTGAAGCCGCGCGATCAAGAGTTGCCGGCAGTCTATACCATCGGGGCGTTGTCGACGTTGTACACGTACGACGGGGATGCGCCCTGGACCGGAGCGGCGTTGAAGGTGATTGAGCCGAAGCCGTTTCCCGGGTATCCATGGCCGACATGGACCGGGCAGGAAAAGTGGGCGGCCAATGTGAACGCCGATAAGTGGGGAGTGGGCGTCTACACGCCAATGGCGGAACGGTTTTGCGGAGGATTCCACGGCACGCCGCCGGGCGAGACGGCGGACGCATGCACGGGATACATTTCGCCGCTGAAAACAGTGACGCTGGAGAAGGACTCGGTATTCGAATACGAGTACTACCTGATCGTGGGGACGCTGGACGAGATTCGCGCGTTCGTGTATGCGAAGGAAGGCAAATCCCTGCCAGAGCCGCCCAAGGAAAATACAACGCCGTAACGCATGGCATGGTCTCTGTCGTCGCTTCAGCTTCCCTGAATCGCAGCTTGGATATCAGGGCCTTCGTGGAACCAAACCCTCCCCTTAACGCTGACGCGTTCGCCGGGCTTGGCATCGTCGAAAACCGGGTCGGAGTGAATGCACGGACACTTGGTATTGCCCCAGACGCGGCCGCAATGATCGAACGCGACGAGTATCCACCGGTCGCTATCTTTGGCTTTGATCGCGGCCACGGGGTCTTCCAGGAGTCGGCGTTCTTCGGATTGATCGTTGAACGCGGGTGCGCCCTTCAGCATCAGGCAGATCTGGGTGCGAAGTTTTGTCAGCAATTCGGGAGTGCCATTCTCAAGCCAAAGATCGAACTTGACGTCGTCCGCCGTGGGAGTGACCGTTGCGCCAAAGGCAACACCGTTGGGAAGCGTGCGCGAGAAGGCGAGGTCTCCGTCTTCAACGCGGGTCCAGTCGATGTTATCGATGAACTTGTTCTCTGCATTCCAGATCGTCGGCACGTGTGTGTGAGCGAGGTACATGAGGCCGAGGTTGCTGAAAATCGCCTCGGGCAAATCGAGCACGACATACCCCGAACCCTCCCACGGCGGAAAGATGGAGACTTTCGTTCCGCGCTGTGGATCGATCGCGCCTTCGAGGAATCCGATGCGGGGGTGGCGTCCGCCCGGGTAAGGCAGCACTTTAATACGGCCGTCGGCTGCGCGTTGCGCGGCGGGCTCGGCAAGCGCAGCGTGATGCTCCAGGTACGATTCCATCTCTTTCAAATTCAACCCCGTAACGAGCGCCGCTTCTTCAATTGAGTAGGCGTGGTGAGCCACCATATTCTGGATCCAATAATCGAGATCGGCGCGCGTTTGCCGCACTTCAACAGGCGACGCGCTGATCAAGTCGCCGAGCGCGGGATAGCGAACGTTCTTCATCGCATCGTTGGTGACGGCTTCCGCAGGAAGAAACGGTTCAAGGTCTCGCATGGCAATGACGTTGAATCCGCCTTGTTTCAGATGGTCCATGCATTGCTTGAAGAGTTCCTGCGTGGTGTGCACCCACGGATGCGCGATATCAGGAATGCCGTGAAATTGAACGACCGCAATCTTCCCGTCGCGCGCGCGATCAACCACCGTCTTGAAATGTTCCACGGTCCAATTGGGATAGGCGTCGCCCGCCGAGGGAATCAACAGCGCGTGGTGAGTCGAAGGGTCGAAGAGTGCGCCCAACTGCAGCGAACCGTAGGCGGCCTCGGGCTGCATGCCCCGGCGCGCAAGGCGGTAGCCCGCCCCTTCCAACACGCGCAGCGATTCCGGCCCGAATGCATTTCCGGTCCATCCAAACGTAATCGGTTTGGGGACTCCCACCCGGCTCAATTCGTTCTCAACAAGGGCCAGTTCACCCGCAAGCATGGAAGCGGCCTTGGGCGAATTGAAGCCCTGATGCGTCCACGAATGATTGCCAATCTCGAAGCCCATGCCGTGCAGTTGGCCGATGTCTTCCCACGTCATGAAGTTTTCCGCGTCGTTCATCCATCCGTGGGTGACAAAGAACGTTGCGCCAAACCCAAGTTCCTTGAGATAGGGACCCACAAACGTAACGTGTGATTTGACGGCGTCGTCAAACGTAAGAACGACTGTCTTGTCCGGGACCGGCACGGACGTTGCCGACGCGGCGAGACAAGCAATGGCGATGACAGACTTGAACATGGAATACCTCCCTAATCGGATGTACGGCTCGAGCCCCCGGTATGCCGAGGATTGAGAATACCTGAATTCCCGGCGAATTCAGAGAACGGCCGCCAACGGCGGGCGGAGATCGGGTTCACTCATGAACGGAATTGAATTGTCTCCGGGATGGGTAGATAATTAGATGCCCAACAATTAATGTTGGCGCGGCGGCTTGGGGGAAAACGAGCCCGCCGAATTGCCCCGGGGATTTGCCATTTATCCGGACTTCCGGATGTCACTTGCGCCACAGCACACGGATTCGAGGGGGACTTGCGCCCGTGTCTGGCCGGGAAAGGATCTGTTCATGAATACTTATCCAACCATAATTCAAGGAGGCATGGGAGCCGCGGTTTCGCATTGGCCGCTGGCGCGTGCCGTGTCCATGAAAGGGCAGTTGGGCGTCGTGTCAGGCACCGCGTTGGCCACCGTGGTGGCGCGCCGGTTGCAGATGGGCGATGCCGGGGGACACATCCGCCGTGCATTGGCGAATTTTCCGGAGCCGCGTCTTGGTGAACGGGTGATTTCCGCATGGTACCGCGCGGAAGGCAAGCAGGATAGCGAGCCGTTCAAGATGCATCCGATGTATACCTTGCATCCAGCACAAGAATTGCTGGAACTGACGGTGGCCGCGAACTTCGCGGAGGTCTATCTTGCAAAGGAAGGTCATGACGGTGTCGTGGGTCTGAACTTGTTGGAGAAAATCCGGCTGCCGAATCTCCCTTCCTTGTACGGCGCGATGTTGGCCGGTGTGGACTATGTGCTGATGGGCGCGGGCATTCCGATGGAGATTCCGGGCGCGTTGGATGCATTGGCGAAACACGATCCGGCTCGATTGCGGATACCCGTCGAAGGCGCGGAGAAAGGCGAGGAGTGCTTCTACGAATTCGACCCGCGGTCAATCGTGCCCCAACCGGCCGGTGATCTGAAGCGCCCACTGTTTTTGGCGATCATTGCATCGGTGTTGCTGGCAACGGCGCTCGTAAAGAAGGCGTCGGGCCGCGTGGATGGGTTCGTGATTGAAGGGCCAACGGCCGGCGGGCACAACGCGCCGCCTCGCGGGCCGTTGACGTTGAGCGAAAGCGGCGAGCCGGTCTACGGTCCGAAAGACGAAGTGGACCTCGCGAAGATCAAGGAAATTGGATTGCCTTTCTGGCTCGCGGGATCGTGTGGATCGCCGGAGCGTTATCGCGAAGCGCTTGCAGCGGGGGCCGAAGGCATTCAGGTAGGCACCGCGTTCGCCTTCTGCGAAGAATCGGGATTTGTACCCTGGGTGCGGGAAGCGGCGATGGCGAAGATCGCGGATGGAACCATGACCGTGTTTACCGATCCCAAAGCGTCGCCAACGGGATTTCCGTTCAAGGTCGCAAGCATACCGGGAACGCTGTCGGACCCGGATCTATACCAGGAGCGCACGCGAATGTGCGACCTCGGCTATTTGCGGCAGGCCTACCGGAAAGACGACGGTACGATTGGATTCCGGTGCGCCGCGGAACAGACCGATCAGTTTGAAAAGAAAGGCGGAGACGCTGACGAGATATCCGGCCGGAAATGTTTGTGCAACGCATTGTCCGCGGCAGTGGGATATCCGCAGGTTCAAAAGGATCATTCCGTGGAGTTGCCACTGATCACGGCGGGCGATGATCTGGTTCATCTGGGCCGGTTCTTGAAGAACGGTGCGACTTCGTACACCGCCGCCGACGTGATTGCGACGCTGACGGGATCGGGCGCTTAGCCCGCCAGGGCACGAAGATCCGCGGCATCGACGACTTCAAGCAAGCCGAAGCAGTAAACCGGTATGCAGCGCGAGTACCCCGCGTCTTCCTGTATCAAGTCCTTGAACGAAAGCGGCGCATCCACAACGGCTATCGAATCGGACACGTCGGGATACACGGATCGGCTGGCCCATGCGGCGGTCACGCACGTGTACCCCTTAGCCTCCAATGCGATGGTTTTGGGACGGAACGCGAATCGCGCCCATTGGCACACGGAAGCGATTTGCGCAGCCTCCAAGCCCAACAACCTTTCGTCCACGCTGCCTACAAACATGGCGAATTGTTCGTTGTTCTTCTCGTGAAACGCCGCCTCTCCGATGAAGACCGGGTCAAAGGCCAACACCATGCCGCCTTCATTCAAAACCTGCCCAACCCGTTCGGCCATCGTCGCGCGGCCTTCGTCCGCCAAGAGTACCGTGATGTGTTCGACCGGCAGTCCTTCCTTGCGCACGCTCGAGGCGGGAACCGTCCATTCGCCGATGCGCAGTTTGTACGATCCGAACTCCACGCCTTCCTTGGTTTGAACAGACATCAAGGCCGGTTTGGCGTCCGGCGCCGATTCAGGCGCGCGCAGGACTTGCCTCAACTTCGTTCGAGTGGTTTCCGTCCACGACGCGAATTCCGGGGAATCCGGCGCGGGCGCGGGCGCGTGAGGCAACGGAGCGGCAATCTTGGCGGCGAGCGAAATGATAGTTTCATTTCCTTCGGGTACCCCGCAGTCCAGGTCTGCCCGGGTCAACACCTCGCCGTCGCTGGGCAGTTCCTCGTCCGGCGTATTGAGATTGAAGTGACGGTTCAAAAAGGCATACAACTGCTGCCGGTTGTCGAGCAAATAATTGTGCGTGCCGGGATCCGCGTTCTCGTGGTAGGCGAACCGATCCGCCGCGTCAAGGGCCGCATAAAACGGCACGATGGGATCGTACACCGACGGCTTTGCGCGGTACGCTTGAAAACAACATTCGTCTTGCGCGTTGTAGAGAAGCAGCGCCGGCCGGGGCGCAAGCAATGCCGTGAGGTGCGTGTAGTCGGCTTCCCGAAGCAGGCCGGCAGGCACCTGTTCGAGATCCCCGATGTCGCTTGTAAATCGAATGCGCGTCGGTGTGCCGATATACCCCGCGTTGGGGACGGCCAAATCGACACGAGTATCCAAGCTGCTGATGACGATGGTCTGCCAGCCGCCCCCGGAAAGCCCAGTGACCGCCATGCGCGATGGATCGGCGTTAGGCTGGGCCTCGAGGACATCCAGTCCGCGTTTCATCGCGAGATAGAATAGCGAGACGCCGCTGACACCGGCCATGTCCAGGTAGGCGATTCGATCGTGTCCATACACCGTGCTCTCCAGTTCGCCCATGCGAAACCACTCGGGGTTAAGCGCAAGCACGCCCCGTTTCGCGAGGTTGATGCAGCGAATCTGTTTGTAATCCACGGCCTTTCCGGGTTCGCCCACGTGGCCATTGACGTTGAGCACGCTTGGCGCCGGCGCTTGGAGATTGGCGGGAACATACAGCAGCGCGGGAATCCACATGCCTGGAACGGCTTCGTACCGTAACTTGCGAATGGAGTAGAGGTCACTCTTCTCTATCGTCTCCAGCCACTCAATCCCGACCGGACCGTCGGTCCAGGACTCCGGCACGCCCCGCAGAATTGACTTCTCCAGCACATCCTTCCGGATTCGATCGGCTTCTTGCCGCCAGGTCTCGGCGCTGGAGGGAGGAGTCAACTCAGGAATTCGGGAAAGCACAAAGGCCTCCAATTCCACGCGGGTCTGATCGGGAGACAGGATCGGTTCGGCAAGGCGCGCGGCGACTTCTTCATTCAGTCCCGACAGCGCAATGATGATTGGCGCCAACGCAAACGAAAGCATGGTTTCCCCTCCCTTGCTGCGACCGGGGACACAATACGGCCTCCACGCCGGCCAGCGCAACGCGAGAGACACTTCCGCGAATCGTCAGCCCGCGTCCGGGTCCGCCGGTTTCGCGCCGTGCTTGACGTCGACAATGCGGCCCCTGAAAATACGGAGCACCCGCGCCACATGCGGATCGTTTGCGAGAGGATGATCCATTTCAGGTTGCGTTGCGGGCCTCGTGCGCCGTCCGTTGCCGTTCGGCTCTGGTTCCGGGTCGCTGGCCGGTCCGTCTTCAAGGACCGTATGCCGCAGATTGGCTGACCGTGCGCGCAACACTTCGTTCAGAGTCGCGACGTGCTCCGGTTTGGAAAGCACCTGCCGCGCGTGGGCATTGCCGGCGCCCAGACGCAAGGTCAATGTATCACCCTCGACCTGAACCGGGCGCGCCTGCGCCAAGGCTCCGCCGAGTTGCATGCTTTCCGCAGACACGGCCTCGGCCCAGATTTCCCAGAACCGCGCCAGATTTTTAGGTGTTACGGCGATGCGGCCGGCTGGCGCCGGGGATTCGGTCGCATCACCCGCGAAAGGGCCGGGAGGATCTTCGGTCCGATCCCCGGTCCGCGGTGCGGGAGGGGGGCCTCCCTCGCTCAACTGCGCCAGCTTCTCAAGCACGCTGTCGAGCGACACATCCACCGAGACTTTGGACAAGCGAATCAACTGGGTTTCCAAGGCGATCCGCTGCGCCATGTGCGTGTCAAAATCGCGGGACAATTCGGCGAACTGCTCCACCAACTTAATCAGTTGCGTAATCGAGAAGCGCCCCGAGAGTTCCTGCATCTCCGCCAATTCCGCGTCGGGCAGGGCCACGAGCGCCTTGGCGTCCGCCGTCTTGCAGACCAGCAGGTTGCGGAAATAATTCAGGATATCCTGCAAGAACTGCGAGAGATCCTTACCCGCGATGACAATATCTTCCACTACGCGCAGTTGCGCGGCGATGTCCTTGTCGAGCATGGCACGGCAGAGCCGGTGCAACACCTGCCAATCCACCAAACCCAGCACATCAAACACGTCCCGGTACGTGATGGTCTTACCACAATAGGAAATGAGTTGTTCGAGGATGCTCTCGGCGTCACGAATGCCGCCCTCAGCCGATCGCGCAATGGCATAGAGCGCTTCCTCGCTGCACGTCACCCCTTCCGAATCGATAATGCGCCGCAGCAGATCCTGAAGCCGTTCCATGCCGACGCGGCGGAAATCATAGCGCTGGCAGCGCGAGATGATGGTCGCCGGCACCTTGTGCGCTTCCGTGGTGGCAAGGATGAACACGGCGTGTTCCGGCGGCTCTTCAAGCGTTTTCAACAGAGCGTTGAACGCGGATCCGGAAAGCTGATGCACCTCGTCGATGACGTAGATCTTGTAGCGCGACCGGGACGGCACCAGGCGCACATTCTCGCGGATCTGCCGCACATCGTCGACCGTATTGTTCGAGGCGCCGTCAATTTCCATCACGTCGATGTTCGTGCCCGCGGCGATCGTCCGGCAATTGTCGCACTCGCCGCAGGGATTGGGCGTGGGTTTGTCCGAGACTTCGCAGTTCAGCGCCTTGGCAAGGATGCGCGCCGTAGTCGTTTTGCCGACGCCGCGCGATCCGATAAACAGAAACGCATGACCGATGCGGCCGGAGGTGATGGCGTTCTGAAGCGTCCGGGTGACGTGCTCCTGCCCCACAACCGTCTCGAAGGTGCCCGGGCGCCATTTGCGCGCCAGCACCAAATACGGCGCATCGGCCATCGTCACCCTCCGTTCGGCGGCGCCCACCAGTGCCAAGTCGTTGCAGGATTCGGGAAAAATGGCCCGGGGCGGCGCCGGCAGCCTCGATCAGGCTTCCCTGCTTCACACGAAACAAACCACCTACGGCTGCTTCCGTCAAGACCTGACCGGGTTCGGCAGCGTTCCGTTGAGCAGGACCCAACCAAGGCTACCGGCTTCGCCCCCGGCGCTACAGCTTCCGCCGGACTGCGCACCCCGCACCGGCAAAAAACCGCGATTCTTCCCTTGGATAGGACCCGATACCGTACCATTTGGCGGCGCCGGCAGTCAAAGTCGCGCCGCCAGCGGACGTCTCGTGCAATCAACTGCCGGAGCGTGTATGGGAGCAAGGTCTTTCAGGCAAGACGGATTTGAGCTTCCGTAGTCCACGGTTTGGAAGACGCGACTTCACGCATTGACAAGAAATCACCCGCGATTCAGGTAGGCAAACGGCCCGCCCTTCAGCAATTCCGCAATGGGTATAGGTTCGGCCGGATTCCTAACGCGATCCCGCAACGGTTTTTCGTACCACGCAACATCACGCCATTCGCCAAGTTTGTATCCCACATGCGTAAACACGCCGATGGGCGTAAAGCCCATATGCGTATGAAGGCCCTGACTGCCCGGATTCGGCACGGTGATTCCGGCAAATGCTTTGTAGTAGCCCTGCGCGGCAAGCAATGGCAACAGGACACTATAGAGCGCCTTGCCGCACCCTTTGCCGATACAATCCTCGCGCACATAGATGGAGACGTCCGTCGAGAAGCGGTAAGCCGCGCGCTCCCCATGTTTGGTGCCATAGGCATACGCCAGAATTGGCCAATCCACACCGGCATGGTGCTGCGAACCGGCTTCGCCCTCCAAGACAAGAAACGGATACTGACGGAGTATCGCTTCGATGCGATGTTGCATGTCCGCAACCGACGGCGGCTGCACTTCAAATGTAACCGGAGACTTCACGCAATACGGCGCATAGACCCCCAGTATGCCGGTAGCATCGTTTACGTTCGCCATCCGGATTTGGGCTTTGGCAATCGTAGGCTTCAATTCCTCGGACATGCCCTTGCGTTCCTTCCCAAAAAAGTTCACGTGCAATCAACCCATGCAAGCGAACAACGATAACGCAAGCCCCAAATACAATCCAGACCGCGACGCTGTCCAGTGCGGGAGTCTGTGACTTTGATCCGCATAAAATGCCGTACCGCAGGCCGCTTTTGTGGATGTGCTGTCTGTCTTGTAGAAGTATCTGCCGGAATGTGGAATAATTGCCGCCGGTCATAAATACTTGGAGGCCGGCCGCCGCAAGTCGAAAAGCGTATGGCAGAGAATATGAGTAACTATTCTTTCCTTTACCGCGGTCAGTTGCTCGTAGAAAATGGAACATAGCCGTAAACGTTCGCGGGAACCTCAATGACCTCGTCGCCCGACTTGAACCGAAATGATACAACTTCCTTGAATACGCCCGGATTCGGGATAGATCGAAACGACACATCCACTGCAATGGAGTCATTAGCGTGGCCAGGCGATTCGCTAAAGGACAGACAACCGCAAGGGGAATTGGCATCCAAGAAACGAACTGCGTTTTCGCCGAACGTCTTGAAAAGGATGGACTGGGCCCTCTGCGGATTCTCAATTTGTCCAAAGGAGAATAATTGTTCAGCAGGTTCAACGGGTCTCATTACATAACCAGTCAGCGCGATTTCGTGTTGCCCTGAACTCGAAACTACAGTTGCCGTTGCGTCAATGGAACCGAAAGGCATGGCCGCGCCGGTTTTAATCGTTACCGTGGTTTTTCCATTTGTTGGACTTTGGCCTTTTGTTTCGTTTTCTGTGATCACAAATTCCGCACCAGCAGGAGAATCAACGACTACTTCGAAATCAGACGGAAGCATATCTACTGTAAATGAGCGTTCCACGGTAGATTCGCGGGAAAAGTGACCGAATGCAAGGATTTCTGGGAGTATATTTTGAATATAGCCTGTGATTGTGAGATCGACAGGGGGACCATTTTCAAAATGCACGATTGTAGATACGTTAAACTCGCCCGCCTTTCCCTCTAGATTCACTTCGACTGGAACCTCAAGTATCTGTAGCGGATAGACTGTGGTCCTTTCGACATCCGCTACAGTGCATCCACACGTAGTCTGAACCAATGATACCTTTGAGGGGCGAAGCGACAAATTTCGTACTCGAAAAGTATGTCTGTATCGATCATTAGGCAAATCGATCATTCCTAAATCGTGCACACGTTCGCCCGAGATACGAGGGGCCTGCAGGAACAAGAGAGCCACGCTGGCGAAAAGAAAAGTCACTGCAAACAGAATTGTCATCGGAGATCGGCGAGGTGACTTCATTTCTTGCCCCTGTAGTCAGATAAGGCAGAATTTGCAGTAAGTTTACTGTCCAAAGTACACACAATCCGTAAATATTCAAGCAAGACCACCCAAGTACTCCGTTTCACGCGCATAGGCACGCCCATGCGCGTGAAACGAATGTCCGGCATTCATGAACAACTTATGGCAAGCACGAAGCCCCGCTTAGGGTCGCAAACTTCCGTTCAAATGTGCCCTCGAAATCTCCACGTTCACAGAAGTACCATCCTTCGTTCTCCGGGTCCGGGGTGTCGCCAAGATCGCACTCATAAAGATCATGACAGGGCACTTCCTGGCTGCTGCCCTCGGCGTTGCAGTTCACCTGCCCAATCGCTGGCGTAACGCAATATGGGATTTGCTGAAAATTATCTCTTTCCTTTGCATAGTGTTTGCATTCTGCGTCCCGATCGGTGCTCAAGCTTGAACACAGGAGTGCGGAGCCGCACTGGTGCGGATCCACGGTAAAACAGTCAGCCAATGACACAAAGCAGGTTGCCAGAAAGACTGCCGAGCAAATTGCCAAAACTTTAGCTTGCATGTTTTGAGTCTCCTTATCATTGAGGTTTTGGTAAATTGGCCTCGCCTTCGCGAGGCTGGGCAAAAGAACTTGGTCTAGAAGCAATTGCTACAGTTAGTGCGTCGACATTGGAAGGAACGAACTCTCCGTGTCGTGCAATCGTGTATTTTTGTACTTCTCCTGGAAGATGAAATACGCCATACACGTTGTCGGGAAAATTGAGACTAGACAAAGCAATTGGTTGCCGCCTGCCATCGTCTATGATCTCAACTTCCTCATAGGTGATTTCCCGCTCCAATACGGGTTCTTCTCCCGAATCGTCCGTAAGGAAGTATTTGAATTGCTTGGGAAAGGGGACTCCGTCTATAGTGTGGTACTCGGCTTCAAAGTGTTGTTGTCTATTCTTATTCCCGGGTTTGAACACCGCCGACACAATCACGCAACAGTTTCTCGTATCCAGAATTATGGTCAAATCAACGGTCTTGCCCCATGCCGCACGTTGTATTTCCAGTAGTCCCTCTTGGCTGCCATTTAAATACCGATACGTCCATTGCCCAATCGGCTTCGAGTTTCCATCTGACAACCCGTATATCGACTTTGAAAGAGGGTTTGTTCCGCCTGGAGAGGTTGCTCTCAGAGCGGGGTCTGCATAAAAGTACAACCCTTTCATTTGAGAGCAACGTTTGTTGAACGCCTCGTCGCCCCAAGAATTTTTTTCGTAAATCTCAACGACTGGAGCATCCACATACGGCCATAACCCTATCGTGTTTTGGGTTACAATGAAGCGTTCTGCTTTGATACCCTTGACCGGCTCATAAACCAATCCTGTGGTTCCCGGCGGGGTACCGGTGATTCTATTCATTGCATTGTGGATTTCGTTTTGAACGAACAGGTCGCCGTTGACCATGTTTACCCGGCTGAAGTACTCCACAAGTTTTTTTGCATTACCCTTATCAGCGAAATCTTCTGTCCAGGTCTTGGAATATGCTACGAACTTGCAGTTGGCCAGCAACTTCGCATATCGGCTTTGTTCCGCAAGTACATATTCGAGAATTAGCTCAACAGGTTGGTGGGCTTCAACCGATGGGCCGTCAATTCTTGGGGCCGGAGTTTGACTATGAGCAGACAACCCCATGAACACCGCAAAACAAACGCTAACCAGCGGAGACGAAGTAAGCAGAGTTTTCATGAATGACTCCCTTGACAACGCCATTACCTTGTGCTGCTACGCAGATGTAAGGGTATGTCTTTTTTTTTTTTTTTGTCAATAGGCATAATTACCTCCATACGGATGCTTCTATACACACTAGTAATCCATACCGTTGCGCATTTCTGCCAGGAAGTTTCCGTATTGAGTTAACGTATTGCTGCGAAAGTTCTTGGGACAAGTAGGGGCGAGCCGCATGGTCAGGAACTACGGTCGTATAATCGTCTTGGGGCTGGTTGTGATTGGGTTGGCCATTTGGTTGATTTACCTGTTGACCGTTGGCTCCGGTAAAGGCCTTGGAGTTGCCGCACGAGATCCGCTGCCGCAAATCGAGGGGCCTGGCGGGGGGGTGCGGGAGTCCAAGCCCGTAGCGCATGTTGTGAAGGAGCCAACGATCACGCCCCAGGGGGCTGGAGTTATTGCAGGGGTGGTGCTGGACCGGCAAGGTGTGCCACTCGCGGGTTCAGATGTATATTCGCTTCGGATCGGCGGCATAGAGAATGTTTTCACGAACGAGCATTCGACTGCGCAAAGTGTGTCAACGGATTCGACCGGCGAGTTTCGCCTTGAAGGTTTGCGGTGGGGCTGGTATCGGGTATCGGCGGCGAGCGCCAGCTTTGCCGCGAGCAGTACAGTCGTTCTATCTCCTGCATCCCCCGCTGCGCAAGTATGCCTGACCATGCGGAAATCTGGAGCACTCCATGGTTTGGTTGTGGATGACACAGGCGGGCCGGTGCCAAGGGCGGAAATCGTGCCCATAATTCATGATGAACGTGAAATCGGCACGGTGGAGCGGGAGGGGTTTGCCCAGAAAACCTTGGATGATGGGACTTTCATTCTTGAAGGGGTGGAGCCGCTCGCGTGGTCATTGCTTATCAAAGCACAAGGCTATGCCGCGCACGTGAGCGACGCCATTCCGGTCAATGGCCCACCCGTCACCATACGTCTTCAGAAGGGCAACACATTGTCCGGCATCGCTGTGGACGCTTCGACCGCTGTACCCGTAGCCGAATGGGCGTTCGAAGTCGTGAGCGACGAGGTCACTGCGTTGAAGTATGCGGCGGCGACGGACGAATCAGGCCGGTTTTCTATTGAGAGTCTCATGCCGGGTACGTATCGCTTTCGTTCGACGCACTCAACATACGTGCTGGCTGACAATACGATTCGTGTGGAGATTCCGGCGTTTGGGCAGGTGACGCCCTCCGTGACAGTGCGTCTGGTGGGCGGAGCGACGATCCGCGGGCGCGTCTTTGACGCGTCCACAAACGAGCCGCTCGCGGATGTACAGGTCATGGCGGAGAGAAGGTCCTCCACCACCGATGAAAATGGAATGTATGAAATTACAGGCGTTCCGCCGGGGCAAGTCCGGGTATCCCTGGTTGCCAGACCCCGTGGTTACGGTGGTACGTATGGCAAATCTTCCAGCGACCGCACCGAATTGCAGGTGGCATCGGGCCAGGTAGTAGAGAATGTGGACTTCGGTCTGGACCGAGGCCTGACACTTTCGGGCGTGGTGGTGGATGAAATTGGAAACGGGCTTGCGGGCGTGCAGGTTGATGCCAACGCGTTTGAGACGAGAGACGACGGCATGCGCTTTGCCACAATGAGCGATGTCATCGCCACGGACGCGAATGGCGGATTTACGATTGCTAATTGCGAAACGGGAATGGAGTTGTATCTTGTGGCTTCGTCACCGATGGGCCGGTCCGAAGAGTCGGGACCGCACCGCATGGAGAACGCCGGTATTGAAGGGATTACCCTGGTATTGTCAGCGGAATTGTCGGCGTCGATTGCCGGACAGACGGTGGACGGTATGGGCCGTCCAGTGCGCGCCACCGTCATTGCAAAGCATCAGGAGACGGTTGCTTCGGTTGGAAGCGCGACTCAGACCACCGACAGCGACGGCATGTTTGTATTTGCCGGGCTTGCTCCGGGCGCGTATGTGCTGACAGTGGGAAGATATGAGCCAAGAGGGTTGATTCGGGCGACGATTCCGGCAGACCAAGTTACGTTGCGTGCGGGTCAAAGCGTCACAGGCAGACGGCTCGTGCTGGATGAAAGGGACTCTCTGTCCATAGCGGGTTTCGTTGTGAATTCGGAAGGCGATCCTGTTCAGGGCGCGAATGTCGAGGCGGAAGGGATCGACGAAGACGGCCAAATTGTCATGCGTACCGACATTTCGCGTAGGGATGGCTCGTACGAAATCATTGGTCTATCCGTTGGAGAGTATACGGTGTATGTGGCCGGTAGTCAGCCATCGATTTCTCAGAGAAATGTACCCGCAGGTTCCACAGGCATTGACTTTGTCTTGCCTGAGAGTGAGTGAGATACGCCTATTGCTTGGTAAATGATCTGGAATTCGCGAGAACCTAGCGTTGATTTGTCAGCCGGATGTCTTGTAGAAGCATCGGCCAAAATATGAAATAATCGAACACAGAATCGTGTGCAATACTTAATTGTACTAGTTTATTCGATGGGTTGCGGCGGGGATATTCATGTTTGGGACGCCCACAAAGCTGTTGACCGCGAAAGAGCTGACCGTGCTGATTGGCGTGGCGGCCGCGTTGACGTTGGGGGCGGGCACGATTTGGTTTCTGGGGGTCGCGCCGCCGCCCACCGAATCGGCTCGTGAGGCGCCGCCTTCGGAAGCAACCAAGAGCGAATTGCCTGCGCCCGCCCCTGCGGTTGAACCCAATACTCCTTCGATGATACCTCCATCCGATCCGGCTCCGGCCCCTCGATCAGAGGAAGAGACCACGATTACGGTGGCGGTTCGCGGTGCGGTCAAGAATCCCGGCGTCTATGCCATGAAGGCGAAAGATCGCGTGAGCGATTTGTTTCGTGCGGCGGGCGGGCTGAGCGAGAATGCCGACACCTCGGACATCAACTTGGTGGCTCGGCTGGCGGATGGCACAACGTTGTCCGTGCCCTGGTTCGCGACGAGTGCCGTCGTTGAAGGGACGCTGGTCGTGCGGAGCGGCACCTCGGGGCGTGTGAGCAACCCCGCGATATACACATTGTCCAGCGGAGGCGCTGTCTCCGAAGTGGATGCGCCGGCAACGGCAGCACACGCGCAGGCGCAAGCCGCGCAACAAACCGCAACGGGCGGCCCGCTCAACCTGAACACGGCCACGAAAGAGCAATTGGAAACGCTGCCTGGCATCGGCCCGAAAACGGCGGACAAAATCCTCGAGTACCGCAAGGCGGGTCAATTCAAATCGGTGGAAGATCTCACCAACGTCAGCGGCATCGGGCCGAAGAAACTGGAAGCCCTGAGGCCGCACGTAACGGTGGGACCGTAAAGACGCCCTGCGTCACTTGAATTGAATGGCGTAGAGGTCCGCGTCCTTCATATCGAAATGCAGCCGCACTGTTTTGCCTGCCAGGGCGCTTACATCCGCGTTGCCCTTCCAAGTGGCCTTGCGCGCGATAAAGTCGCCGATGAGTTCATCGGAATCGTTGCGGGTATAGCCGGGAATGGGCTGACCGTTTTCCTCCTGAATCTCCACCCAGAGGCTGCCCGCGGCAGACGTGGCCATGTTGAGGAACAATTCCTTCCCGGAGAAGCGCAGCGGCTTCGTGGTGAATGTGCCGCCCTTGTAAGGCGCGTTAATGGATGCGAATCCGTCCGTGCGCAGCGTCAGGCGTTGCAGGTGGTGCGTGGTTTGGCCGTAGTTTCGCTGCACGTACATCGACAGTTCGCCTTCGCCGGTTTCCACAACGCCGCGAGCGGGATAGTTCGTTCGCGACGTCCAATTGTTCAGGCCGAGGCCCGGGCGGATGAACGCGTTCATAAATGTGCGATCGTAGACGCTGCCGCCTCGAGTCGTCATGAAGACCGTGTCCGAACAATCTCCTGAATACTGCGCTTCGCTTCCGATGGCCTGCGCTTCCGTTTCGTTGATCACGCGCCGCCCCGGCATGAATCGCGCGGCGATGGCGAGATAGATGTGCGGCGCGCGCGAGTAGGGAATTGTCTGGTTGGTGTACAGGTGTTCCGCGGGCGTGTCGCCGAAGGTCATGCGGACCGGTTCGCTCCACGTGCGGAAATCCGGCGAGGTGGTCCGGCTGATGGCGCGAACCTTGTCGTAGAAAGACCTGAAGTAGCAGAGATACAGTCCCTCCGATTCCGACCAGAACACGACGTTCTGCGAATCGAACTTGTGCACGTCGGTTGCCATAAGTATGGGCTGATCGAGCCTCGTCCATCGCAACCCATCTTCGGATACAAACCCGAAGAGGCCCGTGTCCACGGTACCGGCCGCGGCCTTGTACCGTTCGTTCGCGGGTGCGTCTTGCCGCGTATCCACGATGGGGGCGAAGTTGTGGGAGTATGGCGTGGCATGAAATAGAATGACATTGTTGTCTTTCGATCCCAAGACTTCGTGCAGACCCACCATGGGTTTGGTCCATGCGATTCCATCCATGCTTTCCGCGACACACGTCGTTTCAAAATCGGATCCGTCCTTGCCGGCCTCCGGCAGGCCGCGGTAATACGCGCGAAAGCGATCGCCGTCCTTCAGCACGGTTACATAAGCGCTGTAGCGGCCTTCCCACCGCTTATCAAAGGAGAAGGCCGTTTCACGACCCACCGGTTCATGCAATACATGGTGCGTTCCGTTCATTGCGCCGATCAGATGTGCATCGACAAACGGTTCCAGGCGGGAGTCTATCCGGACAGGATCACTCGAAGCCCAGGCTGCAAGGAACGCGACGGAGAAAAGGCACACGCAGGTTTTCACGGCTGAAATCCCCCCAAGGTGAAACGCACGCACACCTATCGTTATGCACTGCCGCGCAGGGATTTGTCCAGCCTTGCCGCCAGATCCGCCGCAAGGGAAACCTTGGGGCGGTTTCGAGGGATACCGTATACTCAGGCGCTTGGGCGGCGGTTCAATTGCGGAGCGAATCTGGTGTCAATGTCGCGGGATCGACGGTGGTTCGAATGGAAACTGGCCACGGTTGTCTTTGTGGCAATTTTGGCCTTGGTAGGGTTCATTCGCATTGCCGTGCGCTTCTCATTGGGCGCCGCGCCGTGAAGCGGTTCATGCCGTTTGCCGCCGAGGCGGCGTTGTATGCGCTTGCGTTTGCGGCGCCATGGGCGGTGTACGCGACCATTCCCACAACCAGCGTCTCGCTGGAGTCGGGCTTAACGGCCGCCATTACGCTTCTTGCGTTTCTCGATCTTGCCCGCAGCCAGCGGTTGCGCGTGCCCTTCGAGTTCACATGGCCCGTGGTAGCCCTGCTTGGCGTGGCGTGGGCCGATGCGTATTTGACGCGCGAGCCGTGGCCCCTGCGCATCACGTCGCTTTCCCTCCTGTTCGTATCCGTCATTCAACTGGTGCGCGGTCCTGCCTGCGTGCGCGAATGCCTGCGCCTGACGGCCCTGGCCGGCGGCGGCGTGGCGCTGGCCTCGATCCTGAGCCGCGCCGGGTATCTGGTGCCTACCGTAGCACTGGTTGACGGTCAATTGCCGGCGTCCCTTGCTAGTCGCGAATTACAGGGCATATTCCGGCTGCCTTATCTTGCATCGCCCCAGTCTTGGCCACAGGGGTTTGCGTCACTTTTCCTTGGCATGATTTGCGGACTCGGCTTTATGGGAATGCGCAACAACACGCATAGAGCGCGGTTGCGCGCGGCGGTCGATGTCGGTTTGCCCGCCTTTGTGATTGCGACCTCCGCACTCTGGATTAAGTCCGCCATTCGGGAGTGGGCACCATCTCCCGTCGAACCGCTGGATCCGGAAGCGTGGGTGCAAGTGGGAATCATCGCTTGGATCGTCGCGCGGGTTGCGGCCAAACTGGAAGCCGACCGCCGGGAAACACACAGCGGGTTTCACGGAGTGCTACAAGCGCTGCTAATCACGCTTGTCCTGGCAGCGGCCTTCTACCCCAATGTCGTAGGCCCAGCGCACGTCTTTCTGCTGGCATTGGCGGCCGCGTACGCGTGCCCACATCCGCAGACGCCGCCCTGGTCAGGGCGTGCGGCGCTTGCCGGCACGTTACCCGTATTTGCGCTGGTCATTGTCAACGCCCTCGTCGTCAATCCGAGCAACCTTTCCGATCCGCGAAACTTCAGTGCGGCCATACAAGCCGACCTGGAGAAAGACATGCCGGAAGTCGCTTTGAATCGAATTCGTCTGTGGGAATCGTTTGACGGAGACGGACGTGCCATTGCCCTGTCGCGATCGCGCATTGCCTTGGCCCAGGACCAGCCCATTCTTGCATCCATCTATTTCACGGACGCCTGCGCCGCTCGGATAAGCGATCAACCTGGTATGGCAAGCGCTGCTATCGGCCAGCCCGATAAGGACGCGTATGTCCGGGCGTTCCGAGCGTGGCAACCCGAGGTAGGGGCGGACGGAAAATACAACCTGGCTCTGGCGAGAGTCCTGATTGCAGCCGGCGACCGCGACGGCGCTTTGTCCTGGTTGGAAGCGCACACGGAACCGCTGCCCGTTCCTGCTGGCATTCAAGATACCGCGGCGATCGCATATGCCGCCGCGCGGCTGCTCCTTGCACCGGATTTGAAAGAAGATCTCAGCGAATGGCCGTTGGAACGCCTGATGGGATTGTTGCGATCCTGGGGCGCGCACGTTGAGCCGCCCCCCGAAGGTTTTCCCAAAAAGGCCCTGCCGCTCGCCGCTTGGGGTCAGATCACGCAAGACGCTTTCGAGTTCGGCGTCGCGGCGGGCGAATGCGGATCGACGGCATCCTTGGCCGGGCCCGTGCGGCCGTCTGACTGGTCCGGGACTGTGGAAGAGTCAGACTGGCTATGGACGCGCGATGAATCCGCGGAATATTGGGACGCGCAATTCTTTGTGAGCGAAGGCGGCGTCCGGCGGGTGTTCGGCGACATCGGGGTTGCGGGGAATTGCGATTTGCGGCAGCAAGGCGGCGGACCTGGCCCGAATCTGGCTCCGATCGACCCATTTATACGCGTGTTGCTTCCCTGACCGGAGTTTGACCCCTTTTCACCGCGAATGGCACAATATCCGTTCGCTTGATTGACACGCACGGGCTTTGTGCAGGCAGCCCTTTTCCCGTGCACCCTGTATTCTTGATCGGCGGTAACCCCGAGAGGCGCATCTTTCATGAACATGCATTGGCTTCGAAACGAAGACGAAGAGGAAGGCGAAGAGAAAAAGGAAAAGAACGGCTTTCCGTCTTTTCTGTTGAAAACCCGCACCATCGTATTGTCCGGGCAAGTAGATCAGGAGTTGGCTGAAAAGGTCATTTCCCAGTTGATCGTGCTCGATAACGACAACTCCGATCCCATCAAGATCATTGTGACGACCCAAGGCGGCCACGTGGATTCTGGCTATGCCATTCACGACATGATGCGGTTTGTTCGGTCCGAGGTGTATACGATTGGCGCGGGGTGGGTGGCGAGCATTGGCGTGCCGATTCTGTTGGGCGCGCCCAAAAAAGAAAACCGCGTCTCGCTTCCGAACACGCGATTCCTTTTGCACCAGCCCAGCGGCGGCGCGGGCGGTCAACTGCAGGACCTGCGCATTGAAGCCCAGGAGATTCTCAAGATCCGGCAGAAACTGAATGAATTGATTGCGACGGAATCCGGCCAGACCGTGGACAAAATCGCGCATGACAGCGACCGCAACTTCTGGATGTCCGCCGAAGAGGCCAGGAAATACGGCTTGGTTTCCCGTGTCATCAAGAACGTGCAGGAACTTGGCGGTAAGTAACAGATTCGGATTGTATCGATTGACCGGCCGTGGGGTAGAACTCACGGCCGGTTTTTTATTGCACCGTTGAGCCATATGCGGCGATGGTGTTTAATGGCCGGCGGTACGAAGTTCAAGAACACCAGCAAGGACAACGACGAATGCGAGACGCGCGCGGACTCTCGGACGGCACGAAGATCGCCCTTATCCTCGGGTTTGCCGCCGTTGTCGTGATTGGCGGAACGCTGGCCAGCCGCCCGTCAATCGCCCCGCAACCGGCTCAGGGTGCGGATGCGCCCACAACCCAAAAAGCACAGGGCGAAAATGTTCCAGTTCCACCTGCCGACGAAAACGCAACCGCCGATTCCGCAGCCAAGCAAGAGCAAGCCGGCCCAGCGACACACCCCGCCGCCGCCTCGCCGGTAACGACGCAATTGGCTTCCGTGGAACCCACAACCGTTCGGATTTCCGCCGACGTTGTCGTGAAGAATGCGACTAGATTGGGGATCAATCTTGGCGCTCCTGAACCGTACGGCGCGGGCAACTTTCTCAAAAACCTGATACACAACCCCGGATTCGAATCGGGCATCTTTCGCAGCATGATGCACGCGGACGAAGGTTCCACCGCGGATCGTGTTCCCCAAGCCTTTTGGACCACCGAATGGAATGTCGAGGAGTGGGGGATCGGCCAGAATCCGGGATTCTGGAATGGCGCGGCGATCGAGTTTTTGTTCGGATCCGCGAAAGGCCGGCAGGGCACGGTACGTGACTACCGGCACGAAGGTACGCAGCACGTCTTCTATGTGGATCCCAGCGGACCCGCCCCAAAGCAATGGGACGTCTTTGTCGTTCGCAAGGAATTGGAGGGTTTACCCGGCGCCTATGCCATGAATCCTGCGATTGCCGCGCCGGGTGAGACGCGTCCGGGCAGCCCGGGAAAGCAATCGTTGTATCTGCAGAATCCCGCCGGTGAAGGATCGTCCGATTGGCGCTACTTCATGGACAGCACCTACCGGGACGATGATCCGTCTGCGGGGAAGCTCTATCTTGTGGAAGGACCATGGCGGCTCAGTTTCTGGGCCAAGGGCGGCAACGATGGCGACGCGTTGGCCGTCGATTTTTCCCGCGAGGGCGAGGCGCAATTCTTCAGCCAGACAGTGGCGATGACCGGCGAATGGAAAGAGTATTCGTTTGAATTCGACGTGCCAAAGGGACAGGACGCGTTACGCGCATACGGCGATTCCTACAAGCCTATCCTGACGTTTCAATTCGCCCTGTGGGATGAAGGCGCCAAGGCGTGGATCGACGATGTGGTCTTGTCCCGGCGCGATCACACCAATCCAACCGAATTCGCCGACACGCTGGTCAACACGCTCAAAGCGATACATCCAGGCATCGTGCGCAAATGGGCGGGGCAACTGGGGAATTCGCTGGACAACGAGTTGGCGGAACCGTTTGCGCGCAAGACCTACGAACACAATCCCCGTGGCCGCCGTGCGGGCAACTACGGATACTCCTTGCACGAGTTCTTGCGGCTCTGCCAGTTGCTGAACGCCGACCCATGGTATGTGGTGCCGCCCACGTTCACCTCCAAAGAATGCGCCCAACTGATCGAGTATCTCGCGGCGCCATCCGGTTCGGGCGCAGCCTATGCGGAAAAACGCGCCGCGTTGGGACAGACCGAACCGTGGACCTCGGTCTTCCACACCATTCATCTGGAATTTGGCAATGAAATGTGGGGAGAAGCAACCCCCAACGATCCGTTCTACGGCGGTTCCGCCATGGGCGGCGAACGATTGGCCCACATGGCCTCGGATCGTTTTGCTTTGATGAAGGCGTCGCCCTTTTATGATGGAGATAAGTTTGACTGCATCATTGGTGGACAGGCCTCGTGGCCAGGACGACAGGAAGAGATAGATCGCAATTCCGAACACCATGATTCCATTGCCATTGCCCCCTACTTCGGCGGATTGGAGACGTTCAAATCCAGAGACGAGATTTATCCGCCACTGTTCGCTTATCCAACGTATGCCTCGACGTTGGGGCCCGTGCGAGGCGCTGCAGACGCGTTAAACGCCACAGGCAAGGGTACGAATCTCGCCGTGTACGAAATCAATTACCATACAACCGGCGGTCCCGCACCCGAGGAAATGCGCAACCGCTTCGTGGCAGGCGCGTCCGGCGCGATTGCCTTGCCGTTGCATATGCTCTTGTTTCAGCGCGATCACGGCGCCCGAGCTCAATGCGCATTTACACTCAATCAGTATTCGTTTGCCATAGGCGATCTGGGCCACGTACGCATCTGGGGAGTCGTCCGGGACTTGTTCGCTACAGGCCGAGTGCGGCCCACCGGTCTCGGGTTGTCCTTGGCCAATGCCGCCATTCAGGGCGATATGGTGCGCACGTCGCACCAGGGACAGAATCCGGGATGGGTACAGAAACCCATCAATGGCATCGAAAAGCCCACGACTGTTCCCTTCATTCATTCGTTTGCATTTCGTTCGGAACGCAGTCAGAGCCTGATTCTCTTCAATGTGAGCATGGATCGCGAAGTGCCCGTGATCGTCCAGCCGGACGAACCTTCGGCGCCGAAAGCCACGTTATCGCAGATCAGACCTGAAGACATCGATACGTGGAACGAAGACGACGCACTCGTGCGTGTGGAGACGATTGAGATCGCTGATTTTGCCGAGGGCTACGGCGTGACATTGCCGCCGCATTCCATGTCGGTATTGACATGGCAAAGCTTGTAAGCAATGAAGGACCATCAAGACAATGAATTTGACCGGCGTCGCGGATTGCTTCACGGCGATCTCAACGGTTCGGATTTGGAGGCGTTTCGATTCGTGAAAAGCTGGCATCGATTGCCGCTCTTCCAGGAGGCGTTGTGGTACAAAGGCGTCAACGCCGGCGAGGCCATTGAACACTCGATCTTGGAGCGTATCGCCGGAATTCTCGGTCGCGATCATTCCGGAGAGCCCGATTGAGGCGCGCTGTGATCATCGGCATGATGCGCATGCGCGGCGGCGAACGGGTCGCCCGCGCGCTCATCGAACGCGCAGACGTCGACATCATCGCACTCGAACCCACCGGTTCCACGTTGCGCGAAGCCGGAATTCCATTCATACCCTACGACACCCTTGTGACGCCGGACGTGGCGCGCCGCGCCCAGTTTCAGATAGTGCCCCGCGCCGACACCCTTATGAAAGGAATTGTCGACCCGGCGTTTCGGAACAACTATCCAGCCTTGTCCGACACCGCCTGGCTTCAAATCCAGGAAGTGCTGGCAGAGGCGGTCCGAAATGATTTGCTGGCCATCACAACGATGGTAGAAGCACTGCGCCATGCGGCTCGACATTGGAACCTGGCGCTGGCCGTGCTCTCAGAAGACGCAGTTCGTGAATCTCGAGTCATCGCGGAGACGTTGCGCCGCCTCGGCATTCCGTCACTTCAGATTCAGCACGGGGTTCCCTGCGGATCGCTGATTACGCATACCGGCGTTCACACCACGCACGTGGCCGCATTTACACACGCGGCAAAAGACATGTTTTGTGCGCTTGGCGCAAATCCCGAATGCGTGCATGTAACTGGCAATCCGGCATGGGACCCCTACTTCATGCCGTGCGATCGCGTAGAACGCGTGCAGGCGTGTGCCCGCATGAATCTCGATCCCCAGCGCCCCATCCTTACCTACGCTTTCACGCAAAGCAGCACTTGGACCCGTCTGAATGCGGCGTTTCCCAATCACCACGTGGATCTCTCGGAAGCCGTCTGCAATGCCATGGTTGCGGTTTCGAGCCGGCATCCTGATTGGCAATTCCTGCTCCGGCCACGGCAGCGCGAAGACGAGATACGACGCGCGCAGCACATGGCGAACGCAGCCCGCGAGCGATGCAAGACGAACGTGCAGTGCGATATCGCACCCGTCGCGGATACGCTCGCGGTCACCGACGTGATGCTGTGCACGCATTCGAACATCGGTATCGAGACCATTGCCCGGGGTAAGCCGGTTATCAATGTGGATATCGAGGACTTGGGGTCAGCCGTCTATCGCCAGGGAATCGGTCCCCTGTTTCAAGAAGACGACGGCGTGTTGCACGCGGGCTCGGAATCCGAAATTGAATCGTGCATGGAGAAAGCGATTGTGGACGAAGCCACCCGCGCCTCACTCCAAGGCCGGCGCGAGGACACGCTCAAGCGCTTCAATACCTACACCGACGGCAAATCCACGCAGCGGGTAGTTGACGTCATCTTGACCATCCTGAATTCGAAGTCATCGCGTCCTTCCGCGGTGAGCAGGTATCCCGGTGTGGAGCACGCCTTGATTCGAGTGCTACCAACGCAATGCGACCGGGTGTGCGTAACCGGACGCGCCCACCAGGAATTGGCCCTTGCGTTGAAACGGGATCGGCCGGGTACTACCGTCTGCGTACACGAATCCAATTGCGATGCCGCTGATTTTCCGTGCGTCATTCACGGTGACCCAATTCCGTTGGGTGACGAAGGTGCCGATTGGATGCGGCAGCTGAGATCCATACTGGCGGAGGATGGATTGCTGATCGCCTGGTTTCGGTCTGGCGTCTCGGAAGAGGCGCAATCCACGTTTGAGGAGGGTCAGTGGGTTCTCCCGATCAGGCAATACGACCCGCCGACGGAATTGGGTGGCCATTCCGTAGATAGCGTCGCAGCGTTGCTGGGAAGAGGGGGATTTGCGCCGGAATCCCTGGTTCCTTTTGGGTGGCGGGATTCAAGCCTTGCCGACGCTCCGACATGCGATGGGTGGGTCGTGACGTCGAGACCGGGAATCCGGGATCGCGGTCGTCTTGCGCACGATGAGCAACGGGCCAGACATCGGGCTCTGCTCCGGAACCGCGCAGGCGAGGATCACTTCGCCCATGGCCGGTTCGAAGAGGCCGCACAAGCCTTTGAGCAAGCAGCCTCCTCCGGCGGCGAGGCGCGCTATCTAAACAATCTGGGCGTCGCATTACACGCACTGGGCCGCCTCGAGCCAGCATGGGACGCATTCGTATGCGCGCTGCACGAAGACCCCGAGTACGGTGAAGCCCGGGAAAACTTGACATCGCTGGCGGCCGAATTGGACCGCTCGGCCGAGGCCGGCGAACTGTTAAGCCTCTTCCCACTGGATCGCGGCCGCTTCCTTTGAAGACCATGCGAAACGCGGGCTATACTTCCACGTATGCATCCATCCATTAATCCCGTCAGCGATTCCGGTGTGTTCGACCTGTCCGTCGTTATCCCTGTTTATAACGAGGAAGAGAGTTTGTACGAACTTCGCGACGAACTCTTTCCCGTGCTTCAGTCGCTCGGCAAATCGTATGAAATCGTGTTCGTCGACGATGGCAGCACCGATCGATCCGCGGAAATCCTGCGAGAGTTTTTCGAGGCCAATACCTTTGTGAGGGTGGTTACGTTCGTACGCAATTTCGGCCAGCAGATGAGTTACACGGCCGGACTTCGATATACGCGAGGCCAGAGCGTCATCTTGATGGATGCCGATCTGCAATCCCCCGCGTGCCACATTCCCGATGTGCTTGCCAAACTGAACGAAGGGTTCGACGTTGTTTACGGCCGCCGGGAAAAACTGATCGGCCCGCTCTACCGCAGGCTCGGCACGCGCTTGGCCAGCTTCCTCATCCGGCGATTGACCGGATTGAATATCCCCGACAGCGCAAGCGGCTTCCTGGGCTTGAGCCGAAGATTGGTGGTCAACGTAAACAAATACGACGAACGAGCGCGGTATCTGAACGGCCTCTTTGCTTATCTCGCCTACGGCCGCAGCGCCTCCGTACCCGTGACGCGGCGCGAACGCAAATACGGCGAATCCAAATACAATTTCTTCAAGCTCGCTGCCATTGTGCTGACCTTTATTGCCCGGTTCTCTAACCGGCCCCTGCATCTGGCTTTGTGGGCATCCGGCCTGATAGGCGCCCTGGCAGTCATCGCGCTTGTGGTCGCGGCGGCACTGGCAGGAACCGGCAGGCTGGATTCCGCCGCTGTGGCGTTCGTGGCGTCGCTCGTGCTGGGGGGTAACGGCATCGTGCTGGCGGTTCTGGGCATCATGGGTGACTATATTGGCCGGATCTATGGGGAAGTGCGCCAGCAACCCCCATTTCTCATTGCGGAAGTCCTCGATCGGGAACCCATGGAGCCATTCGCCCGCTGGTCTGGAAACCCTTGAGGCCTCTCCAGGATCAAAAATCAATAAATACCATGTCGAATTCTCCGCATACCCTGCACGGTTTGCTTTTTTAGGGTATACTCCTTCCGTGGGCTCCAATCCGGCCCACTGTGTCCGAACGTCGAGAACAATGTCGGGCCGTAAGTATCCGCGGAGGCACATGTTGGACGAGACGAGAATCACCGATGCGTGCAAGGCGTCCCACGAACAGGCGTTCTGTACCCGTTCGAACTGGCGCCACTATCTGCCCGTGGGGAACGAATCGTTTGAGAACTTCGATGCACGCTGATCCGTTCCAGGGCCAGGACCGCAGGCCGCGAGTACTGTTCGTTAATGACGACGAAACCGCGCAAGCCCGTTTAGTCACGGCGCTGGAGAATCCCTCCTCTGCCGGGCCCGACGCCTCAGTGTTGTATCGGGTAGAGGCAGCCTATTGCGGCCAACAGGGGCGGGACATGGTGAGGGAGTCCGTTCGATCCGGTGACCCATTTGCCTTGGCCTTCATCCGCCGCCATGTCCGATCAGGATGGGACGGCGTGGAAACGGCGCTGCATTTGTGGCAGGACGATCCGGACCTCCCCGTGGCACTGTGCATGGACGGCGAATGCAAGGATAGTAGCGAACTCACGCGCTGTCTGGGATCGTCCGGAAAGTGGATTGCCATCGGCGATCCCGCAAGCCATGTGCATATCCGCCAATTGACAGGCATGATCGCGCGTCAATCCGGCCCGACCGTGCCGGCCTCGCCCAATAAATTCCACTCGTGGATCGACCATCTCGAAGACGTGGTCTGGACGATGGATTCGGATCTTACGATCTCATACATCAGCCCATCCGTTGAGACTGTAACGGGACGCCCGTGCGAATCGTTGATCGGCACATCCTTCACCGAATTGCTGGCTCCACAGACCCGCGAGGACATGGTGGAGGTGCTGAAACAACTTTCTGTCGCCCCAACCGATTCTGCAACGAGCAATGCAACCCGAACACTCGTCTTGGAACTGTCCCGCGATGGCAACTCCGTATGGGTGGAAGCGAAAGTCACACACATTGCCGGTGTCTCCGGCAGCGGGGGGATGACAGTAGGGATAGCGAGAGACATCACGGACCGGCGCAAGCTGGAGGAACGGCTGGCGCAGGTGCGCAAGATGGAAGCCATCAGCCGTTTGGCCGGCGGCATCGCGCATGACTTTAACAACCTGTTGACCACCGTCATTGGCGGGTGTGATATGGCGTTGAGAAATGTTCCGCAGGGAAGCCCTCTGCAAGCCGACTTGGAAGATATTCGAAAGGCGGGAGTACAGGCGGCCACCATGACCCGGCAATTGCTGGCATTTGGCCGCCGTCAAATGCTTCAGCCAAGCGCACTGTGCGTTAATCGTGTCATCGGCGATTTGGAGCGCATGTTGAAGCGAGTTCTGGGCGATCGCATTGAGTTGGTTCTGCACTTGGACGACGACATTGCCAACGTATACGCCGATCCCGGACAAATGGGCAATGTTGTTATGAATCTTGCCGTGAATGCGCGCGATGCGATGCCTTCGGGTGGACGCCTGACCATTGCAACCGAGAACGTCCGCTTCTCAGAGGACTTTGTCTTGGGCTCGGAAACCCTCACCGCCGGAACCTACGTCATGGTGAGGATAACGGACAACGGCATTGGAATGGACGGCGCAACGTTGTCGCGGATATTTGAACCGTTCTACTCGACGAAAGAGGCGAGCGTGGGCGCCGGCCTGGGGCTGGCGGTAGTGTACGGAACGGTCCGCCAGAGTGGGGGCGGATTAGACGTGTGCAGTTCGCCCGGAAGAGGCACTACGTTCAGGCTGTATTTCCCGGTAATGCACGATGAGTCGGACGACGCGGTGCCGGTCCATCCGGACCTGCCCGACGGCAAGACGGTGCTTGTCGTGGAAGATGAACCGGCTGTGCGCCAATTGGTCTGCCGGATATTGCGTCACAAAGGGTATCGCGTGCTCCAGGCCAGCCATGGCGTCGAAGCCATGGAAGTGGCCACGGAATACGAAGGTACGATTCATCTCCTGGTGACGGATGCCATCATGCCGCATATGAATGGCAGCGAACTGATTCAGAAAATGGCGGCCGTGCGCCCAGATACCCGCATGCTCGTGATGTCCGGGTACGTGCGTGATCTCACAGGCATCCACGGATCCCGGGCCAACGCCGTTCCGTTTTTGCAGAAGCCATTCTCCAGCCGCGACCTGTTGGAGGCCATCAAGCCGCTCTTGCGTTGAGTGACGCGATCAGTGCCGGGCCTTGTCCTTGGCTGGTATCCCGTCCAGAGGCCACAATGTCAGATTTCTGAATTCGATGGGCGTGCCTTCGCTTTGAAAACCAATATAACCTTCGGCAACAGTGCACTCCGTGGCGGCATTTTGTTCCTGACCATTGATGCGTACCCGGATCGTGTTGTCTTCGCAAACAATTTCGTATTCGTTCCATTCGCCAATCGGCTTTTCGTTATGCGGCCGCTTCTTAATCACCCTGCGATCGTTGGGATCGGTGTGTTCTTTGAACTCCGCCTCGCCGATGACAAACATATCGCCCGCATGCTCTGACTGGAGTTGCGTTTCATACCCTTCGGGCCACACTTCGTCTTTGTCCCGTAGGTGCAGCAACACACCGCTGTTTCCGCCTTGCTCCGGCCAACGCCATTCGAACGTCAACCGGTAGTCGGCATACTTTTGAGTCGTGCGGATGTAACCGTGCGGCACGCCGCTAGTCCGCAATACGCCATCTTGTACAACCCAGACGCCGCCCGGATCTATGTTGGCATCGGGTATGAAAACAAACCAACCCGCGAGATCCCTGCCGTTGAACAACTCGATCGGAACCTGCACGTCGTCGGTCCATCCAGGCAACACGAACGCCAGCAACAGGCCCCATCGTATTCTTTGCATGATGCAATTCAACATGATTCTATTCGTCTTTCGCGGGATTGGAATCGGCCTCCGCGACGGGAGAAACGACCTCCACGCGTAACGGCTTCTCCGTGCTAAGGTGGACCGAACTTTGCGGAAATGGAATCCCGATATTCGCTTCGGAAAGCATGTAACTGATGCGGTGGCGCAAATCGCTCTGTACCACCCGGGGATCCACGCCCGTGGCCAAGTCCACCCAGAAAAACGCTTCGAAAATGAGCGCGTTGTCTCCAAAATCCCGGAAAAGCACAACGGGCGCCGGATCCTCCTGAATGCGCCCATGTTCCTTGACCGCATCCATGATTAGCTGGCCCACGTCGCGGGTCGGCGAACCGTATTCAACGCCAATGGAAATCGAGAACCTCACGCGCGTGTCTGAGTGCGTCCAGTTGACGACATTCTTCTCCAAGAAGTGGCTGTTTGGAATGAGCACATCCACGCCTGTGAACGTGCGCATCTGCGAGCACCGCGCCCCAACATTCACGATTCTTCCGTTGTGCCCGTCGACGTCGACGATGTCGTGAATCTTAATCGGCCGTTCGACCAGAAGAATCAGACCGCTGATAAAATTGTTTATCAGGTTCTGCGCACCGAAGCCGACGCCGATGGCGAGCGCGCCGCCCAGGAACGTGAATACGGTAAGTGGAATCTGCACCACGAACAGCGCGTAATACACGACGATGACAATGAGGAGATAATAAAACCCCTTCGATATGCCGATGGCCGCGCCTTCTTCCACGTGCATGCGTTCAATCAAGAGCCGTCGTATCCAGCGCGTCAGGAAATGAACAACCACCATGCCCGCAATGAAGATCAACAGGGCAATGATAATCTTGCCCAACGTCAGCGGGTTGTCCTCCACGTTGGTGAGCGGATAATTCCACCACGTGACGACGTCTTCCTTAATAGACTTGTAGCGCTCCGCGAACGTCGCCGTATTCAAACGGCTGTCCAGTTCCTCGCGCAACCGGGCCACCAGTTGTTGCACTTCGAATACCCGGACGAGCGCTTCCGCGTACGTTTCCAACAGCGTCGTATACGACGCCTGCTTCTGTTTCGCAAATGCGTCGGATTCGGCACCGGTGGGCAGTCCCATCAAGGCGCTGCGCACGCCGGTCATTCCCGCGATGAACATCTGCCGGTCCTGCGCGACCTCCTCGTCCATGGCCGAAACTTGTTGGCGTGTCTCCCGGCTCGGCGCGCCTTCGGCGCGGCTAAGCAGCTTTTCCCGAATGCGCCACAATTGTTCTTCTTGGGAAAACGTGCGAGCCAGCCCCAGCCGGATTTCGTACACCCGTGCGGCATTGTCGGCGGTAATGCGCAATACGCCGACTTCGTCAATGAGAGATTTCAAGTCCGCTTCGGCCTGGCCCGAAGCGCGCGCTTCGTCCAGGCGAGTCTGCGCCTCTTTAGCCAACCGCTCTTCGCGATCTCGCGCAGTCGCGGCATCCTCCACTTTCTTCTCCGCCGCGGTCCGCTTTTCCGCCAGAGAGGCCAGCTTTTCATCCAGTTGTTTCTGATTGAAAACAGTATTGGATCGAGCCAGTTCCACTTTTTTCTGGCTGAACGCGCGCTCGGCATTAAGGGCTTCCAATTTTGCGGAATAGGCGTCCGAAGTGGCTTGAGCGAGATTAATGTTGGCCTGTTCCAACTCGATCTGACTTTGAACCAGACCGGCTTCCCAATCGTCGCGCGCCGTGCCCGTACCCGACCGGATGGCCGCTTGAATTGTTGCCGCGCGGCCCTGGGCCTCCGCCAACCGCTTTTTGTACCTGTCCACACTGTCGCGGCTGTACTGTATCTGCTGCGTCGCGGTCTCAATCTCATATTCCTTGGTCGCCAGTGCCGCCAACTGTCCGTCCAGAAAGGCCACCGTATACGGCGGCGGCTCCGGAAATCCCGTGAAGGCCTCGAGGTCCCGCTCGGCCGCCTGCTTTTGTTCCTCGAATCGCGCCTTGCTTTGGACCGATTCCAATTGACGCTCCAGAACATAGACGTGTTCCTGAAGGATGGCGCCTTTGCGTTGCAGATCTTCCACAGGAACGCCCAATTGCGCGGCCCGCTCCGGCGTAGCGGCGTCCTGTGCCACCCGGAGCCGTTCGCGCAGCGATCCCAAAGACAACTCCAGGGAAGTTCTCGAATCGATCGCGGAGGCGTTGTCCGTGCTATTCTGTTGCGCGCCCGAAGGCAGGTGCACCAGCGCGCAAAATACGAGCGCCATCACGACCCGAGGTGCGTTGCGAACCGTGCCAGGCCAGGATGCGTTTGAGTTTCGAGTGCGATTTACGTGAGCCACCATAGTGCTGATGCTACGGCGATGATCCCCGTGCTGTCAATGCGGGAAGGCCCATCGCCACAACCGGACCGGGAGGTGACGGCAGAATCATGAGCGATTCACCGGCCGCGCAGGCAATACCCAAGCATGTGCCCCGCATTCCAGGACAGGCGCCAGGCACAATCGATTCCGTGCCCGGTTCTCCCACTCCTACAATCCGGGTTTTCGCCTATAACGACAACGAGTTTGTCGAGGAAACAATTAGCGATGTCTGCCAGTTGGCCAGCTATTTGGCGGAATGGCGGGTGACCTGGGTCCACGTGGATGGCCTGGGCGACAAAATCGTGCTGCAACAGTTGGGCACGCTCTTCGAAATGCACCGGCTTGCGCTGGAAGACGTGGTGCACGGCCAGAGCAGGCCCAAGGTCGAAGTCTACGGTGACCATGAATTCATCGTCGTCCGAATGCCGATACGCGGCGAAGTCCTCCAGACGTCGCAACTCAGCATTGTGCTCGGTCCAAACTACGTAGTGACTTTTCAGGCCGTGGCAACGTCCTGTTTGGAGCCGGTGCGCGAACGCGCTCGGAAGGAATCCGCGGTGCGTCTGCGGCAAGGTGGCCCGGACTATCTCGCATACTGTCTGCTTGACGCGGCCATCGATCACTATTTCCCATTCCTGGAGGAATACAACGATCGCATCGACGAATTGGAGGACGAGGCGCTCACCCATGCCAACCGGGAATTCGTAACGCACGTGCACGATTTGCGCCGCAACCTGCTTACCGTGCGGCGCGCCATGTGGCCCATGCGCGAAGTTATCAACACGATGATTCGCGATCTTCGCATTCCGTTGAGCGACGAAACCCGATTGTACCTCCGCGACTGCTACGACCACACGCACGAAATCCTCGACAGCGTCGAGTCCTACAGAGAAATCACATCCGGCCTGCTCGACATCTATTTGTCCAGCGTGAATTACCGGCTCAACGAAGTCATGCGCGTGTTGACCGTATTCGCAACGATCTTTATTCCGCTGACGTTCATCACTGGTCTTTATGGCATGAATTTTCACACCGAAGATTCGCCCTACAACATGCCGGAATTAAGCTGGCGATATGGCTATCCATTCGCGCTGACGATAATGGCGGTAACCGCGGGCAGCCTGCTGTACTTCTTCTGGCGCAAGGGATGGCTTGGAAAGTCTAACGACAAGGATCGGTGAACGTTTCGTCCAAAGTGAAACAAGACGCCCCCGCACCGGTGGCGGCGCGGGGGCCCTGGTCACGACACTGAAATCAATTGGCTTCCGGCGCCGGCTTTGCATCTGGAGGCGGCGGGGGCGGCGCGGCGCCGGGCCCGGGCACCATGGGCGGTCTTGGCGCGTGCGGGTTGTTGGGATCATCGCCGTCGGGCCGTTGCCGCATGTTGCCGTCCCAGCGGCGTTCCGAATCGCCGTCGCGCGGGCCGGTGATCCGGCTTTCGCGGGCCTTCTCGATGAGGCGGCGTAAATTGCTTTCAAACTCCTGCAGAAACACATAGAGCTGCGCTTGCTGCGCCGTGTTCAGACCTTCGGCCATCAGCGTGAACGACTCATACCGCATTTCCGTGAGGCGCTTGTCGTTTTCCATCACCACATTCAGGCGTTCCTGAATGGTCGCATCCGGAAGCTTCTGCTCCAACGCCTCGCGCAACGCTTTGTGCGCTGCATAACGGGTCTCAAATTGCTTGCGATACTTTTCGCGCTCTTCATTGAACCGCCGCACAAACACAACCGTCTGATCATCCGTCAATTCAAGTTGTTTGGAAGCGCGCACCAGCATCACCGTATCGATTAATTCGCGTACGTCTTTGTCGCCCCAATCCGGGCGGTGCCCGTCGTAACCGCGAGGGCCGCGATCGGGCCGGGAGTCTTCCGGCTTTCCCTGGGGCGCATCGCCGCCTTCCGGCGGTTGGGCGCAAGCCCAGCCGGTCGCCGCAATAACGGCGATAGCCATGGCTAGTATTCGAGTAGGCATTTTCATGTACACATTATCCCTCTTGCGTCTCAGTCAACAACGCATCGTACAATTGAGACGCCTCTTCGTCATTGAGGCTGTCCAAATCCGGCAGTGTGCCGCCGTAACCGAGATCGGCGGCCGTCGCAAAACTGGCATCCAAATCGGCCACGTAGGCCAGCTCATCCGCTGAAGGTACGGCCTCCGGCTCGGCGGCCGTATTCATTGCAAGGTGAAGCGGCAAAGTCTGAATTTCAGTCGATGCTTCGGGCAATTCCCGCGAAAGTTCCGACAGCAGGGCATCCAACTCCTGATCCGACATCGACGACATTTCCAACACAAGCCGGTCATTCGCCGAAGGAGCCGGCGCGGGCTGCATCCGGTAAGTCTGGAAACCAATTGTCACCGCCGCCGCCGTGGCGAATACCGGGGCCAGCAACCGCCACACGCGAAAACGCGGCGCAGGCCGCGCCTCGCGAACATGGGCCATCACCCGCGTGGAAAACGCAGCATCCGCCTCCGCGCGTGGCAACGCGCGAAGCGATTCCGACAACGCCGTATATTCGCGGTACCGCCGGAATGCCTCCGGATGCTTTTCCAGCATGCCCCGAACGGCTTCCGCGTCGTCGGATTCGCCGTCCAGGTAGGCCGAAAGCAATTCCTGAAGTTTCTTGTCATTCATGGCAGTTCCCCTCCCATCTCCAGCAGGCGAATTCGAAGCTGTTCGCGTGCGCGGGCGAGCCGGCTCTTGACCGTACCCTTCCGGCACCCCACGATTCCAGCCACGGCTTCGTAGTCCATGCCGTGCAGTTCCCTCAGTACAAGAACTTCACGGTGTTCCGGCGTCAGTTGGGCCAACGCGCTCTGAATCAGCGCTTCAAGCTCACGTAAGTGAGTGGCCCTGTCCGGACGGTACGCCTCGTCGGCAACGAGACGCTCCGTGTCATCATCCCGCACGAGAGATTGAAGGCGATCGCGTCCCCGACGTCGCTGATCGCGCAGGAAGTTCAACGTTAAATTGCGTGCCATGCCAAACAACACCGTGGAAAACTTGGCCTGGGGATGAAGCCGGTCCAAATACCGGTACACCCGTACAAAGCTCTCTTGGGCGATGTCCTGGGCATCTTCTTGCGACCCGACCATGCGCTGGCAAAAATTCACCAGCGGATGCTCGTATCGCTTCACCAACGCCTCGAAGGCGTTCAAGTCGCCCCCTTGAGCCCTGGCGATGAGATCCCAATCGGAATCATGACTCATGGCGGGCAACGCTTTCACATGAGGTTGAACACCAGCGCCGGGTGCGGGTTCCGCCAAAGGGAATCTTGCGGATAAATATCGTGTAAGTCATTGTAAAGTAATGTTTTATTGATGTGTAGCCGCAAGGCACGGATTCGAGTCCGACGGAGCCACTTTTCTGTTTCTGTACCGGGCACATACCCTATACTACTCCGGCGGACGTTTGCGAGATACTCAGACTCACCAAGTCCAAATCCCTTTGCTCCAAGGTCGCAGACGCTTAGGATGAGCATTATGTTCAAACTCGGTACGGCACTCTTACTCGGAATTGCCTGGGCGCTGCCGGCGGACCTGGCCGCACCGTTCCCAAACATCGAAGTTGCTCCGAAAGACGAGGGGCCGGCGGACAAATCGTTTGCCGCATTTCGAGATTCGTTAAGCAAGGTTATCGACAAGCGCAACGTGGACGAATTGCTCAAGGCGGTCGATCCGGATATCAAGTGCGGGTTTGGTGGCGACGATGGCGTAATTGCCTTCGTACAAACCTGGGAACTGAAGACGGAACCCGCCAAATCCAGGATATGGCAGGAATTGCGCGAAGTGCTTCGGCTCGGCGGCGCATTCATGGATTTCGACGGCGACAAACTCTTCATCGCACCCTATACCCACACCGAATTCCCCGGCGAATTGGAACCTTACGAGTTTGGGCTGGTGACGGGCGCGGGCGTGCGGATAAGGAGCGAACCCGGTTCAAAGTCGAAAGAAGTCGCCAAAGTCTCATACGCCGCCGTACGTTTCCTGGACGATGCCGAGCCCAAAGAGGAATCCATCGGCGACGAAACATTTCCATGGCGAAAGGTCGCACTGGCAGACGGTACGCAAGGCTACATCTGGGGCAAGTACGTGCGAAGTCCAATCGACTTTCGCGCGGGCTTCAGTAAAAAATCTGGCGAGTGGAGAATGACTTTTTTTGTGGCAGGCGATTGACTGAATGACACCCGGAAATTGCGCGGATTCACGAGCAAGCGTCGAATTTCAGCGCACGGCTCTTCCGAATACGATTTTTGAAAGGCAACCCCGTTAACTCTTCGGATTAAGACTCACCACACTGGGCCGGTGCGTGCCTTCGCTGGGTTCGCTGGCCGGGCCGCTCGGGCCCATGCCCACTTCCGTTTGTGCCAGCAATTCACCAAAATACGCTTCGTTCGAGAACCGCAGCAACAGGTGCCTGTGGCACACGTTGCATTGGAATTCGTACCCCGGTTCCACGTTTTCCGGCAACCGGATGTAGGTGCTGCAGAACGGACACGCCACGCTCTTGGCGTCCTTCTCGTGGTAGTTCTGAAGAATTCGATCGATGCGCCCTTCGTCGCACGCCTTGACAAATGCGTCCACGATCAACGGATCGAACTGGGTTCCCTTGCCTTTGATGATTTCTTCGCGCGCGACTTCCAGCGGTAGCCCCTTGCGGTACGGGCGATTGCTCGTCATCGCGTCCAGCGTATCCGCCACCGCGAGCAGCCGCCCTTCCAGGGGAATGTCTTCGCCCGAAAGGCCGTAGGGATATCCTTTGCCGTCGAACCGTTCATGATGGTAGAGCGCGTACGGAATCAGCGGAATGAGGAAATCGATGTCCTGCATCAGGCGGGCGCCGCGTTCCGGGTGCACCTGCATCTTCTGATACTCTTCATCGGTGAGCTTGCCTGCTTTGCGCAGAATGGCGTCGTCGATCGAGATTTTGCCGACGTCGTGCAACACGCCGCCCATCTCGCATTCTTTCATCTTTTCGTCAGACCAACCGAGAGACCGGGCGATTTCCAGACCAAAATTGGTCACGCGCCACGTATGACCGACGGTATAGTGATCGCGAAGTTCAACGGCGTTCGCCAGGGCAACCAGCGTGTCCTGATACGCCTTTTCCAGTTTCGCGAGATACTGCGCGTTGCGGATGGCCGTGGCCGCGCCCTGCGAAATCGCCACAAGTAACTCGAGATCCTTTTGCGAGAACGCGTGCGCCGTGCCCCGCGTATCCACATATATCACGCCCAGCGTCTCGTTCTGATGCTGTAGCGGCGTGCACATCGCGGATGTGATGTTTTGCGCGATGATGCTCATGCCGGCCTCGAACCGATCATCGCCGGCCGCGTTAAACGTAATGACGCCTTCACCGCCCTCATACGCGCGCCGCACGATGGTCGAGCTAATCACGAACGTGGAATCGCCCTTGCCGGATTTCACGAATTCCGTGACCAGTTCGTTGGAATGATCGTCTTTCAAAAGTATCGCGCCGTTGTGGGCCTTGACCAGAGGGAAGATCTGCTCCATCACTCGGGCGAACAGTTTCGAAATATCGCGCTCGCTGGAGATGATCTGGTTGGCTTCGTACACCGCCGCCAACCGACGCTGTGCATCCCGAAGATCGTCCGAAGTGACGGCCTGCGAAGGCGCCTCGATAAACGTGCGATAGATGTTCTCGGCCGACTTCGCTTCCACCAGACTCGAGTCGTCGTTCTCGAACTGAACCGGCTTCGACATCGCAATCGTCTGATTGCCCACCGTTTGGATAGGCCGCGGCGTGGTTGCCGAAGGCGCCTGGTCTTCCATTTCGAATTGGAGATCCATGGGCCCGATTCGAATTATATCCCCGCCCGAAAGCCGGTATTCAAGAATGCGGCGTGTTCCAATAAACGTGCCGTTGCCGCTACCGAGATCCCGAATCATGGTGCCGGATTGGGTCCGTTGGATTACCGCGTGCTTGCGGGAAATCTGCAGGTCGTTGAGCTGAAGGCCATTTTCCGGGCTGCGCCCAATGGTCAGCGAACCAACGATGTCGTAGACCCGCCCTTGAAGGGGGCCGTTCAACACCCGGATATGTTCGCGTTTCATAGTCGGGGAGCCTCGATGATTCTGCGGAACCCGCTGATTTTCTTAGATTTGACCCCTCTTTATACCACAGGGGCAAGTTTCTTGCCAAGAATCTCTCCCCGTCCATTTTTCGATCAATCCGCGCCGCCTCCAGTCCGACACCACATTTTGTGGCCAAACCAAACCAAAAACCCTATAAATTGTTGCATGTGCCTTGACACTACACAATACCTAGGATACAATGCCTCTCGATACTACCAGAAGATGGGGCTGTTTGGCGGTACCGGCTCTTGCCGCGTGCGGATCAGGGTTTTTCGCGATTCGACGTGACAAGTGCCGTTGCCGGGCATAATTCAGCTAGGGACAGGCTAACAAACGGCTGGGCACGGGCTCTGGGATACCCGGAGGAACGAGCATATGAACGAATCCACAACGGTTCAAGACTTCTTCGGCCTGCGCGAACAGCCCTTTGCCGCGACGGCGGACCCCGCATACTTTTATGCCACGGCTACACACAGGGAATGCCTGTTTCGCCTCTGGAACTCCGTGGATGAACGCCACGGCATCGCGGTCGTTCTCGGCAACTACGGCACCGGAAAGACCACGCTGCTCCGGAAACTGCTCACCGCAATGCGGTCTGAGCCCAACCGGTATACGACCGGCGTAATCGCGTGTCCCATTCCGTCGTGGACCAGTTTTTCGCTGTTGGAAGCCATTTCGCGCCAATTCGGCTTGAAGCCCGGGCAGCAATCGTTCGTGTCTCATGTGGAAGCGCTCTACCGCCATCTCTATGCAAGCCGCAACCGTATCATGACCCTGGTGATCGACGACGCCCAGAATCTGAACAAGCGGGGTCAGTTGGAACTGCTGCGCCTGGTGCAGAATCTGGAGACATCCCAGCACAAACTGCTCAATCTCGTGCTCTTTGCCCAAATGGAGTGGATTCCAGTCTTGCGGGCCGCGCCCAATTTCGAACAACGCATAAACATGACGTATGTGCTTGACGCGCTGTCTATTGAGGAAACCCGCGATTTGGTGGAATTCCGGATTCGGCAGGCGGGAGGCGGGGAGCGTGCGCCGTTGTTTGACGACAACGCAATTCAAGCTCTTCACGCCTATGCCGAAGGGAGCCCGCGAATCACCATCAATCTCTGCCGCAACGCGTTGTTGCTCGCGGCGCAATTACGCACCCGCCACATTGGCCATGGCGTAATTCTGCACACCATACAGAAGACGACGCTCCCCGACGAGCAGCGGCATCTGCGCGTTGTGGATGCACTCGGACTGCTGGAACCAGAACCCGCCACCGTCGATCCGCCCAGCACCGTCGTGAAGCTGCATGAGGAGGCTCCAATGCCCCGATCCGGACAGTCGCGCGCGAGCCAGTTGCTGCTGAAGGCCGCGCGTACGAATCCCACATGGAGTGCGTTAACAGGGACCCATGACGCAGGACGAGCACAACGCGCATAGCGGTGAGTCGCAGCCCTCTCCCACGGAAAAGGATGTCTATGGGGAACTCGAACACATCGAGAAAGCCTTATCAGGCGAGATAGCGGGCGATCCCCGTTTGGGGAGCGGCGTGCCCGATCACTTGCGCGGCGCCGACTCGGATTTCCTGGCCATGAGCGGTCTCGAAGACAATGCGGTCGAATCCCAGCCCCGCTCCGACGATCTCGATCCATCCAAACCCGTCAGTTTCTATGAAAGAGGCGTGGCCGACGTCGATTCCAGCATGGCCCCCGGCACTATGGAAGATGCGTACCGCAATGGCGAAGACGTCAACGCGAAACCGCAGCCCAAGGCCATGGGCGAATTGCGCGATATCATCGCCGACCTGACGCGCGATATCGCCGGCGAACCGGAAAGACCGTCAGTTCCAGACTCCCCAACGGATGACGAAGTCGAGAAGACCGTTATCGCCATGGAACAATCCGCGGCGGAAGAAACCCGGCTCCGCCCGGTCGATCCCGTGTTGTCCAAAGCGGAACAATTGCTTGAAGAGTTGGATGCGCCGCCACCCAAGGCGCCCGATCGCAATGATTTGATCGTTCAGGAGCCTTCTGCAACTACTCCTGAAACTCCAGCACAGACCGCGCCGCAAAACGATTGGCCGGTACCTTCGGCGCGGCTGGGGTCGTATGAGGACCGGCAGGACACGGCAAGCCACCGCAAGCGGAGGAAACCGAGAAACCGCCGATTGCGTCGTGCAGTAGGCGCCACGGCCGTAATCGCGGCGTTGTTGGCCGGGGCCTTTGTGGCCTATCGAGGCGCCAACTATTTCGAATCGCGATTTCGCACCCCCACAAAGCTCTTCAATCATGCCGCGGCCCTGGCTTCCAAGGGCGATTTCAAGGGCGCGGTGCAAGCGTATGAGGAATTCGCGGGGCTCAATGGAACGCACCCGCTGCATGCCGAGGCGCTGTTTGCCGCCGCAGTCTGTATGCAACAACAGGCAACGGGAAACGCGAACCAGAAGCAACCTGTCCTGATCGAGGCGCAAGGAAAATTCCAACGTTTTATAGACGCATATCCAACGCACAACAAAGTCGCGCGCGCGCGCGTCTTGATCGGCCGGTTACTCTACGAGACCGGAGCGTACCAGCAGGCCATGGATGCGCTCGAAGACCCCGAACTTCGCTTACTTGACCCGGGATCCACGGTGCCCATTCTTCGGACCATCGCCCGGAGTCACGCGAAAATGGGTCAGTACGATCTGGCACAGACGGCCTACCTGCAGGCCGCCTCTACCACCGGCAATCTAACCCCCGATGTGGATTTCGAAGAGTTGGGCTCGCTCTACCAAAGCCTCTCCGAAAACGCGCCCGACGATGAGACGCGGAAGCACTACCAGACACTGGCCATGGAACAGTGGGATCGCGTTGTGCGCGTATCGGGCGTCGATCCCGCCACGAAAAATGCCATGCGCGTGAAGCTGGATGTGATGCGCGATATTTCTCAAAAGGCGCCCGCGGCCGTGATACCGGAACAAAACGTACAACCGGAAAGTGCCGCGCCTGTTTCATCGCTCGATCCCGTCGAAGACTCGGCCATGGATTCGCCGCTGGGCGGGGCGCAGGACCCAGCCGAAACCGTCGGACAGGATGGCACGATCGAGGGCGAGACGGCCGAACTCCCCGTTCCGGATTCAGTGATTGCGGATGCACCCGCAATGGAAGTCTCGGAAAGCGCCGCCCCAGAGGGAGAAGAGCCGCTGGAACCGGCCGCGGTTGTGATACCGGACACCGTTGCTTCCAACGTGGCGGATACCTCGGACACCGAGGAACCCGCGGATACTTCGCCCCCAGGCCACGCGCCCTGGGAGATAACGCCTCCAGGCGATGCCGCTGCGGCCGTGGTGGAGAATCCTGGTTCGGAAACAGGGGTCGACGAAGCATTACCTGAACCAACTCCCGACGCTGACGAGGCCGCGCCGATGGATGCGGCGCCGGAAGACTCTTCGACGTCGTTGCTCTACCACGTGCTTCCGGGCGACACCCTCGAAAAAATCGCCAAGCGCTATAACATGACCGAGCAGGAAATCCTGGATTTGAACGAACTGACGAATTCGAATCTGCGCGTAGGGCAGGTGTTACTTATCGACAACGGGAAACCAGCCGATGCAGCGGCTTCAACCGGAGAATGACATTGAACATGCGTGACAAGACGCGGAAGCGCTGGCGCCGCATGGGGCTATCGCTGGTCATTGCGGCCATGGCATTGCTCCCCGCCGCGATTGCCGAAGAAGGCGTGATTCAACCCGGCGATCTCGTCTATGTCGACGTATACCGTCGTCCCGAAGTATCCACAACCACTCAGGTGGACGGCAATGGAAACATCTCCCTGCCCTATGTGGGTACCGTCAACATTGGCGGCCTGGGTACGGCGGAAGCCTCGTCGCGCGTGGCGAATGCGCTCTCGTCCATCGTGCGCGAGCCGCGCGTCACGGTGTCGAAAACAATGCCCACGTTTTCGACGGCATATCGCACGGAAGAAATGAAGACCGAACTGGTGCCATTGCACAATGCCCGGGCGGAATCGCTCACCGAGGCATTGCGGCACATGACATCGGAAGGTGGCGCGATCGGGTATGATCCCGACACCAACACGCTCATCGTCACCGACTCGCCCGGCACGGTTCAAAACATCATGGCGGTTATCAACCGGTTGGACAAGATGGAGAGCCAGCTTGCCCAAGTGCGTATTGAAGCGAAAATAGCCGAAGTCAAAATCGGCGCCATGAAGGAACTCGGCGTTCGCTGGTTTGCCCAAGGCACCGAAGTAAACGGCGGATATTATCCCATGGGCACCCAAACCGTTCCCCTGCAGTCGCTTCGCGGAGAATCCGGGAATCCGATTAACAACGAAATCATCGGCGGAAATCCAACCAATTCCAACAACCTGTTCAACAGCACCGGACGCCGGTTTGTGAACGAGGACTTTGACCGGTTGCTGAATGTGCCCGCCATGGTTCCCAAAGTGGGTCAGTTGTTTCTCGGGGTGATGAACGGCAACGTCGATCTCGGCGTGTTTCTTGATGCCCTGGTTGCCGACAATCAGGCCGAACTCCTCGCAAACCCGACCGGCTTGACCGTAAATCACAAGCCCGCGGAAATCCGCATGACCGACGAGTTTCCCTATCAGGAATTCGGTATCGAAGCGACAGGACGAGAATCGTTCTCGACTCGCTTCATGGATCTCGGCATTATCATGAACGTGACGCCTCACGTTGGCCAGTCGGAGAAGGGGCGATATGTTACGCTGGAGATGGACACGGAAGTATCGTTTCCCGTGGGAGCCAGCGATGGCATACCCATCCGGTCTGTACGCTCATACACCGGCGAGGCCGATGTCATGGACGGCCAGAGTCTGGTAGTCGGCGGCATTTACCGCAACGAAGTACAGGATACCGAGCAGCGTGTGCCGGGAGTGGGCAAATTGCCTATTCTGGGCAATTTGTTCAAACATACGGAAAAGACGCGCCAACAGACGGAACTCATGATTTTTGTGACACCGAAGGTGTTTGATTCGCCGGATACGGTCACCTGGGATCGGATGCTCGATTTGTCGAAAGTTTCGGATTCCATGGCAAAAGATCTGTCCGGTGTTTCCGCCCGAACGCAAGAAGTCCGGAGGGACTAACGGATCGTGTTGGCCAACCCCTCAGCCATCGACCAGACCGCCCCGCAAACGGCAAACCGGGACAATACGCTCCGCTTTGTCGTTAACGCGGGAACGCGCCATTGGAAAATGATCACCATTCTCACGGTGGTGGGTGCGCTGGCTATCGGCGGATACGGGTTGATGACGCGAACCACCCATATGGCATTTGCCGCCTCCGCGGATCTCATTGTTCACCGGTCGCCGTGGGAACAAGGCATCTTGCAGGACCTGGGCAAACGGCCCATGTTCGAGTCGTCGCCTAAGGCTCTCATTGATCGCGTCAGCAAGCGGGCCGTGGCAGAAAACGTAGCCCGCGCCCTGGTAGCACAGGACATCGACTCTGGTGGACAGTTCAGCGGCATTGCCACCGAGACGGAATACGCCTCCAAGGCCCGGCAAATCGACGCCATGCTCTCGCTCGAACCGGATCAGGAATCCGGCCTGATACATGTGCAGACGGAGGCGCTGAACGAGCAGGACGCCGCGCGTATCGTGGAATACGCCGCGCGCGCTTTCATTCAGCAGAATCTTAACTTCGTGCGGGAACAGGAAGAGGAAACCCATGCGTTTGTGCAGCGGCAGTTGGAGGACGTTCGCCAGCAATTGGATGCCGCTCAAAAGTCGGAATGGGAATTCCGGAAGGAAATGGGTTTCCGCACAAAGGAGCTGGTCACTGAAGATCTCAAGGCGTTGACGCTGGATCTCACCACCGCCGAAACCAAAAAAGAAGAGATCAGGGCCATCATGGCCAGCATCGAATCGCAATTGAAGGAAAAAGAAGAACAACTCCCCGTTTCGCTGAGCACCATCAACGATCAGGTCGTCAATGAGCTGATTGTCCAGTTAAATGAATTGCACAAAGAGCGGATTACCATGTCCGTCGCTTTCACGCCGAACTATCCGCCGTTGCAGGAACTGCAGGAAGAGATTCGGGAGAAAGAAGACGCCATCATGCACGCGGTGCGCGAATTGAACGCAAGCGTGGGCACCGGCCAGGACGTGTGGGAAGATCGAAAGAACCTGCGCGATCAGTACGTCAACCTGCAAGTTCAACTTACTTCGGTTGAGATTCAGACGTCCACCAACCGAAAACTGATTGAGGAACTGGAAACGGTACTGCCTGGTTTGGCGGAAAAGGACAAGGACTATCAGAACCTGGTTCGGGCGGTGCGCCAGCACAACGATCAGTACTTGCAACTCCTGGACAAGGAATTCGAGCTCTCCAGTGCCATTCAGCGCGGCAGTGGAACGATAGAGCGAAGCCCTACCCCTCCGTTTGTTCAACCGAAGCCCCACGAAGGCCAACGCGGACCCATCTTTCTGTTCCTCAGCGGAGGGCTGGTCGGGTTGACGATCGGCATTGGTCTGGCCCTGCTCCTGGAAGGCATGAACACGTCCATTCGATCCATCGAAGATGTAAGCATTCATCTTGGCCAAGAAGTGATCGGAACCATTCCAAGAATGCGGTTTGGTCCGCCGACTACGCGCAGGCGCGGCACCTACGTTCCCGTTAAAGATGAAGACGAAGTCGATGCGTGCATCGTTACGCAACACGATCCCAAATCGCCCATCTCCGAGGCCTATCGAACCCTGCGGACCAATTTCCAGTTCAGCACGCTGCAATACAAGCCCAGGACCATACTCATCACCAGTGCCGTTCCAGGCGAAGGCAAGACCACCACAGCCGTGAACATGGCCGTTACCTTTGCGGACAGCGGATTCCGGGTCCTGCTTCTGGATACCGATTTGCGCCGTCCGCATGTGCACCATGTGCTGAAAATGGAACGAGGACCCGGGCTTGCGGATGTGTTGCGCGATGGGTTGGACTACAAATCCGTACTCCGAACGACGCGTGTCGAAAACCTATGGTCGATTTCGGCGGGCCGCGTTCCGCCCAATCCGTCCGAGTTGGTTGGATCAGAGAGGATGCGCAACCTTCTCAATCAGATGCGGAATGACTTTGATTTGATCATTTGCGATGCGCCGTCGCTCCTCGTCGTCACGGACCCGGTTCTGCTGGCCCGCGAACTTGATTCCGTCGTGCTCGTGGTCTCGGTGGACAATGCCCGCCGCGAGACAGTTCAGCGCGGGATTAAGCTGCTCGAGACGGCTCAGGCGAGAATTGCAGGCGTCGTGCTCAACGGCCTGGAAGCATCCCGCCGTCACTATTATTATTACTACTACTACTATGAAGACGCGCCGGTGCGCCGCCGGAAAGCGCTCTAATTTTAGCGATCGCGGGTTCGTACTGACATGCCCTTTTTTCAGCCATCCGAATATCAGATCGGGCGCGGTGAAGTCGCCGAGAGCCGGTTTGAAGTCCCGTTTATCGCGGGATTCATGCTGTTTTGCGGCATTGGACTCTTCATCTTTCAGGTTTTCGTTGGGGACGAATACCTAACCCTTGCGCTGGCTGCGACACTTCTCATTTTCGGCGTCACCATGTTTCGCGTAGAGTTGGGTGTATACATTCTGGTTATCGGGATGCTGCTCTCGCCCGAGGTGGAAACCGGCAGCGTGGGATTTGGCCACCGGGAATTGAATATCCGTTACAACGACTTTCTCATCATGGTCGTTTTCATGGGCGTGCTTGTGAAGCAGGTGTATGAAAAGAGGGCCTACCTCTGGCTTCCCAGCCCGGTCAATATCGCCATTGTTCTCTATTTCACCGTGTGTCTGATTTCAACGGCTCTCGCGTACGATCGCAACCTGCCCTTGTTCGACGAGCAGACAGCCGCGTTTACGCTCTTAAAAATGCTGCAATACTATATGCTGTTTGCGCTGGTCGGACTTGCCATCCGGAACCGAACCCAGATTAAGCGGCTGCTTGCAACGTTCTTTGTGACTGCGGTGATTTCCTCGCTCTACGGTATCTATGCCCGCTTCGCGCTGTTCGACCGCGTGTCCGCGCCGTTTGAAAAAGGCGGCACCGAGCCCAACACCTTTGGCGGTTACCTGGTCCTTGTGATGTGCATTGCCCTATCGCTGATGATCCACGCGCCCACGAGAAAGCTTCGAATGCTGTTTCTCGCGATTGCGCTCGCTGCATTTTCGCCATTCTTGTTCACGCTGTCTCGCGCCTCCTATATCGCATTTCTTGCGGCGCTCATCGTGATTGGGTTGGTAAACCGCAAGTACTCGTTTGTAGTGCTGGTCGGCCTCATCTGCCTTGTATATCCTTACGTCATGCCTGAGGACGTAGTCAATCGGGTGAACTACACGTTTCAACAAGGGTATGGCGTGGAAGTCGAAGTGGCAGGACAAAGCACGGGCCTCCAGGTGGACAAGTCTACGCACGAGCGAATCTACGTGTGGCAGAAGGTTTGGTACAACCTGCATGTCTGGCCCTGGCTGGGCGGCGGCGTCACGTGGGACCGTGTCATGGACTCCCAGTATGCGCGGGTGTTCATTGAGACCGGCATTGTGGGATTTATTGCGTTCCTGTTCCTGCAGCTAAAGCTGTTTCAAACCGCGCGCGAATCGTATTTGTGGACTTCGGACTGGTTGTACAAGGGATTGGGAGTTGGGGTATTCGTCATTACGGCGGCCCTTATCGTGCAGTCGTTGGGCACCATCTCCTTTCTCATCATCCGTATCATGGAACCGTATTGGTTTCTGTTCGCGCTGGCCTGCGTTGCACGGCACAATTGCCTCACAGAGTATTATGAATACAAGCAGGCTCAATTGCGGGCCACCCGCGAGGCGGCGTTGAACATCGTCGCTCCCACGCCCGCCCACGCACGATAGCACTCATTTACCCTGCGATAATGGTGTACAATGGCCCACGATGCGAATCTCCCGCCGTACATTCTTGCGCGGTTCGCTCGCCGGATTGCCCGCGTTGACGGTCTGCTACGCATGGGCTGTGGAACCGGCTTGGCTGCGTGTGCGCATCGTGCGAATCTCCGAGAGTCCTTCCCACCGGTTGGTCCATTTCACGGATCTGCACCATAAGGGTAACCGTCGGCGGCTGCGTCAGGTTGTCGAGTGCATCAATGGATTATCCCCGGATTTTGTCTGCTTCACAGGCGACATCGTGGAAGATAAACGTTTTGTGAACGAAGCACTGGATGAGATGGTAAGGATTGCCGTGCCCATGTACGGATGCCCCGGCAACCACGATCACTGGAGCGGATCGGATTTTGCCGTTATCGCCCAGGCGTTTGAAGCGACCGGCGGACGCTGGCTCGTGAATCAAACCGCGGAGGCCGCGCATGGCGCGGTCGGCCTCGTGGGCGTCGACGATATCCAACCTCCTAAGTTCCTGAGATCGGAGCTTCCCAAACGAATCCTGCTCGGTCACTATCCCGAGACGGCAGACCATGTGGAGCACGCCTATACGCTTCTGTTGGCAGGGCACTCGCACGGCGGGCAGATCCGATTGCCATTTGCGGGTGCACTGATACTGCCGGGTGGCTGCGCCAACTACGATCGAGCTCTGTTCAAAACGCCGGCGGGCCCGCTTTATGTCAATCCGGGCATTGGTATGTGGATGATTCCAGTCCGTTTCCTGTGCCGGCCGGAAGTCACCGTGTTTGAAGTCTGATCGCGGCGGGGCGCGTTGTCGCGTACAATGGCGTTCATGCGAATCGTTACACTGATACAGGCCCGCATGGGCAGCACGCGTCTGCCGGGAAAGGCGTTGATCGATCTGGCGGGCATGCCGGTTCTGGATCGTGTCGTGCGGCGATGCCAGTCCGCGAAGACCACAAGTGCCGTCGTGATCGCCACCACAACCGAACCGGACGATGATCGCATTGCGCAGTCGGCTGCCCGGCTCGAAGTTCCCGTATTTCGGGGGAGCCGCGATGACGTACTGGACCGATTCGTTAGCGCCGCCAAGGAACACTCGGCGGACTACGTGATCCGAGTCACGGCCGATTGTCCGCTGATCGATCCCGAGTGGATTGATGCATGTGTCAATACAGCCACTGCCGGGGGGGTTGATTACGTGGCCAACGACGGGGAAGGGTTCGTTCGCGGGTTCGATGTGGAAGCGGTAACGCGCACCGCGCTGGAAACTGCGTGGCGGGACGCGCGAGAAGACTTCGAACGCGTGCACGTCACTCCTTATTTGTACCGGCACCCCGAGCAATTTGCCGTCAGTCACTTGGGCTGGCCCGGAGCGCCCAGTCAATGCCGTTTGACTTTGGATACAAAGGAAGACTTACACTTGCTGGAAGGCGTCTTTCAGCATTTTCACGGATCAAACAGTATCGGCTGGCGGGACGCAGTGAGATTGCTGGAACGCAATCCAGATCTCGCGGCGATCAACAAAGACGTGTCGCAGAAGTCACTGGAAGAAGGGTAACCGTCGTGGGTCATGCCCCGCATCCCAACGTGGTCTTCGTTTGCGAAGGCAGCAAGGATTCCGGGTTCGGTCATGTGAGCCGATGCCTGGCGTTGGCGGAGGCGTTTGTCGATTTGGGGTATTCCGCTTCGTTTCAAGGGAGCTACGAAGACGGGGCGGACCGTCTGCTGCAGGACGCGGAAATGCCTTTCGCGACGACTCCCGGGGAGACCAAACAGAACCGGTTTCGTGCTGCCCGCGAGATTCTTGGGAAGACTCGCCCATTTGCGATCGTAGCAGACGACTATGAGATGTCCCGCGATGATTTGGCGGGGTTCAATGCGATCGCGCCCACCTTGTTTTTCGACGACCTGAATTCCCTGCCGGACTATCCCTGCGCCGCTGTTCTGAATCCTTCGACCGGTGTGGATACCAGCCAATACGCTTCGACGGGCTCCGCGTTGATACTGGGCGCGGAGTACCTGCCGGTGCGCAAGTCGCTGCGTCACGCGCGCGTCACCAAGGCGCCCCTGGAAGGCCCGCCGGAGCGAGTGCTGATTGCGATTGGCGGAGCGGACAAATGGAATCTGACGCTACGCAGCGCCCAAGCGCTTTTGCACGTTGCGCCGGCGCTTTCGGTGCATGTGGTGGTGGGCACGAGTTACAGGGATTCCGCACAGCTTTCGGGAGTTCTTGCGCGGTTTGAAGGGGAGTGCCGGCTGATTGGTCAGGTGCCGTCGCTTGCCGACGAACTGCTTTGGGCTGATGTGGCCGTATGCGGTGGGGGAATGACCAAGTATGAAGCGGCCTACATCGGCGTGCCGCCCATCGTCGTGTCGAAGACCCTTGAGGAGGCGAGGGAGACGGTCCGCTTTGCCGCGGATGGCTTTGGTTTCGATTTGGGGTATGGGCCCGACTTGAGCGATGCTTCGCTGGCGGCTTCGCTTGAGAAGGTGCTTGCGGAACCCGAGGCGCTGAAGGCCGTCAGTGGCCGGTGCTTTGCGGCGTTTCCAGACGATCCCACCGTTGACGCCGTGCAGGCGTTTCTGCGGGCGATCAGTTGATTTCTAGGCATTGCTGCAAAGAGGTTCGGGCCTCTCGCTGGGGGAAGCAAGAGGCCCGATGGGGGGTGTGGGACATTAAAACCGGTCCCAACGATTAAGGTCGTTGTTCCACGAAGAGCGGTTCATGGTGGGTGCATTTGCCCACCAACTGCCCGTCGTTGTGGTAGAAGGCGATCAGACACCCGTCGTGTTCAACTGAGTCGTCCGACACGCGGTCACCGAGCGAGGCCAGAATGTTACGGCGATCCGTCTCATTTCCCTGGTCCCACTGTTTCGATTCCTCCGGCGTCATCGTATACCGCTTCACGGGGTACATGATGTGACGCCGGCGAGCCGTAGTCTTAGTCTTGTTCATTCGATCCCATCTCCGTGTGCCACGCTGCACGGATATTTTCGTACTGCTTGTCTGTTTCGACCCGCTACCGCGCAATGCGGTTTCAGGACTCCGGACCCGTCCGGTAGGAATACCGCTTGCAGCAAGGCCTTACAACGTTCAATTCACTGGGGTTACATTCCGGCCCACATGCCGGAATTGAGGCCCGATCAAACCGCCCCGCGACGCTTTGAACGGTCGGGTGAGTGCGAACTGGCGAAAACCGGTATCCATAGGCAGCCGTCCGAAACTCAATCCGCAAAAGACCGCCATCTTCCGCAGGAGTCTCCAACCGGACGGTCGCCGTTATCCCGGTTTCCGACCCTTATGCCGCCGAACCACGGCATCCGAACCTTGCAGGTGTACAGCAAGTGCAGCACCTGCCATTTGGGAGATTCTACCTTAAATTTCGTCAAATGTCAAACAATCTACCGTCTAACGCCATGGGGGACGATCGCCCGAGCGGGAGC
>BTWA01000002.1:203136-322145 GCA_045863295.1 Candidatus Hydrogenedentota bacterium
ATGGGGTCTCGGTGCTGCCAACCCGGCAGTGCCTCCCACTTATAGTTACCCGATTTTGTTGCATTTTCTTAGCGGATTGAAACAAGGGTAAATGATGGATTTGCGCAGTTTACGCATTTATAGCTTGAGGCGCGAATGACGGAGGGGAGCAATGGACAGAAGGGACGAAAAGGACAAAAAGGACACAAGAGGGAGCAGTCTCCTGCAGGCCAGAGTGGGGTGTGATTTTTTTTGGTCAGAAGTTGTTGAGCATTGCAGTTTCGTCTTGTCCGCGGCCGCAGAGGCAGTTGGGGTCGTGGCTGGATCCGCCGTATATCATTGCGGAGATTGATTTTTTTGAAACCACGGGCGGGATGAATGCGGTTGCGGACGCTTCGGAGACGGGATCCGGTTTTGCGGAATCGCCTTCCATGACAGGGGGGAGCCGGAATACGTTTTCTCCGGTTTTGTCGCAGAAAAACAGGTTTGATTCCGAGGGTTGGCGACTGTGGCCGTCTGCCCAGAATGCGTAGAAATCGGGATGGGCATTTACGGGTCGGCGGCAGTACATGTGGTTCCTTGGGCTGTTTCGTGTTGCCTGGCGGGCGAGTTCCCATTTTGCGCCGTTGTCTTTGCTTGTCCAGACGGCGATCTCGCCACCGCCGCCGAAGGGTTGGGGTCCCGGTTCGGTCGGGAAGATGATGCGCCATGTGCCGTCGTCTTCGACGTAGAGGCTGCCCATGTCGTAGTTGTGATCGACGGGGGCGATGGTGCGTAGGTCCCAGGTGTTGCCGTTCCAATGGGCGATTCGGACTTCGCGCGGACCGGAATCGGGGCCGGGTTGCCATCCGTGGGAGGTCACGTGAAGGATGATCGGGCGGCCTTGGGCGTCGTAGTTGAGATCCTTCAGGTAGACGAGCGTATCTTCGGCTTCGTAGTCATGCACGCGTGCTGGTGATTGGGGGTCGTTGATGGGGGTTTCGACGGTTTTTCCGTCCACGGTTCGCCAGGTCGCACCCATGTCCGGCGTTTCGATGTAGTAGAGATTGGTTCTCCAATTCAGGCCTTTGGCTTTGGGGTCGCCGCGGTAAGCTGTGGGGTGGTAGTTGAAGGCGGTTCCCACGCGGTCGCCGTAGGGCCAGCTAATCTGGTAGTGGCCTTCCTGGATGTGCGCGAGGAGCTTTCGATCGGTCCAGTTCATGCCGTCGGTGCTGGTGTGCCAGTAGAGGCCGCGCCCGCCGGCGTAATAGGTGTGGAGGAACAAGAAGCCCTTTTCTTTGATGTGCCATGGTTGCGGATAGGAGAAATTCGTTTCCAGGACTTGGTTGAACGATTGGATGTCGAAGGGGCTTGTGCTTTTGAAAATGTAGGATGGGCGTGAGGTTCCGTGGGAACTGGCGAACACCCAGATGAAGCCATCGTCGTCCATTGCGATAACGGGGTTATCGTGGGCGTCGCTTGTGCCCTTGTTCATGAGGATGGTGGGCCGGGGAACGGTGCCGGTGGCATGGTCATAGCAGGAGACCATTTCCAACAGTTCGTTCTTGCCTTCGACTGTTCCGCCGTATACGAAGAAGGTTTTGTTGGCTTCTTTCGAGTATATGGCCTGGGGGATGTGCTTGGCGCAATAGGTGCCGAGGCCACCGCTGTATTTGTATACGAACTCGTCCTTGGTGGGTTGGTTCATGTACCAGATGCCGCGATAGCCGTTGGCTTTTTCGCCGATTTGCGCATATGCCATGGTGGACACCAGCGCGGCGGCCAGTGCAACGGTCCTTCGCATGGCATGACTCCTTGTACGAGGTCCTGAAATCGGACATCCTATTGCGATTCGACTATCTGGACTGGAAACCATGCTACACAAAAACACGCGTATAGTCACCGGGGGCGGCATTCCCCTTGTTGGGGCGGCGTCGGTGCACCGGCAGATTGTTGCGTTGGCGGGCGTGCGCCGGCCCAAGGCGGTGCTTTTGCCGACGGCGACGTACGACAAGCCGGAGGCGGTGGCGCAGTTTCACCACACCTACGGGAAGCGGTTGGGGTGCGAAACTCGCGAGGTGTTGTTGCTTGGCCGCGAGCCGGATTTGCGTGTTGGGCGTCGACTGCTTGAAAGCGCGGACATCATTTACGTTACCGGCGGTAACACGTTGAAAGCGCTGCGGCGCTGGCGGCATCTGGGTGTGGACGCGCTGTTGCACCGGGCGCACCGCCGCGGAACACTGCTGGCGGGATCCAGCGCCGGGGGTATCTGTTGGTACGATCTTGGGCACAGCGATTCTATGTCTTTTTATCATCCAGAGCATTGGGATTATATTGCCGTGAAAGGCCTTGGGATGCTTCCAGTCACTGCTTGCCCGCATGTCATGGGGGAGCGGAGGATGGAGAGTTTCCGGGCGCTCATTCACAAGCGCGGGGGTGTGGGGATTGGGATCGACGATCATTGCGCGATCGCGTATGTGGGCAATACGTATCGAGTATTGCGCACTCATATCCGCGCGAAGGCGTATACGGTGGTTCGCCGGTTGAATCAGGTAGAGACCCGTGAAGTGAAGGTTGTGCAGGGGTTTTCACCGGTGAGCGAGCTGTTCGCGATGTAGGCGGGGCGTTGTTTCCGCGCCGAACCCGCGTGGTATAGTCGTACCGACTGTGAATCAGGACTAGCCGCGCTGGTGTATGCGGGGGCACGCGCGAGCGCGGGAGGGGATTGAGGGGAGAGACGCGATACGTCTGGCCGGAATCGGCCCAATCGTTGGAAGGAGATTTGCATCATGAAGTGGTTAGCTATTTGTTGTTTATTCGCAGCGGCTGCATTTGCCCAGGCGCCGCAGCCACCGCAGAACGACCCGGTGGCCGAAGCCGATCGGATTGAGAATTGGACCGGGAAGACGGTGCTAGTGTTTACGCCTCATCCGGACGACGACACGTTTGGCTGCGGGGGCACGATGGCTTTGTTAGCGAAGAACAAGAACAAGGTCATTGTGATTATTTATACCAACGACAACAAGGGGTCGAAGGATTTGGAGATGACGAGCGAGCGGCTCGCGCGGATACGCCGTGCCGAAGAAGAGAAGGCATGCGAGATACTTGGGATACCGAAGGAGCAGATTCACTGGCTGGGTTACGAGGACGGCGATTTGGAGTATGCCGATCCACAAATTTTGCGCGGGCAAGCCTGCTATTACATGAAGAAATACCGGCCCGATGCCGTGTTCACGATAGAACCGGGGACGCCTCGCGTGGCGTGGCACAAGACGGATCATCGCATGGCGGCGAATATCACGAAGGATGCTTTCATTGCGGCGGAATGGCATCTTTACTATCCGCAGCATCTGCTTGACGAAGGTCTGGAGCCGTATGCGGTACCGGTTGCTTATTATTACTACACGGACATTCCCAACTATTCCGTGGATATCACCGAAGTCATGGATTTGAAGGGGGAAGCAGCCGCAGCGCACGTGAGTCAGTTTGAACCGTCGGTAACCAAGTACACGCCGGATATGGACGAGAAGACGAAACAGGGCGTGAAAGAGTGGATGTCGCGCCGGTCGAAAGACGGCGACAAATACTTTGAGAAGTTCCGGCGCGACGTAGGGCCCTGAGTTTACGCGATGATGTCGTGCACGACGTTTCCGTAGACGTCGGTCAGCCGGAAATCGCGGCCCGCGTAGCGGTAGGTCAACTCCGTGTGATCAAACCCTAGCAAGTGGAGCATGGTTGCGTGGAGGTCATGCACGTGGACGGGATTTTCCACGGCCTTGAATCCGAATTCGTCGGTGGCTCCGTGGATGTAGCCGCCCTTGACGCCGCCGCCGGCCATCCATGCCGAGAATCCGTAGTGGTTGTGATCGCGGCCCACGGCCAGGACCCCCTGGTTGACGCTTTGGATTTCGACCGTGGGTGTGCGGCCGAATTCTCCGACGCACACGAGCAGCGTGTCTTCCAGCATGCCACGCTGTTTCAAATCCATAATCAGGGCGGCTATGCCCTGATCGCATTGCATGCATAACCGCCGGTGCGCGGCATCGATCTCGTCGTGACTGTCCCATGGGCGTCCGGGGCCGTGCCAGAGTTGTATGAAGCGTACGCCTCGCTCCAGCAGGCGGCGCGCAATGAGGCATTGCCTTGCCTGCACGGTTTCTCCGTACATTGCGCGGATGTACTCGGGTTCCTGCGCAATGTCGAAGGCGTCGGTCGCATCCAATTGCATGCGGTAGGCGAGTTCAAAGGACTGGATGCGGGACTCTATCGCGTCGTCTGCCTGACGTGTCGCCTGGTGCAATGCATTCAATTCGCCGAGCAACTCCAGTTGTCTGCGTTGTCCGCGCGCCGACGTATAGTGGCTCTTGATGTTCTCGATCAGCTTTTCCACGTCGGTGTGCTGGCTGTCGATGTAGTTGCCCTGGTAGTTACCAGGCAGAAATCCCGCCTGCCAGTTTTTCGATTCTTCCTCCGGATATCCGCCGGGGCACATGGAGATGAATCCCGGCAGGTTTTGATTTTCCGTGCCCAAGCCGTACGTTACCCATGAGCCCACACTCGGCCTCGGCAGGCGCGCATCGCCGCAGTTCATCAGTAGCAGGGATGGCCCGTGCACGGGATTGTCCGTGTGCATGGAGCGGATGATGCACATATCGTCGACGCATTGGGACAGATGTGGAAACAATTCGCTGACCGGAACGCCGCTTTCGCCACACTGCGAGAACTGGAATGGCGTGGGCAACGCGCCGCCGGTTGGGCGTTCGGTGAGTATGCCTTCGAGCGGCAATTTTTTGCCGGAAAAGCGTGCGAGGGCGGGTTTGGGATCGAACGTATCGACGTGCGACATGCCGCCGTTGAGGAAGATGTGGATGACCCGTTTCGCGCGCGGGGCGAAATGGGGCGCGCCGGTTGCGGGGCGAGCCGCGAATGCGTTGTCCGCGCCGCCCAGCGTGGCCAGTCCGAGGGCGCCAAATCCCATACCTGTCCGCCTCAGGAAATCGCGGCGATTCAGGATGAAATCATTGGGGGTTAAGTTTTCGTGATGCATGGGTCGGCTCCATATCTTCAATCCACGAATAGGAACTCATTGCTCATGAGCAGCACTTGGGCATATTGTTCCCACGGTTTCAACGGCACGGGCGCCACGGGTGGCGGTCCGCGAAAATCAAAGCGGCTCAACCAATCCTGTTTGGGCAGTTTTCCCGCGTTGGGCGAAGTCAGATACAACCTGGGGTGCCACCGGAATTGATCCGCGTCGTCGTTTGCCTTGCAGGTAACGACCAAGTCAATGGTGTCGCCCGGTTCGATTTTGGCCCCGTCAAACACGGTGATTGTCATGCCGTCGTGCACTTCGCCTTTCCAGAGAATTCCCTCGCGGCTTGAGATTACGCACGCGTTGACGCCGTCGCCTTCTGGGGAATAGTGGTGGATTTCGCCGACGCAGGACAGTGTAGCGCTTGCCGGTGAAATCCAGCGCCGAATGACCGCCACACCTGGGCCGCCCGGGTGACCGCCCAGGCGATCCAGTCTTGCCCATCCGGTTTCTGGCGCAGGGAGTTTGTTTGCGGCCTGGTAGGTTTCGTCTTGCCAATGTTGAAATTCGGTAAACGCGGTAACCTTTTCGAGGGTTTCGTCCACGGATCCGTATCCGTACCGCCAATCTGACGGTTCGTAATAGGGGACGGAGGGTTCGGCGGTATCTTGTCCATTCACAAAATCCGTGGCCAAGGTAAGTTCGATGGGCAGCGGGTCCCGGGTGAGAACGGCGCGATACATGTTTCGAATACGATCATCGGTTGTCGTGTCGGCGGCGTCCGCATTGTTGGCTATGAGCCGGGCCTGTTCCGCCACAAATGCGCTGTTCATCATGAAGAGGCCCTGTTGGGGGACGGTGGTTTCAAACCGGTTTGGGCTGTGTGCGCTGGGGGGCGCGAAATCGAAGATTCGAAACATGGCGGGCAGGTTTTCCCGGTCCACTTCACCGTATACCGTGCGCCGGTTTGAAAACGGTACTTCGACGACATCGACCGGCGGCCCGCCCGCGGCGAGATCGAGGTTGGATGCGGCTTTCAAAATGGAATCGCGCATTGCCTCGAAGTCGAGTCTTCTGCGGTTTTGTTTCCACAGAAGGGTATTCGCGGGATCGGACGCCAGGCCGTCGTGTGAATCCTCGCTTCGCTGCTGATAGGCGCTAGACAGGACGATTCTTCTTATCAGCCGTTTTACCGACCATCCGTCTTCCATAAAAGTCCATGCGAGATGGTCCAGCAATTCGGGGTGGGTGGGTTTCTCGCCCTGCAGTCCGAAATCGCTCGGCGTGGCCACCAATGGGCTGTCGAAGAGGTGCATCCATACGCGATTTGCCATGACGCGCGCTGTCAATGGGTTCTCACGGTTTGCAATGGCGTGAGCGAGTTCCAGCCGGCCATGGCCCGCGATTGGCGCTTGTCCGTTTTTCGAGAGCACCGCGAGGAATTGTCGCGGCACCTTTGGTCCTTTGTTTTCGGGATCGCCACGAACAAAGACATAGGGTTGAAATGGTTTGCGCGAGTTTTCCACCGCCATTGCGTGATCGGGGCGGCCCGGATGAGTTGTTTTCAGTCGATCGATCGCGGCGCGGCGTTGCGCCAGTTTCAGCCGCATGTCCCGTTCACTTAGGGCTTCCACGTCTGAAGGGGACAAATTGGCCGGGGAGTCTTCATTTTCGAGTGCCTGCCGCAGCAATGCCGCGCCGCCGTCAGTCAGCGACGCCAACTGAATTGATGGGCCTTCGCCTTCTGTTTCGATAACGAAATTGCGCCATCGCGCGAGCATGGCCGGACGCAGTGACTTTGCCTTGGCCACATCCGCCACGACGGAGTCCTTGTTTCGCGCTTCGTATGCGGCCTGCAAGTACGCCAGCGCTTTTTCCTTTATATGGGTGTCGAGATCCGCGCGCGCTTCTGCCAGCAGGGCGTTTCTTTCCGACTCCAGTTTTTCCAGTTCGCGCGCATAGTCCTGATACGAGGGGGAATCTACATCGGCTTTCTCGATCACGGGCAGGTCGCTTGGCGTTTGCATGCTTCGAAAGATGCCGTAGAGCGAGTAGTAGTCAGCCGTTGGAATCGGATCAAATTTGTGGTCGTGGCAGCGCGCGCAATTCACGGTCAGCGCCATGAACCCACGGGACACCACGTCGATTTGATCGTCGATCATGTCGTGAATTTTGCCGGGCCGGCCCAGGGACAGGAATCCGAGCGCGGCCAATGGGCGTTTTTCTTCGCCGAGATCAATCAAGTCGGCGGCCAATTGATGCAGGATAAATTGGTCATAGGGAAGGTCGTCATTGAATGCGCGAATGACGTAGTCCCGATAGGTATATGAAAAGGGGAAGTAGCGTGAATCTTCGAAACCCGATGCTCGGGTATCGCTGTAGCGGGCAATATCGAGCCAGTACCTGCCCCAGCGCTCGCCGAATTCGGGCGAGGCCAGCAAACGATCGACGACTTTGGCGTAGGCATCGGGAGAGGAATCGCTTTCGAATTGCGCAATCTCGTCGTAGGCCGGCGGCAAGCCGATCAAATCGTAGTAGGTACGGCGCAGCAACGTGCGCTTGTCGGCTTGGGGTGAAGGAGCGAGCCCGGCGCGCTCGATACGATGGAGGATGAATGCGTCGATGGGCGATTGGCACCATGCCGGGTTATTGACTGCAGGCGGTTCGGGGTTGAATACGGGTTTCAGCGACCAATGCGACTCGCGAGAACTTGCAATGAGCCGCTCCATGGATGGCCGCAACTGATTCTTGGGCGGATCCGGGGGCCATGGCGTTCCTTGGGCAACCCAATTGAGGATTCCTTCCAACGCTTCGGGCGGAACGGACACTTCGGGGTGATTCATTGGTGATTTGTTTAAGAGAACACCTGCCACCTTGTCGCGCACCGAAGGTTCCGGCCTTTCGTCCACGCGCAGCCCGGCATCTTGTTTCTCCGGTCCGTGACAGGAATAGCACGCGTTGGCGAGGAGTGGCCGTATGCTTCGTTCAAAACCGGCAACCTGGTCCGGGGGCAGATCTTCGGCGGCCGCGTGGGTGGCGGTCCAGAACAGAGCGACGGACCAAAGCACGTGGAAACGCCATTGGCGCTTGCGGTTTCGGCATTTCACGGTCGATTCAGTCACCGGATGTCGCCCTTCCCTCAATTCGCACGAAGCGGCGCCTGCGTTCTTACGCTTCATGGCCAATGTCTCATTTGGACGATGCACCTCAGGCGAGACGAATCGCACGGGCCCGAACGATTGTGCCGAGGTGATGCCTTGCTTGCTCCAACAACTAGAGTGCCGTGCGATTCGGATGATGTCAAGATTTGACTGAAATGGAAGCGGGCCGGTGGCGGGCCGGCCGCCGAGGGGCGGTTGGTGTCAGGTTCTCACGGCTTTGAGTGCCGCCACGAGGTGGTCGCGGTTCAATTTGGCGATGTGCCGCACGCTGATGCCTTTCGGGCAGGCGCCTTCGCACTCATAGTGATTGGAACATGCGCCGAACCCTTCTTTGTCGTGCTGCAGTATCATTTTCATGGCGCGCCGGTGCGCTTCGGGCTTTCCCTGCGGCAACGAATTGAGATGGGACACTTTCGCCGACACGAATAACATGGCCGAGGCGTTTGGACATGCCGCGACGCAGGCGCCGCAACCGATGCATTCGGCGGCATCCATGGCGTTGTCGGAATCGTCTTTCGGAACGGGCACGGAATGGGCTTCCGGGGCCTGTCCCGTGCGGACGGAAATGAATCCTCCGGCCTGGATGATGCGGTCGAATGCGCTTCGATCGACGACGAGATCCCGCAACACGGGGAATGCGTTTGCGCGGAATGGCTCGATGACAATTGTGTCGCCGTCTTTGAATTTGCGCATATGCAGTTGGCACAGGGCGGTTTCGTTTTCCTTGCCGTGAGGGTGTCCGTTTACGACACAGCCGCAACTGCCGCAAATGCCTTCGCGGCAATCGTGGTCGAAGGCGATAGGTTCGCGGCCCTTCTTGATGAGATCTTCGTTGACCACATCGAGCATTTCCAGAAACGACGCGTCCGTGCTGATTCCGCGTGCGTCATACGTTTCGAACTGACCCGGTTTGCCTGGACCCGGCTGGCGCCACACCCTCAAGGTCAAATTCAACGTTTTTGCGATCATTCCATCCGCTCCTTCGCCCTTACTTATAACTGCGCGTGGCCAGGTGAATGTTATCGAAAACAAGCGATTCCTTGTGCAGATTTCCCGCTTCGCCGACGCCCGTGAATTCCCATGCGCCGACGTAGCAAAAGGCATCGTCGTTGCGTTTTGCCTCGCCATCCTCGGTCTGGTGTTCGACGCGGAAATGGCCGCCGCAGGATTCTTCGCGATGCAGCGCGTCGCGGGCGAGCAATTCTGCGAACTCGAGGAAGTCCGCGATACGCCCGGCTTTCTCGAGGCTTTGGTTCAATGCTTCGCCGGAGCCTGGTACGCGCACATTCCGCCAGAACTCGTCTCTTAGTTCCCGGATTTCGTTGATGGCCGATTCCAGGCCCGATTTTTCGCGGGCCATGCCGACTTTGTTCCAACAAATCATGCCAAGGCGGCGGTGGAACTCGTCGGGCGTATGTTCGCCGTTCACCTTGAGCAACGCATTCGTTCGATTTGTGGCGTCTTCGATTGCGCGCTTAAAGTCCGGGTGATCGGCCGTCACTTTGTCGAGTTTTTCCGATGCCAGGTAGTGGCCGATGGTGTAGGGTATGACGAAGTATCCGTCCGCGAGGCCCTGCATGAGTGCGCTTGCGCCGAGTCGGTTTGCGCCGTGGTCGGAGAAGTTGGCTTCGCCCAAGACGTGCAATCCGGGCAAATTGCTCATGAGATTGTAGTCGACCCACAGGCCGCCCATCGTGTAGTGCACGGCGGGATAGATCATCATGGGCACTTGATACGGGTTTTCGTCCACGATTTTTTCATACATGGAGAAGAGATTGCCGTATCGGGCCTCGATAACATCCTTTCCCAGTCGTTGGATTGCATCGCGAAAGTCGAGGTATACGGCCTGTCCGGTGGCGCCGACTCCGTTACCGGCGTCGCATGCTTCCTTTGCGCTTCGGGACGAAATGTCGCGTGGGGCGAGATTGCCGTAGGAGGGATACTTTCGTTCGAGATAGTAATCGCGTTCTTCTTCCGCGACTTGGTTTGCGGGCCGCTTGTCGCCTTTTTGTTTAGGCACCCAGATGCGCCCGTCGTTGCGCAGGCTTTCGCTCATCAGGGTGAGCTTGGATTGAAAATCACCGTGAATCGGGATGCAGGTTGGATGGATTTGCGTGTAGCACGGGTTTGCGAAATAGGCGCCTTTTTTGTGTGCGCGCCACGCGGCCGTGACGTTGCATGCCTTTGCATTCGTGGACAGGTAGAAGACGTTGCCGTACCCGCCGGTGGCCATGATGACGGCGTCGCCTTCATGGGCCTCGATCGCGCCTGTTACCAGATTCCGGCACACGATTCCGCGGGCTTTGCCATCGACCACGGCCAATTCGAGCATTTCTCTGCGGTGAAACAAGGTCACGTTGCCGCCGGCGACTTCTTTCATCAGGGCGCTGTAGGCTCCCAGCAGCAATTGCTGGCCCGTTTGCCCGCGGGCATAAAACGTCCGGCTTACCAATGCGCCGCCGAAGGACCGGTTGGCCAGGAGTCCGCCGTATTCACGGGCAAACGGCACGCCTTGGGCGACGCACTGATCGATGATGTTGACGCTCAATTCGGCGAGACGATGCACGTTGGCTTCGCGCGACCGGAAGTCGCCGCCCTTGACGGTATCGTAGAAGAGGCGGTGAACGCTGTCCCCGTCGTTCTGGTAGTTCTTTGCGGCATTAATTCCGCCCTGCGCGGCAATGCTGTGGGCTCTGCGGGGCGTGTCGTGAATGCAGAAGACCTTGACCTTGTATCCCATTTCGGAGAGGGATGCGGCCGCGGAGGCTCCGGCCAAGCCGGTGCCGACGACGAGCAGGGTGTATTTCCGCTTGTTGGCCGGGCTGACCAGCTTCATTTCGTTTTTATGGAGGGTCCATTTGTCCGCGATGGGCCCTTCTGGAATTCGTGAATCGAGGCTCATTCCGTATCCTTCTCCCGCGTGCCGCCGCGAATGCCCGTCACAGACCGGGCACGCGTTTCACCATCACATACACCGGAACCGACGCAAAGCCGCAGGCGAGTGCGATGCCCGCGCCGATGGCGGCTTTTCGAATCATCGGTGTGTAGCGCTCATGATTAAAGCCGATTGTTTGAAGCAGGCTCTGGATGCCGTGGCTCAAGTGAAACCCCACGCACCCGACCGCCAGAATGTAGAAGAGGGCATAGACGGGATTGAGGAACTTGTTCCAGACCAGGCCAAACAAACCGAGTTCCTGCGTGCCGGCGGCGGTTACCGCCGTGTGCGGCCCTTCCTTTGCGGCGAAGGCGAAATTGGCGAGGTGTATCCACAGGAAAAAGAAGACGAGCAGCCCGGTGAGAATCATGGTTCGCTTGGCGAAATTGGTTCTTCCGAAATCGGCCTGCACTTCATAGCGCACGGCCCTTGCAGCGCGGTTTTCGTGCGTGAGCAACGCGGTAAAATAGACGTGAACGACCAAGGCTGCGAGCAGACCCAGCCGCATGATCCACAGGACCTCGGGCACTTTGTGCAGCATTTCGCTGTACCCGTTGAGCGCTTCGGGGCCGCCGAAAATCAGCAGGTTGCCCGCGAGATGCGCCACCAAAAACCCGACCATCGCCAAGCCTGTAATGGCTACAAGCTGTTTTTTGACGATGGAGGTGCTCCAAAGCCGGCTTAATTGTGTACCCATGCCCAATTTCCGTTGAAAATGCCTTCACCCGCCGCTGCCCGAGGCAACGGCCCACCCCTCACGAAACTGAAGCCTCGCGGGAAGCGGCGGCAGTATATCACCTCGACGCTGGGCCGCGCACGCTGACTGCGGATCTTCCGGAGGGGTATTCCCAAAACGAGGGGCCGCGCCTTGACAGGCGCGGCCCCCACGACATGCGAAAGCGTCTCGCTCAACCGAGAATCAGAAGATGTCGCCGTTCAGGAACGCCATGGTCGCGTTCACGGGGTGGTCCGTGCTTGGATAGCGGCGGAAGGCCACGTGGCCGTCCATGTACAGCACGTTGCAGCCACCGGGAATGTGGTTGAACTCGTCGATATCCGTGCTGGGCTGATCCCACATCACGACGACTTCGCTCTGCGCCTTGGAACCGGACGCGGCCGCGTTGATGTTCGTGATGAAGAACCGCTCAATGCCTTCACGGGTACGCTCTGCGCGTTCCACACCGGCAATCGTCAGGTTGGACTTTTCGGTCTGGTTGAAGGCGTTGGCGCGGGTCGTTTGCGCATCAATGGTCGCCGCGAAGACGGCGAGGGCACCGCCGGTTGGCGTTGTGCCGGAGAACGTCAGGAAACCGGGAAGCATTGAGGCGCCGTTCGGAGCATTGGGATCCGCGCCGGCGGTCACGTAGTGCTTCAACGCGATTGCGAACTGCGAGTACACGTAGGTGGAATCGCCGAAGTCGCACGGGCACCACGGATTCGTCTCGACTTCACCGCAGCGGAAATCGACGGGATCATTAAATGGCGCGGACGGGCAGAACTGAATTTCGGGATCCGTCAGGTATTCCGGATAGACCAAGTCGCCCTGGAACCAGAAGCTCACGGAGAAATTCGTGCAGTCGTCGTTGCCCGCGTGTTTGAACACGGGGTACAGGGCGTTGAATGCCTCGTTCGAGTACATTTTGAATACGAGGCCCATTTGCTTGAGGTTGTTTTGGCAGCTTGCGCGGCGTGCCGCTTCACGTGCGCGGGCCAGTGCCGGCAACAGAATGGCTGCCAGGATGCCGATAATCGCGATGACTACCAGCAGTTCGATGAGGGTAAATCCACGTTTACGCATTACTTCTACTCCTTTTTCGGGGAATGAGACCGCTCTGTGGTTGGAAGCGAACAGCGCATTCCATGGTCACAGCGCATTTTCAGGGACAAATGAATCCACACAGTCGATGGTAGGGAGTGCGTCGACCCTGAATCGAAGGCGAGTGTACTTCTGAGGCAGCGAACATGAGAACACAGAAGGCACCGTAGCGACTCGAAACCGCACTACCGAGCATCGCTAGTTTGTAGTATACCAAGTTTTTGCAGAAACACAAGACTTTTTGTCCAACGTTGTCATCGCGAGTAACTGTTTGAAAAAGTTATAGTTATCGATAACGTATCATGTCTTTTATGTTGCACAGAGGTGATTAGTTGTCAAGCCCCGAAATGATCCCCATCCATCGGCCCATCCAATAGGGATGAAGCCAGAATACGCCGTCGCTTTCCGTTTCGCCGCCTTCGCCCTGGACGGCCCGCCAGGGGTTCTGGTCCACCCGCATCACGCCTCGTTCGCTGAGCGGGGGAAGCGGATGGGTCTGCATGGGCTCGATTTCGGGTGCGCGCCGCAGCCGTATGTCCTCGCGCTGGGAGTTGTCGACGGTCCACAACACCAGGTCGAGCGGCGCATCTCGGAGGTACTCGATGGATTCGTCAAAGGGTTTAGGACGTGCGGCGAGAGAGGCATAGATGATGTCGAGGAACGGGGTGTGGTCATCCGCGACGCCCTTATACCAATGGTCCAGGCTTTCCTGATAGACCGCGAGGATTGCGGGATCCTTTTCCAGAAACAGTCCGGGATAGGTGATGGCCAGCAGTTCATCGTCTATGTGGGTCCGCCAGGCGGGGTTGTACGCTTTGGCATTTCGGACATGCTCCAGATAGCCTTCGTCAAAGGCGAGCTTGCGGTACGCTTGTTCGTATTTTTCATCGCCTGTGATGTGGTAGGTCACCTTGAGAAACGACAGGATTTCGGCTGCATTGATCCCCCGTTCCGGTCGCCAATCGGGGTCGTGGTTCAGTTTATCCGGCGCCCAAACGCCCCAGCGCGTGTGTTTGCCATCCTTATCGAGCAGCATGTAGCCGCCGTCGATGATGTAGTCCATTACCAAGCGCACGTGGTTTCGGACCCTGTCTTTTTCCCCGGCGTCTGCGGCGAGATTGAAATAGGTGAGATATCCGTAGAAGTGGCCGGTGATTTCATCGCTGCTGGTATCGCCTTTCCATCGCCATTTTCCATCGGCGCTCAGGCGCCAGCGGTCCTCCACCGGTTTGAAACGCGGATCGCCGGCGAGCCGGTCGGCGCGTTCGCGCTCGTCGAATGTTTCATTGGGGTCTGCCATCCGAGCCCATTCCACGGGAATGACTGTGCGCGCGATGAATCCAGGCATGCCGGTGACGGTGCGGAGGAATTCCAGCGCACCGAAGGCCCGTTTTGCGTTAGCGCGTGCATCTTCCGAGCCCGTGGCTGCGTAACGGTACGACTCCATGGCGAGATAAATCGACGTATATTCGCCATCGTTGTCGTCGTCTCGCGGTTCCCATGTTGTGAGGTCGCCGGGGACACGGAGGCGGCACTTTTCCACCAATCCCGGTTCGCGCACATGGCGTGCCTGGCATTGCGCCATGTAGTAGTCCGCTTTTTCCTGGAGGGTCATGGTGCGTTTCTTGATGGCGCTCACGCCACCGGCAGTTGCGAGCCATGCGCCGCCTTCCGCGTCAAACGCGACGTCCCGCACGTCGTTGTGCAGGAGCCAGGTCCTGCTGTGGCGCAGGGAGTTGGCCTTGCCGTCGAATCGCACCACGCCGTGCGTCGTCCCGACCCACATGACACCGTCCGGGGCTTGCGCCACGCAGTTTGCGTATACGTTTGGCAATCCGTCTTCGGGAGTCAGCTCGCCGGATTTTTCGCCGTTTGCCAGGACCGTTACACCGCCCAGGCCGCTGACCCACACGGTGCGCCCCGGTCCGAACGCCACGCCGGTGGTTGCGGCGCTAATCAAGTCTTGTTCCAATTGGTATAAGCGGCTGTTCTTCCCGGCGTGGTGGTAGAGACCCTGGCCGGTGGAGACCCACATGCCGCCCTTTTCGTCGGATATGGCTTCTCGAATGGAGCGGGCCCATACTGCGTTGATCGGCTCCCATGTTTCGTCGTTTTGCCGCCAATTGCCCGCAGGTCCCAGGGCGGCCACGCCATTTTCCAAGGCGCAAATCACGGTGACCGGCACGTCGATGCCGGGCACTTTATTCATCGTGTCCGAGTCGTTTGTGCGGTATACCCCGTTCCACGCGGCGACCCAGAGGCGCCCGTTGGAGTCCACGGTTACGTCAAACGCGGGTCCGGCCAGATCCTCGGGCATCATCGGGGTCCACGCGCCGTTGTCCAATCGGTACACGCCGGACTTTGTGGCGGCCCACACCCGGTTCTGCCTGTCTACTGCCACGGCCCGGACATCGTTCGAGTTCGCGTCGCCCAGTGGATACGGATCGTGGAATTCCTGGACGAAAGGGGCGTCCAGATATTTGGGAATGCGATCATCCGCCGCGCCCAGCAATGCGGCGCTCAGCAATAGTCCAAGGAGGAAAGTGCGAAATAGCATGGTTTGTACCCCAGTTGCGATGGCGGGCCGCGAAAAAGTGCGCATGGCCTTGATAGGTATGGCGCAAAGACCGCCATCATACCGGGTAGCGGCGTGTCTCGCCAACCTCAGTGGGGGTAGCTTTGGAGGATAACCACAGCCGTCGCGCGCATACCGTATCCGCGCCGCAATCGTCTGTGGTAATGTCATGCGCTTTTAGGGAATGCCTGCGTGGAGTCAGAAATCATTCAACATACGGATGGGGACGCCGAACCCCGATGGGAAGGACTGCGGGAAGTCGCAGCCCTTGCTCTGCCTATTGCCATTGGTTCGCTTTCGTGGACCGTCATGCAATTGGTCGACACGCTCATGGTCAGTTGGCTGGGTACCGACGCGCTGGCCGCGGTCGGATCGGCCAATCTTTGGTCTTATACCATGGCCACCTTTATCATGGGGGTGGTCAGTTGCGTCAGCACTTTTGTGGCTCAAAGCATTGGCCGTGAGCAACTGGACAATTGCGCGCGCTACGCGTGGCAGGGTTTTTACATTGCCATCGTATCCGGAATTCTCGTCTTGTTTTTCTGGCCTGTCACGCCTTTTCTCTTCGGCATCATGGGACACTCCGAGTCCGTAACGCGCCTGGAGACGATCTATTTCCAGGTCCGTTTGCTCGGATTCATGTTTCTTGCGCTCATGGGCGCGCAATCCGCCTTTTTCCAGGCCATCAACCGCCCCATGATTCCGACCTACGTCGCCATCGTGGCGAATGTCGTGAACATCGTGCTCGACTATCTGCTGATATTCGGTGTTTGGATATTTCCCCGCATGGAAATCGCGGGCGCCGCCTGGGCCACGAATGCATCCCTGCTGCTTCAATGCGCCCTCATGATGGGTTTCTTTCTTCACGGGTCGTTTCATTCGAAGTATCACACCCGCACTAACTGGAAGCCCGATGCGGCCAAGATGCGCGAGTTGCTTCACATCGGATGGCCTGCCGGGCTGGCTCATTTGCTCGACGTGCTGAACTGGGGCATTTTTACGAGTTTCATCGTGGGCCGGTTTGGCGATATTGCCCTGGCCGCACACAACGCGGCCTTGAGCCTCATGCATTTTTCCTTTATGGGGGCCATGGCGATCAATCAGGCCATTGCCCCTATTGTGGGTCAGTGGATCGGGCGCGGCAACATCCTGCGCGCGAAAGCGCGCGCCTATACCGCCATGCGCGTGGCGATGGTGTACTTGCTGGTCATGGGTCTGATATTCGCGGCGGCGGGTGGACACATTCTCAAGTATGGTTTCAAAGCCGACCCGGAAGTGTTGCGCATCGGCTGGACGTTGCTGTTGTGCGCGGCGATATTCCAGCTTTTTGACGCGATTAACATCACTCTATTCGGCGCGTTGCGCGGGGCGGGCGATACGCGGTGGATTGCATGGCTCACCGCGATTGCGGCGTATGGGTTGTTCTTGCCTGCCGCGCTTATTTTCGCGTTTGTGCTTGAGTGGGGCCCCATTGGCGCATGGGCCGGCGCAACGGTTTACATTATTGGTCTCAGCGCCATTGTCTTCTGGCGATTCCACAGCGAACGGTGGCGTCACATCAATATTTTCAAGGAAGACTCGGCACGCACGCACTAAACGACAGGGCATTGCTGTTTTACGCATTGCGGCGAAGGATGCGTTTTAACCGATACCTGTTTACGACATATCTCAAAAGCCCGGTATAAACCACCAAGGCACAAAGACACAAAGGAAGTAACTTCTACCGCTTTACGCATTGCGGCGAGGGATGCGTTTGAGACTATTTACGAAGTATCCCAAAGCTTCTTTTCGGATTTTCTTCCTTTGTGTCTTCGTGTCTTTGTGGTTTGGGACTTCGGTTCAGGCAATCCGCCCCCAGTAGACCACGGTGTTGTACACATGCCGTACCTGTCCGTTTTCGGCGTGCTTGTCGAAAAGCTGCTGTAACTCCACCAGCATATCCCCATAAGACGGGTCCGTTTCCGAGGGCATGTACGACGACGACAACACGCGGCCCTTCAGTCCTTCGAAATCCATCGATTGCCCGTGCGGAAACGACGCTTCATGGACCCCGCCCGTAAACATTGCCGCCTTCTTCTCCGGCGACAACAAATAGGTAGCCGCCACCTTCTCGTAGTCGGTCCCGTACTTTCGCAGGAAAGCTTCGTACTCCTGGAGAAAAGGCGTTGAATCGAGATCCCGCTGGTTCCACATCAGCACTAACACGCCGTCCGGTTTCAGAATGCGGCGGAATTCCACGGCCGTCTTTTCCACGTCGAACCAGTGAAAGGCCTGTGCCGCGACGATGAAATCCACGCTGTTATCGCCGAGCGACGTTGCTTCCGCCGTCCCATTCACACTGCGAAACTTTTGATATTCCTTTAGAAAGTCTTCCGCCGCCAACCGCATTGGATCGTTCGGCTCCACGCCGTATACCGCGCATCCACAATCGAGGAACAACTTCGCGGAAATGCCCGTCCCCGATCCTACGTCCGCCACGATTGATGCTGTCGTCAGGCCGGCCTCAGCCGACAGCCAATCCAGTACTGCCGCTGGATAATCCGGCCGGTATTTCCGGTAACTGTCGACGCGGTTTGAGAAGCGATTCAACGAATTACTCATTATGGTATTGTACTAAAACCCTGCATGAATTCATTTGCAAGAAAGGTTCTGCATTTTTTGGTAGTGTCCTAATTTGAAGTTCACTCCACCAAATCACGGACCGTCCACAATTCCTTACTGACTCCCGCAGCCATGGCCGGGGTAACACGTAGCGTCTTGTGGATGCGCACGAAATTGTAATGCGCGAAGTGTAGACCTACCGCAGCTTGCAGGTTTTCAAGCTTCTTGCTGAAAGCGTTCGTAAGCCGCGTGAAGCGCCGCATAGACATGCGCATGGTCAGATTTTGGCGTTCCACAAACGAGGTAGACACCTTGGCTATATCGGGGTTGCCGGATACCACGGACCGTTCCGCATCAATCACGCGGGGCGGGCTGTAGCGTCCGGGGCCAACCGGGGTAGCTTTGTATACTTTAACCACCTTGCCGTAGTCCACATCTGCACCGAAAGCCGCTTCTACGGCATCCACGTAGAGATTAAGTGTGTCACTGGACAATTGCACACGGTTTACAAGGCGGCTGGACAGGTCACGCATGAAAGCGTGGGCGTCCGTTGAGGTGCGCTTGCCGACGCGGTAGCAGGGCACAAGCTTGGAATCCGCATCCAACGCCACCCAGGTCCAAACGTCGCCCGTGCGAGCCGGATCGTCATCGGCGGTAAGGTGCCGTTGTTTCTTTCCCACGTAGGACCAGATTTCATCCGTCTGGATGGTCTGGCAATTCAAATCACGTATGGAAACGTCCATGAGTTGCGCACAGCCATTACCCACACGGACCATAAGCCGCATGATCGTATCACGGTGAACGCCCGTCATGCGCTCGGTAGAACGGATGGAATTCCCTTCTACCAAAGCACTTACGATTTGAGTTTGCTTGTCCGCTGATAGCTTGTTCATTGTATTGTCTCCTTTGAACTACCTAAACTGTACGTACAATGCGCGTACAAGTCAAGAAGAAATTGCAATTGTACGCTCATTTGGCGTACAATAGTCATATGAAAAACGATACTAGAATTTATATCCGGCTAACTGAGTCCGAAAAAAACGCATTTCAAGACGCCGCCGACATCGGGGGCTTGAGTTTGTCGTCTTGGATTCGAGAGCGCCTTAGGCGAGCATGTGTGCAAGAACTTCGGTCTATCGATAGAATTCCCGAGTTCTTAGAATATAAGACGAAAGGGGAATAATGGACTCTATAGCGCCGGTGGATTTTGAGGTAATGGCAATCGCAAAAATCTTGGAACGTGAAATTCTTAGGGTTCCGCGCAATCAACGCGAATACTCGTGGACAAACGATAATGTTGACGACCTCTTTCAGGATATTGCAGATGCAATAGCAGACAACAGCCCGATTTACTTTCTTGGAACTGTTGTCTTGTCAACAACAAGCGATGGGTATCTTGAGATTGTTGATGGACAGCAAAGAATTGCAACTACCACGATACTATTGACTGCAATGAGAGACTATTTGTATTCAATTTATGAAAAAGATATTGCAGACTCAATTGATAGCGACTTCATCAGAAAATACATAAGAAGCAAGCGAGAATATTCTCCAAAACTTACGCTGAATGTTGATGACAACAGCTACTACCGCGACAACTTAATCGCGTTGCCGCATCAGCGACTACAAAAAGAGTCACTACTTGAATCGCACAGGCTACTGGAAAACGCCTTAAAAACTGCAGAGGACAGGGTAAGAACAATTGTACATGGTCACGGAGACCCATCAAAACGCATTAACGATTGGGTTGATTACCTCGCCAATAAGGCTGTTGTCATTGTATTAAAAGCCCCAAGTGCCATGGACGCCTTCAAAATGTTTGAAACCCTGAATGATCGCGGCCTTCCGACAACCCAAGCGGATATGTTAAAAAACTATCTATTTGCTGAAGCTGATTCCGATGGTGCTGACGAGGCCCAAAGAAATTGGACATCGATGCGTGTGTCTCTTGAATCATTGGGCCAAGACGATATCACGTTGACCTACCTTCGACACTTTACTTTGATGCAGTATGGTCCAATTGAGCATAAGCGAAGCTTCTATGATCGCCTCCAGAAGCGCATAAAGGGCAAAACAAAGGCGCTTTCGTTTTTGGCAGAGCTTGCAAATTACGCCGACGACTACGCGGCAATTCTGACTCCATCTCATTCAAAATGGGCTGAATACCCGAATGCTGTTCCGTCACTAATCGGCGCGATCAGGTTCCTTGGTGTTACTCAAATTCGACCGCTTATTCTTGCTGTTGCTCACCATTTCAACAACCAAGAGGCAGAAAAGGCATTTAAATCATTTATATCATGGACAGTTAGGTTCCTAATTGCTGGTGGCATGAGAGGTCAAACTCTTGAAGATGCCTACGCGGAGCATGCGTATGCCGTATCTCAGGGTAAAATAACAACGACCAAAGAACTTCGAAAAAGCCTACTAGATCGAAGAATTATTCATTCGGACGAAGTATTCAAAGAGAAGTTTGCTGACGCAACGGTATCTAAAGGCCACCTAGCCCGTTATTACCTAAGGGCTATGGAAGCAAAGGTAACCCTCGAAACAGACAATCCAGAAACCGCTCCGCTTGAGGACCCCGCTATACTAAATCTTGAGCATATATTACCTGCTACCCCTGGAGATTATTGGGGGCACATTGAGCAAGAGCTCGCGAACGCCTTTTATAAGCGCATCGGGAATATGGTTTTATTGAACGCCAAAAAGAATCAATTGCTTGGAAACTGTGACTTCAAAAAGAAAAGAGAGTGCTTTAGTGATTCGGGATTGTTACTAACAAAAAGAGTAGCAGATGCGACAACTGAATCAACATTATGGGGTCCAGAAGAAATCAAAAAACGGCAAGCAGCGCTAGCGAAAATCGCAGTAGAAACGTGGCCACTATGACCGAGGTATCCCCCGATCAACTCCAAGCCGCCGTGGAAGGCACCCACGGGTGCCATGCCTCCAACCCGCGCCCCGAGTGGGTCACAGAGACATTCCAGGGCCAGACCGTATGGGATGGCGTGGTCCACACGTTCGACGTTGACCACCCGGACGCCAAGGTGTGCTATGCGTGGTCGGCGGCCGTAGATGGCACCGAAAATAGGAAGTTCTACGCGGTACTCGGGATACCGCCAATCAATTCGGCAAGGGATGCGGTACGGGCGGCTATTGTGGCAGAGAATAGATAGGAATTCGGCAAGAGGGCGACTCCCGGACGACCCCAATGCGGCGACACCTGCCTCAACGATTCCGGGCTCTCGGCAAGCGCCATTCCACAGCCATTCTACCACACCCAATTCAAATTAGGACACTACCCATTTTTTAACCTGTTGGACAAACAGATTAAGGTCACGGACGATACATGGCGATTGGTATGCATTGACATGTGACACTAGGAGGATAAAGTACGTGAGTCGTGGCAGAAGTAGAATTGACACTTGTCGGCTTTGCCAAAAAAATCAGCGGATTTGCCGATCGCACGTGATACCAGATTTCCTGTTTAAGCCGCTTTATTTCGGTAAGCACACGATGAAAGAAGTCTCAACGGCCCCAGCTAGCCGAATCCGGACGAAACAAACTGGCCCAAGAGAACCACTGCTCAGTAATCATTGCGACAATGCGGTAATAGGTGGTTATGAACGTTATGCGGCAAGTGTTTTTGACGGTACAGCCACGTATGAAATTGAAGATCATCCAAATGCGCGAGTTTTGCTCAAAATTGACTATCCGAAATTCAAATTATTCTTGGCATCTATTCTTTGGCGCGCGAGTATTTCTGCGGACAGTTTCTTTTGCAAGGTAAAACTTGATCCTAGTCACGAAGAAGAACTGCGTATTATGATGTTGAATGGAAAGGTCAACGACCCTCGTCGATTCGCATGCTGTATGATTTACGATCCTACTATTATTAACTACACTACGCAAATGGTTTTACAACCAGATACGATAACGGATCCTTCATTCGTTTGTTGCCGCTTTGTCATGGGCGGTCTCTTTTGGTTCTATTTCATACCTGATTGTGATGTTGAGCTTGTAAATAAGAACCTCGTCTTGACTCCAAGTGGAGCAATGGTTATTCGGAAAGAACGCAAATATGGACAAGAATTCATCAAACGGTTCATGTTTGATGTGGCAAATGGTCTAAGAACAGATGTTTAACACTTAAAGTCTGGCGCGACTGTGCTGGTTCCAACAGTGATGAATTGTGTGAACAATCAAGCGTTTACATTCTCCATTTGCACCCCGGCGCCTCCATATGCTACGATCCCCCGATTTAATTTCACAGGGATCGCGCTAAAAACGGCGAACCGGGTGCCCATGTCGTGTACATGGGGTGGTTCGTTGCGGTCCCGAGGCAAAACCCAAAAGGAGACCCGCTATGGCTGTCGTTACCATGCGACAACTCTTGGAGTCCGGCATTCATTTCGGACACCAGACCCGCCGTTGGAACCCCAAAATGGCGCCGTATATTTTTGGCGAACGCAACGGCATCTACATCATTGATTTGCAGAAGACGCTTCGTCAGGTGAACAAGGCCTATACGACGGTTCGCGACGCGGTGGCGAACGGCGGTACGGTGCTGTTCGTGGGCACGAAGAAGCAGGCCCACGAGCCGATCCAGCGCGAGGCTCAGCGGTGCGGCATGTATTACATGACGAATCGTTGGCTGGGCGGAACGTTGACGAACTTTCAGACCGTGCAGATCAGCGTGAAGAAGTTGACCCAACTCGAAGAGATGGATCAATCCGGCCAATTGGACAAGTATTCCAAGAAGGAAGCCGCGCGGCTGCGTCGCACGAAATCGAAGTTGGAGAAGAATCTCGCGGGCATCAAGTCGATGAACCGGCTTCCTGCCGTTATGTTCGTGATTGATGCGAAGAAGGAAGCCAACGCTATCCGCGAAGCGGGCCGGCTTGGCATTCCGTGCATTGCGGTGGTGGATACGAATGCCGACCCGGAATCCGTGCCGATTCCGGTGCCGGGCAACGACGACGCGATCCGCGCGGTGGGCCTGTTCTGCAAGATCATTGCGGACGCTGCCGTGGAAGGGTTGAACATCGGGCGCAAGACCGGCGGCAAGGACAAGAACGGCAGCGCGGCCGCCGCGGCGCTTGATGCAGCCCCGGCCGCCGAAGCCGATGCAGTACCGGCCACAGCGGCCGACAAGGGAGACGAGTGACTCATGGCGATTAGCGCGGAAGCAGTGCGCCAGCTCCGGGAAGCCACCGGGGCGGGCATGATGGACTGCAAGAAAGCCCTAACGGAAACCAACGGCGATTTTGAGAAGGCCGTGGTGTGGTTGCGCGAAAAGGGCATGGCCTCTGCCGCCAAGCGATCCGATCGATCCGCCAATCAGGGCGCTGTATTTTCCTACATTCACATGAAGGGCAAGTACGGCGTCATCGCGGAGTTGAATTGCGAGACCGATTTCGTGGCCAGCACGGACGATTTTCAGAATCTTGGCCGGGACATCTGCCAGCATATCTGCGCGGCCGCGCCCAAGTATGTGCGCCGTGAGGAAGTTCCCGCCGCGGACATCGAAGCGGAGAAGTCCATTTACAAGGCGCAAGCCGCTGAATCCGGCAAGCCGGAGCCGATCCAGGAAAAGATGGCGCTCGGCAAGCTGGACAAGTGGATGGCGCAGGTTTGTTTGATGGAACAGGCCTATGTGAAAGATCCGGAGCGTTCCGTCGAAGAGATTGTCAAGGAAGTGGGCGGCAAGCTTGGCGAGAAGGTTGCCGTGCGCCGGTTCGTCCGCTTTGAACTTGGCGAGAGCATCGGCACGGTTTCGTCCGAAGAGAACTGAGCCTATTCATCACACACCCCCAAGCCAGGCGGCTTGGGGGTGTTTTGAAAATAAGACGCCGGGCACAAAGAAGGCGTAATGGCATGAGCACACAAGTCTCTTCCACCGCGGTTTATTCGCGCATCCTGTTGAAGTTGAGCGGCGAGGCCCTTCAGGGGGATGGCCGCAACCCCGTTGATTTCACCACCATCGGCCGGTTTTGCGAGGAAGTCGCGGCCGTGCATGCGATGAACGTGCAGATCGGCCTTGTGGTTGGCGGCGGCAACATCTTTCGTGGAGAGGGCGGCCAGGAAATCGGCTTGGACAAGGCGTCCGGCGATTACATTGGGATGCTCGCCACCGTTATCAACGCGCTTTCGGTGCAGGCCGTTCTTGACAAGCAGGGTGTGCCGTCACGCGTTATGACGGCCATTGAAATGCGGCCACTTGCGGAGCCGTACATTCGACGCAGGGCTCTCCGGCACATGGAAAAGGGCCGGGTGGTCATTTTCGGCGCGGGGACTGGCAATCCCTTTTTCACCACCGATACGGCAGCCGCGCTTCGCGCCAGCGAAATCGGCGCTGAAGTCCTCTTCAAAGCGACCAAGGTGGACGGCGTGTACGATTCGGATCCCAAGAAGAATCCCGATGCCAAGCGGTACGAGGAACTCAGCTATACCACCGCCTTGACGAAGAACCTGCGCGTCATGGACGCGACGGCGATCTCGCTGTGCCGGGAAAGCAAATTGCCGATCCTGGTCTTTAATCTCAATGAACCGGGCAGTATCATACGAGCCGTTAAAGGCGAGCGTATCGGCACACTTGTGAGGGGAGAATAGAGCATGGAACACGCCTTGGCGAAAGACGCCGACGCAAAGATGCACAAGAGCCTCGAGTCGTTTCAGCATGAACTTGTCGGCATCCGCACGGGCCGTGCGTCTGTGGGGTTGTTCGATACGGTGGATGTCGAAGCGTACGGCGACAAGATGAAAATCAACCAGCTTGGGACGATCACGGCTCCCGAAGCGCGCTTGTTGGTAATTACTCCGTGGGACAAATCGGTCATGTCCGCGATCGAGAAGGCGATTCTGGCTTCCGATCTTGGCCTGACGCCGTCCAACGACGGCCAGGTTATTCGCGTGAATCTGCCTCAGCTGACGGAGGAGCGGCGCAAGGAACTGGTCAAGTACGTCTCCAAACTGGCCGAGGAAGCCCGCGTATCGATTCGCAACATCCGGCGGCACGTGGTGGATCATATCAAGAAGGATCAAAAGGATGGCGTGATGCCTGAAGACGATGCGCACAAGTTGAGCGCGGAAATTCAGCGAATCACGGATTTGTACGTGGCCAAAGTGGACGAGACGTTGAAGCACAAAGAAGACGAGATCATGGAAGTGTAGCATGCCATCGTTGCACGGCCTCGCTTACCACCGTTTCTGAAGACGACACCCACCGCGGGCGGCGCACGGCAGCGTGCGCCGGACCGCGGTTTTGTTTTGAAGGAACCCATGTCCGAACCTTTGCCAGAACTTGATCGTCAACTGCTTCCGCGGCATGTCGCCATTATCATGGACGGCAACAGCCGTTGGGCTCGCGGCCGCGGTCTGACACGCGCGCACGGCCACGACGCCGGGGGGAAGAGCGTTCGTGCGATTGTTGAGGCGTGCCGGGAGCTTGGCGGCATCGAGGCGGTATCGCTGTATGCGTTTTCGACTGAAAACTGGCGGCGATCCAAGACCGAGGTAAATACGCTTTTCCGGCTTCTCAGCAAGTACATCCATCTCGAAATCGAGGCGATTCACAAACAGAATATTCGCGTGACGTGGATGGGCAGCGCGGAGGGTCTGCCGGAGCGGGCGGTCAACGATCTGCGGCTCTGTCTCGAGCGCACGGCGAAGAATACCGCGATGACCATGAACCTCGCGATCAATTACGGCGGCCGCAGGGAGATTGCGGATGCGGCACGTGCGATAGCGACAGAGGTCAAGTCGGGATCGTTGAAACTCGAAGCGATCGACGAGGCATGCGTGGCCCGTCACTTGTATTGCCCCGATTTGCCCGATCCGGATCTGTTGATTCGAACGAGCGGGGAAATGCGCATCAGCAACTTTATGTTGTGGCAGTTGTCTTATTCCGAAATTGTTACCGTGCCGACGTTGTGGCCGGATTTTCGCAAACCGCACTTGTATGCCGCCCTCGCCGAGTATCAGGCGCGAAGCCGGCGCTACGGAGGGCGTTGAGCCATGGCCGCCGCTTCCGGAGGCAATGTGTTGTTGCGGACAGTGACCGGCGTTACTCTGTTGAGCATTTCGCTTGCGGTGATCTGCATCCCGTCCTTGAATGCCGGTTTTGCGATTTTGGTCACGGCGCTCAGCACGGTGGGTCTGTATGAAGTTTTTGCGTTGAGCCGTGCGCGAGGCATTTCGCCGGAGACCATTGGCGCGATGTTGTCGGGCGCGCTGGTTACGGCGAGCGGTTACTTTGAAAGTCTGCAGTTGACCAACTTCATGCTGTACACCGGCTGTCTCATGGTTGCATGGTTGCACGTTGTTCGCGGGCAATTGGCGGTGGCGGGGTTGGCGGCCACGATTTTCGGGATCATTTATGTAGGCTGGTTTGGCGCGCACCTGATTCTTCTCCATCGGCTGGATCCCATTGGTCCGGGAATGGTTATTATGTTGCTCGTGGCGGTGGTATTGACGGACACCGCCGCGTTTTTTGTTGGCCGGGCGATCGGCAAACACAAGCTCGCTCCGAAGGTCAGCCCCAACAAGACGTGGGAGGGAGCCGCGGGGGGATTCCTGTTCGCGGTTGTTGGGACGGGGGCGCTCTATTGGCTGCGGGGCCAATCCTGGATGTTGCCGCTGCCGGATTGGTCGGTCTATGGCTATCTTGTCGCAGGAGGACTGCTGTCCGTCGCGTCGCAAGTTGGCGACTTGACGGAGTCGGCCTTAAAGCGCGACGCGGGCGTGAAGGATTCCGGCCGCTTTCTGCCAGGTCATGGCGGCGCACTCGATCGCTGCGACGGTATCCTGTTCGCGGCCCCGTTTTTGTATTACATGACCGTGGACTTGTTTTGACGCGGCATTGAACGAGTGCCGCGCAGGGTGGCACGAGGGTTAGTTGGGTATGTACGAAGACGAATCGTTGAGATTGACGGAGTACGCGGAGCGCCTGGTTGAGTTGAGGCGCTGCCTGAACGTGGAAACGGCCAAACAGGAAATTGTCCAGTTGGAGACCGCCATGGGCGCGGACGGTTTCTGGGACGATCAGGACAACGCCAAGAAGACCATGCAACGGGTGAAGGTGTTGAAATCGCTGATTGATGGCCCGGATTTGCTTGAGCGCGACCTTGCTGACGGTCTTGTGCTCGTGGAACTTGCCCAAGGCGAAGGCGACGAGACCATGGCCCAGGAACTTCAGGAACTCGCCACGGGCCTCGAGGATCGGCTGCGCCGCCTGGAAATGAGCAGTTTGTTCAGTGATCCGCGCGATCCCAAGAACGCCATTATCAACATTCATCCCGGCGCCGGCGGCACGGAATCCTGCGATTGGGCCGACATTCTCTACCGCATGATGGTGCGGTGCTGCGAGCGCCATGATTTCAGCGTTGAGGTAGTTGATTTTCAACCCGGGGACGAAGCCGGGCTCAAAGGCGCGTCGATTGTGGTTGAAGGTCCTTTTGCCTACGGCACGTTGAAATCCGAATCGGGGGTTCACCGATTGGTGCGCATATCTCCTTTTGATTCGCAGAGCCGCCGTCACACCTCGTTTGCGGCGATTGAAGTGTTGCCTCAGGCGGACGAAGATGTCGACATCGAGATCAAAGATGAAGATGTGAAGATGGAGGTATTCCGGTCGAGCGGTCCGGGCGGGCAGAAGGTCAACAAGACCAGCAGTGCGGTGCGGCTGATACACGGCCCCACGGGTATCGTCGTTTCCTGCCAAATCGAGCGATCGCAGACGCGGAACCGCGAAGTGGCGATGCAGATGCTGAAGTCGAAACTTTACGATATTGAGGTGAAGAAGAAGGAAGCCGAAATGGCCGCGCTTCGCGACGGGCAGAGCGACGTCGCGTGGGGCAGCCAGATTCGAAGTTACGTGCTGCACCCGTATCAGATGATCAAGGATCATCGGACCAACGTCGAGACCGGTAACGTCGAACGCACTCTCGACGGGGACCTCGACATGTTTATCGAAGCGTATTTGAAGTGGAAGCTAGAGAAGAAGGCCATTTCGTAAGTGAGCGGCATTCAACCGATTCGGGAAATGATTCGATGACCCAGGAACATCTGCACGGCACCGAGGACGAATTGCGGCGTCACCGTCTTGACAAACTGGAGCGCATCCGTGGGCGGGGCGATGATCCGTTCAAGACCAATTTTTCGCGGTCTTCCAGCATTGCGGATGCGCGAACGAGCTACGAAGCGGCGGAAGCCGGCGCGCCCGAAGGGGAGCACCCGAAAGTTCCCGCGGCGCTGGCCGGACGCATGATCTCGTTTCGCGATCATGGCAAGTCATGTTTCGCCAATGTTCGCGACGAGTCCGCTGAAATTCAGGTTTACTTTAACGCCAAGAACCTTGGCGCGGAGACATTCGAAACTCTGCGCGACCTCGATCTCGGCGACTTCATTGGAGTCCACGGCAATGTGACCCGCACTCGGACGGGCGAGATCACGGTGTTCGTCGACCGATTCGAAATCCTCACCAAGTCGCTCAAGGCCTTGCCGGAAAAGTACCACGGATTGACCGATGTGGAGACCCGATACCGGCAACGCTATCTTGACATGGTGGCCAATCCCGAAGTGCTCGACGTATTCCGCACGCGATCAAAGGTCATTTCCACCATGCGTCAGTTTCTCGAGGCGCGCGGTTTTCTTGAAGTCGAGACACCGATGCTGCACCCGATTCCCGGCGGCGCCACCGCCCGGCCGTTTATTACGCGGCACAACACCTATGAGCGTGATTTTTATCTTCGCATTGCGCCTGAATTGTATTTGAAGCGCCTCATTGTCGGCGGGTTTGAGCGTGTTTACGAGATTAACCGCAATTTCCGGAACGAGGGGGTGGACACCCGACACAATCCCGAATTCACGATGATGGAACTTTACGAGGCGTATCAGGATTATGAGGGATTAATGAACGAAACCGAGGAGCTGTTTGTCGCCGCCATCGAGGCCGTCAAAGGAACCGCCTCGTTTGAATACCAAGGCACGGTTCTCGAAGCCAAGCGTCCGTGGAAACGGCTTTCCTTGTTCGAGGCCATTCGCGAGTACGCCCATATCGATCTCGAAGCGACCCGCGACCGCGACGAGGCGGCGCGTCTGGCGGAATCCGCGGGGGTGGAGATCGATCCGGCCATGGGGTATGGAAAGATTGTGGACGAAGTCATGAGCGCCAAAGTGCAGCCTCACCTTGTTCAGCCCACATTTCTTTATGATTATCCTGTTGAGATTTCGCCGTTGGCGAAAAAGAAGAAGAGCAATCCGGCGCTCACCGAACGTTTTCAAGCCATTATTGGCAAGCTGGAATTGTGCAATGCGTTTTCGGAGCTCAACGATCCCATCGATCAGCGCGAGCGTTTTATGGCGCAAGTCGCGTTGCGCGAAAAGGGCGACGACGAGGCGCAGTACCTTGACGAGGACTTCATCACCGCGTTGGAGGTTGGCATGCCGCCGACCGCCGGTCTCGGCATCGGCATCGACCGCTTGGTCATGCTGCTTACCGATTCGCCGTCCATCCGCGATGTGATCATATTTCCCCAGTTGCGAACGATCTGACGGAACCCGAGGCAAAGCGCCCGATCATGCGATTCGAAGCTTATGTAGCTCAACGGTATTTGCGCGGAAAGCGCAAATCCCGTTTCATCGGTCTTATCACGTTCATCTCCGTGGGCGGCGTGAGTGTTGGCGTGATGGCGCTTATTGTCGTGATGAGTGTCATGACGGGATTTGACCGGGAGCTCATGGCGACGATCATGGGCAACCATGCGCATGTCCGCGTTTTCGATCCGTTCGATCGGCCTGTGGAAGATCCGGATGCGGTGATCGAGAAGTTGAAGGCGTTGTGTCCTGAGATTGTGGAGGTTGGCGCATTTACGGTTGTGAAGTCGGTTCTGCGGCGTGGGGGAGAGGGCAACCGCGAATTCGAGGCTGCTTACGTAATCGGGGTGGACACTCGCCCGGGCCATCAGGTCATCCAGCTTTCCGAAAATCTCTCCCGGGACAATGGCCGAACGATGAGTTTTGGGCGCTTGCCGGAGAAGGGGGAGGTGGTCCTCGGTTATGTACTTGCGCAGAACCTCAATGTTCACATGGAAGACGACATTGTCCTGCATACCTTGGGGTCGGTTCCCAACCCCATGATGGGCCAACGCGACGTTCAATCCAAGTGGCTTGAAGTCAGCGGCATCGCGCAAGCGCAGATGCACGAATTCGACATGCTTTACGCGTACGTGGATTTGGAAACGGCCAACATGATCAAACGGCGCGAACGCGGCGCGGACGGCATCCACATGCTGATCAAGGATCCATTCAAGGCCGACGCTGTCGCAAAGCGCATTTCCAGCGAACTTGATTACGCGACCGACACCTGGTTCGATCGAAACCAGCCATTTCTTGCGGCGCTCAAGCAAGAAAAGGTCGTGATGTTTATTATCTTGCTATTCATCATCATGGTCGCCGCGTTTAACATCACGAGCACGCTGATCATGGTTGTAATGGAGAAGAAGCGTGACATCGGAATCTTGCGCACGCTTGGCGTCAGCACGGGATCCATCATGGTTTTGTTTATGTTGGAAGGGCTCTACATCGGCCTCAGTGGAACCGTCCTGGGCGTGGTTGGCGGCACATTTCTCGCGTACAATCTTAATTGGGTGGCCGAGGGTATTGCCAGGCTGATGGGTATCGAGTTGTTCGACAGCGTGATTTATTACTTTGACAGCATCCCCGTCGCGGTTGAGCTTCGGGATATCGCGATGATTACCCTGTGCGCGGTGGTTTTGACGTTTATCTCTACGATTTATCCTGCGTGGAGCGCTTCTCGCCTCAACCCGGTGGACGCCTTGCGCTATGAGTAGCGAGACACCGAAACCCACGATGATTGCGTGCAGGCAACTCGTCAAGTCGTTCGATGACGGCACACGAAAGTTAACCGTGCTCAAAGGGGTCGACCTGGATGTGGTCGAAGGGGAGATCCTCGCGATCAGCGGTTCGTCCGGTGCCGGCAAGAGCACGTTGATGCACATTCTTGGTACCCTTGATCGCCCCGACGCGGGAGAACTTCTTTTTCGGGGAAGACCGATGTGGGAGCTGAGCCGGAAGGAAATCGATCGCATTCGCAACGAGGATGTCGGCTTTGTCTTTCAGTTCTATCACCTGTTGCCCGAATTCACCGCGTTGGAGAACGTGATGATGCCGGCCCTGGCGCGCGGCAAGGCCCCCAAGCAGTGCATTCCACGGTCGGAAGAACTGCTTGCCAAGGTGGGTCTGGCGGATCGGATGACCCATAAACCGGGCATGCTGAGCGGCGGCGAGCAGCAGCGGGTTGCGATTGCGAGGGCGCTGTTTAACAAACCCAGCGTGGTGCTGGCCGATGAGCCGACTGGCAATCTTGATGAAACCACCGGAAAAGGCATCGTCGATTTGCTGTGGGAACTCAACCGCGACGAGTTGACGACGATGGTCCTGGTGACGCACGACGACGACATCGCCCATCGCGCCGATCGCTGGATTCATTTGCACGAAGGGCAGACGATCGTCCGAAAGGGCTAACCCGCATTTTGCACCACGCTTAAATTGTGCGTGGAAGACTGAAGTACAGTCTCCGTGGAAGACTGAAGTACAGTCTCCGTGGAAGACTGAAGTACAGTCTCCGTGGAAGACTGAAGTACAGTCTCCGTGGTGCAAAATGCTCACACAGAATTCCTTAAGCTTGAAACGCTGAGGATATTTCACCTGCATACTGTAAGTGCGCCAGTTTTGGTAACAGGCCGGTTGAATTGTTGGTACACAGTTAATTGGACAAAGTCGTGAAATATCCGGGCTAATTGCGGGCATCGTCGCGAAACGCGCCCCACAGCACGGCGGTCACTGCCAGGGATACCCATGCGGGCATCATCCAGAACCGGGTGAAGTCGATGGCCGTAGAGCCCGGTGCGATGCAGTATTGCGCCATCTGCCCGCCGATCAGACTTCCGAGGAGGCTGCCCGCGCCGCTGATGATGATGCCCATGAATTGTTGCCCGGCGGCGCGCAGTTCTGGCGGCGTGCGCGTGTCGACGTATACATAGGCCGTGATGAAGTAGAACGTCCAGCATATGCCGTGCGCCGCGACGGCCGCGACGAGCCACGGCGTGGACGTTGAATAGGCCATGACGAAATAGCGAAAGACATGCGCAGCCGCGCCGATGATCATGGTTGCCTTGATGCCAAATCGATCCGTGAACCAGCCCAGGGCAAACATCGCGCCCACTTCGGCAATCTGGCCGATGCTCAACAGCGGCATGATGTGGCTTTCGTCCACGCCGCGCTGCACGAGATAGGGCCCCATCCAGTCGTAGTAGAACCGGTTGATGACGGACGCAAACAGAGTTAATACGCATAGCACCAGCAGGGGCGGGCGCGCAAAGAGTTTCAACGCTTTCCATGGCGCGAATCCCTTGTCTTTCACCTTTACGCCGGCGTTTGGCAACGTAAAGCAGTACAGGGCGAGCACCCATGAGCCCGCGCCGCACACGATGAGCGCTTGCGGCACACGGCTGGAGTCCGGAGCGCCTCCACCGCCTCGAATCCACCAGTAGCCGAATATCCAGGCCACGGCGAACCATCCCAGTGTGCCCCACACGCGGATTGGCCCGAAGTCTTTTTTCGGATCCGTTACGTGGTGCAGCGCCACAGCGTTCGTCAAACCGCTTGTCGGGACATAGCAGAGGGCGTAGAGCACGTAGAGCGCAAAGAAGAGCTTGACGGAGGTCACTTGCGACAGCACCAGCATTACGGCGCCGGCCGCGCCGTGGCAAAGGCCCAGCAGCCGGTGCGAACTGATCCAGCGATCCGCCACTTGGGCCGCCACGAACGGGGCCAGAAACGAACATGCCGCCGGCGTTGCCGCGATGATTCCGATGGCCGCGGGTGAAAAGTGGAGGTAATTCTTCAAGTAGTGTCCGAATACCGGTACCAGCGCACCCATGGAGAAGTAGTGCAGAAACATCATGACACCCAGGCGGGCGCGCATCGTGCGAGTCATCGGGTAGAAACTTCCTGACGGGGTATACCTTTTTGGGAATTGCCGGTTGTGCGCTTGCTATCTCTTGTATTGTCCCGCAGAATAGGGGGAGGGTGCAAACCAGGCACACAATTGGGGAAACTGTGGGATTTGCGCGGCGCTTTGGGGCGACGCAGCCGATTTTTGAGTAGACACGGCCAACTCGTACGAGAAGGACGAAGCGGTAATTATTGTAAAATGTTTATTTTAAGTCACTTGCGTATATTCACATTGGGTCGAATTGATGGTTCCAAGACGGTTCTGGAGATAGCGGACTACGGACGCGTTATTATTTGATGGTCATTTGCAGGGCGACCTCGTTCGTTCTGTAAGTCCTTGTCTTACAACAACTTCTAATTTGACGGTTATTTGACTGAATGGTACTTTCTCGCCCCATGGCGCTGGATCCCAGCACATTGCGCACTTTATGGATTGACGCCGAAATAGTGGGGAAATATGGGTGTTGTGGTGTAGTTTTTTATTCTTGGTTTGTTTTAGGGTGTGGTGGTTATCCTATGCCGGGCCTCCATGGCCTGGTATCTGTTTGACTGTCTTCCCCGTCCTATGCCATACTTCCCCACAAAATGCGATGAGACAGGTGATTAGGTCTCTTCAGGCGAAGAGACCCCGCTGGATAGAATCTCCCCAGTATCCGGCGGCGAGAGGCAAGCAAAGGGATCCGGGCGTGCACTTTCCCTCCTTGATATGCCGCCGCCTAACCGCTCGTCACATTTCCCCCCGTCCGGGATACAGGTGCGTTTTCCGGAAGGGTTCGTAGTACGCGTTCAAGTGGTCTTGAAACAGGACTACTGCACCATAAGCCGACGCGTGTAAATGGGTTCGAGTAACCCGACGGAAGGATTTCGGGACATGGCAATCAAACTTGGTATCAATGGTTTCGGCCGTATCGGCCGCAATGTGTTCAAGGCCGCGCTGGCCGACGGCGGTTTTGAAGTCGTCGCGATCAATGATTTGACCGACGCCAAGACGCTTGCGCATTTGCTCAAGTACGACAGCATTTACGGCCCGTTTGAAGGCACCGTGGTGGCGGGCGAAGGCGAAATCATCGTGAATGGCAAGTCGGTGAAGGTTTCCGCCGAAAAGGATCCCGCCCAAATTAAGTGGGGCGCCCTTGGCGTGGACATGGTTCTTGAATCGACCGGTGTGTTCACGTCGAAGGCGCAATGTGAATTGCACCTTGCCGGCGGCGCCAAGAAGGTATTGCTGAGCGTGCCTCCGAAGGATGCTGTCGATGCCATCATCGTCATGGGCGTGAACGACGACACCCTGAAGCCCGAACACAAGATTGTTTCCAACGCGAGCTGCACCACGAACTGCCTTGCGCCGTTCGCCAAGGTGCTTCACGAGAACTTCGGCATTAAGCGCGGTTGGATGACCACGGTCCATGCGTATACAAATGATCAGCGGGTGCACGACATGCCGCACAAAGATTTGCGCCGTGCCCGCGCCGCTTCGCTTTCCATCATTCCGACGACGACGGGCGCTGCCCGTGCCGTGGGCAAGGTATTGCCCGCGCTGGCCGGCAAGTTGGACGGTATCGCGCTGCGCGTACCGACGCCGACCGGATCCGTGGTGGACCTTGCGGTTGAACTTGAAAAGAACACCACCAAGGAAGAGATCAATGCTGCTTTGAAGAAGGCGGCCGAAGGCCCGTTGAAGGGCATTCTGCAATACACGGAAGATCCGATCGTGTCCCAGGACATTGTGAAGAATCCGTACTCCAGCATTGTCGACGCGCAATTGACGGCCGTGATGGACGGCAACTTTGCGAAGGTTATTTCCTGGTACGACAACGAATGGGGCTACTCCAACCGGTGTATCGACCTGTTTAAGAAGATGGCGTAAGGAATCCGATGGCCCCGAGCGGCAACGCCCGGGGCCATTTCTCTATAGCGAAAGATGTACCATGAACAAGATGTCACTGACTGATATCGACGTAAAAGGCAAGCGCGTTCTGATGCGCGTGGACTTCAACGTTCCTCAGAATGCGGATGGCACGGTGCGCGACGATACGCGCATCAAGGCCGCCCTGCAGAGTATCAATTACGTCCGCGAAAAGGGCGGCATGTTGATTCTGATGTCGCATCTGGGCCGGCCCAAGACGGAAGAAGACAAGCAGAAATTCAAGATGGATCCCATCGCGAATCGCCTTCGGGAGCTGGCGGGTGGCAATGTCACCAAGGTCGATGCGCTTGTAGGCACCGAAGTTGAGGCGGTGGTCAGCAAAATGCAGCCCGGCGACATCGTCGTGCTTGAAAATACCCGCTTTAATCCCGGCGAGACCAAGAACGACGCTGAGTTGTCCAAGCAACTGGCCAAACTGGGCGATGTTTATTGCAGCGATGCTTTCGGCAGCGTTCACCGCGCCCACGCCTCCACGGCGGGCGTCACCGACTATCTGCCTGTCAGCGTCTCGGGCTTTCTTGTCGCCAAGGAGATGGAGTATTTCGGCAAGGTGTTATCGAATCCTGAACGTCCGCTCACGGCTATCCTGGGTGGCGCGAAGGTATCGGATAAGATCACCGTCATAGACAACCTCCTCAATCTTGTCGACACGCTTATCATTGGCGGCGGCATGGCGTACACGTTCCTGAAGGCCCAAGGGCTCGAGATCGGCAATTCGCTGCTTGATGAAGCGGGTATCGACGTTGCCAAGACGGCCATTGCCAAAGCCAAGGAGCGTGGTATCACGTTGCAACTGCCCTTGGACATCGTCATGGCGGACAAGTTCGACAACAATGCGAAGACGAAGATTGTTGACGTGAATGCCATGGAGGCGGGATGGGAAGGCCTGGACATTGGCCCGAAGACGATTGTGAAGTTCAGCGAGATCATCAAAGCCTCGAAGACCGTGGTGTGGAATGGTCCCGTGGGCGTATTCGAGTTTCCGAATTTCGTCAAGGGCACGCGCGCCTTGGCCGACCTTCTTGCTTCGACGCCTAGCGTCACCAGCGTTATCGGTGGCGGGGATACGGCTGCGGCCATCGTGCAATTTGGCCTCGCGGACAAGATGTCTCACGTGTCTACCGGCGGCGGCGCGTCGCTGGAGATGCTTGAAGGCAAAGTGCTGCCTGGGTTGGCGGCCTTGTCGGATAAATGACGCAATGCGCCCCCAAACACCGTTTGGGGGCGCTCATTTTTACAGCCGGTGTGTTGCCGGTTGATGTACGGACTACCCATGGCTCGGGCGGACAAGTAGCCAATGCCGAACTGGGCGATGGGCAAACACGAATGAAAGAAGGACTACAGGCTATGTCGCACATCGAAAAAGAACGCAAGACCGAAATTATCAAGTCGCACGCCCATCATGAGGGTGACACGGGATCCGCCGAGGTGCAGATAGCGCTTTTGACGGAGCGGATCAATCATTTGACCGAACATTTCAAAGTGCACAAGAAAGACTTTGCCGGCCGCCGCGGTTTGCTCAAGCTCGTTGGCACGCGCCGCAACCTGCTGAATTATTTGCGCACGCGCGATCTTGATCGGTATCGCAACATCGTCAAGACCCTTGGGCTGCGCAAGTAATGGCCATAGCCCGGTCTGGCGTCGTGTGGATCTGACTATTCGAAAAACACAATTGTGAAATAAGAGATAAGACAAACATGCGAGATGTGGAACGTAGTGGGAGATGTTCCACCACGACGCGAACGGAGAAGAGAACGAATGGAGCATCTCTCAGTACGAATTGGAAACGACGAACTCAGCTTTGAAACAGGACGCATAGCGAAACAAGCCCACGGCGCCGTCATGGCCCGCGTGGGAGACACCATGGTTTTGGCCGCGGTGTGTGTAGCCGATGAGGGCAGACCGGGCCAGGATTTCTTTCCGCTTACGGTGGACTATCGCGAGAAAGGCTTCGCGGCGGGTAAAATTCCCGGCAACTTCTTTCGCCGCGAAGGCCGGCCGACCGAGCGCGAAGTGCTGGTGTGCCGGTTGACGGATCGGCCGATCCGGCCTTTGTTTCCGAAGTCCTTTGTGAATGAACTGCAAGTATTTTCCACGGTATTCTCGGCCGACAACGAGAACAACCCGGACATTTTGTCCATCAACGCGGCTTCCGCCGCGTTGCACATTTCCAAAGTTCCTTTTCAGGGGCCCATTGGCGCGGTTCGTGTGGGGTACATTGACGGCCAGTTCGTCATCAATCCCAAGATGGCGGACATGGACCTCAGCGAATTGGATCTTGTGCTTGCCGGTACCGCCGATTCCATCAGCATGGTTGAGGGCGCCGCGCATGAGTTTCCCGAAGACAAGATGATCGAAGCGCTCGCGTTTGGGCATGAGCACATCAAGCAAATCTGTGCCGCGATTGAGCAACTTCGCGAGAAAGCGGGCCAGCCGAAGATGGAAGTGCCCGAAGTGAAGTTGAACGAGGAAGCGGTGGCCGATGTTGAGGCCATAGCGGCCAACGGAATCCGCAATTTGTTGAAGCCCATGGAAAAACATGCGCGGGCGGACGGCCTCAAGGCGCTCAAAGACGAAGTGAAGACAAAGCTGCTCGAAAAATACGGCGAGGAAGTTTTCACGGAACGCGCCGCAGACATTTCCACTGCGTTTGGCAAACTCGAGAAGCGCCTCATGCGCGAGCAGGTCATTCAGTCTAACACGCGTCTCGACGGGCGAGACCTCACCACAGTACGCCCCATCACGATCGAAGTGGGCATTCTGCCCCGCGTGCATGGATCCTGCTTGTTCACCCGGGGGGAAACGCAAGCCATCGTCACGACGACGCTGGGCACCAGCGGCGACGAACAGCGCTTGGACGAATTGACCGGCGAAGAGTTCAAGCGGTTTATGCTGCATTACAACTTTCCGTCGTGGTCCGTGGGCGAAGTGCGCCGCATTTCGGGCCCCGGGCGCCGGGAAGTCGGTCATGGCCGGCTTGCCGAACGTGCCCTTGAGTCCGTGCTTCCCTTCAAGAACGAGGAAGAATCCGAGCCGGGCGACGGATTTCCCTACACGATCCGTGTTGTTTCCGATATCACGGAAAGCAACGGGTCCAGTTCCATGGCCTCCGTGTGCGGTGGTTCACTCGCGATGATGGATGCCGGTGTGCCGATCACGGCGCCGGTTGCGGGTATTGCGATGGGTCTGATTAAGGAAGGCGACGAAGTTCGCGTGCTCACTGACATCCTTGGCGCCGAAGATCATCTTGGCGACATGGACTTCAAGGTTACGGGCACCAGCGAAGGCATCACTGCTTTCCAGATGGACTGCAAGATTGGCGGCGTGTCAAATGAAGTGATGCGGCAAGCCCTGAATCAAGCGCGCGATGGGCGGTTGCACATACTCGAGAAGATGAATGCCGCATTGCCCGCGCACCGTGAAGACATTTCACCTTACGCCCCGCGCATCTTCACCATCATGATCCATCCCGACAAGATCCGCGACATCATCGGGCCGGGAGGCAAGGTGATCCGGCATATTCAGCGCACGACCGGCGCGGAAATCGAGATCGAAGACGATGGCACGGTTCTGGTGGCGGCGACCAATGCCGAGATCGCGAACATGGCCATCGAGATGATCAAGAACATCACCGCGGAGCCCGAAGTGGGCCAGATTTACAAGGGCAAAGTTACCCGCATCATGAACTTTGGCGCGTTTGTTTCGGTCATGGGCGGTAAGGAAGGCTTGGTGCATATATCCGAGCTTGCCCCGTACCATGTGCGCAACGTCACCGATGTTGTGGACATTGGCGACGATGTTCAGGTGAAGGTAATTGAGATCGATTCCATGGGCCGTATCAACCTTTCCAAGGTCGCGGCTGAACGCGAACTTGGCCTCATCGACGACACCATACCCGAGGGTGAAGAGCCGCGGGCACCGCGCGAAGGCGGCGACCGTGGCGGTCGCGGCGGTGATCGTGGTGGTCGCGGTGGCGATCGCGGCGGCCGCGGTGGCGACCGTGGTGGACGTGGTGGCGGTGGAGGTGGCCGCGGCGGGGACCGTGGCGGTTACCGTGGCGGCGGCGGACGACGCTAGTCCGATCAAGTCCTTACCGGAAGGCGCTTCGGCAACGGAGCGCCTTCTGTTTTACAATACAGTTGCAAGGGACGCCTCGGGCCGTCGGTAAAGTGTAGTACCGGGGCCGATCGGCCCGAGAGGAGCACGAATGAGTACGTTACAGCCGCTAATGCAGTTTGCGCCGGTACAGCGCACGCTTGCCAATGGTCTCACCGTTCTTCTGGAGCCGCTCCCTTATCTGCGATCGGCGACCGCGGGCATCTGGATCAAGACTGGATCCGCCCGTGAGACCGAAGCCCAGGCCGGCATTTCGCACTTTCTCGAACACTTGTTTTTCAAAGGCACCACGACGCGGACGGCCCGGCAGCTTATGGAGGCGATCGAATCGCGCGGGGGACATCTGAATGCTTTTACGTCCCGCGATTACACGTGCATCTACGCCAAGAGCTTGGGCGAGCATATTGGCAATGCGGTCGAGATTCTGGCGGATATTCTCCGCAATTCACAATTCTTCGACTTCGACAAAGAGAAGAACGTGGTTCTCGAAGAGATTGCCACCATTGAAGACGTGCCTGAAGATTTTGTCCATGACGTGTTCTATGCCAGGCTCTGGCCCGAGCACCCGCTGGGAAGGCCCATCGCAGGAACGGAAGAATCGGTCTCGGCGACGACCCTTGAAGACGTGCGAACTTACTATCGGTCGTGGTACGAACCCTCCAGCATGATTCTTTCCGTTTCCGGAAGTTTTGACGAAGATGAACTGCTGGCTCTTATTGAAAGGGAATTCAGCGGCATGGCGGCCGCGGAACCGCCACGCGACACTACCCCCGCGCACAGCCGGCCCGCGCTTGAACTCATCGACCGGGAAATCGCGCAGCATCATTTGTGTTTTGGATTTCCGGCGCCCAAGGCGACTGACGAGAAACGTTACGTTTACAGTATGCTCAGCAGTGTGTTGGGTGGCGGTTCCACGTCTCGCTTGTTCGATCGCATTCGGGAAGAAGCCGGTCTGGCTTATTCCATCTACTCATTTCATTCGACCTACGACGTGGCTGGGGTTCTTGGCGTTTATGCCGCTGTCGCTCCGGAGAATCTGGAGCAGGCGGTGAATTTGTCCACGGCAGAAATTGTAAAACTTCGCAATGAATTAATTCCCGCCGAAGAACTCGCGCTCAATCGCGAACAGTTGAAAGGGGGACTTCTCATGTCCCTTGAAAGTACTTACAGCCGCATGTCCCGAATGGCAAAGTCTTACATTTACTTTGGCCGCGTTACCCCTGTTGAGGAAATTGTCGCGGCGGTGGAAGCGGTTACGGAGGAGGACATCCGGCAGGCGGCGCATGAAGTGTTTCATCCCGAACGCTGCACTTTCGTTTCTTTAGGCCCCACGGAAGGCATTAAACTGGAGACACTCGCGCTATGATCCACGCTGTACGCGTCGAGATTGCGAGGCTTGCCGGAACAGAGGATATCCCTCTTCCGCAATACGAAACCGAACATGCCGCCGGCATGGATCTGCGTGCGGCAGTGACCGAGCCCCTTACACTGCAACCGGGCGAACGCACGCTTGTACCCACAGGGCTGCGCATTGCACTTCCCGAGGGTTACGAAGCCCAGGTGCGTCCGCGCAGCGGGCTTGCCATCAAGTTCGGCATATCTCTCCTCAACAGCCCCGGTACCATTGACGCCGACTACCGGGGCGAAATCCGAGTCATCCTCGCGAATCTTGGGCAGGAGCCGTTCACCATTCGACGGGGCGATCGGATAGCGCAAATGATTGTTGCACCGGTCACGAAAGTAGAGTGGGCCCAGGTGGAGACACTGTCTGAAACCGCCCGAGGAACCGGGGGATTCGGCCACACGGGCGTGTAGCCCAAGTGGCCGTGTGTGAAAAGGCACGGAAGATGTTGGGTTTTCGTTTGATCCGAATGTGACTCCACATTACTCCCCGTATGCTTCCCGACGCAGGGCTTTTAGTTCCTTCATCGCGTTGTCCATGCCGCGGCCAAAGTGGTCGTGCAACCGTTCGTAGATTTCGAACAGTTTTTCGTATACGGCGTGCGCCTCGGGGTTTGGCCTGTAGATTACGTCGCGCAGTTTCGCCATTTTCTTTGCCGCATCGGCGATAGTGTCGTAGCCGCCGTTGGCCGAGCCGGCGGCGACGGCGCCAAACATGGCGGCGCCAAGCGCGATTGCCTGATCGGACGCCGCCACCTTGATTTCCCTGTTGGTGACGTCCGAGAAAATCTGCATCAGCAAGGGGTTTTTGCCCGGCATGCCGCCGCATGCCACCAAATCCGTTACGGGCACGCCCCCGGCTTCGCAGGCCTTAATGATCTTGTACGTGCCAAAGGCGGTGGATTCCAAGATTGCCCGGTACATTTCCGCCGGTGTAGTGCTGAGTGTCATACCGATCATCAAGCCGGTTAGATCGGCGTCGACCAGCACGCACCGGTTTCCGTTCCACCAGTCCAAACAAAGTACGCCCGCCGCGCCCGGTTTCAATTTCCTTGCTTCATCCATCAAGAAGCCGTGAACATCCTTGCCCGCCGCCGTCGCATCGTCCACAACCGATGCCGGCACGCAGTTGTCCACGAACCATGCAAAGATGTCGCCCACGGCTGCTTGTCCGGCCTCGTATCCGTACATGCCGGGCAGAATGCCGTCTTTGACCACGCCGGCTAATCCGGGCACGAGTTTCTTTTCCTTCGCGCATACCATGTGACATAGGGACGTTCCCATGATCATGACCATTCGGCCCGGCTCCGTCACGGCGGAGCCTGGCACGCCCACGTGCGCGTCAATGGATCCAACCGACACGGCTGTGCCCGCGGGCAAGCCCAGTTTTGAAGCCCACGGTTCTATCAAGCCGCCGGCTTTTGTTCCCGCCGCGTAAATGTCCGAGCGAAGTTTTTCCGCCACTATATGCTCAAATCGGGGGTCAAGTTCTTTCAGGAAGTCTGGCGACGGATAGCCTTCGTCCCACATCGCTTTGTAGCCTGCGGCACACGCATTGCGTTTTTCTTCTCCCGTCAGGATGAGATTCACCCAGTCGCCGGCTTCAATGAATCGGTCGGCGGCCGCGTACACCTCCGGCGCCTCATCCAGCACCTGCAACGCTTTTGGAAACAGCCACTCCGAGGAGACTTTGCCGCCGTATCTTGCGAGGAAAGGCTCATTGCGTTTCACCGCCAGCGCGTTGATGCGATCGGCTTCCGGCTGCGCCGCATGATGCTTCCACAATTTCACCCACGCGTTTGGATTTGCCTCAAACTCAGGCAGCGTGCACAGGGGCACATGGTTTTTGGTAACCGGTAGAACGGTGCATGCCGTAAAGTCGACGCCAATTCCGACGACGTCCGATCCCGAAACCCCCGAATCCGCGAGGACTTTGGGCACGGTTGTCTCGATGACATGGAGGTAGTCGCGTGGATCCTGCAAGGCCCAATCCGGTTCGAGTTTTTTTCCCGTGGAGGGGAGGACGTCGTCGATGACGCCATGGGGATAGGGCGTTACCGCCTGGGCGATTTCCTCGCCATTGTCCAAGGCAACCAAAAGGGCCCGGCCCGATTCCGTGCCAAAATCCAATCCAATCGCGTACTTCCGTCCCATGGCGCAAAGCCCCCCTCGTGGATCGTTTACTTGAGACTGAGAATGCTGAAATCATACCAAAAATCGAAACCGAACCGGCGCACTCAGGCAAGGCGCTTCCGGCCTGCGAAGGTGAAGTGAAAGTCCTCGCCTTCGTCGCTCCGATATTTCTCCGCGTAGTAGCCGACGTGACATGCTTCAAACAGTCTGAACCGATCGAGCAGTTGATCTTCCGACTCCGTAAACAACACGAAATGATCCTCAATGTGAATTCGGGGTGTGTGCATGCAAACCGTCCTCATGCCACCGGCCGCTGGTGTCGAATGGGCAAAATAGTGGTGACGCGCGCCTATCATGGTCGCGTATAGCACGGCCCCAGGGGTCATCTGTGCGTACAACGACTGCAGCCGCAACTGCAAATCGCTTTCTGAGAGATAATACAGGCACTGAATTGCCGTGACGACGGCAAACCCTCCCCCGAAGAACACGTCGTCCACCCGAGGCGTGGCGGGGATCACGTCAAAATGGCCGGCTATTTCTGGCATTCTTTTCCGGCAGAGCGCGACATTTGTCTCGCTGATTTCCACGCCGTACACGTTGAATCCTTTCCGGTGAAAGAATTCCGCCGCCGCTCCCGATCCGCAGCCGTACTCAAGGAGTTTTTCGCCGCCTTTTCCCGTCAAGCCCAATTCATGCGCCAAGATGCGCCCGTATGGCCTGAAGACATGGCTTTCCACGTTTGGCGCTTCATAGCCGGGTTGCCAAAAGCGGGCGTTCTGATCCAGGTACTCCGACGACCCCGATCCCGGTTGTTCCAAGACGAATTCTCCCCAAAGTAGCCATGGCAAACGGCTTACACAAAGGCCCTCTTGTAAGTACCCCAATCGTATTGTATACTATTCGCAATCCGTACCCGGCTGCTCCGCAACCCGGGGCCGGACCATCCTGTAGGCAAATGCGGAATGGCGCCCCAAGAACAAGGGGCAACAAAAATGTTGGAGAGAGAAAACATGAAGCGCTACATTTCGATGCTCCTGCTTGGCTTGGTCGCCCTTTCTAGCACCATGATTGTTGGCTGCGGCCCCAAAGAAGAAGCTGCACCGGCTGACGGCGCGGCTGCTCCGGCCGATGGTGCTGCTGCTTCCGAAGAAGAGCGCCCGCGCTAACTTCTGACGATCACCATTTCGGACCGCTCTGGCGGCAGGGTATACCCTCCGGCGGAGCGGTTCTCTTTTTTTCCGCTCATGCCCAGTGCACGAGCCCGAACAGAAATGCCGACGGCACGATTTGAAGCGTCAGATTATCCCAGCCATGTGGGGAGAGCGCTTCCACGCCTGTACAGACTACTGCTCCAACTGGAACGCCCCAATACAACATGGAGACATCGACGTGCAGACCGGCAGATTGCGTCGCCAACAGCAGCATCGCCGCCGATGCCACCAACACGGCACCGCTTCCTTCGAGGGTCCGATCGGCGCGAACACCGCTCGCCGAGAGCGTCCGATAGGGGTGCCGGCCGAATCGAGTGCCCACAGGCTCCGCGATGGCATCCGCCACGCCCGTAACCAGATAGCCGGCTATTGCGCAGGGACCAAACCATACATTCGATAGCACGCCACCCAGCAACGTGGCGATGTAGGGAATCATGATGTAGCGCGTCCGCCGGGGGGCGTCTTTTTCCCGCGCCATTGCCTCGTACAGCAGGTGTCCCTCGCCTTGCCACACGGCGAAGAAAATGACCATCGAGGCGATTGCACCAAAGAGACACACCCATCGTGTCCCGGCTGCGAAATGCAGTGCAGCCGCCATTCCGAAAATAAGTAAGTGAAAAATCTTTCGAGTGTACCCTGTAGGCCAATTGTATCTGCGCTTGAGCCATCCCGCGAACGCAAGGCAGGTGACTGAATAAGCAAGAAATGCCGGTCCGCCGACGGCTAACATGCCGGTGCTTGGCATGTTTTGGCGAATGAATTCTACTGACGACACAAACACGCTGTCTCCCCGCATTCGTTGTGAGGCAGGTTCTGGTTCTGCTAGATTCTAGCGGTATTCCAACCATGGCCATGGAAGCCCGATCTATCGTGGAAGCCATCGTAACGCAAGATCTCACGAAGGTCTACCGCACCCATCTGGGCCGGAAGGCCGCGCCGTCCTTGAACGGGCTGAGCCTGACCGTAGAGCAGGGCGAAGTCTTCGGTTTTCTTGGCCGCAACGGCGCTGGTAAAACCACTACGATTAAGATTCTCTGCAGCCTGATCAAGCCCACGCGGGGCGCCGCGCATATACTCGGTGAAAACGCCCAAACGCGGAATGCCCGCCGGTGGATCGGCTATCTGCCCGAGAACCCTTACTTTTACGAGTACCTGACCCCGCGCGAAACCATCGAGTTTTACGGACGGCTGCATGGGCTTAACCCGCACGCGCGCGAAGCTGAGTGGAAAAAGCTCGCAGACCTTCTCGATCTAGGTCCCATTGCAAACCAGCGTGTCCGTGGGTTTTCCAAAGGCATGCGCCAACGCCTCGGCACTGCCGTTGCTCTTGTCGGCGATCCCCCGGTTGTTATTCTTGATGAGCCCATGAGCGGTCTCGATCCCATGGGGCGCCGCGCCACGCGAGAACTTATCCTGCGCTTGCGCGACGAGAAGAAGACTATCTTCTTCAGCTCCCATATCTTGGGCGATGTCGAACAAATCTGCGATCGCGTGGGCATCATGGTCAAAGGGAAATTGACTGCGCATGGCCGCATCAGCGATTTGCTCACGCGTCGAATCGAGTCCGTTGAAGTCATTGCGGACAAGCTCTCCAATGCGTCCGTGCAGACATTGACCCAGTCCGCGCGCGGGTTTCGTCAATCCGAGGCGGGAAGCCATTTCACTACGGCGGATCCGGACGAAGCCGACGCGCTTGTGAAGTCTATTCACCAGTCCGGCGGCCGGGTCTTAGAGATTACTCCCGTCAAGGAGTCCCTTGAAGAGTATTTTCTGCGACAGCAGGCGCCACAGCCATGAGAATCCTCGCGGTCGCGCACAACACGTTTCGTGAAGCCGTTCGCGACAAGGTCCTTTATGTGCTGCTGTTTTTTGCGGCCTCGGCGATTGCTGGATCCAAGGCGCTCGGATGGATCAGCATCGGTCAAGACATCAAGATAGTGAAAGATATCTGTCTGGCTTCCGTCTCGCTGTTCGGTGTGCTTATTTCCATTTTTGTTGGCGCGAGCCTTGTCTATAAAGAAATTGACAAGCGCACGATCTACACGATTATCTGCCGCCCCATGCACCGGTACGAATTCATCCTTGGCAAGTATCTTGGTCTGTGCGCTCTGCTTGCGGTGGTTGTTTGCGCGATGGCCGCTATGTCGACTGGATATATCCTGTTGCTTGGCGGCGCTGTGCAGGTTGTTTTCTTCCAGGCGATGCTACTTGCGTATTGCGAGCTGCTGCTGATTACGGCGCTGGCCGTCTTGATGTCGTCGGTCACATCGCCGATACTTGGCGCCATTATTGTGTTTTGCGCCTACATCCTCGGGCACGCGACTGGAATCCTCATCGACTTGCCCGATCACTTCGACGGAACCACTGCCGAAAGAGTGCTCCAGACGGTATACTACATTTTGCCGAACCTCACGAATTTCAACATCCGATCCGAAGCCGCCAATGGCGTTCCGGTGGCTCCGGGGTATGTGCTATGGGCCGTGGTCTATGGCGCGGTGTACACCTTGATGCTTCTGGTGCTGGCGGCCCTTGCGTTTGAGGATAAAGATGTATGAAGCGCTTCCTCGCCGCCACGGCGACTATCGCACTCGCATTTGCTGCATTGGTGCCTGCGCAAAAGAACATCGACACGGCCAGGTCTCACGCTTTCGACGAGGAGTTGTTATACCTGCCTGAACAGCGCATTCTCCGGCATTTTACCGGCGGCATGAACAGCCTCGTGGCCGACCTGCTTTGGATACAGTGCATTCAATATACCGCCCAGCAATTTCGAGGCGAGTACAAGTTTACCTGGCTCAATCAGATGTTCGATACGATCACGATGCTCGATCCCTACTTTTGCGATGTTTACCAGAAAGGCGGCCAGTTTCTCGCGATGCTCAAGGCCGACAGCGATGCCAGCATTGCCTTGCTGCAACAGGGAATTCCGCACAACCCGGAGCGATGGGAATTGCCTTTCGAAATTGCCCGCACCTACATCCTCAACCGGGGCGACGAAACCTCCGGCGCGCACTACCTCGCCATGGCGGCCGCTACCGGGAATCCGCCGGACTTCGTGGTGGATTGGGCAAAGAACCTGCAATTACAGCACGATTTGGACGACGTTCAACGAAGCATGTGGGTCGATATCCGGCAAAACAATCCGGATCCCACGATGAAGAAGCTGGCGGAACGCAAACTTGTCGAGCTTGATTTGCGTGCGGTCTGCAAACAATTGAACGCGGCGGTCGAGGCCTACAAACAGCAACTCGGCGCGCCGCCTGAGACGCTGAAGGACTTGTGGGATGCCGGACTCGCCCAAGGGGACCTGGCTGATCCTCTGGGCGGCAGATTCTTCCTTAATTCGGACCATGAGGTTCAAAACACCTCACTTCTCGATAGTATCAAGGAAGACCGTTTGAGGGTTATCCAAGGCTGGATCCAACTTTTTGAAGAGAAGGAAGGCCGTCGGCCCGCCCGCCTGGAGGAACTCGTAGAGAGAGGCATCGCGTCAGGCTTGCCCACGTATCCTTACGAAGAGGGGAGTTGGCAGTACGATCCGGCGGACGGATCGGTCAAATAGCGTTCTTCGAGCTCTTTGCGATGCCGTCTTCCTTGAGGACTGCGTGCTCTACGGTTCCTGTTCCAGCGCATCAACGACGTCGCCGGCATTCGCAACCGGTTTGCCGGCCTGTTGAGCGTGCAGTAGATCCGTCAATCGGTCGATTTTTTCTTCCAGCCGTTGCACGTCCTGCCGCAGCGTGTTGATTTCCTGCTTTGTGTGCACAGAGCCGCCGCCTGAGAACGCCATCACAATGATGGCGATTAGGATCAATGTCCCGCATCCAAGCCGTACAGGTTCGTTGTATCCGTTGCTCATACACGTCTCCGTAAGTTCGACACTGCCGGAAAACGGCAGGAGGCCCGCGACGCGTTGGTGTCCACGCCGCGGGGAGTAGGGTCGTAGAGGTAAGCGACCTCCTGCGTAGGGGTGCCGTCAATGTTGGGGGAGGTTGACGGCCAGGGAAGATCCACTAACAGTAATACCGAGGCGCGGTTTTCATCAGCAATGCGCCGAGAATATACAGGAAACCTACGGGAAAGAACCCCGTGAACACGAGAGCCAGGAACGTGATGGTCCGGGTCCAGAACACCGAGATGTCGAAGTATTCCGCAATACCCCGGCACACGCCAAACAGAATACCGTCTCGCGAGCGGTACAGTCCGTGAGGCCGGTAAGTCGATTCGTAGTAGGCCATGTTCTTCGTCCTTTCGATGATCCAATCCGGCGACTAGTGACCGGACCGGGAAGCCTTCAATGATTGCAGTTCGCGTTCGATAGCCTCGTCCACGACCAGCGCGTCGATTTCGTCGCGCAACGATGGCGCCCGCAATGCGTGGTCGATTGCCGCCTCGCTCTCCAACACGTCAAGCCGGTACTGCATCGCATCGAAATGACTGAAGATGTGCGACGTGTCCACCCGGCGAATGTCCTGTTGTGCCCTGCGGCGGTGCAATGCGTGCACGTGCCGCTGAACGAGCACCCGACGCTTCTCGCGCACGGCATCCAATTTGTCTTCCAGTTCGCGAATGTCCGTCTGATACTGCGCGATCACGGCTTCGCATTCCGCCTGTTCCTTTTCCAGGCCTGCCCCATGATCGGTGTAGCGCCGCTTTTCCTTCAGGGCATCCCGCGCCAGGTCGTCGCGGCCCTTGCTGACGGCAATTTGTGCGCGGGCTTCCCATTCCGCCGCGCGCTGCTGGGACTCGCGGCTGTCCGTTTCGATTGCCCGCTTTGCCGCCATGGCGCCCGCGCAAGACGCCTTTACCTCGATCAATGTGTCTTCCATTTCCCGGATCATGGTATTCACCAGTTTCTCCGGATCTTCCGCGCAATCCAGCATCGCATTGACATTGGCGCTGATGATGTCGCGAGCCCGCGTGAAAATGCCCATGGTATTGTCTCCTTGTTCCCGTGAATTCCGGTGAATCGATTCTTCGTTCTACAACGTCGCCGTTACGCCCCGCCCGAAGAAAGCGTTGCCTGGCGAATCCGCTTCGCAATTCTTGAGCGTTGCATAGACGCGATCCATCAGGCCTGCCTGGGCCAAACCGGCGTGCAACAGGGCCGACAATCCCGCCACCGCGTCCATATCGTCGTGGTAGACCCTTATGCCCGCTTCGTAGCCCGCGCCATATTCGCTGGCTTGGCACCAAGTCACCTTGCCTTTGAATTCGGGCGCCGGCGCCGGTCCGCCAGGGGCGGAAACCTCGAGCCGGATACGACTGCCCTCGGGCAGCGGATTGGTCAGTATGATCGACAGACCGCCCCGGCCCACGTCGGCGCAACGGGCACTACCGCGTTCGCCATCGGTTTCGAAGTACACGTTTCCGTTCAGTGGATACCGGCCAAAGCGGCGATTGTCCTGTATGGTCGATTGAGTAGTGCCCCGATTCATGGCCTTGGTCTCCTGTGCTGTAGCCATTGCTAAGACCGTAAAGAACAAGCCTCGTGCCAAATCGGGATAAGGGTTGTAAGTGATTTAAAAACAATGATTTGCAAAAACGGGCTCAAAATTTCGCTTGTTTGATGCTGGCGAATTTCGCTAATCTGTGGCCCAATAATCAAATGGTTTGGCGGAGATCCTCAATGGGTGACCTTCCGAGAAAGACGTCGAACAGTCCCGGTAAGCAAGACGAGCCGATTATTCAGGAAGCGCTTGGGCAATCCGAGGTCTTTCTGAACTTTCAGGAACGTTTGTCTCGGGTGGCCAAAGTCGATCGTCCAGTGTTGATCATTGGCGAACGCGGGACCGGCAAGGAACTCGCCGCCTCCCGTCTGCACTTTCTTTCGCGGCGTTGGCAGGAACCGTTTGTGGCCCTGAATTGTGCCGCCCTTGCATCCACGCTCATCGAATCCGAGCTATTCGGTCATGAGGAGGGTGCATTTACCGGGGCGGCACGCCGTAGGCGAGGAAGATTTGAAGCGGCACACGGCGGCACCTTGTTCCTTGACGAAATCGGGAACATCCCGGTCGAGACTCAGGAAAAGATTTTGCGGGTTGTGGAGTATGGAAGCTTTGAACGGGTTGGGGGTTCGGAACCGATTCGCGTGAACGCGCGCATCCTTGGCGCCACCAATACCAATCTATCCATTTTGGCGGACAAGGGCCAATTCATGCGGGACTTGCTGGACCGACTTTCTTTTGAAGTGCTTTTCATACCTCCATTGCGAGACCGGCGTGAGGATATCATGCTCCTGACGAATCACTTTGCCGCGCGCATGGCCTTTGAATTGAATTGGAAATCGCTGCCAGAGTTTACGGACGGCGCCATTGGTCTGCTTGAGAACCACCCCTGGCCGGGGAACGTGCGCGAACTCAAGAACGTCATTGAACGGGCCGTTTACCGGTCCGACGACGAAGTTATAACCGCGGACGAGATCATTTTTGATCCCTTCCTATGTCCGTATTCGGTTCTCCCGGAGCCACGTATCGACAGCAAATCCATATCGAACGTCCAGGGAGCGGATAATCCAGCTTCGTCGATTCAGAGTGTGATTGAGCAACTTCCCGAATGGCTGCGCGAAAAATCACTCAATGACGCCGTTCGAGAGGTTGAAATCTGCCTGTTGAAAAACGCCTTGGAACGCGCGAGGTTCAACCAGCGGAAGGCGGCTGAATTGGTCGGCATGACTTACCATCAGTTTCGGGGTGTCTACCGGAAGCATCGTGAATTCCTTGGCGGCGAAGACGAACCCGAAACTTGATTTGACCACCCTTCAATCGTTCTAATCTGGCCCCATTCGCTGTTCCGATGAACAAAGGAAGATGCCATGCCCGATATTGCCGCCTTGCTCACTTTCGAAAACGGCGTTGCCTTGTTGACATTGACCTTGTTGGAAATCGTACTTGGCATAGACAATATCGTTTTCATAGCCATTCTCACCGGCAAGTTGGATGCCCAGTCCGCGCCCAAGGCGCGCAAACTGGGTTTGGCCATGGCGATGGGGATGCGAATCCTTCTACTGCTGTTGCTCAGTTGGATTATGGGGCTCACCAAACCGCTGTTCGAATACGACCTTTACTCCTATCATATCGCGGTCAGCGGGAGAGACCTTATTCTTTTGTTTGGCGGACTTTTCCTGATAGCCAAGTCAACATATGAAATTCACGACAAGATCGAAGGTCATGGCGATCACGGCATTTCGCAAAAGAGAGCCGTTACATTCACATCCGTCATCATTCAGATCATGTTGCTAGATATCGTGTTTTCTCTCGACTCCGTAATCACCGCGGTAGGCATGGCCAACGAAATCATCATCATGATTCTGGCTGTAATAATTGCCGTCGGCGTCATGCTTGTATTTGCCGAAACCGTGAGTAAATTTGTGGAACGCCACCCCACGGTCAAGATGCTTGCCCTTTCGTTCTTGCTTCTCATCGGAATGATGCTCGTGGCCGAAGGGTTTCACGCGCACATTCCCAAGGGCTATGTATACTTCGCGATGGCATTTTCGCTCTTTGTCGAGATGCTGAACCTTCGCGTTAAAAGCATCAACGAGAAGAAGGTTAAACCCTGACTGGGGCATACATAAGGACAAAAGGGCCCATGGGGCTTTTCTTTCCCGTTGGCCCTGGCAGCTTTCCGGATTCGAGAGATTCCGGCCAGACTCAACCTTTTTTCAACACTTCGCTCAGAACGCTTGTGTTCACGATATCTTTCACGGCATCGAACGGAATCAGCACTTCGCGAGGACCTTCCGCATAAGATCCCACGGCATAGGGCGGAAAATATATCGTGATTCCGCCCGCCGATACCGTGAACAAGTTCAAATCTTCTTCTTTCAATTCAGAAACCGTACCATCTATGACGAATCCTGCGCCGTCTTCCTTCAGCTTCGCCAAACAAATTGTTTCCAACGTTTTGCGGTAATCCGTGCCCGCGGTGAAAAGATCGTCGAGGGACAGTTGCTTTACATCCGCTGCACCCAACTGAAACGTAAAGGTTACGTATGTGCCATAACCGTGCGCGCCGCCGGTATACGTGTCCATCGAGAATAAAAGGCTTATGAGCGAATCGCCGGCATATTCAAATCCATAGTTGCCCAAAGAAAACGAGGCCGTTGGAAGGTAGTCGCCTTCGTCCATCCCTTCGTCGTCACCGGTTTGTTCCGTTTCCGGTGTTTCCGCGGGCGTGGGTTCCGGCGCTGTTTCCGGTGCATTCTTTTTCATGTCGGCCACCATTTCGGTCCAGGTGGCATTGAAAGCCTCCAATTGCCGGTGAAGGTCGTCTTGAATTGCCTTATTTAACGCGTCTGCCCGGGTCGCATCGGGCCAAGCAAACACCGGATAATCCATGTGAAGCGACTTTGGCATGGTCTGGTCTTCCACATATTCGTCCACGTTCTGTTGCGTCGCAAGGAGTGTTAACGAAAATGGGAGGGACTTGCTTAGATCCGGGTTCATCCACGTGCCGTTTGCTTTTGCCATGACGGATTCAAACCGGCCATTGAAAAGTCCCGTCTTTTTGTCGTTCGAAAGTTCGGTGATGGTAAACGCGCCTTCCTTATCGATGACACCCTGCAACTGAATAGGAAGGCCGAACCGCACGTAGGCATAATCGCCATTCAGACTTGTGTAGTCTTTCCACAGCGACATGAACACGGGCCGATTCTCACCGATTGTTCCCCGAAGATGCACCCGCATCGAATCCGGCGGGTAGCCCGGCACGGTGTCCGGCAGGAATTCGGGCACATCCGACACGGATGCCCCCACGCGAATCGCAAGGTTGGCCCATTTACCCTTTTCGGGATAATAGACGTAGGCCAGATCCACGGGCGTCCAGTTGATGAACAGCGAATGGAATTCCGGGTTCTCTGTTGGCTCGACGCTGGTTTCCATGATGGCCATTGGTTTCCACCCATTGTCGCCACACGGGGGACAGAATTGGCGGACTTCCTTCGAGTCCTTCACCAGCGCCGCGGCCCTGTCGGCTTGCGCTTTGGTGACCCATGATGCCTGATCGGCGCGGGCCACAGCGAGATTGAGCGCCACGAAAAGCGAGAAGGCCAACCATACTGCACGCATAATTAAATCCTTTACATCGATGTGACTTCAGTGTCACTCCGGATAGTATTGATCCGCCAGATCGAAGGGTGGAATGCCAATGACAAGCGATTCCAGGTTGTCGCCCTCGGCATAGTGAACGGCGTAGGGTTTGATCCAGACACAGTCCCCCGGTGCAAGCGGTACGCGCTCGCCATCTATGACGAGGTGCCCAGTTCCGGAAAGTACGTAATAGTACTCGTGGGCAATTTTGTGAAAGTGCGGACGGGCATTGTCGATCCGCAGATGTGAAATGCTCGCCGGAGCCGCGTCATCCTTCCTGATAATTCGCCTCCGGAATCCGCATGTGCTCCGGTCCTCCGCCGAATCGGCCGTGGAGATTTTTACAAACCGCGCTTCTTGCGTCGTCGCCATGACGGGATCTCTCCTGGAATGCGTTTCAGGAACCGGATCATACGGAAGTCGCGCGCCGCCTGCAAAGAATTGGGCTTGCCTGTGTAACAAGGCACAAGCCGGCTGGCCTGACGTGACTCAAAATGGGTCAAGGGCATGGATAAACAATATGGACAAGTCCTTTTCCGGCACGAAATCTTTCTTCTTCACTTGGAACCGATGGTCGCCGGTTTTTTTCAACCCTTCCACGGCGGTCGATACAGCTACCGGAGTCGCGCCGCCGGGCTTTTCAATGGTCAAGGTGAATTCCTTGATTGGCCCCTTCCAATATGCAGCCGTTGTCAAGATGTAATCGACGACCACAAAGCTGAACCGTTTGTTCGCCGCCAATTGCTTTTTCGCCCAGCCCAGCACGCTTTGGTCGATTTCGAATCGTTTCTGAAACTCGCTTGTCTGCGATACAAACTCGGCCGACCCAAATTTTGGCACTTTGTCATATTCAAGCGTGCGGTTGTTCACACGTTCATAAAATGGATCGAGATGCCACTCGCCCAGGTACCCGCGTTGCGGCTCATATTCATGTTCCACTCGCAATTCCGCATTTGATGGAAATACCTGTTCCCACACGTAGGCGGTCTGCACAAACCAAACGGGGAAGACACGGTCTTCTTGTTTGGCCATCACCCCGGCCTCGATGAGTTCAGTTTTTGCCGCATCGGACAACGCGTCAAGTTTTTCCCATACTTTTTCCGGGTCTCCCGTCAAACCGTGTTTGGCCACAATTTCTGTCACGTCCTTTGCCACCTTCCAGTCGCCGCGTGTCGGCACGGGCCATTTCTTGTCCGGATTTTCCACCATTACCGCGCGATTGATGGTGCGATACTCCACTGGTTGGCCATCCACCTTTACCGTGAACTTGGCGTAGTTTGGTTTCATCCCCTCAAAATCGCCCAGTCCATAAACCGGCAATGGAAATGCCACTTCTGTCTTGAACTCCTCCGGGGTCGTATTGCGAAAAACGTAGGAAACCCGAATCAGATCCTCGCTGATGAAAAGTTCTTCCTTTTCCATGCTTACCGCATCTGTCTTCTTGAATAGGATCCCGCCCGCGGGGACGGACAAGAACGGGCCGTCGTTGGCCACCGCTGTTGCCGCAGTCATGGCGAGAGTGGTCACAATCCAAATTACACGTTTCATGCCGAGTTCCTTTTCAATGCGGACCGCTGGGATGCGTTTTAGCGGGCTTCACGATTCGACTGCCGTCATTTGGCCTTGGAGTCCTGTTCGCTTGTTGCCGTGGCCTCGGCTATTCCCAGTGCCGCTTCAATGTGTCTTGCTACTTCCTGAGCGAGCACTTTGGAGCCCTCTTCGGTGAAGTGGACATTCTTCGGGATTTGAATCTCCGTGAGGCGTGGCAGCGCAAACGTGTACAAATCGTCAATGGCCACCTCATGGCGTTTCATAATCTCCAGCGCGGCCTCGTTGTAACGCGTCACATCGGCCACTTCTCGAAGCGGCCCGTCGGGCTTTTCCGGGAATGGGGTGGTCGTTGCGAAGATGAGTTTGGCGCCGGTCTTTTTCAACCGATCGACAATCGCTTCCAGATTCTTGGCGTACTGTTCCAGGGGTATCTGAATATGACCCAGTTCCTTGGATGCCACGTTTTTGCCCGCATCGTCTACATATTTGAGGTCGTGCAGTCCGTGATTAAAGTGAATCACGTCCCACTGCGTGTCACCCAGCCATGCCTCGATATTCTCCAGTCCCTTGCCGGAATGCGCCGCATTGCCGGGGTTGTGAACAACAACGGCCTTTCCCTGGAGCAGGGACTCAAGCGGCTTCATATAACCGATGGATATGGAATCGCCGATGATCAATACGTTGGGCCTGTCTGCCGTGGCATCCTCCGATCGTGCCGTGCCTGAGAACGCACACAGGAGTCCGGCTGCCAGGACTGCACTAAAACGTCTGCCCATAAGACCTCCCTCATAGACCGTACGGATTTACACTCCAGTATTCAGAGGGCATCAGACTACTTTTCCCCGATCCGTGCGTCAATGGTGCTATTGGTTGCATGTGCCGCTCCCTGACTTGCCCGCAACAGCGCCGCCACGTACTATGAAGCGACTGAAATGGGGTCTTGGGGTTCCACTGGCGTGTTTGAATTGCTTCCCAACATGCATTACTGGCCGCGCACCTATATTCAGACGGGGTGCACGGCTTTCGTGGTGGCCGCCCTCGGGACTCCCCTTGCCATTTTCGTGCTGCGTAGGCTGGGCATTATGGACACACCCGGCGATCACCGGATTCATGATCGGCCGATTCCCCGTGGAGGCGGCATCATCATCTTCATCGCCTTTGCCGTGGCCGTGCTCCTGCCCAACTACCGGGACAATCCGATGAAAGGCGTAATGCTCAGCGCGTTTATTTGCCTGGTCATTGGTTTTCTCGACGATTGGCGAGGCGGAGTGCCTGCCGTTCTGAAGCTTGCCACGTTGGCGCTGGTCACATTCATAATGTACAGCTATGGCGTATCCCTCCGGATATTTCCGTGGGCATCTCTCAATGTGCTGTTTACTTTGATTTGGATGGTCGGCGTCACGTCTGCCTTTAACGGTCTCGACAATATGGACGGGCTTGCGACCGGCGTTGCGTCTATTGCCTCCGCCATGTATTTCATCATCGCCCTTCAGACGTTTCTAATTTTTGGCCGGGAGACCGACCTGTCCTGGTTTGGTTTGCTCGCCGCGGGCTTGATCGGCGCGAATCTCGGTTTTCTCATTTACAACTTTAAGCCGGCCCGAATATTTATGGGCGACGCGGGGAGTTTTTTTCTAGGGTACATGCTCGCGGCGCTCGGCGTCATGGGCCAGTGGACGTTGAATCCGATAATCGCCGTGACGATTCCCGTGCTGATACTGGGCGTTCCCCTGTTCGATTTCACGTACATACTCGTTGCCCGAATCATGCGGGGCGAAACGCGCACGCTTTATCAGGTCATTACCCATTCCGCGCCGGATCACTTGTCACACCGGCTCGTGTGGATGGGTTTTTCCCAGCGCAAGGCCGTTCTCTTCATATACTTGATCTCCTTCGCGCTCGGCGTGTCGGGTATTCTTTTGCGGAATGCCAGCAGCCTCGTCGACAACGCCCTTGCTTTGTTCCAGGGATTCGCCATTGTCGCCATTGTCATCGGTCTTATGGCAACGGCCACGCGAAGGCATCTGGCCAATGGAGCCAAATGACTCCTCCAACCCAGCGAGGTATTTTCCGTGAAGTGCATCATCGCTCTGATTCTCACGATTCCTGTATTTGCCGCCCCAGCGGGCGCCGTCACGCTTCGTGTGACCGAATTTGGAGCTATTGCCGATGGCCAGAGCGATTGCACGGCGGCTTTCCAGCGAGCGTTGGACGCCGCCGCGGCCGCCAATGGGGGAATCGTGGAGGTTCCCACCGGCCTGTACAGCTTTGACGGCACCTTGAACGTGCCCATGGGGGTGGCGCTGCGAGGTGTCTTTCAGTACGCCCCTTCCCATGCGGGCATCCGAGACCGTTCGGCGGAAAGGCCTGAGTACGGCACTGTGTTGTTACCCCGATCCGGGGCCGGCGACGAAGCCAGCGCGCCGTTTATCACGCTCGGCACGAATAGCGTGCTCCAGGGGGTGTGCATTCACTATCCCGACCAGAAGCCTGACGCTGAGTCGCCCACGCCCTACCCGTTCGCGATTGCGATGCGGGGTAACAACCCGGCCGTCATCGATGTGGAGCTCTTGAATCCGTACAAGGCCATAGACGCCAGCCAGAACCAGCGCCACCTCATTCGCAACGTCCACGGCCAGCCTATCGCCATGGGTATCTATGTTGATGTCATCTACGACATTGGCCGGATAGAAAACGTCCACTGGAACCCGTGGTGGTCTATCGGCACGCCGGTGTACAAGTGGCAGACTGAGAACGGCGTTGGGTTCTTTTTTGGCAAGACCGATTGGCATTACGTCCACAATACGTTTTGTTTTGGTTACAACGTCGGCTACAAGTTTGCGGAAACCGAAAAGGGGGTTTGCAACGGCAACTTCCTGGGTATTGGCGCGGACGACTGTTTTACCGCCGTCCATATCGAAAACAGCTCACCGTACGGCATCCTTATTACCAACGGCGAGTTCGTTTCTTTTCATGGGCCCGACCCCACCATGGTTAGGGTCGACGAGACCAATACCGGTACGGTGCGGTTTGTAAACAGTGCTTTCTGGGGTCCCTGCAACCGCATCGCCTTTGTGGAAGGCAAGGGTGTGATTGGGTTTAGCGATTGCACCTTCTTCCAATGGGCCCATCACGGCAGGGACTACCCCGCCATCGATGTGGTGGGGGGTACGATACTCGTACGGGGGTGCGAATTCGCCCAGGATCGCAAGCATGTGACGCTGCGCAGGCCTGTTGACCGGGCGATCATCACGGAGAATATCGTTCCCTTTGAACCCCACATTCAAAACCGGGCGTATGGCAACGTGGTCATAAGGGACAATGTGGGGGTCCCCAAATTGTAAGACATCGAAACATCTTGCAATCATGGGGTCCCGGCGGCTACACTTTAGGGGCTTAGATCGTCGGTTAAGCCATGCAGACAAACGGCCTATCCTGTCCGGATATTGTTTGTCGCATCATTGCCCCCCGCCCGGTGATCGGGCTATGACACCCGCCAGGGCCGGTTGTAAACGGCCCAACGGCACCGACATTGCACTTGGACCCTGGAGTATTCGTACATGAGAAAGTACTTGCCCGATTACTGCACCGTTCGTACATTTAAGTGGCCGACTGCCATCGTCATTGGCCTGATTCATGTGGCGGCCCTTGCGGCTCCTTTTACCTTTTCCTGGACCGGCCTTATCCTATGCCTTGTGTTGTATTACATGTCCGGCGGATTGGGCATTACGCTTTGTTACCACCGGTTTCTGACGCATAGCAGCTTCAAGACTTACGCGCCCGTGAAGTGGTTTATCACCACTTGCGCGGTACTTGCGTTTCAGGGCAATCCCACGTCCTGGGTATCGGCGCATCGTGTGCACCACAAGGAATCGGATCACGAACCGGATCCTCATTCCCCGGTGGTCGTGAATTTTCTGTGGGGCCACATCCTTTGGTTGTTCTGGCGTCAACCGGGTTTGGCCACGCGCGAGGAAGAGCAGCATTACACCAAGGATCTGCAACGCGATGCGGCCGTTCGGTTCTTTGACAAGTCGTTTCTTCTCATTAACATCTTGTTTGCCGCGGGCTTGTACGGGGCGGGTTACCTGATTGCGGGCCCGGCTTTCGGTACTTCGCTTCTGGTGTGGGGGTTCTTCCTTCGCATAGTGCTTTGTTGGCACGGTACGTGGCTGGTCAATTCCGCCACACACCTTTGGGGTTATTCGAATTACACCACCGATGACAACAGCAAAAACAATTGGTGGGTGGCTCTGCTGAGTTTTGGCGAAGGCTGGCATAACAACCATCATGCCGATCAACGATCGGCGGCGCACGGTCACAAGTGGTGGGAATTCGATCTTACCTACGTGACGATCAGACTCCTTGAGAAGTTGGGACTTGCGTGGGATGTTGTGGTTCCGCGCAACATGCAGAAGATGGACATGCGCAAGGCGGCATAGCCTAATCCAAACGATTATCGTGGCCGGGAGGACCTTGGGGTCTTTCCGGCCTTTTTCTGTTGTAGCTGTTGATTTCCAGAAGGGTTTTTCGGCCTCGCGGGCGGCTTTTTGGGTACCTTTGCCCCTGCTTCGCGGGCTTCGGATAGTCCGATAGCGATTGCCTGTTTCCGGTTTGTGACTTTTTTACCCGTGCTCGAGCGCAACGTGCCGTGCTTGAACTCCCGCATTGTTTTACCCACTTTTTCTTGTGCTTTTTTGCCGTACTTGGGCATGGCTGTCACTCCTTGCCTGTGCGGACCGAACTTGATCCCGCGTCGTTCTCCAATAAGTGTACTTTCCGAACGATTTATCCCGTATCGGCGTGGTTCTGATAGGGCCATGAGAGTCAGCCCCGAATTTGCGCTGGGCATTCGTCCTGCGCGCATTGAAGTCTAGTGCTTGATTTTGTCGTATGCAGCCAACTACATTCCTCTGGTAGCTACAATCTGTGGGGTGTTCAATCCGGGAGTTATACGCCATGTTGTATTCCTTTGTGCGACAAGTTGCTTTGGTGAGCATCGCCGCCGTGATTTGCGTTGGCTTTACCGGTTGTTACAAGAGCATTCGCAAGAATGCCAAGGACATGACCACCCAGGAACGGGATGATTTTGTTGCGGCAATCCTTCTTCTGAAGGAAACGCCCTCGCCGTTTGAAGACGGCATCAGCTATTACGATCAGTTTGTGAAGTGGCATGTCGAGATCAACAACTGCCTTGGGTACAGCTATCATGCGGGTCCCGCCTTTCTGCCGTGGCACCGCGCTTTCTTGATGCAGTTTGAATTGGCGTTGCGCGAAGTCAGCGGCAAAGACATTTCGGTGCCGTATTGGGAATGGAACGATCCGGAGAGCACGGCGGCGGTGTTCAACGAAGAGTTCATGGGTACCAGCGGCGATCCTAACGATCTGTTCGCGCTCGACAACGGTCCGTTCCGGAAAGGCGAATTCGCGGTATCGGTATTCATGGACATGGATCCGCACAAGTTTCCGCACATCGTGCGCAACATTGGATCCTCCTTCATGCCCGTGTTGCCTACCCCGGCGCAAATCGAGACGGCGCTGGGCGTCGAGACGTACGACGTGTTTCCCTGGAACGAGTTCAGCCCAATCGACGAGAGTTTTCGCAACCATATCGAAGGGTTTCGCGGCACGACAAATGTCATGTGCATGGAGGACGGCATGATTGTGCGCCAAGGCACGGGGGAAACGGCCATGCATAACCAGGTGCACAATTACGTGGGCGGCGCTTGGGTAGAGAACAGTATCCAATACGGGGGGACGATGTTGTTGCATTCCTCGCCTGCCGATCCCATTTTCTGGCTGCACCATGCGTATGTGGACAAGCTCTGGGAAGAGTGGATGCAACGCCACGGCAAGCGATACGCTCCTTTCTTCGGCGGCCGCGAGCATCATAACGCGGTGGACGTGCTCTGGCCGTTTACCAAAGAGATCGTCGGTAAGAATGTTCGTGCCATCGACGTGATCGACCTGAAAAAGACTGGCGTACAATACGCGGAGTAACTTGGGCGAACTTGCCGAGGCATCTGTTTGCGGGGCGTGATTCCTGTGTGGGATGGAAGGGACGGGAAAGACATAAGGGACATAATGGACGCAGGGGACGTAGGGACATCAAGATGGCCCTTCGCCGCTTTTTATTGACGTTAAAGTGGCGCGCTTGAGCGCTGCGGACCCCACTGCCATTTCCGCACTGGTGCGTACTTCGATCTGCCTCCCACTCAATCGTACCCGAGGGGTGGCGGTTGCGCGGGGTTTTGGGTACGGGATATGATAACCCATTGCGGCGGGTGGATTTTGCTTGGGCCGGGTTTCCGACGCCGGATCGCCGCATTTCTGTAACTCGTTTACCCTGTGAGGTGTGTTATGGCTTTTGATTTCGACATGATCGAGAAGATTTATGCGGCGTTGGGCGGCAAGGTGAATGCCGCGCGGTCGCTGGTTGGGCGGCCGCTGACGCAGGCGGAGAAGATTCTGTACGCGCACTTGTTCGATGCGTTGCCGGGCAAGGCGTTTGGCCGTGGGTCGGATTATGTCGATTTTGCGCCGGATCGGGTCGCGATGCAGGATGCGACGGCGCAGATGGCGTTGTTGCAGTTCATGCAGTGCGGGCGGGCGGTGACGGCGGTTCCGTCGACGGTTCATTGCGATCACCTGATTCTGGCGGAATCGGGCGCGAAGAGCGATTTGCTGAAGTCCATCGACGTGAACAAGGAAGTGTTCGACTTTTTATCCTCCGTTTCGAACAAGTATGGCATCGGTTTTTGGAAGCCGGGCGCGGGCATTATCCACCAGGTTATTTTGGAGAATTATGCGTTTCCCGGGGGGATGATGGTGGGCACCGACTCCCACACGCCCAATGCGGGTGGATTGGGGATGGTGGCGATTGGCGTGGGCGGCGCGGATGCTGTTGATGTGATGGCGGGCATGGCGTGGGAGTTAAAATGGCCCAAACTCATCGGCGTACATCTTACCGGCAAGATGAGCGGTTGGACTTCGCCGAAGGATGTGATACTCAAGGTCGCCGACATACTGACGGTGAAGGGTGGTACGGGGGCCATTGTGGAGTATTTCGGACCCGGGGCGGAGACCATGTCCTGCACGGGCAAGGGGACGATCTGCAACATGGGGGCGGAGATTGGGGCGACGACGTCGTTGTTCGCCTTCGACGATTCCATGGTTCGCTATCTGGAATCCACGGGTCGTGCCGACGTGGCGGCGGCGGCGGCGGCGGTAAGGGAGCATTTGCGTCCCGATCCCGAAGTGTATCAGGAGCCCTCGAAGTATTTTGACCAGCTTATCGAGATCAACCTGAGCGAGTTGGAGCCGCACGTGAACGGTCCGTTCACGCCTGATCTGGGATCGCCGATATCCAAACTGGCCGACAATGCGAAGGCGAATCAGTGGCCGATGGAGGTTGAAGTGGGGCTCATTGGGTCGTGCACGAATTCCTCGTATGAGGATATGGCGCGGGCGGCGTCTATTGCGCGTCAGGCCAAGGAAAAAGGCATCAAGGCAAAAGCCGAGTTTACGATAACGCCGGGATCCGAATTGGTGCGCGCCACTATCGAGCGCGACGGGCTATTAAACGATTTCGAAGCCGTTGGCGGCGTGGTGCTGGCCAATGCGTGCGGTCCGTGCATTGGGCAATGGGCGCGGCACCGGAGTGGTCCGAAGGACGCGCCGAATACGATTGTGACCTCGTTCAACCGCAATTTCGCCAAGCGCAACGACGGCAATCCGAAGACGCACGCTTTTGTCACGTCGCCTGAGATGGTGACGGCGCTGGTGTTGGGGGGGCGTCTGGATTTCAATCCGCTCAAAGATACGCTGACCAACGAGAAGGGCGAGCAGGTAAAGCTGGATCCGCCCACCGGCGATGAATTGCCCCAAAAGGGTTTCGATTGCGAAGACCCTGGTTATGTCGCGCCGGCGGATGATGGCAGCGGGGTGGATGTGATCGTGAACCCCGATTCCGAGCGGCTTCAGTTGCTTGCGGGATTCGCGCCCTGGGAGGGCACCGACTTAGCCGGTTTGAAGTTGCTGGCGAAGTTTAAGGGCAAGTGCACGACGGATCACATTTCGATGGCGGGCCCATGGCTGCGATTCCGGGGTCACCTCGACAACATCGCTAACAATACATTTATTGGCGCCATCAACTTTTTCAATGGCGAGGCGAACAAGATAAAGAACCAGATCACCGGCGGCTATGGCGAAGTACCGGCCACGGCGCGGGCCTACAAGGCTGCGGGAGTCGGCAGTGTCGTCGTTGGTGATGAGAACTACGGCGAGGGGTCCTCCCGCGAGCACGCGGCCATGCAACCGCGCCACTTGGGCGTGCGCGCGATTCTGGTGAAGAGCTTTGCCCGGATTCACGAGACGAACCTGAAGAAGCAGGGGATGCTGGCGCTGACATTCGTGAATCCCGCGGATTACGACAAAATCCAGGAAGACGACACCCTCGATATCGTGGGGTTGACCGAATTTGCTCCTGGGAAGCCTTTGACCATCGTTTTGCACCATGCGGACGGGTCCTCGGACCAGTTCCCGGTGAATCACACCTATAACGAGTCCCAGATCGAGTGGTTCAAGGCGGGCGGGGCGTTGAATCTGATTAAGGCGCAGGTAGGGGGGTGAGTTCGGGGCCGGGAGCCTGAATAGGGCCTATCGTTTGGGGCGGTGGGGGTTTCTGGCATTCGGAGGTTGTTATTTTGGGGCGACTTGTGTAGAATGGTGGGCGGTAGGTACCGTTCTGTTCGTGCATGTGCACATTTGGACCAAGCTGAAGGAGGATATGGGACATGTTGTTTGTACTGGCTTCGATTTTCAATTTTCCGTTGCTGCCGTATGACTGGGCGAATGTGATCTTCAATTTCCTGACGGGTGGATTTGACGCTGCCATCCTGTTTTTCCGTGCTTTGGGCCTGCCCGTCGTCTGATATCCGGGGCGGTCGTTGACGGAAAGATGCATTCCATGAACCTTCCCGATCGGGTGGGTTCGGGGAGTGAGTCTCGCTTTTGTGCGGGACGTACCGGCAAGTATTTGCTGAAGGGTATGTCCCGCTTTTTTATTTGCCTTTTTCGCGGTTCCAGGGGTTCGAATTTTGCCGGGGGGCGAGGATACATCGAGATGGGTAACGCCGTTCGTCTGACATTGGTGAGTTTGTTGTGGGTCGCGTGTGGGTTGGGTTGGGCCGACTTGGCGCCGCCGAAGAACGGGGGCGTGTATGTGGTGGCTCACCGGGGGGCGCACATCGGGATTCCGGAGAATACGCTGGCTGCGTATGCGAAGGCGATTGAGCTGGGGTGCGACTTTGTCGAGATAGATGTCCGTACGACCAAGGATGGTCATTTTGTGAGCGTACACAATTCTTCGGTTGACGCGTATACCGAAGGCGTGACGGGCAAAGTGGCGGAGATGACATTGGACGAGATTCGTGCATTGGATGTTGGCAAGAAAGTTGGTCCGGATTGGGCAGGCACTCGCGTGCCGACCCTGGACGAGATCCTTGCGTTATGCAAGGGCAAGATCGGGATCTACCTGGATTTGAAAGAAGGTGATCCTGTGGCGATACTCGCAAAGATTCGCGAATATGACATGCAGAACGACGTGATTTGGTACGCGAGCTGGGAAGAGCAACAGATAGTGCGCGCGCAGTGCGCCGAATGTCATATCATGCCGGATCCGGGTCCCGAGGAGAATCTGGCGAAGTTACTGGAGACGTTTCCCGGGGTGAAGGTAGTGGCTTCCATGTTCAAGTTTTGCAGCGCGACATTTGTACAGACCTGCAAAGATGCGGGTGCGATCGTGATTATGGACGAGAGCGAGCCGTCGTGCTGGGAGGAGTCATTGAGTTGGGGACTTCAGGGTATTCAGACCGACCATCCGGAAGACCTTATCAAGTTCTTGAAGGAACGGGCGATGGCGTCCAAGTGACTGCAGTGAACAGGTTGGATGGCAGGAAGTAACCCATGGTAAAGGTGCTATTTGTTTGCATGGGCAACATTTGCCGATCGCCGACAGCGGAGGCGCTGATGCGTCATCATGCGAAGGCTCGGGGGCTTGCTCATCGTATCCACATTGATTCGGCCGGGACGCACGCGTATCACGTGGGAGAAACACCTGATCCGCGATCGCGTCAAGAGGCTGAGCGGCGCGGCGTAAGTATGGCGGATATTCGGGCACGCGCGGTGGAGCCGGGGGATTTCGAATCGTTCGACTACATACTGGTGATGGACGATGTGAACTACGAACATCTTATCCGGATATGCCCGCCTTCCCATCGCGGCAAGATTCAATACCTTTTGTCTTATCATCCCGAAACGGAGTTGACGTCGGTGCCGGATCCGTATTACGGGGGGGCGCGCGGCTTTATTCATGTTTTTGATTTGGTCGAGGGCGGAATCAGGGGATTTATCGAGCATCTCGAGGCGGGTCGTCTCGCGCAACAGGCGTAGCACCGGTGCGTGGCGGTGTTGAGGGCCGACTGGAAACCGTTCTTGGGGCGGCGGTTGCCGGCCTGCGTGCGCTTAGCGGTGGGTGTATCGGGGACGTGTACCGGGCCGATTTGACGGATGGCCGCCGCGTCGTTATCAAAGTGGATTCGAGTTCGCGTCCGCAGCTTGATGTCGAGGCTTACATGCTGCGTTATCTGCGCGAGCACAGCGGCCTGCCGGTGCCGGACGTTCTGCACGGCGAGCCTGGACTATTGGTCTTGGCATACATCGAAGGGGATAGCCGGTTTGGTCCGCACGAACAGACTCATGCGGCGGAACTGCTGGCCGAGCTACACTCGGTGAAGTCGGACCGTTTTGGGTTGGAGCGGGACACGCTGATCGGATCGTTGCATCAACCCAATCCGTGGACGGCGACATGGATCGACTTCTTTCGCGAGCACCGATTGATCCATATGGCCCGTGGTGCCTACCAATCCGGCCGAATGCCGAAGAACACCTATTCCCGAGTCGAAGCGTTTGCCGCCCGGCTGGAGCAGTATCTCTTGGAGCCTGAGAGTCCCTCCTTGTTGCATGGGGATGTATGGACGACCAACGTGCTGGCACACGGTGGCCGGATAACGGGGTTTATTGATCCCGCGATCTATTTCGGCCATCCCGAGATCGAATTGGCATTTACAACCTTATTTGGCACGTTTGGGGATGTCTTTTTTGGCCGGTATCATGAATTGCGCCCGATCGAGCCTGGATTTTTCGAGGTCCGACGGGACGTCTATAACCTCTATCCCCTGTTGGTGCATGTGCGGCTGTTTGGTGGTGGGTATCTGGGGGATGTAGAGCGTACGCTTGCGCGGTTGGGTTTCTAAGTAACATGAAAAAAGGGCGATTTCAGAGAAACCGCCCTGAGTGCAGCTATATGAGTCGAGATTGCCGAAGCCGTCTTATGGTATCAGTGCCTGGTAGAACGGCGTTATCAATATGGCGGCCCCGTAGAGCAGAAGCAGAATCGGGCTGAACAGGATTGCCCCTATCGAACCCAACGGGTTTTGTAGAAACAACTGGATATAGGCGTCAAGACTTGGCATGAACGTTCTCCTCCTTGTCCGTGTCACTATACCATAACCCGGAAGGGCTGGTGCGTTACAATTGCCGCGGCGCTTGCGGGTGCATGCGCCACGAGGGGAGTGGCCAATGGCAGGCGATGCGATGAGCGGGTTGCGGTCAGAAGGCGATGTGAACTTGTCGGCTGCACGGGTTGCGTGGTCGGACGGGCAGTTGGACGCGGGTACCCGGGCGCTATTGACCGAGGACGCGCGATATTTTTTGCACCAGTCGTTATCGACGCCTTGTTTGAATGCCTTGAACGCGGTGGATGGGGCACGCATAGAGGATATGCAAGGCCGCCGCTACCTTGATTTTCACGGGAACAGCGTCCATCAGGTGGGCTACTCCAATCCGTCGGTCATTCAAGCCATTAAAGACCAATTGGACGCGCTGTCGTTTTGTCCTCGGCGGTATACCAACCGGCCGGCGGTGACGCTGGCGAAGAAGTTGTCGGAGCTTGCGCCGGGGAATTTGGGCAAGGTGTTGTTTGCGCCTGGGGGCACTTCGGCGATTGGGATGGCGCTGAAGATTGCGCGCGTGGCCACGGGCCGGTTCAAGACGATTTCGATGTGGGAATCCTTTCACGGGGCTTCGCTTGATGCCATTTCGATTGGCGGAGAGGCGATGTTCCGCCGTGGGATTGGTCCGTTGTTGCCGGGCACGGAACATGTGCCTCCGCCGGACGCCGGGCATTGTCCCTTTGGGTGTGGCGGCACATGCACTCTTCGATGCGCGGAGTATGTGAACTACGTTCTGGAACGCGAAGGGGATGTCGGTGCGGTGATCGCGGAGACGGTTCGTTGTACGCCGTTTATTCCGCCGGTGGAGTATTGGCGGATCGTGCGGGAGGCATGCGATCGCCATGGCGCCCTGCTAATTCTGGACGAGATCCCGATAGGACTGGGGCGGACGGGAAAGATGTTTGCATGCGAGCACTATGGGATCGTGCCAGATATTCTTGTGATTGGCAAAGGGCTTGGTGGAGGGGTATTGCCGCTTGCCGCAATGATTACGCGCGACGACCTGGACATCGCCGGTGATCATTCGCTTGGCCACTACACGCACGAGAAGAACCCGGTTCTGTGCGCGGCCGGCCTTGCGACGATCGCGTATCTGGAAGAGCACCGGCTTGTGGACCGTGCCGCGGAATTGGGGGAGTATGCGGCCGTTGCATTGAATTCTTTAAGGGAGCGGCATGCGATCATAGGCGGCGTTCGCGGACTTGGATTGTTGTTGGGCGTGGAGTTGAATCGCGCAGACGGATCTCGCGCCGTCGACGAGGCGGAGCGCGTGATGTATGCATGTCTTGAGCGCGGACTGAGCTTCAAGACGACGATGGGGAACATACTGACGTTGACGCCGCCTTTGACCGTAACCAAGGCGGAATTGGACGAAGCGATAGGCATTCTGGACGCGAGTTTGGAGACAGTGTGATGCATGGGTTGGCCGTAATGGCGTGGTTCGCGGCGCTTGCGTTGGGGGTTGGCGCACCGGAGAGCCCATACCGGCAGGGGGCCGTGGTTCGTGGTGACGGGGGCTGGATGGCTTACTTCGAGCGGGCGGGTACCGGACCTGCGCTCATTCTGATTCCCGGGAGTTGGGATGATCATACGGCGTACGATGCGTTCTTGAACGGAGTGAACAGTGAGTTGCATATCGTCATTGTGGAACTGCCGGGTCATGGCGCGAGCATGCCGGCGGCGGTTCAGCCGACCATGCGGTCATTTGGCGAGGATGTGTTTCGCGTTGCGGACGAGTTGAAACTAGATACGTTTTACGTGGGCGGACACAGCATTGGGGGGATGATCGCCATCGAAATGGCGGGGCAGACACCGGAGCGGTTGCTAGGGGTTATATCGATCGAAGGGTGGACTCATCACAGCGTGGTGAAGGACGCATTTGATGGTGCGTTGGCCAATACGCTGACCCCTGAACAGGAGCGGCAGCGAGTAGCGAACCGGGAGCGTACGCAGGCTCAAGTGACCAAAGCGCAAATCGATGCATTTGGCGGAGTCTGGCGGCAGTGGGACGGCTTCGCCATATTGAGTACAACGACCGTTCCTGTGCTGGAGATATGGGGGGATCGTGGAAGAGACGCGGCAAGCCGTGCGGCCATGAAGATTCCGGAACGAGAAACTATAACGATTGCATGGATTAGAGGCGCATCGCATTGGCTGTTGTTGGAGCAACCGTTGGAAGTAGCCAGGGCCGTGAACGCGTTTATTCCAATGAAGCCTTCGGAATGAGTAGGGCCATGGACACTGCAATTTGCAGAATGGCGCGATGATCCAGCCGCGTTGGGTCCTGACCGGTTACTTCGACATCGTCAGGAACAAATAATCCAGCCCCACCATGTGAGCGGGTTTTGCTTTCGGATTTGCTCCGACGATTTCGATCCTGAGAATGTTCTCGCCTTCTTTCAAATCCGCCTCGCCCAGTAGTTCTTGTGTGCCGGCACGGACGCCAGGATCGTAGAAATCGCGTGCTTCGCCGAGCGGTTGATCGTTGATTGAAAGTCTGGCGATTGCATAATCGACGGCATAGGTAAATACCGCTTCGATTTTGTACCTTCCGGTTTTCTTGACGGGTACGGCAAGCGTGAGGACGTTGCCGGGTTTATTGTCTATCCACCAGATTTGCGCAGCGTTGCTCCAGTTCCATGTGTCGGTTTGCTGAACGGTTGGATTTCCTCCCGTTGCGCCGATTACCTTCAGGGATTCGCCTTCGAGGGCACCCTCTTTACGGAACGGCGGCGGCAATTCGGGCATGGGATGAATCTTCAACGAAGCTTGTTGGACAGGCGGGCGATTGTCCTTCGAGCCGGGCTTTGCATACCAGTACGACGTCGCGGCCATGGCGACTTCGGTTTGCTTCCAGTGCCAGACTTCAATATCAAATTGGAATGACTTGGTAAAGGGTATGGCGTCGATGATGTGAAACCGGCTGACACAGGTTTGACCGTAGTTTCCGGGGCCATCGCATCTGGGCTGGTTGTGGTATGCGTGCGTAAACACTTCGGGGCAGCACCATGCGTATCCGTAGTAATCTTCAGTTCCCGTTCCAAACGTGCTGGGGATAGTCTCGCCATCCACGTAGATTTTTTCATCGCCCTCGCCCCACCAATCTTTCACCGGGTTGCTGACGTGCAGCATGTCGCCAACGAAGACGCCTTGGCCGTCGATGGTCACGTAATTCCAGTCTTGACGAGGCTGGGTCGGGATTGGAAATTCGGCGCGCCATTTCGCATTGAAGTGCATGGACTGTGGGGACCACTCGTAATCGACTTGGCTGAATAGGCCCGTGACGGTGATTGGTTGCGCGCCGAGGTTGGTTAAGACGAATTTCGCGGACAGTTGGAAGGGCATGACCCAGCGGCACACCAACATGCCGTCGGGGTTGCACTGCAACGGAATTGAGGAGAATGGGTTTGGTCCGGGGGCGGTACCGAAGAAGTCCCCGAGCGGCACGTCGATAGACGGGGAAGCCTCGCCGTCAAAATGGGCGGTGAGAACGAGCTGGCGCAAGGCCTTCTCCGGGTCTTCGGCGTCCACTTTGATCCAAAATTCGTTGATGGCGGCGGGGCCTTCAAAAGCCTGATTCACGGCTTCGCCGGGTGCGACGATGAGTCCGTCAAAAGAATTCTGTTTGCCGAGGCGTGTACGCACTGTATTGGGCCGTGCGAGCACGTTTGCGGTGCGCATGATATCGGCCGCGCAAGTTTTGGCGAGATCCATGGAAAACGTTTCGACACGGGTGCCGGGCGTGTACGTGCGATAGTTGATTTGGTAGTAGTAGTCGAAACGGTTCGTAGTGATTTTGCAGTGTTTGGCGTACGGAATGGGCAGATAGCTGTTCCATCCACGCGCACGCGTTCCCGCGATGGCGTCGGGTGCGAATTCAGTGCGTCCGCCGAGAAAGTCGGACAGGGTACATTCGATGGCCGGCTGGTCAGATTCGTCGAGGTAGATGCGCAACAGACCTGCGTCGTCCGGGTTGGCGGACCAGAACCGGACGATTGCACCGGGTCCACCGGAGTCCATGATGACGTACTCGGTTTCGCCGTTTCGTTCTTCCTTGCGGATGTACTGCCCACGATCTCCATTGGCGAACCAGTTTTCATCGGTGGGGATGGCCGGATCAGTTGAGCGCCTGTCGTAACTGGAAGCCTGGCGGTTGGCGTAGTTGGGATCGGGGTAGCGGGTAATTGATTCGAGATCGGTCATCTCCTTGAGCAGGCCGGCGAATGTAACTTGGGGCCACGCACTGGACGCACTTGCAAGCACTATTGCGGCCCACGCGGCAGTTTGAATTGGTCGCATCGCTGTATCCTTTTCCGGGGCCCGAGTTTGGCCGGTATTCGCTCCATTGCCAACCCCGTTTTTATAGCACATTGTGCACCGTTTTGGGGACCGCGGCCGGGGTCATTCCCGAACCTGTGGCGACGTTTATACGGGCCTGATTCTTATGGTATAGTCACAATCCCCCTGTGTCTGGACGGTTTGCGCAAGAGGGTTATGACTCCATGGAAGAGGCTTTCCGACTGATAGAGCCACGTTTTGTTCCACCGCTGGATCCCGGATTTCGTCCGGCGGTCTTGGCGAACCGCGCATTTCTGACGGAAGTGGATGCGTCAGGGTGCGGGGTACCTTTGGTGTTGGCGCTGGAACGAGCGGATGGATCCGTCTCGCGATTTGAGACCCGGGTGTTTCCCGAGGCGCATCCGCGAGGGTTGTCGAATCTCCGGTATGCCGAGCGATTGGTAAAGTTTCTACTATGGCAACGGGGCGGCTGGCGGGTATACGTCGGCGGTCCGGCGTCGATTGGCGTGTATATTGACGACTGTTACCGTCCCGGTGGGCCTCGCGAGTTTGACCACCAGTTCATGGGGCAGGATGTCTATGAACGTTCGTTTGAGGTGGTAATCTGCGAAGCGGACGAAGTGCCCGAGGCGAAGGAATCGACCAGTCCCTTGGGCCGTCACCTTGATGGGTGCCGCATTGGATTTGATCTTGGCGCATCGGATCGCAAGGTTTCGGCGGTGGTGAACGGCGAGGCTATATTCAGCGAAGAGGTGGTATGGGAGCCGCGCAAGCACAGCGATCCGGCTTATCACCTTGGTGAGATTCGCGAGGCGTTGAAGACCGCGGCATCCAAGATGCCAAGGGTGGATGCGATTGGCGGCAGTTCGGCTGGGGTAATTATTAACAGCCGTCCCATGGTTGCCTCGTTATTTCGTGCAGTGCCGAAGGATCGCTTTGACGAGGTGCATTCGATATTTCAGCGGTTGCAGCATGAGTTTGGAGTGCCGTTTGAAGTGGCGAACGACGGGGAGGTCACGGCGCTTGCGGGGTCAATGTCGCTGGAAGACAACGGTGTGCTGGGCATAGCGTTGGGTTCGAGCGAGGCTGGAGGATATGTGACGCTTGACGGGAACATTACAGGTTGGCTGAACGAGTTGGCGTTTGCTCCTGTCGATTATAGTCTTTCGGCGCCCAAGGACGAGTGGTCCGGCGATCACGGTGTTGGCGCGCTTTATTTTTCGCAGCAGTGCGTGTTTCGTCTGGCGCCTCGCGCCGGCATTGAACTTCCCACGGATGTGACGGATGCGGAGAAGTTGAAATTTGTGCAGGACAAGTTGGAGAGCGGCCATGCCGGTGCGCGCGGAATTTGGGAAAGCATGGGCGTATTCATGGGGTATGGCATTGCCCATTATGCCGATTTTTATGAGTTGCGTCATGTGCTTGTGCTCGGGCGTTGCACGTCCGGTAGCGGTGGCGACCTTATTGTGAATGGCGCGAAGCACGTTTTAGAGGCTGAATTTCCGGAACTTTCGGCGCGGATAGAAGTGCAGTTGCCCGACGAGAAGGCGCGGCGCGTTGGCCAGTCCATCGCAGCAGCGAGCCTTCCGGCGTTATCTTCATAGATTACCTATTGAGACGAAGAAGGACGATGACATGAAATTCCACCTGCAATCTGCCGAGCTTTTCATACCCGATGGCGTGCCGGATGAAGAGGCTCTTTCGCGAACGACACATATGGCGATAGGCGCGCACCAGGACGATCTGGAAATCATGGCTTTTGACGGCATTTTGCAATGTTTTCAAAAGCTGGATAAATGGTTTACCGGCGTTGTGGTGACGAATGGTAGCGGATCGCCTCGCAGCGGGATCTATGCCGCCTTCACGGATGAGCAGATGCAGGAAATCCGTATGGTGGAGCAGAAGAAGGCGGCGTTGATCGGCGAATATTCGGCGCAGGTCTTGCTGGACTATCCGAGCAAGGCCGTGAAGAATGCGAGCGACAAACGTCCCGTGGAAGACATGATGGCACTGTTGAAGGCAAGCTCGCCGGACATAGTGTACACGCACAATCTTTGTGACAAGCACGACACGCACATCGGCGTCACGTTGAAGGTGATTGAAGCGATTCGCCTGCTTGCTCCGAATGATCGTCCCAAGCGGCTATTTGGCTGCGAAGTGTGGCGCGATCTTGATTGGATGGTGGACACGGACAAGATAGCGTTCAACGTGTCCGAACATGAAAACTTGCAGATGGCGTTGCTGGGCGTGTTTGATTCTCAGATCGCGGGCGGCAAACGGTATGACCTGTCGACGATGGGTCGTCGCAGGGCTCATGCAACATACCACGCGTCGCACGACACCGACGTGGCGACGGGTATCACCTTTGGCATGGAATTGACGCCGCTCATTCAGGATGTAAACCTTGATCCCGGCGATTTTGCGTTGAACATGGTGGATCGGTTTCGGTCGGACGTGGCGGATAGAATCGCCCGATCCCGGTAATCAGCGCTATTTGATTCGAATCCGAACGTCCCCAGGGCCTTGAACTGGGGACGTTTTTGTGTTTGCATGCGGTATCTGTCGAGCGCGGGTGGTATGATCTCCGTTAGCCCGCATTTTGCACCACGCTTGAATCGTGCGTGGAAGACTGAAGTACAGTCTCCGTGGAAGACTGAAGTACAGTCTCCGTGGAAGACTGAAGTACAGTCTCCGTGGTGCAAAATGCTCACACAGAATTCCTTAAGCTTGAAACGCTGAGGATATTTCACGTGCACACTGTAAGTGCGCCAGTTTTGGTAACAGGCCGGTTGAATTGTTGGTACACCTTTCAATTGGACAATGTCGTTAAATATCCGGGTTAGCGCGCATGCAAGAGGTGAATCTCGCAGAATGTGCCGTCCACAACCACATCACCTTTTTATTATCGCCTTCGCTTTCGCGGTGTTGGGCGGGTGCCATTCTGGAGCCCCACGTGAGCGTCAAGGCATCATATCGTTTTCGCCCAACCTGACGGAGACGGTGTTTGCGTTGGGCGCGGGGCACCGCATTGTGGCGGTGACGGATTTCTGCGACTATCCGGCGGAGGTGTCTACGTTGCCCAAAGTAGGGGGGTATATCAATCCTGCGTTGGAGACTATGACGATGCTTCAACCGGAGCTGATCCTATTGCCGGGGCAACATCCGCGCGTGGCGGAATATGCGCGGGAGGCGAAGATATCCGTGCTGAATGTGCATATGGACAGCTTGGAGACGATCGAGGCGGGCATACGGACAATAGGCGCGCGTTTGGATTGCCGGGACGAGGCGGCTTCGTTGTGGGAGCAAATCAGCACCGAATTGAAGGCAGTCCGGGAATCGGTTTCCGGTCGTCCGCGCCCCAAGGTTTTGGTAATTAATACCCGAAGCAGCCACGATTTGAACTCGCTATTTACGGTGGGCGCGTTGTCGTTTTTGTCCGAGTTGACGGATATTGCGGGCGGCGACAACCTATTTCGTGACGACAAAACGGATTATTTTGAGGCTTCGAAGGAGTCCGTGGTGTTGCGTGAGCCGGATGTGATCATTGAATTTCATGCGGGTGAGAATTTGTCCGCGGAAGAGTCGAGCCGGTTTATTGCGGATTGGTCAGTCTTGACGACAGTGCCCGCCGTTCGCCACGGCCGCATCTATCTGTTTCACGAAAGTTATGGGCTGCGGCCGGGTCCGCGCATTGGACAGACGGCCCGTGATTTGGCCGGGATGTTGCATCCAGACGTGGGAGTTGCCGCGCCATGAGCGGTGCACTGGTGGCCGAAGGCGTCTCATTCGAATATGTGCCGGGCGATCCGGTGTTCCGAAACGTTGATTGTCGTGTTTCTCCGGGCAGATTGGTTGGCATAGTCGGGCCAAACGGATCGGGGAAGAGTACTTTGTTGCGGGTGCTCTGTGGACTGTTGAAGCCTTTGCGGGGGTGTGTAACGGCCAATGGGACGCGATTGACAGAGTTGTCGCATCGCGAACGGGCGCGACGGGTTGCGTTTCTCCCCCAGTCGGTGAATCCCGTTTTCAGTATGACATGCATGGAGGTTGTTTGTCTTGGCCGGTTTCCGCATTTGGGGGCGTTGGGTGCATTGAGTCGCCATGACGCGGAGGTGGCTGAGCGCTGTCTGCGTGAAACTGCGTCATGGGATCTTTGCGACCGTGATTTCCAGTCGCTTTCCGGTGGTGAACGTCAACGTGTGCTGTTGGCCAGCATACTTGCCCAAGAGGCTGAGTTTCTTTTGTTGGACGAGCCGACGTCGGCACTCGACATCCATCATCAGGTGGAGATATTTGCGCATTTGCGGCGGCTATCCCGCGACCGTTTTGGCGTTGCGGTGGTGACCCACGATCTCAATCTTGCTGCCCGGTTTTGTGGTCATGTGCTTTTGATGTCGAAGACGGCGGATGGATTTCTTGCGGCGGGCGCGCCGGATGAGGTATTCGACGAAGGCACGCTTTCCTCGGCGTATGGATCGCGAATCCATGTGTCGCGCCATCCCATCACGGGAGCGGTACTTATTTCTGCGGACTGCGCGATGGAGGTTTCATGATGCGTCGCGCAAAGCCGGGATTTATAGTGACGCTGCTGATTGGCAGTGTACTTCTTGCGGTGGCGAGTTTGTTTATCGGCACCGAATCTCCCAGCGTGAGTCAGGCGTTTCGCGACTGGATGGATGGTAAAGGCGTCTATGAATCGGCACATCTGAGTGTGTTTGTCCAACAGCGGCTTCCGCGCACGCTGTTGGCGCTGATTGCCGGGGGCGGTCTTGCGTTGACCGGGTGCGCGTTTCAAGCCCTTCTGCGCAATCCGCTGGCAACGCCGTATACGCTTGGGATTGCGAGTTTTGGCGCGTTGGGAGCTTGGACGGCCACCATAGTCATACAATATGCGACGATGTTGTTGTCGGGTGCGGACCGGGGCTTTGCGGGCGACGTGATTTTGTGGCTGGTGCAGGCCGACGTGCTGGGGTTTTCTCTCGTACAGTTTTTCGCGTTTTTGTTTGCGGGTGTTGATGTTCTGCTTATTTACATTATCGCAACGCAACGCACGCATATCAGCCCTTCCGTATTGCTTCTCGCGGGCGTGACACTGGGGATGCTGGCGAACGCCGGTATCATGCTTATGCGATTTCTTGCACACCCGACACTACTGGTCAACATGGAACGTTGGTTGATGGGTGGCGTTGATTTGCCTGGATACGAGCCTGTCGTGGCGTTGATAGTGGGTGTGTTGCCATGTTCCGTGATCCTGATACTGCAGGCCTCGAAATTCGATCAACTTGGGTTTGGCGCGGAAATGGCTGCCGGGCGCGGCGTGAACGTAAAGCGGTTGCAGGTTGTGACTTTTCTTTTCGGTTCGCTGCTGACGGCGATCATTGTATCCAAGGTAGGTCCCATTGGATTTGCCGGTCTCATAGTGCCCCATGCGGTACGGAGTGTCACTGGATCCCGGCATCGGTTGTTGATGCCATTGTGTGTAATTGCAGGCGGTGGTTTTTTGTGCTTTTGCGACATACTTGCGCGCAAGCTTTTGACGGGCGAAACGCCCATAGGCATTGTCACGGCGTTGTTTGGCGGACCTTTCTTTTTGTACCTGTTGGTTCGGGGCCGATTTACGGACTGGGATACCTGAGACAAACTCTTGGCGATCAGGCAGCGGTCAATTTCTTAGGCTTTGGAGTGAGCAGGGATACTACGATCAACACGATAAAGCCCAGTGGAATGGTGACGAGACCGGGTTGGCTGAAGGGCACCATGGACGTTTTTGGGTCCCATCCATACACTTTCGAGTAGGTGTCCGCCGAAAGCAATATCCATAGAATTGACGTTGTCATACCCACGAAGACCGCGCTTGCGATGCCTTCCTTTGTGGTGCGCGGCCAGAACAGCATCATTACGAGTGCGGGCAGATTGGCCGATGCGGCGATGTTAAACGCCCAGCCGACCAGAAAGCTCACGTTGAAATCCTTAAACAGAACGCCCATGAACATGGCCGACGCACCGAGCAACACCGCCACGCTTTTTCCATACAACACCTTTTGATGATCGGTCATCGGAATTTTGAAGAAGTTTTCGAGCAAATCGTGCGCGACAGCCCCGGAGCCGGCCATTATCAATCCCGATACCGTGCCAAGCACGGTAGTGAATGCAATTGCGGAGATGATGGCGAACATAAGTTCGCTGAAAGAGCGGGCCAGAAGAGGGGCCGCCATGTTGTTGTCGGTTACGTCCATGGCGCCGCTGGTCATGGCACCGAGACCCAAGTAGAGCGTAAGGACGTAAAAAAAGCCGATTGAAGCTATGCCGACTACGGTGCTCTTTCGTGCGGAGGCCTGGTCCTTGACGGTATAGTATCGAATCAGAATGTGGGGTAGTGACGCGGTCCCACAAAAGAGAGCGAGCATGAGCGATATGAAATCGAGTTTCTCCGTGAAGTTCTCCGAGGTCATGCCTTTGAAGTAGCCGCCGGGGGTCAACAGCTCCGAGCCCTTTTTCAGGACCGGATAAAAGACCGTGGTAGTCGTTCCATCCGCTTCCTTTAACACTTCCTTGGACCACGTCATCACTGTGGAATCCCGCAGAATTCCAAAGAACTCGAGCGGGCCAACGGCGCCTGTTTTTTCCACTCCACCGGGTAGCGCGGCCAGGGTTCCGACCGGATTCAGGTCGTGACCATTGCCTTGTGGCTTTCCGTTGACCCTTTTTGTGCCGTCCGGGAGGATGACGATGGTTTGTGTTCTGATCCAGCCTTCAGGGGTGACCCGTACGACGGACTCCACACCTTCGGCATCGATAAGCTTGATGTAAGGCTTGTCTGGCCAGACGTTTTCGAGCACCGTCATCGCGGCGTCATTTTTTACCGCTTCGGGATTCATTATGTCGGGCCCGGGTTTTGCTTCAAAGCCGCGCACTAGAATCATGATGGTCAATGCGGCGCAGAACAATACAAGGAGAAATCCCTTAATGAATTGCACCCATGTGGTCGAGACCATGCCAGCGGTGACGACAATCAAGGTTACTGTGATTCCAACGATTATGACGCCCGCGTAATGTGGCAAACCCAGCAGCGGTGTAATCAATGCACCCGCTCCCACCATTTGTGGAATCAAATAGAATCCGCTGATGAGCATGGTGGACAGGGCTACGGCCAGTTTGATGCCTCTGGAGTTGTATTTGCTGTCGAGCGCATCCGCGAAGGTAAATTTTCCAAGGCGCTTGATGGGTTCGGCGATGACGAAAAGGGCGACGATCCATCCTGCGAGATAACCAATGGAGTACAGGAAGCCGTCATATCCGTAAAATGCAATGAGTCCGCAAATTCCCAGAAAGGATGCCGCGGACAGGTAGTCTCCGGCAAAGGCTACACCGTTTACGGCCCAGTGAATTTGTCCGTGCGCGGTGTAATAGCCGGTGGCGGTTTGACCGCGTCTTCCGAGATAGAACGACAGCCCCAGAACTCCGAGGACAAATAAGGCAAAGATTGCAACCGCGACAAAGGAAGTTGAGTACAGCATCAGGAACAATCCTCTCCGCCGCCGGACATTTCTCTGGGATGCTTGGGCATTCGGCAAAGGTACATGTACAGCAGGGCCAGGAGCAGCGCGGCAATGATCAGGCCAAAGCCGTAGGCGACGGCCAGGTTTAGCCCGCCGCCGACGGCAACGCCCATGAGAGACGTTTTGAACACCGCGAGGAACACGAATCCGCCGTAGAGAGCGACATAAACGGCGAACAAAATCAGCCCGTACCGGGCATTTCGGTTTACCAGATGCGGCTGGTTGTCATGATGCGACACGATACCCGTTTCCCTTTTTTGTGCTTAGTCCGCCGATGACCGCGCCAGTAAACCGTTTAGGCGGCGTCTGTGTCAACCGTGCGCGGAAATTGCCGAGGAGCCTGCTTGACAGTCTGCTGGGGTGGACCTATAGTCAGGTGTCGAGTATTTACCGATTTGAAGGGGGGAGTGAATCATGAAGCCGGTGCGATTGGGGGCGTCGCTGGGTGTGTTCGTTGTGTGCTTGGCCGCGTGGGGCGAGACGCCACGGTATACCGTAGAGCAGGCCTCCAGCTACATGCGGGATTGGTTGTTGCTTGGCCCTTTCCCCGTGGCGGAAAGTGACCAGGCGACCGATCAGACGTTGCATATTCCGAGTTTTCATGCGGATACCCTTGCTTCCATTGGGGGCGAGGCGCACGCGCAGATTTCCGAGGGCGGTGTGGTTGAAGCGGGCGGGGTATCGCGCACGTGGGCATTGCACCGTTCGGCCAGCGATCTGATCGATTTGGATAAGGCCATATCGACGGACTCTTTGGTGTTTGGTTACGCCTATTGCGAGATCGAGTCTCAAGATGAGCGAACGGTTGTATTGGCCGCTGGATCGAACGATGACGGCCGGATGTGGCTGAACGGTGTGGAAGTGATTTCGGATCTGGGGCCACATGGGCATCGGTTCGACGGAGTACTCGCGCCGGTGCGGTTGAAGAAAGGCCGCAACACGCTGTTGGTCAAAGCGATGGATCGCGCGGGTTTTTGGCAGTTTTCCGCGCGCATTCTTCCCATTCTGGATCCGGCAGTCTTGCCGCGTATTTCGGTATTTCGTTGCGTGACGGATTCGGACGGAGTGGCGCGGCTACGAGTCCTGCCCATTGTGCCCGCCGCGTCGGATGCTGTGGCGTCGGCGAAGCTGCAGGTGTATCGGAGCAAGGATCCAGACGTGGTGCTTTGGGCCGGTGCATGGGAACCGGGTCCGGATTTTGCCCTCCCGCTCGATCCCAAACGGTATGACGAATTAATGCTTCGTGTGGACGCGGAGTTTGCCGGTGGAGGAGTGCATTCCACCGAGATTCCGTTTACCGTAGGAATTCGGCGGGAGTACAGGCTATTTGCGGATGGCGTTTCCGACTACGCCATCGAGATTACGGCGGATGCCACTGAATCCGAGACGTGGGCAGCCGAGGAATTGCAGCATTGGATTCGCGAAGCGAGTTCGGTCGAGATACCCGTACTTGAGCCTGGAGCGCCGTGGAGCGACGCGCGGATTGTGATAGGCCATGCAGGCCGTGATCCGCAGGATGAGTCATTTCGCTATTTTAACGTTGGCCCGTCCATTTTTGTTGAAGGTGGTTCGGAACGCGGCGCCATGTACGGTGTATTTTCGTTTCTGGAACGAGAGTTGGGTTGTCGTTGGTATACGCCAAGGGTGTCGGCGGTCCCGAAGAAGGCGTCGTATACGTTTCATTACCTGGATCATGCCGAGGCGCCCGGAGTGACGGTGCGGAATGACTTTTACTTCGAAGCTTTCGAACCCATCTGGGCCGCTCGGAACCGGATTAATGGCGCCATGGGGTATCGGGAGCAACCGGGCGGCGTGGAGTCGTATTGGGGTGTGCATACGTTTTACCCACTCATGCCGCCGTCAGAATTCTTCGACAGCCATCCTGAGTATTACAGTTTGATTGATGGCAAGCGCCAACATGATCACGCGCAATTGTGTCTGACGAATCCGGATGTGTTGCGGATATTGACCGAGCGCCTTCGCCAGCGCATGCGGGAGAATCCGGAGTATCTGATTTATTGCGTGTCGCAGAATGATTGGCGCAACCCTTGCCAATGTGAGAAATGCAGCGCGATTGTGGAGCGGGAGGGCAGCGAGGCCGGTCCGATGGTGGAATTTGTGAATGCGGTAGCCGAAGCGGTGGAGGCGGAATTTCCGGATAAGTACATTGGCACCCTTGCGTATCAGTACACGCGCAAACCGCCGAAGACCGTGAAGCCGCGGAAGAATGTTGTGATACGGTTGTGCAGTATCGAGTGCTGTTTTTCCCATCCGATGACGGAGTGTCCGGAGAATCAGTCGTTCGTAGAAGACATTCGAGGGTGGGCTGCGATTGCGCCCAAGATATACATCTGGGATTACGTGGTGAATTTTTCCCATTACGTGATGCCGTATCCGAACTTTCCCGTATTGCAGCCCAACATCCAATTTCTGCGGGAGCACCACGCGATTGGGATTATGGAGCAGGCAGCGTATCAAAGCCGTGGAGGCGAGTTTGCCGAATTGCGGATGTATGTGATTGCGAAGCTGTTGTGGAATCCCGATTGCGATGTGAATGCCGCGATTGACGATTTCATGTACGGTTACTACGGACGCGCAGGGCAATATGTGCGGGCCTATTTTGATTTGTTGCACGGTCAGGTCACGCCGGAGCGGCACATTACGTTGGGATTGAGGCCGGACGATCCGCTGTTCAGCGATGCGTTCGTGCGCAAGGCGGGCTGGCTGTTTGATCAAGCCGAGGCCATCGCGGATAACGAAGAGATTCGGCAGCGGGTGGAAATGGCGCGATTGCCGGTTTTGTATTTGAAGTGCAAGCGGATGCCTCTCGAGGCCAAGCAGGACGGCAGTTTCGCGCGGTTCAAGGCGATCGCCGAGCGGGAAGGCGTGACGCATTTGGCGGAGGCTGGCGAGCCTCACCGGCTTGCATTCTATGCGGAGATGGATGCGGCGCAGTGAGCGCGGATTTGGGTCATTCGGATTTTGAGTATGCTGCGTACAGGCCAGCAATTTGTGCGTCATTGGAATTACCCGGGTGGATTACTACCCGGTATCGGAATCGCAGCATTCGGCCTTTTGACCAATTGAAGCGGTCGTTTTCCAGCCAGTACATGGGCGTCGGCGAGAAGAATCCGTAGTCGCGCGTGAACCACTTGCTTGGAAACCAGGGATTGCCCGGGTGTTGCAGGATTGCGATGCCTTCCGTTTTGCCGTCGCGTGTTCCGCTGTAGCTGGCCCAAGTCGACTCCCTGCCAAACGTGCCTGCCTCGCTGCGTTGTCCTTCCGCATTGACTAGCGTACCCCCAGCCGTAACCGCCAACTCGGGCACGACCCGGGCTGCGAAGAGCGAGTGATTCGTTTTCTCAATTGTGACGTCTTCGAGCGCTTCCAGGGAGATGTCGAAATCAATGTAGCGCAGGTTTTCGGCCGGCGCTGAAACGGTGATCCGCCGCCCGTCTCGTATGACGGGGTTTTGTCCCGGGATGCGCCACTCGCAGTGGTCTGCTATCACGACTCGGTCGGCTGTTGACTCCAACAATGCTGGACCCTGCGAGACGATTTGCCCTTTCTGGTTTGTATCCTGCCAATAGTTGCCGTCATTGACTCGATCACAGGCAAAGAACAGCGAATGGTGATGTGGATATGGTTCGGAGGATTCCGTAGTGAGGGTTTGGCCGGTGAGGGGGCCATTTATGGGCCAGAAGTATGGGTATTTTTGATCCGGGCCGGTTTTATACGTGGTAAAGAGCTTTCCGTTGATGGAGACCTCTATGGCGTTGCCGGTCTCAATGGCAGACAGGGCCTCTTTGGGGGCCTTTGTGACTTCGGGTTGACCCCAGATTTTGTTGGATGCGAGGGCGATTACTGCGATTCTGAGTGCGATTCGGGTGTAGCTTCCATATTGCTGCATGGCCATAAGTCCTTTTTATAAAGCATGTTATTGTGTGTTTGTGCAAATCATCCATTAAGCGGTTGATTTTTAGCTACATAAAAGTTAAAATACAACTATGTTATGGAGAAATATCACACACCCCATCCGGATCGGTATGACAGATTCCCCTGTCCTACTCCTCAACGGCGCGCGTCAAACCGGAAAAAGCACCTTGGTCCGGCATGTGGCCACGAACAACGCTCCGTTCCAATACGCGACACTGGACGACGCGGCCATCTACGGGGCCGCCGTTGACGACCCGCAGGGATTTATACGCGGGTTCGACGGTCCTGTCGTAATCGACGAAGTACAGCGCGTACCGGACCTTTTCCGGGCGATTAAGCTGGCTGTAGATCGGGACCGCCAGCCGGGCCGGTACATTCTAACCGGATCAGCCAACGTGTTCATGCTGCCCACGGCATCCGAATCGCTTGCGGGCCGCATGGAAATACAGACCCTGTGGCCATTTTCGCAAGGCGAGTTGTTGGGCGTGCGGGACGAGTTTGTGGACCGAGTATTCGCCGGAGCGCTTCCCGGAATGGCCGGTCCCGCACTCGGCCGCCACGCCTTGGCGGACATCCTGGCGCGGGGCGGCTATCCAGAAGCCTGCACTCGAAGCGACGCGGGACGAAGGGGCCGCTGGTTCGCGAACTATGTGAGCAGCATCCTTCAACGAGACATTCGCGACATTGCGGGCATCGACCACCTGTCCGTTATGCCGCGTTTGCTTTCGATTTTGGCGGCCCGATCGAGTACGTTGCTGAACTATGCGGAACTAGCAAGGAGCGTGGGCCTTCCGCAAACGACCTTGAAACGTTACTGCACGCTGCTGGAGACGACGTTTCTGCTCCACTTTATTCCGGCTTGGACGGAGAATGTCGGCAAGCGCTTGACTCGATCTCCAAAAGTATGCCTATGCGACACAGGGCTGGCATGTCATTTGATGGGGATAGACGCAGAACGCATGACCGCGGATCCGACCGTGCTGGGCAAGTTGTTGGAGAGCTTTACCGCTCTTGAGCTGATGAAGCAGATTAGCTGGAGCAAGACGCGGGCAACGCTTTACCACTACCGGACCGCTGCGGGACAAGAAATCGATTTCCTCATGGAAACACCGGACGGGTCCGTGGCATGTGTTGAAGTAAAGGCTTCGGAGACCATTTCGAAGGAAGATTTCCGGCATCTGATCGGTCTACGCGATCAACTGAAAGGGCGGTTCAGGCAAGGTATACTGTTACATGCCGGTTCCGAAACCGTGTCCTTTGGCGACCGGATGTGGGCGATGCCCATCGCATCCTTGTGGCAAGGATCGCCCAACCATACAACCAGGGACTGACCCAAATCGCACGGCGGGAGACGCGGGTCAGCCCCTGAACCTGCGGCGCAATTCCTTGTTGACTTCGTGGCGGTCAAACTTCGTTGGGTCGAACTGTCCCAGCCACTCAGAGACTTCCCCGTAGCTTGGATGGTTGGAATCAGACAGTGAAGCCAATATGGCCTGATACTCCCCTGCGCCGCCGCAATCTTCCGGGGGGCAGGCGTTCGCTCCATCGAGACAAACCGGATACATGGCCTTTGAATCGGCCGGGGAACAGGATTCGACGATCACGCGATGTTGCCAACTGTCGCCAAAATCGTAGAGGTATCGAAACTCTGTTCCGACTGCACGCACGACGTCGGCCAGACGAAACCGTTGCTCGTCTTTGTAGCCGATGTCCTCTTCGGGTTCGCACAATGACTTTTCGCTATAGCGCGTGCCTCCGATTGCAAATTCATGCAAGTGGGCCTCTTCCCAACCCATCACGATCCCAATAGCGCGGTGGAGATCCGCCAGAGAATGGGTATCGAGCATGACAAATCTGCGCCAGACGGCGGGTTCGATGTCCAGCAAGTCAATGCGAAACCCAATGGACAGGGGTGCTGTGATCATGGTGTGGCGGATGGGGCCGAAGTCACCGTTCCTTCAGGTGCGTTCATCATGGCCAAGGCGAAACCCCACGTATTGTAGTTGTTGCCGATTTCGACGACGATTCGATTCTGGCCCTGCACGAGGGTTGCGTCGAAGCGATCCTGATCCCAGAACAGATTGCGCCCTTCGTAGTTTTCGTGGACTTTTTTTCCATTGATCCAGACACGGGTCCAGTCGTCCGATGCGTGCGAGAACGTGACTTGAGCTTCGGCGGGGCATGTGACATCCGTGACTGCCAGGACGGCTTTCCGTGGTGTCTCCTGGAATTCGAGATCGAGAATTCGATCCATCCAGAGGATGCCGCCGGGTTGCAGGGGAGAGAGCGGCTTCCAGGACCTACCGTTTGCCTTGAGTGGCGAGGCCTGAGCCAGCACCGATGTGATGCCAGTTGACGGATCCTGTTGCATGGAACTAGCGCCTTCAGGCAGTGCGTACATGTCCGAAATGGTCCAATCGACAATTTGCTTCCCGTTCATGACGGCCTCCTCCAATTCCCTGCCATTCACCGCAAGATCAGCGGCGAGATCGGAGAGATTGCCATGAAGGCCGTGGTATTTTTGGTTCTGAACGCAGAGACTGAGCAAATCAGAACAACGGTCGTTGTCAGGTACCTTGGGGACTGCCTCTTTCGCCAGTCTGCGTAAGACATCGGGCGCGGCGTTTGAGCATAGTGCGTTCCATGCGGTGGTTGCACGCAACCGTTCAGTGGAGGACAGGCGACAAAAATAGGTGAACGCGCGATCAATTTCACCTTGTTGTGCACAAAGTGTGGTCAACGCTTCCAGTGCCGTTCGCTGGGTATCGGGTCTGCATCCCCCTTGGACGACTTTCTCATAGTAGCGGCGCGCCAGCGCTAAATCGCCTGCCTCTTCCGCGATTGCGGCTGCTTCGGCGGCGGATTGGCCGTAAACCATGGGGTCATCGAGCAACGAGTTCAGGCTTTCAATAGCATTTTGCGTTTGCCCCGCTTCCGCGTCAATGGCTGCGAACGCCAACTTTGCCTGACTGGGCGAGGTTACTACCGAAGCTAATTTCTCTCTGAAGTTGTTTGCGAGCGATTCGTCTCCGCACCTGCCAACGAGCCTGTAGATCCGGTAAGAGCCGATCACGGAACGCGGATTCAAGTCGAGCAAGCGCAGATAGGCGGTTGCAGAGGCCGCGGGATCGGCTTCCCATAGGCCGCGGGCGGCATGGTTAAGGCTTTCTGCATTGGCATCGGGATCAGCGACGATCTTTTTGTATCGCACCGTGGCCTCGGCCTTGTCTCCAATGGTCTCCCAACAGGAGGCCGTAATGATGAGCGTTTCGTTGTCGGGTTCCTGAATTTCCATCAGCAACAGCCGCAAGGTGTCCACGGCGGAATCGACTCCGCGCGTTGTCCGATCTCTCAATCCTTGACAGACTGCGAGTTGCAGCACTGGGTCGCTGTTCAAATTGGGAATTGCTGATACATTGTCAAGCAGGCGGTTGTCATCGAGCAATTGCCGGTAGATGCCGACGATTTGATCCCGTGTATTTTCATTGACTTTGGATCGAACATTTCGCATAACCTCTTGCCACGACTCCGCAGGGGCACCAGCCTTTATGAGTGCATCGGCATAGGTCCGCGCCAACCACATGTCGCCCAATTGATTCTGCAACTCGTCGCGAAACATTTCGACGGCGAGGGCGTACTGTCTAGCCTGCACGAGCTCTCCAAACAGGTGCCTCCAGTTCTGATTGTGACTTTCCTCCCGCAGTGCGTCTTTGGCTTCGTCCATCCTTCCCGTCATCGCCAGTGCCGCGGCCCGTGTTGGCAAGTAGTGCACTTTGCTTGCATCTTCTCCCGCTGATGCGATGTCGGCCGAGGCTTTTTCTCCGTCGCCGATATATATGTAAAGTTTTGCTCGCTCCATGTATTCACCGGGGCGATTTGTCTGAAGCTGCATGTTGTCAATCGCGGCACGAGCGCGATCGGGGCAATCCAATTCCATGTACTGCACTACCAGTGTTTGGGCTGCGGCTGAATCGAGCAGGGAATGGTCGACCAGGTACCGGTGGCATGCCTCAAGTTCTTTCAATGCATCGGCACGATTTCGGGACGAACCGATCATGCCCATGAGCTGGTTGCGCACCTCCTGCTTGTCGCCGATTTTATCCAATGCGGCAAATGAGATATTTCTTGCATGCTCGAACTCATCAATGCGTGTAAAGAACTTGGCAAGGCCCAAATGTGTTGCGGCCGAGGAATCGCCCTTGGAGCGCAGCTTTTCTTCCAAACGGAGCGCGAGTGCCCGGGCGCCGATGTAGTCGTCCAGGGCGCGTGACAAATCGTCGGAGCGGTTTCCATACCACTGACCGTACTGTGTACTTGTAGCGGGACTTACGGTTGTACTTTGAATCAGCAGTTTCATGGCTAGAGCTTCCGCGTTCTCCACGTCGCCCTCCGCCAAAAGTGCCTTAATCGTGGCGGCGGGCGGCAGTTGCGCAAGGGCATCTTCTCCACCGCTCCTAAGGGACGCGAGCAATTCCCGTGTCTCCGCTTCGTACGACCAATTAGAGAGAAAGGTGAAGTAGTCCGAGAGTGTGGCTTGCGTTGGATTGGCTTCGTGTCTACGCCGAAACACGTCCCGGCTCCAGTGGGGGTCGCCAGCATTGGCAATGTGGTGGGCGAACAGCGATTCCACATCGCCGCGTTTTTCATCCGGTGTAAGCGCGAGAAACTTGTCACGAAGGGCAAATGCGTTCACGTTGGCCCGATAGTCAAAAGCAATCTCCAGAAGTCCGCGGATTCTCTCGGGACCGGGATCCCGCATCGCCCATGCGGAGAGGACTTCGATTGCTTCTCCCGGCTTTTTTCGATCCAGTAGCACGCGTCCGTAGCGAGTAACGTAGTCGGGCGACTCCGGATTCAACTCGGTCAATTGTCTGAGAACTGTCTCCTGTTTTTCGTGCTGATCGAGCCTGCCGAGGTAATCAACATACAGGGAGAGCAGGCGTTCGTCATCGGTGCGGGAGGCCAGGAGCGGGGTCATGACGCGATCGAGATCTTGCGGCGACGGATCAATTCGTTGCAGATAGCTCTCGATCATACGGCTCGAGTTGGCCGCGGACACGCCGAGAACTTCCGATTCGACAAAGGGCCGCAATGCCCGGTTGTTTCCCGCCGCATCGACGAAGACATCGTCCATCTGCTGCGCAGCGTTTTCATCGCTGGCCGCTTTTGCACGCGATTCGCGGTAATATGCGGCCGCTTCCTCAGCCATGTCCTGTTGCAGCATATTTCTGAGCACCTGGACCTGAGCCCATCCGCCTCCCTGATCAGCCGCGTCCTTTTTCCATGCCTCGATTGCATTGGTCTTATCGCCGTTTTTCAAGTAGAGAGCGGCGAGTTTGCTCCAATTCCGGTTTCCGCCCGGAATGAGTTCTTCCTTTAGAATAGTGATGGCTTTTTCGAAGTCGCCCTGCTTTTCCGCGACCACGACCATTTCTTCGTAGATGCTCGAGCGCACATAGCGATTGTTCGAATCAGAGGAGGCCAGGGATGCAAGCGCGTGTTCCAGACTGGCCATGGCATCGGCATACCGGTTTTCGTGCTTTGCGATGGCGACCGTGAATCTCAGCGTGCGGGGACTCTCCGGCGATTTTTCTTTCATGCCGGCGAGGCGTTGCTTAAGTTCCTCCATCGCATCGACGTCGCCAAAAAGGGAAACGATTCGATCGGCGGTTTGGAATCCTTCTACTTGCTGAGAATCCTTGGCATCTGACCGATCCATCAATTCCCTTAGGGCGTCGAGGGCTTCCGGGTCTTTGTCTTGCCGCGCATATGCATCTGCGATTGCGATACGGACGTGGTCGCGGTTCGCGTCGATTCGAATTGCGCGCTGAAAAGCTTCCGCGGCCCGCTCGTAATCCTGGTCATTGAACCATTGTTGCGCCATTCGCTCGAGTTCGTCGGGATTGGTTGTACGTTCTATGGCGCTTTGCTCAATTGCGGCAAGTTGATCTTGCTGACCGGCCTGTTTGTAGGCTTCCCGGATTTGCATATTCATGGAAAAGTAGAGCCGCGGGTTTCTGCGAAGCAGGTCTTCGTAAATTCCTATGGCGTCTTTTGCACGGTTGTTCTGCATGAGGAATTCCGCGAATTGCGTTTTGGCGTCCGTGGAGTTCGGGCGCATTGCTATAAGCTCTTCGTAGAGCTTGACGGCATCGTCAATCCGGTTTGTGGACTGATAGATGCGAATCAAATATTGACGCCATGTGGTGGACGCGGGTTGAGCCGCCAGGCGATCTTCAAATTCCGAGACGAGTTCCTGTACTCGTTCAGACCGCATGTAGCAATTAAAAAGATAGTTGAATGCGACATCCGCGCCCTGCCGCAATTGGGAGTTGTTCATAGCGGCCTGCGCAGGAATGGTTCCGACTTCCCGTTCCCACCATTTGCGGGCCCATTCCAATGCTTTGTCATTAAGCCCAGCAGATTCATACGCATTGAGCAGCGAGGACATGACCTGTCGTGACGTACTTGGCGTGGAAGTGTACTTTTCCAGCAGGGCGATGGCTTTTTCCGGCTGTTTGGCCTGCACAAGTCGACGTGCGATGGCGTCGATTTGGCGAGTACTATTCACTTGTGGACCGAACGATTCCGCGAGCGCAATAGCGTCGTCGATTTTATTCTGTATCAGGGCAAGATTGATGCGTGCATCGCCAATTGGATTGGCCAAGGTTGGCGCGATTGTGGCGAGCCGAGCGTAGCCTTTTTCCATTTCTTCGTACTTCTCAAGCCGGTGCAAGAAATAGAGTTCCAGATTGGCGGCATTGACGTCGGCCGGATCCAGTTCACGCAATTTGCCTGCCCATTCCGCTGCTTCGGCGAATTGCTCGGTAAAATCAAGGTAGCAGAGCATGAGAACGAGAGTCTGCCTGCCATAGGCACGATCCGTATCGGATTCCCCGTTAAAACACAATTCGGCTTCGGATCTCAGCCGGTCAACGATGGGTTTCAATTCTTCCTGGGTTTCCGACATTTGAAATAGTTGGTTAAAGGCTTCGATGCGAGAGTAATCAATCGGCACGGTAACCTGGTAGGTTAGCGCACGCAGATCGTTTCGCCCGCCTCGCCGTCCGATATTTCTATCCGGGGAATACACCTGTTGCCGGTATCCGGAGAAGTATCGGTTCAGGCCCGGCTGATCCGATCGATGGAAGATAGCCGTTTCGTATGCCTCGCGTGCCTTGGCTTCATCGCCCCTATCGCGGTAGAACGATGCCGATTGCATGCGATAGTCCACGGCACGTTGAGGGTCCATTTCTATAAGGCGTTGATTCAGCTGGTCGAACGTCTCAGCGTCTCCTTCCGACCGATAGAATTGCGCGGCTTGCTGCAAAGTGCCTGCATCGTCCGGGTGACTGGCAAGTAGTTGTTCAATCAGGTTGCGGGCCTTGTCGGGTTCTTGGCGGACCCGGTAAAGGCGTGCCGTCGCAAATTTGGTGTTCAGGGATTGTTGCGGGTCGATTTGGGCGATTTCGTGGTAGATGGCCTCTACTTTGTCGAATTCCTTTTCCTGTTGAAGCATATTGGCGAGGTTCCAGCGGATATCAATGTTGCCTGGCTGGCGGGCGGCCAACCGAGTCGCCACTTGGATGGCTTCGTTCTTCTTTCCAGCCAGCGAGTAGAACTGCAACAGATCTTCCTGGATATTCAGGTTGTCTGGGATGTCCAACGCGCGTTTTTCCATTTTTGCGAGAATCTCATCCAAACCTTCCAAGCGTTGTGCGATTTCATAAATAGATTGGACGATTGCTGCGCGCAGCCCCTTCACTCCTTGTCCTTGTATTCCGAAGTAGCGCATTCGAGCCTGACGGGAACCAGCCCACATTTGCGCGGGCATTGCTCCTGGCAATGGACTGGTGGTTGTAGAGCCCGTTTGCTGTTGTAGAGCCGTCGGGGTGGGCTCGTTTTCCCATTGCACGGTTTCAAGCAGATCCGTGAGTTCCGCGAGTGCTTCGTCGCTACGATCTTGGGAGGCGAGCAGTTGCGCGGTTTCGAACCGGAAGTTGTAGTCGGTGGGGTCGAGCTTGATCGCGCGACTTCTCGCTGCGAGTGCTTCATCGAGCAGGCCGTGGTTGCTGTACGCCCTAGCGACTGTTTTGGCGGCTGCGGCGTCGTTTGGAGCGATGGCTTCAATCTGATTCCATGCTTGCATGGCCTTCTCGAAATCACCCAGTGCGGCATAGGCCAGGCCGAGCCGATCCAGATCCAGGACAGTGGGCTTGCCGGCCAATTGAATCAGTTGCTCGTGCACCTGGACTACCTTGTCCAATCGATTGGCTTCATGTGCGACAATCATCAGAGAGCGGAGCGCTGCTTCTTTGTCGTCCGCGGCTTCGGCCGCGCTTTCGGCGATTTCCAACGCGGCTTGAAAATTGCCGATCGCTTTGTGAATCGCGGCGAGTTCCTGATATGGCAGGAGAGCCTGAGGTGTCTTGCGCACCCGGTCTTGAAACTCCTGCAAGAGGTCCGCGATTTTGTTTTGTTGCACGTAAATTGCCGCGAGGCGGGAGACGGCTTCAATGCGCACGGCATCGGCGGTTGCACTTTCCCGCATTCGCCGGAAGGTCTCTTGGGCTTCGCCCCACTTTTCAAAGCGCACGAGTGCATCGCCGTATTCCCGATACAACTCCGGATCGTCCGGTTTTAGGCGCAATGCGTTCCGGTATTGCTGGAGTCCCTCGTCTTTCTTGTCCGTCTGTAAGTAGACCTGGGCCAGCACCGAGCGCGCGTCGGCATCCGCGGGAGCCAGTTCCACCACTTTCTCTGCAGATTCAATCGCTTTTTGCGTTTCGCCGGAGGCGCGGTGGAGTTGGACGAGTTGACGGTAGTAGGCACCGGCGCGCGTGGGATCCAGGCCGATCAGTTTTTCAAAGGTTTCCATGGCGAGCGTGTTCTGCCGCAACATCGTGTAGATATCGGCCATTTGTCGGAGGTGCTCAGGCTGATCAGGTTCGAGTTCCGCGCATTGCTTCAGCAAGTCTACCGCACGGTCTTTGTCTCCCATGCGCAGATACAGTCTGGCAAGTCGTTGTCTCGGCGGTACTGCGCCTGGATTCTGGACGACCTCGTTCTCCCACGACTTTTGCTTGTCCGCGAGGACTCCCTGGGCGAAGTAGACATCGAGCAAGCCACGCTCCCCGAGCATTTGGAAGTATTCATTGTCCTGCAACCCTGCAAGCAATGTGAATTGTTCGAGAGCTTGGTCATAGGCTTCGCGCTTCATCAGTAGCTTGGTCAACGCGGCGCGGTTCTCGTATGCGGCTGGATCCAATGCGATGGCTTTTTCGTATAGCGCTATCGCGTCGATTTCCGAGCCGCGGGCCGTGAGAATGGCGGCTACCTCGGCATAATCGGATGCACTGCTTTCTGGCGTGAGCGAAGACATCCACAGGGTCTTTGCCTCGTCGTCAAGGCCTTTGGAATGTTTGATCTCGGCTAGAGTAAAGACCCATTCCTTCTCTTTTCTGATTGCAATGGCCTTTTCAAACGCGTCCGCGGCTTCGTCGGGGAAATCGTATTGTTCCAACCATTCACCAAGGAGTGCCAAAGCTCCGGCCTCATCGCTGTCCCCGGCAATGCGGTTCCATGCCTTCCTGGCGGCGTCTATGTTGCCTGCTCGCAGATGGGCTTCGCCCAGCCTGCGCAGGTAGTTGGGGTCTTCGGGAAACATTTCAACCAAACGTTCGAACAGCTGCACCTTTTTGTCATGCGACGATGTTTCGGTATAGAGGTCAATCAGCATTTCGTAGCTTGCCAAGCGCGCGGGATCCCGTTCGAGCACGGCGAGGATGACGGCCTCCGCTTCTTCGGTCCTCCCCATTCTTTTGAGTACAACCGCTTTCAGGTCTGTGTTGGCGGCATCGGAGGGGAACTGGGCGATGCGGGCATCCAGGTACGCCAGCAGTCCGGACAGATCGCCTTTCTTCTCGTACACGGCGACCAATCGGGATTTTAGGTCTTCATACAGCCAGTTTCCCGGCGCAGCCAGGTTCAATGCTTGCTCATAGGCGGCAATTGCCTCTGCCGGCAGATCCAGGCGATCGTAATTTTCTCCGATGGAGCGTAACAGCCGGCACTGTAAATACGGGTTGGCTGCGCTCTTTTCGATAAGCGTCCGGCGGACCTCGATGGCCTCTCGCCACATGAAGTTATCGTCCAGAATGGAGGCCATTTCTTCGTAGGCAAATGAATCGTCCGGGGCCATCTCGATGAGCTTTTTCCATGCGTCCAAGGCTTTATCGCGGTTGCCCAAGTGAAGATAGGCATCTCCCAGTAGCCTACAGGCATCGGCTCGCTTACTGGCATCGGTCATCCGGTCAACGGCGTTGGCAAGTAGGTCCGCGGCTTCCTGGTAGTTGCCGGCCTCTGCCTTCAGTAGGCCCAGCAAACCGGCGATTTCTGGGTCATCTTGATTGGCCAATCTGGCATCTTCCAGCAATTTGATCGCATCTCGAGTTCTAAACTGGCGATGAAAGATTCTGGCAAGTATGACTTTGTCTGCGTCGGTGCCGCCGGCAGACGCCAGTCTTAGCTCCAATGCGTGGACCCAGGCGGCCGCGCCCTCGTTGGCAAGGTAACTTTCGAAAACGTGGTCAAAGGCCTGTTGACCGAAGGGGTTTTGGCGAAGCGATGCCTCGTACCGTTCCCTTATTTGCCGGTCGCGTTCATTCATTTCCATGGCGGGTTGCGCGAACGAGGCGGCGCCGCAGCAAACGGCCACTATCATTGTGGTGAGACCTGTACCGTTGGACAGGGCGCGATTAAAAACGTTAATTTTCATCGTCCAGGTTCCTCGCAATGTACCGCAGCCTTGGAACGATTGTAGAATACCCTATTTCGTGGAATGGTTCTCGCGCGTGGTATTACACGGAGGTTACGGCTTCGGCGATTGCCTGGCGGGAGGGGATTGTCAATACAATCGCCCCTTTGGGTTGGAATTTCCAGCCCAAAGGGGCGCAAGAGATACCATTGGTGGGCGACAGTGGGCTCGAACCACTGACCTCCGCCGTGTGAAGACGGCGCTCTAACCAACTGAGCTAGTCGCCCGGATCGAGGGGGAAGCCTATCAAATAGGTGCCTGCCGGGTCAACCTATCCTCGGCGTTTCGGCGTGATACCGACAGGAAGTGGTCTGCGCAAGCCGAATGTTTTACATTGGTTGCGCTTATGCGCCGTTCTATGGGCGCGGTATTGGAGTCTCGAGTTGCGGGAACGCGCGTTTACATTGGTCGATCGGGCAAAGGCAGTGGTGGGCAACCGATGGCTTGACCGTGCCTGGGGCCTTTTTCTTGGGGATCCACTGGGGTTGGTGTACCGCGCCACGGAGTTTTCGTGGGTTGTCGATCCTCCCTCCGATTGGGAATTGGTGGTTCAAGGGAGTTCAATCAACGCTTCCAATGTACAGTCAGTGGAGTGGACCGAGGAGAATTGTCCGCATGGGGCTGCTTTGACAGCAACTCGAACGATTGAAGGCCTGACGTTCGGACTTCATACAATGGCGTTTCATGACGCGCCGGTGTTGGTGCGCACATTGAAGATGTTGAATTTGTCTGGTGAGGTGCTGACTCTTGATCGAGCTTGTGTCGATTCATTTAACTTCGGCACGGACGACGTGAGGTTTCATACGGAACCACTTGCGGCGTTCGCGGATCTGCCCGGTGAAAATGCCTGGCAGCCGTCGTCCGAGACGGTAACGGCCATCTCGGGTGACAGCGGTCTGGTGTTGGGGCATGAGCGCGGTCTTCGTCTGGAGGGTGATTCGGGACTTTTCCGGTTCGAGATAAAGGGGCCCTTCGAGCTTCCGCCGGGCCGATGGACGGTTCTGCCTTCGGCCTACGTATTTGCTTTCTCGGGTTCACTCACGACTCGGGTGGCGGCTCTGCACCAAGGCATTGCCAAGTTGATCTCCGCGTATCGACAACCTGAATTGCCGGCCGACGCCGGTGATCCCGTCGAGTAGCGTTGTGAATGAAACTGTTGCAGGAGTAGAGATTCAGAGCGTGACGCACGGTGGACACGGCCTTGCTCGACTGGACGGGCAAGTCTGTTTCGTGCCTGGGGCTCTTCCGGGCGATGTGGTGGATTTGCATCGAGTGCGAAAGCACAAGGGCGTTCACTGGGGCGATGTTGCGCGCGTGGTTCGGGCCTCCTCTGATCGCATTGTGGCAGATTGCCCCGTGTTTGGCCGCTGCGGGGGCTGCTCGTGGCTGCATTTCGCCTATCCAGCGCAGGGGGAGTGGAAGCGGCGGATGGTCGAGGAGGCGTTCCGCCGGCTGGCCCGAATCGAGGTGGCGGTTGTGTTGGCGGAGGATCCTGCGTATCGATTTCATTACCGCACGCGTGCCCGATTTCATGGAGACGGTGCGTGTTGGGGATTTTTTGCCGAAGCGAGTCACGATGTCGTGGATATCGTGGCCTGTCCGTTGTTGCATCCCTTTCTGAACACTGCGTTCGCGAAATTGCGCGAAACCGATTTCAGGGGTGAAGTGGAGATTACGGTACATCCTGAAACCGGCGAAACCCTGGTTTGGACTCATGCGATTGCAGATGAATTGCGCCGTGTTTTTCCTTCGGTAGAGTGCCGCCAAAGCAACACGCGATCGCAGTTTCTGTTCGATGGCGCGCCCATCGTCAACGGCACGTTTTCCCAGAGTAGCCTTCTGCTTAACCGGTTGTTGGTTTCTCGTGTGCGGGATTTGGCCGCCGGTGCGAAACGCGTGATCGATCTTTATTGTGGAAGCGGCAATTTCTCGCTTGGATTTGCCGATTCGGCAGAGGTGATTGGGATTGATCACAATTACCTTGGCGTATCGGCAGCCGCAAAACTTGGGAAGGGCGAATACATATGTGGCAATGAGGACCTTATGGCGCGAACTTTGGGCGAGGCTCCTTGGGATGTCGTCATTCTTGATCCGCCGCGCACTGGCGCCAAGGCCATTGTACCGGCACTGGCGAGTACCCATGCCGGGCGCATTATCTATGTATCGTGTGACCCGGCCACACTTGCCCGGGATGCGGCACAGCTAGCTGGCCAGGGTTGGCGAATTGACAATGTGACGGCAGTGGACATGTTTCCTTTTACGTGCCATGTGGAAGTCATTTGTGTGTTTTCCCGTCTTTGACACCCTTCCCCGGTGTCGGGTAGCATCCGCAAGTCTGTTTGCAGCAACGATACCCATACCGTTCCAACGGTGCACTGTGCCAATTCAGGAAGTGATGGAACCTCATGACTGCTGAAGCTCGTACCCGCGTTTCGCTGGATACCCGTACTAATCCGGGATGGACGTCCTGGGTCCTTTTTCTGATCATATTGATCTTCTTCTTTGGTTCTGGGGCCTGCGGCCTGGTCTATCAGGTGGTATGGACGCGTAAACTCGTGCTTTTGTTGGGGACAGCGTCGTACGCAGTGAGTACTGTGTTGTCCGTGTTTTTCTTGGGGTTGGGTGTGGGCAGTCTCTGGGGCGGGCGGTTGGCGGACCGTAGTGCTCGACCGCTTTTTCTTTATGGCGTCTTTGAAATTCTGATTGGTGTCTGGGCAGCCGTCTTCATACTTACTGTTGATCACGTGGAGGCACTTGCCATCCCGCTTCTGCGGCTTGGCGAATCCGCGCGATTGACCGGGGTCGGCATTCGTGCCTTGCTTGCATTGGCGTTCTTGATTGTCCCTGTCACTCTGATGGGGGCGACACTGCCGCTGCTGGCGCGATACGTTACGCGCCAAAAGTCTTATTGGGGCGGCCGAGTCGGGTCGCTCTACAGTCTTAATACGTTCGGTGCCGTGGCAGGTTGTGCGAGCGCTGGATTCCTGTTGCTGCCTGCGCTGGGATACACGCGGTCGACCTTTCTCGGAGTGCTTGTCAATGTTTTGATCGGTTTAGCTGCTTTGGCTATGTCACGTGCGACTGAACGCGGATCTCACATTGAACAGGAGCCGGAGTCGGATGTCGATCCGGAAACCGTGCGTTCCAAGGCGACGCCGGCTGTCCTGATTGCGTTTGCGGTTTCAGGATTTTGTTTTCTTGCGCTGGAAGTATTTTGGACCCGTCTGCTGACCATTGTTTTTTTAGGCACCACCTACGCATATACGACCATGTTGACCACCGTTTTATGCGGTATTGCGCTGGGTAGTCTCTGTGCAGCGGCGTTTGTTGATCGTATCAAACGGCCGGTACTGACCTACGGCATTGTGCAGTCGATGACGGCCGTGGCTTGCCTTGCCATGATGCCATTGCTCGCACAACTCCCGGATTATTTTGCGGCTGCGCAGCAAGACGCGGGCTATACCTGGGATCCGATGATTTGGAGCAAGTTTCGTTTGTCCTTTGCCATGTTGTTCGCGCCTACCTTTCTTTTCGGCATGAGTTTTCCGTTTGCCGTGCGCGCGTTGACCGCGTTGAATCCCCGGCGCATTGGTCGCGATGTAGGTTTGTTGTATGGCTTCAACACGTTGGGCGGCGTAGTTGGAGCGTTTGCCGCCGGTTTCGTGCTCATTTCCTGGATCGGGACCCACAACGGCATTCTTGCGATGGGGCTGTTCATTGCCGTTTCCGGAATTCTGCTTATTGTCTCGTGTCCGGAATCCAAGGCGGCGTGGAAGACCGGGTTTGGCATGTCCACGGCCGTAGCGACGGTGGTAGCCGTATTTCTGCTTCCCGACGACGTGGGGTTGGCAATGAATCGATCGTACATGCCTGAAGATCACCGGCTGATTACGGTGCACGAGGGCATAGAGGGCACGGTAGCGGTGACTGAACCGATTGAGAAGGAGTCCGGCCGCGATCGGGCGCTTTGGATTAACGGCGTACAGGCGACGGTGTCCATTGAGAAGGGCATCAAGATGAACCGGTTTCAGGGCGTACTCCCTCTCTTGTTCGATCGCGACCCCAAGCGGGTTTTGTTCATGTGTTTCGGATCGGGGATTACCTGTGGCACGCTAGGCATGTCGGATTTTGAATCCATCGACGCTGTGGAGATTTCGCCTGACGTATTGCGGGCAGCTCCGTTGTTTGCAATCGACAATTTTTCCGTAGTTTCCAACCCCAAGGTGACGTTTCACGTCGACGACGGGCGCAATTTTTTGCTTCGCACAGCGAAGATGTACGACGTCATTACCTTTGAGCCGATGCCATTGGCGCTGGCCGGCGTGTCCACATTCTATACGCAAGATTACTACCGTCTGTGCCTTGAGCGCCTTTCGCCGGGAGGTCTTGTGTCGCAGTGGGTGCCGCTGCACAGTTTGAATCCGGAAGTTGTACGGTCACTGGTCCGCACGTTTCGTGAAGTGTTTCCGGAATACTGCGCATGGTTTTTGAACGCGGACATGTTCTTGATCGGATCGAATCAGCCATTGCGTTTGGACTATGCGCGCGCACAGGCACTGATGAAGAACGAGCCGTTGGCACAAGCGCTGGCGGATGTGGGGTTGCCCGATTTGCCGGAATTGTATGCCAACTTTGTGTTATCGAAGGAGGGGGTGGAGCAATTCAGCCAGGACGGCCGAACCATGTCAGACGACCGCCCTTGGGCGGAATTCGAAGCCCCCAAGCTGATCTATAAGCGAAGCGTTCAGGAAAGCCTTGCCGCGATCCGTAGCGTTCAGACGAGCCCGTTGGATTACCTCGACTTTTCCGGTCTTCCGGAGCCGGAACAGGCCGCGGCCAGGGAGGCTGTCGCACGCCGGGTCGAGGCGCGCAAGGTAGATCTTGAAGGTGTCCAGCTGTTTTATGGTGGCATGGTAGGGAGTGGTCAGGAGAGCAAGTTTCTGGAGGCGTTAGCCGTCGATCCGCTTGACGCCAACGCGCGGCATTATCTTCGCGAGATGGCGGAAAACCATGCAAAAATCTACGTGGATTGGGAGGACTACGCTACACTTGAGGAGTTTCTAAATAAGCTACAGGCGGCGATGGGGGAAGATTTGAGTCTGGAGTTGGCGTTTGGCGATCTCCGGTTTGCCCAAGGGCAAGTTGAGGCCGCTAGAGTGCATTATCGCCGATATGTAGAACTGGGTGGGACAGAAGTGCGGGCCAACGCCCGGCTGGAGGAAACCCTCGCCCCGAATCGCGATTCTTGAATTCCAAGCGGCGTTTTTGGTCGGTGTGCGAGCCTGCTCTCGACGAGCCACGTTTCCAACTCATTTATTGGCCTTGGGTTCCGTTGCTAAAGTTTTCAGAAGATTTGCCGATATACCGAATGTCCGAAGTACCTGAATACTACTTCCTGCCGACCTTGGGAACGGTGGGGGCGAATTCGGGTGGACGGCTCAGGCACGGATGCCTGACGCCAATGGCTAAGGAGAGCAGCAATGGTTGGCATATATGGTATCGGCGAATTGCCGGGGCCTGCCAACGCCGTTTCAGCGCAGGCCACCGGCAAACGTCCGGACACAAAACTGGCCACACTTTCAAGCGACACCGTGTCGTTCAGTCAGGCAGCCGAGGATTTGTCGGTGGTGTTGTTTGCAAAACAGAACGCGGCAAACGACGAATTCCGGCAAGAGCGGATTGAAGAGGCCCGGCAGAATCTGCAGAAGGGGCTACACCAGGTCCAAGGTTTGATTGAAGTGGTGGCTTCGCGCATCAGCAGGTATGTCGAATCGGAAGTATAGAGGTGCGGCCGCTTGAGCGTATCTGCGAACGGTGAGATTCGCCTCATAGGGATTTGCCGGTTTGCGGGGCCTATATGCCCGGTATTTTTATCCCTGTCTCTTCAGCGACACTTTCCAGTACTTTTTCCAGAGCAATTGCAATGGCCCTATCGACTGTAATGGCTTTTCCGCCGGTGATTGTCTCGTAGTCGATTTCAATCGTATCGAGCGAAAACACCTCTTGTTCTTCCAGGAGCAACGGCGAACCCACTTTCACCCGGCATTGATCCAATACGCCTTTCTTAAGTTGCAAACTTGCGGTCGACGAGGGTGGCGCCACGGGTAACCGTCGCACTTGCTTTTGCAGCCTGACCGCACTCTTTTGAAGTTGTGCCAGGTTTACGCCTCTTTTGAGGTCATGGCGCACAGTAACCGACACTCCAGACGCCTGAATCCGATGAATAACCGGTTCGCCGGACGCGAACGTGCTCAGGTCTGTGAGCACCGAGATTCTGTCAAAGACAACCGCATCTTCTTCGGGGAAGCCTTTTGGATTGGCGATATGGACTCCGAGGACATTCAATTCCCCGGACATTGGATCAACGGAGACGGAATCTAGCACGACATTAGTTTCCATCACGAACGAGAGTGCCGTTTGGACAACAGCGGCGGCGACTCGTTCTAGGGAAGCTTCTCCGCTGGTTTTCGATCCAAACGCCGGCTTCGTTGTGGCTATTGCCGCAGCCAAGATTGCCATCCCGTACAATGCTTTCTTCATCCGGAGCGGGACTCCATTCTACGGCTGTTACGTCAATGGAATATTTATACCGATTCTTTTGACAGAGTTTCGTACGCTTCAACCGTACCGCCGGACATGCAGCATTCGATGATTCTTTTGCCAATGGGATGCAAATCCGGCACAAGGAAAGTCTCTAACTCGCGTTTGAAGAAGTCATAGAGTTGGGCCGCTCCGGCATCGTACGCCTTCAATCCGACCTCCGGTTGGGTTTCTACCTGCAAGAACCAATGACCGATCACAGTGCCTTCGATTTGCAGAGTTTTCGGGCTGTATCCCAACAATGGACAACGAGAGGTCACCAACTGCCCTTGGCGAAATCGGCTGAATCCGCGTCGTGCCAGGTATTCCCTCGTGAGCCACTGCGGCATGAAGCCCACTCTCCAGGCGCCAATATGTTGATTGGGGCAGAGAATAAAGAGCGAGTCGGACGTTGCCATGATCTGTTTAAGGAGCAAGTTTGCCTGATCCACGCGCCGACCCGTGGCAAAGGGCCAGTAGCTGCCTACGCCCTCGCTGGGAATACCTTCGCTGTCATCCACAATACTTGGGTTGGCGTGTCCTCGCGGTGCCGTCAGTCGCCACAACCAGGCAAGTGCTGGCGGAAGAATGTGAAACAAGCCGATAATTCCATAACTTGGAATCTTTTTGGTACATGGAGGGGTGCGTACTCCAAAGCTACGGATATCCACGGTAACGCTCCCCTCGACTACATCGGGCACGGCTTTTCGCGGCAGAATCACTCGTGGGTTTGGGCACCGTTTCCCGGGTTCGTCTTCGATATGTTCCCAAATCAGGGCGGTGCTGTCAGGCACTGCATCAATGTTTAAGAACAACAAGGGGGCCTTGGGTTCGATCGTCATTTTTTCGAGGTGGTAATCGGTGCCATACCGATCGATGTGGTTCACGCGCACAAACCAGGCATCCTCCGCATCCATGAGGCGCAGCTTTTTGTCTTTGCTGGCAATACTGCGGTGGCAAAGCGCCATGTCGTCCACGACAGGCCTTACTTCGCAACCGCGCGGAAGGGTGATGTGTCTTTGCTCGCCAGTCACGATATTTTCGCCGACCAGCAATCGCCCATCGGACTCGCGTTGAATGTGCTGCAGCATTTCTGATTTTCCGCCGCCGCTCGCGCCTTCGTGCATGATAACGACTTGATTGTCGTATGGTGTTATCACCATCGCGGTCGAGCAGTGGGCCGTAACCCACCCTTCTTGCTCTCCGAGGTTGATTAGCATTCCATACACGCCTTTCTTGGCGCTTGGACCTGGATAGAGGTTGTAACTGAACAAGTCATGCCGGTTATCACGGCGCTCGTGCACCACCATTTGGCGGCCCTTGAAATGCGTATGCCGGAAAGGCGGCGCGACAAAAATAAATGCGCGTGGGGTGTAATTGTCGCCTATTTCCTGCTCGGTCAGTATGCCCTGCAGCAGCGCCAAGCCAAACGCGAAAAAGCCTGCGTTCAAGGGGCAAATCGCGAGCGCCGGAATGGCCTTTGAATCTTGACCCGCGCGAAACGCAAAGACCGCGAGATCTTGCGTTTTCAGCCAAGCCAGCGATTCTTCGCGCAGATCGCGGAACGGCGTGCCGAAGCGGTCGGAGAAACGCCTTTTGTCCGAGGCGAGTTCGTCGCCGATGACCATGCAATCGGGATCCCTGCGTCGCATGTACGCTTCCGGATAGTTCGCACTGATACCGTTCCTGACACGGCAAACGCGTGCCTCGGTCACGCGACCTATATTGGGAACGTCATACGCCACTTCGTGATAGCCGCCGATTGCGTCACGCAACGAAAGCTCCATAAGTTCCATGGAATCGAAGGCAAATAGAACCGATGGGGCGCTTTCCAGGACTTTTTGGACGTCCTCCGGCAGCACCATTTGATTCCAAGGATGCACAGCGGTTTGCATATTCTCATCTCCCGATAGAATCGGCGGTATGCCGATTTATGGATTTCAGTTCCTTCGTTTTCCGCGCTTGGATTGGTAGCGGGATGCTGCCTGTTTTGCATTACCGAGGCATGGAAGGTATGTACAACAAAATCCAGCGAGGCGCCCGGTGCCCGGCACAATTGGCCGTCAGATTTACGCATATCCGGGCATTTGAAGGGGTATTATAGCGAATTTGGGGTCTTGACGCGAATTTGGCGTAACGGCTTAGATTTATTGGAACAAATGGAGCGGTCAGTTTGCGTGGCGCGGCTGCAGTTTTGTGCGAACCGTGCCCGCCGATTCGACTTCGCCTAACTTGGTAAACAGTTCGAGCGCGATGGAATAGCGGGATGCACTTAGCCGGAGCAGGCCCGCGCGGCATTCCGCGTCGGCCTGTGATTCAAACATTCGTGCGCTGTTGGCGAGCAACGCTCTGGCTCGAATGGGATCGCTGGGCAGCAACATCGCGCCGGCTCTTTGCATGACCCATGCTCCGAAGCCAAGAAAGCCGCTTGAGTCCAAGGGCGTCACGAGTTCCAGCAGTTGATCGATTTCCGTACCCTTAACCGCTGTCTTGGCCTCGGCGGTCATCGCGAGCTTCACTTTTTCGAACCCTTCGGCGAGCTTGCTTAAATAGACCACGGCCCGCTCTTCCTGGGCCTGGGCCTTGTGCTCCCTGTCCTGGGCCGACCCTTCCTCGGCATTGCGAATGCGCGGCGTCCGGCGCTTCAACGTGAGCGACTGTTGCCATTGGTGCACAATCAATTCACGGGATTTCTTGAGTGCGGAATCGGCCAATTCGAGATAGGCATAGCGCAGCGGCGCGAATTCAATGGATTGCGACAGCAGCCGTTCGGAAATCAGCACGACCGATTCCACGGCGTGGGTCAGTTGGTTTGCCCGGAGCATGTTCTCCAGCATATCCGTACAATAACTTCCAAAGACGTTTGGACCGAGCCGGCTTGGGTTGTCGCGCAGGCCTTCGATTTCTTTCAGGAGATGCCGAAGGATTAGGTCGGCCGCGAATGTATACCCCAATTCAGGATTCAGCGAGGGGGCGCGGTCTTTTCGGGCGGCGATGGCTTCTGTGGCCAATCTGACCTCTGAAGCCATAACGTAAAAGCCGTTCTGGGCCGCAAGTTGCTTGAGTTCTTTCGTTGCATCGGCTTGGCTCGGGACCCGATTCGGATCCGTGGACAACACGGATTCCACCAGTTCACGTAAGTTCACCGCAGGCTTTGCGAGCGGTGTCACTCGTTCGGTGTCCACCAATTCGTTTTGCAAGGGATCTTCCATACGTCTGCTTGGGGGAGGGGTATTCGTAAATCTCCGGATAAAGCTCATCGAATGCTCCCTCGAACGGGCACTTTCCGCCTCACGGCGCACGTGCTTTCCCAGACACACGCTCTACCCGGCGATTGTCCAAGCTCAGACAAGCCCATTTGGCTTAGTGCTGTCCGGTCGCTCTCAAGGGCCCACCCCCTTGGTCCGACCGAGTCTTTTCTTGTCCGAGTTCGGTATGCTATTCCCGTACATACCATAATGACGACGCACGCTTTGGGTTCCACGAACTGACCAATGCAGAGGCAGTATACCTTAAGGGAAGTGGTTTGGCCAGAGTTCCGCCGCACATCTCGTTCATTTTCGGAACACCTTGAAGTCACGGCTAATTACGCATTTTGAGCAAGGTATGAAAAGTATTCCATAAATTATGGGCAGTCATTGCGTGGTTTTCGGGGTTTTTGTAGGTTTGGCTGTTTCGCTGTGATATTGCGTTCCTACCGAAGTTTGTACTGGTTAAGTATGGTCACGCACCCCCTTTGCGGTTGATTTCCAGTGCGGATTGCAGCGCCGAGGCGAGTTCCAGGCCGGTATAGGGTTTATTCAGGAACGAACAAATGGCTCCGCAGGCGTGGGTAGACTCAGTCAGATCTTCGCTGAAGCCTGACGCGAGAATAACGGGCAGCCCGGGTTTAATGCGCTCGATTTCCTGTGCCAGTTGCAGACCGGTCATTTTGGGCATGGTTTGGTCCGTGATGACCACATCCGGGGTGTTTGCGTCGTTGCGGATGAAGATAAGCGCTTCCATGGGGGCTGCAAAGGTTGTCACCGAGTAGCCAAGCCGCTCCAGAATTCGCTTGGACAGCGAGAGCAACGCGGTTTCGTCGTCGACGACGAGAACATGCTCTTGGTTTCCTGGAGGCACCGGGAGCGCAGGTTTCGAAGCCGCAACAATTTCGTCGGTTTCCCCTGCCGGCAGGTACACCGTCATTGACGTTCCCTTGCCGATCACGCTGTGCGCCCCGATGACGCCTCCGAGAGCCGAAACAATGCCGTGGACCGTTGCAAGGCCGAGTCCGGTTCCTTTGCCTTTGTCCTTAGTAGTGAAGAACGGGTCGAAGGCTCTCTCCAGCGTGCGTACGTCCATGCCCAATCCGGTGTCTGTCACCGTCAATTGTACGTAGCATTGGTCCTGGATCAGTTGGGGATTGCGATGCGTTGCCTGGCGATCTGCTGTAATTTCCCGAAGCTGGATTGTGAGTGTTCCACCGTTCTGATCCATGGATTGATACGCATTCGTACACAGATTCACGACCACTTGGTGAAGTTGTGTGGCGTCGGCATTAACCGGGTGCGTACCGGGCGCGATTTCGCAGTTAATTTCGACGGTTGACGGTATGGACGGCCGCAGCAATTTGAGAGCTTCCTCAATCAGTGGCCCCAACCATACGGGTTTGCGTTCGGCGTCGATCCGCCTACTGAACATAAGAATTTGATTTACCAAATCCTTTGCGCGCCTACCTGCACGGGTGATTTCCTGAGTGCATTCCATCAAGCTCGATTTACCGGAGGCCTCCAGTTCAATGAGTTCCGCATTGCCAATGATGGACGAGAGGATGTTGTTGAAATCGTGCGCAATGCCGCCCGCAAGCGTACCGATGGCTTCCAGTTTCTCCGCCTGCCGCAATCTTTCCTCTAGGGCAATTTCGTGACTCACATCGCGTACAACCGCCACATAATTCACCGGCCGGGCCAAATTGTCGCGGACGGCGGATATGGCGAGATCCAGCGTGTGCGCAGGCCCTTCTCCGGAGGTGGAGTGCAAACGGCCGCGCCAAAACCCTGAAACCTCTACCGTAGACCACGTGAACGGACTTACCCCGACGGGACTGAACCGTTCAAAGATGGAGGTGACGGGCGCATCCGTGGAATCTTGCATACGTCCGAACAATTGCTCGTATGCTTTATTTGCGTAACATGGGGTCCGATCAACATTGAGAATCACAATTGCATCGTTGGACTGCTCAATGGCGGCCGCCAGGCGGGTAAGCTCGGCTTCGATTTTGCGCCGTTCCTCGATTTCCAGATGGAGTTTCTGATTGGAACTGACCAGATGGATGCGCTCCTGGGTCAGCTCCGCGAGTGCGCTGTGTTCCTTTGCGTAGCTTGATTCCAGTCCCTTGAGGAGTAGAACGAGGGCAATGCTCAGAATTGCGTTTACCAGCACGAAATTCATGGTGACGACGATCCACGCGCTCAGGTCCATTCCATCGGTGAAGAAGCCTGACTGTAACATCGTGAGCCCAGCGTATCCCAAAATGAGCAATGTTGCGGCATTCAAGCCTATGGTGAACACAGCCGCGCCGAGTCCAAACATGAGTCCGCTGAAGATGGAGAATGCGAGAAGGTATATTTGACTAATGGGCCCGACTTGGATGAGCAGCATCACGCCCAAGATATAAAAGAGTCCGCAAAGTATTCCGGCTCGAATTGCAAATGGGATCTGTTTTACGATCGTAGCCGCGACAAGCCACCAGAAAACTACTGAATCGATAATTACAATAGACCACAATTTCTGGTCAATCGCAGTGAATAAACTTGGAAGATAGACGAAAATGCCAGCGCCGACCCCGCTCAAATGAATGTAGTGCAACAAGACTTCGCGCCAATAGCGTAGATTTCGGGTAGACTCGCTGACAGGAGGAGCGAGGATTCGACGAATGTTCCTATACAGTGCATTCCGCGGCACGAATGCAGATCCCCCCATCCGGCGCCCGGCACGAGGGGGATTGTCGAGTTCAGAGCCAAGATGCCGAAGGTTTCAGGTCGGCCGCGGACTTGGTTTCGGTGACCACAGTGGCCCGGTACTTATCCGCGCACACATCCGATCATTGCTAGTATATCACAGATTGTCTATCGAAATTGGAACAGTTCACGTGCGACTGAGGTATGAGTTTTATCGATTTTGCATTTGGGACACGAACCTATTCGACCTTCATATCGTATGGCCGCGATCATTCGGTACGATGTGGCTCTTGACGTGTGCGTGTTCGCGTGCTAAAATTTCGCGAATTTCGACGTCTGCGTAATTTACCATGCCTACACATTTGAATCTGTCCGCATTCACTGCAACGGCGCGACCTGCTGAATACGCTCATGATCATCTAAGAATTCCGCGGCATTATTAATTCGGTAGAGAGAGCAGCAAACGCGTTGTGGAGTGAAAATCGTGGCAGTGTTCAAGTTTACGGGTACGATGGCAGATCGGGAAGAACGGGAAGAGACGGGTACAGTGGTGGCGCGCGACGAGCGAGACGCGCGAAAGAAGTTGGAGAAATATCAATTCGAGAAGCTTCGGTTGCGCCGACTGTCAGGGTTGTCGGGGTTTCTCAAGAGTTTGAGCGCGGATGTCCGGTAGACAGGTGAGATTTTAGCCTGGCTGGAGGTGCGTCCATTCCGGGCCGCACGTTCCGCGCGGATCTCCCTTTCAAAGCCTGGGGCTTCCTCCGGTCTTTTCGTCCAGTTTCTGAAGTACTTCGCGGATCAACTCATTGTATTTCAGGAACATGCACTTGGTGAACAAGTTGCACGTGTCGCATTCCTTCAGTTTCACGTCGTCTACGCGCAGGTAATGTTGTTTCGACTGGTCGCGGTACCGAATTGACATGTTGCCGAGTTGTCCGAAACATTCCTTCATTGGAGGCATGGTCAAGTCTCCCTGGCTTTTTGGACCTGCATGACAGACTCATTCCGTCGGTGGTCCCGCGACCGCGATGGCGGCGGCAATGACATCCACCTGTCGAGCGCCCGCGCTTCGCAAAACAGCAGCACATTCGGTCACCGTGCCAGCGGTGGTAATCACGTCATCCACCAGGACGACCTTTCGTCCTGTGAGTGGGGCCTGCGAACACCATTCAAACGCTCCGCGCACATTCTCTCTGCGTTCCGCCTCGGATTTCAATCGGCTTTGCACGAGGGTGGGTCTCACGCGGCGCAGGGATTCCACAATTCGGGCACCTGGAAAAAAGGGGACTATTTCATTTGCCAGCAGTAGCGATTGGTTAAATCCTCGCTGGCGTTGGCGAACCTTATGCAACGGCACTGGAATCAGAAAGTCGTACCCACCGGTATCCCACTCTTGGTTGATGCCGTCGCACACGAGCTCGCCGATGGGCCGCACAAGGCGGGTTTTACCATGGAATTTGAGAAGCTTGATGGCCTCCGCCATGGCCTCCGCATAGACGGCTGGGGCAAACATACGGTTAAAGGGTTGCGTACCACCTCGCTTCACGCATTGGCCGCACGGAAAATTGGACAGGCTACTTACGCCGCGCACCGGTGGGTGAGGGCGTCCGCAGACGGGGCAGAACGGCCTTTCGACTCTCGGGGTTGATTCCCAACAGGTTGGGCAGAAGTAGCCGTTTTCTTCGGTAAACAGGCGAGTTCTGCACGTAATGCAGAATTGAGGAAAGAAGAGGTTTTTGACGGTCAACACCAGACCCGTCGACATTCATCCAGTCTCCCTCGGTGATTGGTTGATGGAGGCGATCCTCTAAGCGCGTTTGCGCGATCGCGTCCGTAGCCTCCGGATCCGGCAGCGCACTGACAACCCTTTGTCTCATTCAGCTATAATCCGGCCACGGGATTATGACACAGTTGCGGCCAACCAGGAACTGCGCATGAATTGGGGCAATCAGACGATTTTGGTGACCGGGGGAACGGGGTCGTTTGGGAAGGCGTTTATCCGCACGGTTTTGGGGGAATTGGGACCCAAAAAGATCATTGTGTACAGCCGCGATGAGCTGAAACAGCACGAAATGCGCCATGTGGATGGATTTGGCGACGAGCGCATACGCTGGTTCATTGGCGATGTCCGCGATCTTGATCGTCTGCGTCGGGCCATGGCGGGTGTGTCTATCGTGGTGCATGCGGCCGCGATGAAGCAGGTCCCGGCCTGCGAATACAACCCCATCGAAGCGGTCAACACGAATATCAACGGAGCGAAAAACATCATTGACGCTGCCATTGACTGCGGGGTTGAGCGGGTGCTTGCTTTGAGCACCGACAAGGCGGTAAGTCCGGTGAATTTGTATGGCGCGACCAAGCTGGTTGCAGAGAAACTTTTTGTGCAGGGCAATTCGTATGCGGGTGCGGGAATAACGCGATTTAGTTGCACTCGGTATGGAAATGTGGTGGGAAGCCGGGGAAGTGTCGTTCCGCTTTTCTTGCAGCAGCGGGCAAGCGGCTTATTAACGGTGACCGATGATCGGATGACCCGGTTTTGGATAACGCTTGATCAGGGAGTCCGGTTGGTGATTCGCGGTCTCGAGATCATGCGGGGAGGGGAAGTTTTTGTGCCCAAGATTCCGAGCATGCGGGTGGCCGATCTGGCCCGCGTAGTTGCACCGGAGTGTCGCATCGAGGTGGTGGGTATACGTCCGGGCGAGAAGCTTCACGAGTCGTTGGTATCGCGCGACGAATCGCGCCACACGATCGAACTGGACGATTTGTATGTAATTGAACCCGTGCAGCCGTGGTTTGGCGCGCGCGCGCCCCTAAACGGCAGGGCGATGACGCCGGACACCGAATATACGAGCGACGGCAATTCGGCGTGGCTTTCATCGGATGAAATTCGCGCGATGGTGAGGGAGGCAGGAAATGCCTGACCGCCTCGCGATCGAAGGGGGCACGCCGGTCCGAAAACAAATGTTGCCTTACAGCCATCAAGTCATCGAAGACCGCGATGTGGCGGCTGTAGTCGAGGTGCTTCGCGGCAAATGGCTTACGACTGGGCCGGCCGTTCAGTGTTTTGAGCGTGCCGTGGCGGATCGGGTTCATTCGGAGTACGCGGTATCCGTGACCTCCGGCACGGCGGCGCTGCATGCGGCGGCCTATTCAGCGGGTATCCGGCACGGGGATGAAGCGATCACTTCGGCCATCAGTTTTGCGGCGAGCGCCAACTGTATTGCGTATTGCGGGGGGATTCCCCGTTTTGCGGACGTGCAAGGCGACACGCTGAACCTGGATCCGGCGAGCGTGGCATCGTTGGTGAATGAGAAGACTCGCGCGATTATCGCAGTCGATTTTGGGGGACAGCCGGCCGATTTGGCCGAACTGGCAGCGATTGCGGATAAGTATGGACTGGTTTTGATTGAAGATGCCGCGCATGCCTTGGGCGCCACTTACCGGGGTAAACCGGTAGGGTCTATTGCGGACATGACGACGTTCAGCACGCATCCCGTGAAGCTTATCACCACCGGCGAAGGCGGCGTAATTGTGACGAATGACAGCGAATATGCGGGCATCATCCGTTCATTCCGCAGCCATGGAATATCCATTGACGCGCGCGAACGGGCAAGGCGCGGCGATTGGTTCTATGAGATGTACCACTTGGGATACAACTACCGGTTGCCGGATATACTTTGTGCGTTGGGAACCGAACAATTGCAGCGGCTGGATCATTGGCTGGCCCGTCGCCGCGAGATTGTAGCCATTTATAGCAAGGCATTTGAGGAGATTCCCGAGATTCAGCCGCTGGCGACGCGACCCGATCGCGAGTCTACCTGGCACCTGTACGTAGTCCGGCTTGATCTTGACCGAATCCGCGTGGATCGTAAGCAGGTGTATCGTGCATTGTTGAGCGAAGGTGTCGGCGTTAATGTGCACTACATACCGATTTACTGGCATCCTTACTACGAAGCCCAGGGGTATCACCGCGGTTTATGCCCGGTAGCCGAAGCACAGTATGAGCGGGTACTTACGCTTCCGTTGTGGGCCGGAATGACCGATGAAGATGCGAACGATGTGGTCACGGCCGTGGCCAAGGTCGTGGCTGCCTACCGCAAATGACTGGATTCCCCGTTTCCCGTGAATGAACTGACGTGGATTGGCGTTTATTTGATATGATTAGAGATTCGAGCCCATTCAACTCTGCAAGGCCAACGTAAACGGTGCAAACGTAGGAGATCTCATCATGACTCGCGTGATTCGATTTGGTTTGTCTTTTATGGCCTGTGTCGCGGTCGCGACATTTGCCTGGGCCGCCGATGAAAAGAAGGCCGAGGAGGAACCGGCTGTGACTCTGAAAGTGGGGGACAAAGCCCCGGATTTCGCGCTTCCGGCAAAGGAAGACGCCCCGGAGGGCGCGCCCAAGAAGCTGAGCGACTTTCTTGGCAAGAAGAACGTTGTGCTGGCGTTTTATCCCAAGGCCGACACACCGGGTTGCACAAAGCAGTTGTGCGGCTATCGCGACAAGTTCGAGACCTTTCAATCGGGCGATACCGAGATCATAGCGATCAGCATCGATCCGCAGGAGGCAAGCGACGCTTTTAAGGCCAAATTCTCGATGCAATTTACTGTTCTCGGCGACACGAGTGGCGCCATTGTGAAATCGTACGGCGTGCCCGTGAAGCAATACGGGGACAATGCGATTGCTCAGCGTTCCATTTTCGTGGTGGACAAAGCGGGGCTTGTGCAGTACATCGACATGGAATACAACATTGCGGAGGACGAGAAGCCGCTTCTGGATGCGATCGGCACCCTGGGAGAAGGCGAGAAGAAAGCCGGTTAATTCAGCATACCGCGGAAATTGCACAAACCGGGCGGCAAAGCATGTGTGTGCTTTGCCGCCCGGCTTATTTGCTCGAGTGATTATCCAGCCGCGCTGGATCTGGTGCTTTGATCGCGCAATGCCAGAATAGAAAGTGCGACAAAGGTAGCCGGTAGCGCTCCCCAGAGCATCACTTGTTGAAATGCAGGCAGCGCCGCGTTGTTCGTGCTGTGGAATACCAGGTAGACCGTGTAGGCCACGTAATAGGCCAAGAACAGACATCCCTCCCAGCGCGCGATCAGATGTCCCGTGAAGAAAATGGGAAGGCATGCGATAGCCACAAGTATCATGACTGGAATGTCGAACCCAATCGCGGAAGCGTTCACGGGTATACCTCCTGGAGCGAGTATTGCCGACATTCCGAGTACCGATAATATATTGAAGATATTGCTGCCAACGACGTTGCCCACAGCGATATCCCTTTCGCCGCGAATGCTTGCTACCACCGATGTGGCGACTTCTGGCAGCGAGGTTCCCGCTGCGACGATAGTCAAACCGATTACAAGTTCACTCACGCCGAAATACTGAGCAATTTCCACTGCGCTGGTAACCAGCCAGCGCGAACCCTGCACGAGAAATCCGAGCCCGATTACAATGTAAATTGTATTTGCCGCCAGAGAGCCCAGGAAGGATGTATTCTTGGGGGCATGCACATTGAATTCGAGTTCTGAGGCATCACCGCCTTGCCGGCCGATTCGAATTAAAGCCGCCGTGTAAATCACAATGCCGGCGAATAGAAACAAGCCATCTGTCCGGCTGATGGCGCCGTCCCAGGCCAGGATGAGGAGAAGGATTGATACACCCACCATAACCGGGACGTCCAGCCGAATAAGTTGCTTTGACACCACCAGCGGCACAATTAATGACGAGAGGCCGAGTATGAAAAGCACGTTGAAGATGTTGCTTCCCACCACATTTCCCACCGCCAAATCCGCCTGATTGTGGTAGGCGGCCGTTGTGCTCACGACCAATTCCGGCGCGCTGGTGCCGAAGGCTACGACGGTCAAGCCAATAACGAGCGGTGAAATGCCAATGGCCGCAGCCAGACGCGAGGCGCCGCGGACGAGTGACTCCGCGCCGAGTGTCAGCAACACCAAACCGCCCAATAGAAAGAGGAGTGTCATCATAAATGTGTTTGCCTTTGAAATCGTTATGCCTGATGCTTCGTTTGCTTGGGCATATAATCCTCCGTGTCATACATCGAAGGATCGGGCAGCTTTTCAGGATAGACTTCCACGGAAAACTCTTCCCGCAATCGATTTATCATCTTATTGTACAACAAGTAACCCAGTAGCTCATCCTTGGCCTGTTCCAATGTCTTTTGGGTTTCTGGGATCTGTTCGCGAACTACGGCTACCAGATAGGCGTCTGGCAGGATTTCTCTCACGGCCTGGTTTTGCGCGTTGCGTTGTATGCGTTCCCAACCCGGCATGAAAATGGGCCCAACAATGAACCCGGGTTGTGAACCCGAAGCCGATTCCCAGAAACTGGCGAATTTCACATTACGGCCGTCGTTTTGAAGAGTGGCTTCGATTTGATCTCCACCGCTCTCCTTGGCGTAGGTCAGGACTTGTTCAACCGGAGCGCCCGATTGAAGCCGTTTGCGTGCTTCCGCAGCCAAGGAAGCGCAATTTTCGATGGTCACCGGAAAGTAGACGCCTTGAAAGGTGACGCGCTCTGGATTCATGAGTTCTGCTTTCCGCAAGTCGTATTCCCGCTGGATTTCTTCATCCGAGGCATTCAGCGCGCCTGCCTGGAAAGCTTCTTGAATCCGGTACCGGACGGCCTCTTCGGCCAACAGGAGTCTGGTTTCTTTGTCGATGCCCATCTCCCGTTCCTGTTCCAGAATCTTGATGTCGCTATCCGACAACCCCATATCCTTCATCGCTTGCGGGTCGATGACCTTGTCCGGATGCTTGGCCGTGTAGATCTGAGCGGCGATTTCCCTGGGCACATGGATTTTGGCCTCCGCTTCCAACACGTCGGCGATTTCCGATTTCATCCGCTGGTCAATATGGGCCTCCAGAGTCATCAAAAGATCGCCTCGGGTCCTGATCTCGGGGCGTTCGTCGGAATCCATGTTGCGTATGACATCATCGAGGTCGCCGCGCGTAATGTACCCATCCATGAATTTTGCGATTCGGATGTTGTCTTTGTCCGCGATGTAGCCGCACCCTGTGATAATCGGGACGGTGCCCAGGACGAGAAGAATCCGAAATTGTTGGGATACGCGCGTCATCATAAAAAACCTCGCTGTCAAAACTGGAATGGGACTGGTACCACGTTTTCATCACGTTGGTAAGCGCAAGTTGCCCGTCGAAGGCTTCTAGTGTAACATGCGCGGAATCCGGCCCACAACGAATAGTCTTTGCAGGAACGCCCTATACCTGCCCTGTCTGTTTACTCCCCTTCTTTGAGTGGCCAGTGCTCGTTGTCCGTGCGGGCGCGATCCATCATACTTCCAAATTCCGCAGCTATTTCCGGATAGGTTGAGGCCATATCCCGGGTTTCCTTGGGATCGTTGTTCAAGTCATACACTTCCACGGTCCCGCTCACGCGCAGCCGTACGCCCTTCCACGAACCTTTGCGAATGGCTTGGCGCGAACCCTTTTCGTGGAATTCCCAATACAGGTACTCGTGAACCGGCTGATTTATCGGCCTGCCGCCGCTGGCTTTGGCCAGCAGGGTCGGGGCGAGGGAAATGCCATCGAGACCGCCGGGGACCGATGCGCCAGATATGTCCGCTGCCGTGGGCAAGAAATCCCAAAACGCCCAGACGCGATGGTTCACCTCGCCCGAGGGCACCGTGCCGGGCCACCATGCCATCGCCGGAACGCGAATACCTCCCTCGTACAGGTCGCGTTTTGTTCCACGCCAGATTCCTGAGCTGTCGAAGAAATCGGGGTCGGCCCCGCCTTCCTTGTGAGGGCCGTTGTCGCTGGAAAAGATAACGAGCGTATTCTCGGCGATCCCGAGGTCGCGCAGTTTTTGAAGCACGCGCCCTACGTCGGCATCAAGGCGCGAGATCATGGCTGCATGGCCCTTTTGCGGGTCGGGCCAGGGTTCCTTGGCGTATATTCCATAGTCCGGGATTTCCATGCCATTGCCCGTGGCCCTGCCGCCTTCGTTATTTGCGTGGGGCAGCGTAAAGGCGAGATACAGGAAGAATGGGTCCGCCTTGTGGTCCTCAATCCACTTTAGACCCTCTTCCGCAATGACGTCCTGGGAGTATGTGACTTTTTCAATGGACACCTGCGGTTCGGATTCCTTGTTCCCAGGAAGGGTCACCTTCTCTTCGTCTCGCCAGAGAAATTCCGGGTAATAGTTGTGGGCGTGTCCCTGGTCGAGGTAGCCGAAGAAATAATCGAAACCCTGCCGATTTGGGTGGCCCGTGGTGCCTTCGTTACCGAGACCCCATTTGCCGATTAGACCGGTGGCGTAGCCCGCGCTCTTCAGGACTTCCGCCACGGTGGTGTCTTCCGGGCGCAATGGCACACGCGCATTCCCGCGTATGTGGCAATGTCCGGTATGGAGGCCGGTCATCAAAGCGCACCGAGATGGAGCGCACACCGTACTTCCCGCGTAGCATTGCGTGAAGCGAATGCCTTCGCAGGCCATCTTGTCGAGGTTTGGTGTCTGAACCATCTTTTGCCCGTAGCAGCCGAGATCGCCGTAACCCAGATCATCCGCGAGGATGAAGATGATGTTGGGTTTGGCGGCACCCGCTGCTTGCACGCCGATAGATGCAGTTGCTCCGAGTCCAAGCGCAGTGGATTGAAGCCATTGGCGACGGCTAAGTTTAATCATGGTAGGTGCTCCGGTTGAATGCGTTACGCCGTTCTAACGGAAAGCTCACTGAGTATTCAATGCCACGTTGCACGGTGTCCGAATCACTTGAAGATCGGTATCCAGCGCCTTCTGGAGATTCATGCCTGGGTGCGGTACAGTCTCGCCATGGGAGGATACGGAATCCTATGATATCCATAGAACACAGCGAATTGTGTGTCCGTTACGTGTTGGAGCGTGCCCGGCATGTAATTGAAACTTTTGGGCCGCGGCCGCCTGGGAGCGAGGCGGAATGCAAGACACAAGAGTTGGTGCGCGCGGATTTGGAGGCGTGTTGCGACGGACCGGTATCGTTTGAGGAGTTTCAAGTCGCTCCAAAGGCATTTTTCAGCATGCAGGCCGTGGGCGGGGTGCTGACCGTGCTGGCATTCGCGCTGTATTGGTTGCATCCGGGGTTGGCACTTGCCGCGCAGTTGGCGGCGGCCGTTGTCATGTATTTTCAACTGCTGCGGTACCGGTTGTTCCTGGATCCGTTCTTCCCCAAGAAGCCCAGCTACAATGTCGCGGGACGCCAACAGCCGAAAGGCGCCGTGAAACGGCGGCTAATTCTCAACGGCCATCCCGATGCCGCCTACGAGTGGCGATTCAACTACTTGATGCCCAAGTGGTTTCCGATCATTGTGCTGTACACGGTGGCAGGCTTGATTGCGGCCAATGCCATTTACGTGGTGGCAACGCTTGTCGCATTGATTGCGGGGCCGTCAAGTCCGCGGGCATTGTGGCAGATCGGCATACTTGCCGCTTTGTTTGTGCCTGCAGGGATTATCGGGATCCTGTTCAACAATTTCAGAATAGTGGCCCCCGGAGCCAATGACAATCTCACCGGGACATTTATTGCCACCGGAATTTTGAAGTATTTGCGTGAGAGTGGCGATCCATTGCGCAATACGGAATTGATGGCCGTCATCACCGGATCGGAAGAGGCCGGCTTGCGAGGCGCAAAGGAATGGGCAATGCGACACAAGGCCGAATGTGGGGATGTGGAAACCGTAGTAATTGCCTTAGACACCTTTCGCGATTTACCTCACCTGACCATCTACAATCGAGATATGAACGGAACCGTCGCTCTCGACCCGGCCGTCTGCGATCTATTGAAGCGGGCCGCGTTGGCGACCGGCCGCGACTTGCCATTTGGATCCATCTATCTGGGATCGTCTGACGGAGCCGCTTTTGCACAAGCTGGCTTTCGTACAGGGATGTTGGGCGGCATGGATCCGCATCCCGCACACTACTACCACACGCGCCGCGACACGTGGGAGATCATGGACGAAGTCTGTGTGCAGGCTACCATCGAAGTATTGCTGGAGGCCATTCGACTGTACGACGAAGAGGGACTGAAGTCCGGCTAGCAATTGGGGCCTATACCTATTCCGACTCTGTGTCGCGTTTGACGTTGAGTAGCCGGCTCGCCCAAAGATCCTCGAATCCGCTTACCCACCGCTCATAGATCTGGCGGATAGGCACGGCGTTGATGGTGTTGATACGCAGGCGGCCTTCTTCGCGCGTGTTTACCAGGCTGGCGTCACGCAAAACATCAAGATGTTTCATTACGCCGAACCGGGACAGACGCGGAAAATGATCCACAATTTCCGTGGTTGTCTTCGGCCCATCGCGAAGAAAATCGAGAATGTCTCGCCGCGTGGGATCGGACAAGGCCTTCCATACCGAATCAAGATCGGCCAACGCAGTTTTCGCCCTCTAGGTAGATGCGGCACACCGCATGCAACAATGGCCTCGACGTGTTTTCAGGACTCCAATTCCGTCTTGATTGCTTCAATCATTCCACGCCAACCTTCGGCCATGCCGGTTCGATGGTCGTCCTGAATAAACCCCAATGCACGGTGCCGGAAACGAACGTGGGTTGAATCGCCTTCTTCCTTCAACACAAAATCGATATGGTTCACCACGGGATACGACATCATGGTCGGGCCGCACAATTCCAGCAGGGTAGGCGCCTTGATAGATTGGACAAACCCCCACAAATGGCCGTTGCCGTCGCCCAAGTCGCGGTACCAGCGACCGCCGGGTTTGCGTTCCAGATGCATGTTCATGGAGCGCCCATCCGGATAGACCATGCCCGTGGTGATTTGTCGGATAATGCCTTCGAACACCTTGGCGATGGGGGCCTTTACATCAATTTGTTGTTCAATTTCGACGGTCATTTTGTCGAGTTCCATGATTTCTCTCCCGTTGAGCCTTGGGCTGATCGAGCGTCGGCGATAATACGTGACCAAATAGTAACATAATAATTTTCGTGCGTCAAGGGGGCGGCGCCATGTTTCATCCGGCCCGAGCGCGGCACCTATTGGCCGTTGGAATCAGTAGGGGGTTTTGCCCATGCTACGGGCGATTTCTATTTGCGGAGGCACATTATCGTGGAGAAGAAAGTCTGGCCGTCGCTGGCATTGGCCGCTGCTCTGGCAGGCCTGAGCGGCTTTCTACGGGTAGACACTTCCCATCCTCCCGCGGAAGACGCCGCCATGTTGATGCGTTATTCCCAGCACCTTGCCGAAGGACATGGCATCGTATGGAATGTAGGGGAGGCGCCGTTGGACGGAGCGACGGACTTTCTGTTCATGGTTGCCATAGCGTGGTGTTCCAAGTTTGGAATCGGCCTGGAGTCTGTTACCAGGGGCCTGTTGCTTGCAGCCCACGTGGGAACTTCGGCGATTCTATTTGCATCCGTTCGCTGGATCGGACGAACTTCCCTGATACCGGCTGCGAGTTCATTTGCCTATCTACTTGTGGGTCCCGGCCTGGTCTATATCGAAACCTATTTCGGTGCACCCGTATTTGCGTTTTGTGCCGCGCTGGCGTGGTTGTGCGCGCTGGTCTTGATGGACAGCAGTAACTCGCACCGGTGTACCATAGGATTTGCCTTCGCGTCTCTATTGATGGGCCTCGTGCGGCCGGAAGGCGTTTTGTTGAGTTTGTTGATGCTTGCCGCTGTGGTGACCGCCGTGGGTTGGAAGCGATCACGTCCGGCAATGCTCTGGTATGCAGGTCTTTTCGGCACTATCGGCTTGGCGTATTTCCTGTGGCGTTGGAACTACTTCGGGCATCCGCTCCCAAATCCTTTCTACAAAAAAGGGGGCGGCATGCTTCATTTCGCGGGACTCAAGGATTCCGTATTCAACACAGTCAAGTTTACGCTTCCCATCCTACCCTTGTATGCCCTCGGCCTGCTTGCGCCCACTACAAGACGCCGTACGTTGGCAATCTCCATTCCGCTGGTTGGATTCGCGACGTGTTTCATTTTGGTTTCCAGCGAGATGAATTTTGCCGGCCGGTTTCAATATGCGCTGCTGCCCATGGCTTTGATGGCGTGGCCTTGGACTGTGCGCGCTTGCTATAACGAAGAGACCGCCACGCCGCTGCAGAAAAGAAAGGCCATGTGCGTATCCGTGATTCTGCTACTATTCGGATTACTTCATTTTGATAACCTGCGCCAAGACTGGGCGGTCCATGCCGACGGCAGGGCTCATCTCGGCAAGGCGCTTCATGAATACCGCGGTAAGAATCTCCGCCTGGCCACGAGCGAAGCAGGTCTCCTGCCTTTCTACTCCCAATGGAAGACGCTCGATACCTGGGGCCTGAATGACTCCGTGATTGCGCGGGAAGGCACGATTCGCTCGGAATACCTGGAGGCGTTCGATCCTGACTTGGTTGTATTTCATGCCTATGACCCGCCCGATGCCGGCGGACTGCCGGGATGGGGCGCGATGACGGAAGTCTTGCGGGACTATGTGACCCGTAGGGAATTTATACTGGCAGCCGCCTACGGCGAGTCGCCGGAGGATGTTCATCTCTATTACATAAAGCCTGGCATTCCATTGTCAGAAGAATTGGTAAGGCAAATTCGGGGCGCCATCTATGCTTGGCCAGCAACCGGCAAACCCGCGAAGAATTTTGCGGTGGCTCAATGAGACTAATTGGACGCACCCGGAAAATAGAACTCCTTGGTTAACGTTAGTGGTTGTCTTGCTGATCGTTGACGCCCCACGAATTATTCGGCGGCCCGGTACAACCCTCCTAGTGGGTTATGCCAGGCCGCCTGCTGAGTGGGTTCCGTAGCGTGGCTTATTGAAAGATTTCTTCTTCTTCCGCGGACTTGAGCGGGAATCGCAGCACGAAGGCCGCGCCACCGTGTTCACTTTCGCCGACTACAACATCTCCGCGGTGTTTGCGCATGACGTTCTTGACCGCCGTGAGGCCGAGGCCGGTGCCGCTTTTGCCTTTGGTGGTGTAGAACGTTTCGAATATCTTGGTGCGGTCTTCCGGCTTGATGCCTGGTCCCGAATCTTCCACTGAGATACAGATGGTGTCATTTTCGCGCCAGGTGCGCACAAACAGGTTGCGCGGTGCTCCTTGTCCTTCCATCGCCTGACACGCGTTCGTCATCAGATTCAGGATGGCCTGGCGGATCAGTACAAAGTCACCGACACACGACGGCACGTTCTGCGCGAATTCGAACGTGGCATGAGCCCCGTATTTCTTCAGCAAGGCCTGGCTGACCTTGCGGCAGTTTTCGGCGATATCGTTGATGTTGAGTACCGTAAACCGGTGGCCGTCGTGCCGCAGGAAGTTCATCGCCGAGCGTACGATGTCCGTACACAGTTCCGTCTGCGATTGGACCATCTTCATGCGTTCTGGATTCTTTGGCGCGGCCGGGTTGGCCACCATCATTTCCAATTGACCGGATATAACCGCCAGCGGGCTGCCCAGGTCATGTAACATGCCGGAGACGAAGCGTCCGAGCGTTTCGAACCGATTGGCTTCCAAGGCGAGGTGTTCCATACGCTGCCGTTCTTGTTCGGCGCGCCGCCGGGTCAATCCCTGGTGCACGTGGCGCATCATGACGTTCGCATCGAACGGCTTTTCAATATAGGCCATCGCGCCGAATTCCACTGCCTGCATGGCGGTGTCCAGTTCGCCGTAGCCGGTAAGGATTACCACCTCCACGCCTGGAAACTTCACCTTGGCCCACCGCAGCAGATCGACGCCGGTCTGTTTGGGCATCCTCAAGTCGGTGATGATGAGATCAACGTTTCCG
>BTWA01000003.1:0-289887 GCA_045863295.1 Candidatus Hydrogenedentota bacterium
ACCACGAATTAATCTTCGCCTACGCCAACGGCGTTCAGATGATCTCTGTCACGACCGAAGATTCCAGCCTCTATGGAATCACGTTCGAAGGCAGCGAAGGCACATTGTGGGTGGAAAGCGACACCCTTAAGTCCACACCCGAGACAATTGCCTCGGTCGAGATCGGACCGGATGCCTTGCGGCTGTATGATAGCGACAATCATCACCTGAATTTTATCGAGTGCATCAAATCCGGTAAAGAATGCGCAGCGCCCATTGACGTGGCGCATTGCTCCGCGAACATCTGTCATGTTGGCATGATTACGGGGCTTCTGGGGAGAAAGCTTGCATGGGATCCGGTAAAGGAGCAATTCAAGGACGATGCGGAAGCAAATGGCCTGTTGTCGCGTTCCATGCGCGCGCCTTGGTCAGTGGACGCCTAGAGAGAGGTGGCGGATCGCCACATTGGATAGCCAATCAGAGGGAGGGAAAGATTCCGTGGGCAAATTGAAGCGGGTTTCTACAAACAAAGTGCCGTCGCGCCGCCAGTTTCTCAAGGCGGTCACGGCGACAGCCGGCGCCGTGGCGTTTCCGTATATCGTACCGTCGTCGGCGTTGGGATTGAACGGTACGACTTCGCCCAGCGATCGCATTACCATCGCGTCGATTGGCGTGGGCGGTCAAGGCAAGGCCAACCTGCGTGCCTTCTTGAATCAACCGGACACGCAGGTGGTGGCTCTGTGCGATGTGGACACCGGCCACCTTGCCGGCGCCAAGGAAATCGTGGAGTCGTTCTACAAAGGCCGGAATGACGTGCCAGACTACAAGGGCTGTGACACGTACGCGGACTTTCGCGAAGTGCTTGCGCGGCCCGATGTCGATGCGGTCTGTATCTGCACGCCCGATCACTGGCACGCGGTGGTTAGCATTGCCGCCGCGGAAGCGGGCAAAGACATGTATTGCGAAAAGCCCTTGGCAAATACGATTGCCGAAGGCCGCGCTGTAGTCAACGCCATGAAACGATACGGCCGGGTGTTTCAGACCGGAAGCCACGAGCGATCCCGAAGCAACGCCCGTTATATGGCGGAATTGGTGCAGAACGGCCGCATTGGCAAACTGCATACGATTAAAGTCAACATGCCGATCGACCACTTCCCCATTCCGAACCAGCCTCTCATGGAAGTGCCCAAGGAACTGGACTACGACATGTGGCTCGGGCCCGCGCCTTGGGCGCCGTATACCGAAAAGCGCTGCCATTTCTTCTTCCGGTATATCCTCGACTATTCCGGCGGCGAGATGAGTGATCGCGGCGCACACATTTTGGATCTGGCTCAATTCGCACACGGCACGAGCGCATCGGGTCCGATTTCAATTAAGGGCCGGGGCGACTTTCCTTCGGATGGCATATTCGACACGGCAATGAAGTTCGAACTGGAGTACGAGTACGCGGATGGCGTCAAGATTATTGCGGACAACGAAGGACCTCGCGGATTGAAGTTCATTGGCTCAGACGGATGGATTTTTGAGCATGTGCATGGAGGCAATCTGGAGACGAGCCACCCGTCGCTGCTCAAGGAAGTGCTCGGACCCGATGAAATCCATCTCGGCCGTACCGAGAGCCACCACCGCAACTTTCTTCAGGCGGTGTATACACGCACGGAACCGTTTGCCCAGGCGGAATACGGACATCGATCGGCCACCATGTGCCACATGGCCAACATTGCCATGAAGATCGGCCGAAAACTTCAGTGGGATCCGGAAAAGGAACAATTTGTGAACGACGACACCGCCAACAGCATGCTGGCACGCCCCATGCGCGGACCGTGGGGGATCAACGTATGAAGCCGCGGAAACAGAACCGGGACTATCGAACCATGAAGATGATACGAATTGGTGCAGTGTTTTGTGCGGCGGTATCTATCTTGTCTGCTTGGGCAGAGCCACTTCCGGAACGGCCCATCGACGCAATACTGGAAGACGCCAAGTCCTACGAATTCGGGAATGACCGCACGGCACTATCTGAACTGGAGCAGGCGGTGTTTGCATCCGCTGGCGATGCCGAAGCTAGTGCCGAGCTTGCCGGCAAGCTGGCCAAGTATCTCTCGGACGATGTCTCGCTGGAAACGAAACGTTTCGTGGTACGGCAATTGCGCCTAATTGGGACTGAGGACACCGTGCCCGCGTTGAAGGCTCTCCTGAAGGACGATGAGTTGTGTCACCTTGCGACGTACGCATTGGGGTCGATTGAGGGCGACAAGGCAACGGATGCGCTGACTTGGGGCTTAGGTAAAGCGCGGGCACAGGATAAAGCCGGTATTGCGTCCGTGCTGGGTGCACGCGGATCCGACAAAGCCGTCGCCGGATTGAGAAAGGCGCTTAAAAACAACGACTTGGAAGTGAAACGGGCAGTCGCCAGCGCACTCGGCACCATTGGCGGGGCGAAGGCAATGGCGGTGTTGCTGGAGGCGCACAAGAAGGCTCAAGGCGACGCCCGCAAGACGATCGAAGATGGCCTTATAACTGGGGCCAAAGGCCTATTGGCTTCCGGCGAAACGGCCGAGGCGGATGGCATTTATAGTGTGTTGTATGAAGGTTCGGAAGCGGCCGGCGTCAAGTCTGCCGCACTGACAGGTATCGCCAATACACGCGGTGCAGAGGCGCTTCCCGTACTGGCAGCCGCGATCGATTCCGGAGATGCATACATGGTGCAGGTCGCGCTGGATGCGCTGCAGTCGATTGACGGCCCGGGGATAACCGGCGCACTGATGGAACGCATGGGTAAATTCGGCCCGGACGCCGACGTGCTGATACTCAAGACTCTGGCGCTTCGGGGCGACGTTGCCGCGCGTGGCACTGCGGTCGCCGCGGCGGCCAATCCCGATGCCCGCGTGCGTATGGCGGGACTGGACGCGCTCAGTGCGCTGGGCGATGCCTCATCGCTCGGTGTTTTGTTGGATGGTCTTGTAAAGGGTGAGCGCATGGAACAGGAAGCCGCCAGATTCACCCTCTCAGTGCTGCCTGGCGACAACGTGAATCGCGGGCTGATTGATACGATAAACGCGGCGACCGACACACGGATACGCGCGGAAGCCATCCGCGCGCTCGGCTCAAGAGACGCCCAGGAAGCGATTCCCATGCTGTTTCAGCTCGGGTCCACCAAAGATGCGGACGGACGGGGGGTTGCCCTCGACACGTTGGGCGTGCTCTGCGGCGCGGATCATCTCCAGGACCTGATTGACTTGTTGGTCAAGGTGAATGGCCAAGACGTCCAAGCCAACGCGGAAAAGGCTGTTGTCGAAGTGGCGACCAAAATCCCCATGGATCAAGAACCGGCAAAAGCTCTCGTGGCTGCGCTAGCGTCAGCAGGCGCCAAGGCAACGGAGTTGAGTGCATCGCTGCTGAGTGTCATCGGGCGCGTGGGCGATGCAAGCGCATTGGACGAAGTCCGCGCGGCGGCAGGCGGAGATAGCAAACCAGTGCAACGCGCGGCGGTGCAGGCCTTGACCGAATGGCCCACGCCGGATACGGTGGCTGACTTGGCCAGCATTGCGGAAACGTCCAAGGAAGACGACCTGAAGGCGACAGCGTTACAAGGTCTGCTGCAGCAACTGAGAGTGGCAAGCACCCGTAGTGCAGACGACACGCTGGCGTTGTACCAACGGGCTATCGCTTTGGCGGGAACGGCGGACAACCGTAAAGCCATCTTGGCCGGTCTCGGAAACATTCCTGACGCAAAGGCGTTGGCGCTAATTGAGCCGTTTATGAACGATCCTGAGGTAAAGAACGAAGCACACCAGGCCGCCGAGAAAGTGCGTGCTGCCACGAAACCTCAGTAATCAGGGTCACTTTGTACCGTAGTGTAGCAATCGCCCCTTCTGTGTTACGATGGAAGTCAGCACGGAAGGGGCGTTTTGTGTCTGGCCTAGCCGTGGACGTGGATAGTTAGGCAAACGGAACGCGTTCGCATCTGGGGACCAAGCAATGAGTTCGCAGCGGCCATCCGACGCTCCCGCGCCCCGCAAAGACCTGAGTCAAGGGTCTTCCTGGGCCGACCGGGAAAAGGAACTGCTTTTCAGCGACGGGGTAACTCCGTCGCCCCCGGCCGCATCCTCGTCAAAATCTGTCAGCGCTCAGCCACCCGCCGATCCTATCCCCCCGCGGGAACGCCCGGCTTCAACCCAAGCCAAAAGCGGATCCGGTGACGATCGGAAACGCCGCAAAGTGAAACCGCAGTACGATGCCGGTGAATTGATTGCGGAACGCTATGAAGTCGTACAAATGCTGGGCCATGGCGGCATGGGCATTGTGTACAAAGTGCGAGATATGCAGACCGACCAGATTCTTGCGCTCAAGACCCTGTTGCCCCAATACACGTCTCACAAACAGGCCGTGAACCGATTCATGCGTGAAATCACCGCCGCACGGCAACTGGACCATCCCTGCATCGTCAAGGTGTTCGATGCGCAGAAGACCGATACTCACCTTTTCTACACCATGGAGTTCCTTGAAGGCACAAGCCTGTTCAAGTGGATGAAGAAGCGCGGCCAGATGGGTCTCGGATCTGTGGTGCGCGTGCTGACCCTTTTGTGCAAGGCACTGGAACACGCGCACCAAGTCACAGTGCACCGCGATCTATCGCCCGACAACGTGATGATACTCAAGGACGGAACCATAAAGCTGGTCGACTTCGGACTTGCCAAGCTGACCAATGTAGAATCTAATTTCACCATGATCGGCGTCAGCCTGGGCAAGCAACAATATATGGCGCCGGAACAGCGCATCAGCGCCGCCGAAGTGGATCACCGCGCGGATCTGTATTCGCTCGGCGTGATGTTTCACGAGATGCTGACTGGCGAACTGCCGCAGGACGGTGTGAAAATTACGAAATTACGCCCCGACTTGCCCAAAGAATCCGAGGCGTTTCTGAAGAAAGCGCTCGCATTCGACGCCAATGAGCGCTTTTCCGATGCGCGCGAATTCCGGCATGCGCTCGCAAAGCTGTACGAAGCCCATTCCGGCAAAGCAATCCCGGTGGAAGAATCGCCGCGCCCCCTGTTGGATGAAGCCACCCCACCTCCACCCGTGGCGCCGGTTGCGTCAGTCGCGCCCCGCGGTTGGGTTGCTCGCATACAGGCGTGGATACGTCGACGGCTGGTGCGATAGCGTGAACCGTCACGCTTCGTCAATGCCCAGTGAGTCGAAACGCCAGTCCGAAACCGGCGTTAGGGCGTCAAAATCGGGTAGCGTCGCAACGCCGTATCCTGCGCACTGAAGCGATCCCAGCGCGATTCGTCCTTCACGTATCCGCAGCCGTGCACTGCGGCCAAAGGCGTCGTACAGATCCGGGTGATGCTTCAAGACGCTATCCGCTTCTTGCTTGGACACATGATCCAACGTTCCAACGTAATGGTGTCCGTTTCGCTCCGCGTGCACCACGCCTATCACACTCAACGTACACAAATCTTGCTGCAGGGGAACAATGGGCTGGTTGCACAAATCCTCGCCGCTCAGGAGGTAGCCGCCGCCTCGCGTGCCGTTAAAATGGTCGACGAGCAATTTGTTGAGAATTCCTTGAAAAACGCCCTTGCAGTTTTTCACGCTGGTACCGCGGTACCCGAGTTCGGCCGCGCGGCAAAACGAATCGAGGCTATCGTCCGATTCGTCAATGAGCAAAGGAGGCATACTGGCATGAATGCCGCCAGTTAGCGGCACGGACAGCGCCACGCTTCGTTCCAGCGGTTGTTCGACAAACAAGACTCGGGACAAGAGTTCGCGCAACTTGGGCCTAGCATTCACCGCCGCAGACCATTCCTCCAGCTGGCCGGGCGATTTGAATTGTTCATTGCCATCCAGCGTCAGCCGGTAGTCCAAAGGCGCCGATTCGGCAAGCAAACCGGCAATCGACTCCAACCGGGCAATGTCCACATCGGGGTTGCCCTGAATCTTTATCTTGAAGTAATGCACGCCAAATTCCCGTACCCAGGCCTCAAGACTTTGGGGAATGCCGTCATTTATCCGATCTGAATCGGCGACTTCCGCTTCACGAATTGGATCGCCAAGTCCGACTGTATGGCGAACCGCCACCTGCTTTAACGGTTCATCCGCGAATCCTTCGCTGACGTTCGTGTGCGCCAACGCAGGATGGATCGCCCCGGGATCTATTGCGAATCCGTTGGACTTCACCATGGTGTGGAAATCCGTCCCGGAGAGGCGGCAAGCCGCATCCATCAAGGCGCGTTCTATGATGGATGACCCAAACGAGGCTGTGAGCCCATTCAGGCCAAAAGGAACTGCCTCTTCCCGTACTTGCGCATACGCAGCCGCCCAGGCGAGAAATACGGGAACGGGCTCGGCCGTGACGTCAGTATAGGCTCGCGCTCCGAGCCGGGCCGCCGTAAGGAGGTCTTGAATGTTGTCTGCATAGGATTTCTCGGGCGACTTGTCAAACCACTTCGGCGGTAACATGTCGGCGCTGGTACCGAAGACTTCTTTTCCCGATGAATCCGTTGCAGCCAATTTCACATGCAACAAGGGGGCGGCCACAAGGCACGCTTTTCCATAACGAAAGGGCAGCCTGAGGCGGACATTTCGCATATAGAATTCTATCGAGTTGATGGACAACAACACTGGCGAATCCGCCATGTTCGTAGGCTCCCGTTGTGACTAGCGAAAATTGCCGCGTCTACACTCACTGTTGCGCGCGCGACCCGTCATTGATTAGGGTAACGGAATGCGCGGTAACATTCACCATTTCCGGGGAGATCGAACGTGAGTCAACCGTCCTTACGCACAACCGTCGTCGGCAGTTACCCGATACCATCGTGGCTCGCGGCGTATCCGTCAACGCCCAATTTGCGCGATGCGATCATGGTCGTATTGAAAACACAGGAATTGGCCCGGGTGGATGTCATTGCCGACGGCGAGTTGTCTCGGTTCGACGTCAACCACCCGGAAACCAACGGCATGATCGAATACTTCGTCCGCCCATTGCAGGGCATCGATCGCCAGTGGACCCGGGAGGAACTGAACGCGTTTCGCGCACAGGCGGGCATGGGATTTCGCACGCAACCGGCAGCCGTGGTGCGCGGCCCCATTGGCGAAGGGACGCTCACACTTGCTGCAGACTTTGCCCGGGTCCGGGGGCTAACCCACGCGCCGCTGAAATTCACCGTGACCAGTCCATACATGCTTGCCAAGACTCTCCTCGATTGTCATTACCGAGATCGGGAGGCTCTGCTCATGGCGCTGGCCGACGCGTTGCACGCCCAAGTAACTGCCATCGACGCCGACGTGCTGCAAGTCGACGAAGCGAATCTTCCGGGTGCGCCGGAAGATGGCCTCCTTGCCGCAAAAGCGATAAACCGGGTGCTTTCTGCCGCGAAAAGGGGTAAAGCCGTACATTTGTGCTTTGGCAACTACGGCGGTCAATCCATTCAACGCGGCGATTATGAAGCATTACTTCCCTTCTTGAACGCCCTGGAATGCGACCATCTGGTGCTGGAATTCGCGCGGCGGCAGTTCAAAGAATTGGATCTAATGAAGGAATTAAAGCAATCCATATCGCTGGGCGTCGGTGTCATTGATATCAAGGACAATGAAATCGAATCCGCGGAAGTCGTCGCCCGGCGCATTGAGCACTGTACAACCATTTTGGGGGCAGAGCGAATTCAATGGATTCATCCGGATTGCGGATTCTGGATGCTGCCGCGCAATGTGGCGGACGGCAAGATGAGGGCCATGGCGGAAGGCCGTGATCTGTATCTCGGAATCAAGTTGTGACTGTGTTCTGATTGGAATCAGCGGTTTGTTTCGGCGGGACCGATGGCCGTATCAATACACGCATAGGCTGAATTACGGAGTTCATCTGGAAACTCGTGTTCGCAATCCGGGTAACGGACCTCCAATCGGTCCGCGGCCTGTAACAGAGCGTACACGGGTTTCGCGGCATCCACGCAGTCGCGCACACCGGTCCAGTCGAAATTGTCGTCGCGCATGGGCGCATTGATGAACACGGCCCTTGGCGCCAGACTCGCCAACACTTCCGTGAAATCAAACGGCATTTTCGCAGGGTCTTTTCCAAAGTCAGTTGCAATGCGGGGCATGTAGCCATTGTGACTCCACCCCGTAAGATTCCCGCCGTAGTACTTGGAAAAACTGCAAAAGCCGCAACTTGTGACTATGCACTGAATGCGTTCGTCGAACAACCCAAGAAACAACGAATTGTGGCCACCCAGGGAGTGGCCTATGGCCCCAATTCGGCCGCTATCCACTTCGGACAGCGAAACCAAGTAGTCCACACATCGCTTATGGTTCCAGATTGCTTTCATGGTAGTGCTTGCGTACCCCAAGGCATAGGGGTCCACTTTGTATTCGCCCATATTTGGATAATCCGGCGCAATTACCACGTAACCACGTTCGGCCAGTTCATGGCCATAGTCCAGTGTCGTACTTTCGGCAAGACCTGCCACTTCATCCTTTCCGTGAACGGAGGTTTGGTGTAGACAGACCATGGCGGGCCGGCGACTCGTTCCCTTTTTGGGTATAAGGAGATACACAGGGAGTCTGTCGCCCGCCTCAACGGCAATGGTCATCTTGCGGCGCACGTACGACCCCATGTCCATATCGGGATCCGCAACCGGATCGAAAGGCACTTCCTTTTCCTTACCGGGGAATGGACCGGCCACCTTCTGCACGTTTTCCAGAATATGGTTTCGGCGATTGGCCCAGTCTTGTGCCGTGGTGACCGGCGTCGCCGAACCGTCCGCCGCCCGATAGGTGAGCAAATTCGACTTGTCCGCATAGAACGGCGTTTCAGCCAGCGCGCCGGTCGCGGCAATAAGCAAGGCAATGCGGCATATCGAGTGCATGGTCAATCCTCGCAGATGTAGAGTGCTTTCCGGTCGCGTAAAACAGTATCATGTTCAGGCATTAGGTGCACAACGACCGGGCCTTTGGCAAGGGGAATGCGAGCATGGACCGTTTTCGTCAATTTGCATGGGTGGCCGCGTTGACAGTTGGGTTGGTTGTACAGGCCCACGCCAACGGAAAATATGTGGAAAAGTCGGATGAGACCAAGCAGTTGTTCAACGGGAAGGACCTCACCGGCTGGTACACCTTTATCCGGGATCGCGGGCGTGACGCGGACCCCAAATCGGTATTCACCGTTCAGGACGGCATGATCCGGATTTCGGGTGAGGAATGGGGATGCATCACTACCAACGAAGAGTTCGAGAATTACCATCTCATTACCGAGTTCAAATGGGGCCAGATCGCCCATCCTCCGCGCGAAAACAAGGCCCGCGACAGCGGGATACTGGTACATTCCCAAGGTGACGATGGAGCCTACAGCGGGATTTGGATGCATTCCATTGAAATCCAGCTCATCGAGGGCGGCACAGGCGACCTGCTGGTCGTCGGAGACAAGACTGAGAATTTTCAGCTGACCGCCCACGTGGCCGCTGAAAAAGACAACGGCACCTGGGTTTATAAACAAGACGGTCAGCCGCAGACCATTCTCGGAGGCCGAATCAACTGGTGGGGACGCGATCCCGACTGGAAGGATGAAATCAACTTCCGCGGCAAGCAGGATGTAGAATTTCCTGTGGGTGAATGGAATCGCCTCGAGTGCATTGTTGTCGATGGCACGATAACGGTGGTGTTAAACGGGGTAAAGGTAAACGAATGCTTCAACGTGAAACCCACCAAAGGCCGAATTCAGGTGCAGTCCGAGGCCGCCGAAATCTTTCTGCGGAAGGTCGAACTCGTACCCATTGAACTAACCGATCCGGAAGGTAATGGCGGCGAATAATCTTATTCGTCGGGTCGAAGTACATTCATGACCAAACCGGCAAACGCGCCTACAGCCAGACCAATCACGGAATTTTGAACCAGTGAAAAATCGGATTGCGCAACCAGTATCGATTCCAGCGGATGGTGAACAACACTGACGGCCATGCCAATGACCGCGCCGGTGACTGTGGACTGTGTCAAGCCCGGATCGCGTGCATGGATCACACCCCAAATCGCACCCAACGTGAGCCCAAGCGGAATCCCCAAAGACAACCCCATGGTCCAGCCCAGCTGAAATCCCGCAGTCGACTGTTCACGCAGAAATACGCCCAGTGCTATTCCAAATACGATTCCTAGCAGCAACCCGGCCGGCACAGCCCACTTGACCGCTTCCAGCAAGGTCAGTTTCAATACCAAGCGAGGATTTGGTACGGAAATGGCCGACCGCGAGCCGGAAGCCGGGGCTCCAATGGGGCGAATAGGCAACGGATCGAGGGAGGCGAAGAAATCACTTTGAAAAATGCAGCCGCACTTTGGACACAACTCGGATGTACGCTGCACACCCGGAGAAACTGCAACCTGATGACCGCAGACGCTGCACAGTACAACGGTTTGGGGGGTAACCGCCATGTGCTGTCTCTACCAGCGGGAACCGGTCCGCGCACCACTGAAAGACCGACCTATCCCGCATCGTGTGTCCGTGGCCACTCCGAAGCCTTGTTTTCAACGCGCACGACCGGGGCACATTGAAACAATCGGACAGCTTTGAATCCTAAGCCAGAATACACGAAATTGGCGGAATTGCAAGCGTGAAAGTTTTAACGGAGAACAATCAGGAAGCCGACAGTACGTGAATGTTGGATCCGGGTGTCCCGGCGGCAACTCCGGATTCATCATGCAACTTGCCATAGTACAGATAGGCGTTTTGCTGGGCGCCTCGGTCTATGCCGTCACGCGCCACATAGGGATTGGACTGAGTATTGTCCAAGACGCGCGCCTTGTAGGTGTCGGCCACCTGAAACGCCATAATATCCGCTACTTCTTGTTGCAGCGCAGGATCGTACACAGGGAACGCAACTTCCACACGCCAGTCCAAATTTCGTTCCATCAGGTCGGCGGAACTCATAAACACGCGCCTATCGGCTCCCTTGCCGAAAATATAGACTCGCTGATGTTCAAGAAATCGATCCAGGATGGAAATGGCCCGTATGTTCGGATGGGACCGGATGGCATAGGTAGTGCGCACGATCAAATCCATTTGCACGCCGGCGTCGGCCGCTTCTTCGAGCTTGTCGATAATCTTGTCATCCGTTAGGTGGTTGACTTTGATCAAGATGTACCCGTCTTTTCCTTTGCTCTTTTCCCGATTGATCAGCTTCATAAACGTTTTTCGGGCATTAAAGGGCGATACCAGCAAATGTTTGAATTTGGGCGAGGCCAACGTGCGCAACCGTGACGCATGATCAAGGAAATCAAACACGGCCTCCACTTCCGCGAGAATTTTTCTGCTTGCGGTCAGTAGAATGCTGTCCACATAGAGGCGCCCGGTCACTTCGTTGAAATTGCCCGTGGAAAGACCCGCCACGGATCCGCCCTTTCCCTTGATGAGCAAAAGTTTGCCGTGCACCTTCATCGGCGGAACACCGTACACCACCGTCGCGCCCGCCTCGGTCAGCGCCTCCGCTATGCGGATGTTGTTCTTCTCGTCGAATCGGGCTTGCAGTTCTATGGACACGAAGATCTTCTTGCCATTACGTGCAGCATTAACCAGCGCATTCACGACCTGTGACGTGCGCGAGGCCCTGTACAAGGTCATGCGAATCTCGCTCACTTTCGGGTCGATGGCGGCCTCGCGTAAAAGACGGATGACATGATCGAACGACTGCCACGGATAGCTGACCAGCAGGTCCTTCTTTTGGATTGTCTGGATCATCGGCTGGCGGTCACGGTCGAGCACGGGGTGCGGAATGGGATCCAACTTTGCAAATGCCAAATCCGGCCGGTGATTCGGAAACCGCATTAAATCCTTCATATTGTGATACCGGCCGCCGGGAATCACCGTGTCGTCATCTGTAATGTCCAATTCCTTCAGGAGCAACTCCCGAAGGCCGGATGGCATATCCGAATCGTAAACGAACCGCGTGGGCCTGCCTCCTTTGCGCTGCTGAAGTACCTTCTCCATCTTGCGCACGTACCCTTCGGAAAAGTCATTGTCTATATCAAGCTCGGCATCCCGGGATATCTTGAATTCAAACGCGGCAATGCTTTCGTACTCGAAAATGTAGAAAATATCGTTGAGGCAATACCGGATCACATCGTCTATATACATGATAGACCCGTTTGGAAGCTCCACAAACCGAGGCAACTCGGACGGTATTTCGAGTATTGCGTAGCGTTGAGGTTTCCCTTCCATCTTCACGCCAAAATACAGGGCTCCGTCGGTCAATTGGGGAAACGGGTTATTCTTGTGAATAATGATGGGAACCAGACTGGGCAGGACGGATGCCCGGAAATATTCCTGCAACCAAGACGCCATCCGGTCAGGCCGCTTCGCCAAGTCTTCTTCGGTCAGAATTCGAATGCCTTCTCGGGCAAGGGCCAGGGAAATCTGGTGATACGCCTCCTGGAATCGCTCATCCAAGTCACGGGCTTTGTCCCCTATGACCTCTAGCAATCCCGCCATCCCCTTTTTTCCCAATTCCAACCGGCGCTGTATACTGGCCACCCGGACTTTGAAGAATTCGTCCATATTGGACGAGAAGATGCCCAGGAACTTGAGGCGTTCCATTAGGGGATTGCGATCGTCTTCCGCCTCCTGCAACACTCGCTCATTAAATGACAGGGTAGATATTTCTCGTATTTGGTGGACATTTTTCATAGACTCAAGACTATAGCAAAGCAGGGACGTACAGGTACATAATCCATTTGTAGGACAAAGTAGAAGTGTGTCGATCCGTTGAGGGTTTACCCCGGGATGGCGTCTGGGCGCGCAGACGCGGAGCGCGAACGGGCATGGCTTTTTCCTTGTCTAATATATTGGCTATAATGCGGATTCGATGAGGTGTTTGCCGGGCTGTACCGGAAATTGGGTCTGGCCGCCTAGGAGCCGCCGGCGTCTGAAAGGGTGAACAAGTCATTTCATGTGATCTAGAATGGAACTGTGCTCCGGATTGCAATCCTTTGAGCCATCTGGATGGGGAAACCGAGGCTACCACCCTGTGGAAAACGTGTGGGCATGGTTGATTTTGTAGTACACATTACCGGCATAGCAGGGCCGATCAAGGGTAGAACATGGCCCTTGAGTAAGAAACCGTTGCTCGTGGGCAGGTTGCAGACCTGTGACATCTGCATCCAGCACCGGGCCGTATCTCGCAGGCATTGCGAGATTAGCGTGGTAAACGGCGAAATCAAGGTGATGGACCTGCACAGCAGTAACACTACGCTGGTCAACGGTGAACCCGTTTCTGAAAAGAGCCTCTCCATCGGCGATCAGATTGCGGTGGGACCCGCCGTGCTGCTGATTACCAGTACGAGCGACAGCCAACCTACGGATCTGAACGGGGACGACAATCTTTCGTCGACGTTGTCTCTATCAGAAAAAGACGTAAGCTACCTCCGGCAGACACCTACGGAAATCGCCCTGATGGGGCGTCCGCAAACGGTGCAGGACCTTGCGGCGCTGTATAGCATCGGCCGGCGTTTCAGTACCGCCACCGATTTGAAGTCTCTGCTTGAGATCATGTTGAAAGCATTGCACGACCGGTTTGAACCGCGTGCGTGTTGGGTTGCCCGGCAGTACCGCATGGGCGAAGATTTGAATTTTATCTCATTGCCGCCCGTTCCCGAAGGCCAGACCGCGCGCCTGAAACCGCCAATCAAGTTGATGACGCGGTCGCTGCAGGATCATCAAGCCATACGTTCGCCCGAAAAAGAGGGCACCTATTTCGTGGCGCCGATACAGTCGAGCGGGGCGACCACGGGGGTGGTGGCATTGCTTTGCGATCCGCAACAACGCAAAGTGGGGACTGCGGATCTGGAGTTCCTCCTGGCGCTTGCCAATCAAGCCGCGCCTTTCATCATTAGCGTGGAACATGCGGAACGCATGCAACGTGATTTGGAGCGGCTTCGCGCATCCAACACCAACGCGACCCTTATCGGTAAGAACCGTGTGATGGAAAACGTCCGCCGCTTGTTGTTGGAAGCGGCACAGACGAATCTGAACGTCCTTATCCTGGGTGAAACCGGAACAGGCAAGGAATTGGCCGCGCAGATGATTCACGAACAGTCAACCCGTTCAGAGGGACCGTTCATTACCATCAATTGCGCGGCGATCCCCCACGAATTGTTCGAAAGTGAATTGTTCGGCTATAAGAAAGGGGTATTTACAGGAGCCAATACAGACAAGATTGGCCGGTTTGAACAAGCGCATCTGGGAACGCTCTTTCTGGACGAAGTGGGCGATCTCAGCATGTCAAATCAGGCACGATTGCTGCGCGTTATTGAGACAGGCACTTTTCATCGGTTGGGTGCCGAAGAAGAAACGCACGTAGATGTCCGTGTTGTCGCGGCCACCAATATGGAATTGAACAAGGCCGCGGTGCAGGGTAGGTTCAGGCAGGACTTGCTCCATCGCTTGAATGGATTTCAAGTAACGATGCCTGCGTTGCGGGAAAGGCTTTCGGACATACCGGTGCTTGCCGAATACTTTCTGGAACACAGCCGCGAACGTGCCAAGCGCCCCATATCGGGATTTTCGACTGAAGCAATCGAGACGCTGTCCAAGCGCGAATGGCTGGGCAATGTGCGTGAACTAAAATCCACCATTGAACGCGCCGTTGCCACCTGCCGCACGGAGCAAATAGAACCGGCGGACTTGGTCTCGTACTCCGAATCGGGCGCGCTTGAAATTGCTTTGGGGCAACCCGTGCCACTTGCGGATATTGAAAAACGGCACATTGAATGCGTGATTCGCGATAACGACGGCAACATGTCGGCGGCAGCACGTGTGCTGGGCATAAGCCGTGCCACACTGTACAACAAAGTGCGCGAATACGGCATCTCCATTTGATCTCGTTTTGTCCGTTAGGAAGAATGAGGTGCCACGCAATTCACTCAGCCGGGTTGACCGCTTATGGCAGACGAACTGCATCCAATCGATAACCGTGATCGGTATTTGCTGTTTGGCGTGCTGGCCACTCAGTTGGGGTGGGTCAGGCCAAATCAGATGGCGGAAGCGGGTATCGCCTGGACGCAAAATCCGGCCGTGCCATTGGACGAACATCTGGCACGGCTTGGCGTGCTGTCCGATAGACTATCCGATCTCCTGCATCGTCTAACGCGCGAAACTATCGCGGCCCATGGTGGGGACGCCCATCAGGCACTGGCCACTTTGGGCGGTCCGGGGCGAATTCACGAAGCATTTCATGGTGCACTATTCCTGGACAGTGAAGACAGATTGAGCACATACCGCTACGCGGGAGATGAGATCGGCGACGCGAATATCTCCGTGGGCGAGGAGTCACCCGGCCGGTATACGCTGGTTTCCGAATACGCAAAAGGCGGCATGGGCCGCGTCTTGATCGTTCATGATTTGCAGTTGGGCCGAAACATCGCCCTAAAGGAATTGTTGCCCCCTCCCACGGTTGCGGGTAGTGAGAATGCAGATGAGGCCGAGTTGACGCCCGTTAGGGCGACAGCTGCGCTGTCAGCACGGTTCCTTCAGGAAGCACGCATTACTGGACGATTGGAGCATCCATCCATCGTTCCCGTCTACGAATTGGGCCGACGACACGACGGCACCCTGTACTACACGATGAAGTTGGTACGGGGCCGTACATTTTATGCGGCAATTAAGGAATGCCGGTCATTTCAACAGCGCGTGGAACTCCTGCCTCATTTTCTCAATCTATGCCAGGCCTTGGCATACGCACATTCACGATCGGTAATCCACCGAGATATCAAACCGGCAAATGTTATGGTAGGCGAATTCGGCGAAACCGTAGTACTTGATTGGGGATTGGCCAAGTCGCTCAATCATTCCGACGTACATGAAGCCGAACTGGCACGGCTGTTTGCCCTGGCGCAATCCGGCGGAGCGACGCCGGACACCAATACGGTCTACGGGAACGTGCTGGGAACGCCGAACTATATGCCGCCGGAACAAGCCAAGGGAATAATCGATCTGGTGGATGCGCGATCTGACGTGTATTCCCTTGGAGCAGTGCTCTACGAGTTGATTACAGGCATCCCGCCGTATCGGGGCTCCTCGAATCTCGAGGTTATAACACTCGTAATCCAGAGCGAACCACGCCCGGTCTCCGAATTGGTGCCCAACGTTCCCGCCGAACTTGCCGCCATATGCCGCAAGGCCATGTGCCGTGACCCGGCCGATCGCTACTCCACCGCCAGAGAATTGGCCGACGATGTGCAGCGGTTTCTGACGGGCTCCATAGTATTGGCCCACGACTACCGGTTTGCCGAGCACCTGTTCAGGCACGTAAGACGCCACAAGACTTCATATGCGCTGGCGGCCTCCGCGCTTGCCCTAATTCTTGCGTTGGGCGGGTTCTACAATTATCAGTTGTACAATGCGCGGGAAAGCGAACACGAGCAACGACTTGAGGCCGAAAAGGCCAATCGCATGTTGACGTGGGAAAACTATGCGGCAAATATCCAGATAGCGCACAAATACATCGATGAACTGGACGTAGAAACCGCATCGCGAATCCTGCTGGCATTACCGGAACAGCACCGCCGATGGGAATGGGGGCATTTATACAACCGTTGCCGTCCCAATACGTTCGCCTTGTTTGACAACGATCTCCCCGAGAAGCCCTTTGGCTTTGTCTCCACCGCCGCGTACAGCAACGATGACCGATTTGTTTTGCAGATACGGCCGTTTGTCGGGTTAGTACAGGTTTTCGATCTGCTGGCGGGACGAAACGTGTACCTGCTCCGCGTCAATCGCGATCGGCATCATTCCCATCGCGGTTGTGTGCGGTTTCATCCCGGCAACCGGAAATTTACGCTCGCGATTGGTGACCGGCGCGTGGCCATGTGGTCGTTTGACCCAGACAAACCCGTATCGGAAACAGGAGTGGACGGTCCTGAACCGGAAGTCACGTTCGAAGCCGACGATGGTCTAATCGCATCATTTGTCTTTTCACCAGATGGAGAGCAGGCCGCCGGATTCATATACAGAAGAGACTCTGCTTGCAGCATTCGGTTATGGGACGCCAATTCCGGCAATACTGTGGCGGAGCATTCTGTTGGGAAAATCACTTCCGAGCCCTCGTTCAATTCCACCGTATCGGAAGCATGGGAAGAAACCGTATATGCGAGACAAGGCAGCGTGATCGGTTATTCAGCCGATGGCAGGGTGCTTTTCGTGGATGAACGCGCGGGGGCACTGGATCCAGATACGGGCGTCATTCAATACATGGGCCCATGCCGAATGCACGCGGACTACCAACCTGAACCCGATCGTATGGCGATCCTTCGTGCAAATAACCGGATTGATATTTGGGACGTGACGAACAACCGGCCTGTGTTGGCATTCGATATCGGGGACAGTGCTTCCATTCAAGCCATGGCGCTAAGCCGGGATGGGCTCCGTGTGGCAACTGCGGGCCACCTGCTTGAAATGTGGAATACGGCCGATCGGAAGCCGGAATGGATGATTCGAAGACCATTTCGCGGGATACAATTTAGCGCCAACGGGAACGGCCTGCATACCTTTGATACGAACCGGATTCCTCACTATGCACTCTTGCCCGTTCGTCATCCGGAGGATGCCTGGGAAATCCAGGTGGAAATGCCTCCAAACGGTAAGCCGGCCTTCGATCACCCCAAACGAACCGAAGCCCCCATCGGCGCAGTCGCTCCCGATGGCTCGCGCTTCTTCGCAGGCGGACTGGATGGGTGGGTCCAGATGTGGTCTGTGCCCGATTTCACGCTGCTGGCGGAATGGATGGCGGACGGCGAAAGAGTGCGAAGGGTTGTTGTGGATCCGTCTGGAAAACGGCTGGCCACGGCAGGACATGAAAGCGTGACCGTGTGGGACTTGGATACACGGATTTCCATCCTGCGAATAGAACCTCGAGAAGGGGATGTGATGACATCGTGCTCCTTCTCCGCGGACGGATCCCGGATCGCCGTGGGTTCCTGGCTGCGAAGCGGCGTGAGCAGTGCCGGCGAACGTCAGGCTTGGGTGGTGGATATCGCGACGGGCGAAAAAATCTATGAGGTAGAAGGCCACCCCGGTATGTGCAACTTCGTGCAATTCAGTCCTGACGGCAAGTGGCTATTTACAGGCACGTACGGGCCCCCGAACAGGCCGGACGTTCCCTCCATTTACATCTGGGACGCTGCCTCGGGAAGTCAACTGCACGGGTCCATCGCCGGTATGAATTGGCCGTGGAACGCCTCATTTTCGGCCGATGGCACCCGCGTAGTTGCCGTGGGGCTGACACTGGTACCCGTGATGTTTGATCTGACTGAGATGAAGGAGATTTACCGGGTCAGCCACGACAACTCGCGTCAAGTATCGTTTTTTCCGGACGGAGATCGCTTTGTCGTCTTCCGATTCAATGGGTATTCCATACATGCCGCGACCGACGGGCGTGAATTGTACGTCTCCAAAGAAGGACACACTCAAGGATTCATTTCACAAGACGGAAGGACGGTATACATTGCCAAAGACAACGAGGCCTTCCTGGCCTTTGGATCGGCCGACTGGAAAACTCACGACCCGGAACAAATGTTTCAGTCCTCGTTGCAGAAGGCGCGATCCTTATTGGGCCTCGACACAGGTTCGAGCCCGTGAATCATGGACGTGTTGGGCACCTCACGCGACGATATCGTGGACTACATTCCCGTGCACGTCGGTCAACCGGAAATCCCGGCCTTGGAATCGGTAGGTTAGCTTCTCATGATCGATTCCCAATAGGTGAAGAATCGTCGCGTTGAAGTCGTGCACGTGCACCGGATTCTCGACTACGTTATAGCCGAATTCATCGGTGGAACCGTAACTTAACCCGGGCTTCACACCACCGCCGGCCATCCATGCCGTGAAACACCGGCCATGATGGTCACGGCCATAATCGTCGGGCCGCAACTCACCCTGACAATACACCGTGCGCCCAAATTCGCCACCCCATATGACCAGTGTATCTTCCAGCATGCCGCGCGCTTTGAGATCCTTGATCAATGCGGCCGAAGGCTGATCGACGTCGCCGCACATTAGAGGCAGATCCCGCGGCAGGTTTCCATGATGGTCCCAATCCCGGTGGTACAACTGAATGAAGCGTACACCACGCTCAGCCAGCCGCCGCGCCAGAAGGCAATTGGACGCAAACGTGCCCGGCTTGCGGGAATCGGGCCCATACATGTCGAAAACGGAATCCGGCTCGCTCGACACATCCATAAGTTCCGGGACGGAGGTCTGCATGCGAAACGCCATTTCGTACTGCGATATGCGAGTTACGATTTCGGGATCCGCGAAATCGTCGTGGTGAATCGTGTTCAAGCGTGTAAGCGCGTCCAGCATGTGCCGGCGCGTGGATTCGTCGATGCCATGAGGATTGGTCAGATACAGCACGGGATCGCTTCCGGCTCTGAAGTTCACACCTTGATGTTGCGACGGAAGAAATCCCGAACCCCACAGGCGTTGAAACAAGGATTGGGCATCCCGTTTCGCACTTCCCATGGATATCAAAACCACAAATCCTGGCATGTCCTGATTTTCACTGCCAATGCCATAACTGACCCACGATCCGAGACTGGGCCTCCCAGGCAACTGGCTACCCGTCTGCAAATAGGTGATGGCGGGATCGTGATTGATCGCTTCTGTATTCAGCGACTTCACAATGCACAAATCATCGGCCACTTGCGCCGTGTAGGGAAGCAACTCGCTCACCCAAGCCCCGCTCTGGCCATGTTGCTTGAACTTGTAAATGGAGGGCGCAACGGGAAATGTGGCCTGGCCCGAGGTCATTCCCGTCAGCCGCTGGCCCATGCGGATGGATGCGGGCAGATCGGTGCCACGCAACGCGTCCATCTGCGGCTTGTAGTCAAACAAGTCCATCTGCGAGGGGCCGCCGGATTGAAACAGGTAAATGACCCGCTTGGCTCTGGGCACGCCGTGAAACTGATCCATCGCATTGGTGGAGGTCGCTGAAGCAGCTGAGGACAACAGCGAGCTCAACGCGGCCATGCCGACACCCGAACAGCAGCGCCCGAAAAACTCGCGGCGCGTGGCCATCAATTCGCGCTCGCGCAGTGTGTTGTTAACCATGACGGTATTGCTCCCTTTGCATCAGGTTTTCGTAATGGTCTCGTCGAGGTTCAAAATTGTATTCGTAACAATGGTCCAAGCAGCCAATTCAATGACATCCACCCCTTCCGCGGGTTTGGATTCGCCAACTTTAAGCAGATCGGCCGCGCTCTCCGGATGTGCCCGAAAATGCTCGAGTTGCTGCTGGTACAGTTTTACGAGTACCTCACACTCCTCGCCCGCAGGCTTGCGCGCGGTCGCGAGTTCGAAAGCGAATACAACGCATTGTTCGGGTGTGCCACCGCATTCGCGCAATGTACGTTGCGCCAGGTTTCGCGCGGCTTCCACATACTGCACGCCGTTCATCAACATCAGCGCCTGTAACGGCGTATTGGTCCTGGGACGGCTTGCGGTGCAGGTCTCCCGGTTAGGCGCGTCAAACACGATCATCACGGGGTGAGGCGCCTGCCGCTTCAAGAAGGTATACATACTGCGTCGATAGAGGCCCTCGCCGTCGCTTTGCACAAATTTCTGCGCCGTAAAAGAAGAGTTGCCACCGCCATACGCGACTTCTTCCCAGAGCCCCATCGGTTGGTAGGGATTCACGCTCGGCCCCCCTACCTTCTCCACCAGCAACCCGCTCACGGCCAATGCAGTATCGCGCACCACTTCAGCGTCGAAACGCATGCGCGAGCCCCGCGCCAACAACCGGTTATCCGGATCGCGCTCCAGCAACTCGGGCGTAAAGCTCGATCTCTGGCGGTAAGTCGACGACATTACAACTTGCTTGAGAAACCGTTTAACATCCCAGCCACTATTTACAAAGTCGACGGCAAGCCAATCCAGCAACTGCGGATTGACCGGCCATTCGCCTTGCGCGCCAAAATCCTGCGTGGTCTTCACAATGCCGGTACCAAAGAGCACGCCCCACATGCGATTTACCGTAACCCGGGCCGTCAATGGATGAGACGGATCGACCAGCCACTTCGCCAACCCCAGCCGATTGTTGGTCGATCCTTCCGGCAAGGGCGGCAACGAAGCCGGCACAGCCGGAATCACCTTTTCCGAGGGTTGATCGTATTGGCCACGCTTCAAAATGAAAGTCTCGCGAGGCTCCGCCATTTCCGCCATCACCATCGTCGTGGGGATGGTCTTGTCGTAGGCGTCCCGCTCTTCAACTGCCTTCGCCACTTTGGAACTGCGCTCCAACCATTCCGGTGAAAAATGGCTTCGGTAGTATTCGCGTAGGCGTGCTGTCTGCGACTCCAATCTCGATTCAGCGGACGTAGTCAGTATGGCCTCTACATCCAGGGGCACATCGCCCACGACTTCGAACGCCTTCCTGAAATAGAACGCGTAAGACGCCCCGTAGTTCACAACCTTTACGAGAAGTTTGTTTTCACCCGGCTGAAGTATAACGTCAAACTTATCCTGGTCAGGCTCGACACCGCGCTGCACATTTTTATCCAGCACCACTTGACCGTTCAGCCAGACCTTGATGGCGTCGTTGCTTCCCGCAGCCAGGGTGACTGTCCGAGCCGAAGAGGTCTGAATAGTCCGGTAAAGGTAAGTCGCCGCGATGCCGCCGCTCAGATTGTGAATCGCGCCATCCGGCAAATCCGGCAGTACGCGCATCCACTTCATCCGTCCGTCGGGATAAACTTCATTCAGGTCGACTTTGGTTTCCGGCCCGAAATCAGTGGTATACGCGGCGTTTCCGTCCGCCGCAACGTATGGACCATTGATGTACCACGGGTCAAGCCGGCTTGGCGACAACGTCGGCTCGGCCGCTACGGAAAGCCGGAATCGGCCGATCACATGCTGTGCGAACTTCGATTCATATTTCAGTCGAATCCGGACAATCGAACCACCGCTGATTCCCATAGGCCGATCAAACGAAAGTACGGCGATAGGATTGCCGATGTCCTTGATGTCCGACACGCCCCATCCGGTCTCACTGTTGCCGTCCAGAATGGCGGACACATCGAACGTAGGCTGGGAGTAGTTTGCGTTTGCCAGAGCGAACCCTATGGGCTGCGTTGCGGCCGGATCGGCCGCCGTTGAAATCTCGCCATCTACGCCGGTCAATACGAAATTGGCATTCTCACTTCGGCCGTTCCGGCCCTGCTTCTCGCCGCCGCCAGCCGGCACGCTTTCATGAGGAAGCGCTTCGAGACGCAATGCCGTCATGCCCGTCAAATCCACATGCGCGGCAATTTCAATGATATCCGTCGCGGGATTCTCTCCCTGCACCAGAACCGATTTATCTTCTAACTTTGACAGCGTGGCCCCGCCGACGGAACTCATCTCGGACGGATCCAGAACGACCCATCGTTCACGAAGCGCCGCACTCTTTTGTTGTTCCCAGGCAACTTGCGCGGCGTCAACTTCGGGCATGGGCTGATCCAACTCGCTACGGAGCAGGGCGACGCGATCATCCAACTCTTTCAACCTTGTTGCTTGCTCCGGCGTCGGCGCTTTGATAAACGGAACAGAGTTTCCGTCCCGGCCGTCTATCCCCTGTTCCGAGATCGTATTGAAGAAGGCGTAAAGACTGTAATAGTCTTTTTGCGAAATGGGATCGTATTTGTGGTCGTGGCATTGCACGCAGCCCATCGTCAACCCCATCCACACGGTGCTTGTGGTGTTGACCCGATCAATCACGTACTGTGTACGGTATTCTTCCGCGATGATGCCGCCCTCAAAATTAATCATGTGATTGCGATTGAAACCCGTCGCCACAAGTTGATCCTGCGTTGGGTTCGGGAACATATCACCGGCCAATTGCTCAATCGTAAACTGATCGAACGGTTGGTTCTTGTTGAACGACTCGATACACCAGTCGCGCCAGCGCCACATGTAACGCTCATTGTCAATGTGATATCCGTTTGTGTCGGCATAGCGCGCCAAGTCCAACCAATAGCGTGTCATGTGTTCGCCATACCGTGGGGACGCCAGCAACCGATCAACGACCCTTTCGTACGCGTCTGCACTCGTATCATTCACAAAAGCATCGATCTCGGCCGGCGTAGGCGGCAATCCGGTCAAGTCAAAGGTCAACCGGCGGATAAGTGTCCTGGCATCGGCTTCGGGTGAAGGCGTTAACCCTTCCCGCTCAAGTTTGGCCAACACAAAGTTGTCGATCGCATTGCGGGGCCATGCCGCATTCTTCACAGCCGGCACATCCGGCATCACTGGTGCTACAAAAGACCAATGTTTCTCATAGTGGCCGCCCTGCTCGATCCATCGTCCAATCAATGCCACTTCTTCGGGTGTCAAGTCTTTGCCGAATTCGGGGGGCGGCATTTTGAGGTCGGGGTCGGATGATGATACGCGTGCCCAGACCTCACTCGATCCCGTATCTTCAGGGACTATCGCAACACTTCCGCTGGGTAGCTTGGCGAATGCGCCCTTGCCATCGTCCAAGCGAAGACCTGCCTTGCGGGCTAGTGCATCAGGACCGTGACACGCAAAACACTTGTTGGAGAGTATGGGGCGTATGTCCCGATTGTAGCCAATCGTGGCTTCAGCCACGGCGGACGTTGCGGCGACGGGTGCATCCAAAGGCTGAGCCGCCGCGGGAGGCGAATCAGGCGCTTGGCCTTCCAGCGCCTTTAACAGCTCTAGCGACTGTTCAAGAACTGCCTTGGCACCGCCATCGTCTGTTTTAGACTGGTTCAACTTGGCTTGGAGATCGGGGATTTCCGTCTGGATAGAAGAGAGTTCGCTCTGTATCCGTGTGAGTTCTTCCGTCAGGCTCGCAGCGCGCTGCTGCAATTCGGTCAGGCGCTGGTTCTTCTCCGCCAGTTCGGACGTCAGTGTGCCGGTCGACGCCGAATCACCCGCGCCAGCAATACTTTGCAGCCGTTGTTCCAACGCCTTCTTGACCGCTTCGCGTGCCTCGGGCTTGGCGCGAAGTTGGTCTAGCAACTCAACGAAAGACGTTACAGAACCCACATCCGTCGGGGGCTCGGACGGCGGAACGGTCGGGTCGGCAGCCCACACGCGAGCGGCGGTTATTCCGCTCACAAAGATAGTCAAAAACAAACGGTACGAGCGGTATCGCACTTCACATCCCTCCTGACAATACCATGATGTCAAAAGGGGGTTGCGACCGTCAACCGGAATTAATTCGAAAATCTCGGAAATCGGGTCATTGGCTGAGGCTTTCCCCCGCCGGATGGTAAGGCTGTAACTCGATGAAGTTAACAGCCGTCTTGTCTCCGGCCTCCCCCAGGGGCTCTCCCGCCGACGACCAATCGGAAAGCGTAAGCAATACTACCCTTGCATCCGGCTTGAACACGAAGCGATGCAGCGTAAAGTAGGATGGCGCAGGCAATTCCTCCACTGCGTTCGTGCTGCCGTAGGTGTATGAAAAACAGGCCTTCTCATTCAAAGCAACCCGATCCAGGCCAATGGACAATTCAGCCGGTCGCTTTTCACCCAGGGCATGCTGGTTGCTGACAATCACTTTCAGGCTGTACCACCGCTCCGGCTCAAGCTCCCGCACTTCTTGCTGAAGCATATTGGCCTTTTCCGCGGACCTTGTCATTACGCAGACCGGATCCCCAAATCCCGATCGCGGATATCGGCCCTGGGCGTAACTGTACCCGGGAATGGTCTCAGTAGCTACAGACTCCGGCGATGCGGCAAACACTTTCCAACCGTTGAGTCCTTCAGCGAAATCAGGATTTTGCAGGTGAGGTAATTCGTAGGGCAAACCGGTAAATCGTTCCGTGTTGCCCTCAATGCAATAGTGGCGAATCAACTGATGGGACCACCGAAGTGATTCCTCATCCGCGTAGCTGGCCGTAAATTCCAGCACGCCGCGCAGATCGCGAAACGTGGGGTCGGTCGCAAGTACGAAATACTGCATGTCCTTAAAGGTCTGGTAATCAGCTCCCGGCTGGTGGTTGAAGCTACCCGGCGGCGCACACATGTAACCCAGCGTCATCATCAACCGACCAGCCAACTCGGGCATCGCGGACTTCCACTCTCGATACGGAACAATCATAAGACGGGCCATATCCGCCCAGGCCTCGTCTTCTAGAACTCGTTCTATCAGATATTTTTCCCATGCGACGCATCCACCGGATTCCAGCAACTGATTGACAAACGGCACAGCAGGACCGTGGCGATGCAACTCCAGCGTCCACGCGTAAAAGGTCCTGTCGGCAAAGGCCGGATTCGCATACAACCGCTTGAGTGCGTCAGTCCAGGCATCGTAATAGTGTTTGCCCGACCAGAAGAACTCGTCCACGATAATCCCGGCGAATCCAGCATGCGATGCACCGTGACTGGAAGCCCATTTGGCCGCCGCTTCCGCCGGCGCGGGCGGTTCGGGCGCATACAAACCGGGCACGGAGGTGCTGTCCAGCCAGATCCGGCCCTCATCAAGCCACTCGTCAAAGAAAGCGCCGGCCGAATCACCGTGGGTAATAAGCGTGTTTACATGGGGCAACACGTGCCGTGAAACGAACGAAAGGTCATACGGACCGAACGGTTTGATGGCCGGATCCGCGGGATATGCGCAATACGCAAGTTCCGGCACCGCCCGTATGTCCAACTTCGCGGTTTGCGTTACATCTATGTGTAAAGTGTGTTCACCGGCGGAGAGTTTTCGCATGGCCTCCAGCGCACCTGTATCCGGATTCTTTCGCCAAACGACGACGGCGCCATTCCAATGTGCAACCGCCTCGTCTACTCCTGACACGCGAACAAACACCCACCCGTCGCGGGGATTCAAGAATCGTTGTTCTGAAGAGGCGGAAACGTCGGTAGCGACTAATTCGGTCACAAAGTTGTTGAGTACACGCAGCGACCCGTATTCGCCCTGCCACGCCGCGAAGTGACGAGGCGGGATTTCCATCGTGGACCGAATTCCACCGTAGATTTCGCCCTTCTCATCCTTCACGGCTACGTTCACCGAAAAGGGTTGCGTTTGCCCGTCCGGAAGCGTCAGGTTCAATACGCCCATGGTCTTGCCTGCTGGCAGTTCCGTGGTCGAACGCATGGCACGCCCTTCTTCGTCATAAGTCGCTTCAAACGTGAGCGGTCCGCGCTCCAATCCCAAACCCATCGCGTCCAGGAACAGTTTAACCCCATGCTCGCCGGTGCGAATTGACGTAAATATCGTGTCCATCGGAAGGTCAACCGCATTTAAGGTGAGAAAACACGGTGTGCGCCAGAGTCCCCCGCTGCCACCCCAGTCATGCACGTCGACAGTTATCAGATTCAGCGTGCCAGGCTGCAATGCGTGTGCCACATCCGCGATAACGGCGGTCTGATGCAGTGCATTGCCGTCGCGCTCGTCGCCGTAGGTATTGATGAGCTTTCCGTTGCAGTATATGGTGCAAGCGTCGTTGATGCCGCCAACGACGAACCACGCCGGTTTGCCTTTCCAGTCCGCGGGAATCTCCACCCACTTGCGATACCAACCGTGGCCATCGCCATCGGGAAAGCCCTGCTCCTCCCAACGGAGGCCTGCATTCATCCCCGCCCACCACGTGTCGTCGTGGCCCGGAACAAACCATTCTTGCTGCACACCCACATGATGTGGATCGTGCCGGAAGCGCCACGCCTCCTCCATGTCGATTCGATCAGCCGACAACGCGGCCATCAACAATAGCCAACTTCCCATACAACCCCCTCATCCAAAAGCGCGGCCGGGCGCCATAACGCTCCGAACGGCTTCAAGCAATACCTGTGGCCTCGGCCCAATTGCTGTACCGATTCATCAAATCCACCGCAATTGCCGGATGTTCGCCGCCCAGATTCTTAAGTTCTGTACGGTCATCTTTCAGATTGTACAATTCCCAGTCGCCTTCCTTGACCGCCACCAATTTCCAATCGCCGTGGCGAACTGCACGATTACCCAAATGCTCCCAGTACAACGTGTCATGTGGCTCGCGCACGCCATCCTTAAAAATGGGGAGCAGGCTTTTTCCCGTTAGCGGCGTTGTGGCTTGACCTTTGAACTCCTTCGGATACTCCACGCCAGCGGCGTCCAGGCACGTAGGCATGATGTCGGTAATGTGCACCACTTGGCCGGACAACTCGCCCCGTGCCTCCATACCTGCCGGCCAACGCACGATCCAAGGCGTGGCTATTCCTCCTTCATGCACCCAATGCTTGAACATGCGAAATGGTGTATTGCTCGCGTTCGCCCATGGGCGTCTGTACGCTAGAAATGAACCCGGCAATCCTGGTGTAGAACCTTCCACATTCAACTCTCGGCCTTCCAAGGTCTCATGGCAACCCCCATTGTCGGAAACAAACATGACTATGGTGTTGTCGTCGGCACCGGTGTCCTTTAACGTCTGCAACACCTTCCCTATCCCCTGATCCATTCGATCGATCATGGCCGCGTATATGGCCATTAACTGGGACCACTGTTCCTTGTTCTCCGCATCGTCCCACGCGGGAACCTCCGGATCGCGTGGTGCCAAAGGCCACTTGGGATCGACGACCTTCATGTCAATTTGCCGGGCGTGCCGCTCGTTGCGTAATTCGTCCCAACCTGCCTTGTATCGATCCTTGTACCTCGCAATGTCTTCGGGCCAGGCATGCAGCGGCCAATGAGGCGCCGTATAGGCAAGGTACAATAGAAATGGATTTTCACTTTGCCCATGTTCCCGAAGAAAATCTACTGCGTGATCGGTGAAGGCATCGGTCATGTAGTACTCACCCTTGACCGGCGTATAGGGCTCATCATCCAGCGCCATGGTGCGCGTATTCGCTTCTTCGTCGAGAATCTCCCAATAGCTGCTGGCTCCGCTAATCAACCCAAAATAGCGGTCGAAGCCGCGCTGTCGAGGCCAATGCTCCGGCCGCTCACCTACGTGCCACTTGCCCGACATGTAGGTTCGGTACCCCGCGCCGCGCAATGCCTCCGCAAGTGTTACACAACGATTGTTCAGAAAACCTTGATAGGGTCCTTCTTTTATCTCTGTGTTACGCCGGGTCACCATGCCACCCATGCCCGCAAGGTGGGGGTAAAGACCAGTGAGCAAGGCCGCTCGCGAAGGGCAGCAACGTGCCGCGGAATAGCCGTGAGTAAATCGCAACCCCTCGCGCGCAAGTCCGTCCAAGTTTGGGGTCGCAATTTCCGACCCATAGCAGCCAATATCCGAGAACCCCATGTCATCTGCCATAATAATGACAAAGTTCGGCCGTTTACCGCCTTGCGCAGCCACCGCTCTGCCCGTCGCGCCCGCGAATGGAATCGATGCGACACCGCCGGCAGCCATTTGCATGAATTCACGTCTGTTCATGGTGTTGCCCCTCGTGGTCACATAGTGCCAGATTCCAGAGCGGGTGCGCCAGCCCATTTCGATTGGAGCCGGTGTGCACTGGATCAAGTCGACTTGCTTGCCCCTTGCAACGCGGCCCCACATTTGCCACTGTATAGCTCTTGGGGTTGCGCAACGTTTGCCAATACATGAATGAGGTGGTAACCATGTGGCCTGCGGTTATTCTGTCGCTTTCAGCAATAGTTGGAGTCACCAATTATGTAGCGCCTGACGACGATCCAATGCACGAAATCACCGTGGTTCAACAACCACACGGCATCTACAGCGAGTCAAGTGATCCTGCTCTCGCGGAATTGCCTTCCGGGGAGATGTTTTGTGTATGGAGTGCAAAGACCGGTGAGGGAGACTCCGCGATCGTCGCCAGCACGTTAAAACCGGCACGTCGAGGCAAAGAATGGACACCCCCGAAGATCATCGCCGATAAACCCAACTCGCTTGATTCCTCTCCGGTATTGCAAGTAGACGAATCCGGCAAGCTATGGCTGTTTTATGCCTCAGCGGATTCTCTAAGTCACGCCACAAGCACGGATGGCGAGGTATGGTCGGATTCAGCGGCTTTGTTCGATGGAGAGAAATTAACACCATCGGGAAAGCTGGTGGTCCTGTCTGACGGCTCATGGTTGCTTCCCGTTACGGTCGCTCGTAACGCCTCATGCCAGATGCTCATCTCAAAAGACAAAGGCGCAACCTGGACCCGATCGGCAGCGATTGAATCGCGGGGTTTGCCGACGGTGGCCCAGCGACCTGACGGAAGTATTCTCTCCTTGCTTTGGACCTCCAAAGAGGAATCGAAGACCTACCAAAGCGTGTCGAGCGATGGCGGCGCCACATGGACGCCGGCAGTCTCCGTTGAGTTGGTGGCGTCTGCATCCGGGCATGCCCTTATTGCGCTGCCCAACGGGCACTTGCTCCTCATTCAAAGCCCTGTCCCAAACGGAGGATTCGACCAACTTACGGCCTACATTTCCGTCGACAATGGAAAGACATGGAAAGTGCGCCGCGAAATACAGGCCGGACCGGGAGAAATGCGCGATCCCTGGGTCTCGTTGTCCAAGTCGGGGCTAATTCAGGTTGCCCACACGCTTCCCAATGGGGGTGTTCGCCAGATTGCGTTCAACGAAGCGTGGGTTTGGCATCACAACCTGGTCAAACTGCCCTATAAGGTTGCCAACCTGGCGCCACCCATCCGCAACGCGGACGACCGGCGCAGCATGGGAGCCGAAAAAAATCCATCCCTGCCTATCGCGGTCGCTCCATTTGAGGAGCACGTGCGCGGATTTATCGGTTCGCCGAAAGACGCGAAAGTTGTGGCCATCGCCGTGGACGCGGACGGCCGTATCATCGCAACAGCCGAAGACAAGACACGTTTCAAACTCAATGACTCGGGTACTTGGGACAACGTCGGCAAGTCGGAAACCGCCACGCCCGGACCCGGCGACACCCTCCAGACCGTCTATCAGGCGGGAAATGTCATCATTCAGGATGAAACGCCGGATGGCAAAGCGCGGGCCACCACTGCGGGTCTCTATATCAATGGACAGCTGCACCCCTCTTACGGTGTAAATGGCCCCCTCGCCACAAACGTCACTGCCGTGGCCTACGACTCAAAGGGAGTGTTGTGGGTGGGAACTCCCATTGGACTGAGCAAGCTTTTGCCGGGTGGTCATTGGGAACACGTGACCGGCAAGCAAGGTTTGCCTTACACAGACATAACCTCAATCGCAATTGATGCCCATGACCGACTCTGGATTGGTACAACCATCGGTGCGATTCACTACCGCCCCTACGAAGAAGGACGACAGTGGTTCTACCGGCAAGGCGAACGCTACCTGCCCAGCGACCATGTTATCGATGTCGCGGTCTCCCCTGATGGCGCTACTGCGTACTTTCTGACCGACGCGGGTATGAGCCGTATCGACGAGGTTGACCGTACGCTTCTTGAAAAAGCCGAGATCATGGAAGACCTGCTTAATGCGCGCCACCGGCGCCTCGGTTTGGTATCGGGCTCGGTGTTGAACGACGCGTACAATCCGACGTCCCACACCATCGGCGACAATGACAACGACGGACTTTGGACCGCCTATCACGTTGCAGCGATGTCCATGGCCTATGCCGTCACGGGAGACGAGAAAGCGAGGAAATCAGCCAAGGAAAGCATGGATGCGGTCATAATGCTGCAAAACGCATCCGGCGTGCCCGGACTGGTTGCGCGAAGTGTAGTGCCGTCCTCGGAGCAGAAAGACCCACAATGGCGCATCACGCCTGATGGAAAACTGTTGTGGAAGAGTGATACGTCAAGTGACGAAATCGATGGTCACTATCTCGCCTTGTATACGTACTGGGAGCATATCGCCCAGTTCGATGCGAAGGAACGCCCTGTCATCATTGAGCAGGTACGCAAACTCACGAATTACCTGCTCGACAACGACTATCTGCTTATCGACTGGGACGGGCAAGGTACTCGCTGGGGATTCTGGCAACCCAAAATGCTGAACGAAGAACCTCCCCATTACCTTGAAAATGGTTTGAACGCCCTTCAAATCCTCTCGTTTCTGAAAGTCTCTTATTATATTGCCGGCGATCTCCGGTACAAAGAGCACTACGACAAACTCATCAGCGAACATGATTACTTGAGCAATATCATCGTGGCCAAGAAGACATTCCCGGATGAAAACAACCACTCCGATAATCAGCTTGGATACGTCGCATGGTACCCTATTCTTCAATTGGAATGGGATCCAAAGGTCCGCATGGCGTTGCGCAAAGGGGTACGCCGCCATTACCAGACATTGATGGAAGACGACTCCAGCTTCTTCTTCTTTGTCACCGCCACAATTGATCCCGAGTATGTGAACATTGCAGGCGGAATCGACAATCTTCGCCTGATTCCGACCGACCGAAGAGGTTGGGGCCAGCTCAATAGCCATCGAACGGACGTGGTCTTCGATCCCCGCGTCGACCGGTTTGGTAAGCCTCAGTTATTGCGCGTTCTCCCCGCGGATGAACGCCTGGTCGAACGATGGAATGCCAATCCCTATATCGCCGACTACGAAGGCAACGGCCGAAGTGAAGACGATGGATGCACATATCTGCTTCCCTATTGGATGGGCCGTTATCACGGCTACTTTACGGAAACAGAGTGAGACGGACGGCAAGATTGGAGCGGAATATGACGAAGCATGCACGCGGATCTCACGTAACACGAAGAGAGGTACTGAAGCTCGGCGCAGCCGCTGCGGCATCCACGGCATTGCCCGCCTTTTCTCGCAGCGCGGCCGCTGCCGTACAACGGGGCATTACGCACCCTAACGTACTGTTCATCATGGACGATCAACATCGCGGCGACTGCCTCGGAATCGACGGCCACCCGTGTGTTAAGACCCCCAACATGGACCGGATAGGCCGCGAAGGTGCGTACTTCCGCCACGGCTACTCTTGCACCCCTACATGCACACCCGCACGCGCCGCCCTGCTCACGGGCCTCGGCCCATGGCGAAACGGTATGCTCGGGTTTTCCGCTGTGCCGAATTCCTATTCATTCGTCATGCCGCAAGCCATGCGCGACAACGGATACTACACAACGGGTATCGGAAAAATGCATTGGACCCCGCAACGTCAGTTGTACGGATTCCACAAAACGATTCTCGATGAATCCAAAAGGGCACAGTCGCCTGAATTTCGCAGCGATTACCGCGCGTGGCTTGCCTCCGTTGCACCGAATGCAGATCCCGACGCCACTGGAATCTCGTACAACGATCATCGCGCGGCCGTCTACGCCTTGCCTGAGGAGTACCACCCGACGCAGTGGATGGGCATGACTGCCACGAATTTCATCGACCAATACGATCAACCAGAACCGTTCTTTTTGAAGGTCTCCTTTGCACGCCCGCACAGCCCCTACGATCCGCCGCAACGCTTCTGGGATCTGTACAAAGACGCGGAAATTCCGCCGGCCGCCGTGGGTAAATGGGCCGAGAGGTATGTCCCTCAAAGCGCCAACTATCCAGACATCTGGCATGGAGACATGGGTGAAGAGTTGGTGCGTCAGGCGCGTGTGGGATATTACGGAAACGTATCATTCGTGGACGAACAAATCGGCCGCATCCTCGAAGCCCTGGAAAAGCGGGGCATGCTGGAGGAAACGCTCATCATTTTCACCTCTGACCATGGCGATATGACCGGTGACCATCATATGTGGCGAAAATCCTACGCCTACGAGGCAAGCGCGCGGATACCCATGCTTATGCGCTGGCCGGAAGGCCTCGTCGCCGCCAAGCGCGGGCAGGTACGCGACGAACCTGTCGAGTTGCGTGACATTTTCCCCACCTGCCTCGACGCCGCCGGCGGCGAAGGCCTTGAACGGCTCGAAGGCAAGTCCATGCTGCCTCTTGTCGAAGACAAGGCGCCGGAATGGCGGAAGTGGATCGACCTCGAACACGACATCTGCTATGATGCGAAGAACCATTGGAGCGCGGTCACCGACGGCAGTTCGAAATATATCTTTCATGCCATCGACGGCGAGGAACAGCTCTTCGATCTGACCACCGATCCCAACGAAACGAAGGATCTCGCAGGCGATCCTGTCCACGGTGTCACACTAAAAACCTGGCGCGACCGCCTGATCGGGCACCTGAGCGAACGAGGCGATGCCTGGGTAAAGTACGGCCAACTGGTTTTACGCCCGGAAAGCATCAAGCTATCGCCAAACTATCCGGAACCGATACCGGTTGAGGCGCCAGTCCGGTCTTAGTTTCCCGACAGGCCAAAGACCATTGCATGAGCGTGTGAACCGCACTAAAGCGCACAAGGGATTCGCGGATCACCAAACAATGCTGTTGTGTGAATTGCCGCAGCGGTTTCTCGTGGCCAGTTAGCCCGCATTTTGCACCACGCTCAAATCGTGCGTGGAAGAATGAAGTACAGTCTCCGAGGAAGACTGAAGTACAGTCTCCGAGGTGCAAAATGCTCACACAGAATTCCTTAAGCTTGAAACGCTGAGGATATTTCACGTGCACACTGTAAGTGCGCAAGTGTTGGTAACAGGCTGGTTGAATTGTTCGTACACAGTAAATTGGACAAAGTCGTGAAATATCCGGGTTAGGGTAGACCACTTTGCCAATCGGCGAATTTCGCCGCGATGGCATCTGCACTCTCAAACGGTACGTACATCATCCGCGCTCTATACCCGTATGTCTTGCCCAACTCCGGCTCGCGGACGACGAACTGCCAATCCCACGCCGGGCTATGCGGATTGGGTTCTCCATTCGCAGACTTGATGAAATTCCAGAGCGCAAACCGTATTGGCTCACGCTGGTCAAACATCATCACATAGGCCATCGTGTCATTGTCGGTCGCCTTGTCCCCGTCGCCGTCCACCAGACCATAATAAAATGGATCGGTAAATTTCTTTGTAGGATGTTCAATCAGATTGAGCGTCTGCGCCCCGTCTTCGTAGGGCAGATCAGGCACTCCTGCATGGGAAACCGTGCCAGTTTCAAAGCCTGGCGTCTCTGAGTCGCCGGTCGGCTCCCCAAAAGTGACCCACCCATCCACATCGCCATTCTTCCCTGGAAAGTGAATGGTGCGATCACGAGTGTGATTCATGTAACTCGCCCACATGAGCGCCGCGTATCCCAATGGATAGCGCGGTTCGCGCGGCGAGCAGGTAAACGTCATATCAACTCCATTCTCAATCAATGTATACCGCATGGCGCAATCCATCGCCCACGCCGACTCCTCCGCCTTCCACGTAATCGTCACGTCATCCGGGCCATGCACGGTAATCAAGCACGCATCCTTGCGCGGAGTAAACATTGAGATGTCTTTGTCCTTCGCAGTGCCATTGAATATGTGTTCGAAATTCAATCCCACAAAATCATCGCGAAAAAGGTTCCTCCCTGGATATGCCGCGTGATACAACGGATTAAACGCGCTGCCGGATCGCTCTTTGTTTCCCTCGTTGTTCCAAATCGTTCCGGTCCACGTGGAACCTGCTACATCGACATGGTGTTCCCCCGCGACCCGCAACGCCATTCGCCGATTGGCCTGGGCAATCGTTTTCAGAATGTAGGCCCGATTGTTGTCCAGGGTGATGCTGTAGTCTTCTTCCTGGGGCAAGAAATCGAATGTCCAAGCCGCCGCCAGTGGTACGCCGCTGCGTTCAATCGCGGTCACCTGGGCTAAGACTTCGCGTTTGGCCACATCTGGACCTCCGTCTTTCTCCGCGTGCGATGCCCCAAACTCACCCAAAAACAAGGCCTTCTTCGCCGTGGCAACCGCTTCAACGGCCAACCGCAAAGTCTCCTCGTAAGGCGTATAAGGCTGTTCGAATCGCGTCGTGCTGTCGAATACGTACATGTGCACCGACACAAGGTCGATGGGGTCAGGTGCGGTCAGCAGCAGCGACTCCCGGAACTGCTCTCGTGAATCCTTCTTCCAGGATCGCTCCGTGCGCAAGTGATAGGCCGATGGCCGCGGCAAACTGTGGCCCGACGTGACCGGCCGGATCGGATCGTGTTGGCGCACAACCTTTGCAAACTCCATCGTGGCAACACGGATCATGTCGCTCGTCAGATCGTCCGCCTCGCTACGGCTAGCCGGCGTGCCCAGCGCCTCGTTGACCCACGGCCGCGTATCCGGTGCATTCGGCAAATCCATGGCAAGGTCGTACTCGTTCCCCAGTTCCCAAGCCCAGATCGCCGGAGATTCCTTGTATCGTTGCACCAGCGCCGACATGTAATCGCGCATGAAGCCAATCGTCTTGCTTTCCGGGTTTCCCCACTGATTCCGGGGTTCACCCACAAGATCAGGAATCGTGGAGGTAAGCCAGAACACGCTCGGTATCAGCCCTATGCCCGACTCTTCCGCCGCTTTCACCACATCGTCCAGGCTTGCCCACCACCCCGCGGGGTCGGCCTGATACTGCTTCCATTCCACCGGCCAGAACCCGCCGCCATTGAACCGGACAAAGGGAATCTGGTTCTCGGCAAGAGTTTTGAAACCATCACGATAGGTAGTGTTCTCGGAATCTTGAAGCCGGCGAAGAAAAACGTCGTAATAATTGACGCCAATCGCCCGGTAGGGCTGGCCATCGCGCAGCAAAACGCCGTTCGCATCAATACGCAACGGCGGTTCTCCTGCCATTGAAACGGCGGATAGGAACAGTGCTATCGCACACATGGATACTCGAACGGACTCCCCCATGGCACACGCTCCTCTTGTACAGCGCAGAAATGAATGCACGTCGAAAGCGTTACACCATATCAGAGTCTTTTCATGACATACAGTGAATGGGCCGGTCACTCCTCCGATTTCGGCCGATCGATGTAAACAAGACGATTGTCCGGTTCCATCACCCACCCGTGTTCCCGGCCATCGGACGACTCTGTTTGAAGCCAATCACTCGCACCGCCGCATACTACAGAGACGTACCCTTCCGGCAGATTCTCTATCCGGTAACGCCCATCTTCTCCCGTCACCGCCTTGGGCCGGCTCTCTTCAACAGACTCATACGGCTCCGCGTCCAGCCCGGTCCGGACCATAACGTGTACGTCCTTTCCGGCCACGGGCTTCCCTGATGAATCCACGACCAACCCCTCCAGCGCTACCGGCTGGGCGAGATACAACACAAGGTTTTCAAAATTGCTCGCGCCGGAATCATACAGTGGCACCTTACGAGTCACGTACCCGTCCGCTTTCACTTCGAGAAAAAATCCACCTTCCGGAATCTGCGCAATCGAGAATGCGCCTAAGGCATCCGCCTTGCTTTCCGGACCTGCCTTGACGGATCGGTCCCCGGCATAGCGGCAGACCGTTACGTGCGCGCCGGATACCGGTTTGCCGGTTGCACATTCGTACACACTGCCACTAACAACACGGCCCAGTTCTTTCGCGTGGTCGCGCGATGCTGCCCGCTTGTCCACCACCTCGACCGTTGAAGGCACATGTACATCCTTCCATACAATGGGCGTGCCATCTCCAAGAAAAACCTTCATGACGGTAGGCGGATACGGCTGTCTCCGGGTAACGGAATCAAGATCGAATCGTTGGCGCGGATTGTTATAGAGAAAATGAAAATTACGTGGAACCCAGATCGTCACTCGCCAATCCACCGAAACGGCTTCATCAGCGTTGGTTGCCGCGCCTCGACCTACCTCATCTACCAACTCTACCGTCAAACCCGGCGCCCGGATTGCGCCAAACAACTCTAAAGCTTCATTCAGCTCGTCTGTACCGCCTCGATATTCCAGCATGTACTCGCCTCCCCCAAATGGCGGACCCTCAATGTACCGGAAGCGGCTCTCAAGATTGGCTATCTCCAAGGCCCCCATAGGCCAACCGGGATCCTCCATGGGGTTGTCTCCTCCCACCATGATGAGAGCCGACGCTGATACAGACAACGCGACACATGCAGCTAGAAACCTCAACGCAAAGCCTACTGGCATAACGGATGCCTCCCATGGGTTCACAAGCGGGAACTCTCTGAAGCTATAACGACCGGATGAAGAATCCGTACAACTCCAGATTGCTGAGACTGATTGTACCTGCTCAAATGTGCTATAGTCTGCGATTCCGTGTAACCACATGATACGGCGCTTCTTGCGCCCTTGTTTTGAGGAGTCTGGGTCCATGTCCGGCGGTAGCTACGATCATGCAGCCATCGAAATCAAATGGCAGCAGTTTTGGTTGAAAAACAAGACATTCAAGTCCACGCTGGACAAGTCAAAGCCCAAATATTACGTCCTCGACATGTTCCCGTATCCCAGCGGCGACGGCCTGCATGTGGGACATCCCGAGGGCTATACCGCCACCGACATACTCGCACGATACAAGCGAATGAACGGATTCAACGTGTTGCACCCCATGGGGTGGGATGCATTTGGCCTCCCCGCCGAGCGCCATGCCATGCGCACCGGCGAACACCCATCCATCCTCACGAAACGCAATTGCGACACGTTTCGCACCCAGATTCAGCGGCTTGGCCTGTCTTACGATTGGGATCGTGAAATCAACACGACAGACCCCGATTACTACAAATGGACCCAATGGATATTCTCCATCTTGTTCGAACGCGGTATGGCCTATCAAACCGAGGCCCCCGTGAACTGGTGCCCCGCCCTCTGTACTGTTTTGGCCAATGAAGAAGTGAAAGACGGCAAATACGTGGAGACCGGCGATCCCGTCGAACGGCGCATGATGAAGCAATGGATGCTGCGCATCACCGCGTATGCCGAACAGTTAATCAACGATTTGGATACGGTCGATTGGCCGGAGAGCATCAAAACGATGCAGCGTGAATGGATAGGACGGAGCGAGGGTGCGGATGTCGTCTTCAAAGTGAGAAACACCAACCTCGAGTTTACCGTTTTCACCACACGGCCAGACACGCTCTTCGGCGCAACGTATTGCGTACTTGCGCCGGAACATCCACTGACAAAACAAATTGCCACAGCCGATCAACGCGCGGCAGTGGAAGCCTATATCGAAGCCGCCTCCAAGCGCAGCGCCCAGGATCGCATGAAGGACGAAAGGGAAAAGACAGGCGTCTTCACGGGTGCTTACGCCATCAACCCGGTAAATGGCAACGCCGTGCCTATCTGGACCGCCGATTATGTCCTCGCGGAATACGGCTACGGCGCCATCATGGCTGTACCCGCCCACGACGAACGCGACTACGCCTTCGCCCGTAAGTTCGATCTCCCCATCATCGAAGTCATCCAGGGCGGCAACATCAATGAAGCCGCCTACGCAGGCGACGGACTGCACGTGAACTCCGGTTTTATCGACGGCATGAACGTGCCGGATGCCAAGCGCAGAATGAACGCTTGGCTGGAAGAAAAGGGCCTTGGTAAGGGAACCGTGACCTACAAACTACGCGACTGGTTGTTCTCGCGTCAGCGCTACTGGGGCGAGCCGTTTCCGCTCGTTGCCTTGGAAGACGGTACGGTGCGTGCCATACCCATGAGCGATTTGCCCGTCATGTTGCCCGAATTGGATGCCTACAAGCCGACTGAAGACGGCCAGCCGCCGCTGGCCCGCGCGACAGACTGGGTGAACACCTCCTTCGACGGCAAGCCAGCGCGCCGCGAAACAAATACAATGCCCCAATGGGCAGGCTCGTGCTGGTACTACCTGCGCTTCATTGACGCGCGAAACAATAACGAAGCGTGGTCAAAGGAAGCCGAGGACTATTGGATGCCCGTCGACCTCTACGTCGGCGGCGCGGAACACGCCGTATTGCACCTGCTCTACTCGCGCTTCTGGCATAAAGTTCTCTACGATGCCGGCCAGGTACATACGAAAGAGCCGTTTCAAAAACTGTTCAACCAAGGCATGATCTTGGCCAATTCCTATCAAGACACCAAAGGCAAATACTACTATCCGCAGCAAGCGGAAAAACGTGGTGAACAGTGGTTTGTTCAAGGTTCGGACAACGCGCTCAACGTGCAAGTCGAAAAGATGAGCAAATCTCGCTACAACGTCGTCAATCCCGACACCGTTGTCAAAGACTACGGCGCGGATTCCCTGCGACTGTATGAAATGTTCATGGGCCCGCTCGACCGAGACAAGGTCTGGTCCGACGAAGGCCTCCAGGGCATGTTTCGTTTTCTGCGACGGGTTTGGGCACTGTTCGTTTGTGATGACGGCAGCCTGGCGACCAAGATTGTCGAAAGCGGCGGCGACACGTCGCTAATCAAGGCCATTCACAAAACGATCAAATCCGTCACGCACGACATCGAAGCCATGTTGTTCAACACGGCTATTGCCCGCATGATGGAATTCCTGAACGCGGCCGCAAAGGCCGAGTCCATTGACAAGGCCGTGCTTGACGATTTCGTGCTGCTCCTGTCGCCTTTCACTCCGCACATCGCGGAAGAACTCTGGAACCGCCTCGGACACAGCGACACCCTGGCCTACCACGCCTGGCCCGCATACGACGAAAGCCTGCTGGTCGAAGACACCATCCAGGTGCCTGTCCAAGTCAACGGCAAACTGCGCGTGGTCCTCGAAATCGCAAAGGACGCCCCCAAGGAAGACATTCTCGCCACCGCCAAGGCCGACCCCAAAGTCGCCAGCCAACTCGACGGCAAACAAATCGTGAAGGAAGTCTACGTGCCGGGAAAGCTGGTGAATCTGGTGGTGAAATAACTCTGCGGCCATCTCAGGGGCTTTACGGTTGGAACAAGGCAGATACCGCAAATTGTAGAAACGGCGCCATGCCACATAGCGCACTGGGGTATCGGTATTTGCCTCCATCCTTCGAAAAATGATAAACTTTCCGCTATTCCTTGTGTTTGACGCCTGCCTTTGCTACGGCAATTCCGGCGGAATCACCCTGTTTCCTTACCCAACTGGAGGTGCAACATGTCCCTGACCCCACATGGCGGTGGAGAACTGGTAAATCGGTTTCTCACCGGCGCGGCCCTGGAAGCCGCAAAGGCGAAGGCCGCCCAACTCCCCCGTCTCAAAATTGATGCCTACGCGGCTTTCGATGTCGATGGCATCGCAAAAGGCATTTTCAGCCCCATCAAGGGCTTTATGAACGAGCAGGAAACGCGTTCCGTGCTCGACACGATGCACCTGCGCAAGGGAATTCCGTGGACGATTCCCATTCTGTTGTCCGCCACGGATGAACAGGCCGCCAAGTTTGAAATCGGCGGGCAGATTGCACTCGAAGACGACGAAAATGACCTCGTCGCTATTCTCAACCTCAGCGAAAAATTCAAGGTGGACCATCGCGAAATCGCGGAAAAAGTCTACCGCACCACCGATGAAGCACATCCCGGAGTAAAGTACACGTTGTCGCTAGGCGACACCTTTCTCGCGGGCGACCTCGATGTACTCAAAGACCGCAAAGTGGAGCATCAGGATCACAATCTCACGCCCGCGCAGACCCGCGCCGCGTTTGAACATCACGGCTGGAAGCGCATCGTCGCGTTCCAGACGCGCAACCCCGTGCACCGAGCCCACGAGTACTTAACCAAGTGCGCGCTGGAAGTCTGCGACGGCCTGCTCATTCACCCGCTCATGGGAACCACGAAGAGCGATGACATTCCCGGCAACGTCCGCATGGAATGCTACGAAGCGCTCATCTCGAATTACTACCCCAAGAATCACACGATGCTCTCCATTATGCCGGTGAACATGCGCTACGCCGGACCCAAGGAAGCCGTGATGCACGCGATCTATCGCCGTAACTACGGCTGCACCCACTTCATCGTGGGCCGCGACCACGCCGGCGTCGGCAACTACTACGGCACGTACGATGCCCACTACATCTTCCAGGAATTCGACCCCCAGGAAATCGGCATCGCCACGCTGTTCTTCGATCACACGTTTCACTGCAAGGCCTGCGGCAACATGGCCAGCATCAAGTCCTGCCCGCACGACAAGGAACACCACACCATCCTTAGCGGCACCAAAGTACGCGACATGCTCAAGGCCGGCGAAATCCCGCCTGTCGAGTTCACGCGCCCCGAAGTAGCCAAAATCCTTATCAAGTGGGCTCAATCGGCCGGTTGATTCCTGTTTTTCAAGAAGCGCCCCTGGAACACCCGGGGGCGCTTCTTTCCATCAGTCTCAACCCTTAACGAATCCCATGGGTCCTTTGAGTCCATTTGGTCCCTTGGGCCCCATGGAGAGGCCGGGGCGTCCAGCGTCCCCGCCCACACGCGCCCATTCCCTTGATCCCCCGCACGCTTCCTGCTATTCCATATCCATGTCCAAACGACTCTTCATCATCGGCCTCGACTGCGCCGATCCGCAATTCATCTTCGGCTCCGCCGCATTCAAACTGCCGAACCTGAACCGCCTCATGACCTCCGGCGCGTACGGCCCCATCCGAAGCTGCGACCCACCAATTACCGTGCCCGCCTGGTCCGTGCTGTTTTCCGGCAAAGACCCCGGCGAATTGGGCTGCTACGGCTTCCGCAACCGCGTAGATCATTCTTACGCTCCCATGGTCAATGCCGACGCCTCTTGGATTCAAACCCCGCGCCTGTGGGATACGCTCTCTCGCCGCGGCCTCTCGTCCATCGTCGTCGGCGTGCCGCAGACGTACCCGCCGAAGCCCGTCAAAGGCTGGCTCGTCTCGGGCCCCGAAACACCGGACGACGACGCAGACTGCACCTATCCCAAAATCCTGAAACAAGAACTGCTGTCATCGGTCGGTGAACTGCTTTTCGATGTCCACGACTTTAGAAACCTGCCACCGGATCGCCTGATTGCTGCATGCCACCGACTCATGCAGAATCGCTTTGCCGTCACCCGCCACCTCATGGACACCAAACCGTGGGACGCCTGCATCATGGTCGAAATGGGCCTCGACCGCATGCACCACGCCCTCTGGCAGTACTGCGTCTCCGATCATCCAAGATTTGAAGCGAATTCACCGTATTCATCGGCCTTCAAGGACTACTACACCGCCCTCGATACCGAAATCGGCTCCCTGCTCGATCGCGTTGCCCCGGACACCCGCGTGCTCACCATCTCCGATCACGGCGCGCAAGCCATGCGCGGAGGATTCAACATCAACCAATGGCTAATCAACGAAGGGTTGCTGGTCCTGAAGGACTCTCCGCATCAGCCCACATCGCTGGACATGCGAAACGTCGATTGGTCCCACACCACAGCTTGGGCCGCCGGCGGCTATTACGCCCGCCTGTTCCTCAATATCGAAGGCCGCGAACCAGACGGCATCATCCTGCAAGATCAACGCGAAGCCACGCTTGATCGCATCGCCAATAGCCTCGGCGCGATCACAAAACCCGACGACTCCCCACTCCGCGTCACCGCACACAAACCCGAATCGCTCTACCGCGAAGTCAACGGCGTCGCCCCCGACTTCCTCGTCTACTTCGAAGACCTCGCCTACCGTGCCCTCGGCTCCATCGGCATATCCAATCTCTTCTCTACCGAAAACGACACCGGCCCCGACGGCGCCAACCACGCCCCCGAAGGCATCGCCATCTTCCACAACATCGATCCGCCGCCGAAACCTTGGCGGCTGCAAGATATCTATCCGCTGCTAGCCAGTTTGTAGAAACACCTATATAGAGTGCTGCGATACTTCACAGCTTTCGATGACCAGTCAGCCATGTATATGGAAGCCGGTTTAGAAGAAAACGGAAGACAGATCCGAATAGGTTTGGCGCCTGTGAGTTACTCATGTACCGCTCCAAGTGTTGGACAGGAGTTTGCCCAACACTCGATTCAGCTTCCATATTGCAAGCGCAATCCCCATGCCTTGGTTCGGCCCAACCTCGGCCGCCCAGAAAGGCGGTGTGTAGAAGTCGCATCGGTTTTTCGATTCATAAGCATTTCATATTCGCAAGGTTTACTTTCTGAACACGCCAAACACAGGCACAGTTGCTCCTCTTCTCTGCGCCTCTGCGCATCTGCGCGAGAAGAGGCTTCCCCGCGCCTCCGCGCGAGACATTCCATAACTCGCCTGCTTCCTGCTAGCATGGCGCCTTCACCAGGAGACGCTGCCATGCCTCGCATCGTTTTGCTCATACTAAATGCCGTACTTCTCACCACCCTTGCCGCCCACGCCCAAGCCGATCGCTTTTACGGCGAACCCATCGAACTCAAAAGCAACTACATCTATTTCACCAGTTGGAAATATGTCCGCCAAGGCTCTTTCGCATGGCGCGTCGAAGTTGCACCTGAAGCATCCGAAGCCGAGAAAAACGTCGGCGCGTGGCTCAAAGGCGACGGCAACAAACCGGCCCGCTTCGAAACCTTCGACATGCCGCGCGGCGTCCGACTCGTCGCCCAAAAGGCGGAGAAACGTCCTTACCAACCCGGCCAACGCCCCGCGCACGCCTATTACAATGGAAAATACATGTCATGGGACACCATGGCGCCCTGCCCCGATCCTGAACCGTTCAGTACCAAAGACCAAATCCTTCCCGGCTATAACGGCCACGTCACCTATGCGGAATCCCCTGACGGGATCACCTGGACCTTTCCTCCGGTTGGCATCTACGAGTACGCCGGCAACAAAGAAAACAGCATCGTCTTTCGAGGCGATCTTAACGGCTCCACCCGCGGCTTCCACGGCGGCAGCGTGTTCGTAGATCCCTCGTCCGAGGCCGAACGCTTCAAAATGATCTACCTCGGCATCATCACGGATGACGAATGGAACGCCTTCGCCGCAAAATATCCCGATGAAGTGGACACCATGGCGCGCCGCCGCGACGTTGGCGGCTTTCGTTGCGTAGTGGGCGTATTCGGCGCCGTATCGCCCGACGGCATCCACTGGGAATCGCTCCCCGAACCGCTCATGGTGCAACACGCAGACACATTGAACACCTGTTACTACGATGTGGACCGCGAGGAATATGTGGCCTACGTCCGCGGCTGGCAGGTGAACGAACGGGTGCCCAACCTCGATCAGTACGATCAGGACAATTGGATCGGCGTCGGCCGCCGCTCCATCGCGCGCGCCGTCAGCAAAGACTTCCGCCACTTCTCCAAACCGGAACTCGTCGTCACTACCGGCGCGGACATGCCACCCACACACCTCTACTACACAAACTGCAAAACCACACTCCCCGGCATTCCCGACAACCACGTCATGTTCCCGTGGATCTGGGAATTGGAAAATGACGGCGGCTCCGTCTGGTTACTCACCAGCGCGGACGGCTACACCTGGTCGCACATCGCCAACGGAAACGTCGTCGAAGTCGGCATCCCCGGCCAGCCCGACGGCGGCCATGTCGCGTGTAGCGGAATGATGGTGGAATACCCGGACAAGACATGGGGTATCAGCTTTGGAGGCAACCCCATCCCCCACAAATACCCCGGACGTGATTTCGATCAACGCAAAGGCCTTTTCCCTGGCGTGCAAGGCATAGGCGGCATCGCCACCTGGCCCAAGGGCCGTCTGGTGGCATTGCAGTGCGACGAAGAAGGCGAATTCGCCACAGTGGCGGTTATGCCCCGTGGCAATCGCATCCGCCTAAACGCCACCGTCAAACCTACCGGCTACATCAAAACCGAAATCGCTCAACTTGGCAAGAGCGCCATCGAAGGACGAACCTTTGCTCAATCCGACCGAATCATCGGCGACGGCCTCGAACTCCCTGTCACGTGGAACGGCGAGGACGACCTGAAGCACGAAAACCAGCCCGTCATACTCCGTTTCCAACTTAGACAGGCGAGCCTCTACGGAGTGGAGTTTTACTGATACATGCACGCGATCCACTTAATAGTATCGGCGTTTACTAATACTTGAATTGTGCAATTTCCTGCTATTTGATAATATTGCTTTACTGTTTTTTCTCGATTTGATATCTTCTAGCCTTACTTCTTGGCGCAGTACGGGTGATTTCCGGTCCCCCGGGGCATAATTGGGCCGGAGTTGCGAAAGTACCTTTCTGAACGCATGGGCGACAACCGCGGAACAAAGGTTGTTTCAAGTGGCACGCGGCAACGCCGCGTCTTGGCCGCAATGCGCGTTACACTTCGATCTTTCGTCCGCGGACTCTCCTTGATTGCCGTCTTTGCAACGATTCCAATGTCCTCGAACGCGCAACTCAGTTATCGATTCGAGCGACTTTGGCCGGCCCTGGCACAACCATGGTATTTTGAGCCCCATGGTATGGCTACTGATGTCAACAACAATGTGTTTATAGCTGACTTCCGAAATAACTGTGTAAAGAAGTTTACACGTGATGGCAGATTCTTACTAAGTTGGGGTGAGCTTGGCTCATCACCGGGCCAATTCAACAAGATCCAGTGTGTGGCCGTAGATCCAAGCGGAAACGTTTATGTTAGTGAGTCTGGCAATAATCGTATCCAAAAATTTGACTCGAATGGAAAACTGGTTCTCGAATGGATCTCCAGCGGTATAGAGTCATTTGATCACCCAATAGACTTGGCACTAGATTCAGTTGGAAATGTATACGTCGCGCATTCTTATAGTGGATATGTTCAAAAATTTGACGGCCAAGGGGAATTCAAAGGAACAATAGGGAGCGGCCAGATTGGCCACCCAAAAGGCATCGCTCTGGATAGGAATGGCAATTTGTATGTTACTGGTGAGAGAGTTAAGGTGTTCGATTCTCTGGGAGTACTTGTCAAACTATGGGGCAGTATAGGTACTGGCGATGGACAATTTAACGATCCTTCGGATGTTGCTTTGGATTCCGACAGTAATGTATACATTCTTGACCGTAATAATTTTCGGGTACAAAAATTTGACTCGAATGGTGGATTCCTTTCGAAGTGGGGAAGCTATGGAGACAATATTGCTCAGTTTACCAATCCGCGCTGCATTACAGTAGATCGTGATGGTTTTGTTTATGTTGCAGATGGAGATCTAGGCCCAATTCAAAAGTTCGATCGCGACGGCCAATTCCTAGCCAGTTGGGGCAGCCGCGGCAACCCTGGCGGTGGATTCTACTCGCCCGAAGATGTAACCATTGACAAAGATAGAAACGTACTTGTACTTGATACGTATAATGCTCGTGTCCAAAAATTCGACCCCATGGGCAGATTCCTGTTTGCATGGGGAGAAAAAGGTAATGGCAATGGCCAGTTCAATCTGCCACGTGGAATAGAGGTAAATTCGCTCAATCATGTTTACATAGCGGACACATTTAACCATCGAATACAAAAATTTGATTCAAACGGCGTCTTCATGTTGGCATTCGGATTCGAGGGTTCGGGGGATGCCAGCTTCTATTTTCCCGAGGATATCGCAATCGACAGCAGTGACAACATCTATGTTGCAGATACTAGTAACTTCCGTGTTCAGAAATACAATTCAAATGGCACCTTTTTAGGCAAGTGGGGCAGCGAAGGCACTGGGGACGGTCAATTCATGACACCTCGTGGAATTGCCGTGGACAATCAAGATCGAGTCTACGTTTGCGACGCATTTATTGGACGTATTCAGGTATTTGACGCTGCAGGAAATCTGTTGTCCAATTGGGGCTCCATTGGTTCAGGACCTGGACAACTCTTTGCAGCTAGACACATTGCTATTGACGATAACAACCGCGTGTTTGTTGCGGACAACGGTAATAATCGTATCCAAGTTTTTGATCCAAACGGTCAGTTCCTTACGTCCTGGGGTGAAAAAGGAACCGGACCAAATCAGTTCAACTCGCCGTGGGGGGTTGCGATTGATTCTAATGGAGCCGCATATGTCACAGATGCCCAGAATAACCGGCTGCAAAAATTCAAACCTGTTCTGTCCAACCAAGTTGCAAAGGCCATAATTGCAGCTGGCGGCGGACCCTTCTTGGGAAACAATCTATGGGAGGCGACTCAATCATCGGCAAACTATGCCTATAGGTCGCTCGCTTACCAAGGCTTTACCAAAGAGTCGATTCACTATCTGTCGTCTGATACCAGCTTGGACCTTGACGAAAACGGCGTTGCAGACGATGTGAGTGGCGACTGCACCCTTGTCAATCTCCAGCTCGCTTTAACCCAATGGGCACCAGCACAACTGGGCGAATTGCCAACTGGTGATGTTGTCGTGTATCTCGTGGACCATGGCGCACCGGGAACGTTTCGAATGAATGGTACCGAAATATTGGATGTGTCAAGTCTGGCCAATTGGCTGAATACACTTCAAGCAGGCATCCAGGGAAAACTGACTCTGATCTACGATGCCTGTGAGTCCGGTACATTCGTTCCACAGTTGTCGTCGTCCACTTTCGCGGGCAAACGCATTGTGATCAGTAGTACATCGCCCGGTGAATTGGCCTATTTTGTTAACTCTGGTACAGTTTCTTTTTCAAACTACTTCTGGACACAAATTTTCAACGGCCTGTCCATTAGGGAGGCATTCGATATAGCCAAAGCCGCTTTAGGGGAGACGTTCGACTTCCAGACACCTCTACTCGACGACAACGCCGATGGCCAAGGAAACGGCACCGACGATGGCACGCTGGCATCTCTTTCGCACATTGGAAACGGCATTCAATTGTTCTGGGAGGGACCCGTAATTGGAAACGTCTCTCCAATTCAGAATCTGGACAATACCGCTACAGCGACGCTCACCGCAGACCCAGTAACAGATTTGGACGGTATTTCGCGCGTATGGGCAGTCATCCGTCCGCCCGGGTTTCAATCCACCAGTTCTTCCACACCTGTAACCAGCCTGCCCAGCGTCGATCTGTTGCCGGCAACAGGCGATCGATGGCAGGCTGAATATAGTGGTTTCACAACAGCAGGCACATACACAATCTTCATTTATGCTAGGGACCGGATTGGCAACACATCCGCGCCGTCAAAAACCACAGTGAATGTTACAAACCCACTTTCACGTAAAGTGTTGATTCTGGCCGGCGGTAATACAGCATCGCCGCAATGGCCCGTGTTCGAAAACCTTGGTCAAGTCGCATATACATCCTTAATTTCACAGGGTTATAATGCCGACGATATCTACTACCTCAGCCGAACTTTAACTCAAGGTGTCGACGGATTGGCGGTACTAGACAATGTCCGGTTCGCGTGTACCGAGTGGGCTACCACTAATACCCAGGACTTCACTCTGTATTTTGTAGGACCAGGCGCTCTAGCTGGCTTCTGGGTAAACAACGCGGAACTGCTTTTGTGGGATCAACTCGATTCCTGGCTTGACGTGCTCCAGGACTCTTTGGAAGGCCAAGTCACTATAGTGTGCGACGCGGACAGCGCGGGTAGCATGCTCTTGGGATTGATTCCGGCCACCAATAAACCTCGAATCATTGTGGCCGGAACCGACGCTGGTCAGTCGGCAGGTTACTACTACGGCGGTGCCATCAGCTTTTCAAAATTCTTCTGGGGCCACGTGGCCGCTGGTGCGACCATAGCAAAGGCTCTTGACTTCTCTGCACAGGCTATGCAGTTTGCCTCTAACAAACAACCTGCGATTGATGACAATGGCGATGGCGTATACAACACAAAAACAGATGGGGGTTTGGCAGGCAATTACTATATCGGAAATGGAATTCTAGTCGCCGGTGATGAACCACTTATCGGCACAATTGTCGAAGAACAGCACCTAGATTCCCCGACGGCTGCAACCATTTGGGTTGACCAAGTTACCTCCACCGGGTCGATCGAACAAGTTCTCGCACTTGTCACACCGCCGACTGGTACTCCCGTCGAACTCCCATTACAGAATCTTGGTGACGGTCATTACGAATCTGAGTTTACTGAGCTCGCAGAAAGCGGCACCTATCATGTGAGCGTTACGGCAATGGACACCAAAGGTCAATTATCCATGCCCAAATCTACAAGAATTATTCGAATTGGAAGTGTATTGCCCGATGAATATGAAACCGACAACACACCGGCGTCTGCACAATGGATCGGATTAGATGCGCCATACGATCAACACCACAATTTTCACGAACTTGGCGACTCGGATTGGGTTCAATTCTTTGCCCAGACAGGTCAAGTCGTTACGATTGAAACTAATAATCTGGGATTGGAAGTTGACACCTATGTCGAACTTTACAGGCCTAATGGTTCACTGGTTACTTACAATGACGATCGGGAGACTGATAACAGGTCGTCCTGCTTGAATTGGATCGTAGATGAAAGTGCCCTGTTTCTTGCAACAGTTACCCATGCGCAAAAATCGAATCTGACGGGATTCGGGCATGCGACGCTCTACGATCTGCGCGTATGGTGTGAGAATGGGCTCTCGGCGCCGGGATCTCTTTCTATTTATGTTGCGAACGGACAGGGCGTTGCCATTCCATACGCTCAAGTCTCCATCACTGCCCAGTCTCCGGTATGGTCTGCGCAACAGCAAACACGCATGGACGGCACATACACATTTGGTGGTCTTGCACAAGGCAACTATGTAATCACCGCCAGCGCATCGCAGTATGTATCTGCCACTTCCGATTGTCCGGTTATTGCCGGAGGGACCACGGCGCAGGCCATTGTGTTGCCTGCAATGCCCGGCAGTATTCAATGTATAATTGAGCCTATAGAAACCCCTATCAACGGTGCGTTTTGGCGTGTCGACGATGGCGCATGGCTTACAGGAGGCGCCAGCACTGCCGCATCACCTGGTATCCATATCGTCTCATTTAGCCACGTTGTGGGATGGGTCACACCACTTCCACTCAACGTAACGGTAGCTAGTGGACAGATTTCCAAGACTGCAGGTACGTACAGCAGAACGGTACTCGCTATACCACATAATCTGCATGCTTCGGATGGAATGTTCCCAGATAAGATTCGATTGCAATGGAACGAAGTTCCCAACGCCACAAGCTATCGAGTTTACCGAGCTCAAACATGGATTGGCTCAAGCGCCGTAACCTTGGCCGACGTAACCGAAGCATCGTTTGAAGATTTCACCGCCGAGCAACCTGCTGAACCGTTCCCGCCAGGTGGGTGTGGCACGGACGGCTCGCCGGATATTGAATTGGCCTACTATATCTATTGGGTGCAAGCCCTCGGCCCAGGCAATACGGCCAGCGACTGGAGTGACCCAGACATAGGCCACAGAGGACCCAGCGCGGATTCGGTCAAGTCGGACTCTCGAGAAGTATTGTTCGAAGCCGCACTGCCTTCCATCCCCGCCGGTAATGGTCTCCGCTTTGCCAAGCCATCGGACACAATTGCAATTCGCTTGCGTTCGGAAGACCCAATCGACACGGATTCCGTATGGGCGATTGCCCGGTGGAAATCGGGAAGCACCGCAGCGGCAAGATGGATCCCCGTACCAAATAGCAACGCCACCGACGGGTGGGTCGTACTCGACCCGGAAATGAACTGGCCGGAAGAAGAATTGGTTGAGGTAGAGGCTGGAGCAAAGACACATTCCGGTGAGGCTTTATTTGGAACGCCCCACACATTCAAAATTCAATCGTCTGGGTTCACTCTAGCGCAGCTGCCGGAATTGCCCAATGCCGTGGGTGACTATGTTGTGGCAGATATTGGTGCGCCCGCGATCGCTGCAATGCCGGTGATCCCGAATATCCCCAACGGCGAAATGCCCAACTTGACGCCATTCTACTACATCCCCGATGGCCCGAATACAGGTTGGCATCCCGCGGATCAGATTGCCGGTCTCCTGCAAAGTACTGATTCGAATGGTTCGTTGCAGGTCTACCATGGGGGCATATTTCAGTGGGCACAATCACACGTAACTCAAGCACAAGTTTCACCTTCAGGAGCTGCCTTGCCCGCAAACCGTGGAGTGATGCTGGTCTTGTTTGCAGTGGTCCTCGCGTTGGCTTTCAATAGATGTCGACTAGCAAGATTCATCAATCGGCGCTGATTGCAGAACTCGAATCAAGCGAGCCCATTTCAGACTGACTTGTTCCTGCCTTCTTGGATATCGTAGTCAACACTACGGCGCCCACACCTCGCAGAAACACGCTAATCGAGAACAGTTGACCTATCACGGGCGCAAGAAAAGCACTCTCCGCGGCGATACCGCCAAGTAACACAATGCGCGTCGTCGTTGCATCGGGATCGATCATGCGCTCGCCCAGCCGCCTATACCCCGCCGCATAGCCGAAGGCCGCCATAACGATGACAGAACCCCAAATTAACAAGCCCACCAGTGCAAGTACGCGCGTGCTGATCAAAAGCAGACCTACAAAAAAAAGTACGAGCGTGTTCACCAGACCAATTACGGCACACTCAACCGCCCGCGTCCGGTACAATAGGGAAATGCGCTGCATGCGTTCCGAATACGCGGCGTGCAACCACACCGCCATGCCCACGTGGCCCGCTTTAAAGGCAAGAAGCACCAGCATCAATGCAATCGCGCCCAGCGCACGTTCCGGTTGCATACTACCTCGCCCCCCATCGGCTGACGTCACGAGTCAATGCTCCAGACGCCCGTATCCGAACCACTTCAATTCCATTCACAATCGCCAACACTCCGGCCGCCGACACAAGCGCAGACACCAAGAGACCATTCGAAATCGTCGGAACCGCTCTAAAGAAAGTATCCAACAGGTTTTGTAACTCCACCGCCAAATCGCCAATAGAGTATTGAGGAGTGGCAACAAGCGTAATCGCGAATGTCTGATTGATCCACGACCACCATACCGCCGGCTCCGCGGCTCCTGGATAGAACCAACCCGCCATGGCGGCACCCGACAGAACAATCGTTGCCACTATTGCGATAGTCACATTTCGAACCCGGTACCGTCCCGCCTCCGACGCAATGCGTGCCTGCACTGCCGTTACCAGTTCCCGGCGTACGGGCTCCAATTCCAAATGAAGCAATGCGTCATCAACTGCGGCCAAACGATCCAGGTATGCGGCACATCCGGGACACACCGCCAAGTGACTGTCCACCTCCGGCAACATAGGTTCGTCCGCATCAAATAGCGCGGCAATAGTCACTCGCACTTGATCGCAATTCATCATGGTTCCCTATCCACCAGCCACTCGCGTAGCTTTCGTCGAGCGCGATGCAGCGCAACTTTTGCAGCCGCCTCGCTGATCCCGCACGCCTCGGCAGCGTCACGAATCGCCATGCCTTCAAAATAATGCATATGCACGAGCGCGGCCGACTGCGCCGGCAAACGCCGCACCGCCGCCGTAATTTGCGTGTTCAAATCCCGGCGATCCGCCAATTCACGGCCGTCAGCCAAAGTTGCGGCAGGCTCCTGCCACGAGTTCTCGCGCTCATCGTCGTCTAGTGAAAACGCTAAGCCGCCACGCTTACGCGACCGAATCGCATTAAATGAAACATTGGTTGCAATTGCATAAATCCACGTGCGGAATGACCGCGAAGGATCGTAACTGCCCAAATACCGGTACGCGCGAAGAAATGTCTCTTGTACCAAATCCTCCGCCTCTTCACGGTGCCCGATCATCCGGTATATGTGCGTGTACATCCTCGGCGCATACCGGGCTATCAACAAGTCGAACGCCGCCGAGTCACCGCCGCAAGCGCGCCGGGCGCAATCGGCATCCTCATCTGATGTTGTAATGCTCGCGTCGGGCGATTCGATCGATTTCATCGGAAGTGGCTCGCGGACGCCAACCAACGGCGTGGGCAGAAGCCCATCCCACGCCCACGCGGCCGCCATGGCCTTTCGCACGAAGACCTTATCCATACAACTCCATCGGCGCGATGCGATACGAAGGAAATACCGGGTTCAAATCCGTCACGCCGCTGTGCCACGTCATGACGGGAGCAATCACATCGCGGTAATTGTGATACACAGGCAAATCGCCCGGACCTTCCAGCACCTCGTTGTCCAGTCCCTTCCATTCGCCGTATACCCGCCCGCCCTTCACGTCGGCTCCCATAACCAGCATTACGCTCCCGCGCCCATGATCCGTTCCCAGAGAAGCGTTCTCATAGGTGCGCCGCCCAAACTCGGTCATGACAACCACCGTAGTATGCTTCATCAGCGCCCCCAAGTCACGGCGAAACGCCACCAGACCCTCCGCAAGCGATGTCATGTTCGGATCGATCAGACTGCCTTGGGCGAAGTGCGAATCCCAGCCGTCAAGGTCAATGCACGCCGCTTCCATGCCTACACGCGCTTTGATAAGCCGCGCAATCTGCATCATGCCGCGCCCAAACCGGTCATCCGGATATACCGCGCCATCCGAAGGCATGTAACCCTTCCTCTGAAAGGTCTCTAGCCGGTGCAGCGCGGTTAGAGTCTGTCGGGCAACGAGACCCAATCCATTTGTTTCGCGCGCGTACGCATCAGCGATCGCCCGCATAAACGGATCAGCATCCGAACCCAGGCCAAACTCCTCCAGCGACTCCATCGCCACAGCCCCCGGCGCGCCACGCAACGATTCCGGCATGGTCTTTCCGATCGCCACCGCGGCGAGCGCTCCGGCCTCGCGCCCCGGCCGATGCCGCAAATACCGGCCCAGCCAGCCCCCGGCATCCCCGCCATGCTCCATCATGTCTTGCGCTTCAAAATGCGAACGCGTGGAATCTTCCGATCCCGCCTTATGGACAATCGCAAGCATCCCCTCCTCGTACAGTCGTCCTAGCGGCGAGAGCCTGGGATGCAATGCAAATACATCATTCAAGTAATAGGATTCCTTCCCTGAAACGCCGATGAGCGGCCGTGCACGGTAATACGCGGCATCCTCCACCGGCGCTACCAAATGCAATCCGTCCGCGCCGCCGCGCAGAAATATCACAACAATCGACTTTTGCCAGTCGCCGTCGCCATTGATATACCCGGTATTCTGCATGATCTCCTCAATCAGCACTGCTGAAATGCCGGCGTCGCAATCAAAAATGCAGGTCCTTTCCCTGACGCCGTACACAGGTCCAATTCGCCCTTTGACGGAACACGTCCCAACAAGTGGGTCATCAGTCCCTCCGGCGACTGGGCCCACGCCTGCACCTTCGGCCAGTCCACTGTCGTACCCTCCACCCGGCCGTCGGCCAATGCGGCCGCAAAATGCCACCGCCAAAGCATCCCGCCATACCAGGGTTCCGGTTCGATTGGATAACCATCCGGCGTCGGATACTGAAACGGCGCGTGACCCATGCGCGTCAGGTAATCTTGCGCACCCGCGCTTCCATCCATGTCTGCGCCCGTTGCGCGTAACGCGCTCACCACAAAATGAAACGGCCGCTTGAACGACTGATTCGCTGAAGCCCAGAAGGTCTCATGCGAAAATAGTGCGCGCAATGTCGCCTTGATGTCGCCGTGCGATTGTTGAAACGCCGCCGTTACGGCCTGTACAGCCGCTTCAGGCGGTACAACGGAAATAAACCGCCTGCACAGCTTTTCCGCGATGTATCGTGCCGTGGCCGGATGCCCGCATACAATGGTCACCAATCGATCCAAATCGCCCTGGCCGCCGCCCGCGGGAATCTGCTGGCCCAGCACCTTCTTTTCGCCATCGTCATGCCACTCCGCTCGAAATTCGACGCGCCCCTTCCGGAACACTTCGTCGGATCGCACGTACCAGCCCGTCAAACAACGCGCCGCCTCCATCACATCCCGCTGTGAATATCCCCCGTGCACGCCCAACGTATGCAGCTCAAGCAACTCGCGCGCGTAATTCTCGTTGGGCTGCTCATCGGCCGTCGCGCGCCGGTTCACGCGCCCGTCGAGATACCACAACATCGCGGGACTAAGCACCGATGCCTTCACCATATCGGGAAAGCGGCCGAGCGCATGCTTGCGAATAACATCCCGGTCATCGGCTGCCTTCAACCAGGCACAGTCGCCTTTAGACGGCGACACATTAAAATGGTCCGTCCAAAACTCTACCAACACTTCCTGAAGCTGCCGCTTGCTGTACACGGCCCGCAAAACCGACGCCTCGCTCATCTCACGCAACAAATAGTCCTGCTTGTATTCGAACAGCGTACCAACCGGCGCGCTGAGACTCTCCAACCGCCGCACGCGCCAATCGCAATCGCTGTCATCAATGGATTCCGGATGTAGTTGCTCTTCCAGGTAGGCGTCGATCCCCAGGGCTCCCACCCGCGCATACTCTCCTGGCCATGGACCAAATGCGAACCGGTTCAACGCATGCGTAATCCGATCCGTCTGCGTCCCTGCCGGAAGCGACGCATCCCCAAAGGACGCCTCGGACGGATACAAAAGACCATTCAGCGACATGCGATCGCATCCAGCCGCCACCACGGAAGCAACAGCCGCCCCGAGGAAACCTCTCCGGGATACTTCGTTTCGCCTCATTACTGGTCTCATCACGCGCTCACCCAATCCGTGTATCCCCTAATCTCACCTCCCTCCTTCGGAGGGGCTCGGGGAGGGGAATACCTGGCTCGTCAATGGTCAATCCAATCTTCACAACCCGACACTCATGCCTGCAGCGCATTCGAACTCGAAGCCGCAACCGGTGCGGCCACCGGAGCTGGAGCCACCTGTGGCCGATTCCGGGACTGTGCCAACGCCCCAATCCCAACCAGAAGCGCCAACGGCAACACGAAAAACCACCCAACCAGCGGCAGCACAAACGTTAAAGCCAACACTGTCCCGCCACGCAATACCCGCTTCCACGGTTGTGCCACATCGTTCACCCCCGACAGTCGAAGCCCGATATGCCGCGCCAAGGCCGTCGATCCGAGTAGCCCGGATAGAAATACCCCACCAATCAAAATCAGTCCCGGCAGCTTTAGCGGCGCTGGCGCGGAAGCCATCGCCAGCCCCACCACAGTCAGGGGCAATCCGGCCGCCAACCCGTACATAACCGATTTCCAAGGGTGGGAGGCCAATGCCCGGTGCGCCCGGCCCACCAGCGACGGAAAAATGGCCTCAAACAAGAGCCAATAACTCACAAATGAGATGATCAATCCCAGTATGATGAACAGAATCTTGAACACATCGGCCATAATCATGGCTAGCTCTCCCCATGCAGGTTTCTCCCAAAATTGGGACGCCCGTATAACTGAATACCGCGTAATCCCTCGTGAGGTTACACCGGTTTGGAGGAAACTCCGGTTTGCTGGAGCATCGCGCATTGCTCCGAGTCGGCCATATTTGTACTATTCGGAAGACCCACATGACGATGCGCGACCGGAAAAGGTGCCTCTGTGACCACGAATCGGCCAAACATCCTGCTCCTGATGACCGATCAGCAGCGATTCGATTCCCTGGGATGCTATGGGGTCCCCTTTGCGAATACCCCCAATCTGGATCACATGGCCGCGCAGGGGGTGGTTTATCAAAACTGTTATGTCAACAATCCTATTTGCACCCCCTCCCGCGCAAGCTTGTTCACGGGAAAGCATCTTCCGCAGCACGGCGTATTGCGGCTGCACGACAATCTCTCCCACAGCGAAACGCTCTTCCCGGCCCGCCTGAAAGAACGCGGATACACGACAGCCCTGTTCGGCAAACTCCACGTCTCCGCAATGGATACCGAGGTCAACACGCGCCACCCCAAGGATGGCTTCGATGTTTATGAACCGTGCCTCGAAGGTTGCATGCGCATGGACGCCCCCTATCAGGCGTATGCCCGCTGGCTGGAACAAAAAGATCCGGATTTCTACGCGCGTCTCAAATCGGAAGGGCGAAAACTACTGCATCCCCCGCGCCAATACCACATGACCCATTGGGCTGCGGAAAGAACCGTCGATTATCTCACCCAGCGCGCCGCTCAGCCCAATCAGCCGTTCTTCTGCATGATGAGTATTTTCGAACCACACAACCCCTACGAGCACTATCCCTTGGAAATGGCGGCCCTGGTAAAGGATGCCGCCATTCCAGATCCAGTTACAGCAGGTCTGAAAGACGAACCCAGCGGAATACAACGAGAACGCACACACTCGTATCTCGGTGACATCGGCACCATGTCGCCAGGCGTAATCCGGAAAATGCGCCACGGGTACCACGCCTCCGTGGCCTATGCCGACCTGGAATTCGGTCGTGTATTAACCACACTTCAAGAGACGGGAATGGCTGAAAATACCTTGGTCATTTTCACCAGTGATCACGGCGACATGCTGGGCGATCATCAACTCCTTGTCAAAGGGGCCTACTTCTTCGATCCGAACGTGCGCGTGCCACTGATCCTTCGGTGGCCAAATGCGATCCCATCGGCGCGGAGAATCGAGCCGCTCGTGCAACTGCATGACCTGGCCGCGACCATTCTCTCCGCCGCAGGAGTGGAATCCTCGGAATTGGTGAGTGTCATGCCGGATGCATATAACCTGCTGCCATTGGCGACTGGTGAAGTGCGGTCTGTGCGCGACCACGCCGTGTGTTGTTACCGCAACTCGGGAATTCAATGCGGGGGTGAATACTGGAGTCCGCCCATAAACGCGACCATGCTGCGAAGCACACGGTACAAGTTGAACGTGTGGCACGACTCAACAAACCAGGGCGAATTGTATGACATGACCCAGGATCCAATGGAACTAGACAATCTGTGGCACGACGAAACGGCGCGCACTGTACGCGACTCCCTCACCCTTTCGTTGAGCCAGTGGCTGGCCGAACACGGGGAAACGGAACTGAACTGTGCAGGAATCAATGTCTGCGATTGATACGGAAAGCCAACCCGTCACGCAAGCGAAACCTTGGGGCCCATGGGCCACTATCGGATTCGGCATCGTGATAGCGGGCGCATTCTTGCTGACTCAAATGGTTGTGGTAGTCGCAGGTGCCGTTGTTGAGATTCTCCAGGGAAACGCATTGAACCCATATGAGTTTGGAGAACGGCTCGAAACCTCTGGCGATTTTCTCGCCATCGCAACGTTTGCGACCGTGCCTGTGGTTGTGGGCTTGTGCGTCGCGGCGGCGGCATTGAAAAAGGGAATCACCGTGCGTGAGTACCTTGGCCTCCACTGGGTTCCCGGAAAAGTAGCGATCAAATGGATTCTCGCCGTGTTCGCCTTCGCAATCTGCAGCGATTTGTTGTCATTCCTGCTGGGCCGCCCGATGATCCCGGACTTCATGCGAACCGTCATTCAATCCACAACTTTCTTGCCGCTTTTGGCTGCCGCGCTAGTAGTCGCCGCACCACTTACCGAAGAGTTCTTTTTTCGCGGGTTCCTGTTCAAGGGTATGGAAAACACCCGGCTCCGCGGTGCAGGCACTGTAATCCTCACGTCCGTTCTTTGGGCGGTTATACACATACAATACGACTGGTACGGCGTCGTCACAATCATCGTCATCGGTCTTGTCATCGGGTCCGCCAGACATAAGACGAAGTCCGTCCCTCTGTGTATCGCCCTGCATAGCCTCGTCAATCTAATTTCGACCGTTGAGTCCTACGTGCTTATGCAAATGCTGCCTCCTCCAGCCTGAAGCTCAGCCGAAGGACTTGGCATGTTTTCAAGTTCATCCAGTGCGCATTGGCGTAAGATATTGTAGATTCTAACGAAGGATATCTTCCTATGCGGCTGTCTGGATGGAACATAACGGGATTCGTGGCACTGGGAATCGCGGCACTATTCTCCGTGGTTTTCCTGTGGATGGGATTTACTGAGGACGCGGTCCGTCTGCTTGTTCGCGATACCGCACGTATATCCGTCACGCTGTTCACTGCCTCGTTCATCGCGTCCAGCATACACACACTCGTCCAACGCAGTTGGACCGCGTGGTTGATGCAAAACCGGCGCTATATCGGCGTGTCGTTCGCTACCGCGCACGCGGCCCACATGGCTTTGTTGGTCTGCCTTTACGTAAAGTTTCCACATCCATTCAGGGAGTATTTGGACGCAACAACCCTGATTGGAGGAGGCGTCGCCTATGCCGTTATCGCGCTCATGGCAATTACGTCATTCGACCGTACCGCCGGTCTGATTGGCCCGAGCGCGTGGAGCGCGCTACACACTTTTGGCGCGTACTACATTTGGATTCTCTTCGCCCAGGCGTACATTCCACGCGCAATCCGCGATCCCTTGTACATACCTATCACCGGAATGGTCATCCTCTCACTGGGTGTGCGAGCTGCGGCCTGGCGTGCCAAACGCGTTCACACTGCAGCCGAAAGAGCATCCGCCACGTAGTCGGAAACCCCTGAGGCTCAATCATCAATAAGCGCCGCCTCTTTTAAGGAAATGGGCTTGTGCTTTTGGATGTCCACTGCCGACGCCCGCTGATTCGCATTAGGCTCGAATGCATCCACCAATGCCATCGTCACATCCACTCGCACCGCGTTCGGATATTTCGCCAAGGTCGCATCGTCCCACTTCGACACCAACACCTCAACATTTGCCGCCTTTTGAATGTCCGGCAGCCTAGCCTCAATGTGTTTGAGTATGTCGTCCACAGGCGCAGTGCTGAATCCTTGCATGTGCAACTTCTTCTGACCTTCTTTTCCTTGACGTTCCAGTTCAGCCTTAAGCACGGAGTCCCCCGACTTTTTCGCCGCCTCGTAGTCCGCATGCAGCTTTTTGTTTAACTCGCCAAACACGTTTGACCCCGCATAGGCTATCGCCACAGATCGCGAGTCATAAATCCCAATTCGCGGGCCTCCTGCACCCTCGTCGGCACCCTGCACGGCGGGCTTGGTTCCGTCTGCCGCGCATCCACAGATCGCCAGTGTTAACAGGGTCGTCAATCCCAAGGTTCTCATGTCGAAATCCTCCTTGGTTATTGCAGTTTATATGTATACTGTATAAGATCATCTTAAAATTGTCAACGGCCTAGGGCTAAGAAGTGGCAATTTCAGAAAAACACCCCCATATCTTCCATAAAGCACTTAAAATAAATACGTTGCGTTAAATCATCCAAGAATATCAGACAGCTGGTTTCGCAATTCAGCGGCATCCCGGGCCACACCGGCACGCCCACTGAATGATCGCTCCAGACTGGCCGCGTTCTCACCGTCCACTAACGCCGTTCCAAGAAATAGTATTACGGGTCGCCCATAATCGACCGCCAACTCAAGTTCGCTCCGGGTACCGGACTCCCCCGGAAGAACGACGATCACAGCGGGTGTCAGCACATTGATATGGTTGCGGCTGAGTAGGTCCTTGCCTTGCCTACCGCTCAATGGCAGGTGTGTGAAGATGGGGAGTTCAACGAACTCATTGGGGCCTCTCGCGGTGTACGTCCGGCTGGAACTGGATGAGTCCCACCGGCTTTCTCCACGAATAACACCTATGGACAAACCGGCTCGAAGAGGCACACAAACAAACGCCTTCGCGACAGCAGCCATCACCCCGCCTCCGCCCCCGGTCAAAAGGTCGCAGCCCAACTCACCAATGACACGACCGGCTTCCTCCGACAAAGCCTGGTGAGCGTCTGTTCCCGATCCCATGACCCCAACAACACGCCGACGCAATACTGGATTAATTGTCATATCTACACTCCGCTTGAGTTATTGACTTCGCTACCTCTACCATCGCCTTTATGCCGACCCGCTCACGTGCAATCGCGACACTCTTATTCTACTGCGGCTACGCAGGGTTCACAGCGCCCGCCGAATCCTTGTACGTGTCCCCGGATGGCCACGACACGAATCCGGGGTCCGAAGACCGGCCATTTGCCTCCATCGATCGCGCCCGGGATGAAATCCGTATGCGAAAACAAGACCAAAGAGCGTCTTTCACCGTATTTCTGCGTGCCGGCACGTATCGTGTAAATTCGCCCGTCGTGTTTGATGAATCCGACTCAGGTTCCGAGAGTCATCCCGTTACATACCGCAACTACGAGGGGGAACAACCAGTCGTATCCGGTTGCCTGCCAATAATAGGCTGGACGCCTCATCAAAACGGAATCTTGAAGGCGGCACTTCCGCAAATCGAACGCGTGAAGGATGGAGTGATCCAAGTTTTTGAAGACAGTGTCCCGGGAACGCTCGCCCGATCGCCTAACGAAGGTTGGTTCCGGCTGGCCGATCCGCACATCGAACCTGGATGGTCTTTCAGGTACAAAGACGGCGATTTCGATCCCTCGGGGATGGATGTCTCGCAGCTAGCCGTGCATCTTATCCAGATGGGCACCTATTTTTCGGAACACATCCCCATCAAATGCGTCGATGCAACGGCCCGGCGGTTGCACACAGAGTTTAAGATGCACGACGCGTTCTACAATCCGGTGAATGGAAAGTGCTACACAATTGAGAACGCGCTCGGACTGCTGGATGCGCCCGGTGAGTTCTTCGCGGATCGGCAGTCAAAGATCCTCTATTACATGCCCATGGCCAACGGCAAGGCCAACGCAAACATCGTTGCGGACACCGCCGCAGGCTTGATTCGTGTCCAAGGCAAAGACAAGGACAACCCGGCGCACGACATCTCTTTTGAGGGCATACAATTTGAAGGAAGCCGGACGCAATTGGCCTTGCTGCACACCCTCCGCATTGCCGTGCGGGACTGCAGGTTTCTTTACGCGGGCGACTCGGCGATCTCCATCAGCGGCGGATCAACATTCAACACGGTGGAAGGCTGTGAAATTGCAGGCCCCGGCAATAATGGCATTGCCATTCACGGCGAGTACACGCGCTCCGAAACGGGACCGGCCACGGTACACAATCATCACCACACCATATATGACAACCATATTCACCATGTCGGCCGCAACACAATTACTGGCTGCGGCATCGCCATGTACTCCTCGGCGAACGACAATTCGATCACGCACAACCTGATTACCGATGCACCCAAATCCGGCATTATTATGTTTTCCATGTGGGATATCCCCCGCGAACTCGGCATCATGAACAATAACGCCATCGCAAATAACGAAATCGCGCGCTGCGTCAGCAGTTCATGGGACGGAGGCGCCTTCTACATCGGCGCAACCACCGAAAACAACAGGTTCGAAAACAACCGCATCTGCGATGTCTGGTCCTGGTTCAACGCGACATGGCCACAGCCCGAGGATCGTCCCGAAGACGTCTGCTCGATCGACTTTGATCCCGGTATGACGTTTAACACGCACATCCGCAATAACGCCGCCTTCGGCGCAAATGCCATGATCGTCGAATTCGGTCGATACGAAGACGAAACAATGCTTGAAAACAACTATTTTGAATCACCCGGCCATCCAGACGAAATCCTCGTTAATGGCAAATGGGAGAAGAATCCACGTTTCGACGCTTCCAAAGTCGCTCCAGATATCGGCCTGACCACTCAATACAAATTCCTTTACCCCAAAGAGATCATCCGCCCGATCAATCTGCCGGTTCGCTGTGGATTCGAAGGTACGCTGAGTCCGTTCTACCTCTATCGTTACTCGGACGGCCTCCGCCATGAGTACATCGCAAACTCGAATGTTCACGCCGGCGGCTGGACCCTGCAAATCGACAAGGATGTCGTCGTCGCGCGCTACACACACCCACAACCCATCCCGGCAAAGGTGACCGTCTGGATGTACGACGACCGATCGAAGACCAACGCTACATGCACAGCCACCCTGCGCGGCCCCGCGGCAATTGAAGAAGCAGTAATTGCACTCGGAGTACACGGTTCCATTTCCCCAAGCTACTACGTGGTCCAGGAATGGCAAGATCGCATAACCCCAACCGCAATTCCGCGCACCACCGGATGGCACAAACTAACATTTGACATCCACGAAACGGATCATCACAACTCAACTCCCCACAACCTGCCAATTACAGAAATCTCCCTCGACGACAAGCCCGTCGCGCAAATCCCCACATTCAAGTCGTTCACCACGATCGACCTCGGCGATTCGCAATTCAATACCGACAGCCGTGGATTACGCTTTGACTCGGTATCGGTGGAATAACGCTGAATCCATTCTGGTGTGTCTTGCGATTAGCAAGAATCGGTACGCTCGAAGTGACAATGTTCTGTACATGAATTGTTCAATATCTGATATTTACGCGGAGAACACGGTCTCGACTGGGTTTTCCGGGGCCGTCGGCCGGGCTCTCCGGTGGCGGTCCTGCAGCCTTGAGGGTTTGGCAGTCTCAATTGCGTACCTCCCCGCCATGGTGCCGTTACTATCGTGCGTAGCAACCGGCGCTTTATTTCGTGCACATATTCGCAAATTGAAATAGTGGTGCAAGGTCGCCTAAACTACCCCTTTTACAACCCCCTCCCCCTATAAGGAGTCTCGTGCTGTGGAACAACGGGTCTTTAATTTCTCGGCAGGCCCCGGCGGATTGCCACTAGCCGCCCTGGAAGAAGCGCAACGCAACTTGCTCGTACTGCCCGGCGCAGGCGCGTCTGTCATGGAAATCAGCCACCGTGGCAAGGAGTACATGGCTGTCCATGCCCAAGCTATCGCAAACATTAAGTCTCTTTTGAATGTGCCTGACAATTACAAGATTTTGTTCATGCAAGGCGGCGCTACGCTTCAGTTCGCCGCCATCGCCATGAATTTCCTGAAGGGCGGCTCCGCGGACTACATTCATACCGGCGCATGGGCCAAGAAGGCCATCGGCGAAGGAAAAAAGTTTGGCGTCGCCAGCGTCGTTTGGGACAACAAACCCGACAACTACAACCGCTGCCCGAAACAAGACGAACTCAAACTCGATGCCAATGCGGCCTACCTGCACTTCACCTCGAACGAAACCATTGGCGGGGTCGAGTTCCAGACTGAGCCGGATTCCGGAGCGGTACCGCTATTCTGCGATGCCTCCTCCGATATCCTCTCCAAGCCGCTCGATATCGCTAAATACGGCCTACTCTATGCGGGAGCCCAGAAGAATATGGGGCCCGCGGGAGTTGCTCTCGTGATTATTCGGGAAGACCTGCTGGAAAAATGCCCGGACTCTATCCCCGATGTGCTCAACTACAAGTTGACGGCCGAAAACGACTCCATGCTGAACACGCCCCCCTGCTTCGCCATCTACATGGTCATGTTGACCACGAAGTGGTTGATCAATGACATTGGCGGACTCGACAAAATGCTCGAACTCAACCGAAAGAAGGCTAAGCTCATTTATGACGTCATTGATGGCAGCAATGGCTTCTACAAAGGACATGCCGTGCCGGAATACCGCTCGCTCATGAACGTTACGTTCACCCTGCCCGACGAAGCCCTGGAAAAGGCCTTCATCGACGGAGCAACAAAGGCCGGTATGCACGGACTGAAGGGCCACCGCTCGGTGGGAGGATGTCGTGCGTCCATCTATAATGCCATGCCACTCGCGGGCGCCGAGACCTTGGCAAGCTATATGAAGGACTATGCCCAGGCCAAGGGATAGGCGTGGCTCCGGCATTCCGACACGTGCAGACAAACCCGCATTCGATGAAAGGCCCCTGAAAACTCAGGGGCCTTCTTTTTTCAGGAACAACGGCTTCCCGCGATAACAGTCTATATGGCTTCAAGTAGGCGGGTTCGCCAAAAGTACTGAAATGTGAACTCACGATCCTTCAACACCAAAACCTCGCCCACATGTCCGGCCATCGTCCGAATCGCCTACGTCGACTGTGAAGCGTCCCGCACAGCAAGGTGCATTTCCCTCATCAGCTCCCCCAAAGCGCCTGCGCCGGGATCGTCGCTCTGAGCCAACTGTTCCAATACGCGCGCCTGGTCTTCGGAAGAGCGGTTCTGGCCAAGTTTAAACTTGCCTTCAACTCGCGTAATGTCCATCGTGAAACCGACTATGGCTTTCATCAGCTTGTCTTTGAATTCCCGAGGCAATTCACCGTCCCACGAATTGGTGAATCCGGATTCATACTGACGCACGGTCCTGTCAATGAGTGCCTCGAGCAATGTGGCGTCGTCAATGACCTGCGGTTTGCCGTACATATGGACGACGGCATAGTTCCATGTGGGAACCGCCAGCGAAGCTGCATACCACCGAGGCGAGATGTACCCATGAGGACCATGGAAGATGACCAACGACTCCTGTGCGCCTTCAAAAGCCTTCCAGTGCGGATTCGCACGCGCCATATGTCCATGTAGAATCCCATGAGCCCCATCCCGCGGCTCAAACAACACGGGAATATGCGTGGCGAAGGGCGCACCATCCACGATGCTGACCATTGTGGCAAAACTATGCTTGACAACAAACGCCTCAAGAACTCCAGACGCAGTCATTGCATACGACTGAGGAACGTACATCGTTGCATCGCCTTTCCATAATGATGCCATCGCAACTCGCGATCCCCGGCCGGGCACCTACAGTTAACGGAACCAACCAACTGTATTTTGTTTCACAAGTACGACGGAAGAAACGGCCTGACAGGAAACTGGGCTTAGTGCAGAGCGTCCCCAAGTCGTTGATGGATACGCTTTCAGCGCCTAAACGTGTATCCCATTATGAAAGGCGGGAGTTATGCACATCCAAGTAAACTGACATGGAAAAGTCGTCGAAACCACCGTGCAAAGTGGGTAGTCAAATGACATGAAGGACGGGAAAAAAAGAAAGCGGGAAGCACAGAGCGCTTCCCGCCACCATTAGCGAACGGATGAACCGTTAGAGAACCTGATACAGGACGATGAGAGCCACCACCCACCAGATCCACCAGAACGGATTCAGGAACCACCACCAGAACGCTTTACGGGGAGTCGTCATTTCGGAAACCTCCTTCCTATTTTGGATTTTCCCAGCTACTCCTTTACCCCATCTCCCCCTAGGAGACAAGGCACAGGAGATGTTGCCTTGTGAACAGGTGAACTAACGCCACCTCATTGAAACCCAGCCCATTGCCCCCAAACCACAGGATCAGGTATTTCAACCCTACCCTGTGTGGCAGGCCAGACTATAGCACAAACCTCACGCGGATACAAGAATTTTTTTGACCTCGCACCCCGCGCGAATCTGTGCTAACCACTACAATACCCTCGGATTACCGCAACGTTTCACGTTTGCCAAAGGTAGCGGAAACCGGCTTTCGATCGCCCACTTCCGCACGAACCGGTTCACCATCAAACGATGGTGGACGCATTAACCCAGAAATTCCAACCTGCGCTCAAAAATGTGTAGATGAACACAGGCACCCACCAAAACAGCAGGAACAGCAACATTGTCAAGTCCTCCTTTTGTCACAAGATGTCTAAGCCAAACCCCCATGAACCTCGGCCGTTGCTTGCGCAATTCGGAGTGGGAGAAATAATAGTGCAGTTACGCCTAGATTCTCCTTCCGCTTCCGAAAACGGACAAGGCATGTGTTTCGAATGCGCCGCAGCCGTCAGCCGCAGCGTGCCGTGAGGCCTGAAAACTTCTTAGAACGGGTAAAACGAAGCGTAAATCACGTTCCACAGAAGCCACAGCGGCCACCAGAGAATCAACCAAAACAACATACCTCGAACCTCCTTTCTTGTGTCATGTTTCTCACTTTCCGCTCTGTGCGGGTTTGTGCGGAGAGTATAGCATAGAGGATCAGAAGATACAACGGTTTATGCACCCTGACCCACCCACACTCCAAACAAACCCACGCGAAATTGAAACCAAGCCACGCTAGTGTGCGTCAAACAGAAAAGGCGGACGTTCGCACGCCCGCCTTGTGCTTACAACACGGTAACGAACGGCTGGCTCACGGCACGATAAGATGAGACACGTCCAAGCCAGCACCGAAAATAAACCACCAACCCAGCAGAAACCACCAGAAAATCCACAAAAGAATCATATCGGCGAACCTCCTTTCGCATTCGGTCGTTTACGATGCCCCTAAGCATACGTGTTTCGCACTCTAACATAGCGGATCTGGATTGTCAAGCCGAATCCGCCTAAACCAACTGCTTCAACGGGTTGCGTCAACTCACAACACCGCAAAAACCACTCAGGTCCCTGTCAATTAATCTCCACACCCACCTTCGCCAACGAACGGCGAAGATCGTCCGGTGTGAACGGCTTCGTCAATGCCTGGGAGGCACCGCTCTCAGTCGCACGGCTCGCAAGATCCGGCTCGCCAAGCCGTACCGTCGCTATAATCCGAACCGGCGATGCGTCCGCCAGTTCTTTGATACGGCGGCACAAATCCAGACTGTCTACACCCGGAAGATGCATGTCCAAAAATATGACATCGGGCTTGAACGTGCAGACAAGTCGGCCCGCCTCGAAGGCATCCGGCGCAACCTCGATTTCAAAAGGATGTTGCGCACGCTCTAAAAAACGCTGCACCACCGCGCACACCGTCTTCTCAGGCTCGACCACCAAAATCCGAGTACCGTCACTGCTCAGCTCGCCGTGAATCGGAATGCTGTTTTCCCGCAAAAAACGGATCAGGTCCTCGCGGCGAATCCGCCGATGACCGCCCGGAGTCTTAAACACATGAATCCGGCCCGCCTCGGCCCACTTCCGTATCGTATCCGCCGTAACGTGACAATACTTCGCAACTTCAGACGTACTATATGAATCTTTCATTGCCCACCGTAAAAGCATCGAAATGCAAAATGCGAGCCGGGGTCAGCCCCACAAGCTGTGCGGACTCCCCCCACTCTTGCCCAAAAAGCGCAGGCCCTCCACGGCACGCCTGCGCCGGTACGTGTGTGAGTGGAGCTGGATCGGGGAATCGAACCCCGGACCTCATCATTACGAGTGATGCGCTCTACCGACTGAGCTAATCCAGCATAAGAATGGTGCCAAGGGCCAGAATCGAACTGGCGACACGCGGATTTTCAGTCCGCTGCTCTACCAACTGAGCTACCTCGGCACGAACGGCACAGAAGATACTCAAATTATCCCGCCTAAGTCAAGCACACAACCCCACTCCGGGCAATCTCACACCTTCAGCAACCTTCGCCCTTCTCATGCCTAATCCCTTACTTGCCTTTGCGTTGGAACAAGTTCTTCCGCTTCGGCTCTGACCCACCTGCACTGCCCCCGCCGGAGGGTGAACCGGATCCGGTTATGTTGGGATCGGTCCGTTCCCAACGCTTCTCCAACACGGACTCCCACTCGGTGGCGGGTTCTTCAGCCGGCTTGGCAGGTTCTTTCCCGCCCGCCTCGCTTGAGGCAGGAATCGGCTTGTCTTGCTTCGTGCCCGACGTCGTCGCAGGCTTTGGACTGGGCTTGACCGCAGCAACAGGCGGCGTCTCGGACTTCCCGTCCGGACGCTTGAGAGCCAGCGTATCCCCCACGGCCAACAAGCTCGGGTCTGAAATATCGTTCCAATAAGCAAGCGTGTCCGCATTCAATGCGTACTTCGCCGCAATTTTGGAAAGTGTCTCACCCGTCGCCACCTGGTGGGTATCGGGTAGTGAAGGACTCTCGGGTTCCATCACCGGGGGCGGTTCCTGTTCGGGAACCGCCGTTCCGTCAACCGGTGAGGCACCACTGTCTGGAGACGTGTCGACAGCCTCCGTGGGCAATTCGGGATCCGGCGCGGGTGTGTCCGCAACAACCGGCGTGTCAACCGCTGGCGCCGGCGTGTCCGGCACTGGCGCTGGTTGCGCGGGTTCCGGGGCCGGCTCCACCGGGGCACTTTGATCCGAGTGCTCCACCGGTATCGCTACCGTTTGATCGCCGGTGCTCGCCTGTACCCCGTCGGATGAAATCGTGACCTTTTGGTCGCCCGATGCCACAGACACTTCAGGGATGGAAGACTTGGCCAAAACGAACACGGAAACCGCTGTCCAAACGCCCCAGCCTGTCGCGGCAAAAACAACCAGCACAAAGGCAACCGCCAAGCCAACCATCATCGCACTGGGGCCGCTACGGGGCTTTGCTTGTTGCATACCCGCGTTCTGGGCAGACGGCAACGTAGCGCCGCCCAGCGGGCGCGGAATGGCTGTGTTCGGAGTCAGTACTGTTTGCGCAGCCACCAGGTTCGAACCCTGCATCGACACCAACGCGTCTCGAAACGCCCGTGCGGACTCAAACCGATCCTGAGGCAGTTTCGCGAGCGACTTGCTCAAAACCGAAGGCAACTGGGCAGGCATCATCACCGTTCGCGGCGACGCAAACGGCGGCACCGGCGCGTTCAAATGGCCGTTCAATATCTCCGTCAAGGTCCCTGTATACGGCGGATACCCATTCAAACACTGGTACAACACAATGCCCATCGCGTAAATGTCTGTCGATTGGCCCACCGCGCCATACGTCCGTGAATCGATTTGTTCCGGAGCCATGTACATGGGCGTCCCAGGGCTGACCGCGTTGGTGCTCGTGAGCTTGGTCATCGAGTCATCGCTCGTGTCATCCACACGCGCTATTCCAAAGTCCATCAGTTTGGCCTGCAAATGCCCGTCTTGATGAGAAATGAGGATATTGGAAGGCTTGATGTCACGGTGAATGATGCCATTCGCATGTATCCGGCTAAGAGCATCTAGGCATTGGGTCACAATCGCCTGAGCTTGATCCCACGTGAAGGGGGTGTCCCTGCTCATGTTGGCTTCGAGCATGGACTGGAGCGTTTCTCCGGTCACAAACTCCATCACCAACTGGATGCGGCCATTCTCCTCCAACTTGTCATACAAAGTCACAATGTTGGGATGGGCGCCCACCTTGGCATGAAGCAGACATTCGCGCTCGATACGCTTCCGGATCTGCTCGTTCGTGCACAAATCCTGTCGAATCGTCTTCAGCGCCACCGGCCGGTTCAAGGTCTGGTCCTCAGCCAGAAACACCTCGCCCATGCCCCCGGCGCCCAGGGCTTTTACAATACGGTATCGCCCCGCCACCAACTGCGGCGCATCATGGGTGGCGATCGTCTGATCGGGTGCGGGCGTACTATTTGGATTGGCAGTCATAAGGCAGTTCAATTCCCATTCGGCAGCCTACCGTCAATAGTATACCGCCAACCGGGCCCTTTTGTAACCAGTCTCGAATTGGCGCCACGGCCGTACAATTGTCGTTCCCGATTCCTAGTATGCTGATATGCCCGAAATCAACATCGCATACAGAATGAGTCTGTCGCCAATGAAACCTGGCTTGAAGTCCATACCGCCCTGTGCTAATTTCGCGCATTCCCGGCCTGGACCTGGATTTGTTTACCCGGGCCCAAACAGGTAAGAAGTGCGAACATGCTGGAACACCTTCAGACCCTTCCGATGACGCTGCAGAACCCGTCCATGTTTCACGCGGCCATCGTTCACTTTCCCATTGCCTTGTCGGTATTGCTGGTGCCGCTGGTCTACGCCACTTTGGCGGTCGAATCTAAAGCGCTGCGCGGCGCGGCGGTGGCGGGGTTCGCCATCCTGACGGCGACAGCGCTCCTGTCCATGCGCACAGGCGATTTCGCGCGCGACAAACTCTCCAACACGTTGCCCAAGGACATCTGGGACCATATCAACCTACACGCATCCATGGGCGAAAAGCTGTGGATGTTTGGATTGGCAGGCACAATCCTGATGAGCCTTACCTTGGTCGAATCGAAGTCTATTCGCAAGACCATGCAATGGCTTTCCCTCGGGATGAGCCTCGCCATTGCAGGATGGACCGGGCTCCTTGGCCATCTCGGCGGAACGCTTCTGTACGACCACGGCGTAGGCGCGCCGGGGACCCCGGTCAGCCATTTGGCCCCAACCCCAGCGGATAGTGCCGATCCAGCGGATACCGCGCCTGCCGAGGCTCCCGCTCCCATGGCCGCTTGGGATGCGCCCGTGGATGACGGTTTTACCCCCAAGCGGCTACCGTTTACCCTGGCCGAGGCCGAATCAGTAAAGTACGAAAAGGACGTAGTGCCCTTGCTCGAATTCTATTGCTACGAATGCCACCGGGCGCGCCGCAAAGAGGGCGAACTCGACATGACCACGATCGAATCCATGCTTAAGGGCGGGAAAAAGTCCGGGCCTTCCATCATCCCAGGCGATCCGGACGCCAGCCCCCTCATCCGGTACATTCGAGGCGAATTGCAGCCTCAAATGCCGGAAGACGAAGAACCGCTGGCCGACGATGAGTTGCATCTCTTGCGGCAATGGATCGCCGCGGGCGCCCGTACGGACGGTGAAACCTCTGCGCAATAGCGCGCGCCACAATCGCACTTTAAGCAACCCTCGAGATGCGTTTCTGTGGTAGACTACACTCAGCGGACAATGCCCCCTCCGCCATAAACCCACTTCCCCTCAACGGACTTCGCAGAATGATTGCATCGGAATTTGCCAAACCCCGCCCGGGCGGAGTCTCCCTCGATTCGGGACAGGCGTCGGTTCGCGCCGTGGAAGTCGCGCTCACCGCGGCTACCTTGGTGTTGCTCGCCACAAGCATCGCCATGAGCCGCCTCGGCATCGCAAGCACATTGGTGGTCGCGGTCAACTTGGCGGCATATGTTTCCGGCGGCTACTGGGCCGCGCGCGAAACCGTGCCCAAACTCCTGCGCGGCGAACTTGACGTCGACTTTCTCATGATCTTCGCCGCATGCGGGGCCGCCATCATCGGTCACTGGCACGAAGGCATCATCCTGCTGTTCCTGTTTTCTCTTTCTAACACGCTCCAATCATTTGCCATGGACCGCTCGCGCAGAGCCATCACCGGATTGCTGAAAGGAAATCCAAAGGAAGTTACGGTGCTCCGCGACGGCGAAGAAACTACCGTGCCGATTGAGTCCCTGCGAATCGGCGATCTTATGGTAGTCCGCCCCGGACAAATGCTGGCCACGGACGGCGTCGTACGGCGCGGCGCAAGCGACATGAACGAGGCCAGCATTACCGGCGAATCGAAGCTCGTTGCCAAGGAATCCGGATCAACGGTATTCGCCGGAGCAATGAATACCACCGGCGCGCTCGAAGTCGAAGTTACCCGGCGCGCGGAAGATTCCACGCTGGCGCGAATGATTAAGATGGTCGAAACCGCCCAATCACAAAAGGCGCGCTCACAACGCGCCTTGGAAACGTTTGAACACTATTATGCATGGATCGTTGTGGTCACCGTGACGCTTCTGATCTTGATTCCGTGGCTGGTACTTTCCGAATCCTTCCGGACTTCCCTGTACCGCGCCATGGTGCTTCTCGTCGTAGCGTCGCCCTGTGCATTGGTCATATCCACACCGGCCGCCATTCTCTCCGCCATTGCGCGAGCGGCACGGTTGGGTATCCTCTTTAAAGGCGGCGTATATCTTGAAAAAATGGCGGACACGCGCGTGGTCGTGTTTGACAAGACCGGCACGTTGACCACCGGCAAGCCGGGCGTCACAGATCTGGTGCTGGCCCGGAATGCGCCCGAAGGATTCACGGAGAATGACTTGCTTGCGTACGCTGCGGCGCTGGAAATGCGTTCCGAACACGTGTTGGCCCGGGAAATCGTGCGCGCTGCTGAACTGCGTGGTCTCGAAATCCCCCCCATGTCTGAATTTGTCGCGCTGCCAGGACGGGGAATCCATGCAGAACTGCACGGATACGAAGTGTGGATCGGAGCAAACCGTCTCTATGAAGAACACGGCGAAACCATTCCCGATGACCTGATCGAAGCCAAAGCCAGACTGGAAGCCGAGGGCAAGAGTGCCCTGATTCTGCATCGAGAACTCATGCGCAGGGAAGGCGTGGGAGTTCACGAGCAATCCGGCGGTTGGCTGGGGCTGATTGCAGTGGCGGATACGCTCCGCGGAGACGCCAAGGAAACCGTGGATCAGCTGCGGCGACAGGGAGTGAGACGCGTCATCATGCTCACCGGCGATAATGAAAAAGTAGCAAATGTAATCGCAGAACAATCGGGCATCGATGAAGTACACGCCAACTTGCTGCCCGAGGACAAGGTCCGCAAAGTAGCCGAACTTGAAGAACAGCACGGGTGTGTCATGATGATCGGCGATGGAGTCAACGATGCGCCCGCGCTTGCCAACGCATCCGTCGGAGTGGCCATGGGTGCGGCAGGTTCCGATCTCGCGCTCGAAAGCGCCCACTGCGTCCTGATGAGCAATGAACTCAAAAGGGTTCCATTTGCTTTGTATTTGAGCCGGCGCGCCGTGCGCACCATCAAAGTCAACCTCGCGTTCTCCATGGCGGTAATCGCGGTACTTGTGGTGACCGTGTTTGCGTATCGCCTGCCTCTTCCCATGGGCGTCGTAGGCCACGAAGGGAGCACAGTGCTCGTTTGCTTGAATGGCTTGCGCCTGCTGTCGCTCAGAATGCCCCATCCCACCCGCACCCAATCGTGACACTGTCCCTGTCCGCATGGTACGCTTTGCCTTCGCAGGCTGTCACAACGAAGGGGCCGGAGACTGCGGTCCGTTCAACCGGGAGCGCCAAGCGATGATCCGCGATTTACGTGCTATCGCCGCCGCATGCCTGGTAACCGCCGGGTGCTCGACGCTCGCAACCTCTCCCGGCTGCGTAACCGATTCGCGCGGAAACCTCACGGGCGATCGAGATCGCACTTTCCTGGATATCGTGGAATCTGGCGTGGAAAAGCAGGGTAATGGATTCGCATTTTACATTCGCACGGCGGCACCGCTGCCGGACGCACGTGCCATGACCGAAGGTAAACGCGCGGACTATGTATGGTTCGTGGATGCCGATCGAAACGTCACCACTGGACAATCGGAATTGGGAAACGACATCAACCTCCATGTATGGATCGATGAAACCGGATGGCATTCGGCCGTCTTCCCGGTGACTGATATAGGCAAGGCCCAAGGCGATCCTCCTCCGGTGGATGCCTGCCCGTTTGAAATCGAGGCCGATACCGTAACGTTGCGCGTGCCTGATTCAGTATTTCCTGCGTTGATATTCGATTGGTGGGCGTGGTCCACAACCCAAAACGCCGGAAACTGGGAACCCGTTACGGAAAACCCGCCAACGAAGCGCACCCCTTCGGACTCACGCTGGCGCAAAGGTCTGTAAGTGGTCGCGGATATTCCCCAAAATAAGATTAACCATAGGAACTGCAGTATCCCCTCATGACGCGAATTCCTCGCCCCACCTCCAAAATCATTCTGTTCGTCCCGGCACTGTTGGCATTCCTGTTTGCCATGCCCGCACTTTGGACCGGGCTCTTTATGGATGACCTGTGGCACAAGGCGCTTTTTACGGGCGTCGAAGCCGCGGTGCCATTCTCAGAAAACCGCTTCTCCATGTTTACATTCGTTAATGGCGATCCCGAACGCACGGCCACATTGAAAAATATGGGCGTGTTTCCCTGGTGGGCCCTGGACAACCTTCGCTTGAAATTCTGGCGCCCGGTGACATCCATCACGCATTGGATGGACTACGCACTTTGGCCGGATTCCGAGTGGACAATGCACTTGCACAGCCTCGTCTGGTACGTGTTGGGGGTCGCCACCGTCGCTTGGCTCTTCCGGCGTATCTTGGGGGTAGGCTGGATCGCGCTTATTGCTGCGGCCTTGTACGCAGTGGACGACGCACATGCCAACCCCGTCGGATGGCTGGCCAATCGCAATTCCCTCATAGCGCTGTTCTTTGGGGTGGCATCGATCCTGGCCCACATGCGATGGCGAGAGACAAATCGTTGGCCCTGGTTACCGGCGGCTCTGCTGTTGTTTGCCATCGCACTACTGGCAAACGAAGGCGCCATCGCCTCGACAGCCTACTTCTTCTCGTATGCGGTCTTCCTCGATAAAGGCACATGGAAATCCCGAATTCTGACACTCGTCCCCTACTTCGTGTTGGTGCTGGTCTGGAAAGCTCTGTATTCCATGCAAGGATACGGCGCGTGGGGTTCGGCCGCCTATATCGACCCCGTGGCATCGCCGATGGATTTCCTCTGGTCGTTGACGACACGCGGCCCAATACTTCTGCTCGCGCAAATAGCCCTGCCCACCGCAGACCTCCACACGTTTGTACCGGACAGCGTCAAATTCGCGTGGTGGGTATTCGCAATTCTCGCGTTGACTGCTGTAGGAGCCATACTTGCGCGCGTGTTGCGCGATGATCCCCGTGCACGCTTCTTCGCCGCCGGAGCAGTCATCTCCATCGTGCCCTGCTGCGCTACCTTTGCCATGGATCGTCTGTTGCTCTTTACCGGAATTGGCGCCTTCGGCCTGTTGGCGGTTTGGCTGGCTTCGCTGTATGGCAAACCACGCGCAAAACTCGTATCGGTCGCCGCCGCGGTGGCGTTGCTGATACACGGCGTGGTCGGACCGTTGCTGCTCCCCGTCCGCATTGTTGCGTGGGACCTCATGGGACAAATGGTGAATCGAACGTACGACTCGGTCGAATTTACCGAAGCGGACAAAGACAAAACTGTCGTACTGGTGAACGCACCCAATATCTTCATCGCCACGTACCTGCCCATCACCAAAGCACTACAGGGCGCGCCGATTCCCAAAAGGGTCGTAGGACTCGCCCCTATCAGCGGAATGCCTGTACCCATCGTGATGCGAAGAACAGACGCGAACACCATCGTCTATCGCCCGGACGCTTCGTTTCAATGGATTCTATTTCGTAACGACGCGCATCCCTTTCGCGTGGGCGATGTGGTCAGGCTGGACGACCGGGAAGTAGAAATACTGCACGTAAATGAGAAAGGCGTGCCCGTGGAAGTCGCATACCGGTTTGATCGGCCTATTGACGACCCATCCATGATGTGGCTCCGTTTCGAAATGCCTGAAACACTGAACGGCGATCCCCCCAGGCTGGTACCCTATACACCGCCCGCGATCGGACAAACCGTCACCGTGGCCTCCGGCACGAAATAAGCGTTTGACGTCTTCGGAAGTGAGACACTCTCGCTTGCCGGGGTCATTTGCAATCAAATATTCTCGCCGCGGGCGTACCGCGTGGGGTATCGACAGGAAACTTCTGCAGGAAAGCAAGGAAAATAAGGGCTGTGACGGTATTCGAGACCATTGTTAAACCTCTGCTGTTTCTACATCTGCTGTCAGCCATCTGTGCACTGGCGACTGCAATTCACCTTGCCGTTCGCATTTACAAGACCACGCGCCATCCCGGTTCATACGCGGCACAGACACGAATGCATGCGACGATCATGACCGTGTCCTATGGCCTGTGCTTCGGCTTGGGCGCTTTGATCTATCCCACGTTCCGGCTTCGCGTGCGAGGCGAATTGTTCGACGACCTACTGCCATGGGCTACCGGCCTCTTCGAAATTAAGGAACATCTCGCGTCATTTGCCCTCATGCCCGCCCTCGGCGTGTGGGTATTCTCTCGCACGGTGGATCTGAGAAACCGCGAACACAGGCCATACTTGACGCTGTATGCATCCTGCATCGCCGTGGTTATCGTTGTGCTGACCTTCAATGCATGGTGCGGCTGGTACCTTGGAACGTTGAAGTCGGTATGAATATGCGCGCACTCAATACGTCATGCGTTGTTACCTCGGCCTCAATCATCGCCTTCTACATGCTGTACGTATGGCATCCCCTAAACATTGTCTATTTCCCGCAGCTGCATGAATGGGGACTGCATGCCAGAAGCGGACATATCGGAATGACATGGTATGGATACAACGTAAACGCACTTGTTGGTTCGGCGGTCGCTTCCATGACCGCCTATGGGCTCTGCCGCTACGCGGCAGCCCGATTGGAAAAGCCGCTTTCAAATCCGGCCCTGTTTGCCTTGTGCGGCCTGGTGATCCTGGCCTTCGGCGCTACCGCGATACATACCATTTACGATCAAAAGAAGTGGTTCGACAAAGAAGTACCTGCGGCAAGCGAAGTATCCAACTCGGAAAATCGCTCTTGAAACTCCATTCAATCAAATTCAAATTGATGGATGTGGCCGAACTTCCGTTTGCCCAACTTCCCCGGACTCTCGTATAATTCCGCCTCGCGGCTCGAACCAAAATGGTGTGTTTCGTATCCACATCACTACCCAAAACGTCGGGAGTTCATCGGCATTATGGAAAACGTCATTATCATCGGTTCCGGACCCTCGGCATGGACAGCCGCCTTGTATGCCGCGCGCGCCGCGCTGAATCCGCTTGTCTTCGAGGGGGAATTGAGCCAGGACATCCTGCCGGGAGGACAGTTGATGATTACGACGGAAGTGGAAAATTACCCCGGCTTCCCCGACGGCATCACAGGACCGGAAATGATGGATATCTTCAAACGCCAAGCCGTCCGATTCGGCACGCGTGTGGAATCCCGCACTATCACTGCAGTTAATTTTTCTCAACACCCTTTAACTGTCTCCAGCGGCAATGATACCTGGCACACGAAAACCGTAATCGTATCGACCGGCGCCAATGCCAAATACCTCGGCATCGAATCAGAGGAAAAGTTTAAAAACCGAGGCGTCTCGGCCTGCGCCACCTGCGACGGCGCCCTGCCCCGCTTCCGCAACAAACCCTTGGTCGTCGTTGGCGGAGGCGACACGGCCATGGAAGAAGCCATCTTTCTCACCAACTACGCGAGCATGGTCCACGTCATCCACAGGCGCGATGCGTTCCGGGCCAGCAAAATCATGGCCGAACGCGCCCTCAAAAACCCAAAAATCACTCCGGAATGGAATTCTGTTCTGGAAGAAGTCACCGGTACGGACAAGGATGGCGTCACCGGAGTACGTATTAAGGATGTTCACTCCGGAGCCATCCGAGAACTCCCCTGCACAGGGGTCTTCGTGGCCATCGGTCACAAACCCAACACGGACCTCTTCAAAGGCATCTTGGACATGGACGAGACTGGCTATTTAGTAACTAAACCCGATTCCACGTACACCAACGTCGATGGCGTCTTCGCATGCGGCGACTGTCAGGATCATGTCTACCGGCAAGCCATCACCGCCGCAGGCACCGGCTGTATGGCCGCCATCGATGCCACCCGTTGGCTGGAATCACAGGTATAGACCTCACATTAATTTTAATGTAAGTCGCTGCAAATTATGTAGTTAAATTAATTGTTTACAGACGCGACCCCAACAACTGAATAAATAAAAAGTGCACAAACCCCTGATTTGTGAACATATGGTATGGATTCGACCCGCCACCGAATATACCTCTCAGAAGTGACACCGGGTCGCAGGAATTGAAACGACGATGAATGCACAGACTCCTATCTCTGGCGACAGCAATACTGAATACGGCTCGTCGCCCGAGGAATTCTTGAAACTGGTCGGACAGTACAAGGACGAATTCTACCGGTACATCCTACGGACCGTTTGGGATTCCAATGTAGCAGAGGATGTATTCCAGGCGGCAACGCTTGCTGCCTACGAAAACTTTCATAAGTTCAGACTAGGGACCAATTTCCGGGCGTGGATGTACCGCATTATCACGAATAAGTGCTATGTGGCAAACCGGGAAGTCATCCGGGCTTTCGAACCCATTGAATCGGCAGACCCAAGTCTGACAGCGGTGACCCAGGAAGCCGAGTACGGCGATGTGCTGAAGGAACCGGAATTGTTCCTCCAGCAGTGTGGCGACGAAATCTACCGGGCGTTCCGGCGGGTTTCCACCGCGGAACGCGCCTGCATTCTGTTGCGGGCGGTGGAGCGATTCAGCTATCAGGAAATTGCGGAGATTCTCGAAATCCCGGTGGGAACGGTGATGACGCACCTCTCCCGTGGCCGGGCGAAACTACGAAAAGAACTGACAACCTACGCGGTTGAAACCGGCATTGTCCGAAAGCGGCCCAAGCTGCTTGAACGAAGTTCGGACGAGGCAAGCAATCATAATAAGGGATCGGCATTGTGATGATAACGAGGGAAGACAAACTCTGGTCGGCCTATCTGGACGGCGAATTGAGCGCGTCCGAAGCCTCCGAGTTCGACCAGACCCTGACACCGGCGGCCCGCGAACGGCTGTCGCGCGAGATGCGGTTCGAAAAGTGCATCGCGGATTCGCTCAGCACCGGAGTTCGTTGCCCGGACGATGCATGGCAACGCATCAGCGAGTCCGTGCTCGCACAGACCCCGAAAAAAGCCAAGCGCAAGGCGATGGATTGGGTATGGTACGGCGTTACCGCCTTGGCGGCGTCACTTGCTATCGCCGTGGGTTTGGAAATCAACAATTGGCGCAATACGCCCCCCGATTTCTTACAATTAAAGGCGGATCGGGTCGAAGATCTGCAACTCCAGGTTGCGTACGAAACCAGCGATGTGGAAGAACTGTCCCGATTCTTGAAAAGCAACAACGTCGCGCTTTCTATGGAAGATCCATCAGTCCACTCGCCCCGGCGCCACCCGCGCATTATCTATGGCGCGCGAGAGGCCACCTACCGCGGCGAGGAAGTAATGGAAGTCTTCTTCGAATGTTGCGGCCAGCCGGCCAAAATCGTCGTGGTGCCGAAAGGCGGCGCGGCTGCACAAGCCATCGGCCGGGCCGTCGCTAACGGAAAAGTTAAGGACGCGAAACCCGTCGGCAATTTCGTGGCGGCTATTGTGAGCAACCACGGGGGCTCGGCGGGCATGCTGGAGATGCTTACGCCCGAAACAGAAATGGCGTCGCGCAGCGTCTGACGCAGCCACCGCACGGTTTCTGTTTGGACTGCTTCTATCGGTAAGATAACGCCTTCTTGGATCAAATGCCGGGAAGGCCTTCTTAATTTATGATTTCATCGCGCAGCCAGAGCGTGTTGTGGGGGTTGGCGGCCGTGTTGGTTGTCGGCTTTGCCGTCACGGCCACCATTCTGAGTCTCCAATTCACATACGGCGAAGGCCACGCACAACGCCCCCTGTTGCTGTATTGCACCGTCCATGCGGCTGGTTGGCTCGGCATGGCCTTGGCCGGATGGCTGGCCGTCAGGCACAGCAAAGGCTCGTTTCCCCTCATCCTGTTTGCGGGTGTCACCGCGAGATGTATCCTGGTCCTCTCGCAACCCATGGAAGACGATTCCATGTACCGCTATCTCTTGGACGGACACATGGCGCGCGCAGGCGTGAATCCGTACAGTCTATCGCCCGAGGCGGTTCAACTTGACCCACCGGCCCCGTTGACGTCCATGATAAACTCCGACCCGGCGCAGCAAATCATTTCGCGCGTGGCATATCCCGAAATGAAATCCCCCCACGCTCCCCTCGCCGTGGCCGCGTTCTCCGCAGGTTCCTTGATGACGCCCTGGCAATGGCACGGGCAGCGCATTGTGTTTCTACTGGCCGATATGGGCACATGGGGACTAATCCTCATGGTCTTACGCTTAATCGAACGGCCTCTCGCGTGGTCCGTTCTGTATGCGTGGAATCCTCTCGTCTTGAAAGAGGCCGTTAATACGCCGCACCCGGACGTATTCGCCGCCCTGCTCATTATTGCCGCGATTCTTTGCGCGCGCCGGTGGACCGAGCATGAAAACCCTTTGTGGGCAGGCGCTTGCGGAATTGCCGTCGCCGCCGCCACCCTGGCCACGTACTATCCGATAATCGTCGCCCCGGCATTTCTCGCCGTCCTATTTCGAGGCGAGCATCGCTTCCGGGCAGTCGCCGCATTCGTATTGCCACTCGCTATTTGGACAGCGGTGGGCACCATTCCGTTCGTCCAACAACTGGGGATGAGCGGAATGCTGGAAGGGCTTCGCACCCAGACCGCACATTGGCGCACAAACGACGGTGCTTTTTCGTTCGTATCCTGGTTAGCGGAAACACGCGCCATGGACGGACTCGCTCAATGGTCGGAAAATTTGCCGATCATGGATCCCGGCGCCGCCGTGATGGGAAGGGAACAAATACCTGCGCTTGCCCGGTTGCTGGCACTGGCCATAGTCGCCTTGACCGCCGTAGGCACGGCCGCCATGTTGTACTTCTTCGGAGAAACCGGCGACGACTTTCTGTGGGCGATCCGTTCGTCGCTGCTGGTGCTTTGGCTCATGGCCCCGGCCCCATTTCCGTGGATGGCCATTCCGATACTGGCACTGGGGGCGTTGTCACCCACGATTTCGTCGCTCGCATTGTCGTTCGTGGCGATTGCCTACTATGCCTTGGCCTGCGGAACGTATCACGGATGGACTCCGGCCGTCTCCCAAGGCGTTAAATTCGCCGAGCACGGCCTGATCTGGGCCGCCATCGCCGCTCCCATCGTTGTGATGCGGCGGCGCGCTACGGCGCCGCCGGATGAACCCGCGGAATGACGGCGCCTTCCGCGACTGTTGACACAGAGGCACGGCGCAAAAGTGGGCTGCAAAACTGTGCTGCAACTAGTACGAACAATCGGGCCCTGGACCGTGGCGGCATTGTGTTGCCTCGGCGGCCCACCGTGCTTTGCGCAAGACAACACTGAATCAAAGGAGAACGTATTGGTGACTTCCCCCAACGGCACGGATCACGCCCATACAAACCATCTCGTGGGCGAAACGAGCCCATACCTGCTGCAGCATGCACACAACCCCGTGGACTGGTACCCTTGGGGGGAAGAGGCATTGAACCGGGCCAAAACGGAAGACAAACCAATCTTTCTCTCCGTCGGTTACTCGGCATGCCACTGGTGCCACGTCATGGAGGCCGAGTCGTTTGAGAACGAAGCGATCGCAAAGTTGTTGAATGACCATTTCGTCAGCATCAAAGTGGATCGGGAAGAGCGGCCCGACATTGACGAAATCTACATGACTTCGGTGCAATTGATGACCGGCCAGGGCGGATGGCCAATGACAGTGTTTATGACGCCCGACCGCAAGCCTTTCTTCGGAGGGACATACTTCCCGCCCGTCGACCGCTACGGACGGGCAGGATTTGGTACTCTGCTGAACAGCATTATCGAACTGTGGAAAAACGACCGCCAGCGGGCACTGCAGGGCGCGGAACAAATTACAGAGGCGATCCAACAGGCCATGGCGCCAAGACCCGCTGGCGAACACGAGCTGTCCATGGAATTATTCGATCGCGCAACCCGCGAACTGCGCGGTACGTACGACCCCAACTACGGTGGATTCGGCGGCGCCCCCAAGTTCCCAAACGGCCCCGCCATGCATCTCTTGCTGCGCGAATGCGCAAGAACAGGCGACAAAGACCTGTTGGACATGGTAAACCATACGCTGACGCGCATGTACTACGGCGGCATGTGGGACCATCTCGGAGGCGGTTTTTGCAGATACTCGGTGGATGAACGATGGCTGGTGCCGCACTTCGAGAAAATGCTCTACGACAATGCCCAATTGGTGCAGGTATATCTGGAAGCATACCAGGTAACCGACAACCCACTCTTCAGAAAAGTGGCCGAAGATATCTTCTCGTACCAATTACGGGACATGACTGACCCCGAGGGCGCGTTCTATAGCACTGAAGACGCCCAGAGCGAAGGCGAGGAAGGAAAGTTTTACCTCTGGACTCAGGATGAAATATTGTCCGTCTTGGGCGACGAAGACGGATACATCTTCTGTCAATACTTCAACATCAGGCCCAACGGGAATTTTTCGTCGCATGAACCGTATCACAAGGGCAAGAACGTTATACATCTCAACCGAACTCACGAAGCCATCGCTGAATCTCTGGCCTTGGATCCCGCAATACTGGCAAGTAAGATCGCCGCACTAAAAGCCACTCTTCTGAAGGAAAGAGACAAGCGAGTCCGCCCTGGACGAGACGATAAAGTCATAGCCGCATGGAACGGATTGATGATATCCGGGTTTGCCAAGGGGTACCAGGTGCTCGGCGATCGCAACTACCTCGCCGCCGCGGAAGCCGCGGCACGATACGTTCTCAAGCACATGATGACCGACGGGAAACTGATGCGAAGCCGTCGCGACGGCAAAAACAACGGGTTGGGTTATCTCGACGATTACGCCAATATGGGCTTGGGATTCCTAGACCTGTACGAAGCAACGTTTGATCCCGAGTGGTTTAGACACGCAAAGGAATTCGCCGACACGCTCATCGCCCGGTATTGGGACGAACAGGCCGGCGGGTTCTACCTTATCTCCGACGACCACGAGCAACTGATCGTCCGCACGAAACCGGCCTATGACGGCTCCGAGCCCTCGGGCAACGCAATGACGGCCGCGCTGTTGTTCCGGTTGGGAAAAATGTCTGGCGACGAAAACTACCTGCAAAAAGCGCGCAAAGTGCTCCAGGTAAACGCCGCCAATATGCGTGACATACCAAGAGGCCATTTGCGAATGATTCTGGAAGCAGGCTTTGCCTTGTTGAGTACGCACGAAATTGCAATCATAGGAAACGGCTCCGAACTGGCGGATGCCGCTCGAAAGTCGTTTCTGCCCTATCGAGTCATCGCGCAAATGGAGCCTTCAAGCAACGATGCGGAAGTGATCCGTTCACTGATTCCTTTATTGCGCGACAAGGATTCCGTAGACGGTCAAGATACCGTGTATATCTGCAAAGACTTTGCCTGTCGTAAGCCCGTGACGTCGGTGGCAGCCATGTTGCAGGAACTCGGCGTTCAATAAGGATTAGCACCCATGAACTTCATCAAACTGGCAGCGACTGCTGTCCTGACGGCCGCTATCGCCACCGGATCCGCCCTGGCCCAGCCCGGCGGCCCGACCGTCGCGGTCTCCATTTTGCCGGAACATGAATCAGTCGCACCCAACAGCGAACAACGATTGGCCGTTCAGGTCAAGCTGGACGATGGCTGGCATGTAAACGCACACAAACCGCTGGAAGATTTCTTGATTCCAACAAACCTCGCGCTCGAAGCGCCGGAAGGTGTCGAAGTGCTCTCCATCGCTTATCCGGAAGCGAAGCTGCAAAAATTCGGGTTTTCGAATGAACCCATGGCAGTGTATGAATCTTCCTTCACAATAGGCGTGAAAGTCCGCGTGAACAACGACGCGTCCGCCGGCGACATCGCCATTCCGGCCACCCTCAGCTACCAGGCATGCAATGATTCAAGCTGCTGGGCTCCGCAGAAGCAGACTCTTTCGTTGTCTCTCAAGGTCGCGGATTCGACAAGTCCGCCGATACATGCCGACGTCTTTACCGCCATCGCATGGGATCTCCCGGCCGACGCAGGATCCTCCGGCCAGGACGATCCGCCAATTACGGCAAAACAATCGGGCAGAGGCGGACCCGAAATGGCATTTGAAATCTATCGCGAGACCACGGACGTACCCGTGGGGGGTGAACTTCGGCTCGCCCTGCTGATGCGCGTGCCGGAAAACTTCCATGTAAACAGCAACAAGCCTCTCGACGAACTGCTGATTCCCACTGAATTGACATTTGAAACACCGGAACACGTGACCGTGGCGGAAACCGCATATCCGGAAGCCCAGACGATTCCCTTTGGCGAATCAGACTCCATGTCCGTGTATGAAGGCGATGTCTGGATCGGCGCGCGTTTCGAAATCGGACCAGAGGCGGCAACCGGCGATAAAACAATCAAGGCGACACTCCGCTACCAAGCCTGCGACGATAAACAGTGTTTCGCACCCGCTTCGGTAACGATGGACATTCCCGTCTCGCTCATAGACGGCAAAGCCCCTGCCCCGCAACATTCGGCCGTTTTCGATCGAATCGCATTCACGGGCAAAGCGCAGACGATGCCAACCGCAACCAACCCTCAATCACCCGGCACAACTACGGTCGAGAGCGACGCATGGAAAGACCTGCTGCCCCAATTCAACGTCGCGGGGCAAGCCGGCGGTCTGTTGAACAAAGACCAATTTCTTGCATGGCTCGACAATGTCGAAACCGGCGCGACCGAATCGGAACCGGCCGGCATTGTTTCCACTATAGGCAAAGTCTTCAGCGGCGGCTTCTCGTTCAAAGGAATGGGGCTGCCACTGGTCATTCTCCTGACCTTGGTGGGCGGTGTCGCCTTGAACCTCACGCCTTGTGTACTGCCCGTAATCCCCATCAATCTCGCCATCATTGGTGCGGGCGCGCAGGCGGGCTGCCGCTCGCGCGGCTTCGCGTTGGGCGGCGTCTACGGCTTGGGCATCGCACTCATCTACGGTGTACTGGGACTGGTCGCCGTATTCGGTCTCGGCAGTTTCGGAAGCATAAACGCCTCGCCATGGTTCAACATCGGCATCGCGCTCCTCTTCGTGGTCTTGGCACTCGCGATGTTCGACATACTGCTGATCGATTTCTCGAAGTATCAAACCAAACTCGGAATCAAGAAAGACAAAGGCTCGTTCTTGTTCGCTTTCATTATGGGCTCGATTAGCGCTCTGCTGGCAGGCGCATGCGTCGCTCCGGTCGTAATCGCCGTCGTGTTGTACGCACAGGACCTGTACGCTGGAGGAAACGCTGTTGGGTTGGCATTGCCTTTCCTGCTGGGCGTGGGCATGGCGCTGCCGTGGCCCATCGCCGGCGCGGGGCTTTCCTTCCTCCCGAAACCCGGCATGTGGATGGTGCGCGTTAAACAGGCCTTCGGCATTTTCATTCTCGCTTTCGCCGCCTACTACGGCTATCAGGGATACCAATTGCTCGATCAACGCTACTTCGTCGATCGCGACGCCGTCGTCGCCAGTACGCAGGAAGGGGGATGGGAACATTCCCTTTACGCCGGTCTGGCGCGTGCCAAAGCAGAGAACAAGCCGGTCTTCATTGACTTTTGGGCTACGTGGTGCAAAAACTGCCTCGTGATGAATACTACTACGTTTAGAGACCCCGAAGTCCTCGCAAGACTCGACAACTACGTAAAGATCAAATACCAGGCCGAACTCCCGGAAGACAGCCCCTACAAAGACGTGCTCGCGAATTTCGACGAATACGTTGGACTGCCCCTTTATGCCGTGCTAGAGGCGAAATAGCGGATCATGTCGATGAACCGCCGACATTTCATGCGATCCGCCGCCGCAAGTCTCATGGCGGGCGGCCTTCCGCTGCAGGCCCCGGCACAACCGGATTCGAAGCCGCCGAACATTCTGTTCATCATGGCCGACGATCTGGGTATCGGGGATTTGGGATGCTACGGACAACTCAAAATCCAAACACCGCACATGGATGCGTTGTCCGCTCAAGGGACGCGGTTCACAAACGTCTACGCGGGCCACGCAGTCTGTGCGCCAAGCCGATGTGTACTCATGACCGGCCTGCATACCGGCCATTGCCGCGTCCGTGGAAATTCGGGCAAATTCGCTCCAAAACACGATGGCGAGGCCGGACGCATTCCGCTCGCCGCTGACGACTTTACGGTAGGGCAGTTGCTCCAAAGCGCCGGGTACGCAACCGGTATGGCGGGAAAATGGGGATTGGGCGAGCCCGGCTCAACCGGCCTTCCAAACGACCACGGATTTGACGAGTGGTTTGGCTATCTCAACCAGAATCATGCCCCAGACTATTTCACGGACTACTTGTGGCGTAATAAGGACAAACAGTGGATAGCCGGGAACCAAAATAGGCAACGCCAAATCTATTCCTGCGACTTGTTTACAGACTTCGCCGAGAAATTCATACGCGAAAACAAGGACCGGCCCTTCTTCCTATACTTGCCGTACACCATCCCGCACGCGGAACTCGAAGTCCCCGATCTCGGCCCCTACAAAGACAAACCGTGGACCGAACAGCAAAAGACATTCGCCGCTATGGTCACGCGCCTCGACGACTACGTCGGACGACTTATGGCGCTCTTGGACGAACTCCGGTTGGTGGAAAATACATACGTGTTCTTCACGTCAGACAATGGCGCTTCCAACACCGAAATTGACTTCTTTGATCGCACCGGTCCACTTCGAAATCACAAGGGCTCACTTTACGAAGGCGGCATTCGCGTTCCCATGATGGTGCGCTGCCCCGGTCCCGTACCCGCCGCCACGGTCAACGATTCGCCCTGGTATTTCGCCGACTTTTTGCCCACCGCAGCCGCCATCGCGCAAACCGCACCGCCCAAGGGACTGGACGGAATCAATGTGCTTCCAACGTTGAAGGGCGCCGTACAGCCCGAACTTCAGACAAGAGCCATGTATTGGGAAACGCACGACGGAGGCGGCCTAGCCCAAGCGGCGCGACAAGGCAACTGGAAAGGCTTCCGGCACAGTCCCGCAAGCCGGATGGAAATCTACAATCTCGCGGACGATCCCAGTGAATCAAACGACGTGGCAAGCCAACAGAAGGAGCGAGCCTCGCAATTTGCGGAATTCCTGGACGCCTCCCATACGGATTCACCGCACTGGCCCGTCACTCGATAGCACGGCCAAACAACCCTCGAATGACTAAAAGCAATCTAACCTTGCATACCGGCGCCGGATGAAGTACGGTACAACCCTTGGGTAGGGCCAAACGTTTCGGTGTCCCACTGGAGGCACTCCGGTGCGTAATCGCTGCAATCTCATCTGGATAGGGCTGTGCTTGACCGTGGCTCCCGCGTGGGCCGCATTCGTGAATTTCGAAACGCCACACGTCCATCCCATCGACATCAGCCCCGACGGCGCAACCGTCGCAGTGACAAACACTCCCGCCGGTCTGCTATATCTCTACGATGTGACGAGCGGTACTCCGGTATGGCGTGGCACGGTTCAGGTAGGGTTGGACCCGGTAACAGTCCGGTTTCGCACCAATACGGAAGCCTGGGTCGTGAACCACATTTCCGACTCTGTCTCGATAGTAAACACCGTATCCCAACGAGTCGTCGACACCATTTCAACATTGGATGAACCGTGCGACGTGGTCTTTGCGGGATCGCCCGTACTTGCGTTCGTTTCCTGTTCGCAGGCAAACGCAATTCAACGATTCAATCCTGCCGATAGGTCGGCACTCCCTGTCACTATTCCCATCCTGGGAGAAGACCCACGCTCATTGGCGGTCAGTCCCGATGGCATGACGATTTACGCGGCCATCTTCGAATCGGGAAACGGCTCGACGATCATCGCAGGCGGCGCAGACGGCACGATCGCCTTCTTTCCACCAATGGACGCGCTCAACGATGCCGCCAATCCATACGCCGGCGTGAATCCACCACCCAATGACCCCAACGACACCAACAGCGACTCCAATTTGTTCATACCGCCCAAGGCCGCCAACGGCACGCCGCCACGCGTGGGCCTAATCGTGAAAAAAGATGCTGCAGGCGTATGGCGTGACGACAACGGCGCCAATTGGACTCCGTGGATCACGGGTGCCAAAGCCGCCATGTCCGGCCGCTACACCGGATGGGATGTCATCGATCACGATGTCGCCGTACTCGCCAACCTGAACGCGGCAACGCCAACGGTAAACTACGCCGACAGACTTATGAATATCTGCATGTCCGTGGCCGTCAACCCCGCTACGGGAAACATCACGGTCATTGGCACCGACGGCACGAATGAGATCCGTTTCGAACCTGTCATTAGCGGCACATTCTTGCGCGTGAACCTCGGAATAGTCGATGCTTCAAACTTGGCCAGCGCTACCATCGTCGATCTCAATGCCGAACACCTTGCCCTCGCGCAACCAGGCGGCGTCGACCCCTACGAAACACACTCCGTATCGCAAGCCAATCGGAATAAATCCATCGGCGATCCGCGCGGAATCGTATGGAATGCCGCGGGCACCCGCGCTTACATTACGGGCATGGGCTCCAACAACCTAGTAGTGGTCGATGCGACAGGCAATCGCGTTACTACCGGATCCACGACTGAATTGCGGGAAGGACCCACGGGGGCAGTTCTCAGCGCCGATGAATCCCGTCTGTTTGTGGTCAACCGTTTTCACGCCTCCATTTCCGTCGTGGATACCGCCACGCTTGCGGAAATCGCAAATGTTCCATATTTCGACCCCACGCCAACTGCGATAAGAACCGGACGAAAACACCTCTACGACACCCACAAGAACTCCGGACTCGGCCATATCGCCTGCGCCTCCTGCCATGTGGATGCCCGCATGGATCGCCTCGCGTGGGATCTCGGAGATCCCGCCGGAAGCGTGAAGTTGCTGTCCGCCGCAGGCAATCCCCCGAAACACAACCTCGGCGCGGGCATTCCAGGCCTGTTGCACGGCGGCACTTCACCCGCATTTGAAAACTTCCACCCCATGAAAGGGCCAATGACCACGCAAACGCTGCAGGACATCATCGGAAAGGAACCGTTTCACTGGCGCGGCGATCGCGACGGGTTGGAAGAGTTCAATCCCGCTTTTGTCGGTTTACAGGGCGACGACGCCATGCTGACCCCGCAGGAAATGCAGGAGTTCGAAGATTTCCTCGCAACAACGCATTTCCCGCCCAATCCATTTCGCAATCTCGACAATTCACTACCAACCGATCTCCCCTTGCCGGGGCAATTCGCTAACGGCCGTTTCGCCTTACCCAACGGCGCGCCACTCCCCAACGGCAACGCCGTCGACGGACTAAGCATTTACCGGGACCAGTCAGCCCCCTTGGACAGCGGCAACTTCACCTGTGTGGTATGCCACACCCTCCCGGTGGGAGATGGCACTAACGCTAAGTGGAATGGCACCACCTTTGCCTCCATCCCGCCAGGCCCAATGGGAGAACGGCATGTCGCGCTCGTCTCCGTCGACGGTTCCACCAATCGAGCCATCAAAATCCCGCAGTTGCGCAACCAGTACGACAAAGCCGGCTTCGAACTGACGCCTGGCAATCCAAGCCTGAGCGGCTTCGGCGTGTTGCACGACGGAAGCATTGACAGCATCGCGCGCTTTGTCAGCGAACCGGTATTTCAAGTGACATCCGATCAGGATGTCGCCGATCTCACGGCCCTTGTACTCGCGTTCTCCGGCGGCTTTGACGACGCGTCCCCAAACCCGGGTCCGGCCCCTGAACCGCCCGGCAATCCCAACAACAATGCGCCCGCGGCCATAGGTAGGCAGGTGACAATCGACAACCCTTCCGACAGCCTCGGAATGGTGACCCAACTCATCCTGCTCGCCAATACCGGACAGGTCGACCTGATCGCCAAAGGTACGGTCAATGGATTCCCGCGCGGATGGCGCTATATCGGCTCCAACCAATTCTCCCCTGATTCGTCCACGGGGTCGGTCGCTACGCTAGGAGAATTGGTCGCCTCTACAGGCATAGGTTCCGAAATTACGTTTCAAGCCGTTATGGCCGGTTCCGGCACTACGCTCGGCATAAACAGAGACGACGACGGTGTGTTGGACTTCGACGAATTCCTCCTTGAGGACAACGATGGCGACGGCGTTGCCAACGGCAGCGAATCCGGCTTGGACACCGACAGCGATGGTCTGAAGGATTACCTGGACAAGGACAGCAACAACGACGGCGTCAATGACGGCGTCCCCGTGCCGTCGGGCACCATCAGCGTGCGCGTGCACGGTGCAAACGCCACATGGATGCTGAGCGGCACGCCCGACTTTGGTCCCCCGTTCGGACCGCAAACCTACTTCGGCAACAAGGACCTCGCAAACATCACAACGGGAACCTATACAGTTACGTGGAGCACCCTAATTGGCTTCAATTCGCCGCCCAACCAACCTGATGGCCCCAAGACCGTAGCGCAGGGTGGAACAACGCTCTTTGAAGGCACCTATACGGCCATCACTCCACCAGATCCGCCGCCAACGCGAAAATCTGCAATCGAGCACGTCGCGTTCGATGTTCGCGAGGAGATACTGCCGCTGGACCGCGAAGCCGGAGGCCTCGAGGCAATACATCCAATGCAGCCGCTGTACCTGCGATTGACGGCAGATGAAGACATCGATCCCGATTCGGTGTCGCTCATTGTGGAAGGCGACGCGGGATATCGCGGCAAGTCCAATTCTTGGTGGCCCGTGGATGAATCCAAAGCAAGCGACGGCTGGGCGGTCTTCGCACCGGTCACGCCCTACGGCGACGGCGAGGCCTTAGTGATCTCCGCGGGCGCGCGCACCATAAGCGGCGAAATAGTTGCAACCCAAAATTACACCTTCGCGGTTTCTGCGTCGGCTCCGGCCCCCACGCCGTCGACCGCACTTGTAACCGCGAGTGAAGTGCCTGCAATAGATCTCACTGTTGCATACCAGGTCGGTTCTGCGTTTCGAACCCTGCCAGAGGCAGCGTTCCTAGTGCCTCTCACAGTTCAACTGCCGGTTCCCGAAGGGGAAGACGCCAGCGCACTTGAAGTCTGGTACTACAGTGATTCAGCAAGGCATCCAGGGTGGTATCCCGTGAGTGCCATCGCCGGCCTTTGCCTCGGACATTCTTCAACGGTCATAGTCCAAGATAGGGAGTACATCCAGATCAATATCAACCATTCGGCCACGCTCGCGCTCGCAGTGCCCGCCGAAGTGCCGCTCGCCAGTTTTGGCCGCATGGACGTGGCTGCACGCGGCTCCGCGGTAAAGTGGATTTGGGTGGGCCTGCTGATCACCGCGTTGGTAATGGCCGCCAGCCAGCTGAAACACCGAATCAAACATGGATCCTGACCACGATCCCCGGGTCTGCACCGTAATACCCGGCGGCAAACAATTTGCGCAGCTAGCGGGCGCGCTCAGTTGGACACAGCCCGTCAAGCTATCGCTACAGCCATTTCCACCTGTTCACGGAACGCCATGAGTGAAGCGCCCGGATCCCGGCCCGTAAAGACGCTGGATGTGCCGCAAACAAATATCGATGCGCCCATGCGGGCAAGCAACGCCGCGTTCTCAAGGTTGATATTGCCATCCACCTCGATTGCCGTGCGCAATTCCCGATACCTGATATTTTCGCTGAGAATGCGAACACGTTCGAACGCATTCGGAATAATCGTCTGACCCGCGTAGCCGGGATCGACGGTCATGACCAATACTCGATCCGCGGTATCCAGCAAATAGTCCAACTTGGTTAATGGCGTTCCAGGGTTGATGGCAATACCGGGAGAAGCGCCTGCCTTTCGGATGTGCGACAGCGTGCGGTTCGCGTGAACACTCGTCTCCACATGAACGGTGATCGAATCGCATCCAGCCTCGACAAACCGCTCGATGTACGGTTCAGGCCGCACAATCATCAAATGCGCGTTGCAGGGTAGGCCGCACACGCGCTTCGCTGCCTTGATGACATCGAATCCTAGCGTGAGGTTGGGCACAAACACGCCATCCATAATGTCGAAATGCAATTCGTCGCAACCGGCCTTCTCAAGCGCCTTCAAATCGTCTTCCAACCGCGCAAGATTAGCGCACATAACGGAAGCCGAGTACTTTAATCGGGAATTCGTCAAGCTCATGGCAACTCCACTATCATATTAAAAGTCATTGCAACCTGGATTGAGCGAAAGCAATTTCGCCTGCGCGCACGTCGCTCCGCGGCTCACGCCCGAATTAGGGCTTCCACCGCCCCGCGAGTAGGCATGGAAGGTTGCGCGCCATGGTGCGTAGCGGCCAATGCGCCCGCCGCATTGGCGAAACGCAACGCATCATGCACCGGCGTGTTACCCCATTGTAGCGCAAGCGCGGCCGTAAAGGCGTCGCCCGCGGCCACGGTATCCACGGCCTCCACCCGAAACGCGGGCACGTAACACTCGCCCTGCGACCCCAGATAAAATCCGCCCAACGCGCCAAGCTTCAGTACAACCTCATCAGCTCCCATCGCACGAAGCCGGGAGGCCGCCGCTCGTGCGGTGTCCACATCATGCACAACTATTCCGGTCATCGCCTCGGCTTCGGTCTCATTGGGAGACACAATCGATGCCAAGCCAATCAGTCGTTCGGATACCTGTTGCGCGGGCCCCGCATCAAGTATAGACAACACTTGCCTGCGGCGCGCCACCGTCAACACGGCCTCCACGGTTTCCAAACGGATCTCGAGCTGAATAAGCACGGCATCAATATGCTCGAATACCGGTTCCAGCTTCTCAATGTCGGCCGGCGTAATGCCGTAGTTCGCCGACGGAGTCACAACAATGCTGTTTTGTCCGTCGTCGCCAATGAGAATTACCGCCGTACCGGTAGGCTCCCAGCTATGCGTCTCCAAATACTCGAGGTGAATCCCTTCCGCCCCAAGCGTTTGCCGTTGCATAACGCCAAAGGCGTCGTTGCCCACGCAACCCGCAAACCATGTGCGAGCGCCAAGGCGCGCGGCGGCCACCGCCTGGTTCGCGCCTTTGCCACCGGGAACCGTGGCGAACGCACTGCCTATCAGCGATTCCCCGGGTTTCGGACACCGCGGCACGCGCGTCACGAGATCGACGTTGGCGCTGCCCACAACCAGAATACTCGGATGGCCCATCTCTCCACCTTTCGTCGTAACCATTTCCACGAAGCTCGCTCCGCAATTGAATAGACGGGTGTAACTGCCTCTTACGACGGGCCACTCCGTAGATTACGCAAAAACGTATACCCGGCAAACATGGCGGGACGATACCAACGGAAAAGTATAGCGCATTGCGAAAGCGCGAATCCCGGGGGCATCAGGATTGCGGACGGCCCTTGGACCAATGCGCGGGCGGCGGAGTCGGCGCCGCTGGAGGTTCCTCAACGGGAATAGGACCAACTTCCGCAAACGGAATCCCATCCGCATCGACCGGACTCTTGTCGGCCAGTAGAGTGGGATCCTCCTCCACGGTCTCCAACTCAGGTATCGCTTCGACACGAATCAGCCTGGGCTGCATCGGATCGATGACCATGGGTAAGCGCACCCACTCGCCCTGGATCAAATCCCGGCCTTCCAGCTCTCCCGTCGTGATATGCGCGCGGACCGGCTCTGTACGAAGGTTAACGACATAGAAATAACGCTGCCCATCCACTTCGCAATACCGGCTCTTCACACCCGCCATGGGATACCCCTCAACATCCGTCACTCGAGGCACATCGGGCAAGCCTGACTCGCGAAACGACGCGTCCAGTAGCGCCAACGTCTCGCGCGCCCATTCGTGACTGCGAACAAACCGTGTCTTCTGCGTATGCGGCACCCCTTCCGTCCGGGCAGTGCCGTGCTCGTTGTAGGGAATCGGACGCCCCTGCCGTATCACGCACCCCCCATCCGCGATGTACTGCCGAATTGCTTGAAACGAAGCCTCCGGCAATGCCGGCGTTTCCGGAACGATCAACACATCGATGTCACTTAAGTCACCGCCGGCGCATTGCATTTCGGTGATGTACCGCACGGCAAATCCGAAAAACGACGCCCCTTCGAACGCATCGCGGGCACTGGAAAGATACGCCTCGCCGCCACCGTACAACCGCGAAGCCCGGCTCCACAATATGGCCACCCGCGCAGGGTCACTCTGAAAGGCGCGAACAACCGGCGCAAGCCGGTTCAAATCCAAGTTGGCAATGGCGAATCCATGCATCCACTCCGGACGGGACAACAAACCTGTCACATCCGGCTCAGGAGAAGTAAACGGTGCCGCCATCGCGCTCAGTCCAGTCATGGCTTGTTCCCAGACCAGCGTGTGCACGTAACGATACCCATCCTCGCCGCGCGGCGACGATTCGGATAGAAACCGGTTGTCCAGATTCAACAACGGATTTCCACCCGATAGCGACCGGATCAACGTGTAGTTGGCAAGCACGTTCGTGTACGGGATGGCGTAGGGTCCTTGCAGCAGCGGATTGAGGTTCACAATGCCGCCCAACTCGAACATGCGCGCGACAATATCCCGGTCAACACCCAAACGCGCATCGTCGGGATCAAACGCATTGGGCGTTACCGACACAAGCAAAGGCAACCGATCGTTCTGCTGGCGGAATGCAGACTGCATCAATTCGATATACCGGGTGCCAAGGGTGTTGTGATACGTCAGCAAGTCAAACTGATACGCCGGATGCTTGCGATCCCAACGCATATCAATTTGTTCAAACGCGCGATAGCGGGAACGCCATACGCGATTGACTTCATCCAGATCCTTGTAGGCCGCGCGGGTCGTCGCAACAAACCCATCACGGACCGCATCGCCTTCCAAACGGAAAGCTGGCATATGCGCCACGGATACGCCCGCCGCGGCTGGCTCGCTTTCAAGGAGCGCACCCAAAGTACCCAACGCGGCACGATACCGCTCCGCCGTCTCCGGCACAATAGATCGCGGTTCGTCCACATACCCCGTCGTGACCGCATCGCCCGATGGAATGAGATACCACGTCAGCACAACGCCCGCGGCTTTCGCTTGCGTATTGATGGCCGCTATCGACGCCCTGCCCGACTCAGTCGATACGTCAGCCGGGTTCACACCCACACTGCCGTAGTTCAAACGGTACCGTTCAAGGATGCGAAGACTCGAAGCCGCGGTATCTATCGTCGGTATGGCAGCTCCCATCAACATCACCGGCTTCCGGAGATCGGCCAGGCCGCCCCCCTCCGGCAAGGCCAACGCAACGGCAGGTGACAGTTCGGCATCGCCACGCTCCGGAGATGCCGTCGCAAACGTCAAATCCACGCGCGCGGAACGGGAAACGCCCATGATATAAGTAGCCACATCTATCGCCAGACGCCAGTCCCCGCCCGCATAGGCCTCCAGCGCGACCTTCATGTAGTCTTCCGCAATCGCGACATTCGTGCGAACATACGGCGGTATCGCATCGGCGTCCAGACGCGCCAAGTGCGCTTTCAAACCCGCGATTTCCGCGTCCACAGCCGCGAAAAGGTCGTTCAGTTGCACGGTGGACAATTTTCGAATCTCGAAACTCTGACTCGGCGCCAGTGGGTGTGGCGCACCGGTCACTTCGACCAGCGCCGTGTAGTCGCCGTCCGGAAGCGCAGCGGGATCCCACGTAAACCGGCAATGATTGAGTCCTTCCGCCAACGACATGGCCACACGACCCGTATGCTGCACTTGACCGGCGGCATCCCGAACCGTAAGAACAACCGCCGCCGTATCCACCGCCTCCTTGGTGTCGACATCGCATTCCAGCAAAAGCTCGGCCGGAAGTGACGTGTAGGAAGGGTAACGCAACTGCAGCAGCGCTTGACGTGCCGGATGAGAGGAAATCGGCGAAATCCATATGCCCACGGAACCACGCGATGCGGCTGACGCATCGGCCGCGGACGCCATGACCGACTGACCACCCAAGCCCAAGACCACACAGAAGATTAAATACGAGGCGACGGCGCGGATAAACCCCATGTGCAAATCCTTGTTGGCTCGCGAAAATAAGCAACGGCAGCCTGCCGAAGAGGCACAGGCCGCCCGCATTGTAAGTGGATGTTAAAAACCATTCAAAGCACTAACGTTCCAAACCCGCCGAGGGGTGACATTCCGAAATCCGTACCCTGGCCAACTTGCCTTTCCAGAAACCTGAACGATAAATACGCAGTCTCTCAGTGAAGGCCTAAGCGTGAACAAAATAACACACGAACCAGCCTTGGTATCTCTATCTCCTTTATCTACAACATGTTGTAGTCAAGTTTCCGGCAATACCCGTGATAAATCATCCGGTATAGGGTAGAATCGTAGGAGATCCGCCGACCCGATATTTCGGTTTTGCTGGCAACAAACCGGGAACTTTTACCCCGGGTCGAGGATACAGAAACAGGATGGGGTACCCTGAAGTGGGGCCAATGCGGCCGTCAAAGGATGGCGGGAGACCATCAAGTAGAATGCCGCAAATGAACGAAATACTGGATAGAGATTGGGGTACCCCACAAGATACAGTAGGAAGTTATCGGTTTAATGTTGACATTACGTCAAAAATTTCTTACAGTTGTCTTTGAAGAATTCCGCGATTGTGGATTCCTCTCGCATCCCGTTTGCTCGGGCAAACATCGCAGGGGGTTCCACCAGGAGAGGAAGTTCTCAGATGATTCCTAGACGCCAAGTAGCTGTGGGGGCAATGGGCGTGTTTGTCGTTGCCCTCTTCGCCAGCACCGCCGTTGCGCTGGCCATCCCCAAAGATCAGCTGGATGCGAAAAAGGTCTACTATGGGCAAGCGACCGCATTCGAAAAACCAGCAGAAATTCGATACGACGATATCGTCAAAGCCACCCCGGAATACAAGGAAATCAAGGAAAAAAAGATCGAACGTGGCACCGGGAAATACTGGCTACTGATGAGCCAAGCCAGCGACAGAGCGGTAAAGGCAATCGCCACGGTGGGAAAAGACAGCGAATACGACCTCATTGCGGCTTCAGGGTACCTGGGCAAACTTGAACCCGCCATCACTGCCACAGACATCACCGAGTTGGTCCTGGAGGCCATCAAAGGGTAGCATACCGTGCCCTGCCCGGGAGCAGTCACAGGGCCATGAACGGAGTCACCTACGGAATGAACGGGGGCGGACCATTGTGCGATTTTGGCTTAGCGTTACTTTAGTCACAGCGCTATGGGCTGGTTGTGCCGCCCCCCGATCAACCTCGCCAAGCGCTAACCTTCCCAATCCGTCCAACCGAATGTCGGCAAACCGGACAGCGGAAAGGGAAGTGGAAAGTGCCAAACAATATCTGGATTCCGGCGAATACAGCCTCGCCATTCCCAGATTCATCCATCTGATCGGAAAATATCCAAATACGCCCGCCTCGACCGAGGCGCGCTATTGGCTCGGAGTTACCTACAGCAAAGTAAAAAGCTATCAAGACGCCATGCTCATGCTGAAGGAATACCTGGAAATGGCGCCAGAGGGAAAATTCGCCGCCGAAGGCTCGGCGTTGCTGAATGAACTCTCCGAAGAATACCAGTCGAAATTCTGGACCACGGAAAAATTCGAAAATCGAGCGAACGAACTGAAACAACAACTGGCAAGCAATCCGAAAAACCTGACCGTCCAATTGGAATTAGCCGATCTGTACTGGAAACGCGGAGATTACGAAAATTCCGGCCGACTGTACGTGGAGATTGTGGAAGATCATCCCGAATACTTGAAGGACGCAACCATCGTCACTCGCATCGAACCCTTGCCCACCGGCGAATACGTGGTCTTGACCCCCGCGGAAATTCAACGTCGGGCCTACGAAGACATGCCCCTTCAGGTGTTCAACGAAACCGCGTTTAAATCCGGCGAGGATTTATTGACGCGCAGGCCCCGGTACTATGTGGTTACCGGTCAATGCGTGAACCGTGGAGACAGTGTCCTGTACGGCGTTCAAATCAATTGCAGTATCTATGGATTTGGCAGTGTGGTACTCGATACAAGCACCATCAATATCGGGCGCCTCGCACCCGGAGAGATCCGCGCGTTTAGCGTTCGGTTCAGCAACTTTCCAAATATCGACGACATACACCGCCACGAGTGCGTGGGGGTATTCGAACGATGAAGTATCCAAATCGCATAGTCGTCCGATGGACGTTGCGCGGCGCCATGGCCATGGCGGCATGCATGACACCCTGTATGGTCTGGGCACAGGCGCCAGCCGAACCGCCGCCCCTTACGGCCCCGACCGTAATGCTCATGCCCACCCTCCAGGAGGGCACGCCGCAACAAGTCAGCGTCTCCGTAAAGGTCGTTGAGTTTCAGGCCACCAAGGGCGTGGAAACAGGCTTCAGCGCCTACTTCGCGCGACGCAACAAAACCCGCCCCTGGGGGCGCGTCTCCAGCGGAAACGGCGCCATTACAACCGCCGATCTATCCTTTCCCATGGATGCCGAAGCAGCGATTACGGTTTTCCTCGACAAGATCCGCATGTCGGAAGGCGATCTGGAGTTCGTGCTGCAGGCGCTAGCAAACGAGAACAAGGCCTTCATTCTCTCCCAACCCAAACAACTCGTGCGAGTACGCTCGGCCATGCCAAGCGTTATCAAAACAGTTCAGGAAAACCCCTATGAACAGCCAGTGGTCGTAGGCCAGACCATTATCGGCACGACCGCATTCCGCAACACCGGCGTTACCCTCGAAGTATTCGCACCCGATGTGATCGATGACGACCTGGATTGGAATACCACGGAAGATACCTATGTCCGGCTCGTGTTGCGCGCCTCGGTGAATGAACTGGGTGAAAACCTTATCATCGCCGTGGATGACCGCATTATCGGCGCGGACCAGATCAGCGCCCCCTCCTTCGTCTCACGCAGCATCGAAACGGAAGTCTGGGTGCGCAACGGACAAGTGTTGATACTCGGCGGACTCTACCGCAACCGAAAAATCAAACAAGGCGAAACCGTGCCATGGTTGGCCCAGGCGGAAGACCTCGCGGTCGGCGTGGCCGAACGCCTGATCCCTGGCAATCTGATCGGCTCGCCGCTCACATCCACCATCGGCGCACGAGCGTCGGAAGAACAACGGCGCGAACTCGTATTCTTCATCAAAGCGGAAATCTGGCGGCCCTCCTTCACCGTGGCCGACGAAATGGGCTTTGACGACGACGAGAAGGAAGAAGAAAAGGAAGGCAAACGGCCAACCGATGTGATTGGAGAAGTCATCGAAGGTGTCGGGCAAATCCCCAAAGGTATCGCGGAAGGCATCGCCGGCGACGCGCGGCCCGGACCTACGAAAGTCGAACAGGACTTGAGCGGGGAGGGATTGCGATGAACTGCATCCGCACTTCAATCGCCTCCCTGTGCATATTCGCGGCATGTTGGCTGGCCACGGCACAAGACCCGGCCCCAGCACCACCCCCTGCCGACCCCGCCGCAGCCGCAGCACCGCCACCTGCGGAAGCGCCACCGCCCCCACCTCCACCGCCGCCGCAGCCATTGGACATCCCAATACGGCAGGTGCAGATTCAAGTATGGATTAGTCAAACCGACGAAGATGGACTGCGCGAGATCGGGTCCAATCTCAATTATGTCCGCCGTGTCCGCGACGATGAAACCGGAGCCGCGGTCGAACGTGTGCGAACCAACACCTTTGACCCGACCAGCGGACCGTTTACCACCGTACTGCCAGCGCCCGATGGCGGACCGTACAGGGACAACGTGCGCCTGACGCCGGAATCCAACACCCCTTGGACTCCGGGCAACATCCTGCTGACCGACCCAAACAATCCCGAAGAGTTCTTCGTGGACACGCGCGCAGGCGCCGGATTGACCTATTCGATCATCGACGACGACCGTGGAACCATTGAAGGACTTATTCGGGCAATCGAATCGAAAACCGATTCCGATCTTATTTCGAAACCGTCCTTGCTCGTTGTCGATAAAGCAAAGGCCACCATTAAGACTGGCGACGAAATCCCTTATCAAAACGTCGAGTACAAAAACGGCCAACCTGTACTGGGAATCACCTGGAAACCCATCGGCGTGAATATACAATTGATGCCGCAAATCCTCGGCGAAGGCCTGATCGCCATTGACATCACGCAGCTTGAAGTCATCGACCGGCTGCGCGACACACCCATTCAAGGCCTGCAAGTGCCCATCTTCTCCACCCGCTCCCAAAGCGGCTCCGTATTGATTCCGAACGGAGAAAGCCTCGTCATCGGTGGTCTTTCCAGCCGCGTTGTGCGCTCCGCTGAAAGACGCGTGCCGATCGTAGGCAAATTGCCCTTTGTCGGCGCACCATTCCGCGGACGCCGCAACGAAGCCCTCAATTCACATCTACTCGTGTTCATCATGCCAACCGAAGTAAACCTCCGAGACACAAACGAAACCATGCAGGGGGCACTGGACTTCTGGCGCGAGACCGAATGGCGCAACCGTGAACGGATCGAAGAAGAAATCCAATACATGGAAGATTCACTGTAACGGCCGATCGCCAAACAGAATGCCTGATCCCTCAAAAGGGTGTACTGTTCCACGGACTGATTTCGCATAAACTTGCCATGGATATGGATTGGTTTCGCGCGTGCGTCCAATAAGCAAAAAACAACCGGTCACGGTCATGGAGAGAGTCAAGGCCATATAGAGGGTCTGCCCGCCTTTGCTTGTTTTTCGCCCACGGGACGGTGATAAGTGCCTTGGGCAGTTGGAAAACGCCATTGGCATTCATAAGCGTGGCTTGAGTACTAGCCTAGTGTGGAAGCCCCCAACGCGACAGCGTCGCCACGCCTTAAATGCAACATCCTTTTTCCGCTCCCCGCCACCCTCATACCCGACAATTCAATAATTAACCCTTGTTTTGTAAAAATACGATGATCAGGTGGCGTAGCGCCGCCACCATACCCCAAATCGCTATATGGAATGCGCTGGCAGAAGCCGCCTCAAAGCGGCTGGCGACGGCGCCTTGGCTCGGTGGACGTGATCGCGGGCGAGGAGGTTAAGCGATTGCGCGGACCAAAACGGGTGAGCACTGAGTTTTTGCCCAGGCCGACGCGAACGGCGTTTCCCGTTTTCCGGGTGGCGGCGACTATGGAGTACCCATTAAGGAAAGGGTCGTTTGGAGACACTGAAGGCCATGCCCATGGACGATGCCGCGCTGCTGGAACGGTGGACACGCCGCCGGGATACGGAGGCGTTCAACGAGATTGTTGAACGGTTCGCGGGACAGGTATTTGGCACGTGCCGACGGGTCTTGAACAACGATGCGGATGCGGAGGAGGTGGCTCAGGAGGCGTTCTTCGCGTTGGCGCGATGTCCGGCGGACGTTCGTACATCGTTGGGTGGATGGCTGCATCGGGTGGCGACGTACAAAAGCAGGGATCGCATTCGCGGTGAAGTGCGGCGGCGGCATCGGGAATTTGTCTATGGCCAATCAATGCCTGCGTCGGTGGAACCGCGGTGGAACGACATACGCGAGTATGTAGATGAGGCGATCGAAGCGATCCCGGAGGAGTTGCGCGATGCCGTTGTCGCTCACTTTCTGGGGCGGAAGGCGCACGCGGAAATCGCGGCCGAACTGGGTCTTACGCGCCGCGCGGTGTCGTACCGGATTGAGCGCGGGCTTGAGGCCGTGCGCGGCGAACTCCGGCGGCGAGGCGTGGCGGTGTCCGCGGCCGCGCTTGGAACCTCGCTCGCTTCGGACGTATCCGCAGCCCCACTTTCCTTAAAGGCTTCACTGGGAAAACTTGCCATCGCCGCCGGAACGACTTCCGGAGCAGGCGGGTCCACCGCCATCAGCAGCATGCTGGGGAGCCTCTTGGTCATGAAGACAAAGACATTGCTAGTTGCAGGGATCATGGTCGCCATTGCGGCCGGCCTTTATTACGCGATTTCGCGCGGCGGGGACACCGCGCCGGACTGGAGCCACGTTCCTGAAGTCAAAGGGGTGTCAAGCACTTTGGCGGATGGCCCCACTTCCGTGGTGGCGCCTCCACCCAAGACCCGGGTGGAAATTGTCCCTGCGGTGGAAACGCCTACATTGGACACGTTGCTCGCACTTTCGCGACTGGAATTGGAGCGCGAATCGGATCGGTATCCGCTCATTACGGATCCTTCCCAGTATGCCTCGGTCTCGGGCACGGTAATCGACGGGGACGGCTATCCCGTGCCCGATGCGACGATAGCGCTAGTGCCGACACACGCGTGGGGCCAACTGCCGGATTCTGAAGACATTGCACACACGGCGGCCAGCGGCGCAGACGGCGTCTATCGCATCGAATCCATCAGGCGCACGGGGGATTTTCGCGTCGTCGCTACGAAGCCCGGCTTTGAGTCGGAAGCGGTGTACACCGCGGTCCAAGCGGGGAAGGACGCGATTGTCGACATAACGATGAAGGGTGGATTTAGCATCCAGGGACGCGTCGTGACGGCGACGGGAGGGCCTGTTCCGGGTGCATATCTCTATTGCATTGGCCTGACGGGCCCGAGAGATCTCGTCCACGATCTGACTCGCGCCACGCAAACCGATGGCGAAGGGTACTTCTCTTTTGGTTTCAAAGAGGATCAGGTGGGGTTGGTGGCGGCGTTCCGCGTTCAATCCGCGAAACACGGCGACCGCACGTTCCCGGACATCCTCATTCAAAATAATTCCCTGATCGAGCTGCGCCTGGAGCCGCCCGCCGTCATCCGCGGCACGGTACGAGACAGTTCGGACAAGCCCTTGTCGGGCGCGCGGCTGACGTTTTACGCGGCAAAGTCCATTGATGTCGAGCGTGCCGACGGCGAGATTTGGGCCAGTCCCTCGTACGCAGGTAGTTTTTTGGCGGTCAGCGACGGGTCTGGCCGCTATGCGACGGAAGTGGACACCGGCATGGAGTTTCATGTCAATGTTGAAGTGCATGGGTTTGATGATGGCCGCGAACGAATGGAGATAATCAAGGCATTGGCTGCGGGCGAAACGCGGGAGTATAACCCCGTGTTCAACACGGACACCATTGCGGTTCATGCTGCGTTCGTCGGTCAAGAGTCCGGCCAACCGCTGACACAGTACGTTCCCATCGAGGCCTTCGCGATTTATGAGGGGAAGACCGTGGCGAAAGGCCAACAGGACGGACTTTTCGCGGCCCGGTTCACGTTGCCGGGCGCCAAGGGGGCCTATTCCTTCCAAGCGCGGTATATGTACGATGCGGACGTGGCGGGCGATATTTCAGCGGTGTATGAGTTGGAGGGCGGCGACGAGATCGAGATTGAATTGAATGTCCCCGATCCGCAGCGTTTTGAAGTACGCGTCGTGGACCCCAACGGCAGTCCTGTGGAAGGCGCGCGCATACGGTTTCAGACGGAAACATGGGGAGGCAACGCAATCAGTTACGGCCAGACCAACGCCGATGGCCGCCTTAGCGAGCCCATTCTGCTTGCGCCGATGAGCGGAGCCCGGATGATTGTGGAGAAGCCCGGATATGCGCTGGCTTTTGGGCAACCTTTCTCGGAACAAAGTCCGGGAACGGTGCATCCCGAGGAAACCGTTGTGCTCTGGCCGGGGGCGGGCTTCGAGGGAGTGTTGCTGGATAGCGCAAAACAACCGCTCGCGAACACGGCGATTGCCATTTCCGTGACCAATCGCGAAGGCCAGGAATGGCCTCTGCATGCGGCGACCGATTCAGCCGGGCATTTTACGATCGTGAGCGAGGCGCCGGCCGATGTGGTGGATATAGCCGTCTTTGCCGGCGACGGGGCCGGAACAAGCGTCGCTCAACAGATGCAACTGGAGGCCAACGCAATTGCGTGGCTTGGGGAGTTTACGTTGGAGTGAGGCACGCAGGTGGACGTGGGCGATGAATGAAGATTGCCCGGCGAACCCGCCGGCAGATATCGATTGAAGAAACGATCTTCATGAATGACTATCTCTGGGACTTTGCGCAACTCATTTCTCGATCACGAATTCGTCTTTCAGGTTGCCGTCGATGTCGAAGGCTTTGTAGACAAGGCGGTCTCCCATGATTTGAATGTCGAGCGTGTGGTAGAGGGAGATGTTGGTCAGCCCGAACTCCTTGTAGTCGAAGTCTCCCTGATCGTAGAACTTGGTGCCGGATACGGACACGATATAAATGGTGCCTTCGGCAGCGGACCCCACTCGCTGTTCGCCCTTCATGGGATACGTTCGCAAATAGGCGTGGTCGTGGCCTTGCAGAGCGAGGTCCACGTGATACTTGTCAAAGATGGAACCCCAAATCTTACGAACCTCCGGATTGTCTCTTTCAGGGCCGGAAGAGTAAGCGGGATGGTGATAGCAAACGAACTTCCATGTCGCCGTCGAATTGGCAAGGATGTCGTCCAGCCATGGGGCCTGGGTTTCCGCCGGGAGGTTGGAATCGAGCACGACAAAGAGCGCATTGCTGTAATTGAACCAGTACGCCTTTTCGGGGGCGATTTCCTTGGGGCCGTGTTCGGGCAATTTGAACTGCTTTAAATACAGTTCGGGTTCGCCGCCCTGGTATTCGTGGTTGCCGAGCACTGGGACCAATTGGCGCTTGTCGAAGACGCCTTGCGCATTTTCGAAGAACATATCCCAATCATCGCGTTCGGCACCTCGATTCACGAGATCGCCCGCCATGATATAGAAAGCGGCGTCGGGGCGTTTGTTGTAGGCGTTGTGCACGAGCGTGCCCCATCGTTCGAGTCCGTTCTGGGCGTCGCCCATGTAGACGAACGAGAACGGCTCTATGCCTTCGGGGGCGGTGGTGAATTCGTTGTACTCGGTCCACCCTTTTTCGGTGCCATCGCCGACGGCGTATAAGTAGGTGGTTTCAGGTTCGAGGCCGAGCAGTACCGCGGTGTGGCGGTTAACGACGGGGTTGTTGACGACGTTGGGGGTTTCCAGTTTTTCCGTCTGCGCAGCCACGATTACGGGCTTGCCCGGATTGACGGTTTTGAAGTCGGCCTTCTTGATATAGGCCACGGCCCCTTTATGCACGTTTTCGCTGGTGCGCCATTGAATGGCCTGGGTTGTTTTCGGGTCGTCGCTCCAGGTGAGCACGATGTGGTCTGGGCGGTCGGACGCTGGGTATTCGGTATACCGGAACAGGTTGACCAATTGAGCGTCACGCCGTTTGGCATAAGCGCCTCGCAGAAGGACAGCGCCCTCCAAGTCGGCCGGGATCTCGGTGATTGCGGTCTCGCCGTCACCGAACGCCGAGGTGCCTTTTTCGAGGATGCCGGTGGTATGAACGGCCGGGTAGACTTCGGTGACCTCGATGGTAGCCCCGGATTGCAGTGGCTTCATGGCGACGAAATAGTGATCGCCCCCTCCGGACAACGAATTGACGCCAAGACCGATGGCACCGGGATCAAAGTTCTTCTTCCACACGTCAAAGGGCCGGCGGCCGACCATGACCTTCATGCCGGTCCGCTCAAAGTTCCGTTCCTTTAGCCAATAGGGTTCTTCCCCGAGGCGTTCGTCTCGCATCACATACAGTGTGACTGACTGATTCACCCGGAACGAAATGTGGTGGTTGGCGAGAATGTCGCGCTCTTCCGGCGTAAGTGCTTCGAGCGCCTGATCGACCGTCAAGCCGGTTAACTGTTCGTGGGTCATGGTTTTCGTAAACCGGCTGACGATGCCGGCCACGACGTCGTGGATGGAAGGATGGTCGCCAACATGCGCCCAAGCGCCAATAGTTGCGATGAACAGTCCGGTAAACACCAGCAGGAAACGCCGCATGATGAACTCCTCGTGCAATTTCAAAGTCAATGCCGTGACACGGATCATTCCACTGTTTTGTTAGTCAAAGGTGAATCCGCGCCGGAAAAGGGCATGGTACCGGACGGTGCAGGGTTTTGACAAGGCAAGGGCGCCGCGTTACCCGCCGATTCGACGCCGCATCATTTGCCGGATGGCCATGTAGGGCATGCGCACGCGTCTGGATGCCGTGACGCGACGGGCAAGCCCTGCAGATTCAATTACGAGCGCACGAATAACGACTTTATCTTCGACTTCTCCGTCCTCCCGCACCTTCATGAGGCGATGCAGGGCATACATGCCGAGCAAAAACGCGACGACGAACGTGAAGTCGAGTCCGCGCAGGTCGAGGGCGGCCAGGGAGAACCCGGTTTCGCCCGTGGATCGGTAAGACCAGTCGACGATGAGCTTGAGTTCGTAAGCGTCATACCACTCTGCGGCGGCACCCGCGAGAATAGGGGCCGTCATCGCGGCCAAGCCAGTAATAAGCGCATTGACAGCGAGGTAGCTGGTGGCGCGGCCGTGAGGCGCGGACTTCAGTGCGATGTTGCTGGTGCAAAGCGTCACGCCGGCCTGGGACATGCCGAACAGGACATGGATGAATACGAGCAGCGTCATGGTCAGGGCATGGGGTTCGGGAAGCGTGGTAAACGGCCAGAGAAGAAAGCTCGTGATGAACAGGGGACCGCACACCAGCAGCACGGATTTGTTGGAGAACATGTCGGCGAACCGGCCCCAGACGCGGTAGAAAACCACGTTGGTCAATTGGCCGAGGACGGTTAGCCCGAGGACCCAGGTCATGCTGAGGTGGATACGTTCGATCAAGTAGACGGCAAAGAACGGGACGGCAAAATTGATGGCGAAGTTCCACCAGCCGAGAAAGACGAGCAGCCGCCGGAACACCGGGTCGTGGAACGGCTGCTTCAGCAGACCGACGAAGTCAACGTCAGGGTTGGAAACCATGGCGGGTTCGGGCGTCCGCGCGAGTGCGGCCGCGCCGGCCAACCCGGCCACGGATGCAACAAGGAACAGAATATTATAGGGCGTGATGGGATCGGAAAAGCGGCCTTGGGCGTAGTCGACAAATATCGCTCCGCCGACGCTGGCCATCGCGCCGAAAAAGGTGGCGACCGCCATACGGACGCCGAAGAAGCGGTTTACGTCCTGTACGGGGATGACATCCCGAATCCAGGAACTGAAAGCGCAGCCGGCAACGGCCGCGAACACGTAGTGAATGGTCAGGAGTCCGAGCAGCGCGGTGACCCGGTACTCTGGCGCGACGAGCCAAGGAATGAGTACAACGGGAACCCAAGCCACACGGCTCGCGGCGGCGCTCACAACCACGAGCAGCCGGCGCATTCGAACCCGCTCCACCAATAGGATGGAGGGGATTTGCGCGATTTGCGACAACGGCATTATGGCGGCGAGCAGGCCGATGACGATGTTGTTGGCGCCCATGTGCAACGCGTAGGCCACGATAAAGGGTCCGGTGGTCAGCGTGAACATGAGTTGGAAAAACAGGCCGTCGTAGACAAACAGGCGCTTTGCCTGATGCACGTCGGCCGTAGTGAGGGATGCACGGGGTCTAAGCCAGTTCATTGCGGTGTACTTCGGAAGCCTTTTCAGACCGGGGAACCTGAGGTGAGGCACGGGACGGAGCATCTCCACGGGGACGCTCTTCACTTGTCTGTAATCTATTGTATACGAAAAAAGTTTCCTATACAAACCCGAAGGGGGAAAAACACTTCACGCCGCATGTGTTATAGTCTTTCGTATGGCAGTGACGATTGAAAAGAGCGGTCCAGTCGCGACGGTAATACTTGATCGACCGGAAGTCCGCAATGCCGTGGACGGCCAGACCGCCCACGAGTTGGTTACCGCGTTCAAGGCGTTCGAGGCGGATCCGGAAGCGGCCGTCGCGGTGCTGTGGGGCGCGGGAGGCACGTTCTGTTCCGGCGCGGATCTGAAGGCGTTGGGCAGTGAACGGTCGAACCGCATCGAGCCGGAGGGAGACGGCCCGATGGGGCCGACTCGCTTGGTGTTACACAAGCCGGTTATCGCGGCGATTTCCGGTTTTGCCGTTGCTGGAGGGCTAGAGTTGGCGCTCTGGTGCGACTTGCGCGTGGCGGAAGACAGCGCGGTTCTGGGCGTGTTCTGCCGCCGGTGGGGCGTGCCGTTGATCGATGGGGGTACGGTGCGGTTGCCACGAATCGTGGGACTCGGCCGGGCGTTAGACATGATCTTAACGGGACGGCCGGTGACAGCGCGCGAGGCACATGGCATGGGTCTGGTGAACCGCGTTGTGCCGGACGGAGAGGCGCGTCAGGCAGCGGAATCGCTCGCCTATGAAATCGCGCAGTTCCCCGAAGTGTGCATGCGGAATGATCGTTTGTCCGCCTATGAGCAAGCGGACAAGGCGCTTGGGGAAGCGTTGGCCAACGAGTTTCTCCGGGGGATGGATACGCTTCGGACGGGTTCGCTTGAAGGGGTAACCCGTTTCAAGTCCGGTGAAGGCCGGCACGGCCAATTCAGCCAGCCCGATGCCTAGTCCAGCCGGGGAGTAGCTTTCTCGATGCCTTCTCATGGCCCGGAATTCATGACGCAAATCGTGGTGTTGTTTGGTACGGCACTGGTCACCGCGTGGTTATTCCGGCTCGTACATGCGCCATCGATCATCGGATATTTGTTTACCGGGATCGTGTTGGGGCCATCTGCGCTTGGGTTAATTACCTCGGACGGAGTGGGCGAACTTTCCGAGATTGGTCTGATCCTGCTCTTGTTCATCGTGGGACTGGAACTGTCTCCCAGACCGCTTGTGCGGCTTGGCGCGTCTATCTTAGTTGCCACGGGCCTCCAAATCGGGATTACGGCGGGCGGTGCAGGAGCCGTGGCGTGGGGACTTGGGGGCTTGTCTCCGTCGGCTTCGCTGATTGTGGGGATAGTGGTTGCGCTGAGCAGCACGGCCATTGTGCTGAAACAACTGAGCGACCGGGGCGAAACGAACACGGTGAATGGGATCATCACGACGGCGATCCTGCTTCTCCAAGACATCATCGTAATTGTGGTTATGTTGTTCGTGCCGTTGCTCGCCGCGGCGGGCAGTGGCAATCTGGGCGAGACTCTGGGAACGACCCTTATATCGTTGGCCGGGGTAGTGGCCGCCGCGTTGGGCGCGCGCAAGGTGCTCCCTTTGTTCTTGAACAAGGTGGTGCGTTCGGGTGGTTCGGAGTTGATGGCGCTTTTTGCCGTGATGATGGCATTCGGGGGCGCGTGGCTGGGAGGTTTGGCGGGTTGGTCGCCCGCGCTTGGTGCGTGTGTGGCGGGGCTGCTGCTTGCGGAGGCCGATGAGCGCCACCAGTTGGCGGCGGATATCATGCCGTTCCGGGATGTATTCAACGCCATCTTCTTTATCACGCTTGGGGTAATGGTGGATGTGCACCTGGTTCTCCCCCACCTTGGCCTGCTCGCGATCGCGGTGTTGGCCACGCTTGCGGCAAAGACAATCATCACGACATTCGCGGTAATGGCCTGCCGGTGGCCGTTGCGGCCGGCGTTGCAGGTTGGGTTGGGGCTATGCACGGTCAGCGAATTTGGGTACGTGCTTGCGAACGAGGCGGCCAAAGCGGGTGTATTGCCCGAGGGCGTTCTGGAGATCGTCATTGCGTACGCAGTCGGCACGATGATGATCGGAGCGGCTTTGGTGCCCCTGTCGGGGCCGGTCGCGGAAGCCATCGCAAACCGGTTGCCGGGCAAGACCAGAGAGCCGGATCGGGAAGATTCGCTCGCGGCCACATCCCAGTCGCACCACGTCATCATCGTAGGTTACGGCCTGACCGGCGAGAACATGCACAAAGTGTTGGCGGCCACGCGCATACCTCATTGCGTGATCGAGATGAATGCCCGGCTCATCGCGGAAGCGCGTGCGGATGGCGCGGACGTTATTATGGGGGATGCGTCGCGGATGGCCATTTTACGGCATGCGGGTATTGGCCACGCGCATGCGATGGTCATTGCGATCAATGACCCGCAAGGCACGCGAAGCATAGTCGCCAAGGCGCGTACGACGCGGCCGGACATTTTTATCCTTGCCCGAACGCGGTTTGTGGAGGAACTGGATGGCCTGTACCGGTTGGGCGCGAATCAGGTGATACCGGAGGACTTTGAGACGTCGGTGGAAATTGCCGCGAACATCCTTAAGGAAATGGACATACCGGACAATATCGTGGACGCGCAGATCGCGGCGATTCGGGCGGGACGTTATGGGATGTTGCGCGGTCTTGCTTCCGATCGCAACGCACAAGAAGAGCTGATTCGCGTGTTGAACCTAACGGCGACACGTTCCCACTATCTTCAAGAGGGAAAGGCGGCCTGTGGCAATTCGATCCTGAGTCTCAACTTGCGTGCGGTTACAGGCGTGACCATCATTGCGATCATGCGCGGGAGCAAGCCCATTATCAGTCCGGATCCGGACTTTGTACTTACCGCGGGCGACGTGCTCATCATGGTGGGATCTCATGCGCAACTGGAGGCGGCGAAAGTGTTCTTGGAGTCTCCGGCTTAGCCCGGATATTTCACGACTTTGTCCAATTAACTGTGTACCAACAATTCAACCGGCCTGTTACCAAAACTGGCGCACTTACAGTATGCAGGTGAAATATCCTCAGCGTTTCAAGCTTAAGGAATTCTGTGTGAGCATTTTGCACCACGGAGACTGTACTTCAGTCTTCCACGGAGACTGTACTTCAGTCTTCCACGGAGACTGTACTTCAGTCTTCCGCGCACGAATTAGGCGTGGTGCAAATTGCGGGTTAGGCATTCACCATAACGGCTTTGCCATGGCACGCGCGGTTTTCAATGGCTTCAAGTGCCGATGGCAAATCGTCCAGCGGGAATTCCCGATAGATAACGGGTTTGATCTTTCGCTCGTCATAGAGGCGGTACAGAGTATGCTGCGTGTCCCGAATGCGCGCGGTATCGCGCGTTTGATAGGCCCCCCAATACACGCCGATTACTTCCATATTCTTAAGGAGGACCCGGTTTGCCGGGATAGAGGGAATGGTGCCTCCGGCAAATCCGATGACGAGCAAGCGGCCTTCGTGTGCGATACATTTGACGCTTTTTTCCAGGACGTCGCCGCCAACGGGATCGAGGATCACGTCCGCGCCATTGCCGCGCGTGATTGCCTTTACTTGACTTACGAAATCGGTGTTTGAGTAGTTGATGACGTGGTCGGCGCCGCATTCGGCGCAGACGCGGCACTTGTCTTCGTGGCCCGCCGTTGCGATGACGTTGGCGCCGAGGACTTTGCCCAATTGGATGGCTGCCGAACCGACACCGCCCGCACCTCCATGCACGAGCAGCCACTCCCCTGCTTTCAAGCGGCCGCGATACGCCAATGCGAAGTGCGCGGTTTGGTAGTTTATCGTAAGCGCGGCGGCGTCGACGGCGGTCATGGCATCGGATATGAGGAAGGTCGTGTCGTCCACGGCAAGCATTTCTTCAGCGAATGCGCCCATGAGGTTGACCGTGACAACGCGATCTCCCGGTTTGAAGCGGCTTTGACTGCCGCATTCGGTTACGACGCCCGAAGCTTCGCTGCCGGGCACAAACGGCAAGGGCGCCCGCACTTGGTATTGTCCGGCGATGTTTAACAAGTCAGCAAACATGACGCCCGCCGCCTGTACGGCGATGCGAGTGGTTTCTCCTTCGGGGATGGGCGACGGCTGATCGGACAGTGTCAGGACGCTCTTGTAGTGGCCGTATTCGGCGACGGTCCATGCGCGCATTGGGGGGCTCCTTGATTGGATGTAGCCGTTCTAAAAATGACGTTGGGCGCCGTACCAGTTGCTTGCGCCATGGTCGAGGTGCAATACGGGGACGCCGGCAATGCGTGTAACGGGTCCGTAGTGCGCGATCAACTCCTTGGCAAACTTCCAGTCGGCTCCTTCAAAATGTTGGAGTTCTTCGTATCGCACCTTTTGAAGGCATTCCCGGCGAAAACACTGACAGAAGCCGACCGGAATTCCGTCGGCCTCGTCCTGGCGGTATTCTCCGGGACCGTTGACCAGGTCGTTCCATTGATTGGACGGCTGAATTTCGCCGATGAGAATTCCAGCCGTCGCCTCGCGAGTCAACATTTTTCTCCCGTCGGGCGCTGCGAAATACGTCTCCGGGGGCAATTCTCCCAACGTCTTCATCCACAGTGTCGGGAGAATGATGTCGGCATCCATGATGAGAATCCATTCCCCGCGGGCCTGTGCCATGCATTCGTTGAGCATGAACCCTTTGGCCCGGGCATGATCCGGCGCGAATGGCACGCGGATCATTCGAAGTCCCGGATAGGCGGCTTCGATGGAGTCCATGACATCCGGCGTCGCATCAACGCCGGGCACGTGCGCAACGAGCACTTCAATGTCTTGTCGATCGACGCCTTGTTGACGTGCGACGCTGAGTAGGGACGCCTGTAATCGCCGGGCGTAGCGAGTGCTGACCACGACAACGGAGAATCGAGGCGTGTGTTGGAGAGTCTGTTGTGTTTCCTGCCATATCGCGACGCCTTGCGTGCCAACATTGCCGTCGATATTCCAGATGGCGATGCGCGGCTCGAGATTATTTCCCAGCCGTTCGGGCACGTAATATTTGCCGATGAATTCCGTAGGCACTTGCGGTACGCCATCGCGGAGAAGTACGTAGCGTCCATCGCTTTCGACGTGAATGGCAATTCGATGGGCGTAGGCGGTCATGGGACACATGAGTGTGGCGTGGCGTCCAAATTGGAAACCCACGTATTCAGCGATACCTCCTCCAACGGTGTAGGCCAGTGTGAACGGCGGCGCAAGCCGCGCAAGCGGCGTGCTGATTTTTTCCGAGACTGTAAAACTAAACCAGCCAACACTGCCCGGCCCCTGCCAGCTCCACTCGCCTTCCACCTTGTAGTCTTGCGAGCCGAATTCGCGGACCGGTTGCGTGTTCTGAAGGATGCTGTTCGCGCGGGCTGTCATTTCGTTGAGCTCCGAACGCCGAGACAGCCTATCCGCATCGAGCGCGTCCAGGCGACGCTTGCGGGACTTTGAAAACGCGAACGGATCCATGGCCACGTCGCCGGGCAGCGCCTGCAGACGCAGATCGGGGTAGGAGCGCTGTAGATGGGCCGGCGCATGGTCGCAAATGCGTCGCAAGGCACAGGCGTTGCACGGAGGCGGGCAATGCTGTGTGTGACTGCCGGACCATTCACGCGCTTCGGAAGTCAAGGAGCCCGCGAGCGGTTGCGGCGTAGGGGCTTTGCTGTGATGGCGCGTAAGTTTATGTAGTGCCCAAAGTCGAGCTTTGGCCCATGGATAGTCCATTAACCATGGCAACAATTTGCGGTCGATCGGGTTGTCGTATGCGGTGTGCCTTCCCAGAAGCATGGACAGTGCTGAACCAGCGATGGCCGGCGACATACGGGTAATCTTTTGGGCGAGCAGGTAGGACTCGCGCACATAAAACTGATGGTCCGAATAGAACTGCGCGTCGTTGACTATGAATTGCCGGACATCCTCCGGCACAACACAGAAGGGCCAACCGATGAGGTTTGCTTCCATGCCGTGTTGCGTTGCGGCGCGGGCGAGCGCAGCGGCCCGATCCAACGTGACGCTGGTGGCCATGGCATTTCGCGCGCGGCCGGGCGACACAAAGGGATCGGTGGCGGCGATGTGCACGGTCTGTACGCCTGCAACCGCCCACCCTGCGGCGGCGGATTCCGGATCCCACTCGATGGCGAGAGGACCGGTAATCTGAATACGAATCGGCAATCCGGCCAAGTGCGCCGCCTCAAGCCACCGGTTGACATGTTCGCCACGGATTACGGAGGGTGCCAGTAGAATGTCCAGGAGTCCAAGGGACTCCAAGATTGTGGGATCGGGCGGAGGCATAGCGGCGGCGGTGCGAAGGGACAGGCGCGCATCCATTTCCCTGGCCACATCCGCCGCGTATCGGGCCGCTTCCGAGTCAAAGGAATTCGAAATCAGATCGAGTTTGGCGGTCTTGTAGGCGACGCGGTTGAGGCGAATCCACCGGGCGATATCGACGAATCGGAAGGGTTTTCCCTTTTGATTGTGCAGGCAGATCAGTCCGCGAGTTGGCGGAAGCGACGTATCGAGGTACGTGACGTCCTGCATCAGAAATGCTTCGTCGTGCCGTACCACTGGCTGCCGCCGTGGTCGAGGTGCAATACGGGAAGACCGCTCAACCGGACTTCCTTTCCGTATTTATCCTGGAGGGCCATTCCGAACCACATGTCGGCTCCCTCAAAATGGTCGAGCTCATGGTATTTCACTTTGCGCATGAACTCGGTGCGGAAGCATTGAAAGAAGCCTACGGGAACGCCTTTCGCTTCGCGGTAGCGGTATTCACTCGCTGTCTTCAAGAGGCGGTCCCATTCATCCCAGGGTTGAATCTCGCCGAGCAATATCTTGGCAGTATCTTCTTTGCTGAGCATCTTCCGACCGTCAGCGGCAATGAAATTGCAGTTTGCGGATTCTTCCTCCACTCTGGCGAACATATCGGGTGACAGCACGATGTCGGCATCCATGAGGACGGTCCATTCGCCGGAAGCCATGTTGACGCCTTCGTTGATCATGAATCCCTTGGCATTGGCGTTTTGCGCGGGAAACGGTGCGCGGAGAATGCGCAATTCCGGAAACGAGTTGTGCATGCTGTCGATAAGATCGTCGGTAGCGTCGAGTCCGGGAATGTAGCAGACGATGACCTCGAGCTTGCGGAGATCGAAGTTGCGCTGATGGGCAAGGCTTCGAAGCATGGCCTGCAATCGCCGGGCATAGCGGGAGTTCACGACGACGACCGAGTACTTTACCTGGTTGGCGTCCCCGGCAAGCGACTTTTCGCCTCGCCAGATTTTCACAAATTGCGTCACGATGTGCGTGTCGATGTTCCAGATGGAAATGCGCGGATTGAGCACGGTCGGCAATCGCACCGGTGCGTAGTGCAGCCCTTCGAATTCGACCGGGCTCACGGCTTTTCCATCGCGGAGCAACACGTAGTGTCCGTCACGCTCCACGTGGAGCGTCAATGTGTGCCGGTATCCTTCCATGGGACAAACCACCTTGATGTGCCGCCCGAAACTGAATCCGATGTAATCGGCGATGCCGCCGCCAAAGCCGACAGAAATGGTGCACGGCGGCTCGATCTGGGGCAGTGCGGTGCTCACCTTCTCCCCGGCGGCAAGGGAATGCCAGCGCACTCCTCCTTCCATGGGTTCGAACGGCGCGGCCTCCACGCCGTATTCATAGGGCATGAGTTGCTGATCGGGCTTTACGTTCTCCACGATTTCGTTGGCGTGATGAACAAGCTTCCGATGCGCGTCTGTGGTGGAGCGGCGCGGGCGATCGATTGCATCGTAGTGCTTGGGCTGGTGCGCACAAAAGTGCATGGCCGATACCACCAATTCGCCCTCTTGCTTCTTTGGGTTGAGTCCGGGCAGCGCTTCCGCGACGGCGGGTGTCACGCGATCGCAGATTCGGCGCAGGCTGCACTCTCCGCACTCGGGCCCCATGCGCTTGAGGTCGTCCGCACGGATTTGTTCCAGCCGCTTTCGCACGTCTGCGTTGGTTTCGTCGGCGGCGCGGGCTCGGCCACGGAGCCGGTGGAGATGGCGGGTCAGTTTGTGCCAGCCGACCATCCAAGGCATGAGGAAGCGGGAGTGCATCAACAGGCGCAGCAGGACGGCGTCGACAAACGTGCGCTGGAACGTGGCGCGAGCGGTCATGATCAGCAGGATCTTGCCGACGGCGGAATACGGGTTGCGGTAGAGCGTCTGCGCGAGTTCGTAGGCTCCCTTCCGGTATTGCTGGTGGTCAAGAAAAAACTGAGGGCTATTGACCGCGTGCGGCCAGTTTTCGTTCGACACGTGGCAAAAGGGAAGAAAGGTGAGGTTGACTTCGATTTCCCTGGCGGCCAGATTCCGGACAAGCGCGTTCATCCGGTCCAAGGTGTGCGCGGTATCCCGGGAATTGGAGGAATGCATTTTGTGAATAAACGGATCGTACGTCGCGATATTCACGGAAACTGGGGAGTACAAAGCGATCTCCGCGGCGATGGACTCTGCGTCCAGGGATGCACAAAAAGGCGCGTGTAATTGCAGTCGCAACGGCACGTCGGCATCGCGGCAAGCCTTTGCCCACGACTCCGCGTTCTTGCAGGGCCATTCCGGGAGCGTCAAAAAAACGTCGAGCAGGCCGGCTTGCTTCAGGGACAGCAATGGCACGCCCGGAAATTCCCCTTCGCACCGGATGGACAAACGCACGCCCATTTCCTCGGCGTCTCGTAGCAGACCGTTCATTCGGTCGATGGTGTGTACATTGACCAGCACATCGACTTTCTCCGCATTGAACACGATACGATTGAGGCGCAGCCAGCGCTTCACATCGATCGCGGAAAAAGCCGATCCTCGGTGGTTTTGCAGGACGACTAACCCGCGCACAGGGGCAATTCGCTGTTCGTCGACTATCAGGGACACGATATCGTAATCCGATCCGGCAGTTTTTGTTTTGAGAGCTCACGCGCACGAGGCGCAGCCAGTCGGGCAATGATAGTCGCACCGGGGAAAAGTGTCAAAAGTTTACCTGTTCTATGGTAGAGTTTTCGCGTTGAACGGCATGTACAGGGGTCTTAGACTTGAAGTTACACAATGCGTGCGCGTTCTTCTCGCGATTGATGGGGTTGAAAGCCGATGAAGCTTGCGGTTGCCTTATCCATATTGTTCATGGCGTTTGTAGCCGTTGCTTTCGACGCCTCGGCCCACGAGGAACTGGAGCGGTATATCCAGCAACGAGTGATGGCGGAGGTCTCGCGCGAGAACATTGACTTTACGTTGGAGATCTTGTTCACGAGTCCCGCTTCCGTGAGGGAGCGTAAGCGTATCGACGCGAATCATGATGGCGCTTTGGACAAGGCGGAGCGCAAGGCGTATCTGGAAAGCGCGCTGACGAAGTTGGAATCCGATGTTCGTTTTCAAATTGACATGGAGGCCGTGAACATTGTTCCTCTGGGGGAACCAGAACTGGATCTGCTGGATTCAAAGGATATGGAGGCGCACCCGCATGTGTTGCGGTTTCGATTTTTTGCGCGCACGCCGGGGTCGTTTCGGGGGGGCAGCGTGTTGCAGTTGGATTCGCGGTTGTTTGTGGACGAGCCGTGTTTGGTGTCTGTGTCCGTGCAGGGCAAAGGCGGCATTCAGATGAGCGTATCGCCGACGGAGGGACTCAAACGGGCGGCCGAGGATGAAGAGGGCATTTGCCTTCTCAAGGCGACTTGCCGGTACATTCGTTTGACAAAAAGCACTTCGGGGGAAGAGCCATGAAGCAATTTCTGATCGTGACGTTGTTCGCATTCGCCGTGGCGCACGGCCAGGAAATGGAGGCGCTACCGGGCGCTCCGGAGATGGCGGGCGCGCTTGTGAAACAGCATGGGTATCTGTTTGGCGCCCCGGTATCGGCGGAGGCGGATGCCTCGAATCGGGATTGGCAAGAAATACAGCAGGCGTCGCGCCGAGCGACCAGCGAAGAACAGAAGGCCGAAGTGGCGACACGGCGGGCCGCCGCGGCGGATGCGCTCGTGAAGTTGCTGGAGTCGTGTCCGGAAAAGTATGACTTGGCATTCACGGGGATGGAGACGACATTGCCGCCGCTGGCGCCGGCACGGTTTCCGGGCGACTCCGCCGCATTCCTGTTTCGCGTGGCAACGGGCGATGGACCCGCTCGGTGTCTTGTGTTGGACTTCGATCTTTCGGAGCATTCCCATCTCCCGCAATTTCCGGTGGAAGTGGCGCCCGGTTGCACAACGTGGGTACTGGTTTCGTTGCGGCGGTTGCCGCAATTGACGACGCACTGGTCGTTCGAATTTCGCGTTGCGGGCCTTCCCACGACCTCACTTCCACTAACCCTGAAGGCATCGGATCACGGCACGCTGAAACTGTCGGTACTCTCGGATGACGATGGCAAGGTTTCCCCCGCCATGATTCGATTGACCTGGAAGACCGATGGCAGCGATGTGCGTCCGGGCGGGGCATTGGATTTCAGTCCGCAGTTCGACAAACAGGGGAACCATACCGGCGCGCGGCGCGCGAACCTGCCGGGCAAGCTCGCGGGAGCGTATTGGTGCATACCGGGCGCCATTTCCATGTCGGTCGCGCCGGGCGAATACGACGTAGTGGTCCTTCGCGGGGTTGAGCACGTGGCGGTATACGACACGGTGACCGTGCCAGAGGGAGGCATGGCCGAGCGGACGTACCGGCCCCGGCGCTGGGTGAATATGCCGAAGGCGGGGTGGTACTCCGGCGACGACCATGTGCACTCGCAGATCTTGAGCGATGCGGATGCGGACGCGACCATGACCTGGATACAGGCTGAAGATGTGCATCTGGCCAATGTGGTCAAGATGGGCGATATCAACCGGACGTGGTTCGAGCAGCGGGGCTTCGGCAAGAACTACAGGGTAATCGACGGCGACTATATTCTCTCGCCGGGGCAGGAGTGTCCACGCACGCATAACGAATTGGGCCACACGCTGGCGATGAACATCAAGAACATGATCCGGGACACGGATCGCTATTATTTGTACGACACGGTTTTCGACGAAGTGCACCGGCAAGGGGGATTATCGGGCTATGCCCATGTGAACGCGGGGCTGTTTCACGTGCATCGCGACATGAGCATGAACATTCCCAAGGAAAAGATCGATTTTGTGGAGTTGCTCCAATTCGCGGACATGAGCACGGATCTCTACTACGAGTTCCTGAATACCGGGTTTCCGGTCACCGCGTCGGCGGGGAGCGATGTGCCGTGGGGCGGGACTGTGGGCGAAGTACGGGTATTTGCCTACGTGGGCAAGAAGCGGTTTACCGCGGATCGCTGGTTTGAGGCAGTGCGGCGGGGAAATACGTTTGTGACCAACGGCATCATGCTGGATTTTACCGTGGATGGCGCGTTGCCCGGAGACACGCTGAAGGTCGGCAATGGGGATTCGGTGCGCGTGAAGGCCCGCGCGTGGGGCGATCCGGAACGGGATGTGCCTTCCAAGCTGGATGTGATGGTGCATGGCGCGGCGGTGAAGACGGTCGAATCCAGCGATCCGAGACAGGCTGAACTCGCGATCGAATTCGAATTGCCCGCCGCGAACGGGTTCTGGATTGCAGCGCGCGCGGAAGGCGCGGACGGGTCCCGCGCACACACGACGCCGGTATATGTGATCCGGGACGGTCTGCGGTTCTGGAAATATGATGCGCTGGATGAGTTGATCGCCAAGCGCGAAGCGAGCCTCGCGGAAATAGAGCAGATCGTGGCCGAGGCGACGCAGGGGAACAGTCCGCGGATTCCCATGGGGCCGCGTCCGGCGGAGTTGCTGGCGCAACAAGGTCCGGCGTTGCTGGAAAGAGTGGAAGCGGCCAAGGCTATCTATGCGGAGCTGCGCGCAGCAAAGGAGGCCGAGGCGGCGTTACGGGAGTGAGGCGGCGGGAGTGCGGGCCGGAAATCTGTGATGCTTTGGTCCACGGGCTTGTGGCCCGTGACTATTCCCATTTTGTCCCCATTCGGGGACATGGCGCGCACTGAATTTCGGGGCGTACACAACTTCTAGAATGGCATGTTCGCATGGCATTACGACAAGCCCAGTTCCGCGGCGAGATCGAGCACGGTGAATCGATTGCGAATGTAGCGGGCGCGGGAGAGCGCGTTCTGGTATTCGTTCAATGGCATGGCGGTATCTTCGGGGGTAACGGGACCGCCCGCGTCGCGGATGGCCTGTTCGACGAGGGTGGAAGACAACAGGTCGCGCGACACGCTTTCACGAATGGCGGCATGGCTTGAAGCAAACCTAGCGATTTCGATTTCGATGTCTTCCGTAGACCGCGCTTTTTCGCTCCATTGTTTGATGACTTCCTGGCCGACGGCTTCGCCCCAGTCGTCGAACGCCCATTGCTTGACTTGGTCCATGGACGGCTGGCTGGCGGCGAGGGTCTTGGCGTCGAGCGATGCAGGATCGAGTTCGCAAATGCGCTCCCAGAGCCGCAGGCAATGCAGCGTCGCCACGCCCACCTGCACGCCGTGGAGATCGTGCGTGGACCCGTAGAGCGCGGACTTCATGTCGATGTAGTGCGAAATGAGGTGTTCGCCGCCTGACGCGGGCGCCGACGAACCGGCCACCAGCATCGACAGGCCGGAGAGGATAAGCGCCTCGAGCAACACGCCGATGGCCTGCGCGTCGCCTTGGCCGATGGCGGCGGCCGAGTCCAGCGTCTCTTGCAGGATGCCCTCGTAGAATTGCAGCGCTTTCTCGTCGTAGTACTCGTCGCGCAGCATGTGGGCGGTGCGCCAATCGGCGCCCGCGGAACATTTGGAGAGATAATCGGCGAGTCCGGAGGCGGCCATGCGGGGCGGCGCTTTGCAAACGATATCCGGATCGGCAAAGACGGCGAGGGCGGGTGTGCAGGGTATGGTGCGCTTGAGGCCGCGCAGCTTCACGGCGGTGATGCCGGAGGTATAGCCGTTCATGGAGGCGGCGGTGGCAAACAGCACGACCGGCTTTTTGAGGTCGCTGCCGGCCTGTTTGGCGAGATCGCACACAGTACCGGATCCCACGCCGACGATGGCGTCCACGGAATCGCATGCTTTCGCAAGATCCTTCGCACGTTCCATGGTGGCATCGAGATGGGGGTCGTCGAAAGAGAATTCCTGTATTTGGACCCCCGCGGCGTTTAATGCAAGCAATACGGGATCCATTGCCGCGAGCCGGGTGTGCGGATCGGATACGGCCATGACGCGCGGCAGGCCTTTATCTCGAATGAACTTGCCCATTTCCGGGGCGGCATCGGGGCCGATGTGGCACTTGGCGATGGGAAACAGACCTGAACGATCGTAGGCGAGTTTCAATAAACTGCCGACTTCATACATGCGGGTGGCTCCGGTAGTCAGGTTTGCGAGAACGCCCAATGGCGGACCATCCTAAGCCAGCAGGGGCGCGGGGAACAAAATCCGGTTTGCCGTGTCCTTGCGGCGTTGTGTTGCGCCCGGTACCATAGTGTCTTGGCGGCTGCAACGTGACGTAGAAAAATCAAAGGATGAGTCCATGCCCATTACCCAACTTTCCAGCGAACAGTTGGCGCAATACCAGCGCGACGGTTACCTCTTGATCGAGGGGCATTTCGATCGCGACGAGACCGAATTGTTGCTCAACATTGCCAAGGCCGACAAGGCCTTGATCGACGGCGCGACGGGCAAGAAGGACACGTCGGGCAACATCACGAAATTGACGTTGCGCAACGCCCTTTTTGACGACACGTACAGCGCTATAGTGCGGTCGGAGCGTGTTGTGAACATCATGGAACAGCTACTCGGCGGCGAAGTCTATCATTATCACCATAAGATGATGCTGAAGGAGCCGCGTGTGGGCGGGGCGTGGGAATGGCATCAGGATTACGGGTATTGGTACGACAACGGATGCCTGTTTCCGTACATGGCGAGTTGCATGATCGCGGTGGATCGGGCCAACAAGGAGAACGGTTGCCTGCAAGTAATTCGCGGGTCGCACCAGATGGGACGCGTGAATCACATGCGCATCGCAGAGCAGACCGGCGCGGATCCCGAGCGCGTGGAGCAGGCGCTCAAACGGATGGAACTTGTTTATTGCGAGATGGAGCCGGGCACAGCGCTTTTCTTTGACGGCAATTTGCTGCACCGTTCCGACATGAATGCGAGCGAGCATTCGCGCTGGTCGTTGATCTGTTGTTACAACGCGGCACGGAACGACCCATACAAGAAGCACCACCACCCCAATTATTCCTACTTGGAGAAGTGGCCGGATAGCCGCGTGAAGGAAAAGGCGCTGCAGGAGTGGTCGGCCATGCAGGCCGCGACGGCCTGACGTATGGCGAGGACGCCGTATGGAATTGGCGTAGACTTGGGCGGCAGCCGGATCAAAGCAGCCGCGGTGGACGAGGACGGGCGCGTCGTCGAGCAGCGAATTGTTCCCACGTTCGAAAGGTATGCCTCCAGTAGCGATTCGGTTCCGGTTTGGGCAGGGGGAACCGCCGATCTGGTGAGTACGCTGGAGTCGGCCGTAGGGTACCGTGCGTCACGCATCGGGCTGGCTGCGCCGGGCCTGGCCGCGGCGGACGGGCGATCGGTCGCGTTTCTTCCCGGACGGTTGGAGGGGCTGGAGGGATTCGACTGGACAGCCTTTCTGGGCCGCGACGCCGTCACGCCGGTGATGAACGATGCGCAGGCGGCGCTGTTGGGAGAGATGTGGATTGGCGCGGGCCGGGGCCTTCAAGACGCGATTCTGCTGACTCTGGGCACAGGGGTGGGTGGAGCGATTATGTCGGGCGGCCGGGTTTTGCATGGTGCGATTGGGCGCGCGGGTCATCTGGGTCATATCTGCCTCGATGTTCATGGCGCGCCCGGTATTACCAACATCCCGGGGAGTTTGGAAGAAGCCATTGGCGAGTGTTCGATATTGCGGCGAAGCAAGGGCCGTTTTGAGTCCACCCGATTGCTTGTCGATGCGGCGCGGGGTGGCGACGCGGAGGCGGCGCGCTGGTGGTCCGAGTCGGTTCGGTCGCTTGCCTGCGCGATTGCGTCGTACATCAACATACTCGATCCTCAAACCGTTATACTGGGCGGAGGCAACGCGCAACTTGGGGCGGCGTTGTTCGATCCGTTGTCACTTGAGTTGGATTCCATGGAATGGCGGCCCGGTGGGCATTGCACGCCGGTGATTCCGGCGGCGCTTGGGGAATTGGCCGGCGCGATCGGCGCGGCCCGGAACGCCATGTTGCATGGACTGCATTGATTTCATGGAGAGGCCGTTGCATGTCGAAAACGTGGCGTATCGCCGGGATCAATTTTGACCACTCGCACATGGGCGACAATTTGCGCATGGCGCATGAGCATCCGCAGGCGGAGATAGTGGGTGTCTGTCATTCGGAGCCGGGTGCGATGGAGCCCACGATCGCAGCGCTTTCCATTGCGCGGGATCGCGTGTTTACGGACTATCGGGAATGCATCGAGAAGACCAAGCCCGACATCGTGGTGTTGTGCCCGGCGACCGCCTACCACGCGGAATGGGTTGAGAACGTTGCACCTTTCGGCACGGCCATTCTGCTGGAGAAGCCGTTTGCGTCGACGCTTGGGGAAGCGGACCGGATTCTGGCGGTAACTGAGTCGAACGGAAATGTATTGGCCATCAACTGGCCGTTGCGCTGGTATCCGAGCCATGTCACGGCGAAACGCCTGGTGGACGAAGGGACTGTCGGCGACGTGACCGAGGTTCACTACTACGACGGCAACCGAGGACCGCTTTGGCATGTTGCCGACAAGATTACAACCGATTCGGCCTACGTGGCGCGGGAGAAGTCGAAGAGTTGGTTTTATCAGCGGTCCGCGGGCGGCGGATCGCTGCTGGACTATCTTGGGTATGGCACGACTTTGGGCACCTGGTATCACGGAGGCAAAGCGCCGTTGGAAGTGACGACTGTGGTCGATGAGCCCGCGGATTTGGAGGTGGATGAACACAGCATCACGGTGGCGCGGTACTCGTGCGGGCTCTCCAAATTTGAAACGCGCTGGGGCACGTTCAGCGATCCCTGGACGCATCAGCCGCAGCCCAAGTGCGGTTTCGTGATCAAGGGGACTTTGGGTACGATCAGCAGCTACGACTACGAGCCCAGTATCCGTGTACAGACCGCGGATCGGCCGGAAGGTTTTGATTTGCCGGTGGACCCGTTGCGTCCGCCGTATCAGAACCCGGTGCAGTACTTGATTCAATGCCTGGGTGCGGGGAGCCCCGTGGAGGGTCCACTTTCGCCCGCGATGTGCCGCGTAGGTCAACAAATTGTGGACACCGCAGTGCTGAGCGCGCGAGAAAAGCGAACCGTGGCGTTGTTGCCCTAGCCCGGATATTTCACGACTTTGTCCAATTAACTGTGTACCAACAATTCAATCGGCTTGTTACCAAAACTGGCGCACCTACAGTGTGCAAGTGAAACATCCTCAGCGTTTCAAGCTCTAGGAATTCTGTGTGAGCAATTTGCACCACGGAGACTGTACTTCAGTCTTCCACGCACGAATCAAGCGTGGTGCATAATGCGGGTTAGCGCCTCTTACTTGGCGACGGGTTCGAGCACGTCGGAATCCGCTGGCACGATTGCCTCGCCACCGCCCACGACGACAACGCCGTTTGGCGTCACGTGATACCGTTTGCGATCTTCGTCGAGGTCGTAGCCGATGACGGCATTTGCGGGGATTTCCACGTTCTTCTCGATGATGGCCCGTCGAATACGGGCGTGTCTTCCAACCGTTGCGCCGGGAAACAGGATGGATTCGCGCACGCTGGAATAGCTGTTGACGCGCACGTCGGGACCGAGCACGGACCGCTTCACGATGCCGCCGCTGATGATGCAGCCGGCGCTGACGATTGAGTCCACGGCCGCGCCGTACCGCACCCCCTCCTGGGCGAAGACAAACTTTGCTGGAGGCGAGGCCGGTATAAGCGTATGAATGGGCCAATTGCGATCATAGAGATTAAACATGGGATCGACCTGGACCAGATCCATGTTTGCTTCCCAGTATGAATCGAGCGTGCCGACGTCGCGCCAGTATTGGGCTTCCTTTCTGTTCTCATCCTGAAACATGTAGGCGAATACGCGATTCTTTCCAATCATGCCAGGGATGACGTCGCGGCCAAAATCGTGCGTGCTGCGGCGCTCGTGATCTTCCCGGCAGGCTTTCTTGAGCACCTCGGTACTGAATACGTAAATGCCCATGGAGGCGAGGGCACTGTCCGGACGGCCTGGCGCGGGCGTGGGGTGCGAAGGTTTTTCCTCGAAGCCGGTCACCTGACCCGTAAAGTCCACTTCCAACACGCCGAACCGGTGCGCGTCGCGCAGCGGCATTTGAATGGTGGCCACCGTGACGTCGGCCTTGTTTCGCCGGTGGTGTTCGACCATACGGGCGTAATCCATTTTATAAATGTGATCGCCCGCGAGTATGAGCACTTCGCGCGGCTGTACGGGGTCGATCGAGTAGAGATTCTGGTAAATGGCATCCGCGGTGCCTTGATACCAGTCATCGCCGACACGTTTTTGCGCGGAGATGACCTCAATAAACTCACCCAACGCGGGGTGGAGCATGTTCCAGCCTTGCCGAATGTGGCGGCTCAGACTTAAATGTTTGTATTGAACAAGCACGAGAATGCGCCGGCATTGGGAATTGATGCAGTTGGACAGCGTGAAATCGATAAGCCTGTAGATGCCGCCAAAGGGGACGGCGGGTTTCGCCCGGTTGAGCGTGAGCGGATAAAGCCGTTCACCGACGCCGCCGGCCAACACCACGGCAAGGACATCTTTCATTGTGGCGTGGAGGCTAAGCATGTAAGTCCTCCCAGCCGATAAAGGCGCGGCATGGAGCGCCATCCGCCCCCTCAAGGGGCAGAGGCAACACGGTGAACCAGCAGTCACCCGCCGGCACGCCCATGAGACGCAGCCCTTCCACTATCAATACGTTGTTCTGCAAGAGGATGTGATGCGTTGGCTGGCCGGGCTGTTTGTAGGGGGCGACGGACAACGCATCCACACCCACAAGGCGAACGCCCTCGTCCACCATACGCTGTGCGGCATCCGGATCCAACGCAACATAATCGGTCCGGAAAGGGTCTGAAGGAAACGAGGAATTATCTGTTTTGATTAGAATTCGGGGCGGCAGATTCGCCTTGCCCAAGTCTTCCGCGGTGACGATCACTTTTCCTGTGCAGTCGATGACTGCCGCTTCTCCGAAGAACAGGTTTTTCGGTACCTGGTCAAGACGCGCGCCGTCATTTTCAAAATGCCAGGGTGCATCCACGTGGGAACCACAGTGGGTGCTCAACGTGATGGCGGAAACGTTAGTTGACGCGCCATTGTCGATACGGGAACTGGGTGCGATAGAATACGGCACGTCGCCGGGCCATACGGTCATCCCTTCGCGAATTGGAATGCTGACATCGTGCCAAACGAGGCCCATAGAAGGCCGCCCCCCTTTCGAATGCGGGCAAGTTGCGCCGAGGTTGCCATACCAGGGGTATCTTGCAGGAAACACGATCCGAGCGACGTGACCGAATAAGGGCCGCGCCTGTCAAATCCCATATAACCCAGATGAATTATGCCACACGATTGTGATTTTGTCAGTAGGAATTCACCGCAAATGACCATACGATTTATTGGTATGCCTGTTCGAGGAGTTCGCCCTGCGGCATCAAGGACCGCTTTTCCGCTTTTCCAGGGCGTCGACAGACTTGGCTAAGAGCGCCACCTCCTGAGCCAATGTGCGGTTTCGTTCTGACAGGCGCGATATTACTACGGTAAAGCTCAGCACGATACCGAGTGTGAAGATGAAATACATTGCGAACAAGAGCGTCAGATACTGGAAGTGCAGCCAGTTGGACACCGCCACGATGATATTCGGAAAGACTCCAACCACAAGCCCTGCCCCAGACGTAACCAGCCACAACAAGGCGTAGCGTTCCTTGAGGTAGCCGCGCCTGACCAGTTCCAGTACCGCTGCCAGTAATGCCAGGCTCAACAGCAGCAAGCCGATTCGGTGTGCGGGATGGATACCCATGAGTTGGTATTCAGGTGGCATCGGTATCTCCGGGTCGTGCCGTGTATTTCCGGAACACATCGATGAAGATGGCCAATCCGACTTTGACCATATAGTACACGGCCCGCAGAGGCGTAATGGACGTGCGGCCGCCTTGGCGCGGGTTCATATCCACCGGTACTTCGACAGCGCGCAGGCCGTGTTTGTGCAGAATAACCAGCGCCTCCGCCTCGGGGTAGTCGTCGGGATAATGGTGGGCGAAGACTTTTAGCGCCTTCCGGTTGGCGGCGCGGAACCCGCTTGTGGTGTCGGTGATGCCTCCACCGACTACGGTATCTACCAGCCGGGACAGCATCGATTTGCCGATGCGCCGGAACACCGAAGGGGTGTATTCGGAATCGGCGACGAATCGCGAGCCAATCACCAGATCACAGTCTCCCTGTTCCAGCCGCGACAGTAGTCGCGGAATCTGATGCGCTGGGTGTTGACCGTCGGCGTCGCATTGTATGGCGACGTCGAATCCCTCACGGACGGCATATTTGAATCCGGTTTGCACCGCGCTGCCAATCCCCATGTTGAACGGCAGTCGAATCAAGTTGACGCCATCCATGCTCCGCACAATGGCCGCAGTCGCGTCCGCCGATCCGTCATCTATTACAAGGATAGCGCCATTGGGGACGTGCGCTTTCAGTGAAGCTACAACATCTGCAATGGTATCTGCTTCGTTGTACGCGGGAATAATAATTAGAATCCGCATCATGATCGGCGTTCCCGAACAAACGTCCCATAGTAGGCCAGGCCGGCAATCAGGCCGAGTCCGCGCGCAACATCGCGGAAGAAGTATAGCGGCCACGCCCAAAAAGTACCGAGGTACTTATACTCGTTCTGGGCATTATGCATCATGACGTTTCTCTGCAATCGATATCGCACGCGAGAAAAAAAGATAGAAACCGGAAGCATCACCACGATACACGCAAGCACCGCGAGTTTGCCAAAGGCACCAATTGGAGATTCCAGATCGAACGCTCTCCCGGCTATCTCAACACTGACAGACACTATAACGAGCAAATAGAAGAATAGCTCTAAAATGGCCGCGGGCGGCGCCCACAATTCGGCCTTGCCCGCGTATTGATCGCCGCTGCGCCGGTTCGGGTGATTCACGTAAATCTTCACCCGCCAGAAACCGTGCCGCGCCTGAGTGCGCAGGTAGTTCCACATTTTGTCGGGGTGATGATGGGCCACACGAGCCTCTTTTATAAACCGCAAGATACCGCCGTTGTCCTGCAACCGGTAGGCGAGATCATTATCCTCGCCGGAAGCCTTTTTGAATGTTTCGTCGAAACCTCCGGCGAGATCATACGCGGACTTGAGATAGGCCACGTTGAATGAACCCAGGAAGTCGACCTCCGTTTCGAACAGAGCATGCCTATACTCTATTTCGGCCTGTATCAGGCCCGCGAGCACGCTTTCCGGATTGGCAATGGTATAGGTGCCACCGACTCCGACGACGCCCTCGCCAAATCCGCTGACCAAATGCTCAATCCAATCAGTTTCCGGTATGCAGTCGCTGTCGGTAAACGCGATGATGTCGCTATCCGCGATTCTGGATCCGTGATTGCGCGCGGCAGCCGGCCCTCCATTTTCCTGATAGATGTACGTTACCGGAAAGCTCTTGGATACGTCTGCTGTATCGTCGGTGGATCCGTCGTCAACGACGATGACATCGTCGATGGGATAGGACTGGTTCAAACAAGCGTCGATACACGCCGCTATCGTACTTCCGGCATTATATGCGGGGATTATAATCGCTACGGTTGGCTGCACGCCTTCCCCTACTTTGCGTTTGCGTCGTCAACGCGCTGGCTCCAGAATGCTTCGGCCTTGTTGTGATACGCGATTACCTCGGCAAGTTTTTCCGGATCGTCGTGCTTTACTCTTTCCCGGCGCTCGCGAGTCCAATCGAGAAAGAATTGCGCGGATTCGCGGCTGACACGACGGGGATTCTCGCCGATCTCCACATAAAAGGGTGCCGAGGAGGCGAAACGAAATGTATGTTGAACATCCGCGATAACCCGCACAAGAAACCAACCGCTGTCTTCAAATGCGACAGACGCCAAAAATCCATCAGCGGCGACATCCTCCCTCGCGACGGTATGGGTTACTCGCCCGTTTTTTACAATTTCTATCGTGGTGTACGGGTCTCGCGCGATAATTTCCGCGGACACATCCACACTCAGGGGGGAGGCGGACTTAAACACATGTCCCGGCAATTCGCCGCTGGCGGCTGCCAACAGCAAGGGTCCGTTCGTGACGAAACTTCTCCCGGCAAGCAGCCCCTTCCACCACTTCTCATAAGTCAACTCGCCATCCAATTGCACATAAACGCGGTTGTATCCCACGGGATTGGGCAGCACACCGGACGCACTTCCGGCGGAGGGCGGTACGCGCAATCCGGTGTTGAGCAGGTGGTAGTAGATTTCCTGCGTCCATGTGCCGTTGCCTCGAGGCGCTGGCAGGCGAACGGCATCGCGCGGTTTACCCCACGCTTCGCTTTCGTACATGCCGCCGCGGCACATATGGTTATTTGCAAGCCCTATGGAATCGCCGTGGCCCATGGCCAGCGCGGTCGGCACATCCCACCAGAATGGCTTTTCGATATCGATGTAAGTCTCCCGCTCATCGGCCACGCGTTCGAGAAAGGACATAGGTGAGGGCCATTCCCGGTCGGCTTTGGAAATCTCAAGAGGTTCTGTCCGGTTGAAGTAGAGAAAGGCGCCGCCTTCCCGCTCGTCTTCACCTCCCATTATGTGGTAGTAGCGATTGCCGGCGAGCTTCCGGAGTAGGGGTTCTTGAGGCGCGGTATCGCCCCACAGATTTTTTGCATTCCACCAGGTAATGAATGGGGCTATGTACAGGTCTTCTGATTGCATTAGCAATTCGGCATGTTCGATGGGCCTGTGAACGTGGAGATCGCCGCACCACCACCCGCGAGAGGCCATGTTCGCCATCCGGTTCAGCGAAGCGACCACATCCTGTTTGCCTCCTCCGGCGAGTTCAAACGTGCCGGACACGGCACGATACTCCGGTCCCCGGTCTATTTCGTACGAATACGATCCGGGCGGCACATCGAGCGCGGCGGTGCCGTCGCACGAAAAATGATCGTGCCACCAAGGATAGCTTTCTACTTTGACCGGCTTGTGCTCCGCATCCCAGAGGTGAATGCGACACGGGATGGCTTGGTCATTTTCCGTGACCCGAAAAGTTACTATTTCCGCAAAGAGACACGCGGGCCCGGCCATTAGCGCTGCCGCCATGCAAAGAGCGATTCTTTCCATCATTGACATACCCCTCGCACCGCTACCCTGGACATTCCCATAACAATATCATACGCCGTTTAACCGAGCCGTGCTAAACCGATGGCCGAAGTATACTAACGCGAACGCGCAAGGTTCATGGCCACTTGTGCCACCGCGGACTGTATGGAGCGCACCAGGGGAACAGTGGCCGGCTCGTAGTCTGTTTTAGCCGGAAGGGGGTTGGCGAGCGCTTCCGCCAAATCATCCATGTGTACAATCATTCGGCCCCAGCCACGCCGCGCCACGGCTTGCGCCAAATCCAACTGATGATCGTCCATATGCTCATTGTGTTTTTTCAGGCGCGGCACCACAATAAGGGGACGCGAGGCCTGCATGGCCTCAATGACACATCCGATGCCCGCATGAGCGACAATGACCCGGGCTTCCCGCTGCAGCGCTACAATTTCTTGTCTGGGTTTGAACCGGAAATGTTCGCAGTGAACGGGCACGGTTTCCCCCATGCCGATCTGGCAAATGATTCGTTCGCCCGTGGATTGGGCGATGTCGTCCATCTTGCGAATGAGCCGCGCGAAATCGAGAAACATGGTGCCGACGGTGACATAGATCATGGATTTGATCCCCGCCATTCGTCCACCAGACTGCCTTTGAATAACGCTTTGGGCCCGTACACGGGCTGCAATTCCGGCCATTGCACGTAGAACCAGTCGGCCAGGTGATACATAATGCGGCCGGTAAACGAGGGTCTTGTCACTTGGGCGCCGCATTCGACGTAGATAACCGGCGTGCGAAAGAACAGTTTTCCAATCACGACGGCGGGAATAGCAATTTCCGCACCGGTTGAGACAATCAAATTGGGCTTTTCCTTACGAAATATTCGCCACACGCGCACGAGGTTTTTCGCCATTTCGATGGGATTGCGCGCCATGTTTGGAATCCGGTAGGCGGGATCCAAATGGCGGGTTGTGTCTGCGTCGTAACAGAAGTAAAACGTCCGATGCCCGTCGAAGGCCCCGAGCAATTGCAGCATTTCGGTGAGATGGCCGCCATGCGAGCATACAAGACAAATGGAAAGACGAGGCAGCGCCGAGTCCGTCATGGCGTCGCGCCGTCCCCGCGAAAGGGTTGCGGATTGGGGGTTGGCCGCGCATTACCGGGGATAGGGGTAAGCAATCCTTTTAAAATGCCCCACGAGTAGGGCCATATAATAATCCATCGGGCAATCCACCGGGGAGCGGCCTTGGAAATACTGTTGAACTGAACCGTCAAGTAGGCGAACGTGGCGATCAGGGGCAATGCAGCGGTCGCGAGTCCTATCAACGGATTCAAAAATGCGAGAGCGATACCGGAAAGAAAGGTGGCCGCAAGAATAGGAATGACGAGGGTATACCACCACAAGCCTTCATACCACCCGGCCGCGCGCAACATGACGACGATATCTTTCCCCATCATCACGGCTTTGCGCCAGAGTCCCTTTAACCGTGTTTCGTAGTGGTGGTGCACCGCGGCATCCGCTTCAAACCAGATTTTCCACCCGGCCTTTCTCAGTGCCATGGACACATAGACATCTTCGGCTGCGCTGTGACCCGGCAGGCGGAGCCACCCCCCCACCTCGGCCAGTGCTGCCATTCGAAATGCGCTGTTACCCCCTATGACGCCGTCGGTCTCGCCCGTATCCCGGGTCTCCACAAGAAACCACATGTGATGGAGCCACGCCGCAAGATTGCGGGGCCCGATCGGAGGGTGGCGGCCGGTAACTGCCGCGACGTCCGCCCGGGAGTCCAGGACCTGTTTCATTCGTTCGACCCATACTGGCGCGAGCACGCAGTCGGCGTCGGTGAACGCGAGGTATTCGGTGCGGCATTCCGCGAGAACCGCATTGCGCGCTTCGTACAACCCGGTGGCGTCGCTTGCGATTACCCGTGCACCGAAGGAACTTGCCACGGCAGCGGTTGGGTCGCTCAGGTTGTCGACCGCGACAATGATTGCCTCGGGCGGGACCGTTTGCTCGGCGATGCTACGCAGGCAATTACCGATGATGCTTTCGGCGTTGCGCGCACAAATGGCCAGGGTCAAGGAAGGCATGCGATTCCTTTCAGGACATAGTTCCCACACGACTGCGCATTGAGCGTAGCATACGGCGTGGCAACGGGTGCGGCAACCGGCCTTGACTGGCTGAGCGCAAATTGTCTACTTTGGCCGCCTTGGGTCTGTTCTGTGCACTGTGGGCCCCGGTAGTTCAATGGATAGAACGAGTCCCTCCTAAGGACTAAATCTGGGTTCGATTCCCGGCCGGGGCATATAGCATAAGTTATTTTAACTAAATAGCTTGCCTCGAAAGTGCCTGAGTTTTTCGCAATCGATTCTTGACAGAAAAACTCGAAAAAGCCATAATCTAATGTAGAGAAATAGGACTGCGAACTGATTGCCCAGCGCGAAAGGGCGCTGTGTGTCGTGAGTGCATTGTCTTGGTCACCATGCGTGGCAAGGTATGTACGCGCGGTATGGGAAGTGGTGTCATGGGCGTTCGAATCGGCGATAGCGCACAACGCTTGGAAGCGTTTCGATTCGCGTCGTTCAATACGGCGGGAGCGGCCGCACCGCGCGCTTCGGAAGCAGCCATTCCAACGGTTGGGTTTGGTTCCAGGTCCAACGAATCCGGTGCGGCGTCCACGCTTTTTCCTGAGGAGCGCCCGGAACCGCAGCGCGTTGGATTTGGCACGGGAACCGTGTCAGCGCCGGCAGCGGCATTGCGCACGCTGGATCGGAATCTTGCGGAAGCGGAGAAAATCGTCCCCACCTTTGAAGAACTTCAGCAGGAAGTCCGGGACCGGATTACTCGCGAGCAGGAACGTTTGGCGCGGGAAAATCCGCCCACGAGTTCTCCGGCAACGTTTGACTTGCGCGAGGCCACGACCAGAGCTTCGGATACAGCGCGCGGATTTGTAAACGGTTTGAACGATGCGGCCGGCACTGCGCGGGCGCGATTGCAAGGCGAGACACCGCCGGAAACCAATCGCATCGATGTACGCGTGGGCAGCGAGCAGGTTGCGCTGACGCGATCGACACAAACCCCCGCTTTTGAATTTTTTGCCTGACATCCCCTTTTCGTTTCACTTCTTCGATTGCAGTACACTTGTGGAATGTCCCACGTGTGAATTCTATTCTGCTAGACTCCAAGAATCGAGGGATACCGGGTGGTCGTTTTGAAGACTTCGATGCGCTATCTGATGGCCGTGTTGTTCGTTGCGGCAGGCGCAAATCATTTCATCAATCCCGATTTCTATATCCAGATCATGCCGACGTACCTGCCGTTCCCTCGCGCACTGGTATTGTTGAGCGGCCTCACAGAGATTGCGGGCGGCGTTATGCTGTGCTTTCGCAAGACGGCTGTGGTTGGAGCATGGAGCATAGTGGCGATGTTGGTTGTGTTTTTTCTGGTGCACATCGACATGATCATTCACGCGGATCGGTATCCGAGCATGCCCATGTGGGGCCTTGTACTGCGGTTGTTGTTGCAGTTTCTTTTGATTGCGTGGGCATGTTGGTTTACCCGGCCCGTATCCAATGCCGCTGCGACAATTTTCGATCGGCAAGCAAAGCAGGAGCAGTAAGAGACATGAGTCGAAATGGGTTTCTGGCGGTGTCGGGGGTATTGGGCGCACTGGCGGTCGGTCTGGGGGCGTTTGGGGCGCACGGACTCAAGGATCGCTTGTCCACGGAAATGCTGGCCGTTTGGCACACGGCCGTGCAGTATCATTTTTACCATGCAATTGCGATGCTGGCCGTGGCTGCGGGCGTGGCTGGATTGTGGAAACAACCCTTGACCGGTTGGGCGTGCTGGGCGTGGACCTTGGGCATCGTCGTTTTCTCCGGCAGTCTGTATGCCCTTGCGCTGACTGGAATCAAGATACTAGGCGCGATTACCCCGTTTGGCGGCGTGGCCTTTATTGCGGGATGGGTATTGATTGCCATTGCCGGCTGGAAAGCTTCTCTGGAGTAGAGTCGACAGCGGGCTGTGGTATAGTGGTGTGTAGAATGTTATTCGGTCGAGCGTAAGTGGATTGAACCCGGTTTTACGCAAGGAGGCGTTATGGCGGGAAGTAGTCCAAGCCCAGGCACCGTTGCCATCTTCTGGGGAGTCTTTCAGACCCTGATTCTCGTGGCGCAATTGGTTCAAGGGGTCGAGATCAATTGCGAATGCAATGACGAAGACGAGCAGAAAACAGAGGCGGCGCCGGCGAGTTAGTCATCCGAGATTTTACCCCTGGCCGATTTCACGCTCGATCGGCGCTTTTTTGAATCGAGCCGCCTTTCCACCGACCCTTTGGTCGGTCTGGTTGCACGCCGTCTCTTTCGCTTGCGATTTAGTGCCGCAAGCCGCTTCTCCAATTCGGCGATGGCCTCTTCACGATTGCGCGTTTGCGATCGCTCACCTTTGGCCACCACGGTAATCCCCGTGGGAATGTGATGAACGCGAACAGCCGTTTCCGTCACATTGCGGTGCTGTCCGCCGGGGCCGCCGCTGCGGAAGAAGGTCACTTCGATATCGTTTGGGTCGATTGCCATAACCGAATCGTACCATTGCGCGAAGCGGGTTGCCAAAAATGACGGGCCGTGTGGTACAGTGTGGCGCACTTGGGGTCAAGGCAACCCGCATTGGAGACGAATGTGTTATGAAGGGCATTATTCTGGCTGGCGGATCGGGCACTCGGTTGCATCCGATTACCCTGGGCATCAGCAAACAACTGATGCCTATCTACGACAAGCCGATGATCTATTACCCGTTGTCGACGCTGATGTTTGCGGGCATTCGGGATATCCTCATCATTTCGACTCCCCACGATTTGCCTTTCTTTAGGCGACTCCTGGGGGATGGCAAGCCGCTGGGGTGTACGTTTTCGTACGCGGAGCAGGCCGTGCCGAATGGACTGGCGCAGGCGTTTGTGATCGGCGAGGAATTTGTGGGTGACGACAAAGTGGCGCTGATCCTGGGCGACAATATTTTTTACGGCATGGGTTTGGGAAAGCATATGCGGTCGTACTCGGATCCCGATGGCGGCGTGGTGTTCGCGTATCACGTGTCGGATCCGGAGCGGTATGGCGTGGTGGATTTCGATGCGACGGGCAAGGTGCTGTCGATCGAGGAGAAACCGGCGAAACCGAAATCGAACTATGCAGTCCCAGGGCTTTATTTCTACGACAACAGTGTGGTCGAGATTGCAAAGAATTTGAAGCCGTCCGCTCGAGGCGAATACGAAATCACGGATGTGAATAAACATTATCTTGCCATGGGCAAGTTGAAGGTGGGTATTCTCGAACGGGGTACGGCGTGGTTGGATACGGGCACGTTTGAGTCATTGATGCAGGCGGCGCAGTTTGTGCAGGTGATTGAAGACCGGCAGGCCCTGAAGATCGGCTGCATCGAAGAGGCGGCGTATCGAATGGGGTTCATTGATGCGGCGCAAATGAAAGCGTTGGCGGAACCGCTGCGGAAGTCGGGGTATGGGGACTATTTGCTGAAGTGTTTGGATCATAAGTAATAGTTGCGGGGTGGTTGGCTTTGAGTCGCACCCCCAAACGAGTTTGGGGGTGGCACATGAGTCCCGGAGGGACGGCCGAAAATAGCCCAGCACTTCGCGTGCTGGGTAATTAACGGATAAAAATCTTCGAGTCCCGGAGGGACGATAGAAATGGCGTTGCGTTCTGTCGTCCCTCCGGGACTCGCTTCTTCTTGTACTCTGAACCCAGCCTTGGAAAGGCTGGGCTATTTTCTATTGTCCCTGCCGGGACTCAATTCGCTGAGGGTCCTCCGAAGCGCTCTTCGTGGACGTCGCCATTGCGGCCGAAGTAGAGCACGCGCGCGCCGGAGATGAATACAGTGTAGCCAATGCAACCTGCCTCCATCGTACGTTGAAGAAACTCCTGGTAGTAGATCTCCCCGCGTTGGATTGCGCGCACGGCGGATTCGACGCCAACGGCGTTGAAGGTTTCCGCAACGGTGGCATCAGGGTGGGCCAACGTTAACGTCGTGGCCGCGCCGCTGGGGAGATAGTACGTGCCCACATGGCACGAGTAGTCGATGTGGTACCGTTCGAGGCCGATGGCCTGCAGTGATTGCACAACTTCGGGGAATGTGGTCTCTCCGCGCAAGGATTGATTCGCGCAGTTTACAATTACGGCCAATTGTTCTGTGTTCATTGGGGGATTCCTGTAGTTGGTGCTCATGTTGTAGGCACGTCTTTCCAGCCGTGAAGTCGTACGAGGTCCGTTAACAGTTCTTTCAACTCGGCACGTTGCGCCTTGGAAAGATGGCCAAAAAACTCTTCTTCATTCGCATCAGCCAAGGCCGCGAGCCGCGGCACGAGGCGTTTGCCCGCGGCCGTAAGCGCAACGGTGTGAAAACGCTGATCACTCCGCACCTCACCGCGCGCGACAAGGCCTTTGACGATTAAGCGGTCCGTCAGCTTCGAAATGGCGCCCCGCGTCATGCCCAATACGTCGGCGATGGCGCTGGGATTGGTCTTGCCGTGCCGCAACAGTTCGCGAAGCACTACCCACTCCGCGACCGTCACTCCGCAGGCCTCGACCTTCAGCTTGAAGGCATGCGAGACGTGGTTGGACACGAACCGGAGCCAGTATCCAAGGTGATCGTCGAGTTGGCTGATGGGTTTTGTTTTCATGGCGGCCCATATAGTTTCCAAGGCAACTATATCATGGTAATCGAACAAAGTAAAGACACGATCTGGCCGGGGTTGGAGACCTGCGGTCGCGCCGGTATCGGGGTCAGTAGATCGCGACACAACTGCGGGGCAATAAGGAAGGGTATGAGTAGTACCAATAACGATGGTGGTAAGTGTCGCATGTGGATAATCGGACCACCGCTGGCACCTCTTTTGAACTAGAGAATATCTATGAACTCATCGATGGTAATACCCGCTGAGCGGAGAATGCCATGCAAGGTACCCCGGTCGAGCTCTTTGTGGTTTGGGACGGCGACTTACGTTTTGGGTGACTGCCTTACGAGAATGATGTGGCTTCTCGCTGACGGGCAATTCCGAATTCGACCTTCTTCAGAGCTGTGATGCATTTTTTGCCGGAGACGACCGGCAAAGCGGTCATACGCTGGTCACCTCAAGATGGTCTTCAGGCACCGGTTCCCCGCGCTCGTTCAGCACTTCGATGTAGAGGTCAATTACTTCACGAATGTTGACCAATGCTTGGTCTCGTGTTTCGCCCTGGCGGATGCAGCCGGGCAGGCTTGGGCATTCGACGACCCAGTAGCCGTCTTCGCCGGGGTATAGATTTACTTTACGCATGCTGGCGCTCCTGCCGTAGTCCCTGCATACACCTCCGCAACGGAGATGGAGACCTTCGGTCGGGCGCATAGCAGGGTCGGGAGACCCTGCCACAACAACTTTTGGGGAGACCGCGACACAGCTGCGGGGACCGCGACACGACCACGAAGACCGCGATACGACTGCATGGATATATGCTGCCGCGATGCTTACGCAAGCAACTGCGGCACGAGTTTGCCGGCAACATCGGTGAGGCGGAAGTCGCGGCCTTGGTAGCGGTAGGTGAGTTGCTCGTGGTTGATGCCGAACAGGTGCAAGAGCGTGGCGTGGAGATCGTTGACGTGGACGGGGTCTTTGACGATGTTCCAGCCGATTTCATCCGTTTCGCCGATGATTTGGCCGCCTTTTATGCCGCCGCCGGCCATCCACATGCTGAAGGCGAAGGGGTGGTGATCGCGGCCCGTGTTGGGCGCGCGGCCGACACGGTTTTCGCCCAATGGCGTGCGGCCGAATTCGGCGCCAAACACCACGAGTGTTTCGTCGAGCAGGCCGCGTTGCTTGAGATCTTTCAACAAGGCCGCGATGGGTTGATCGCACATCATGCAATTGAACGCAAGGCGATCATCGATGTCTTCGTGGTGATCCCATGTAGCGTGGTAGATATTGATGAAGCGCACGCCGCGTTCCACGAGGCGCCGCGCAAGAAGGCAGTTCGAGGCAAATGAATTGAATTCGTCGGGGCCGCCGTTGCGGAATTTTTTCCAATGATCGCCTTCGGTGCGGTTCACACCGTACATTTCGAGCGTGGCGTCGCTTTCATCGGACAGATCGATCAGATCAGGCGCTTCCAACTGCATTCGGCCCGCGAGTTCGTAGGACGCGATCTTGGCCATGATCTCGGGGTCGTGCGTTTGGTTGTATCGCATCTGATTTAAATCGCGAATCGCGTCAAGCCCCGCGCGCTGGCAATCGTGCGGCAAATCGGCGGGGTTGCTGAGGTAGAGCACCGGGTCGCCCTGGTTGCGGAAGAGCACGCCTTCGTAGTTCGACGGCAGAAATCCGCTCGTCCAGTTCGATGCGCCGCCGCTCGTGCCGCGGCCTGAATTCAACACAACGTAGCCCGGCAGGTTTTCGGATTCGCAACCCAGGCCGTAGTTGATCCAGGATCCCATCGTGGGCCGGCCGAAGGTGGGCACGCCAGTGTTCATCATCAATTGGCCGGGGTGATGGTTGAACGCTTCCGTGTGCATGGATCGCACCAGCGCAATGTCGTCGGCGCACGTGGCGGTATGCGGCAGAAGGTCCGACAAATCCATGCCGCATTGCCCGTGCTTCTTGAACACGCGGTTGCAGCCCTTGAGCACGGCCGTTTCTTTTTGAATGAACGCGAAGCGTACCTTTTCCACCATGGAGTCCGGCAACGGCTGGCCGTCCAACTCGTTCAATTTGGGTTTGGGATCGAAGAGATCGATTTGGCTGGGCGCGCCTTCCATGAAGAAAAAGATGCAGGCTTTGGCCTTCGCGGGGAAGTGAGGCGTTTTGGGTGCGAGTGGATTCACGGCGTCCGCGTGTGCCAACAAGCCGTCGCTCATGAGTAGATTGGCCAGTGCGATTCCGCCAATGCCGCTCGCGGCAGAGGTCAGAAAGTGACGCCGGGATTGAAGCCTTTGTTCTTCGAATGGATGCATCGATGCGGTACCTCGCTATTCCCGCGTTACAAATTCGTTCAGATTCATAATAACCCGCGCCAGCGCCACGTGGGCGGCGGTGTCGCACGCGTTGGGATCGTCCGGTTTCAACCCGCCGGCAAATTGCGCCACCATTTCGCCGCCGCTGGCGAATGCCTGGCGTTGCTCGTTCAGAAAATCCACCAGCCGTTGAATCTCTTCCTCGGCGGGTTTCCGGCCCAAACAGGCGCGAAAAGCGTATTCAACGCGATCGCGGTCGTTGGGCTGGCCCGTCGCCAAGGTCTTTTTTCCGAGGGCCTGGGCGCACTCGAACAACACGGGATCGTTTAAGCGGTTCAACGCCTGAAGCGGCGTGTTTGATCGGTTCCGCGCGATCGCGGTCGTGTTCGAATTTGGGCAATCGAAATTCATGAGCATGGGATAGGGCACGGTGCGTTGAAAGAAGATGTACAGGCCGCGCCGGTATTTTTCCGGTCCGTTGTCCACCGCCCACTTTACCGAGTTGGCATAGCCCAGATCGGCAATCCCCTCGGGCATGTACGGCCTTACACTTGGACCCCCGACTTCAAGATTGATCAAACCGCTCGCGGCGAGATTAATGTCTCGAATGACTTCCGCCTCCACGCGGAACGTGTTTTGCCGGGCGAGGAGTTTATTTTCGGCATCCGACTCGGCCAGTTCAGTCCGGTAGTGCGACGACTGCCGGTACGTGGCAGACGAAGTGATCAAGCGAATGGCATTTTTCACGCTCCAACCCTGCGCCATGAATTCGGTGGCGAGCCAATCCAACAATTCGGGGTGGGTGGGCTTTTCGCCCCGCACGCCAAAGTCCTCGGGGGTGCGCACCAGTCCTTCGCCGAACAGCACGCTCCACATGCGATTCACCTGCACGCGCGCGGTGAGCGGGTTTGCCGGGTCGATAATCCAGCGTGCAAGGTCAAGACGATCGGGCCGTTCGCCGCGCGCCTTAAACGGGTGTAATACGGCCATAGTGCCGGCCTGCACTTCTTCGCCGGGCGAAAGGAAATCGCCTCGCTGATGGATGAATGTCTTGGGCGGTTCAGGGTTTTCCGCCAATGCCTGCGCCTTTGTGTCGGGCTCTTTGGGGAGCGCTGCGCGCAAAGCGTCCAACGTGGCAATGAGCCTTTTGATGTTCGGCTCGTTACGGCCGAAGTATTCAAGCACGGCCTTCTGCTGCACCTCAGTTCTTTGATCGGAAGGTGTACGCAGCGCCACATGTACATCATCCGGATACGGGAGCGCGGATGGCGGCGTCTTTGAATAGGACAACCGAAAACGGCCGATATTGTGCTCGCGACCGTAATTGAAATCCATGACGAACGTCAGGACGGTGCCGTCGGTCTGGCCCACGTCCTTGTTTACGGCAAAGGTCGCAGTACGATTCTCGTTCATGTTTTCAGCGCGATAGATTGCCCAGCCCGTGTTGAGATCGCCATCAATGGCATTGGCTGCACGCAAATCGTTTTGTTCAAAATCCGCCACTGGCTCGGACAGTTCATACTTCGTCTGTTTCGCCGGGTTGGGAATGGGCGATGCGTAGACCGCAAACTCACTCAGCACGAAATTTCCATTGTGGGCGCGGCCCGGGCCATTTCCCGGCAGGCTGGGATCCGTGAGGGCTTCAATGCGGAAGCCTTTGATGCCGGTCTCTTGCGTCCGCACCACGACGGTATATTTATCGCGTCCCGATGCCGGGCCGGTGACCAGGATAGACTTGTCTTCCTGCACGGCAAAGCTCGACCCCGATGCGGACAGAAAGCCCGAAGGTTCGAGTGCGGTCCAGCCCTGATCGGGCACCTCGAGAGATGCTTCCCATTCCGCGAGCTTTCCGGCGAGGGCTTCTCGCTGCTCCAGAATCTGCTTCTCGACCGACGCGATTTCCTTTTCGATTTGCGCTTTTGCCTGCACGTAGGTGGCCATTTCCCCATCGCGCAATGCGGGGATGTCTTGTTCCATGGCCGTATTGAAAAACGAGTACATCTGGTAGTACTCGCGTTGGGTGATGGGATCGTATTTGTGCGTATGGCACTCAGCACAGGCCATGGTCAGGCCCATTAAGGCGGATGCCGTTGTATTGATGCGATCTTTGGCTTGCGCCACTCGAAACTCTTCTTGATCGACACCGCCTTCGCGATTTGTCAGGGTGTTCCGGTGAAATCCCGTTGCCATGCGTTGCTCGGTGGTTGCATTAGGGAGCAAATCGCCTGCCAGTTGTTCAACGATGAATTGGTCGTAGGGCATGTCGCGGTTGATGGAATCGATTACCCAGTCCCGGTACCGGTATGCGAATGGTCGTGGCGAGTCCTTTTCGTAGCCATCGCTGTCCGCATAGCGCGCCAAGTCCAGCCAATGCCTCCCCCACCGTTCGCCGAAGTGCTCAGAGGCCAACAGGCGGTTGATCAGGCTTTCGTAGGCATACGGGTTGGTGTCGTTCACAAAGGCGTCGACGTCTTCAGGGGTCGGCAACAGGCCAAGCAGATCAAGATACAGGCGCCGGATCAATGTGGGACGATCCGCCTCGGGGGCGGGTGAGATCCCCGCAGCCTCAAGCCGTGCAAGGACGAAGTTGTCAATGGGGTTCCGTGTCCAGTCCGGGCGGCTCACGCCGGGGACAGTCGGATGTGCAATAGGTTGATACGCCCAATGGTCACTGACAACCCGGGCATCGCCTTCGTCCTCGGGCCAAAGGGCGCCCTGGTCGATCCAGGACTTGACGAGCGCGACCTGATCAGCGCTGAGCGGTTCGCCCTTGGGGGGCATGATGTCTTCGGGCCTCGCCCCACTTATCCTTTGGAACAGATCGCTATTTGCGCTGTCGGATGCTACCAGCACGGGTCCGGAATCTCCTCCGCGCATGGCATCGGCCTTGTGGTCGAGACGCAGCCCGGACTGCTGCTTTTCAGGACCGTGGCACGAGATGCATTTGGCGGCGAAGATTGGGGCGATGTCTCGTTGAAAGTCGACCATACCGGTGGGCGCGGCTGTTGCGTTTTCCGGAGGAGTATCGCCGCTCGACCAACTGGCTAGTGTGAAAGCGGTTAGACACCAAATACTTGCAGGCCACATGACGCTCTTCATGGACGCCCTCTACTTTCAATCGCATGAAGCAACACAGCACCGGACACGACTGGCCATTTTAGCATACGGGGCAAAATCCGGCAAAGCGATGGAAGCAATGGGCGCCATGGCCTGTTACACAATTCACACTGTTGAAGAACTCAAATCTCTGCCAAGCTTGTGCCGAGTGGCGATAGCGAAATGGTCCTTTCGGCTTCCCGGTAGCGCAGTGTCACGGCCTCAGCTTGTTCCGACAGATTCCATAGCAGCACGCGTTGGGCAGTGGGGTACCAGGCGCACACCACCGGTTTGTGGTCCATAACGACGGGAACATCGTGCAATTGGGGCAACGTGCGGTCTTTTAGAGCGTATACCCGGTCCAATTCCTCTGGCAAGGATTCCAACTCGGGTACAGAGGACGAGATGCGAGAGATGAGTTGAGTTCCTGGCGATTTGATGGCGCCACGTTGCACCGCCCGGGCGTCGGCATCTCCCAGAAAGGTCCAGCCATCGGCAGCCAGTTCGCCAGTCACTTCGAAGGGAATCCCCGAGGCGAGAAACAGACTGTAGGGCTTGTCCTCACCTACATACCGCTCGGCTTCACCATGAAAATGCTTGAAAGGACCGTGCGGTGCGTGCCCGGCGACTTTTTCGTGTACCCTCTTTTGTTCTGCTATGGCGGGTGCCAGCACTGGCCAATACGATTCCGGAATCGGGGGCAGACCGGACATGAACAGGGTGTGCCGGACATCGGCAATTGTGGATACGGCGAGTTTGGCCGCCATATTTTTCGCGGATAGACTGTTCTCCGGGAAAATAGTCGTCTCGCTGAAAGCATCTTCCGGTTCAACATGCCTGCGATGAAACAGTGCGCTGAAGAGTTCGTCCGTCTTGCCCTTTACCGGCGAAAAGCCTGCATCGTTGAACATGAGTTCGCCCACGCGAAAATGGGTATCGGCGTAGTCCTTGAGACGAATGCCGGCTTTTTCCGATCCGAGGTACATTACCATAATCGATACCGTCATCGGAGCCGCCGCGGCTTGCTGCGTTCGAAACGAGGCGGTCAATTCATCGCAGGTGAATTCCACCCACGCGCGAACTATCGGCGAAAGATCACGCGCGCGCACGTCGGCGAGGAGTGCATGCCATTGTGAATCCGAATAGCCGTGTAGATTCAAGAAGCGTTGTTTATGGTCACCGCAAAAGCAGCCGCCAATGACTCCGGGCCCTACCGCCAATCGAAAGTCATCGTCGAGAAAAGCCTCGCGAAAGCCCTGTGCCCGAAGCAACTTCAGGGCATCCGCATTTTCCGCCGTGGCCGGTTCGTGGAGAGATGTTCCGCTGAACTGTTTCCCGTCCGGCTTGGATGCCATCTGCCAGTGGGCAGGCGGGGTCAGGGGTACGGTCTGCTCCCCGGTGGAACCCAGGGAGTCGCCGGGATGTCCCAACGGCACCGTGGCGACTTCGGCTTGCAGGCCCGCCGCGAGGATCTTTTTGCGCCACTCGCCCAGTGCTTCGGGTAACCAGGGCCAGTGGCCGTAGAAATAACCGGCAATCCAGACCGTACCGATCCCTGCGTCGCGGTAGACCTGCAGGAGATGGGGATGCCGGGTAAGGGTGTCAATGTTGGAGCAGATATGAAAGTCGCGACCGCCTTGTGTCGAAGATGAATTGGCGTTTAACGCGGAAGGCAACAGCCATGGAATTGTGCCCGAAAGGTGCAAAAAGTCTCGACGAGACAGGCGGCGCATAAGGAATCTCCCAGGGGGGCAGGCTGACTTACCTCAGCATCACACAACACATTGCCGGTTCAGGTCAAATTCGAAGGTGTGGCGTTCACAAACGAAAAGTGGCCTCCCCCGCGAGCGGGGGAGGCCTATGTCAAAAGCACGCTCCAAACGGACTTAAGTTAGAGTCCATCAAGCGCCCTCAAGAACCAATTCATTGGTCACTGCCGAGATCCCGTCCGTCACTTTCGCGATGGATTCCGCGAGGTCTTTCTGATGTACGGTGGCCACTTTTCCGGTCAACACGCAGACTCCGTGGTCCACTTCGACGTCGATGTCGTAGATGCTAAGGTCTTTGCTCCACATAATGGAACTCTCCACCATCTTCTCTGCGAACTCATCCGAAATTTCAGTAGTTACGGTCTCCGTGACCGTATCGGCCTCTGCGGCCACTTGCGTTTTTCCTACGGTGAGTTGCGAGTCTACTGCACCCACTCCTGAAGTATCGGAGACTATCTTCTCAACGGTTTCCTTCTTTTCCGGACTCTCCACGTCCCCTTTCAGGGTCACTTCTCCCGCGTTCACATCGATATTCAACAGGGCGTCGTCAATGCCGCTGTGATAAGCGAGGCGGCGCCGGATTCGCGAGTTTAGTGCGGCGTCTTCGACGCTCTGGCGCCATTCCGCGTTTGTCGTGTTGATCTCCACGGAGCGATCGACGTTCAGGTTGTTCACGACAGATTTCACGTCCTTTACGGTCAACGCCAGACGCTCGGCAAGATCCTTGTCTGCTTCTTCTTGCACCGTGCCTGTGAGGGAGACTACACCTTCGTTTGTGGTGGTATTGATCTTAAAAGGATTCAGATCTCCATTCAGCAGGAACATGGTCTCGATGCGCGCGGTGATGACCGTATCCTTCAGGGGTTGATCGCTGTTCGGTGTCTGCGCACCGGCACTTGCAACGCATAGGCTGAGGACCAGCACGGCAATTGCCGCGATTGGCAAGGTCTTCATGGCAGTACTCCCAAGTTTTGTGAATGGCCTGCATTGATCCGAACGTCTGAGGTCTCATCCGGACCGCTTGGTTAGACTATAGAACCTGGGACACTTTCCGGGCATCGGAGAAAGGACTGTTCGTGTGTAGGATGAGGGCTATACCCAATCATTTGGGCGAAAATTCAGGCAGGATTCATTCGCCGGACACGATGAGATCGAATTTCATCCGGTTGTACTGCCGCCGGTAAAACGTGTTTGTCACCAGACCCAGCAAAGTAAGGCCTGTAATGCAACCTGCGGACACCCACGCATTTGGAACGGCAACGGCGCCGACGGCCAACGCAAATGCCATAACCGTGGACAGCACCAGGGCAAAGGTGTGTAACCGGAATCGCTGAGTATCATTCGTGCCGGACGATACACAGAAAATAAACACAATCGGTTGTGCTGCCGCCGCGACGAGCTGGATTTTGACCGGCATCCACGCCGCACCGTCCGGCACTTTGGCTGAATAGAGTGAGAGAATGAATCCGGTTGCGGCGGCCACAGGCAGTGCCAACAGACACCGGTATAGATTGTATTTCATGAACACGGATCGAAACTGGTCATAGCCAATCGGAAGGTGCGCATAGGCCGGCACCTTTACCCCGAAATTCTGTATCGCATTTGTTCCTGGCCAGCTTCCACCCAGCCAAGGCAGTAATGAAAACCCGCCGGCCACAAACAACATGGAACCAACCCAGATAAGCCAGTTGATATTGGAAAGAACCAATGGGAAACCCGCGGCAATACATACGACACCCACGGTGAGTTTTCTCGATATTTCCGGCTTGCCGCACAACATGAACTCCACCACGACCCTTTCTTCCTCGGTCATCCATCGGCCCACAACGCGGTCGAGAAAGGGGAGATCGTGCCAATTCATGGATACGCTGAGCGTGTTTTCCCGGATTTCGTCTTCTAATCCGTTCCGTATTTCATCCGGTTGATACGGATAATCCAAGACTTCGTCTTGTTCTTCGTTAATGTCTTCTCCCGCGAAGAAGTCCCAAACCGGTGACACGTACGTTGCTTGCATTCTTCTCCACATTTGCACCGCAGCGGCTAGCAACAGAGCAATGGGTAGGGCAAAGTACATGCCTGTTGCATCGCCTTCGATAAGACTCTTCTGAATCAGGGTGTCGACCCAACCGTTGGGCAGAATGCGCGAGGTCCAGGGGTATGCCCGTTCAAGGTAGTGGTTTAGATCGGATGCGAGCGTGCCGCGGGCTACGATGAGCGATATGCCCAGGGCAACTACCGAAAGTGACACATAGAAAGCAACGCGAAGCAATTGAAGAAACACCAGCGCAATGGAAAGTGCGGTGACAATCGCTGCATGCAGCGCGAGGATAAATGGAAAAGCGAGCCAATACGTGTCGGGCGCGCTGGTGGAAACCCCAAATGCGATGAGCGGCGCCGCGACAAAAGCGAACATCAGTGTAGCCTGCCGAATGCCTACTTTCATTTGGCGTTTATACACTTCTCTGTCTGGGATGGGCAGGAGACTTAGGGCCGCAAGATCGTAAGACTGGTAGATCTGGTTCCAAAACAAACCGCCTTGGATCCATGCAATCAAAATGCCGTACAGCGCCAGCGCGGTTGACGCAGGCAATCCTGCTTCGATGCGAGTGGCAAAGATGCTGTAAATAACCATGAATACGCAGCAGAGAAAGAAGGCGATCGACGCCAAAATCTTCGCCTTTTCCGAGCGGCCGGAATTCATACGGGCGCGTTCCGCGCGCAGTCCGGGATCGGCATTGACGCGTTCGCGCACGAGGCGGCGCAGGGCCCGCTCGATCGATCGTTCTGTCACGGCGGGTCTTCCTCGCTCAATTGTTGAAAGATATCCGCGAGCGATCCGGTTCCGCCTGTTTCACGATCTCGAAGCCGATCGATGGAATCGAAGGCGTAAACCTGTCCTTTGTGCAATACACAAATACGGTCGGAGAAGGTCTCCACGATTTCCAGTATCTGTGTGGTGTAGAGAATTGTGCTGCCACGATTGGCGGCCGCCTGCGCGTGCCGACGGAAGGCCGCGATTCCCGCTGGATCCATGCCCGAGGCGAAAGGCTCGTCGAGTAGCCACAGTTCAGGATCGACGGCAAGCAACGCCACGAGAGCCGCCTTGTAGCGTTGGCCGCGGGACAGTTTGTTGAATGGCACTTCGGCCAGGGGAAGCAGGTCGAATTCGGCCAGCAAGTCGGCCACCCGGCTACCCGAGCCTGCATCATCACGCCGGTACAGCCGAAGGGTAAGGGCGATTTGGCGAAGTATGGGCCACTCTTCGATGACGACGGGGAAATCGGGAAGCACATTCAGCCGCCGCCGGAGATCCATGCGGTCACGCGTGAACAAGTCCCCATCCAGCATCACTTGTCCGCGGTCGGGGGCGAGTATGCCGGAGAGGCAACGCAAGAGCGTGGTCTTACCCGCCCCGTTGTTGCCGAGAACGGCTACGATCTGGCCGGGAGCGATTTCCAGGTTGACGTTGTCGAGCGCATAGATCTTTCTAAATCGCTTGGTAACGCCGAGGAACTCGATCTTCATGCGCGCAGTCCGCTCCCTGGATGAGCGCTTTTATCATGCCTTGTCACGGGGGCTTTTGCCGGCATCGGTTTTGGACTCTGCCTTGCCGTCTCCGTCGGACTTCACATCGTCGTTAACAGGCTTCATCTTCACGAGATAATCCGGCATTTCCACGCCGGCGATGTCGCGCATGACGTCGAGCATAGGCGGCAGGCTGCGCGCGAAGTTCTGCAGGAAGTTGGAGGTAGCACTGTGTCCGTTCTGGCTGCCGCCTTCCCAAACCACGACCTTGTCAAACTTGATGTTGGAGATGGCTTTCGCGGAGGCTTGCGCCAGCCCGTCGAGGTGTTCGAGCATCAGCATCTGGAATGCCTCGTTCGATCCGCCGCATGCGTCGATGATCTTTCGCAAACCTTCGCCCTTTTTGGCCAGCTTTTCGTATTCGCCCTTGGCTTCGGCTTCCAATTTGGCAAAAATGGCGCGGGCTTCGCCTTCTGCTTCAATGCGGCGCTTCTCGGCTTCGGCTTCCGCATTTACGATGGTTTGCGCTTTTTCAGCCTTGGCCGGCGCTTCCAATTCAGCGCGGCGCTCGGCTTCGATACGCTCGGCTTCGGCAAGCGCGGCCTTGGCCATGGCGCGGTTTTGCGCTTCGAGCACGGCGGCTTCCGCCTCGCGCTTTTTCGATTCGCCGGTTTGATAGGCCTCGGCCTGTTTCACTTGGAGTTCGGCATTGGACGCCGCGACGAGAGCGCGGGATTTGTTTTCGCCTTCGATGGCGGCCGCGTCGGCTTGCGCGATGGCGATACGTTTCTCGCGGTCGGCCGATTTTTCGCCGGTGACCGCCGTGGCGTCGGCTTCCGCGACCGAGATACGCATTTGCCGCTCGGCATCTTTTTCGCCTTTGACCGCATGGGCATTGGCCTCGGCGACGGAAATACGCATGGCGCGTTCGGCTTCTTTTACCTGTGTCTCGCGTTCGTAGGCCGCGCGTTGTTCGCCGATGGCCTGTTCTTTCTGCAATTCGGCGATGCGAACGGCTTGTTCCCGTTGCGCTTCCCGTATACCGACTTCTTTCAACTTGGTCGCATCGGCCACTTTGACATATTTCTCGCGTTCCGCATCGGCCACGCGCACTTCGCCGAGTTTCTCCTGTTCGGCGACGTCGCCGCGGGCCTGTTGCACAGCCTGGGAAGCGGCCTTTTGCCCGATCGCTTCGATGTATCCAGCGGTATCGGTGATATCGGTGATGTTGACGTTAATCAGCACAAGGCCAATTTTCCGCAATTCCGGTTCCATGGACTCCTGAATACTGTGCAGGAACTTCTCGCGGTCGCGGTTGATTTCCTGAATGCTCATGGATGCAATTACCTGGCGCAATTGGCCGAGAATGATGTCTTCCGCCTGCTTCTTGACTTCCATGCCGTTCAGACCCAACAAACGGATCGCCGCGTTTTGCATGGCTTCTGGTTCCGTGCCAATCGCGACGGTAAACACACTGGGCACATTGACGCGGATATTTTCGATCGATAGGGCATCTTTCAGCGGTACTTCAATCTGAATGGGTTCGAGACTGAGCCAACCATAGTCTTGTATGAGCGGGATTATGAACGCCGCGCCGCCGTGCACGCAACGGGCCGCCTGGCCGGTGCGTACCTGGCCATAAATGACCAGCACCTGGTTGCTGGGGCAACGTTTGTAACGGGTGGCGAGCATGAGCACAAAGCCCACAAACAGCACCACAAGTGCAAGCACAATGGCGGCGACCCAAATGTTGTCGAACGGCATGACAGGCTACCTCTGGTTGATTGGTGATCGGACTGCGATTGCCCTGCAATTAAAGGTACGCCAGATCCCGGTCATTCGAGGACTCGACCAGGAGCGTATCGGGCCCCGCGACCCCCACGATCTCCACCATTGAGCCGGTGGGCAAATCGGTTTCCCCTTCCGTTACTGCGGTGTATTCGAGCGTGCGGTCTTGCACGGTGACCGTCACTTTACCTTTGCCTTTTTGAGATCCGGGCACGCTGAGGTATACCACCGCAGTACGGCCGATGGCGTTCTCAATGCGGGCGGTGCCTTCGGACTGCAGCGACATCAGCAGGCGCATGATCCACGCGACCAGTACCATGGCGAATGCGCCGCCGGTGAGCCCGGTCAAGATGGAAAAGCCGGTGCCCAAACCGGTTTCCGAGGCCGCAAGCCCTCCCAGTCCGAAGAATGTAACGGCCGCGACAAGGGCTTTGAAGCTAAGTACGCCAAAAAACCAAGATGAATCGTGGCTGAGATCGTGGCCATCGCCAATATCGTGGTCGCCGCCCAAACCGGCCACCATGAGAAGGAGTTGCACGACCAGTATCGCACCGCCGCCCAGACCGCAAATCAAGAACAACGTCGTCATTGCGTTAACCCCCCAAGTCCGCAGGTTACGCCATCAAGCATAACAATAGGACAGGAAATCCGCGAATTCAAGGGTTCCCGGCACACACTATCGTCCATCATCTCACGGGTTTATGCGCACCGGCGAGCATCGATACGCCGCACCCGTCGAATCCCATTCGACTGCAACCCTAACGTCCCCAACGCTGTATCAAGGGGTGTCGAATCTCGGTGCTCGCGTTATCGATGGCTTGGTAGCGCTTCTTTCCTTTGTCGAGGTAGAACGGAATAAAGGCCATCTTTTCAAGGTAGGTGGACCCCGGCTCCACCTGGATAAGGGGACCTCGCTGATAGTCGCTAAACGGATAGACAAGGCCGCGGGTGAAGTAGGTGAGGGGGATTTGCCAGAAGTGATGGTAGTACAAATAGAATGCGCGGCGGTGAAGGGTCGCCTCGCCCCGCTCCACACTGAACGCTTGCGACGATTCGATGGCCGTGCCTACACCGTATCCCTTGGCTTCGTTCGTTAGTGCCAGCCATGGCACGTCGTGCTCCACGCGGGTTGCCCATTCATCCTGCCAGTTCGGGCCGTGCATGGTGCGATTGATACGAAGTTTGCCGGTGCGTTCACGCCAGACGAAGTGGTCCACCAGGTGCGAGTCCAGCACAATTTCACCGTTGCGTATGGCGGAGGCATTCAGCCAGTCCCGTACTTCCAGCACGGTGGTTGTATCAACATACGGAACGCCCGCATAAAACGTATAGGTGACCGAGGCATACACCTGGGGGGTCCATTCGGGCATGCGCCCGCGATTGGTTACGCGGAACATGAGCGGGCCGCGCGTGCTGACGGTGGTCTGTTCGGGCGGATCCCAGGCGAATGTGTGCCCCCACTTCCCGTTGTCGGAGAAGGAATCCGGATTCCAATGGACCGCGGCACTCATCGAGTTGGTAAGCAGCGGCGCATCCACCTCGTCGCGGCCTTTCAATTGAAACGACGCGATTTGCCCTGACTTGTCGTCGAGATCGACAATGAAGTATTCGTTCTCCACGACGGCGCCCAGCGATTCTCCCGTCACTTTCATATCGGCCTCGGCCGGCTTCAGGGTCTCTGCGTCTGGATTGTCATAGAGAAACACGTAGGTCTCTGATTCTTTCGCGTCCACTTTCGCGAAAAAAACCGTATCAACCGACTTGGATGGATGCTTCAAGTAGTCCGTATTGGCGGTACCGGTGGGGGTGCCTTCAAATTCCTTTGGATTGAACACTTGAAACGGGACGGGAATCAACGCGCCGCTTTCCTTGTCCACACGCACAATGCGAAGCTCCCTGGCAAGATCCGCACAATCTTCCGCGCGCACGGCAATAGTACATTCGACCGGCTCATTTTCGCGTGCCAGCCCGGCCTCTTCATGCAATACGACAGATTGATACCGTTTCCAGCCGGTTGTGACGCCGCCCGTTTCCGGTGCGCGCGCCGCAAACGTCTTCAATACGGTCTGCGATCCGGCTTCATTGGTGTAAGTGATTTGAACGTGGATCTGTACTTCCTCACCGCTGTGCCAGGCCGAGCGCGTAACCAGGACGACATTTTTTGCTGTGGCGCTATCACGCGTTATCCAACCGGATTGGACGTGAGAGAAGCCGTCTCTAAAGAGGTAAAATGAATCTGACGCAGTACGGTTTACATGTACGGAGGCAACCGTTGCCGAAGTCCCCTCCGTCCAGTCGCCCAACGGAACGACGATTTCGTAGTACGGATACTCCGAGGTTGGCGCGACAAACGTAATCTCATCAACATCTTTTGGGTCGTATGGCGTGTTGTACAGCACATTGCCATCGCCCACATCGCGGCCCACTTCGACGGAGGCCGGCTTCGCCCACGCGACTGCCGAAATCAGCAACATACTCAGGATTATGCGATGCATACATAAACCTCTCATAGGGTTGACAGTCATTGTACGGCCACAGCTTCGCGACGATTACTCTTTGTGTTCACTGCCATCTGTTCGGACGCCCACGCCTTCGTCGAACGGCATTGTGAGAATGGGCATAACCCAAACCGCGGGTGTGCGAGCATCAGTTCCCATCCACTCCGTAATGTCCAGTGGATTGTTCAGCTTGGTGCATAGCACTTTGATATCCGCAAAGGGATCATCGCCATTGGCGAAACGGAATGGTACCCATGCCATTCTTTCATAATAAAAGCTGCCCTTACGCACTGGCATCATGCGTGTAAAGTTCATCCCGCCAAACGGATAAACGAGTGGGCGTGACCAATAGATCCAAGGTCCATTCTGGACGTAGTAGTAGGGTTGAGTGAGGCTGGGTTCCTTGGCATACCTATTGCCGCATTCGAAAGCGAGTGAGATTTGCGCAAATCCGACGCCTTTCTCCCGGTTAATCAGTGCCATCCAAGGCGTGTCGGCCGGAATCTCGAGCGCGTGAATCGGGTGCTTCCGGGACGTCTCAACATCCAGGGTGCCGACATGGCCAAGCGGATCTTGCCAAACAAATTCATTTAACACGGCGTGGTTGAATACAAGTTCGCCATTGCGCACCGCCTGAACAAACTGTTCCGCTTGCACTTCCATCAAAGAAGTCATGACAGTGTAAGGCTGTTGAGCATAGAATTCATAGGAAACGGCCGCGTGAACATTGTCAATGAATGGCATGGCCGCGTGACGTTCGGTGCGATGCATAATTGGGCCGGTCTTCTGGTCCATTGCGGGCTTTTCCCAATCGCTTATGTGGACCCAGGGCTTGGGCGGCGGGTAAAAATCCGGATTCCAGTGTACGGCACCGTTGGTTTCCAGTTTGTGCTCCAATAACACCGGATCCCCGTTACCCAAAACCGTTACCTGCTCGACAGAGCCGCTGTTCACCGAGAGAAAATACCGGAACCACTTGTTTTCCACCGTCTGGCTCAGACCCTCGCCGCCGGTGATTTTCAGATCGCTATCATATGCCGGCGCTTCGGCCTTGGGATTTCCATACACGACGTAGTAGATCCGCTCTTCATACGGAAGCACATCCGCCAGAAACACTAACTCAACCGTGGTCGTTGCATCGTACCGGTGCAGCCGCTCCTTGGTCTCCGGGTCAATTTCGACAATGGCCAGTACTTTCTCGTCTCGCCAGGTCTCTACGTTCTTCACCTGCACTGGCGCCATCACGTAGCCGTCGGAGCCAGCCTTTGGATTGGTGGGATCGTAGGTGACTATGCGAATTTCCTTTGCCGGATCGGTGATGTCATCGGCAAATAGTCCCAGCGCAAGGTGGACCGGCTCGCCCTCGCGCCGGAGCCCGGCGGTCTCATGCAGCTTAATGGACACAAAATGCGGCCAGTCGGCATTCCAATAGCCGCCGCTGGCCGGCGCCGTGCCCTCAGCCTCGTACGTCGACTCCGCACCCGACTTGTCTTTCCAAGTGACTTTAACTGCGTGCTTCGACCCGTTGGTCCAGGTCACCGGGGCCACCACACGAAAATTGCGGTTGCCCCCGATGTGGCCGGTATAGCTTTCTCCTTCGGGAATCTCGGATGCGGCCTTTTTCTCCGGGTGCTCCATACCTTCATTAAAGTAGCGCGCATCGCGGTTCCACACGCCGTCCACCTCCACGCGCGTGACCTCGCCGGGCTGTACAATTTCCTTGGGCACGTTGAATGTAACATGATGATACGGGAATTCCGGCGAGGGTCCGCCGAATCCTACCGAAGTGGCTCCGTAGGACTCGGGCGCGGCTGCATTTACCGCGAAGTGCACGGGCGTGCCCTTCTCGCTTGTGCCGTCCACAGCGACTTCGTACGGTTTGCCCGGTTGCCATTGGCTGTAGGCATAGATGGCGAACGGCTCGGTGCCATGCACGACGCGATGCTTATTCATGATTCCCAGGTTCAGGACAATGAAGCGCTCGGCGGGACTGCCGTTGATGGTGACTTTGTCCACCTTGAAGGGATCGGTTTTGGGCATGGCGAACTCAGCAACCAGATCGTACGGCATGCGGTCCAGTTGGTTGACGCCTTGAAACTGCAGCGAGTCGGGTTTGGCGGGTGCGCCGTCTTCCCCGTATCCCGACGGCCGGGGATGCAATACCGGATTAGCCGCGACGGCGGCGGCGCACAGGCAGAAAAACATCGTTGCAATGAGCGCATCTCTTAGAATACGCACCTTCCGCATGGTGGTTCCTCCCAAGTCGATCGGTCAGTTAAGTGGGTTCGATGCACGCGAACCGCTTCTTGCGCACGCATAACCATAGCGCGATGCAAACGCACTGTCAAAGCCCAAACTTGACAGGGGGACCACGGAGAAGCGATACTGTTTTTATTGCGTGGGCGAGTATGGGCACGCATGCCCGGATAGATTCGATCCGGGTTCTGGTCCGCAGGACCTGCCTTCATTTCATACGGGACCAAACTCCTGCAAGGAGAGTAGTTATGTCTCGTCCCCTGATTTCAGTGTGTCTCAATACCTATCGGCGGCCGATGGTGTACGATTGTTTGCAGTCTATACAAAGCCAAGTCTTGCCGCCGGAGGTCAGCCTCGAAATTGTGATTTCCGACAATGATGCGGACGGATCCGGCCGCGAACATGTGGATCGCTTTCGATCGGAAGGCGGGCTGCCCGTTTCGTACGCCGTAGTGCCGGAGAAAAACATTGCGGTCGCGCGCAATGATGCATTACGGCGCGCGCAAGGAGATTGGATTGCATTCATTGACGACGATGAAACGGCCGATTCAAATTGGTTGAACACGCTTTACACCTACGCCTTGGAAACCGGCGCGGATGTGGTGCTGGGATCTGTGAAAGCTCATTATCACGCGGGTGCACCCTCCTGGTTTGTTCGCGCGGATCCTATGTCGAAATGTTGGGGGCCCAAAGGCACCCGGATGTTCACGGGTTCGACCTGCAACGCCTTTGTGCGGCGCGCGGCGTTGGATCGGCTGGACGGCTATTTCGATCCCACGCTGGGAATTGTCGGAGGCGATGACGCCGATTTGTTCGCACGTCTTGCCCGTACCGGTGCTGTCATCCTGATGTGCCCGGATGCGAGAGTGTTCGAAGACACCCCCCCTGCCCGCACGACACTGGACTATCAGCGGCGCCGGGCATTGCGCGTGGGTCAGACCTATGCGCGCATCATGTTAAAAAGTCGCACTCCGGCAGCGGCCGCCTGGTTCTATGCCAATGCTTGGATTCGATGGGTGGTGCTGGCCGTTTCAACGCCCGTCATCCGGCCGTTTCGCCGCGACGTGGGACTGCGTCTGCAAATAATCTCCTGGCGGAACGCCGGCAAGATTCGTGAATTGCTTGGCCGGGAAATTGTACAGATGTACTGATTCCGTGGTGGTCCCGTTGATACACTAGGTTTGGCTGCCAATACGTATACCGGGAACCTCCGTCATGTCCGATCCAATTCCGTCTGTTGCCGCCATTCTGATGGCGGAAGGCGACCCTGACAGAATCCTCCTCGTCCGAAGAAATCTTGTGCTCCGGTTTATGGGGGGATTCCACGTCTTCCCGGGAGGGCGCATCGAAGCTCAGGAAAGTACGCTGAATGTCGACGCGGCAGACCATGCCGGACACGCGGCCGCGATCCATGCCGTAGCGCGAGAAGTATTCGAGGAGACTGGTATTCTTTGCACGCGCGGCCCGAGGCCGCCGGCAGAAGAACTTCACGATATGCGGGTAAAACTATTGGCAGAGGCCATTACGTTTGACGATGTTCTCCTTCGCTCCTCTCTTCGAATACACGCGGCGGATTTCAGACCTGCGGGCCGCTGGGTTACGCCACCGTTCATGCCTATTCGTTTCGACACACAATACTTTTTGTATAGCTGCGAGACGCCGGCCGATGTGCAAATCATTGAAGGCGAAATCATCGACTTTGGTTGGTACTCTCCAGAGGAGGCGCGCACATTGTGGCAGAAGGGAAGCATAAAACTGCCGCACCCGGTGGCTTTCGCATTGCGCCAATTGTCGCTTCGCGACCGGCCGGATCTCTTGGACCGGCTCTGTGAGACCTCCGTGAGCAAAGATTCAAGTATCGGACGCATTGAAACACGCAGAGGAATTCACGTATTACCGCTGGAAACATCGGGCTTGCCCCCGGCCACGCATACGAATTGCGTCCTTGTGGGCGAAGATGATCTGTTTGTAATCGATCCGGGACCGGGTCCGGGATCTGGGCGTATAGGTTTGCTTGATCAGCTTGACCAACTGTGCCGCAACGGCGCCCGAATACATGCCGTACTGCTCACCCACGGCCACCCCGATCATGTGGGATCAGCGGAATGGGTAAAGGCTCACTGCGGGGCTCCTATATGGGCACACCGGAACACGAGGCTCAGTTTCGCGCCTGATCGATACCTCGAAGACGGCGACGTGATTCCATTGGCCGGAGATCCGGGATGGCGGCTACGCTGCCTTCACACACCGGGTCATGATCCGGGTCATCTCTGCTTTTTCGAAGAGTCCACTCGAACGGTCATTGCGGGGGATTTGGTTTCCGGTCACGGATCCGTGGTCATTGCGCCGGACAACGGAGGTGAGATGACGGCCTATCTGGCAAGTCTTCGACGCGTACAGGCAATCGCGGCCAAACTGATCATTCCCGCGCACGGATTCCCCATAGGCAAGCCCGATGAATTTATCCTGAATACCCTAGACCATCGGCTCACTCGGGAAGCGAGGATAAAGGCCGCCCTGGACGGCGGTCTCGAAACGGAAGAGGCCCTGTTGGCAGAGGCATACAAGGATGTTCACGAATCGTTGTGGCCGCTGGCGCGACAGAGTCTTCGCGCCCACCTTGCACGTCTGCGGGCGAACACGGTTGAACAAAAAAGCCCGGATTGATCGTCAATCCGGGCTTGTCCTGGCCAACGACTTGTTCTTACCTCACGACGGCGCCGGCACGGGTTCCGCAGCCGGCAACTCGGGCGCGGGCGCCGAGCTTTCATCCAATACCGGTGTCAAGGGGCGGCTGCCGCGGCGGCCTTGGAACATGAGCAAATCGCCATCGATTGCGAGTTCGAACTGCTGCCCGCCGATGTCCATTTTTACTTTGCCATCGATAACCTCGTATTTACCTTTCGGGCCGCGATTGAAGATCACGACGCCGTCTTCCTTGAAGTCAAGGCGCATTCGGTCACCGCGGCGCCATGTCGTACCAACAATGGTTTGTGCATCCAACATGATACCGGTATGAATGATAGGCTCATCCGGCTGTTGGCGGCGTTCGCGGGGCGGGTTCTGAGCGACTATTGGCGAGTCCGGATCGAAGGTGTACATCATGTAGCCGATAAACATTTCCTCGTACGTCTGTTCGCCAAAGTACACCGTCGCCGAGGGATCGGGATTTTGCGGGTTGCGCGGGGAGTTGTCAAACGCTCCGGTCGCAATGATGCGCGTGCCACCCGGCAAATGCTTTGGCTCTTTTAGTTGGTATAACGTTTGCCAATTGAAATCGTAGTTGGGCACGGACAGCAACACTTCCGACGTACCGTCGGGATACTGCGCCTCATACTGAAAGCGCTTGCCACGGTAGTGCATGTGCGGCGACATTGCCCACAAGACCGAATCACGTTCTATCAGGTGGCCGGCCTCAGTGGGGGCATCGTGACTTCCCGCAGGAATTTCAAAACGGGTATTGGATGCGGCACGCGTGGCCAGCACGCGATCCGGCACGCCTTCGTGAAAATAAAGGGCCATTTGCGGCCGATCGATTTCTTCTTTGCCGGTAGCGGTGTAGTGCAGTTGGAAATAGAACTTGGTGCCGGCCGGCAGGTATTTGCCCGAATTCTCGGGGAATGCGTGTGGCTCCATACCGGGCACGTATCCCGCGAAGAAACCGTTCAAGCCGCTGTCCGGATCGGTCTGCTGGTCTTGCTTTTCCGGTGGAAACAGCTCAAACACCAGTATATGGTGCGCGACTTCACGGTTGCTCGGCCGCACTTCGACCGCACGAACCCACTTGTCTTCCTCTAAGCCCGAAGGCACTTCAATGTAACGGTAGTCAAAGACGCCGGTGGACGATACCTGCTGGTCTTCCGGTAGTGATATCACCATATCCGGCTCGCCCAATTTCCATTCCGTCACGGGCATATCGGCCACGGATTCCAGCGGATCGATTTCTCCGTCGGCCGGCGAGCCCGCATCGATCCAGGCGACAAACTTCCGCAATTCGGCCGGAGTCAGAGCGCGATCATTTCCGAATTCGCCATGCTTGGGATCGGCGTGCCAAGGCGGCATCCGTTTGGACATCACCGCCTCCTTGATGGTGGGACCCCACGTTTTTACGCGCTGATGGCTTGAGAATGAAAATGGACCCACGTTGCCGGGGCTGTGACACGCAACACACTTGCCCTGCACAATGGGCACGATATCCTGCGTGTACGATACGTCTTTCACCGCCGCCGCAAAGAAGATTTTGCAGCCCTTCACCGGCGTTGACTTGACCTTGATCTCCTCGCCCTTCAGCAGCGCCTGGATTGCATCGTCCAGCCAGGTTTCGGTGGGCTCGGGTTTACGGGCCGTATAGTCGATGCTGTCGTCGATCGCCCCGCGGTAGAGAATTGCCCAATCCTTTGGATTGATTAGGATGGCTTCGCAGGTCCGCTCGACGCCAAGCGACTTCACCACCAATTGCGCTTCATCAAGCAGGATGGGGATATCTATGCCGAATTCCTTCGCTTCGCTCGCCACGTCTTCCCGTGTGTCGAGCGGGTTGCCGTTCAACATAAGGAAAACGACGCCCTCGGGGGCATATTTGTCACGCAGGGCTTTCAAAGCCGGCACGCTTTTTTGCGCAATCGGGCAGCCATTACCCGTGGTATACAGCACAATGGCTTTTGAATCCGCTCCGTACCGGTGCAACTCATGCGACTGACCGAGATGATCCATGAGCCGGAAATTCTCGGCCTTCGCGGGTTTGGCGGTTTCGGCGGGCGTTTCGCTGTCGTGCTGCGCCCATGCGTACGAAACCATCACTCCAATGGCCAGAAAGGTTCCGGCAACTCCGAAAACAACTGCGCGAATCATGGCCCACTCCCTGGTTACGCTTGTGGCATCCAACGCCTATTGGATACGCGGTACTGGCTCGCCGTCATCATACGTCAACTGATCGCCGTTGATTAAAAGGTCGTATTCATTCCCCAACACTTTCATTACAACACGCTGTCCGTCAAACCACCAGCGGCCGCGGATGCCTTTGTTCACCTGAAGCTTGCCTTCCGCGTTGAATGTGAATTTGTAGCGGCCGCTTTGCCAGACCGTGCCGACAATATTTTCCTCGGTGATGGGAATTCCCGTGCGGATGGATTCAATTACTTCCTTCTCTTTATCCACCTTTACCGGTGCGTCGGGATCAAACGAGTAGTCCAGATACCCAATGAACATCTCGTCGAACGTCTGGTCGCCAAAATACACCGTTGTCGTCGGATCCGGGTTGTTTGGATTGCGCACTGAATTGTCGAATCCGCCGGAGGCATGAATTACCGTGCCGGCCGGTAGCTTCTTCGGTTTCTGCAATTCGTAGATGTGCTGCCAATTGAAGTCATAGGCAGGCACCGACAACAACAGCTCGCGCTTGCCGTTGGGGTACTCGGCTTCGTACTTGAACCACTTGCCGCGAAGGTGCATGTGGGGAATCAGTTTGTGCAACGTGGCGTCGCGGTCGACCGTAAACTCCGCCGTGGTCGTGCTGTTGTAGTCGCCCGGCAGAATCTCAAAATCGATATTGTTCGCCGCGCGGGTCACAAACTCCCTCGCAGGCGGCGTATCGTGAAAATATAGCGCCATTTGAGTACGTTCATGCTCTTCCTTGCCAGTCGCGGTGTAGTGATTCTGAAAAACAAAACGGGATCCGGCAGGCAAGAACTTGCCGGAATCCTTGGGATATACCTGGGGATGGAACCCCGGTACATAGCCCGCGAAGAATCCCTCCAATCCGCCGTCGTTATCGTCGTCTTCGTCATCGTCCTCATTTTCGCGCCGGTTGGGTTCGCTGAGAAATACCAGCACGTGGTGAGTTACTTGCCGGTTGTTCGTGCGCACTTCGACCGCGCGCACCCACTTGTCTTCCGTAAGTCCGGAAGGCACGCCAAAGTAGCGATAGTCGAATACACCCGACGCGGGTATCACTTGATCCTCGGGCAATTCGACCAGCAAGTCCGGTTCACCAAGCGACCACGCCGGCATTTCCATGTCTTCCACCGCTTCGAGCGGATCGACATCGCCATCCTTGGGCGCGCCCGCATCAAGCCATGCAAGCACGGTGCGGGTTTCCTTCGCAGACAAATCCCGCGCATTCGAAAATGCCCCAACCTCTTCGTCCGCGTGCCACGGCGGCATACGTTGAGTCATCAGGACTTCTTCGATCATCGGGCCCCAGGTTTGTACGCGGCGATGGCTGGAGAAACTGAATGGGCCAATATTGCCCGGACTGTGGCAACTTACACACTTGTTCTCGATGATCGGAACAATGTCGTTGACATACGAAACCTCTTGAGGCAACGGCTGGTACTTGATGGCCGTACCGTTGCTGGCTTCGCCTGACGTCACTTCTTTCCCTGCGATTACGGCCTCCAAAGCCGCCTTTAGCCCTGCTGCGGCACCACGATAGACAATTCCGCACTCTTTAGGTTCCACCACCAGGGCCTCTCCATTGCGCTCGAAGCCAAGACGGCGGGAGACCATTTGCGATTCGTCCATCAGAATTGGCAATGCCACACCCGCATCCGCAACGATGTCGGCCACGTGACCGCGCTTTTCCCGCTTGTTCGCGTCCAGAAAAAGGAAGACTACGCCTTGTTGGCCCAGTTCCTGGTGAAGGGCATTCAAGTTGGGCAGGTCAGCGCGAGACGTGTCGCACTTGGTCGAGAAGGAGTAGATAACAATGGCTTTCGCATCGGCGCAGTAGCGTGAAAGTTGATGCGCCTCGCCGTTCTGATCAATTAATAGGAAATCAGGGGCTTTGTTTGGCTTTACGCCGGGGTCGGCCTGTTCAACGTTTTGCCCCGCGGCAGTCAGAGCCAGCACCATCGTCAGCAGCACGTTCGTCACCCAAATCTTTCCAGCAAACCTTGACCGCATGATAGCCATCCTCTTGTCATTACCTACCGGTGGGTACGAATTCGCTTGACAGGCTCCCTTCGAAGGAACCCCTGTCGACCGGATTGGCACAACCTCGCACAAATTCGAATTGCATGGATATTCGGCAATCGGCACATCGCGCAGAAATGCCGCAAATTACTGATACGAATACCTTTACGGAATAAGCTCCGTTCACCATGAGAGCGGGGGCGACCATGCCACTACGAGGCCGGTCCCCGCCAAGCTACGACGATTCCACAGCTAGACGATACACGATACTGGTCTTTTTGACAAGGTACAAGAAACAGTCCTGCCCTTCACTTCCATGCATTCATTGGACGCAGGAAACCAAGTAAAGGTTTGGAAAATTTTGGAGTGATTGCCACAAACACGTGTGGATAGTCAGTCGCCGATGCCAACAAGCGTGAGCGCTCTGGATATGGCTTCAAACCGGGCCGGCAGATATCCGGCCGGGTCCCCGTCCACCTGCATGGGGACGGGGCTGTTCGATGCGCTGCTCAGTTCGACCACCGCGCCCTTTATGTAAGTTATCGACCGCAATGATGTGAAACCGGGGAAAAACGCGCGAAGCGCGAGCCAGGCGAGTCGCAGCGGTCGCGGCTCACGAATGATGCAAACATCCAGCAGGCCGTCATCAGTAACGGCCGCGGGCGTGAACGGGATGATTCCGGCCGTGTACCTGCAGTTGCCGATGATGACATAGCCCGCATTTGATTCAATCTCCATTCCATCCACGACAACACGAATAGGAGCGGGCTCGAATGTGAATGCCGTCTTCAGCGTGGGCAGAATCCATGCGAGCAGTCCGAGTTTCTTGCCCCGGTGTGCATGAATTACATTCACCACGGCGGCATCGAATCCAGCGCCGGCTCCCATCAAGAAGCGATGTCCGTTGGCGGATCCCAAATCCAGAACGCGGCGCTTTCCGGACACAATCCTCTCCGCCAGGACAGCGGGATCGCGCGAAAGCCCATACTCCCGTGCAACGACGTTCGCGGTACCCAATGGCAGTATGGCGAGCGGCACGGCGGTCCCCGTGAAGCCGTTTACGACTTCGTTGGCCGTGCCGTCTCCGCCAACGGATGCCACGCAGTCGTAGCCATGGGCGGCAGCCGCGGACCGCGCATCGCCCTGGGCTCGGGTAATCACCGTGTGCGTATCCGCACCGCGACTCCGAAGCTCGCGAGCAAGCTGGTTTGCCGTGAATTCGCCTTTGCCGCCGCCGGCGATGGGATTGGCAATAATCAGTACGTTCACGTCAGCGAATTGCCCCTGTTCGCCAGGTGTGGCGGACTGCCGCTTTGCCAGCCGGATCGTTCATGGCCACATGGAACTTTACTCACAGGCAAGTCCCCAACGGCCGTGCCAATCTTCATTCTCATCTCTAACGATCCAGCTTGGCCAATTCCTGAAAGAACCAATCCTGTGCTGGAAATCTCGTATTCATTTTCAAGTAAGCGGTGTGGCCGTCCAGATACACTACATGGATGCCTGTTGAATGATTCCCCGGCCGCTCTATCAACACGGGGATTTCCGCAGGCGTGGAATCACCCTCGGGCTCCAACCGCAATCGGCGCACGGTTGCGCTGCCGCCCCGCGCGCCAAACTGCGATATCAGGTCGCCGTGAAACGACTCGCCCACGGATATCTGTTTTCGGTACGCCTGAAAAAAGGCGCGCGCCTGTTGCGGATTGGCAATTTCATACCCAAAGTAAAAATACGACCGATCATGACATTGGACAGGAGGTATGCGTTGGCCGTCCCGGTGCGGTTCGTTCGGACAGGAAAACACCGTCCTGTTGCCATCAAGGCCGGACATCTCCACGGCGGGGTCGAGTGTAAAATCACCGGCAAAAGACGAAACCGGGGGCAATAGGCCGCCGTTTGCATCCGCCCACTGGGTACAGGCAAGGGCGATGAGAATCATGTTGTTTTGGCAGGTCGATCGCCGAGCAGGCTCAAGATTAGAGGAAAAGGACGACGTTAAGAGCACCGTGCCAATGATCATGCCCAGGATAATGAAACCCGCGGAATAAACAAACGCTTGGCGATCGGCCCATGCGGATTGACCGTTCACGGATTCCGCCGGCGCCGGGCGCCTTGCAATGCGACCTTCTCGCGGTGTTTGACGGTTCAAGCCACGTTCGCTCGCTTTTCGGAACCCGCACAAACGGTTCGGTACGCCACATACCCCAGTTGGCCGAAACAACGCGTTTAATTCAATGCGTGGGGAAACAACAACTCGAACGCGCCAATATCCACCTCAAATTCCGCGCCATCGTCCCGGCGCATTGTATACGCACCTTCCATGGTGCCATACGATGTATGGAGCGGACAGGCGCTCATGTACTCGAAGTGGCGGCCGGGCTCGATGTAGGGCTGTTCTCCAACAACACCTTCGCCTTTGACTTCCTTTTCTTCGCCCAGGGCGTCCGTGATCACCCAATGGCGTCGCACAAGCTTTGCCGGTTCGTCACCCTCGTTGATTATCTGTATCCGATAGGCAAAAAAGAACCGGTGCTCCGAGGGATTGGACCGGTCTGGAACGTAGAAGCTCTCAGTGATAACCCGAATGCTTTGTGTGACTGTATCTGACATTTCTTGCCTGCAACCCAATGGAGTATGTCTCTACACCATATTCTATCAGAAGGGGTTGGGGGAGGCACAAGCGGAAGGGCGGGTCAGATCGTGCCGCGCCGCCGGAAACCGGGATCGCGGTAGGCGGCCCGTAACGCGTTGGAAACGCTTTCAATCTGTGCTTCCAGGTCGGTTACGTCCTTGGATTCAGGATCCACTTTGCGGGCGGCCTCGGCCTGTTCCTTGCACTTTTGCACTAATGCTTCAATGAGCGTGAACGGATTGAGCCCTGACGGTGCGCCGTTGTCGAGTATGAACAACAACTGACGCAGATGAACTTTCGCAATGTCGATGTGGCAAATGAGTTCAAAGTATTGGCTGGAAAACCGGGGTATAGGGCTGGGGCCGCCCGTTCGCTTATAAATCGCCAGCGCGGTCTCAAGCTCGCCTTGAGCCACCATCAGCCAGCGGTTGTCCGAAGAACTCAAGTAACACCAGCCAAGGTAATAGTGGCCCCCAGCGTGGTGAGGCTGTTCCAGGAGTAGTTGTTTCAGAATTGGGATGGCTTCGTCGAAACGTGTTTCAAGGCACAGGTATTCCGCTTCAGCCAGCAGATCCCGTTTCGGTTGTGACTGACAAGCGGCGGCCCCAATCGCTATCAGGACCGCCGCCGTAACTCTCTTAATTGCCATTGTTCCAACGAGGCTGGATACGGAAGAATCCGGTGCGTGGCCCAAACCGGCAGAATACCGTGATCTCCGTGGGCTTCGCTTCGGTCACTTTCGCGAGCGCTGCCTCGAACTCTTCAATCGTGGTAACCGGATGCCCCCCGAAATTCATGATAATCATGCCCGCGCGCAATCCGGCAAGCTGGCCATAACTGCCGGACTCAACCCGCCGGATAATGACGCCTTGAACATCGTTGCTCAAATTGAGCATGAGCCTGACATCCGTCGTCAGTTCCCGCACAGTCAGCCCAAATACTGTGTCTTCGAATTCCACGGCGTCTCGCGAGGACTTGGGCCGTTCGGTTAACGTCACCGACACGTCCATCGGCGCACCTTCGCGAAGCAGCTTCACGGGAACAGCTTTGCCGATTCCCGCGTCGCGTATTACCTTGGTAAAGGCCAGGATCTCCCGATCCAGTTTTGCACGTACAGGAATCTCATTAAATGTCGTGATAACGTCGCCTGCCTGAAGCCCGGCCACGGCGGCCGGCGAGTCGGCAATGACGGTGCTGACCACCACGCCTCCTTCTTTGGGCAGGTTCCAGTATTCAGCCATGTCATCCGTTAAAGGCTGTGTAAACACGCCGAGAAACGCGTCGTCTTCCTGCGCATCCAGTGTTTCCTTGCCGGGAGGATTGTCGATGTAGTGTTGAAACAAAGCCGACTGATAGACAAGGGGATGGCCGCTGCGGATGTACAAATCGCCGCCCTCGTTCGTGGAAAGGTCAAACCCAACCACGCCGACAACATTGCCGGATGCGTTCACCACAGGCCCCCCGACGTAACCGAACACAATCCGTTCGTCGAGGCAATAGGTGCGGCGCGGCTTTTCAAGCACGGCCGTCACCCGGCGTTCGACAATCGAAGTGGTGTAATCAAGGCTTTCGCCCATCAAACCGATGATCAAGAGCGGTTCGCCCAGATCGAGGCCGCCCGGCGCAAATCGAACATGCGGCAGATTCAAGGCTTCGTTGGAAACAATCCGAAGAAAGCAGACGTTAATATCCTCCGGTTTCCGAAGCGCCTCTGCGTCGTATTCGCGCTCGCTTTCCCCTTGCCCTACAACTACCTTGATATTGAACGGCTGGGAATTCTCGAGTTGCATGTGGCCATGCGCCATGACCAGCCCATCCGCGCTCACGATGAGTCCCGCGGCTCGCGTGTTGCGCTTGCTGACCTGGCCCGACGCCGGATTCGTCACTTCCGACGAATACGTGATCATGCACACAGACGGCGCAACTTTGTCGTAACTCGACGCAACAAACTCCTGGGAAAACACTTGCGCACCGCTCACTGCCGCGAGGGCAAGGCATAGGGTCAGTCCGACGATGCTACTTCTCATTCAATTGATCTCCCGGCACAGTCGCTGGCACTTCCGCTTGATCCGCGGCGTCCGCCTCGGCTTCTTCTTCGCCTTCTGCCACCTGCTTCACGAGCACAAATCGAATCAGCGATCCGCGCTTGACCGTCAGCATTGTCAGTTTTGTCTTCTGTTCGACCCGTTGGGTATACATCTCTTTGAAACCGCTGAGCGAGGGTACTTCCACCCCGTCTACCGTGAGAATGATGTCGCCTTCGCGTAGACCGGCATTGGCCGCCAGCCCGCCCACCTGCACGCCGGACACATAAACGCCCTGTCGTGTCGGCAACTGTGCACGCCGCACCATTTCCGGTGTAAGCTCCGCAAGTGTAAACGCCCACTCGCCCAACTCTTCTTCATCGCCACGCATGTCGCTGCGTTCGATGGTCGTCGCGGGGATATCCACTTCTTCGCCGGCGCGCCGGACTCGAACTTGAGCTTCCGCGCCTACCGGCAAATCCGCGATGGCCTTTTCAACCGCCGGCAACGCTTCCTCAAATCGGGCGTGTACGGGTGCCCCGTTTAACGCGACAAGGATGTCGCCCGGGCGAATACCCGCATCGGCCGCCGGCGATAGCGGATCGACGTCGGCAATCACCACACCCTGCACTTTGGGATCGTCCGTAACGCTGGTCATTGGCTGCAACATCAAGCCCAGCCAACTCCGTATCACCCGCCCGTCCGCGATGATCTCTTCCACCACTTCGCGTGCGATATCCACGGGAATGGCAAACCCAATGTTGTCCGCGCCGCCCAGTTTGCGTGTATTGACGCCAACCACCTCGCCGCGCAAGTTGACCAGCGGCCCTCCACTATTGCCCTGGTTGATGGCCGCGTCGGTCTGAATCCACGTGTTGTACGGGGAAATCGTCTCCCCGCTTTCGCCCAGATACCGATCGGTCACACTCACAATGCCGCTCGACACGGACCGCGCAAGACCATGGGGACTACCCAGCGCCAGCACTGTCTGGCCCGTTTGAAGTGACGACGATTTGCCAAACGGCACGGTCGGGAGGTTATTCCGCTCCGACTCGATCTTGAGCACGGCTATATCCGTATAGCGATCGGTGCCGACAACTTGTGCGTCCACTTCTTCCCGGTTGGACAACACGCATCGGACAAGGTTGCTATCACCGGCAACGTGCTCGTTGGTAACCACGTAACCGTCACTCGAAATGATAAATCCGCTGCCAAGCACAACCATGCCCTCGCGGCGCCCGCCGGAAAACACTTCCTTCACCGGACGAATATGTACGATGGCTGGAAGAACGTTATCTTTTGCGCGAATGACCGCGCGTTCCGACGACGACCCCACGGTGGCGCATCCTGCGCCTAGCACGCATAGGGCGAGTACGACCGCTGTTTGTTTCAAACCAATGCTCCTTGCCGTGTGGCGACCGGTTGGCCCCACGCACTCCTGACCAGGCGAAACCATGACCGTCATGGAAGACGCGCCATTATACAGACGCGCCCGCACCGGACAAACCATGCCGGGCGGGGTGCTATTCCATTCGTCCAAGCGCTAAAATCATGTCACGGCGAGGCCGGGTCACGCGCGACCCCTGCCCCGGCCGCAAACCGCCACAGGATACCTTACAACCGGAGCGCACAATGCCTAAGTCCAGCCCAAAACCTGTTTCACGGTGCGAATGGCCGAAGTCCGAGCTTGATATTCTGTATCACGACACCGAATGGGGCGTCCCCGTGCACGACGACACTCGCCTTTTCGAGGCCTTCACACTCGGTGGCGCGCAGGCAGGCTTGAGTTGGTCCACCATTCTCAAGCGGCGGGAAGGATATCGCGAAGCGTTCCATCGGTTCGACATCGCCAAAGTCGCCCGCATGGGGCCAAAAGACGTCGAACGCCTCATGCTCGACACACGAATCATACGAAACCGGTTAAAAATTGAATCCACCTTGACCAACGCCCGTGCGGCCATCAAGGTTATCGAGTCTCACGGATCGCTCGATCAATATCTGTGGTCGTTTGTCGAAGGGCGACCCATTGTGAACCAATGGAAGTCCTTGAGCGAATTGCCGCCGACTTCGCCCGCCTCCGATGCCATGAGCAAAGACATGAAAGCGAAGGGGTTTCGGTTTGTGGGGTCCACCATTTGCTACGCGACCATGCAAGGAATCGGCATGATCAACGATCATGTAACGTCGTGCTTCCGGTACAAAGAACTCCGATGAACACGGGTTTTCTGAATCAAGCGGATCATCGCCCATGGCCCATGCCGGATCACCGGTGGGTAATGCGAATGCGCTGGCACCATCTCCTGTTTATGCATTGGCCTCTTGAGCCCGCGGCTATCCGCGAACGAGTGCCGGCCTGCCTTGAAGTCGATTGTTTCGAAGGGCACGCATGGATCGGCGTCGTGCCGTTTGGCATGAGCGACGTGGCATTGCGAAGTCTGCCGCCTTTCCCGGGAGCGGGGACATTTCCCGAAATCAACGTGCGAACCTATGTCAAAGTGAACGGAAAACCCGGCGTATACTTCTTTAGCTTGGACGCCGCATCATGGCTTGCAGTGAAGATGGCCCGAGTCACATTCAGACTGCCCTATTTTCACGCATCCATCGATCAGCGGAACGAAGCAGGGTCCGTCCGGTACCGGTCGCGCCGATGGAATCCACGAAATCCCAAGGCGAGTTTCGATGCACGGTATGGTCCCTCCGGCCCCGTTTACCGAAGCCGGCCTGGTAACCTGGACTACTGGCTGACAGAACGGTATTGCCTCTACACCGTAGACAAGGCAGGACGGGCTTTTCGGGGCGACATCCATCACATTCCCTGGCCCATTCAGACGGCGCATGCCACGGTGAAGGACAATACCATGCTTGCCCCCCTCGGCCTGCGGGTACCGGACCTCCCACCCTTGTTGCATTACGCGCACCAACTGGATGTGGTCGCATGGGCCATTCGTCCAGCGTAAACCAAAACCTTGCACCGCGCACGGCGCTTCTCTAGGATAAGCAAACAGTTCGAACGCACGGCGCGTGCGTGACTTGGGAGTCTATACCATGCAGTCGATGAGAACCGGGGCTTTTCTTGCGTTGACATGTGCCTCCATCGTGCTTTCCTCGTGCAGTGATCCCAACAAAAACAAACTGTATTTCCGGCCCGCAAAGGGCGATTCACGCACGGTGGTCACCGAGTCGAAGATGAACATGAAAATGAATCTCATGGGCCAGAGCATGAACGTAACTCACGACCAGTCGCAGCGGCTGGTATTTGACGTCGAAGACGTCTCTCCGGAAGGAATGGTTACCATCAAGGCCACTTTCGAACGTGGCAAGGTCGCTACGACCAACTCTCTGATGAGCCAGTTGGGGGCGATGACCGGAGGCATGCTTCCCGTGGACGGCGGCACGGCGGAAGCCAACAAGCTGATTCAGAAGCTGGAAGGCAAGAGCTTTACGGTCAAAGTCGGCCGTGACGGTAAAATGTCCGAAATTTCGGGGCTGGAGGCGTTAAGCACTGAAATGTTGGCGGGTATGGACACCGCCAGCCCTGCCCAAGCACAGGCCGTGGGATTGGCAAGCGGCATGGTAGATCGCGATACGTTGCAGCTCGTGCTCCAGAATCTCTTTATCCAGGCACCCGATCTGCCGCTCAAAAACGGAGACACGTTTACCGTCACCGGCTCAAGAGAAGTCGCCGCGATGCGAGTCCCGGTGCAATATACCGAGAACTACACTGTCACGGGCTGGGACGACCAGAAGGCGGCCATGTCGGTTACAACCGATACCTCCATCGCCATCTCCGGCGCCGATGTGGCCAATGCCATGGGGATGGGCGACTCGCCCGCGGGGGGCATGCTGAACATGAGCATGAACCTGAAAGGTACTGCAACGGGCACGCTGACAGCGGACCGCGCCACCGGATGGATGACCGTGCGCGACGAGAAAATGAAACTCACCGGCTCGATGGACATCGCCGTGGGCGGACAGAAGATGAATTTGCCCGTGGACACTGATGTAAACGTACGCGTGGAGACGTTTTCGAAATAGCCGTTACTTGTCAGGCGACGCCAACATGCCCACGAACACGCGAAAGATGTTCTGATCGATTTCGTGGCTCATTTCGTCGCGCATAATCGTGAGCGCCTTGTACGTCTGCATGGCCTCTTTATAGGATCGTTTCGTCGTCAGGGCGTCGAACACGTCGCAAATCGTGGAAATGCGCACCCATTCCGATATCTTCTTGCCCTGAAGTCCGTCCGGGTATCCATTGCCGTTCAGTTTTTCGTGATGATGCCGCACCACATCCAGTGCCATCGGCCCCAATTTCTTTTCGTGCATCAGGATGTCGTATCCATGCACAGGATGCAATCGCATATGCTTCCATTGATCGTCCGTCAGACGGCCCTTCGAATTCACGATTTCAGGATCGATACGGCTTTTGCCGATGTCATGCAACAACAACCCTTCGCCAAATTCTCGTAGGAGGGCAGGATCCGTAAGGCCCATCTTTTGAGCAAGACAGACGCTGTACACATACACGTTTACGCTGTGCGTATACGTGTAATAATCATAGGAAACCAATCCCATCAAATGATGAAAAGCCCGATTCTCGCTGGCCAAAAACTTGGTCATCTTACCGGCCAATTCCTGGCTCCGTGTCACCAATTCACCCGACCCCGGATTCTCGAATATCCGGCGCATTAATCCGGTTGCCGACGAATACAAGACCTTTGATTTGGCCGTAATCGGTACACCTGAATCGCCGAGAATGCTTTCCAGATGCTTTTCGACGTACTGCTGGTAGACGTCGTGTTCGTCGTCTCGCACCCACATGTGGGAATGGTTCAGCTCCGCCAAACGACCCAATACATCCTGGGTAAAAGGCAGGTGCTTTTCGCGAAACAATACCGGGGGCAAATCTTCCTGGGTGCGAAGATACAGATCGAAGTTTGTCACCGAATCGACGCGCAGACTCGATATCGGTATTTCGATGTATTTGCCGCCGGAAATGTGCACTACCCGTGCCACTTCTCCCGTCGGCGCCACTATCACTCGGTCACCCATCGAACTTCCTTCTGCAAAAAGTGACAATGCTTTGGGGGCAGAATTCGTTTCCAGATCCAGGGAGACCCCTGTTCTTGCACCCGCGCATTAGAATACTGTCTTTATGTCGGTTTGGCAACCTTGTCAAAGACCGTCGACAAGATCGCTTCCACGATCAGATCGGCGGCGTTTGGGTGGGCGATTTGCCGGGCGCAATGCCCCATCAAATGCAGCGACTCCTGATTTCCAAGCAGTCGGCGGATGGCTGTCTGCAATGCCTCCGCGCTGCATTCGCTTTCCAGCATCAGCATCGCGGCTCCCGCGCGTTCCAACGCGCGCGCATTGTGCTCCTGATGATTGTCCGTCGCATGCGGGTAGGGAATAAGGATGGATGGTTTACCCAAACACGCCAATTCCGCCGTGCCTGACGCACCGGAACGGCATACCACCAAATCCGCTGCCGAGCATGCAACGGCCATGGTATCGATAAAGGCAAAGACATGCACCGGCACAGGCGCGGAATCGGCCGCCTGTCGCGCTACGGCGGCATCCTGCGTGCCTGTGCCCCATACTATCTGCAACTCATCCCTTTTGAATCGAGGCAGGCATTCCATGATGACACGGTTGATCGACCCCGCACCCTGGCTGCCACCATACACGAGCAGTACCGGCACGTCTTGCCGCAAACCCAGCGCGTCACGAGCCTCTGCCATCGAGGGAGGGGATATAAAATCGGACCGGACCGGATTACCCGTCACTTCGGAACGCTCTGCGGGAAATTGGCCCATGGTGTTTGTAAAGCTTAAGAAAATGCGGCTTGCCCGTCGCGCGAGCAATTGATTAGCTACACCCAAACGCAAGTTCTGTTCGTGCAGAAACGTCGGAAGGCCCATTCGCTGCGCGGCATACACCACCGGCAGCGAAACATAGCCGCCTACACCTAGTACCGCATCCGGTTGAAAAGTACGAATGTACAAAATGGCTTTACACAGTGACCAGGCCATTTTCACCGTTACCCACAGCTTGCGCAATCCCATGCGGCGGGGCCATCCCTCCACCGGCAACGAACGGAACGCAATCGATCGCGCTTTGCAGATGCGCTCCTCGATCGCACCCGCGCGGCCCACCCACTGCACCGACAGACGTGGATCGCGCCGCTGTAGTTCTTCTATGACCGCCACCGCGGGAAAGGCATGTCCCCCGGTGCCGCCGCCCGTCACCATAATTCGCATGGCTGGTTTGCTTTGTGTTATGCGGCAACCGGGCGCCGCGCACTCTCATGCACTTCGCACTGAACCGCAATATTAAACAGTACGCCAACAGACAACATATTGGCTAGCAAGGAAGACCCGCCCTCGCTGATGAACGGCAGGGCCAAACCCTTGGTGGGAAGTAAACCGGTGACCACCCCCATGTTCAATCCGGCCTGAAGAGTGACCAAAAATACAATACCCGCCGCCAGCAGAGTGCCGAATGTATCCGGCGCACTCAGTGCAATTCTGCGACCCACCACAAGCAGCGTGACAAATAAAAATACCAGAATGATCGAACCGGCCAACCCCATTTCCTCCCCCCAGACCGAAAAAATGAAGTCTGAATGCGCATCCGGAAGAAAATTGAGTTTCTGTTCGCCAGCCCCAAGCCCTTTGCCCCACATTGATCCCCGCGCAAACCCGGAGATGGACTCAATCAGTTGCATACCCCCCTCGGACGAACGATATGCCCACGGATCGAACAGAGCTCGCACGCGTTCCAGGCGATACGGTTCTTGAATAATGGCTGCAATAAATCCCACGATGCCAGGCGTCACTATTAGGCCCAATTGCCAAAGAGGCGCGCCGGCCACAAACAACAGTATCATCATGCACGCACCCATAACCACGGGGGTTCCAAGGTCTTGTTGCATGAACACGAGTCCCCCAAACAGTGCGGTCCACAGCACGGCCGGAATAAACATCGTAAAGAACCGCACCCCCTTTTCCGAGGAATGCGCCAGCTTGGCCGATAACACGATAATCAATACCAGCTTGGCGAGTTCGGACGCCTGCAACGTGAACCCGCCCAAATTGATCCATCTGCGCCCGCCGCGGATTTCTTCGGAAATGAACAGCGTCAATACTAGAAGTCCGATGATCCCGATCACGAGCATGCCTCGAACGCCCAAGCGCAAATAATTGTGATAGTCGAACCTCGCGGCAAGTATCATCACGGCGAATCCAACCACCACCTTGATGAGTTGCTCGATCAAGTAGTGCGGCGACACCGTGCCGTCGAATTCCTTGTTGTCGTACACGTTTACGGAATTCGCGCTGTATACCATCAATGTGCCCAGCAGGATCAAAATGAGCACGACGTTGAGCAGGATCGTCGTTTCCCGGTTCATGATGCCACCCCTAGACGTTGCATCCGTGCCACGCACTCCTTGAAGACGCGGCCGCGATGTTCAAAATTCTCAAACATGTCAAAACTCGCACAAGCGGGCGACAACAACACGGAGTCTCCCGCGGACGCGGCGGCGGCCGCCTTACGCACGGCCTCGTCCATGGACCCCGCATGGGTCAACGAAACCGCCGCGCCAAACGCCTTTTCCATCTGGAACGCATCGGCACCAATCAGTACAAGGTGCTTGACACGCTCCCGCACGAGATCGGTCAAAACGCCGTAATCGGCGCCTTTGCCTTCGCCGCCCGCAATCAGCACGACCGGTTCTTCGAAACTCTCCAATGCCACGCGCAGGCTGTCAATGTTGGTCGATTTCGAATCGTTGTAGTACTTCACGCCATCCAACACCGCGACATACTCAATGCGATGTTCGACACCGCGAAACGAACGTAACCCCTTGAGCACATCGTCCCAGGCGAATCCGCCCGCATACATGCACGTTAGCGCGGCCAGCACATTGGACAAATTGTGACGGCCCTTCAGTTGAGTGTCCGTGTGATGGGCCATCGGCTCGTCGCCAAAAAATATCGTGCCCGCCTTGCTTACCCAGAATCCCGCGTGCAACCGGTTATTGATGCTGAACGACCACTTTATCGACCGGGTTCGGCAGGCCATCGCGGCCACGCGCGGATCGTCATAGTTGAACACGGCCGAATCTCCGCTGTGCTGTTTCTCGAAAATGCGCGCCTTGACCGCCGCGTAGGCATCAACGCTGCCGTGCCGCGCGAGATGGTCGGGAGTCACGTTCAAGACGGAGGCAATCCACGGCCTGAAGGTTTGAACCAATTCCAATTGGTAACTGCTGACCTCCAACACCACCATCTCGGGAGCCGGATCCAGCAGCACGGCATCGGAAAACGGCATCTCATTGTTGCCGGCCAATGCAACACGGTATCCGCATGCGGCTACCAGCGATCGCAGTAACTCAGTCGTGGTTGTTTTTCCATTCGTGCCCGTAACGGCAATGATCTTCGGACGGCAAAATGGAAACGCCAACTCCAACTCGCTCAGCACAAGAGCCCCCGACTGCTTCGCCTGTGCAATCAAAGGCAACGCGGGTGGAACACCTGGGCTGGGTATCACGGCAAAGGCATTCTCCGTCGCGCGCGGCGTGTGCCCGCCGCATTCAAATGCCACCCCGGTTGCGCGCAACGCCTCTTTGAAAGGCTGTAACTTAGCGTCATCCCGGCTTTCCGTGACAAAGGGTTCCGCACCCTCTCGCAACAAAAGACGTACGGCGGCAAGGGCAGTCCTGCCCAAGCCGACAACGGTCACTCTTTTGCCGCGCAAATTCATGCCTACCTCAATTTCAATGTCGCAAGACTCATCAACGCAAACAATACCGCCAGAATCCAGAAGCGGATGGTCACTTTGGTTTCGGACCAACCCAAAAGTTCAAAATGGTGATGAAGAGGCGCCATACGGAAAATCCGTTTCTTGCGCAATTTGTACGATGCCACCTGCAGTATCACGCTCCCAGCTTCCATCACAAACAACCCACCCACGACAATCAGCAGCAACTCCTGCTTCGTCAAAATCGCCATCGTGCCGATGGCGCCGCCCAGCGCCAGCGAACCCGTATCGCCCATGAACACTTCCGCCGGGTGTGAATTGAACCAGAGAAAACCCAGCCCGGCGCCCAGCAGCGCCGCGCCAAACACGGTGAGTTCGGTGGCTTCGGGCACATGGATCAAAAACAAATAGGAGGACCAATCCGCGCGGCTGACGACATAGGCAATGGCCGTGTATGCCATGATGGATACCAGAGACGCCCCAATGGCCAGCCCATCCAAGCCGTCCGTCAAATTCACGGCATTCGATGACCCCACCACAATCACCATGACAAACAGGGCGTAGCCAATGCTCAACGGAATCAAAACCATCTTAAGGCCCGGAATCTCCAGCTTCGTGTGCAGACCCGGATCGAATGGCAGGATTATCGACGGAAACACGTCTTCCATCAGAATGCGATTGATCTGAACCCGCCGCCAGGCCGGCAAATCATCGCCTCCAGCCACCAACTCGGACACGGCTTGGGCATCGGTCGTGATGCCCGACCATGACTCTTCGCTGTAAAACGCGGGGGAACTCAATGCGTTGTTCACTGCACGCAACACGTCTTCACGATTGGTATTGTATTCTTCCGCGACGGCGGCCGCGGTATGAACCGTTGACGCTCCCGAGTCCGAATTGGGTTCAAGCGCCGGCTCCGCCCCTTGTGAGGGTCTCACGTAGTTGTCATGAACCAATGCAGCGATGTGCGATTGAGCGCCGTTCGAGGGCTGCGACAGGGCCTCGGTAAATTCGCGCCAATCCGAGACATCCCTGAGTGAAAGGTGACCCTGGCCATTGGTTATCGGCTCGGAAAAGGTAAGGTACAATCCGAGCGCGAGGCCAATTACGATCTGTCCGGCGAACTTGCCTTTGGCGGTCAACCCCAAATTCCGTTTCTTCCGCAAGGCCAGATAGTCGTCCAAGAACCCAATCAACCCCAGGGCGCTCAGCATCAACACGGATATGATGAGCAACCGGTTGGAAAAGCGGCCCCACAAAAACAGCGCAAATACCGTCGATGTTATAATCAGCGCGCCGCCCATGGTGGGTGTACCGGCCTTGCCCTTGTGCAATGCATGCAAGTCGGCCACGTGTTCCTGACGGATAAATTGTCCGAATTTTACCGCACGCAGCCACCGGATCATCGCGGGTCCGGCCAAAAGCGAAATCAAAAAAGCCGTCACAGCCGCCCCGCCGGATCGCACGGTCAAATACGTAAACAAATTGAGTATCGCAAGATCAGGGGTCAGCCATTCCGACAAATAATAAAACATGGTCTCTCAAATTGGGTTGAGTGCGATTATGTCCGTGAAATCCGGGCGCGCAATGCCTCGATAACGCGCTCCATTCGCATCCCTCGCGACCCTTTTACCAGCAGTCGGTCGCCAGGTTTCAAAACATCATGAAGGGCATCGGCCAGGGCTTCGTGAGTGTCGAAGGTTTGAGCGTGGGGACATCCCGCCACACGGGCACCCTCGATCGTAGCATACGCAAACGGACCATACGCAAATAGACACATCACGCCGGAACGGCCCGCTTTTTCGCCGATTTGGCGGTGCATGGCCTCCGCGTCGGGTCCCAGTTCGAGCATATCTCCAAGCGCCGCCAGCCGCTGGCCACCACCTGGACGCGCCGCCAATCCATCCAGCGCCGCCGCCACGCTCAGCGGGCTCGCGTTGTAAGTGTCGTCGATGACTTCTATACCGCCGATATCGAGCCGCTTGAATCGCGCGGGATCGCTTGTGGCTTTCTCCAGTGCCTCCTGGAACTCGGTCACGCCATGCCGCAACCCCACCGCGACTGCAAGCAGTACGTTGGAGATATGCGAAGGGCTCGGTAGCATCAACTCCAATTCGCCGATAGGGTCGACCGTCAGTCGAAGTGCCCCCGCGTCCGTGTATTCCCACGATGTCGCGTTGACCGCGCCCCCCGGTCCAAATCCTATCTTCTCTCCCGAGAACCGTTCAGCGATTTGCACACACCAAGGGTCGCCTGTGTTCACGTAGAACACGCCGTCTGGAGGCAACGCCTCGGCTATTTCCCCTTTGGTGCGGGCAATGTTTTCGATGGAACCAAACCCGGCGAGATGCACGGGAGCCACCAACGTGACGGCGGACTCCGTGGGCCTCGAAAGCGCGCATAGCTCCGCGATATTTCCCGTATTGGCGGCGCCCATCTCAATGATCGCCGCATCGGTCGCGGCGTCAATTTGCAGTAACGATAATGGACACCCCACTTCGTTATTCAGATTGCCCTGAGTTTTGACAACCGTCAGGCGAGTACCCAACACCGCGGAAACCAAATCCTTGGATGTCGTTTTTCCGCACGATCCGGTCAGGCCAAACACGAGAGGGTGATGGCGCATCCGGTGACAGTGAGCAAATCGCTGCAAGGCGGCCTGAGCATTGTCTACAATCACGCACGGACCGCCGCTGAGCCTGGAACTCGCCACCACGGCAACGGCACCCTTGGAGAACGCCTCCGCGGCAAAGGCTTCGCCGTCGAAGTTCGGGCCCCGCAACGCAAAGAATACTTGCCCGGACTGCAACTTTCGGGTATCTGTGGAAACAGACGAAAAAGTCGCAATGGATCCGGTGGAAACTCCTCCCGCCATCGCGGCCAATTCATCGACTGTATACGACCAACCCAATGTCAGTGTCCCTGTATCACCGCGATCGCTTCCTCGCGATCGTCGAAGTGCAACTTGGTAGAACCCAAAATCTGGTAATTCTCATGACCTTTGCCCGCAATCAAAACGAGATCGCCCGGCCGCGCGCGCGCAATCGCCTCGCGAATCGCTTCGCGCCGATCCACGATCGTCAGGTACTCCTGGTATTTGCTCTTGCCGCTTTGCTGCATGCCCACTTCTATATCGAGTACGATGGTTTCCGGATCCTCGGTGCGCGGATTGTCCGAAGTGATGATGGCAAAATCGGAAAGCTCACCGGCGACCTTGCCCATCTTGGGGCGCTTGCCCTTGTCCCGGTCACCCCCGCAGCCAAACACAACAATGACCCGGCCGCGACACACGCCGCGGGCCGCAAGCAAAACGTTGCGAAGTCCGTCGTCGGTATGGGCGTAGTCCACCACAATCTTGAACGGCTGACCGGCATTCACCGCGTCAAATCGGCCAGGCACCCGATCAAATGTTCGAATGCCGTTCTCCACCTGCTCCAAGCCAACACCTTGACCCAGACTGAGCGCAATAGCGCACAAAGCGTTGGATACGTTATGTTGACCAAGCAATCGAAGCTCGATTGAGGCCTGACCCCAAGGCGACTCCAGCATAAAACGGGTGGCATCTTCGCCATATTTCACATTGACAGCCCGGCAATCGCCGCCCGCCCCGTACGTGTAACAGGGCACGCGCGACGCGCGAATAAACACATCGGCGCTGGGGTCTTCGCGGTTCACCACCGTAAACCGGTCCCCGCCTTCCATTCCTTCAAATAGAAGTAGTTTGGCCTTCAAATACGCTTCCATGTTGCCATGATAGTCAAGGTGATCCTGGGTCAGATTGGTAAAAGCAGCGGCGGAAAAATGAATACCCGCCACGCGATGTTGCTCCAAAGCGATCGAACTCACTTCCATCACCGCATGCGTGACGCCAGCCGCTCGGGCTTCCGCGAAAAATGCCGCCAGGTCCTCGCCCATGGGCGTCGTGAGCAGAGCCTCCCGGCGTTCCCCCGCGATCTCCTGCCAGACGGTTCCGGCGAACGCCGTCGAGTAACCCGCCGCACCCAGCACATGCTGTGCCATGAGCGCGGTGCTGGTCTTCCCGTTGGTGCCCGTGATGCCCGAAACCCGAACAGCCTGCGTAGGATGAGAAACGATCGCGTGCGCCAACAAGCCCAGCGCCTGCCGGGGATGCGGGTGAAAGAAATAGGGAAGGCCACAAAACTCGGCCAACCCCGATCGCGCGCCCAGGATTGCCACCGCGCCACGTTGAGCGGCGTCCGCCGCAAATTCGTGCCCATCCACCCGGGTTCCTTGCGCCGCGACAAACACCGTACCCGGACGGACACGGTCCGACCGCTCCGTCACGCCGGTTACTTCGGCGTCGGATCCACAAACGCCTTCACAGCGTAGAAGCAGGGGCAACTGGCGCAGGGTTATCATGATGTTCCGTACGCTTGCTCGAAAATATCAACCGGCACAGGCGCACATCCTTCAACGGCGCTCCGGCGGGGGGATCCTGGGCAATAAGCCAACCCGTTCCTTGCACATCCCAGCGCAGGCCGGTGGGCACAAGCCGTTCCCACACCTGCTGCTTGGTCAGGCCGCGCAGATCCGGCATCACGCCCACCTCTGCGCGCTGCAACTCTTCGGCCACTTCGGGGGAAAGGAATGCCAGACTGTCGTTTAACGTCGATTCCAGCAACTCCTCCTCCATCCGGGCAACCATCGCATCCGGATCCTCGATCGCGGGTTCGGCGGGCACTTGCACCTCTGCAGGCACGGTCGGCGCATTGGGAAGTGAAGCCAACTGCACAGGCGCGGGCGCTTCCTTTTCCTGAAATTCTTCTTCCATCGGATCTTCAGGCACCGCCAACCGGATAAGTGCCTCGCGGACAACCTCTTTAAATATCGGCCCGCAAACATAACCGCCGTAATGGCTCTTACCTTGCGGATTGTGCACCACGATGACGGTCGCAATTCGAGGCGACGTCACCGGAGCGAAGCCGGCAAACACCGAGTTATACCGGTCGCGGTAATAGCCGCCCGTTTCCAGGTTCGCTATCTGCGCCGTACCCGTCTTGCCGCCTACGCGGTATTCCGGAATCCGCGCGTATTTGCCCGTGCCGTGAGTAACCACCTGATAACACAATTCCCGCATGGTGTCGGAAGTTTCCTGCGACATGATCCGGGTAAATTCTTTCGACTCGCGTTGAAATGTAATCTGGCCGTCCTTGTTCACCGCGCGCGTCACCAGATGCGGCTCGACCAGATATCCGCCGTTGGCAATCGCGCTGAACGCGCGTCCCAGTTGGAGCATTGTCACCGCTATCTCCTGCCCTATCGGTAACGAAATCGGAGACAGTTTGGACCATTGTTTCTTTGGCCGGTAAATACCAGGGCTTTCCGCCGGAAGATCTTTACAGGTGCGCTGGCCGAAGCCAAACCGCTGGATCCACTCATTCAACACTTCCGGACCCAGGCGATCAGCCACTTTGATAATGCCAATGTTGCTGGATTCCGCAAAGCATTCGGCAAACGTGACCACATTCATCTTGTGTACGTCTTTAATCAACCGGCGGCCGGCAAACACATATTGGCCGCCTTCGCAGTTTACCGTGGAGTCCAGGGTTACCGCGCCGGTTTCCAAAGCTGCCGCCGCCGTCACGATCTTGAACGCCGATCCCGGCTCAAATACATCCGTGATCGCGCGGTTTTTTCGTAACTCCGGTGTATATTCGTTAAACACATTTGGGTCGAAGGCGGGAAGACTGGCCAACGCCAGAATTGCTCCGGTGTGGACATCCATGATGATGCCCATGGCACGCGTCGCTTCGTTCTCTTCCATGGCCTTCTCAAGGGATCGCTCCAGCCCATGCTGAATCGCCTTGTCCAGCGTCAAATGAATGTCGTCGCCGCCTTCGGGCGCCACGTATTCGAGTGTTTGTGAATTCAAAAGATTGCGATCGCGATCAACCCGCGCTTTGTGGCGTCCGTCCACGCTGTGGAGGTATTTGTGATAAACCGCCTCCACGCCTTCCACGCCCACCTGTTCCCGGTTCACATAGCCAAGCACATGCGAAGCCAGTTTGCGTTCGGGGTAAAAACGCACCGGTTCGTGCTTCACACGCAATCCCGGGCCGATCAACTCGTCCAACGGTCCCAGCGCCTTGAACTCTTCTTCACTAAGCCATCGTTTAATCGGTACATCCTGCATCAGACGGCCATTGGCCGAACGCGCATTCAACCGTGTAAACAACTGCTTTTCGTCGATCGAGAGTTTCAGACTCAATACCTGCGCTGCACGCGCGATATCGTCCATCGCACTGGGATCGCCCCACAGGGAAGGAGCTTCCCGGTCCAGCGCCATAACGCGGCCTTCCCGATCGAAGATCTTTCCGCGCGGCGCCTGGATAGTTACTTCGGCAACGTGAAGCTTGCCGTTTTGTTCTTTGATAATCCGTTCGTCGGGAGTCAAATGAAGTTGAGTCAAGCGCGCCGATACGGCAAAAAATCCAAAAAGAAAGAACCAGAAAACCCACCGCATGCGGCTTTTCTGGAAATTGGAAACCGGTAACATGTCGGTGTCGGTTCTTCGCATGGTCAAAAGTGGCTCCTGGCCTCCCTTTCCAAACCGCGCCTTATAGTCACGGCTCAAGGCCGGCGGCGCCGGTCACTTCAGGTGTTTGGCCTTCGAGACTGGCAAACGTTATGGTCTTGGATGATCCGATGCCTTCGGGTTCCGCCGCGTACACCAGTTCCACTTGATTTGGACGCGGCGGCACCAAACCCAGATCGGGGCCGTTGGCCGCAATGCGCTCCATCGTCTTAAGTTCCGCTTCCTGCTTCTCGTAGTTCTCAATACGCTCGTTCACCTGGCGCAACGCAGTCCGAAGCCGGCTCGTGTAGTAGTCGTTGCCATAGATCTGAAGTTGTATCCACGCCTCGGTCAGAAAAACGGAAAAGGGAATCACCCAAACCGGCATCCAGAATATGATGGCCAGTAAGAGCCGGTTGGCAGTCCGTTTCTTCTTCTCGCGTTCTCGATTCATACCAGACTACTCCAATTTCACAACCGTTCAGCCGCCCGGAGTCTCGCGCTGCAGGACCGAGGGTTTCTGCGCTTCTCGGCCTCCTCTGGCTCGACAGGTTTCCGGGTCAACACCCGAATCCGCTCCGGTACCACGTGCTTCACGCGGCCGTCGGGCCAGAGAACCCGATTAGGACGTGAGGCGTCTTTGAATACGTTCTTGACCACCCGGTCTTCACCGGAATGAAATGAAATCACTACGATCCGGCCGCCCGGCCGGAGATTGTCAATGGCCGAATGCAACGCCGTCTCTAAATGCAGCAACTCGCGGTTTACTGCCATACGAATCGCCTGAAACACAGTCCGCGTTTCCTCGGGCGTGCCCTTCACAAAAGGAAGTCCATCCCGAACCGCTTCCGCCAAATCGCGGGTGGTTTTCAGTTCGCCGGCATCGCGTCGATGGATGATGGCGTCTGCTATTCGCTTCGCCGGCTTCACATCCCCAAAATCCCGCAACAAGGCCGCCAACTCGTCCGTCCGGATCCGGTCCAACAAAATGGCCGCCGTTTCGGACGAACTCGTGTCCATGCGCATGTCCAACGGACCATCCGACTGAAACGAGAATCCGCGTCCAGGGTCATCCAGTTGCATGCTCGACAATCCCGCGTCAATCAAGACGCCGTCGGCACCGGTCAGACCCTGTTCCGACAGAACCCCGGCCAGATCGCCGTAGTTCCGGTGGAACACCTCGGCAAATTCAAATGGAGCCAGCCGCGTGCGTGCGGCCAAAACTGCAACCGGATCCCGATCCAGTGCAATAAGGCGGCCGGATTTCATTCGCTCGGCAATCAGCGTGGAATGCCCGCCGCCACCCGCAGTGCCGTCCACGTACGTTCCGCCTTCCCGGATGTTCAGCCATTCCAATACGGCCTCGGGCAAGACTGGAACGTGCACGGACTTAGGCCGCGGCCTGAAACACGTTTACGGCCTGTTGCTCGCCTTCGTGAATCTCGAACAGATTCGACACCCCGACCATGCGAAACAGACGCTCGGAATACAAATTGATGCCGGCAAGCTTGATGTCGCCGTTGTACGAACGAATCTTGCGCAAGCGCTCCACCATGACGCCGACACCCATGTAACTGATGTAGCGGACGTCCGTCATGTTCAGCACAATCTTAAATCGTCCACCCGTGATGCAGTCGTACAACTGCGTCCGAAGCGCATCCACCCCGCGCTCGTCGATATCGCCGGACAGCCGAAGCACTGTCACGGCCCCCATGTCGATCCGCTCTGCTTTCATGTTCAGGCCACCCTTTCCGGTTGCGACGTCTCATCCCGATACGAAAATATCGGGGACGCCTGCTCTTTGTACCCTTCGCGATTCCGCTCCTGGAACTCCTTCCAACGTGCCGTGCTCCAGAGTTCCAAGTGATCGTCCACCCCAATCAAAACCGCCTCGGAATCGAGGCCGGCATAATCGCGCAGATGCGGCGCAAGCGGGATACGTCCCTGGTTGTCCGGACGAACTTCCGCCACGCTGCTGAAAAACATCCGGCGAAAATCCACGGTGTCCGCGTCCATCGAACTGTGGCGCCCCACAAATTGCCGGATTTTGTTAAACTCATCCCGATGAAAAAGGAAAATGCAATGGTCATAACCGCGCGCCATGTACCAGATCGCGTGACCAAGGGTCTCCATGGTCTCCCGAATCTTCCGGGGAACCGTGATACGGCCCTTGTCGTCAATTTTGGTTATGGCCTCGCCGAAGTACACAGGAGCTACCCAGGTTAACCCTTTTCAACCACTTTACCCCACGAACCAACCCCAATTTACCACTGAGCCCCACGTCTGTCAAGAGAAAATCACAGGCCGTCCAGGTCCTTTGTCCTTCTCCCATAAGGAGTTACGACATTCAGTCGATACTATATCCTGTACAGAAGTGGCATTTTGATTAAATGGACCACAAGATATAGATATGAGCAAAGTGCCAACTTGTCTATTATCTGTACATAATTTCAGGGGTTTAACCTGAAAAACTCTTATTATCGTATTCAACCACTCCGACCCATTCCTCAAAAGAACAGGAAGATTTGGCCCCAGGACAGCCGTTACAAGGGGAAGTACGCCATTTGCAGGCTGAGCGGGTCTCAACCCATAATGACGCCGTTTTGCAGCTCGATTAGGGTGAACGCAGGCGGGGAGAACCATTGACATGGAAAAATTGCGTGCGATTCGGGTTTGGCATTGGATCTGGGCTGTACTGGTGGCATGTACCGCCTCCGTGTCCTATGCCGACGGCTACGGCCCAATTCCCCTGACCGAAGATGCGTACAAGATCCTGAAAGCCACCTACGACTACGACCCTGAAATCCCCTTGGACGCTCGACTCGTGGAAGTGAAAGAAACCGAGTCCACTACCCTTCGCAAGATTGTCTTCCGAGGCGTCCGAGGCTTCTTGGTGCCCGCCCGGCTCGAAATCCCAAAAGGCACGCCGACGCCCGTACCTTGTGTTGTACTGACCCACGGTTGGTCCGGTTCCAAGGAAAACTGGTGGGAAGACGACAACTACATCAGCGGTGGCAACATGCGCAAGGCGCTCCTCGAAAAAGGATTTGCCGTGTTTGCCATTGACGCCCAGGGGCACGGAGAGCGTATGGCCGAAAACGGCTACGGTATGGTCAATGCCTACGACGGTCCAGAGGCGCCCAAGCGAAAGAACCTGTTCACTCTTCGCGAAATCATCACGCAAACCGCGCTCGACGTACGTCGTGGTCTCGATTACCTGGATTCGCGAGACGACATTGACATGGACCGGATCGGCATCTCCGGATACAGCATGGGCGGGTTCCACGCAGTTGTAATCACCGCGATGGATCCCCGTATCAAGGTTTCTGTCGGGTGCGTGATTCCCGTCACCTGGCGCGAAGACCCAATACTCGATCCAGGATTCTACGCCAAGGGCATCGGCACCCGGCCGTTCTTTATGGCCTTTGGCAGTGAAGACACCATGTGTGACGGCACCGACGCCAAGGCACTCTTTGGAATGTTGGAAGGCACCGACAACAGACTCGTGGTGATAGACGCGGGTCACCGCCTTCCCGCCACTTATGTGCCTGATGCAGTGGATTTCATTGCCAGCCGGATTTAGCGCGCTCGCGCGACCGGCCGCGCCCCAAGTGGGATCGTGCAGTGCGGTCCGGCAAGAAGTGAATGCAGTAGCAGTGAGGACAATTCAATGGTGCATTTCCGGAATTTCATGGTGCTGGCCTGCATCGCCACAACCGCAGCCGCGCAGAATCAGGCACCGGCTGCGAAAGTCGTGGTCCAGGAGGTTGCCAGAGGGACTCTGCAGCAAACGACCACCAAGGTGGGCAACGCGTTCTTCAAGGAAGTGGCCTCGCTCGCCACGGAAGTCAGCGGCAAAGTCATTTCGGTTCAGTTTGAAGAGGGCGATCGCATCGGAAAAGGCACGGTGCTGGTAGAGTTGGACCATACATTGCTGGACGCCAACCTGCGCGCCGCGGAAGCCGCCGTGAAGGAAAATAAGACACGCCTTGAACAGGAACAGGTCCGCCTGGCGCGGGCAGAAACGCTCCTCCAGGATCAAGTCACAACGCAGCAGGATTACGACGATATTCGATTCACCGTCGACTCCTTGGCGCACCGCGTTGAAGCCTTTCAAGCGGAGGCCGAACGCATTCGCGAGGAAATCACCAAGAAAAACATCGTCGCCCCGTTTGATGGCATCGTGCTGCAGCGCGAAACCGAAATCGGCGAATGGAAGAATATCGGCGACACCATCGCCGTATTTGCGCGCTCAGGCGTTTTCGATGTCGTCGTAAACGTCCCCGAGACTACCGTGCCGTTTGTGCGCCCGGAAGCCACTGCACCGGTACGCGTCGCAGGCGCCACCCTGGTCGGCAATATTGTGGCCGTAATTCCAAAGGGAGATACCGTGTCCAGAACGTTTCCCGTAAAGATCCGCCTCGACCATCCTGGCGACGTGCTCATGGAAGGTATGAGCGTCGAGGTCGATCTCCCGGTCGGATCGACGATCGAATGCGCCACCGTACCGCGGGACGCCGTCTTGCTGGAAGGCAGGGACAATGCTGTGTATGCCGTGGTGGACTCAAAGGCGAAACGCATACCTGTAAAGGTGCTTGGATACGAAGGCCTGACTGCTGGAGTGGAAGGAGCCGGACTGGCCCCGGGACTTAAGGTCATTGTCAAAGGGCACGAACGGATCAAGGACGGCCAGCCCGTCGAAGCGGAATAACGGCGCGCGAGGTAGTACCCAACAATGAACATCATTCAATTCTCCATCGAAAAACCGGTCACGGTAATTGTCGGTGTGCTGTTCGTCGTCATGTTTGGGATCCTCGCCCTACTGAAGATCCCCTACCAACTCAGTCCAAACGTCGAAGAGCCCGTCATATCGGTGCGCACTGTGTGGCCCGGCGCCACCCCCTATGAAATCGAGCGCGATATCATCGAAGAACAGGAAAAGGTGCTCAAGGGAGTACCCGGCCTGTACGAAATGGAAAGTCAATCCTCCAATGGCAACGGCCAGATTACCTTGCGATTTCGAATTGGCTCCGACGTGAATGAGGCCTTGCTGCGCGTTTCGAATAAGCTCGACGAAGTGCCGTCGTATCCCGAAAATGTCGACAAACCCGTCATCAATGCCTCGGGCGCGGAGAGTTCCCCCGTCGTTTGGGTCGTTCTCAAAACATTGGAAGGAAACGACCGCGATATCTACACCTACCGAACCTTTCTCGAGAACGAGGTACGCCAATATTTTGACCGCATACCGGGCGTCGCGGATCTCATGATCAACGGCGGCTCCGAAAGCCAGATGCATGTAATGGTCAACCCCGAACGCCTCGCCGCCTACGGGCTCACTATCGAACAAGTCATACAGGCATTGCGTAGCGAAAACGCGAATGTTTCCGCCGGCCTTTTGGGCGTCGGACGAAGGGATTACCGGATTCGTACCGTCGCCGAATATCGTTCCACCGAGGATATCTTGAACGTCGTCGTTCACGCGGACGGAATGCGCGAAGTGACCGTAGGCGACGTTGCCACGGTTGAATTCGGATTCGCGAAGCTGGAAATCCCAACACTTAACAAAGGCGATAAGGGATTGACCTTCGGTGTCAAGCCCGAACCCAATACAAACGTCCTGGAACTCACCGATCACGTGGAGCAGGTTGTCCATGAACTGAACGCGGGCTTGTTGAAGGAAAACGGCGTCTATTTCGACTGGGTGAACGATCAGCGCCCCTACATTCGCGGTGCAATTGCGCTCTTAAAGGAAAACATCGCCATCGGCGGTTTTCTTGCCGTAATCGTGCTGCTGTTGTTCCTGCGCAAAATTGCGCCCACCGTGGTGATTTTCGTCGCCATCCCCATCAGTGTGATCGGCACGTTTATCTTCATGTCCGCTTTGGGAAGCACACTCAACGTTGTAAGTCTCGCTGGCATTGCCTTCGCCGTCGGCATGCTCGTGGACAACGCCATCGTCGTGCTCGAAAATATCGACCGGCACAAGCACATGGGCAAAACCGCGGCTAAGGCCGCGTACGATGGCACCGCCGAGGTGTGGGGCGCCGTGCTGGCTTCTTCCCTCACCAATATCGCCGTTTTCCTGCCCGTCATTTTCCTGGAAGAAGAAGCGGGCCAGCTCTTTCGCGATATTGCGCTCGCCGTCGCATGCTCCATGTCCCTGAGCCTCATCGTTTCCATTACGGTCGTGCCCATGCTGGCCAATAGGCTCTATGGCATGGGCAGGGACATTGGATTCGACGAGGGCGCCAGCACCAGAGGCATCCTGGGCCTGATCGGCGCGGGATTCAGCAAAGTAACCATGACCGTGCTCGGGGTGATACTGCGAAATCGCGTCACGCAACTGGCTACCATCGTTCTCCTCACAAGTTCGGCCGTCGGCGCAACCTATGCCCTCATGCCCAAGATGGAATATCTCCCCCAAGGCAATCGCGACCTCATCATGAACATCATCGTGCCCCCGCCCGGACTCTCCTTTGATGAGCGCATGGCCATCGGCAAAAAACTTATGGACTTCTTTGAACCCTACTATGAACCCGGATACGAGGGGTATCCCGGAATTCGAAACACGTTTTTCAGCGGTCGTGACCAAACCATCGTGCTCGGCATAGTCAGCGCGGACCAGATGCGCACCCCGGAACTTCTACCTCTCTGCCGCAAAGCCATCGCCACCATACCCGGCGTGTTTGGAGTCAGCAACCAGGCCAGCATCTTCTCGCGGGGCATAGGACGCGGCAGGACAATCGACGTTAATCTGAGCGGCAATGACATCGACCAGTTGGTCGCCGATGCCAAATCCATGTTCGGCATGGCCATGCAGTCCATGCCCGGCACCCAGATACGACCACAACCCAGCCTCGAACTCGCATTTCCCGAAAGCATCTTTGTACCCGATCGCGAACGGCTTCGCGCTGTCGGTATGACTGCACAACAACTCGGCACCGGCATCGATGTTCTCATGGACGGACGCGACATCGGCGATTTCAAGCAAGAAGGCGACAAGAAAATCGATCTGGTCGTGAAAGTGGCGGACACGCAAATCGAAACCCCCGAACAACTCAACAATGCCTTGTTGGCCACCCCCAAAGGAGGCACTGTCCCCGTCTCCTCGCTCGCAAACATGGTGGAATCCGCCGGACTCACCGAAATCCGGCACTTGGAACGAAACCGAACCATCACGTTGCAAGTAACGCCGCCCTACGAGATAACGCTGCAGGAGGCAATGGAAACGTTTACCGGTACCATCGTGCCCGAGATGAAATCCAAGGGCATGTTGGAGGGCGTCGTAGTGGAACTTTCAGGGAACGCGGACAAACTCACCGATACCCGGAAGGCGCTTCAATGGAATTTCGTCGTAGCCGCGCTAATCTGTTACCTACTGATGTCGGCGCTACTGAGCAACTTTGTCTATCCCCTGATAATCATGCTCACCGTGCCGCTCGCAAGCGCCGGCGGCTTCATCGGATTGAGACTCCTGAATGTGCTTATCGTGCCCCAGCAACTCGATATTCTGACCATGCTTGGGTTCATCATTCTTGTGGGCGTCGTGGTGAATAATCCCATCTTAATCGTCTATCAGGCGCTGAATCTGGTTCGCTTTGAAGGAATGGATCACAAGGCCGCCGTGATGGAATCCACCCGCACGCGTCTGCGGCCGATCTACATGAGCGCCACCACCAGCATCATCGGCCTTCTTCCACTCGTGCTGTGGCCGGGGCCAGGCTCTGAACTGTATCGCGGCCTTGGTAGCGTGATGTTGGGCGGTATGGCCCTTTCCACCGTGTTCACTGTATTCTTGATTCCCCCCCTGCTCATGTTCTGCATCTGGATGGAAAGACCCGCGGCCGCAATAGAATCCGCGGCCATCCCAGTCTCAGCGAGGCCTGTGGCGGAACCCGTAGGTAAATAACCAGGCACTGAACATGGCGAATCAACCGGGCAACGTGATATAAACGCGAAGCGAACACGCTTCCAAAGCGCCACGGGGTACACGCAACGTGAAAATGAAACGGCGATCTTTTCTCCAATGGTCCAGTGTCATGGCCGCATCCACCGCCTTGGCCCAACCCGCGTCCGCCAAAACAGTGAACGGCGTTCCCTACCGCGTGCTGGGCAAGACCGGAGTGGAAGTGTCTCTGCTTGGCGTTGGCGGCTCGCATATCGGCGAAGATTCCCTGACGGATGAACAGGCTATCTCATTGATGCGCACGGCCGTTGACGAAGGCATCAACTTCTTCGATAACGCATGGGAATACAAGGGCGGCCGAAGCGAAGAACGCATGGGCAAGGCACTCAAGAGCGGGTATCGCGAAAAAGTGTTTCTCATGACCAAGACGCTCACCCGTGATAGCAAATACGCCCAACAACAACTCGAGGCTAGCCTGCGGCGCCTCGACGTGGACGCCATAGACCTGTGGCAGGTCCACGCCATCGGAAACTTCCCGACTGACACGAAAGCCGTGTTTGAACGGGGTGTCTTGGAAGTCGCGGTGAAAGCCCGCGAACAGGGAAAGATCAAATACATCGGATTCACCGGCCATCGAGATCCGGCTATCCACCTCGCCGTCTTGAACGGACCGTTTGAATGGGACACCATTCAAATGCCCATGAACTGTTTCGATGTACACAATAAAAGTTTTGTGAAAGACGTCGCTCCCGCAGCCAGAGACAAAGGGCTCGGAATAATCGCCATGAAAACTCTTGCCTCGGGCGCAATTCCCCGCTCAGGTTCGGCCACCCCCGAAGAAGCCCTGCGATATGCAATGTCTCTGCCCGTATCCGTCGTCGTGTCCGGCATGGATTCGATGGAGAAACTGCGCGCAAACCTCGCAGTCGCGAAAGCGTTCAAACCTATGTCAGAAACGGAAGTCGCCGCGTTACTGGACCGCACAAAAGCCAAAGCCTCGGAAAAAGACGCGGAATGGTACAAGGCATGAAGCCGCCCGGAAGAAGGCGTAAGCACAGCTGTCGCACGTGATTCAGAAAAACCAAAAAGAACTTGCCTTTCAATCAAACCGTGTCGTATCCATGGATCAATTCCGCGGCTACACGGTGGCCGGAATGTTTCTCGTCAATGGTATCGGCCACTACAGGGCCATACCCGGCATCCTCGGCCACCACAATACCTATTGCAGCTACGCAGACGTCATTATGCCCCAGTTCTTCTTTGCGGTCGGATTCGCCCTTCGGCTGGCTCTGTTACGACACATCGAGAAATCAGGAAAGCCTGAGGCATACAAAAAAGCGGTCTGGCGTTGTCTCGCGCTCATGTTGATAGGTTTTGTGGTCTACGGGCTGAATGGCTCCTACCAACGATGGGACGAATTGAAAGATTTGGGCCTCTGGGGATTCTTGACCACCAGTTTTCACCGCAGCTATTTCCAGGCACTCGTACACATCGGCGTCACCAGCCTCTGGATCCTTCCCGTCATTGCGGCAGGCATCCCCGCGCGAATCGTGTTCATGACTCTGTCCGCGGCATTGCAACTGTCACTGTGTGCCTGGTTTTATTTCGATTGGGGCTTCGCCGTCCGTGTGGTGGACGGAGGACCCATCGGATTCCTGACCTGGTGCATCCCTGCGCTGTTTGGGTCGATCGCCTACGATGTCGTCACTGGGCAAACGCCGCCGAGAGCCATTCGCACTGTGGCGGTTTGGTCGGGCACCCTCATGGTCATCGGCTACGCATTGTCATGCCTCGCTGCGATAAAGCAGCCCGGCACGGGCCTCGGGCAATTCCTTGTCGAACCTCCCTTCATCGACACGTGGCGAGACATCAATCTATGGACCATGTCGCAGAGGGTCGCAAGTGTCTCGTATCTCGTTTTTGCGGCCGGTTTTTCCGGCATCTCATACGTGTTCTTTATCTGGTGGTCGGATATCAAGGGATACTCCTCGGAGTTGTTTCGCGTCTTTGGACAAAATGCCCTCGTCGGGTACATTATCCACCTCTACGTCGAAGAGTCCGTGAACAACTTCATCCCGCACGATGCCCCGCTTTGGTGGGTCATCTTTGGGTTCTCCATCTTCTTTGGCATCACGTGGCTGCTCATGCGAGGCCTCGATCGACAGGGGATTCACCTCCGCCTGTAAGCGGCCACTCACCCGGTGGGCCTCGGACCGTGACCAGGTTCACCGCTGTGGCCGTAGGGATCCACGTTCAGAAAACTCTGATTGTCCAGCGACTCGTATTCGTTCACGGCCTTCCAATTGAACTCCACGTCAAAAGGATCGAAGGCCTTTTGTGGATCGAATATCTCCGGATGAACCGGCAGCGCATTATAAGGTTCCAGATTTTCCGCGTCCTGGGTAAACATGTCCGACAGATCGCTCGCAAATCCGTCGTATTGGTTTAGCGACGGCATTCCGTGGATCAGAAACAGCGTCTTTAGGATGCTGGCAATGCTGGAATGCGTGTGTGAAATATGATCCCGTTTCGCATACGGTCCAATCACCATGCAAATCGATCGGTGTGCGTCCACGGTATCCCTATAACCCTGCGCGTCGTCTTCTGTCACAAAGATGACCGTGTTGGGCCAGAACGGACTGTGACTGATCATTTCAACGAGCCGCCCAAGGGCCAAATCATTGTCGCTCATGTACGAACCCCAGAACGGATACCCATCGTCAGGCCGCTCGGATGCGCCATGATCATTGGGCAACATCATCGTGATCACTTTCGGAAATGGCTCATGCCCTGACAGCCACCGCTCCTTAAATTCCTTCTCAAACTGGTCCATCCGGAATTGGTCCGGTATGTTGGTGTTGTACGTCGCAAACGTGCGCGACGTGTTCTCGAACAGTGCCTGGGGCATTGGATAATTCACGTTCAGACGGATTCCCGTATACCGATCCTGCTGCTCCTCTTCCTGGGGTTTGAACTCAAACCCAAGACCAAAATTGCGGAACGGTATGGCATTCCGATCGAAGTGTTCCCAGATCGCCCCGCCCTCGTTGTAGTCTTCCGGATAAATCGCACCGGAGGAACCGATAAACGAATGATTCCCTGGGCCATCGCCTTTGGCGGATTCCCCGATGCGTGCCTCCATAAACTCGTTCGGATACGTCCCCACCAGCCACCGGTGACCGTCCACGGAATGATCGGAGTCGCAATAGAAATTGTCATTGATCGCGAAGCGCTTGGCCAGCGCAATGTGATTGGGCATCAATACGACGTCTTTTACCGTCCGCGTGCCTTCCTTGTTCGACACATCGATCGGCTTGCCCAGACGGCACCACTCCGGATCGCCCTTGCCCCCCTGCATTGCCCCAAAGACCTCGTCATAAGTGCGGTTCTCTTTCGTCACGTAGATGACATGCTTAATGGGGCTGGGCCAGGCTCCGGGAATGGGAGGTACCGGAAAACCCTCTTTGCGGCCATCGTCCCCCAGGGATCGGATCGCCACATTGTTCTCGATAACCTTCTGTGTCAATGCATCCAAGGCTTCAGGCGACTCAGGAACATCAATGATGTTTATGTATCCCCGCATCAATGCGCCTATGCCCGTGGGCTCACCTTCAGGGAAATTCGCCCCCGCATTCGGCCCTGAACCAATCCCCTTCGCACAGGACACGATAATCCGCTTACCATCGGAGGTCACGGCAATCTTGCTTGGAAACCATGCCGTCGGTATGTGCCCCAACACGGTATTGTCTCGAACACGAACAACCGCCACCGCATTGACCCCTGCCTCGCACACATAAAGCAACTGCCGATCAGGAGATAGCGTCATTCCAAACGGAATCATGCCTTTCAGATGGTCAACACGTGGGTCCAGACTCAGATCGAGATCGGCCACGCGCTCACCCTTGCGCGCGTCAATTACGGTCAAGCTGTCGTTGCTCCCGTTCGACACATACACGAAATCGTCGGTCGCTGCCATCGAATTCGGGCTGCTGCCGCCCACGGCGGGGAAGTCCTCCAATGGCTCGCCCACGAGATGTCCTGTCTTCGTCTTTGCCACAACCTGCTCGCCGCCCGGCTGACTCACATCCACAGTCCAGACGGACATGCCACGGATATCGTTGGGATCGCCGAGCCCGGGAGCCGTGACGCCGTTGCGCACCACTCCCTCTTCCGCCTCCTGGGAGGGAACGCCAAAGGCGGGGAAATCAATCATGGTGACAGCGCCTTTTTCGTCGCGGTAGTAGTCATACTCGTAGATCCCCACGTTGGCCACGTATGCCTTACTCCCGTCGGGTGACAATGCGATTCCAAACGGATACCGGCCAACCCCGATACTCCGCGACACTTTACTTTCGGTAACGTCTACCACGATGAGGCGAAAATTGGATTGATCGACCACGTACAGATGTCGTCCGTCGATGGAAAGGTGCATATCCCCCGTATAGCCATGTTGGTACCGCTTCCCATCGGCTTCGTGATCGCAATCAATGCGCACGACACGCTCCCTCGTCTCCAGATTGAATACCAACACGCTGTAGTCGCCGCCGCCCGCGACATAAAGCGTCTTGCTGTCCGGCGAAAAGGCGAGCCCCATGAACACTGCATCCAGCACACCTTCATGGGCAGTGCCTTCCTCGGGTATCCGATAAACCAGAGGCTCGCTCGGCGCCGCCATATCCAATACAGTAAGTTCTGGACCGTCGGAACTCGCAGCCACCACCCATCGGCCATCAGGACTTTGCGCTAGACCGTAAGGATGCGGTTGCACCCGAATCATCCGGCCCATAGGCGTGATCATGCGGCCATTGGGAAGAATCGACGTACCTGAAACCCGCGTCTCGACATACCGGTCGCCGGATGGCGCGCCGGAAACAAGTCCGGTCCCACGCCGGCCAATCCGCTCCTGGGCAACGGCCACGGAAATCGCACAAATGCAAGACACCACAATCAGAACCCGGCGAACGTACCGCATGACAATTCCCCCAAAATTGATGAATCCGCAGGCAAATCGGCCGCTAGGCCTCCCATGCCTTCAATGTCTTTTCATAGCGGAACACTTCGTGCGCGTTACCACGCATGATACGGTTTACGGTATCCGAAACCGTGTCCGCGTCCAACCATCCTTCGTCCACAAGCTCGCTGATGGCTTGCGCAATACCCTTCCGCGCTATCGCCGCGTGACCCGGCACCATCTCCACCGGAAGGTAATCGCCCCCAAATGTAAACAACTTGGTGGCCGGCGCCGCCAGCAAAAACTCCTTCACAAACCGGACGCTGGCCATCGGATTAATAATCCAAGCCCAGCACATGTCGACATACGCATTTGGATAGTGCTTCGCCAGTGCCACCGCTTCATCCTGGTACGGATACGATATGTGCATGATGACAAACCGCGCATCCGGGTGTTGCTTCAAAATCGGGCACAGGTCGCCCGCATTCGCTCGCACCCGATGCAATGGCATGCCACCGTGCCCGGCGAAATAGCCCGTATGCAGTTTCACCGGCAAGTCGTATTCCACTGCCTTTCGGATGCAGTAATGAAACAGGTGATCCTGCACAGCCTTCTGCTCATGTTCCGCAAGCGCATTCTTGTCCCGAACGTACCGTTCAAAAATCGCCGCCGCGTCATCCGCCGGCACGTCGTCGTAGTCCAGGCGGCGCCCATAGGCACTCTGATTCTTGACCGCGATCGCCTTGGGTCCATAGGTCGCAAACACCCAGTCCACAACTTCATGCCAGTCTTTCAGAGTGACAACCTCGCGGTTCATACGTTCCGCATAGGGCGTCACGTTCAAGCCGCTGCTCAAGCCGACGAAACTCAAGTCTTGGCACAACAGATCGGGATACTGTGTCAGGTTAAAAACCGGATCCTCGAAGTTGTTGACTTGCGCGTGCTCAATTCGCGAAACCTCGCGCAAAATCCGGTTGTAATATCCGGGTTGGATCTGAGCCTTCACTTGCTCCGATATGCGTTCGTAATTGTCCTCGCGCAAATCGTCTTCCCCGTAGAGCATGCGAACCGACTCACGCACATTCTGCAAATAACCGGTATTGCCCGCGCGCGAGTAATAGGGCGCGACCAGCTTCCACTTCTCATGCACTTCCACCGAAGGATCCACCAGCCGCTTGTGATCGTCCGGCGGCATGCCGGCCACAATCAAATCGGAGTTGGTATAGTGCATGAACAAGATGCTGAAATCGGGAGGCTGCGGAAATCCTCCGGGATGCTCCAACGCCGCAAGGCGCGTGCGTTCCTCCCACAGGTGTTCGTGCGTATCCACGAACGCCGTATCCTGAACCAGTTCGCGAATCTCGTTGCTCACACTCATGAACCACCTCCCCTCGTGCCCATACGGTGAACGGCACGTACAATACGTCCCATGAAACGAAGGCCATTCCCCTATCCGGTAGACAAGACATCTTCATCGCAGGCGCTCACGGCCCTTGCAGTCCTGCTAAGGCAGACCGTCATACAGACGCCGAAAGGCGTCTGTCACCTTATCGTCCCCGCGAAGGCCGACACGCTCCCTCACCGGCTCCGCAGACGCTTCGAGCATCCCCACGGCCTCCAACGCGCGAATGGATTCAATCGCCAACTCGGCTGCTTCTCTTTCGATCACGTCTAACAAAAACGCAATACCCTCTTCGGTCCGCGTCAGTGCTATCGGCAACAGGAGTCCAAAGCGCTCGGCACTGCGCGGCAAAGTCGACCAGAAATCGGACAACATAGCCACGGCTTCCGGCGATCGCGTCTCGCCCAACGCCAGCGCCGCGCCCGGCCACACGTCACGATTGCCTCCATGAAGTATCCGCCGCAAGAATGGAAGTGTCTCGTCCGAATCAAATGTGGACAGCGCACTCAGGCATTCCGCAATAACCTCCGGTTCATCCCCGCCCTGCAACACTTTCAAGCGCAGCACCAATTCACACTCGTGCCGGCCAAGGTGTGCCAGCGCACGCGCAGCACCCATGCGCGCTTCTGGCTGAGGATCAACCAACAGATCGGTCAGCAGAAACGATACGCCCGGATAATTCAGCCGAATCAAGCCGCCCGCGCATTTCACGCGAAGGCCCCCGGCCGTGTCCACCGATTTGCCCCAAACCGGCTCCAGTTGTACGTAGCGGATCCCTTTCAGAAAGAGATCGGCCGCGTCATAGTCCAAATCGTTCAGCGCATCCACTACCGCCATCTTCGCAACGCAACCGGGGTCCTGCTCCGGCGCGTCGCAACAACGAAAAAAAACCGATTCCAGATCAAGACGAAAACCTGCAATCCGGTTCGACGAAATGATGCGGGCGGCACGTGCAGCCAAAGCCCCGTGTTTGCTTTTGAGGCACAACCGCAAATACGCAGACGCCGATTCATCCATCCCGATGCCCATCGACTCCAGTTCGGCCAATCGGGATAACCCTTCTTTCACAGGATCGCGCTTCGCCAAAACATCCCCTCCGGCGCCGCCGTCAGACCGCATCGCGCATGAGCTCAGAAGAAGTAGCACACAACATACACCCTTCGGCCTTTCGCTTTCACTCGCCACCTGCTTCCTCGGGTCGCACGGTAAAACATCGGGGTGGGCTCGACTGTGCGATCGAGCGTAGCTTCAATAGCGAACGCTTCACACCGCGCAGCGCCGACGTCGGATTGGTACCGGTCCGTTCACTGATCTCGCGATAAGTCAGGCCCTCGAAATAGTAGAGTGTGAGGTATTCGCGCTGACGGGCGGAAAGATGCTCATCCATCTGCCCCTGAATCCACGCAAGCATGTGCCGCTTTTCTTCTCCCCATACCAACCCCGCCTCCACCTCGTCCGGAGACTCGTACCACGGTCCGCTCTCCTGCGCAAAGTAGCTCAGCAACTCCGGGCACATGGACACCGCAAATCGATCCGCGCCTCGCTTTTTCTCCATATCGGCCTCCCGTTGCCGGAGAAAATGTGCGCGGCGAAATTGCAGCACCTTCTCTGCCTCCGGCTTTAGGAGGCCGAAGTTAAGACGCAGCCGGTGAAAAAATACTGCACAAACGAGGTGTAAATTCTTAGATTGTCGCGGAGGCGCTCCGGAAATTACCGGTGAGGGTGGAAAGAAATCGTAAAGAAATAACCATCGGAAGAAATGGGCTGAAAGTATGCCAATGCTGCGACTTCAGCCAGGGAGACGATGGACTTCAACCGCTTCCGTCAACACACGTAGCCGCTTCTGTACTACTTGAAGCGATCGGGATATGCCGCGAAGCCTGGACAAGTCCATGTCTTCGCCCGGCTTCGACGCTCGTTCCATCTCATCATGCAAATCGGCCAAGGCGTCCTCAAGCGCCTGCAGCGTGAGAACCGCATCTGCCTTAAAATAGTGTATGCTGCCCATGAGCAATTCGCGCAATTCTCGTTAACTGCTTTGAGACGACTCAGGGGACGGACACATTTGAGCCCAAGACGCATGTCGTCCCACTCGGTACGCGCAAGTTTGATACCAAGGCTTGGGCACCGGACTAACATTCTGCTAACCTTGTACTTAGCCCGGAACGGCCCGCATTCGTGCTAGGACAGACCAAGGGCATAAGACAGTAAACTATTGTCAAAACTGACCAACTCTTGGCCCCCGGTATCGTCCCGTGGAGTCAAACCGGCAAGGAGGATTCATGTCGATTCGCGCCACCATTCAGGACGCCATTAAAACCGCTATGAAGGACAAACAAAAAATCCGGCTCGAATGTCTCCGAATGGTTAAGGGCGCTCTTTTACTCAAGGAAAAAGAAACCGGATCCGGTGAAGTCAGCGATGAAGATGCGACTGCCGTCCTTCGCAGAGAGGCCAAAAAGCGCCGTGAAACCGCTGAGTTGCTCCGCAGCCTCGGCAAAACCGACGAAGCTGCAGTCGCGGAAGAAGAAGTGACCATCATTGAAGAGTTTCTCCCACGCCAGTTGTCAGCCGAGGCCTTGGAAGCGAAAGTGCGCGCCTACCTCTTGGAACACCCCGAGGTGAATCACGCCGGTAAGCTCACAGGGGCCATGAAAAAGGAACTGGGCGATCTGGCGGAAGGCAAAATGTTGAACGAGATCTGTCAAAAAGTGCTCGCCGGATGAACAACGAAACCGGTGTGGAGACACCCCCGCCAGCCGCGGTCGCTCCGCACAAGCGATACACGCGAAATTCCCTGGCACTTATGCTCGGCGCGGGGCTCGTGTTGGGGTATGTCGGCGCATGCGGCACCACGGGGACGTGGCTGAACGGACCAACACCCAACGGCCAACCTACGCCAGCGCCTTCGGAAACAGGTTGGATAAACTTGCTCGACAAAGAAAATGCAAAGAATTGGAAAAACGTCACTGACGACGCTGAAATCTTCGAGATCGCCAACAACGAATTGCATATATTCGGAAAGACCCTGTTTCCCTTGCGCTATGTGGCCTACGGGGATCAGACGTTTTCGGATTTCGATCTGCACATCGAGTACAAAGTCGAAAGGAAAGCGAATAGCGGGGTGTTCCTCCGAGCCCATCCGGACGATCCGGTGGTTCGCGGATTCGAAGTACAAGTGCTGGACGATTTCGGACGTCCTCCCAATCGCCACACCAGCGGAGCCATCTACGATGTCGTTTCTCCCATGCATAACATGTCGAGGCCACGCGGTCAGTGGAACTCCTTTGACATTTCGGTGGTCAATAAAGAAATCTCGGTGCGTATGAATGGGTGGCTAGTGGTTACCTCGGACTTCGGACAAATGACCGAACCCCTGGGTAAATTCAAAGTGCCTTACACAGAACTGCCCCTGGAGGGACTGCTCGCCCTGCAAGACCATGGCGGCGAGGTCTGGTACCGCAACATCTGGATTCGCAAACGGTAGTGGATACCAAAATGAACTTTTTGCCACACGATACAATGCCGCTTCTAATTCGCACCCAATATATGGTATGTATAAGGCGTTCCATCACGAATCGGGGGATCCAATGGGGAACACACAAGTAGCCCTCTTGCGCACCATGCTGGATATGTCCACGCTGGAAACTGTACAAGTCGCCGAGTCCGTGCCCGAAAATGCGCGGTTTCTGCAGATTCGGCAAGGCAAGGCCCACCCGGCGTGGCTCCTAGGGCATTTGGCCAATACCCTGAATGTCGTCGTACTTCAATGGGTATTGGAAAAGGAATCCGTGACCCCCAAGGGGTTCAATCGACGTTTTGCACCGGATTTCGCAGGCGGCCTGCCCATTACTGGAGAGGCCGGCGACTACCCGGCATGGAGTGAAATCCTGGACACGTATAACGGGGTGCGCACGCAAGTTATGGGGTCGATGCTCGATTTGCAGGATGAAGAACTGCCTAATCCCTTGAAAGGACGCGTCCCGGATCCGCTGCGGTCCTTCTTTGACACCAACATTTCCACGCTTATGCGAATGATTCGGCATGACAGCTATCACCGGGGGCAGATGGCCCTGTTGGGAAAGAGCCTCAGTTGATGGCCGGTAACCGTCAATTTTTGTCGCAACGGGACAGTCCACGTCACGCATCGCCACATCGCAGTGCGAAATCATTTTTTTCTGGAATTTCTAACCGGTTTCGGATAAGGATGTTAGACAATTCCGTTCCCACTGGCATGCCGATTGCCATGGAGTGAATGTCACGGCGTGATCAAGGCCGGGCTCCGGTAGGCCTGGTTTTCGAAGGTAGCTTGAACTAGGGAATCAGCTTGGGTTCCAACGCAGCAGGAGGAAGGTTCGATGAAAGGTTCCAGTAAAAAGACAGGTTTCACGTTGATTGAGTTGATGATCGTGGTGGCCATTATCGCGATTATCGCGGCGATCGCCATCCCCAACCTGCTTCGCTCGCGGATGAGCGCGAACGAAGCGGGTGCGGCAGGCGCCATGCGCACCATCTCCACGGGCGAAGTGTCGTTTCAAACGGCCGGTTTCGTGGATGCGGACAGCGACGGCGTAGGCGACTACGGCACCTTGGCGCAGTTGGCCAACCCCGACGGCGCGGGCGCGACGCCTCCGTTCATTGACTCGGTGCTCGGCCTTGGCCGCAAGCACGGGTATGTGTTCACCGTGGCCGTGACCAACGGTTCCAACACGGCGCTGCCGGCCTACACCTGCACCGCCACCCCGGCTTCCGCGGGCCGCACCGGCTACCGCCAGTACTTCGTGGACGAGTCCGGCGTGATTCGCTTCACCGCCGACGGCTCCGCAGTCAGCGTCAGCTCGCCCCCGATGAACTAAGCGGTTCGCACAGTACTGATCCCGAATGGGCAGGCGGCCCGGGTAAGATTCCCGGGCCGCTTGCCGTATTTTGCGGCAAAAGTTGGGTACAATGAATACGAGGGATGCGTGATTCGTCACCTCCATGACATGGTGGCGCCGAATACATGTCTCGTGCCACTTGTTAGAGAAACGTTAGCACAGCTATCGGGTATACATAGTACTGAGCGTGCCAAAGCCGCTGAAATTCGGCGAATGACATACCTGTTCCATTATGGACCCACAGGGTAAGAATTTAATGGACATTTCGGTTGACGCCGAGTAAGCTTAGGACCTTGACGTGCCGTCTCGGGAGTCAGCATGACGGCACAGCAACAGCAGTAACGTTGTGAAAGAAGGGTTTGGCAATGTCGGATGGCCATGCCATATCAATGACCCAATCGTGCAAACTCACGCGGGCGGAAAAGTCCGCGGTAGAAATGCACCGCCGCGAAATGGAAGCCGCTACCGGTTGTCCATGCGATCAGGACACCGCCCTCGAAGATTGGCTGAAACACCACGCTGTTAAGTGGCGCGAACGTTGGCAGGCGGAGTATCTGGCCGCGCAACGTGCCGAAATCGAGCGCTACAAGTGGATTGAATCCGAAAAGGCCTGTTGCGATTTGGGCCGTGGCGCGGTGCTCAACTGGATCCAGAACCATGCCGCCGCATGGCGCATGTGGTACGAACAGGAACACGGCGAACTCGCCGACTGACCCGCCCCATTTCCCGCCTCAAACTCGATTAATGGATATCCCCAAGTCTGGAACCATTCCCGTTTGCCCCGCTGTCCTGCTTGCATGTTCAAATACGAATTCTGTACCGTTGTGCACAGTTGGCATTTGCCATGCGGGGTGGGGTTGGTTAAGGGTCCTTCGAACCATATCCGGAATCTGAACTGTGCACGTTCCCGTGTCCCCGGAAATTAATCGACTGCTCGACGATGCCGCTGAGGCAAGCGTCAGACGCGGCCGGTTTTACGTCGGCGTCGAATTTGTTTACGAATCCCTGTTGGCCAACGCGGACGCCCTGCCTAAACCGTTCCGCTCGCAATACGAAAGTACCCTAAAGGCCGCGCTCCCCGAGATGGGCCGCGAGGCCTGGCGCGGCTCGATGCCCACGGCGAATCCGGAGGTGTTCTACACTCCCCGCTGCGCCGCGCTGACGTCGCAGGCCGCACGCCTGGCCGCACGGTTGGGCAACGAGCAACCTTCCGCCGGACATCTCCTGTTAGCCATTCTGGCCGATGCTCAGGCCGCACCGAGCCGCGCTATCGACAGACTTGGCAAGAATCGCGGAGAAATGATTCAAGCCCTCCGAAACGAATTGCTGAAGAAGAGCGGTGGAACTATCGTTGAACAGGAGAACAGAACCTCCGCGACTCGCTCGGATAGTGCGTCCCAAGCGGCCGGACCGGAGGAAGCGGAACCGGCGGCGCCCAAACAGGGCGTGTTGGAGAAGCTAACCCGCGATCTCACAAAGATGGCGGTCAACGGAAAACTAGAACCAGCCATCGGCCGCGACCAGGACATCATGACCATGGTAGAGATCCTGGCTCGCAAGACGAAAAACAACGTCATGCTCGTGGGCGAAGCCGGTGTCGGCAAGACGCGCGTGGTGGAAGGGCTGGCGGCCTCCATTGTAACAGGAGGCATGGGCGGCATCCTGCCAAACTACCGCATTCTGGAATTGAGCCTCGCGGCGCTTACCGCCGGCACGCAGTACCGCGGTCAGTTTGAAGAGAAGTTGCTCAAGCTTCTGGAGAAACTGAAAAGCGATGACAAGACGGTGCTGTTCATCGACGAAGCGCACCTCATCATGGGCAGCGGAAGCGTGGAAGGCGGCACAATGGATCTCGCCAACATGCTCAAGCCGGCCCTTGCCCGCGGCGAGATTCGTTGCATTGGCGCTACAACCATGGCGGAATACCGCAAATTCATCGAAAAAGATCCCGCCATGGAACGGCGGTTTCAACTTGTGCGCATCGAACCGCTCTCGACCGCGGCTACATATGACGTATTGAAGAAGATGCGCCCGTCGCTCGAAAAGCACCATCAGTGCAAGATCAGCAAGACCGCCCTAAAGGCCGCCATCGAGTTGACCGAACGATACATGCCCAACCGGCAACTGCCGGACAAGGCCATCGACGTGCTGGATCAGGCCTGCTCGCGGTACCGGTTAAAGCAGGTCGCCGCGAAGAGCAACCCGAAGCTGTTCGAAAGTTCGCAATCGGGAGACGACGAAGACAAGGTCCGGCCGCATGACGTGCGTAAAGTCGTGAGCCGCGCCACGGGCATTCCCATCGAAGATATCACCGCCGAGGAACGCGTCCGCCTGAGCGATCTCGAGCGCAAACTGAACCGCCGCATCATCGGCCAGGAAGAGGCCGTCGCGAAAGTGGTGGCGGCCGTAAAAAAATCGCGCGCAGGACTCGGCGCGCGCAACCGCCCCGAATCCGTCATGATGTTTCTCGGACCGACCGGCGTGGGCAAGACCCAACTCGCCAAGGAACTCTCGAAGTTCCTCTTCGGTTCCACAAACCACCTGATCACGTTCGACATGTCCGAGTATCTCGAAGAACATTCGGTCTCCCGCTTGCTCGGCGCCCCGCCCGGATACGTCGGCAGCGACGAGGAAGGCCGCCTGACCGCCGCCGTGCGCAATGCCCCGTTTTCCGTGTTGCTTTTCGACGAAGTGGAAAAGGCGCATCGGCGCATCTTTGATATCTTTCTGCCCATACTCGACGAGGGCCGCCTGAAGGATTCGCGCGGACGGATGGTGGATTTCCGCCATTGCATCATCCTGTTTACGTCCAACATCGGTGCTGAATTCGCCAAGCGCGGCGGAGATACGGAGGACCGGCACGTGCTGCTCGACGCGCTGCACAAACACTTCCGGCCCGAGTTCATCAACCGCATCGACGAAATCGTGCCGTTCTATCCGCTCGTTTTCGAAGACATCCGCAAGGTCCTGCAGGTCTCCCTGCGCGACGCGCAGAAACGCCTGATGGACAAAGGCATGAAATTGCGCGTCTACCAACGTGCCTACGAATTCCTTGCGGAGCAGGGGTACGACGCCAAATTCGGAGCGCGCGAACTGAACCGCACCGTAGAGCGCCTCGTCGTGCAACCCGTCAGCGAAGCCATTATCGACGGCCGCTTTGCAAACGGCGACGTGATCGAAGTGCTCATGGAAAACGGCCATCTCGCCTTCCAGAAGGGTGAACACCGGGCCGAAGCGGAGGCCGTCCGATGATGCCCCACAGCCCCGGACTCTCCGATTCGCTCGTCGTCATCAACGGCCCGGAAGACGGCGCGGAATTCCCCGTGGTGCGCGCGCCGCTCGTTATCGGCGAGGATCCCCACTGCGACATCTGCGTCCGTCTCGATCGCGCCGTCGAAGAACGGCACGCCATGATCTCCGTTGTTTCCGAAGGCTACCGCGTGCGCAAGCTGGGCCGCACCCCCGTGTTCGTCAATGGCAAAAAGGCCGGGGCGCTTAAATCGCGCATTGCCCACAACGGCAGCACCATCCAGGTTGGCCACACGCTGTTCTCCGTCGAATGCGTGCCCGATGGCCTTGCCAACCGCAGCCGAGGTATGGTCGCCGAAAGCGATTTCGGCTGGGCCGTCCGCCAATCCGGCAGCGCCCTGATCTCGTTCGTCCGCGGCTTTTTCGATTTCCTCTTCCGCCTCTTCGGCCGCATGACCTCAAGCTGGCTCCTCATCGTAGCCATCCTGATCATCGTCATGGCCATCTCCCCCACCGTCCGCGCCTGGGCGGGCTACTTTATCCGCTACGCCTTGTACTACGCGAACCTGATCGTCAGCCGGGTGTTTTCGTAAAACGGACTTATTGCCAACTCTGAATGCCGCTCGTCGCCTACGACAGGCATCTCGTCCGCCTATTTCGATTCGCTCCGATTGCCCACAGATCCACAGATTCAATCGAATCCTTTTGTGAAATATCCTCAGCGATTCAAGCCCAGACTTTTCTGCGTGAGCATCTTGCACCACGGAGACTGTACTTCAGTCTTCCACGCACGCTAAAAGCGCGATGTAAAATGCGGGTCATCCCCGCGAAGGCGGGGATCCATCTTCCAATGTCGCAAGTAGCTTTGCACTCACATGGATTCCCGCCTGCGCGGGAATGACGAGTTCGGTGCCCGCCTGCAAGGGAATGACGAATTCGGTGCCCGCCTGCGCGTGAATGACGGAATGCGTGTACCGCACCGCAAATTTCGCTATGATTCTCCTCTCTGAGTGTTGGGCCGGGTTGCGCTTGGCTCCAATGCCTGCATGCAACGGAAACAGGAGTCTTCGCATCGTGAAGTTTGTCTTGAAAGCCCTTGCCGTACTCCTCATCGTGGCCGCCATCTCGGCCGCGGCGGTGCTTTTTTATGCCGATTCGAAGTATCACGCCCTGCGGGCGGCCCGAGAGGCGTCGTTTTCCGAGGTGGCCGACGAGTCGGTGAGCATGGTGCTGGTGATGAAGCCCGCACTGGCGGAGGCGCTCATCCTCGAGAAGGCCTCGGCGCTGAGCGAAAACATCCGCCCCTGGATGATCAATTTTGCGTTGCCTTACGAGGCGGCCCTGCTTATGCGGCCGGACCTTGCCAACAAGCGCCTTGACACCACAATGTTTCTCAATGAAAGGCGGTTCGGGCCGATGATTGTGCAGCAGGCCAACGCCTACGGCATGGGCGCCGTGATGCCGCAAGTGCAATGGGCGCCGGACGGATTCGTGCAAAAAGAACGGGGCGTCATTACCGTCGACGGAAGCTTGCCGATCAATCCAGCCATCGCCGCCTTGGCCGAACAGAAATGGGGCATCGTGACGCCGGCGGGCTATCCCGAACCGGAAGGCGGCCACCTGGCCGAACTTATCGTGGACAACCGCAACGGCGGCCTGTTCCTTCTGCTGGGTACACTGCAATCCAGCGGCATCGTGTCCATGAATCTGCCGCCGGACGAACTGGCAACGAATCTATTGCCCGTGGGCATCTTCCGGCTGAACGCGGATTTGGTGTCGCCTGAGGTGGCCAATATCACACTGCGCATCGAAGCCGCCATCAACGCCACGGAAGGCGAGTTTGGAGCATTCGACTTCACACTGAGCCTGCTCTACGGCGCGCTGGCCAAGGGCCTGCGCGACAACGGCGGCATCGAGTTGGAAGGATCGAAGAAGCGCGAAGGCACGGTCATCACCGGGCAATATACGTTGACCGGCGTAAGCAAATTGTTCGAGCCGCCGCAACCACAAGGCATGGCCAGGCCGAATTGATCGCGCAAACGCCGGCCGCGCGCCGCAGGGGGACCCGGAGCCGCAACGCGCTCCGGCGGAAGAAACGGGGGAACTGCAATGTCAACGAATTCCGCGGTAGCCAATTCCAAGCCAGTGTCCGCATGGCAACCCATACTCTTTTCCGCGTTGGCCGGCGGCATGGCCTGGGGCATACGCGGACAATACGGCCATGAAACCGGGGCGATGCTGGCGGGCCTCCTGGTGAGCCTCGTGGTGTCGGTGTTCCTGTGCCCCAACGCGGGTTCGCTGTCCGTGGCGCGCGCCGTGGCCATGGGCACTATCGCGATGGGATTCGGCGGCACCATGACCTACGGCCAGACCCTCGGCCTCACGCAAAACCCGGAGGTCATCGGCAATGGGGCCGCGCTGTGTTGGGGCTTGATTGGCTGCGCAATCAAGGGCGGCATCTGGATCGCCTTCGCGGGCGCCTTTCTCGGCATGGGGCTGAGCGGCGTGCGCTACCGGTCACGCGATCTGCTGTTTCTCATGCTCGCGGCGCTCGGCGCCTATTACATCGGGTTTGAAGTGCTTAACCAGCCCTTCAACCCGCGCCGGCACGAACTCCCATGGCTCTATTTCTCCTCCACGTGGGAACTGTATCCCAACAAGGATCCGGAACCGCGCATGGAATATTGGGGCGGACTGCTGTTCGCCTTGGCCACGGTATTGATTTACGCAGGCTGGCATCGCAAGGACCGGCTGGCCCTGTGCCTGGGCCTGTGGGGACTCCTGGGCGGCGCAATCGGCTTTCCGCTGGGCCAATGTCTGCAAGCCTACCACGCCTGGAATCCCGAAGTATTTCAACAGGGCATCTGGGTGAATCTCGACCCTCACATGAACTGGTGGAACTGGATGGAAACCACGTTCGGCTTTACCATGGGCGCAACACTCGGACTCGGCGCATGGATCCATCGCGCGCGTATCAAACCGGAAGACGGCGGCGAATACCTTCCCCTGCCCGTGGAATGGATCCTAGTGGCCGCGCACGTGTCGCTGCTGGTCGGCGCCGAATTCCTGCCTTGGCGCAAAGTGGCGACCCTGTACGACCTCGGCCTCATTCTCGGAACCCTCCCGTTGATGGCCGTCGCGGGTGGACGCTGGTGGCCGTTCCTGATGGCCTTGCCGATCACACTGATCCCGTACTCTGGCAAAACGCTGCTCGAACTTTCCTACGAAAAAGCAGAGGTGAATCCCACGACCGGATGGATCCTGTACGTGACCATCCCCATTTTCATCGCTACGGCAGCCGCCTTCTGGTTCGCGACCCGGGCCAACAGCAAACCCGCTGCCATCACCTTCGCCGCACCGGCGCTGTTGCTTTGCACCTGGACCTACTTTCTCCTGAACTGGTTCTACTTCCGTTTCCCCTGGCCTTGGGCCGAATGGAGCAACCGCACGCCCAACGGCATGTTCTTCACGGTGTGCGCCATCGGGTTAACTGTCCTGGCCATTGCGAAATGGCCCAGAAAACAGACCGTTACCCTGTGAGCAGTCTTTGGCTTCGAAGGCAAAATGCTGTGGGTGTCTTCATCTATTTGTGTCAGCGTGTTGCACCGACGGAAAAAAACAAAACAAGGGTTATTTAGGGTTAAATTTGTTTTAATCGAAGTATCTGCGGTATTTTTGGGATAGTCTCTATAAACATCGAATTCGGCAAACGAATACCCAGTCTACTATTGAAATTCACCAGTAGTCACGCAAACCAGAAATGCCGCTTTCATTGAAACATCTTTTGAATCCCAAATTCGGGGACCTCAGTACGAAACGCTATTGACTTAATGGCGGCTCTTCCGTGTGGCCGTGGTTGAATCGGACCATGTTGCGTTCTGGGTAGGGGTGAGGGCCAAAATTGGCCGCGGGTTCGTCGCACGGCTCTCATGCCTTTTCAAGGTTTTGCTGGAGGACGGCAACGTGAATCGTAAACATCTACTTGTGCTGCTGTTCGTCGCATGCATTCCGCTTGTGGTCAAGAACATGGCCGACGAGATGTATATGCTAAGCATTCAAGGCGCACTAGTCTTCAGCGCCATCTGGCTCCTGTTGCCTTTCCTTTTTCTACTTGAGGCCAGGTGGACCAAGAAAGACCATGTGTTCATCGCTAATACGGTCTACCTACTTATCAGCCTTCTGTTTTTCGCACTCTATGCCTTCAACGGATCGACATTCGACGGGACGAACGAAGGCGGGCAACATATGCACGTCATAATGTTTCCCATCTACCAAGTCGTCATCGCCATTTTGGTACGAGCCACGTTTACCCTCGCACATCTGGTCAGCTACGCGGTCAATCGCAAGAAGAAGGCACCGGCAGAGACTCTCACAGATACTGCCACTTGACCTATTGCAGCGGACAGCATACAACCTTGTACGCGATGGATATTCATGAGACTGTTCGGTTGTGGCGCGCGACCTTTAGGAACTGGATATGCCCAAGACACACACAACGAAATACGATGTGGCGGAACATCTGCTCTGTATTGGAAAAGCTGGGCTTCACGTCAAGACCGCTAAAGGCGACCAGCCATCGACGATTTGTTCATGCCGAAGAACAACGGTACCTGTGCACCAAGGGCAAGATATTGGACGCGGCCTGTTGCGCAAAATCCTTCGTGAAATCGAGATCACCCCGGAAGAGTTTGCCCGCCTACTTTAATCTGAAGGTAATCGTTATCAATCCTCACCCTACCTCGGCGGTTCTTCCGTGTGGTCGTGGTTGAAGCGGACCATGATGCGTTCGGGGTAGGGATGGTCGCCCCAGCCAAACTGGCGGTAGAGGCTGTGGGAGTCGCGGGTGGTGAGGTGGAATTGTTTTACGTCCGCGCAATCGGGATGTTCGATCACGCATTGCACGAGGAATTTCCCGACGCCCTTGTTGCGGTGTTCGGGCGCGACGAACACGTCGGCCAGCCAGGCAAAGCTGACGCCGTCGGTGAGCACGCGCGCGAAGCCAATCAACTCGCCGTTCTTGGACGTGTCATATACGCCGAAATGCACGTCGGACCATTCCCAGGCCTTGCGAATCATTTCCGGCGTGCGGTCCTTCGCCCAGTACGTTGTTTTCAAATTCGCGATAACGCGATCCATGTCGATGCGTTCGCTGTCGGTATCGACCTCGTATTGATTCCATTGCCAATGCATCGGCAAGTCTGGTTCCATTCCCACCTCACTCGCAACCGTCGTTCGTTCTATCTCAAGCGTGCAGACATTCATCGTGTTTCGCCCTTTCAGGGCTGAAGAGGTTTGTAAGAACCGCTTCTACCCAGGGCGTTGCCCTGGGCTGGTATGTTTCGGCCTTTCAGGCCTGAATACAAGATCGATTCATTCGACGGCGCCGCTCGATAGTCATCCAGTTTCACAGCGTCGTGCAAGCAAAACGCCTCTCCTACGGAAGCGAAGTTTACTGCAAGGCCTTTCAAAAAACGGTTGGACAAGCCTGGCGCCAAACCTGGATGTCCAAGCCCATGGGCTATGACAAGGTCAAGTCCGCGTCGGTCACGGCGCCTTGCGATGCGCTGCTGACGGCCGACGCGTATTTCGCCAGCACGCCTTTCGTATAACGCGGCTTCGGCGCTTTCCACTTCGCCAACCGTGCCTTGATTTCACTTGCCGGCAGATCGAGCGACAGCGTTTGCTTCTCCGCATCAATCGTAATGGGGTCGCCGTTTTTCACGATGGCCAGCGGCCCGCCCACTTGCGCTTCCGGGGTGATGTGCCCCACGACAAATCCATGGCTGCCGCCGGAGAACCGGCCATCGGTAATCAGCGCCACATCCTTGCCCAGCCCCTTGCCCATGACCGCGGACGTGGGCGACAGCATTTCGCGCATGCCGGGGCCGCCGCGCGGGCCTTCGTACCGGATGACGATCACGTCGCCTTTCTTCACCGTGCCATCAAGAATGCGTTTCAATGCGTCTTCTTCGGAATCGTACACCCGGGCCTTTCCGGTGAAGCGCAGGCCTTCCTTGCCTGAAATTTTGCCGACCGCGCCTTCGGGGGCGAGGTTGCCCCGCAACACAACGAGATGGCTGTCTTTCTTAATGGGATCGCTCAGCGGCCTCACGACGATCTGGCCTTTGGGATACGGCTTGACGGCTTTCAGATTTTCTTTCACCGTCTTGCCTGTAACCGTAAGGCAATCACCGTTCAGCAGGCCTTCGTCGAGCATGATCTTCATCAAGGGGGTAAGCCCGCCGATCTTCACAAACTCGGCCATCACAAACGCGCCGCTGGGCTTCAAGTCCGCCAGCACAGGCGTGCGCTTGCCAACGCGCGTGAAATCGTCGAGACCAAACTTCACGCCGATAGCATGGGCCATGGCGATCAGGTGCAGCACGGCGTTGGTCGAGCCGCCCAGCGCGGTTACTACCGCCACGGCATTCTCGAACGCCTCTTTCGTCATAATGTCGCTTGGGCGGATACCGCGCTTGATGAGGTCGAGCACGGCCTTGCCCGCGTTTCGGCAATCCTGTTTCTTTTCCTCGGAAATCGCCGCCTGGGCGGAACTGTTGGGCAAGCTCATGCCAAGCGCTTCAATGGCCGATCCCATGGTGTTCGCTGTATACATGCCGCCGCAGGATCCGGGCCCGGGAATGGCCTTCTCTTCGATTTCTTTCAATTGCCTGTCGTTGATCTGGCCGCGCGCATGTTGGCCCACCGCCTCGAACACAGACACGATGTCCACGTCCTTGCCATTGACCCGGCCCGGCATGATTGTGCCGCCGTAGACAAACACGGAAGGCCTGTTGAGCCGCGCCATCGCGATGATGCAGCCGGGCATGTTTTTGTCGCAGCCACCGATCGTCACCAGCCCGTCGAACCATTCGCAGCCGGCCACGGTTTCAATCGAATCGGCAATCACCTCTCGGGACACGAGCGAGTACTTCATGCCCTCGGTGCCCATGGAAATGCCGTCGGAAATGGTAATCGTATTGAATTCAACCGCTTTTCCGCCTGCCGCGTCCACCCCTGCCGCCGCTTCCTTGGCAAGGAGATTGATGTGCATGTTGCAGGGGGTCACCATGCTCCAAGTAGAGGCGATGCCAACCTGGTTCTTCTTGAAGTCTTTGTTGGTGAATCCTACGGCATGCAGCATGGCCCGGCTGGCAGCGCGCTCCACCGTTTCGGTAACGTGCTGCGAATAGACTCGATCCAGCGGTTTGCGGGTCTTGGCTGCGGTCTTGCCGTTAGCGGTTTTCTTGCTCATTCCCAAAAAGCTCCCACGAATTAGGTACGGGGTCAGTCTGTAACGGGCGCCATACCCAGCCCCCCGCATGCAATCACCCGGGAGTATACCCGTCAATGGATGAAAAACTAAAGACCTGAGCCGAGGGTGGGTTCGGTTACTGGCCGGTGATACTATGTGGGCAATGTATGCGCACCCGTTGGAATTCATTCGTCTTTCTGAAAGGCCCGCAGCCGGTCAACATCCAACAAGTCCACGGGGCGGCCACTGGCAAGTTTCGACGAAATCAGGCCTTCACGGCTAATGTAATGGGCCGGAACACCGGCAAAAACATCCAACTCCCGTCGCTGCCACGCCGCATCGAAATCCAATCCAGGCAACGCCAGCAATATGTTCACACGAAATGGTTCTCGTCCCATCTGATAAACGTAATCGCCTGCCCTGAAGTCCGCTTGCGTTAGTCCTGTCAACGGCGCGCCAAAGTCGCGAAGCGCTTGATATACCGACTCGGAACCCGCAACGTCGCCTGCCACCCAAAGGTCCACATCTTTGGTATATCGCGGTTCCGAGTAACGCATGACGGCGTGACCCCCGACGATTAGATACCGGACTTCATATTTTGCGAAATGATGCAAGAGTTCGATCAAGTCGGAATTCACCGGTGTTTCCCTTATGGTAAAATTCGTAGTCTTTGACCATTTGCAGCGCAGCAAGCATTATTGCGTTGGTGCCTTGCGCTTGCCAGAACTCCACGTCGAAACTGCGATCTGCATCGCCAATCTTGCGATAGGCTTCCCAGATCGGCGCTTTGTCTCTTTGCTCCATTGCATATTTCCTGACAAGTCCGGTCTAAGCTATTGTCCCGGAGTCAACTTAATCCATGCCGTAGCCGATTGTGCACATGGTACCATATACGGCATATTCTGCCTTGACTACATTGCACCCATGGCCGACCCTCATAAGGATACCAAGACCATGTTAATGTGGCGCACTGCTTGCTGCATGGCCGCTATCACTGGCCATATGTTGCTGACACCGTTGCTGTATGCCCAAGACACTGCCTACCGCGTCTCGGCGGCCAAGGGACCCTACTTTCTGATCGATTCCCGGGTTGTCGAAGACCGGTGGATGATTGATCGATTTGTCGTTCCGCTGAAGCGTCACTCGGCCGATCCGTTGATCGTGAAGACCGGCGAATGGGAAGGATCCGGCCCGCACATGGGAGGCTCTGTCCTTTACGATGCGGAGGCCAGACTCTTTCGCTTATGGTATACCGTGTTCAGTCGCCACAATTACGACAACAAACTCCCGTTTTCGTACAACGTGTGTTACGCGGAATCAGACGATGGCTACACGTGGCGAAAACCCGCGCTGGGGGTGTTCAAGCACGAGGCCGATCCCGCCAACAACTACATCAATCTCGGCACGGACAAGACGCAGAACATCGACGTCATGCTGAACCCAATCCCCGGCCGGTATCCCGGAAAGTTCATCGCCCTGCACAATCAAAAAGGCGGCCTGTTCGTCTCGCATTCCGACGACGGTAAGTCGTTTGTTTTCGATCTGGACGCGCCCGCTCTCTCGTATCACAGCGACACCCACAACAACCTCGTGTATGACGAGGGTCGCGATAACTGGTTCCTGTTCTGCCGTCCCCGCGCCTACGCAGGCGATCACAAGCGCCGTGTTTCGCTGCAACAAAGCTCTGACCTCAAATCATGGACGCATGATCGCGTGATTCTTATCCCGTCGGAAGACGAACGCCCCGAGTATTACGGCATGACAGTATTCCGGCAGAATGACCTCTTCTTTGGCATGCGCCAAAGTTACGATCGAGCGGATCAACTCCTCTATCCTGAACTTGTTTGGAGCGGCGACGGCGTCCATTGGGAAAGCTTGCCCGATCACGGAAAGTTTCTGGATTTCGGCCCGCCCGGCGCATGGGATGCCGGCATGATCTTGCTTGCGGAAAGTCCCGTGCCCGTGGGTGACGAACTTCGCTTCTATTACGGCGGCTTTGCCAAGCCCCACAACGAAGCCGATAACCCTTGTGGCATCGGGCTTGCCACGGCGGAACGCGATCGCCTCGCCGGAGTGCGCCCCTCCGGCGACGAACCCGGATATGTGTTGACACGGCCGTTCATCGTGACCGCGCAGGATACCGTGCGCCTCAATGCTATAGTCGGCGAGGAGGGCTCCATCCTCGCGGAGTTGCGAACCGACCACAACAAGCCTATCGAAGGCTATTCGCTCGCGGATTGCGACACCGTCGAATCGTCGGGCTTTGCAGTGCCGCTCACATGGAAAGGGAAAACGCTGGACACACTCGAGGGACAGGAGGTCCGCATTCGCTTCGAGCTGCGCCGTGCATCGCTCTTCACGTACGCGTTGAAATAGGTCGTTAATGCAAAACAGGCCACCGGAGTTCCGGTGGCCTGTTCAAATCCACATGTACCTTACGCGCTTGGCTCTTCTTTTTTGGCAGGCTTGTACTTTTCAATGGCTTCGTCCAGACCGGTCATCGGATGACCGTGCCAGACGATTGACCCTTCGTGATCCACAATGAAGGCATGCGGTATCCCGCCCTGCCCGAATGCCTTCATGTAATTCGCCGTCGACTTGCCGTCCTTGTCATATGCCACGGCATAGGACATGCCATCGCCTTGCTGCTTTACATAGTCCTTCACCGTCGCCGCATCTTCGTCGAGCGAAATACCGATGATCTTCACTCCTTGGTCCTTGTACTTGTCATACAACTCGTCCAAGTGGGGAATGCTCGCCCGGCACGGCCCGCACCACGTCGCCCAAAACTCAACCACGGTAATATATTTGCCCTCGGATTTGGTCGGGCAGAAGGCATCGCCCTGCACCCATTCCATCTCGCCAAACGGCTTTGCCTTGTCGCCCAGCTTGGCCTTCTCGACCTTGCCTTCTTCTTGAGCCGACACCGCAGACACAATGCCCGCAATCGACAACACGCCGCCCAACGCAATTAGAATCAATCGCTTATGCATCTTGTTCATGGGGTATTCCTTTTGGGTAAACGATAAGCCCGCGTCGAAAGTAACACGGCCGGCGATCCGGAAAGTCCCGGCCGCGACTCAAAATAGGACACGCCAACACCTTCACACACACAGTTATATTCAGCAACGTCTCGCAAAATGTCAACAGAGGTTGTCTCTGGTATGATGTGCCTCGTTCAGTCAGCGATTCCGTACGAAAGGGGGAACAGAGTATGCGCTGGATTCCGGTCTGTGTCATGGCATGGCTGCTGGGACAACCTTCACAACCGGCGGATCTGTCAATACTCGATCAGGCAGACCCCGGCAAGATCCGCGTGTTGATTATCACCGGCGGTCACGACTTCGAACGCGACGCATTTTTCGACATGTTCAATGCAAACGAGGAAATCGTCTGGGTCGAAGCCATACACCCGGAAGCCAACGTGCTCTATACCCCGGAGGCCTCGGCCCGCTTTGACGTCATTGTGCTCTACGACATGGTGCAGGCAATTGGCGACGAACAAAAAGCGAACCTGGTCCGGTTGCTCAAAGACGACGGAAAGGGCCTGGTGGCATTGCATCATTCCATCGCAAACTACCAGGACTGGCCCGAATACGCTGCTATCGTGGGCGGCCGCTACTTCCTGGAAGATCGAACCGTCGATGGCGTCGCCTACAAGAAGTCCACGTGGGATCACGATCAACATTTCCGCGTCACCGTCGCGGATCCCGCGCACCCCATTGCCAAAGGCGTTTCCGATTTCGACATCGAGGACGAAACCTACAACCTCTTCTTCCCTGTACCCGAAGCCACACCGCTGCTCACGGTTGATCACCCGTTGAGCGCGAAGGTCATCGGTTGGACCCATACCTACGGCAAAGCCCGTTGCGCCTACATCCAACTCGGCCATGGGCCCACCGCATACGCGAACCCCAATTTTCGCGCGCTCGTCGGCAACGCCATACGCTGGGCAAGCGCAAAAGACTAGCCGTTACTTCACCCCCTCCGTCATGCCCGGCCAAGTATCTGTGCGGAACGGAGACGCCGGCAATCCCTCTGCATTAAACAGATTGCAGTCCGGATTCGCGGCCCACGCGTAACGCACGGCAGCCGGTTCCGCAACAGAATCGCTCCAAACCACCACGCTGTCGCCTTCGATGAGCGCGTTGGCCCAAACGAATTTCTTGTCCGCGCCCGCAATGCTAAATCCGGTTAAAGAATCGCCCTTGGCGACAAGGCCGCCGCCTACGTGATCGAATTTCACGCGCACCTTGTTGCCCTCAATCGCGCTCTCGCGATACATCGGGCCGGAATAAATCAGATCCTCGCCATAGGCCACCTTGCGCGCCGCCAACGCCAGCCGCTTCCCCACGTCCTGCTTGTTCAACGGATGAATGTTCGCCGCATCGCCAATGTCAATGGTCACCGCCATGCCTGTATTCGGCTCGCGCAACGTCATCACTTGCGCTTCGCGCAATTCGGCCCACGCGTCCTCCGCCGGTTCGGGTTTGCGCTCGGTAAACGCAGCCAACTGCACAATCAAGAATGGGAAATCGCCCTGCCCCCAGCGCGCGCGCCAGTCGCGAATCATCAGGGGAAACAACGTTTGATATTGTTTCGCGCGGCCCGCGTTGCTCTCGCCCTGATACCAGATTGCTCCCTTCAATGTGTAGGGCGCAACCGCCGCGATCATGCCGTTATACAACACGCCCGGCAGCCGGAAATTTTGCGCATTCAACTCCGGCGCCTGCGGACGCGGCTCGATCGAACTCAATTCCAACCCCGGCTTGCATTGCCACGGACCCGCCAGGCTGATGGGCATCGAGATCTCGTCCATCTTCAACCACATGTCCGTCGCTACGCCGCAAATGCCGCCGTTGTTCCCCATGTCATATACGCGCACCGCAATTACGTTGCGCCCCGGCTTCACCACGGTTCCCGGCACGTCGTACACACGCGGCGCCGTCCAGCCGTCCGGCCTCTCGAATACGCCCACGAGTTCGCCGTTGAACCAGACGCGATCCATTTCATTGATCGTACCCAAGCCCACCTTCAACGGCTTGCCAGCCCATGAAGCCGGCACATCCACCACCTTGCGAAACCACATGAACCCGTCGAGATTGGGATACCCCGCCGTCTCCCAGTGGCACGGCAAATCCATCGGCGACCAATCGGCCGTGTCGAGCGTTTCCGCCGCCCACGCCGGTTTGCCGTCCACATAGCCCGCATCGTGGCTGTCCAACGACGCATACCAGTTTGTGATGCGCTCTTCGTATGCCTTCTGCTCCTGATCCGCGTTCGCGATGCGCGCGTCAAACGTCCGCATATACTCGGCGTAATCGGGGTGGGTCGCGATCGCCTCCTCGCTGACCCACGCTTCCGCCGGCGAAGCGCCTTTCGACGCATTAATCAACCCGATCGGTACATCCAGATGCTCGTGCAATGCACGCCCAAAGAAATACCCCACCGCGGAAAACGGCAAGATGGTCTCCGGCGTGCACTCAACCCATTCGCCTTTCGCCAATTCCGGCAACGGCTCAAAGCTTGTCCTGTACGGCGTCTGAAACAACCGGATGTTCGGGTACTTCGCCGCCGCCACTTCCGTTTCCGCGTTCAACACTCCCAGCGGACCCGGCCGCATGTTCATTTCCATGTTCGACTGCCCGGAACAGATCCACACATCACCCACAAGGACATTCTTGAACGTGGCCGTCTGCCCGCTCGTCACCGTCATCGTGTGCGGTCCGCCCGCCGGCATCGGCGCAAGTTCCGTAGACCACGATCCGTCGGCGTCCGCGTGCAACGTCATTTCCTGCCCGTCCAGCGCCACCACCACTTTTGCCCCCGGCGTCGCCCACCCCCACACCTTGATCGGCATGTCCCGTTGCAAAACCATGTTGTCGGAAAAAACGCGCGGCATCCGGAGTTCGCCCGCAGCCGGCTCGCCCCCGTGCTGGCACCCAACGAACCCCAGACATACCATCAAAACAATGCTGACCGCCGATGATCGATTCATGATTCCACCCCCAACTGCATATACGCGGTTCAATAAACCACATGATAGTTGACGCAACCCAATGCGACAAGATTATTGGACAAAGCTCCAACGTACTTTGGCCTGCCATTCTGGACTGCTGAAGCTTGCTTCAGCCTTGCCTGAGGGAGCTTGCTCCCGCGCGCATACCAAATACCGCACGTCAGAAAGGCCCCAAGCCGACAGTGCGCACACGCGTCGACCGACGCTGTAACCCACAGCCCAAGGCGTGCACGGAATGCGACGCCAGCAAGCTGGCTTATCCAAAGCGGAAGCAAGCTTCCGCACTCCACGGAGCTTGCTCCCGCGTGCTCACCAAAGGCAGCCACGTTCGCGAAAATGCATCGGGCCAAAAACGCGCACGCGCCCCTTGCTCACTTTCCCTCCGCCGCCCACGCTTTCATCTGGGCAATGTTGCGTTCCAACACTGCCAGGTATTCCGCCTGTTTCTTCTGCGAGTCCTTGTACACCGCCATGTCGGCATCGTATACCGCTTCGCTTTCCGCCGTCTGTCCGCGATCGTTGGTTTCCGCAATCCACGTGTCCAGAATCGTGCGCAATGCCAACAGTGTATCCGCATGTTCAGAATTACCGGCGAGATTGTCCAACTCCCAGGGATCGGCTTCCCGATCGTACAATTCCTCTTCAGGGCGCGGCACTTGAAACAATCGTTCCGAAGGATGTCCCGCCAGCACGCCTTCCGCATGCAATTCCCGCAACCGGATCAGGATCGCCTTCGCATCCTTATACGCGTTTGGCTGCAAATGCGGTCGCCCCGGATAAAAGTTCCTGATGTATGTAAATCGCCCTTTCCGCACGCTGCGAATTCGCTCCACGGTCTCGTCGCACCGGTCCCGCGCCGAAATTACATACTCCCGCGCGCGCGCTTCCGGACCAAACAACGGACGGCTCTCCATGGACTGCGGAATCGGTATGCCCGCGAAATACATCGAGGTCGCCGCCATGTCGATATGTGCCACAAACTCGTCGCGCACCTCGCCCGAGGGAACCCGCCCCGGCCCCCACACCACAAACGGAATTCGCGCCCCCTCTTCATACAAGAACTGTTTGCCGCGCGCATGGCTGATACCGTGATCGGTAATGAATATCACTATGGTGTTCGCCGCATGACCCGATGCCTCAAGCCCCTGCAGGATCGCGCCCACTTCCGAATCCACCTGTTGCACGGCATTCAAATACTCTGCCCAATCCTGTCGCATCACGGGATCGTCGGGGTAATACGGCGGCAGCACCACCGTTGCCGGCTCCACCGGATGCTCCGGCTTCGCCGCGCGAAATTTGCCTCCGCGCAACTGAAACTGTGCGAAGAACGGTTGCCCCGGCGCGGCCCCCGCGTAATGCGTCCCATCGTACAAATCATCGGGATACGTGAAATTGTAATCCGTCTTGCCCGCACCCTTGCCGTCCGGCCCGCTCCCATTGCACACGTAATACCCGGCATCCTTGAAATACGCCGGCACAGTGCGGACCGGCGCAGGCAAATCGTGCGTGATCGCTCCGCGAAAACTCCGGTGGTTGTGCGCCCCAATCGATGTCTGATACATCCCCGTGATCATCGCCGAACGGCTCGGCGAGCACACCGGACACGTCGTGTACGCCGCGCGGAACGCCGTCCCCTCCCGCGCCAACCGATCCACGTGCGGCGTTTGGATCAACGTCTCCCCCTGATACCCAAAGTGGCAGGACATGTCCTCCGCCACGATCCAGACGATATTCGGCCGTGCATTCTCCTCCGCGACGCCCCGCGCCCCCGCCAGCATCAGCGAAACCGCGCCCGCCCCGCCCGCCTTCAAAAATGCCCGTCTGCGCATCATCGATAACGCTCCCTCGCAATAAGGCCCCATCCCGCTGGAATGTGACTCAACATCCCTTACTAAACCCAGTCCAATCGCGTGAACCAACGATACTGCACCCCAACCGCAATACCAAAACCGCGGCCGGACCTCCGGTTGCCCCGGTCCCCGGTTTTCCCTATGATGTCCTGCTTACCGGTTTGGCTGTGGATCGGGCAAAATCAACACCAGGGGAATCATGGGCATGGGCAAGGGATTGTTTCGTCTTGGGTGGGTGTGGATGCTGGCGGTGTGCGCCCTGGGCGCGAACGCCGCGGATGAAGGTTACACGCCGCTGTTCAACGGCAAGGACCTGACCGGCTGGTCGGGGGACCCGAAATTGTGGTCTGTGAAGGACGGCGCCATTGTCGGTTCCACTGACGGCGTCAAGATAGAACACAACACGTTTCTGTCCCACGAGAAGAAGTTTGCCGACTTCATCCTGCGTGCGAAAGTGAAGCTGCGCAATCACAACAGCGGAATCCAGTTCCGCAGCGAGCAGCACCCGGACTACGTCGTGGCGGGATATCAGGCCGACGTGGCGGAACAGACCTATTTCGGCCTGCTCTACGAGGAAAAGAAGCGGGGCATCCTCCCCTACTGGAACGAGAAGACGCAGGAAGAGCGCGACGCCATCCAGGCCCTCGTCCACAAGGGCGATTGGAACGACTACGAGATCCGGTGCGAAGGCGATCACGTCGTCATGACGCTGAACGGCACCGTGGTCTGCGATCTCATCGACCCCGAAGGTGCGAAGGAAGGCATCATCGCGCTGCAACTGCACGCCGGCCCGGAAATGCAGGTGGCCTACAAGGACATCGAAATCATGGAATTGCCCAAAAAGGACAACGCCCTCGTCCTCCCCGATTTCGACGCCACCCGATCGGAACGCCTTGAAGTGGCGGGCGCGAAGATTCGCGTGCCTCAGGGGTTTTCCGTGGAAGAAGTCGCCACCCATGAGTTGATTGGTTCGGTTATCAACATGACGTTTGATCACCTCGGCCGCCCGGTGGTCGCGGCGGAAGGCCAGGGCATCCGCATTTTGCTGGACGAAAACAACGACGGCGTGTATGACGCCCAGAAAAGCTTCACCGAACGGGTATCCACCGCGATGGGGCTCTGCTTCATCGCCCCGGGCGATCTGCTCGTGCAGGCGCGCATCGCGAAAGGCGATCCGCTCGTCGCCACGATGGGCGGCGAGGAAGTCTCCGGCTTGTACCGGCTGCGAGATACAAACGGCGACGATGAGGCCGACGAAGTAACGTTGCTCGTACCCTCGAACGGCGGCATGGGTGAACATGGCCCGCACGCCATCAACATCGGCCCCGACGGCTCCTATTACATCATCTACGGCAACCACGCGCATCCCGCCAAGGAACTCGACCCGGAATCCCCGCTGCGCAACACCCAGGAAGACCACCTGTTGCCGCTGTACGTCGATCCGCGCGGACACGCCACCACCATCAAGGCCCCAGGCGGCACCATTCATCGCCTCTCGCCCGATTTCAAATCGATGAGCCAGCTGCTCGGCGGGTTCCGCAATGCCTACGACTTCTCCATGGACGCCATGGGCGAAATGTTCACCTTTGATTCCGATATGGAATGGGATATTGGACAGCCGTGGTTCCGCCCTGTTCGTGTCATTCACGCCGTACCCTCGGCGGACTACGGCTGGCGCACCGGCTCCAGCAAAATGCCGCCCTACTACATCGACACCCTGCCCGCCATGGACGACGTCGGTCGAGGGTCGCCCGTGGGCACGGTCATCTACGACCACCACGTATACCCCGGAGCCTTCCGGGGTGCTTTTTTTATGGGCGACTGGTCGCGCGGCCGCATCCGCGTGGTCTTCCCTAAACGCGCCGGCGCCACGTATGAAGGCAAGGCGCAGGATTTCGTGTTGGGAGAACCGCTCAACGTGACCGACGTGGATGTCGCGCCCGACGGCTTCTTGTATTACACGGTCGGCGGACGCCAAACCCACGGCGGGCTGTTCCGCGTGCGGTACAACGGCGCGGCCACCGGTCTGCACGGCGCCGGCGTCTCGCAGCCCATGCCACGCTCGGCGTGGGGCCGCTACGCCATCGAACAGGACAAGGCCAAGCAGGGCGACGCGTGGGGCGGTAATCTCGCGGCCTTCGCGAAAAATACGCAAACCGATGGCGCGTTGCGGGCACGCGCGCTGGAGTTGCTCCACGTGCACAACGCAGGCACGAAAGAAGACCGGATTGAATTACTGACCGCCGCAGCCGCCGATCCCTCGGCCGAGGTGCGTGCCATGGCCGTGTTTCTGCTCGGCGCGTACGATTCCGAAAGCGTCAAGCCCGCGTTGATTTCTGCGCTGAAGGATTCGGATCCGTTCGTGGCGCGACGGGCGTGCGACGCGATCATGCGCGTGGGCGCGGAAACGGGCGCCGTGGACCCGCTGATGGCGCTGATGAATCACGAAGACCGCTTCCTACGGTACGCCGCGCGCCAGACGTTGGCCCGCGCACCGAGGGAAGCGTGGGCCAGCGCCGTGTTGAACGCCGCGGAACCGGACAAACAACAATTCCTGCTCGAAGGGCTGCTCGCGCTGATTCACACGGCGCAGACGCCCGCCGATTTCGACGCTATCTTCGCCAAATTGGAGTCGCTCGCGTCAACCACGATGAGCGATCCGGCCAGACTCGATTATTTGCGACTCATTCAACTCGCGTTCCTGCGCGATGCTTCGCAAGCCCCGCGCGATTCATTCAAGCAGGCCGTCGGCACGGCGCTGCTGGCTACGTTTCCTGCTTCAGGCGTGAACGTTAATCGCGAACTGCAGGTCGTGTTGGCCCACATGCAAACGCCCGGCGCGGCGGAAAAAATGCTCGCCTATCTCACACCGGACAAGTCGCAACAGGAACAGATTCACACCGTCTATTGCCTGCGCGCGATTAAATCGGGGTGGACCCGCGAACAGCGCGATCAACTCGTCGCCTGGTTCGATCGCGGCCGCACCATGACTGGCGGCGCGAGCTTCGAAGGCTTCATCAACAACCTTTGGAATTCCTCCCTGGAACTCCTCCCGGAAGACGAAAAACAACTCGCGGAAGCGCGCAAGGCCGAAGCCCTGCAAAAACAGGCCGAAGCGAACATCGCGCTGATGGCCGCCCTCGAAAACGAAGCCCCGGCCGGCCGAACCGACCTCGCGCAAATGAGCTACGACGAAATGGCGGAGTACCTCGAGTACGATCCCATGGCCTATAGAAATCCCAATCTGGAAAAAGGCCAGCGCGTGTTCATGCGGGCCCGTTGCATGAACTGCCACGTGTTCGGGACCATCGGCAAAGGCGGCGGCCCCGATCTCTCCACGGTCGTGAGCCGTTTCCGCCGCCGCGACATCCTCGAAGCCATCATGTATCCGTCCAAGGTCGTCTCGGATCAATACACGGGCGTGGAATTGGATCTCGACGATTTCTCCACGGTCACCGGTATGGTGCTCACGGAAAATGACGATACTCTTACGGTGATTACGGTGGACGGCGTGCGGCAGGACATCCCCAAGAAAAGCATCGCCGAACGGCGCGCCGCTACGCAATCCGTCATGCCCGAAGGATTGCTCAACACCATGAGCATGGACGACCTCGTGTCGCTCGTGAATTTCCTGGAAAAAGGCGCTGACATGCCGCCGGCCCAAACCGCCGCAAAATAAATGCGGCACAGTGCGGCACGCGTTAACGCGCGGCGGGTACGTCCGCGGGGATGGGCATGAGATCCTTCGCCATGCTGACTTCCAGCGTGGCGTAGCCGAGCTTGGCATACAACGCCAGCGCCGCCCGGTTGTAGCCGGATACGTGAAACGCAACGCGATCGAGTCCCAGCTCGTGCGCGCGCGCCTCAAACGCCTGCAACGCGTGCGTGGCATAACTCTGCCGCCGGTACGGCTCGTAGATCAGCAGGTAATGAAGACGAGCCTCGGGCGTGGGTTTCATTTCCTGTGACTCGAACCAGATACCGCCAATCCGGGATCCGGTAATCTCGTCCAGCACGGAAAGGAGATGATGGTTTGGCGTGTCCAGCCCCATCGGAAGGAGATCGCGAAAACTCTGAACAGCCAGATAAACCGCTTCACACGGATGCCACAACCCCGCGCGCACCTTCTCGCGAGCATGAGAAGAAACGACTTGGTCGCGGAATTGAGCAAACTCCTCCTGAAGCATCGGCGCCAATTCGACCACGACGGATTCCTTCACCAGAGCGCGACCGCGAGCCAACCACGGCGGCAAGACCGTGACCTCCCATCGCCCCGATTTCGGCGCGGTGAAAACAGAATCCTCGCCCCGAGGAGGTCTGGTTCACCGCAAACTGAGCAACCTTATCAATTATACCCATTTTCCACCCGAAATGCGCAATATATGAGCAATGCAGAAACAAAATTCTGCAAACCATTGAATTTAAACCGGTTACAAACAAGGCGGGCCATCGCACGCGATGGCCCGCCCAAAGATATCAACAGCAGATTGTTGACAAAAACTACGCGTGAACCTTCTCCCAAGACCCCGTTTCAGCGGACTTCAACACCGCGTCGCACACATACTGCGTCTCCAACGCATCCCGGAACGTGGGAGACGTGGATTGACCCTTCGCGGCGTTCTCCAGAAAGTCCGCCACCTGATGCACAAAGGTATGTTCGTAACCGATTTGCAGCCCCGGTACCCACCACTTTCCCATATACGGGTGATCGCCATCGGTGATGTGAATGGACCGCCAACCGCGGACCTTGGACTCGTCCCGGTGGTCGAACCAATTGAGCCGGTGCAGGTCGTGCAGGTCCCATTGAATGGAAGCATGTTCGCCGTTGATCTCGAACGTGTACAGCGCCTTGTGTCCCCGCGCATAGCGCGTCGATTCAAAGGTCGCCAACGAACCGTTCTTGAAGTGAGCCAGAAACGCGCATGCATCGTCGATCTTGACGGCCTGGCTTTTGCCGGTCGCGGTGTGAACCCGTTCCTTGATAAACGTTTCCGTCATGGCCGTCACGTCCGCCATGGATCCGTTCAGCCAGAGGGCCGTGTCGATGCAGTGCGCCAGCAAGTCGCCGGTTACGCCGCTGCCCGCGGCCGCCGCATCCAGACGCCACAGGCCTTGGCCGCCTTGCGGCAACTCGGCGGAAATGGTCCAGTCCTGCAGGAACACCGCGCGGTAGTGGAAGATGCGGCCAAGCCGGCCCTCGTCGATGAGTTGCTTGGCCATGGTGACAGCCGGTACGCGGCGGTAGTTGTACCACACCGTGTTGAGCACCCCGGCCTTCTCCACGGCGGCGCACATTGCCTCGCCTTCGGCAGCGTTCATGGCGAGCGGCTTTTCGCACAGGATCATCTTGCCCGCTTCGGCGGCGGCAATGGCAATTTCCTTGTGCAAGTTGTTGGGCACGCAGATATCAACCGCATCGATATCCTTGCGCGCAATCAATTTGCGCCAGTCGGTTTCCGTGGTTTCATAGCCCCACGTATCCGCGAATGCCTTGAGTTGTTCTTCATTGCGCGCGCAAGCCGCTTTCAAGACCGGCTGGTATTCCAGGTCAAAAAAGTTGCTCACCTTTCGAAAGCCGTTCGAATGCGCCCGGCCCATGAAGCCGTAGCCAATCATGCCGATATTCAATTTCTTCTTCGCCATATCCCCTCCTTAGTTAACCGCAGATGTCGCAGATGAGCGCAGATATCCGGATCAGTAATTCAGTACGACCCGCTTGAACTCAAGACGATCCTTTCCAAAATTCAATATTAGGCCTCGCCTCAAGCCGGTCGATCGCAGGTAGTTGATCACTTGCGCCATATGCTCAGGCAGAATTGCCTTGCAGACTTTGAGTTCAACTACGACCGCTTCAAAACAGACAAAATCTGCTACATAGTGTTTCTTTAGAGGAACACCTTTGTATTGCAGGCGAATCTCATTTTCGCGCAAATACGGAATGCCTTGCATCGTCAACTCGATTTCGAAGCACTCCTGATACACTGGCTCCAGAAATCCCATCCCCTTTTCGTTGTGGACTTCCATCCCCGCGCCTATGAGCCGGTGCGTTTCTGGATCTCGTTCATCGTCCACTTGGCAATCTCCCCATGCCACGAAAAGTATTTTTGGTTTCCTTCATCTGCGTCCATCTGCGACATCTGCGGCTAAGCTTGATTTTCTACCAGCCGTGGGCGTTGCGGACTTTCACCATGACGCCCAGGATATCGTTCCAAGTTTGCTGTTTCATCATGGTTGCGTTGGGGAACATGCAGCCGTCCCAGCAAATGTGCTGGAAAGCCTTGGTCGGTTGACCGTCCGCGCCGCGCATCCAGAAGCCCGCGTGTTTCACGATGTCGAGTTTGCCGTTGGGATCGTTGGGCAGGCAGTGCCGGCCCGTCTTGTCGTGCGATCCCGACCCGAACACGGTTGCGTCGTTTTGCGCGATGTGGAAATCGATGGTCCACGGCCGCAACGCATCCGTGAGCGTTTTCAACGCGGCATCGAGCACGCCTTGATCTTTCCAGTCGTATCCCGCAGGCAGGATGGCGTCTTTCTCCGCGTTGGCACCCAGCGTGTAGAGCAGCGTATGCGCCATATCGGCCTGGAACCCCAACGTCTTGGGCCGATCCACCAACTCAAGAAGCTTGATCATCTCCTTCCACGAATGCATGCCGCCCCAACAAATCTCGCCTTCCGCGGCCAGCCGCTCGCCATAGCCTTCGGCCACGTCGCACGCTTCGCGGAACGTGTTGGCGATCGTGCGCGTGCCTTCCGCCGGGTTCGCATCCCAGTCACCCACGCCACAGGCGGAGTCGATGCGGATCACGCCGTAGGGACGCGCGCCGAGTTCGCGCAGTTGCTTTCCGATGCCGCAGGCCTTGCGCACCTGCGTGACGAATTGCTTCCGCTCATCGTCGCTGCCCATGGTGGATCCGCCGCCCGTCGGTGGCCACACCGGCGCAACGAGCGAACCAATGGCCAAGCCTTTCGCCTTGAACGTATCGGCCAGCTTCTTTATCGCATCGGCATCGGAATCAATGCTGATGTGCGGGTCCGACAAAAACAGGTCCATGCCGTCGAACTTCACGCCATCCACCTCCGCGGCGGCGGTCAGTTCGATCATCTTGTCCAGCCCAATGGGTGGCTCCGAATCATCCCCCTTGCCCACAAGCCCCGGCCACGCGGCGTTGTGGAGTTTCGGATACGCGTTCTTCGATGGACTCATTACTCCCCTCCTTTATCCAATTCCCTAAGGATGGCGGCCAATTGCCGCACGTTTGTAGTCGCTACCTCCCAGACCAGATCAAAGTCGACGCTCAAATAGTCGTGGACTATCCGATGCCGCATGCCAACGATCTTTTTCCACGGAACATTCGGGTGCGTTTCTCTGAACGCCGTTGACAGCCGGCTTGCGGCCTCTCCTATATTCTGAATGCGATATGCCAACGCATCCCGCAAATCAACATTGGCATCGAACTCTGCCCTCGTAAGGCCGTCCACTCGTTCGGCAACATAAGTCGCAGTTTCGAGCATATTCTTAGGTATAGTTCATCACTCCGACTCATGGCCCACCTCGTACTGAAGCACAGCAGTCCGCAATATCTCTTCCCGCAGATGGGGGTTAATGTACTTGGGATTGAGTATCTCGACCGGATGACCGCCATAGAGGTTCGAAAGGTCTTCTTCGACGTTCACAATATCCCAGCCCGGATGATGGCCGGCGGCAAACTCGGCGAGCACATCCACATCGCTGTCCGGCCGAAAATCGTCGCGAAGCACACTGCCAAACAGGGCAAGCCGCACGATATGATGGCGGCGGCATACGGCCGCCAAGTCTTCACGTTCTACGGCAATCTTCATACGCTGCTCCGTCCATTTCCCGAGCCCGGTTGCGTCATCCAGTGCGCTGCCGTCGCAACCGGTTGAGACATGTGAAGCTCTATGGCTTCTTGCAGGTTCGCAAGGGATTCTTCTTCTGTCTCGCCTTGGCTGGCAATTTCAATCTCGATACCTTGCGCGACAAACCATTCGCCCTCGCGCCATACGCTCGCGGTGAAACCGTGCCTCACACTGTCGATACCTTTTGCATTGCGGTTCCCAGCCGTGTTCAGCCCCTACAGGGCAAAATACTGTGTGTTGCCGAAACCCAGGGCGTTGCCCTGGGCTAACATGTTCCGGCCTTTCAGGCCTTAAGAAACTCGCGGTTCCCTTCTCTTTCTTCGGGAGTCGATGCCTCGAATTATGCCTCTATCGCCTCCTTGATATTGGCGACAATTTCCTCGAACGTGCCACTTTGCGAGTGACACCCTTCGAGATCGGGGCACCATGCGCAGTATCCATCTTCGTCTTTCTCGACGACGACACTAACCTTGTAACGCATGATCCACTCCTCCGGCGCACCCCCAAGCCGGCTTGACCGCCGGCTTGGGGGTGGCACACGGCATTATTTCTTGTGATCGCCGACTTTCGGCAGGTTCTTGTGGACGTGGGGGCCGAAGTAGCGGAGCAATACCAGCGGGCATTCCTTCGCCAGATTCTCGACCACATACCCTTCCTGCGCGCGCTTCTCGGTGATGAAGACTTCGTCCTCAGTCATCTCGCCGAAGCGAATCATGGCCGGGCATTCGAGCGGCAGATTCCCGATGCGGCCGCGGCCCTGCATGGTGATCACGCCGGAGGCGCCGGCATCTTTTATGGTCGCCTTTGCGCCCGGTGCAACCGTCAACTCTTTCGCACTGAAAAGCTGATCGCCTTTCACTGTGCCATAGACCACCCAGCGATCGACATAACCTTCGCTTTCGGTGTTGCCATCGGCAATGGGTTCGAGGTAATGCGCGTCTTTGAAGTGATCGTTGACGTTTGCATCCCAGTCCAACTGGTTCACGATGTATTCGAGGTCATCGTGTTTGTCGGCGGGGATGTCCTTCACCAAGAGGTGACGCCACACTTCGCGGCCTTCCACCAAGGACTGGAACATGGAGAACACATCGCTGCCCCACTGCGGTTCGTAGGTCACGAGCGAACCCGGCGCGTGCAAAATACACGGCGGCACCAGCCAGCCCGTGCCCGGCTTCAAGCGATACGCCTTCGAATAATCGAGGATGCCATTGTCGCCCGCATTCCATTTCGCGAGGCAGTCGATCACATTCTGCTTGGTCGTGCCCGGCTCGAGGCCGAAGAACGTATACGGAAAGTTGTTGCCGATGGCGTTGAGTTGCGGCGGAAAGTAATAGGATTCCGGTTTGCCTTCGCGTCCGAGCAAAGCGGCCTGTTCGGCGCTTTGGTGATGGTGGTGCGGTATCGGGCCCATGTTGTCGAAGAATTTCGAATACACCGGCCAGCGTTTGTATTTGTTCCAGATGGCGTCGCCAATGATCTCCGCGCCCAGCGAGGCAACCGCATCGCGCAACGTGAACCGTTTGCCGCCGCTGACCACATAGCTGAGGCCTTCGTCCGGGGCCGCGCCTTCGTTGTCAGCCGCGGTGGTGGACGCAAACCAGCGCTCGTCGATGCCGCCCCGGTGTTTGCCGTAGGCATAGTAATCCTCGGGATGCAGTTTGATGCGTTTGCCCGGCTGCAGGAACGAGCGCGGCACCCACGTGGGCGACAACCGCAGAATCCCCTCCCCCGCCGCCAATGCCTCCTTTGCCGCCTTCAATACCGCGTCGCCCGTCAACGTATCCATGAATGACTCCCCTTGTAATGCGTGTACCGGCCGGGCCGGATGTCCCTCGGAGTGGGTCCGCCGCCCCCGAAGATGAATCGTGTGGGCGCGAACACCACTTTTATAACACGACGGAACCAGCGAGACAATCGGGCGAGGGAATTGCGATTCGTTGCTTCTCGCGCACCCTAAACCCGGATTTGCCTTTCCGTCCATCCCACGGCGATAATCCCGCCCTCCAACGGGAGCCAAAGGGGGAACCCATCATGCACAGGCTGGCCTGTCTGTTTGCTGTTTGTCTGGGAGCGTGTTTCGCCGTCGCACAAGACGCGCAGCCGCCCATCGCCAAACTCGATCCCAATATGGCGATCAAAGACGCCGAAGAGGGCGTCCTCTGGTACGATATTCTCCGTCTGGACCTCGAAGGCCGCGCGTGGAGCGACGTGGAAACTCCGTATGATCGGCTACCGGCGCGCGTAAAGGATACGGTGCGAAAATCCGTCTGGCGTTTATCGACGCATAGCGCGGGGATGTACGTCCGGTTCGTGACCGACGCCACGCAGATCTCCGCCCGTTGGACGTTGCGCCACGAAGAACTGGCCATGGATCATATGCCGGCCACCGGTGTGAGCGGCCTTGATTTATACATGCGAGACGGCGACACGTGGCGATGGATCGCCGTCGGCCGCCCGAAGGAAACTCCTGCGAACAAAGTAAAGCTGTTGGAAGGGCTTCCCGCGGGCACGCGCGAATTTATGTTGTATCTCCCGTTGTACAACGGCGTCGCGTCCGTGGAACTGGGCATCGCGGAAGGCACGTTTATTGCCAAGGCGCCTTCCTGGCCAACCGCCAACGTCCGACCCATCGTCTTTTACGGCACGTCCATCACTCAAGGCGGCTGCGCATCGCGACCCGGCATGGCCTATCCCGCTATTCTCAGCCGGACCTTGCAGCGGCCCGCCATCAATCTTGGATTTTCCGGCAACGGAAAGATGGATCCGGAGATCGCCGACATCCTCTGCGAACTGGATCCTGCTGTCTACGTCATCGACTGCACCCCGAACATGGATCCCGAGGAAATTACCGAGCGCACCGTGCCGCTGGTGAAGAAACTGCGCGCCGCGAGGCCGGATACCCCCATCGTGCTGGTGGAATGCATCACGCCGCAAAACGCCTGGGCCCTGCGCCCTCGCGCCGAATTCGTCAATCCAAAAAACGACGCACTCAAAGCGGAATACGAAAAACTGATGGCGGAACAGACCCCGGGGCTGCATTACGTGCCCGGCAATACACTTCTGGGACCCGAGGGGGAGACGGAATCAACGGTGGACGGGGTCCATCCGACCGATGTGGGATTCCGGTATTACGCGTTGGCCTTGGAACCGTTGCTCAGGTCTTTGACGGCTACGCCTTAATCGATGACCGGCCGGCGAAACCCTGACACTTCCCGTTTTTAAGCGCGGAGTATGCGGTTTTCGGCTTACATGTGCCTCTTTGGAACTTTTTCTTGCCACAAAACACCCTTTTCATGGTATTATTTCTTCAGGTGCAAATAGAGGGTGATGGGCGTTGGGGTTGCATCGTTCGTAATTTGGTTTCTGTACTGCTTCACCATCCTCGTCAATGAAATCTCTGTGTCTCAAGCAAAATGGGCGCGGCTCATGAGTCGAATTCGCGTCAAGGGAAGGAGCTATCGACATGTCGAGTAAATGGTTGCCTTTGGCATCCGCGGCGCTGTTATTGACAGCGGCCGGCTGCCAGACGGTAGGCCGGGGTTTGCACACCGTGCCGACCGCGCGTGATTACAGTCAATTGGAAAAAGTGGACTCGAAAGACGTCGAGGGCATTGTTTCCAAGGCCCACCAGACCGGGGCGCAACACTACAGCCCCTACGAGTATTTTTCGGCGGCCGCATATCTGAACGAAGCGATCGAATCGCGGCATGAAGGCGATCAGCGCGGCATGTGGGATTACAGCGCGCTGGCCCGCGACATGGGCGAAGCCTCCATGCAAAAGGGCGGCATTCCGGAAAAGCCCTTCATCGTCATGCCGAAGAACGTCGACGGCGCAAAGGCCGAATTCGAACGCGTGAAGGCCCTGTGGGCCGGGTTGGACAAAGAGAAGGCGATTCAAGTGTCGCCCGTGCTCTATGCCCATGCCACCACGGCGCTGAGCTTTGCCGAACACGAAATTACGGAACGGTTCGACTATCCCGAGGGCATTCGCGATCTGCGTACGGTGGAAGCCGACGTGGACACCATCTGGGCGCAAGACGTGGACGGTGACGGCATCGTCGACATGAAAGACGGCGCTCCATGGGCGCCCGAAGACAAAGACGGCTTTGAAGACGAGGACGGCGTGCCGGATCCGGACAACGATCAAGACGGCATCCTGGATCCCAACGACCTCGCGCCGAACGATCCGGAAACCAAGAACCGGTGGCATGATTACGACGGCGTGCCGGACAGCTACCCCGCGTTGGAGTCCATCTTTTTCTCGTCGGGCAGCTCGGCCATCACGGCGGACGCACGCGGTTACCTGCGCGCGCTCATCATCATCCTGAACGAATGGCCGGAGTTGAAGCTCGGCGTGCACGGCCACACCGACGAAGTGGCCTCGAACGAGTTCAACTTGAAGCTCTCGCAGCGCCGCGCGGAAGCCGTGCAGAAGTACTTGCTTGAGCATGGCGCGCCCGGCGACCGCCTGGTGTTGCGCTTCCACGGCGAAGAGCAGCCCGCGGGCCAAAGCCTGGCCAAGAACCGCCGCGTGGATCTCGCATTCGAGTAACCGCGGTCATTCCGTAAACACACGGTGCGGGGCGGCTCCTGTTGGAGCCGCCCCGTTTTTTTTGTGATCGCGATGCGCGCGCTAATCCGGCAGCGGTCTCCGCGGGCACAAAAAAGCGTGCGCACCGCCGCATGGCCGGTGCGCACGCAATGTCGCGTCAGCGATTTGCCTCAGACCGGAATAAACGATCCAAGCAAACCGGTGAAAAGACCGAGTACCAAGTTGATGATGAAGCTAAACAGACCCTGTAACAACGAAAGCAGGCTGGGCATGTCTTGATCCTCCCGAATGTCCCTAAGCGCGTTAGGGATGGCCTAGTGCGCACCACGATGGCCGGCACACCCCGTGTGAACCGGCACTTGCAATACCCATGGTTCCGGTAACCGTTACCGCAGGGCAACCACGGTCCATTGTGACACAGGTTTCCTCATCGCGCAATGCAAACCGGGCCGCACGAAACGGTAACAGAGTTCTAACAACAAGAATTGTGATGTAGACAGGGCAAAAAGACGGGAAAAAGATGGTGCGCGGAGGGAGACTCGAACTCCCATCCCCTTTCGAGGACCAGATCCTTAGTCTGGCGCGTCTGCCAGTTCCGCCATCCGCGCACACCCGCATAGTGTAGCGAATAAACGCGGGATGGTGCAAGAAATTGCGCGATATTGGGCACTCCGCGCCGATGCGCATGCATCCTGGCTCGTCACACGACCGCACAAAATTCAGCGCGAATCCACACTTTGCCCGGACAACGCCTCAATGCGATCCGCCAGACCCGGGGCCGCATTCGGATCGAGTTCGGCGGCCTGCTTGTAGAACTCCAGAGCCTTGTGCGAATCTTTGCGCAGTTCGCTCAGGATGCCAAGGTTTACGAGGGCTCGCGCGTCTCGGGGGTCTTCTTCCAATGCGCGCTCAAAATACTTCTCCGCAAGGCCATACTCCGCCGCATCGCGAAACGCCACCCCCATGAGGTTCCTCATGTCCGGCCCGGGATCGGTAATTTGATCGAACGCTTCATCCGCACGATCGAATTGGCGCATCGCCACATACGCGCCGCCCAACAGGAACCGCGCATCGGCGTTCTTGGGATCCAGATCCACGGCCTTTTTTGCCATAGCTGTTGCTTCGTCCATGCGGCCCAGATTTCCCAGACAGGTGGCTGCTTTGATGTAGTACACCGGCTTGGGATGTATTTCCGACGCGGCCTGCAACGCGTCCACCGCCTCCGCAAAGCGTCCATGTGCGATTAAGTGTTCACCCAAAAAGAAAAGCGCGTGATCGTTTCCGGGCCGGGACTGGATGGCGCGTTTCCATAGGGTCTCCGCGTTTGTCCAATAGCCGATCTCGATCCACGTCGCTGTAATCATTACGACGGCCAGCACCGGCGCGGCCGCCGCGGCCGCAAGCCTGGCCTTCGGAAATGCGCGCACCACATCACGCACGCCCCAGGCGAATACCATGAAAAGGCCTATTGAGGGCACGTACATCCATCGATCCGCCATGGCCTGGCCGCCAACCTGACCCAGTATCCCGATCACGGGCAGCAGCGCCACAAGGTACCAACCCCAGCCGTTGGCCACGTACGGACGGCGGCGAAAAGTCCAGACAGCGGCCGCCGTTACCAACAGGATTAACCCCACGTCGATCACGGTGCGCGTCACGGGAATGCCTAGTGGATAGGGATAGTGAGCGGCGAGATTACTCGGCCACACAAGGTTCCACACATACATGACATAGGCGTCGGCGGCGGCCTGCAGGCGCTGAAGGGCATTCGTCCGTTCGCCAAACGTCACGTCGCCCGAATACGCGTGCACGGCGTACGTGATCACGGACCACACCAGACTGACGGCCCATAGCGGTGTCTTTTCCACCACGACGCGTCGCCATGAACCACGATCCCACACGTTCAAACGGTTCAGCGGCCACACGTCTATAATCACAAGAAGCATGGGCAGCGTCACGACGGTAGGCTTCGCAAGCAGTCCCATGACAAACCAGACCATTACCCCAATCATGTCGCGCCGGTTGGGACGCGCTGCGTAGCGCGTGTAGAACACGATCGCGATCAAAATGAATAGTGTGCTGAGCACGTCCTTGCGCGAGGCCACGAACGCGACCGCCTGAACCTGCACCGGATGTATGGCGAAGAGAACGGCCACCGCCGCGCTGCACATGCGCTCCCCGGTGAGGCGGAACAGAACAAGAAACACAAGCGCGGCGTTCACCGCATGAATCAGGACACTGGTCGCGTGATGACCGATCGGCGCCAATCCAAACAGGGACACATCGGCCATATGCGACAGCAACGTCAACGGCTGCCAATTGTGAAAGACGATTTGCGTGAATGCGCCCGCAAACCCCGCCCACGTTAGCCCTCCCTGCACCAGGGCGTTGCCGGTCACATACTCGGTATCGTCGTAGGGTTCGATGAATCCGTTGAACAGGGCGCGGGAAAAAACGACCGCAACCACGAGCCCTATTGCGGCGGCAATTGCTGCTGGCTGGGTCAGGGGTGATGCCGGATTGGGTTTTTGATGCTGCTGGGCACACATACAACTCGCCTCTTGGATTCGGGGTTTCCTGTGCTCGGGCCACAGGTGCCGGAACTGGCGCGAGCCGGTACAGTACCGCACATAGTGCCATAGCCGGGAAATCTGCTGGAAACCAGTCGCCGCTACCGCCTATTGTCAATAGATTTCCAATCTCAACTGTATACCCTGTATCACTTTTTGACACGAAGTCAACACCCCCGTGTTGCAATGGCAACCAAGGTGACACCCTTTTGCCGGGCCCCGGAATTGACTGGGTGGAGCATGCGTTTCAGGCCGGCTCAACGTGTGTCGTGGGGTCGCCCGAGGCGGACCTGAAATTCCGTATTGACAAGAATTTCAGGCTCGTGTAGAGTGGGCTTTACCGTGAGGAGTGGCCTTCCTCGGGTAATGGCTACTGGCGCAAGCTCTCTGGATTCTGTTCGGGCAAAGGGAGGGTCAAGGGCTTATTCATTCAGCACCGTTTCGAGACCGATGCTATTTCGGTCGAATCCTGTGTTCATTCTCTGGACAGGGAAAGCAAACAGGCTGCTGCAAGGGCGATGGTGAAGGTGAATGCGTTTTTTTTATAACATACATACACCGTATCGCCTGAGCAAAAGCCTCCTCGATCCCACGGCCATAGTGGCCTTGGGAATCACCAAGGAGACAGTCTCACATGAAGCGCAATAAGGGTTTCACCCTCATTGAATTGCTGGTGGTCATCGCGATCATCGGCATCTTGGCGGCGATTTTGCTGCCTGCCTTGGCCCGTGCTCGCGAAGCCGCGCGCCGCGCCAGCTGCCAAAACAACCTGAAGCAGACCGGTCTTGCGTTCAAAATGTTTGCCGGCGAGCACAAGGATCGTTGGGTTGCCCGTTACCTCCAGTACAACAGCGGTTCCGGTACGGACTTCTGGGGCAACTGGGACGGCTTCCAAATGATGCCGGAATACCTGTCTGACCCGTTCGTCACGCTGTGCCCCTCGGACGGTGAAGCCCACGCCGGTAAAAAGACCGCCGCGGACTTCCTGGGCAACGTGAGCCAGAACTGGGACGGCACGGTCGCTCCCTTCAACGCGTTTATTGACCGCATCCCGGCCGGCATCAAGTCGATTGCCGCGGCCCGTCGTGCGGCTGGTAACCCCAGCGTTTCCTGCAACAACCCGGCGGCTTCCAACTACCGTCCGGAGTTCTGCTACTACCGCATTCCCGACCTTTCCTATGTGTACTGGGGCTGGGCCATCAAGAAGAACTGGCTGAACACGACCCAGGACTTCACGCACATGGGCGCAATTGACAGCGAATGCGCGAACATTTCCTTCTACCGCGCTGACGGTACGCAAGAGAATGTGGAAGAGTACGTCACGGGTTCGACGGCCGCTGGCATCTCCGGTTCCAGCGTTGGCGATCCTCTTTCGGTTCCGTCCACGGGTGAAGAGTTCGCCCTGTTGGCGCTGAAGGAAGGCATCGAGCGCTTCTTCATCACCGACATCAACGCTCCGGGCGGCAGCAACGCCGCGCAGTCCGAATTGGTCGTGTACCACGACGCTGCGCACTCCGAAGCGGCTGAGTTGGATCCGAATGAATTCAACCACGTCCCCGGCGGTTCGAACATCCTGTTCATGGACGGCCACGTTGAATTCGCCCGCTACCCGCAGTCGGTTGGCAACAAGTTCTGGCCGCTGTACTCCGAAGGTGCGGTTGACGGCGTGTTCTACTTCCCCTGATCGCATGATCACGGCTTAGTAGCCTGACGTTAACACGGGAGCCTGGGTTCGCCCAGGCTCCCGTTTTTTGTTTCTTCCTCTGGAGTGCGGAAGCTTGCTTCCGCTTTGGATGAGCCAGCTTGCTGGCGTCGCATTCTGTACACGCCTTGTGCGTTATGTTCCAGCGGTAGTCAGGGCGTTTGCTTGCGAGGGTCCGGCATTGGGGTGGGCACGCGGGAGCAAGCTCCCTTGGGTAAAGCGGAAGCAAGCTTCCGCACTCCAAAGAGCGCATTTACTTCGGCAGAATCCAAATCACACAGCGGTAGGCCGTACCCCACCGCATCGCGCAGAGGACAGGCGTTATCAGCCGTAGCGCCGCCTGGGCAACGGCATTGCCCCGGCCGGGCCAGTTGCCCATCAGCACAAGCCACATCCACGTCCAAAGGCGCACGGGGACATTGCTTTCCATCGAGATTCGCCGTGCGTCCCCAGCGGCGCCTTCGAATTGGCGGGCAATAGCTTTGGCATCGGGCAAGCCCATAGTGCGGTGTTCCTCGAGCCAACGGATGGACCCGCCGGTAAACCGGCGATGCGCTTCCCGAACCGTTTCTTCCGCGCGGCGTGCGTGCTCGCCGGATGGAAATGCGACGACGGCGGCGCCGTCACCGTGCAAAACGCGCAGGATGGAGACAGTGGCCGCGGCGCGCGCGGTGTCCGGCAGGTGCTCGAACGTGTCCACGCACACGCACAGATCGAACGCTCCATCGGCGAACGGCAAGTGCGCGATATCGGCCGCGACCGGCACGACGCGTTGTGCCCCGCGCGCGGCTTTGAGGTGGTCCACGGCCACGTCCACCGCGATCACGCGACGTCCGCTGAACCGGGAGAGGCCGTTTTCATTCGCGCCGATCTCGAGGATGCGGCCATCCAGGCGATTCATACGGCGCAGCCGGCGCACGATGGGGACATAACGCATCGCCCAATCGGGATAGCCTCGCCCATCCTTTTCGGCATATGCGCGCAACCACCGCGCGATGGATTCGGTGAATCGTTTCATGCGGCAAGATATATCACGGATCCATCCGAGGATTACACGGAATACTCTGGAGTGCGGAAGCTTGCTTCCGCCTTGGATGAGCCAGCTTGCTGGCGTCGCATTCTGTGCATGCTTTGTGCGTAATGCTTCAGCGGGTGTCAGGGCGTTTGCTTGCGAGGGATTGGCGTTTGGGGTGTGCACGCGGGAGCAAGCTCCCTTGGGTAAAGCGGAAGCAAGCTTTCGCTTTAGATGAGCCAGCATGCTGGCGTCGCATTCTGTGCATGCTTTGTGCGTAATGCTTCAGCGGGTGTCAGGGCGTTTGCTTGCGAGGGAATGGCATTGGGGTGTGCACGCGGGAGCAAGCTCCCTTGGGCAAAAGCGGAAGCAAGCTTCCGCAGGCCAGAGATGAGCCGGCTTACTGGCGTCGCATTCTGTGCATGCTTTGTGCGTTATGCTTTAGCGGTTGTCAGGGCGTTTGCTTGCGAGCGCGCGGCATTGGGGTGTGCACACGGGAGCAAGCTCCCTTAGGCAGGGCGGAAGCAAGCTTCCGCAGGCCAGAGTGCGCATTTGACCCCAACGGGGTCAAACATACTAGCCTAGGGCAAAGTTCGCCCGCGCGGAGCGAGGAGAACGCCGCCCTAGGAAACGAGGCCCCCATGCTCCCCACTCTGAAGGAGTGGCACAATGTGTTACGACCTTCGGATGCGGCCCGGTCGTGCACACGCGGCAGGTCTCCTCGCTCAAAACGTTTCGAAATCTGTGCGGGCTGCAGCCTCCCAGCATCAACCGGCCGGCAACGACAGTGTGCTTCCCGTGGCGGGAGGCATTATAATGCGGATTCGAACGGTAGTTGGCGCGGAATAGCCCAAGGAGGAGGATCGATCCGATGTTTGCAGCGATTGGCAGGTGGTTCCGGGCGTTGGGCTATTTGTTTACGGGCAAGATCGATTCATCCCGACGCGGCATGGATCTGAATCCGCACGTGATCCGCGCGAAATACGAAGACATCATCCGTGCGAAAACCAGTCAGATTCACACGTATAAGCAGGCCATGGCGACGCTGATTGCACAGCAGGTGCAGAAAATGGCCAAGGTGAAGCAACTCACTGATGACGTGAAGCACCTGGAAAACCTGAAATCCGGCGCGTTGGCCAAGGCGAAGAAGACAGTGGAAGAACTGAAGGCCAAGGGCCAGCCCGAAGAAACCATCAAGACGCACGAGGATTACCTGAAGTGCCTCTCGGCGTTCAACGATTTCAGCTCCACATTGAACGAGAAGCAGGAACGCATCGCGGAGTTGGAAGAAGATCTGGGCGAATACGGAAAGCGCATCAGTGAACACAAACTGCAGTTGCAGTCACTGCTCCGCGATGTGGACAAACTGCGTTCGGAATCGGCGGACGCGGTGGCGGAAGTCATCACGGCGAAGGAAGAAAAGGAAATTGCCGAGTCCATTGCCGGCATCGCGCAGGATGGAACTGCCGAGGAATTGCAGCGGTTGCGCCAGATGCGCCAGGAAGTCAAGGCGGAAGCCCGCGTGACGCGCGAATTGGCGGGCACGACGACGCGCGCGCAAGAGGAAGAATTCATTGCGTATGCGCGGCAGTCGGAAGGCAGCAGCGAATTCGATCAACTGATCGGCCTGGCGGAAAAGGCCGACACGGCGGCCCCGGAACAGGCCCCCGCCGAAACCGAACGCCTGCCGGAATGATCGGCCCGGACAGGGAATTTCATGCAGCCTGACTACCCATTTTTGCGCACCGCGGGCCGGATACTGAACGCGGGCCAGGCGCGGACGATTTTGTTTACGGGCAACATCCACGATCTCTTCCGTGTGGAAAAGCCCGACGGGCAAATCGACTACGTCCCGCTGATCGAATACCTCATCGCCAAGTGGAACCTGCCGCAATACATGCTGCTGGTCTATGAATTGAACGGACCCATCCGGTTCGTCAATGAAAGTGACCGGCCCATTCTTCGCGACGCGTGGTTGCGCTGGCGGGTCGGCCTGACAGGCGATCAGCTTGCCATCAAACGCGTAACCGAGTCCGTGCGCACGACGCAGGATCAGGATGCCGCGGCGCGCGCGTACGACGCCAACCTGCAGTCCGCCGTCGGCAACGCGACCGTGGCGCTGGAACTGCTGCGGCAGATGTGCTTGTGTTCGCGCACGCGAATCGACGGCAAACCCGCGCTCGACAAAAACCTGATCATCTTGATCGAAGCCGGTGATCTGCTGGTGCCCGAAGGCGAAATTACCCGCCTGTCGGACGCGGACCGCCGGCGCGTCAGCATTTGCCACGACTGGTTTTCCGATCCCGGCTTCACGAACGGGGGCGATTCGGTGGTTGTCTTTGCGGAATCGCGCAGCCAATTGAACCAGCGCATCGCGGGCCTCCCCCATGTGCTGGAATCCTCCGTGCCCTCTCCCGACGAAGCCGCGCGCAAGGAATTCATCTCCTGGTTCAATCAGCGCCAGCCGGAAATCGCGAAAGCACGGCTGTGGTCGACCGAGGACGACCTTGCGAAGTACACGGCGGGGTTGTCGTTGCACGCGTTGAACCAACTGTTGAAGGGCGCGGCCTACCAGCGGGAGCCGCTTTCGCTCGATCACGTCGTGGCCAAAGTCGAGGAATTTATCCAAAGCCAATTGGGCGAAGATGTCGTGGAGTTCAAGAAGCCCTCGCACACCCTGGACGACGTGGTCGGATTTTCGCGCCTGAAGCATTTCCTGCGCACGGAACTAATCCCCCGCTTTCAATCCACCGGACCGGACGCGCTTCCCGGTGCGGCCGTGGCCGGGCCCATTGGCGGCGGCAAGACGTTTATATTCGAAGCGGTCGCGTCGGAACTGGACATGGTGGTGCTGGTGATCAAGAACATCCGCAGCCAGTGGTTCGGCCAGACCGATGTGATCTTCGAGCGGTTGAAGCGCGTGCTCGAAGCGCTGTCGAAAGTGCTCATCTTCGTCGATGAAGCGGACACGCAATTCGGCGCCATTGGCCCCGAGGCACACGACACCGAGCGCCGCCTGACTGGCAAGATTCAGCAACTCATGTCCGACCCGCGCACGCGCGGACGGGTCATCTGGTTGCTGATGACCGCGCGCATTCATTTGTTGTCCCCGGACATCCGCCGCCCAGGGCGCGTGGGCGATCTCATCATTCCCGTGCTTGACCCCGAAGGGGCCGATCGCGAAGCGTTTTTACGCTGGGTGGTAAAAGATGTCGTCGCGGGGGAACTGGACACAGCCCAGTTGGAACGGTTGTCCGATGCGACCATCAATTACTCGGCGGCGAGTTTCGCATCGCTGCGATCCGAACTGCGCGCGCAGACGAAAGTAGCCGGGGGATCGCTTCCATTCGAACGCGTCCTCGAACGGGTCAACGACATGCTGCCCGCGGATATCCGGGAGACGCGTGAATACCAGGAATTGCAGGCCCTGGTGAACTGCACCCGCCGCAGCCTCCTCCCCGATCCCACCATCGACGAAAGTCAGCGCGCCGCCTGGGCCGCCGAACTCCGCAAACTCGAATCCAAAGGCATCCGCTAACTCTCTGGCCTGCCGAATCGTGCTTCCGCGTGCACACCGAAACGCCAAGCCTACACAAGCAGACGCCCTGATAAACGCGGAAACAAATCGCACGATCCGTCCACAGAATGCGACGCCAGCAAGCTGGCTCATCTCTGGCCTGCGGAAGCTTGCTTCCGCTTTACCTAAGGGAGCTTGCTCCCGGGTGCACACCCAAATGCCGGACCCTCGCAAGCAAACGCCCTGACAAACGCTAAAACATAACGCATAAGGCGTGTTCAGAATGCGACGCCAGCGAGCTGGCTCATCTAAAGCGGAAGCAAGCTTCCGCAGGCCAGGGAGCTTGCTCACTTGCGCGCGCATTTAGCCCGCGTGTTCAGGGTCTTTCAATCCACGTGGGCTCCCAGAGATGTCCGTCCGGGTCTTCCACTTCGTACATCGCCATGGCGCCCTCGGGCGCATCCGTGTCCACGCGGTAATAATTGCCGCCGTGTGCCTTGGCGGTTTCCGCAAACGCCTCCACCGCTTCTCTTGACTCCAACGACAGTCCAAATATCGCGGCATTGGTCTTGCGCGTGTCCGCGACTTCACGCCCCCTGACGAATCGCCTATACGCTTCTCCGGTCCACAACATGATCCAAATACCATGGCGCCACGAGAGGCTGCACGCGCTCCCGTCCGAGCACCCGGCGTCCTTCACAAATCCGAGTGCTTCGTAAAATGCCATCGACCGTGTTAAATCGCTAACCGGCAAGTGAATGACGATATGGGTGCTCATGCGGCGAATTGTACCGTACCCCACCTTCCCGCGGAAAACCATCCCGCCTAGGCAGATTGCATTCCGGCCGCAAACTACATGTTGCTCCATTGCCGAAAAAACGCTAAGGTACCCCTTTCTACCGGGAGAGGCTCATGAAGAACCAGTTTGTCGATACGCTCCAAGACGGCGATATCGTCAATGATTACTTTATCGCGGCGCGCAAGGATCTAAGGGATCAGACCAAGGGCGGAAAGTTCTTGGGAATGGTGTTCCGCGATCGAACGGGCGATGTAGGCGGCGTATTGTGGAACAATGCCCAGAATGTGGCAAAACTGTTCGCCGTCGGCGACGTGGTGCAGGTGCGCGGGACGGTGCAGACGTATCAGGACCGGATGCAAATCCGCGTGGATCAAGTGTTGCCCATGCGCGACGAGGAGTACGACCCCGCAGATTTGGTCGCGGCGGTGCAGAATTCCAGCGAGATTTTAACGGAATTTCAAGCCTTGCTCGGCACCATCAAGAACGAATGGCTGCGCAAGCTGGTGGATGCTTTCTGGGCGGACGCGGATTTCAGCGCGAAGTTTGAGCGCGCGGCGGCCGGAAAACGCTGGCACCACGGCTATCGGGGCGGCCTGTTGCAGCATTGCCTGGAACTGGCCAAACTCGCGGATGCTACCGCGGCGGTGTTCCCGAGGATTGATCGCGATCTCCTGCTCACCAGCGTGTTGATTCACGACATCGGCAAAATCGAGGAATTGAGTGACGAATTGTGCGTAGAGTACACGACACCCGGAAAGCTCCTCGGTCACCTCGCCATCGGCTATGAGATGGCCAACCGGAAGATGAATGCCATTCCCGGTTTTCCGGAGACAATCCGGATACAACTGCTCCACTGCATTCTCTCCCATCACGGATCGAATGAATTCGGATCGCCGGTGGTGCCCAAAACGCTGGAAGCCGTCGCGCTGCACCACATCGACAACCTCGGCGCGCAACTAAACGCTGTCGCCCGTATTGTCGACGAGACCAGGGGCAAGGGCCAGGCGTGGTCCGACTACCAGCCGCTCATTGAACGGGAGATTTGGACGAAGGAATAGACTTTGTCCGGCTGCGAAGCCGCGAATCGCGAGTGCCCTCGACCATGGAAACCCCACATCGATCCGTCGTGTCGGTCTTGACGTTTGTGCGTGATGAGTTGGCGTCGTTGTCGCGCCAATTGGGCGCGTTGACGCCGTACGAAGTGAGCCATGCCGTGCCGGAACTGGACACCCGCCTGCGCCGGGTGTACGAAGGCCTGGAAGCGTGCCGGAAATACGTGGCGCTGCACCGGCCGCCGGAATGCCGCTACTACAAACCCGCGGAAACCATTCGTTCGATCAAGGGAACGCTGTCGGCTTCCCCTTTCACCATCGACGTGCAGGCGAACCGGGAATGCTACGGCGATCCCGATCAAATCGGCGAAATTCTGAAAATCATGGTACGTAGTCTTCCACCCACGCAGGGCGGTGTCACCGTGGAATTGCTGCTGGCATCTGTTCAGCCCAAGATCGTGGTCAGCGTGGACGGCGAGGCCCGGTTTCCCGAAACGTTCGTGATCGAAGGCATGATTGCGGTCACACTGCGCGAGATGGGACGGTGCTGGATTGGCGCCACGCACGGCGGACACATTCACGAAGCCGCCGACGGCGCCGTGCTCTATCTCGAAGGCAATGCCACGGTACCCGATCAGAATGCCGACATGAGCGCGTTGCAGGTGCCGCTGGATGTGGCGACGCGCAAGCTCACTGCGTGGCGCGGGGCGATCGGCCAATACGAGGAAGGCCTGGTTGCACCGGAGGAAGTCATTACGCTCTACGCGAAAAACGTGGATCAGGTGTTGGAACTGGTGGCCCCCGCCGTCGATGCGGCGCGATCACTGGAGTTGTGACCCAGACGCGGCTGGATGTCGCGTCTACTTCAGCCGCTTCACTGTGCCCGCTCTAATCGCCCTGCCTCGATCCGCGCTGGCCACCGCGGCGAAGCAGAGGGCCAGGCTGTCGAGATTGGCGCGCGCGTGGTGCAATGGTTGCCGGTTCTCGGCAATGCTGTTCAAGAGTTCCGCCATGGCCCCGTGAAAGCCGTCGGGAAACCAGGTGCCTTTCAGTCTCGGCGAGGCGATGCCCCGGCTGGAGTACATCGATACCGCCTGCTTGCTGAGGCTTGGCCCGACGCTGCGCAACAGCCCCAGTGTGCCTGCCACGTCGGTGCGATCTTCCTGGCCCAGAGGCGTATCGCCATTCAAGCCCAACGTAGCGACGCCGTCTTCGAACTCGACGACCGCGTGACCGATCAACGGCGGCGCGGGCCGCTGACTTCGCGATCGCGCGATCGACGCATAGACCTGAATGGCCTTTCTCCCGGTAAAGAAAACGGCGGCCATGTCAAACCAGTGAATCGCGAAATCGTAGAGCAACAAGTGGCGCTCGTTATTGAAGACCGTGTTCACAACCCAGTTGTGATCCCAGTGCAGCGTGAAATCCACGGTGTTCACGTCGCCGATGCAGCCGGCTTTCACGGCTTCGCGCATGTACGCGAAATGCGGCGCCCACCGGCCATTCTGATTCACGGCGAGCCGCACGCCTTTGGCGTCGGCCAGATCGGCAAGCCGCGCGCCTTCATTCAGATCGAGAACAAAGGGCTTCTGCGAGAGCACGTGCTTGCCCGCGCGAATCGCGGCACGAATGATCTCAGGCCGGCCGTGCGGATGCGTGGCCACGTCGACCACCTCAATGCCGGTGTGCTTGATCAGGTCGCGGTATTCCGTGTAGACGGCCGCCTTGGGGTAGTACGTTTTTCGACGGGCCTCGGCTTTGGCGCGGTCCACGTCGCAAAGCGCGACGACGCGCAGACCGGCTTTCGTGTAGGCGTTCAGATGCTGTTCCGTGATGCCGCCGCAGCCGATGAGGCCGATATCCGGCGAAAAGTTTTTGGGTACCTGCGGACGGTACGGGAGATCGGGTGCGGCGATTGTGCGCAGGCTGGTTTGAGGACTAAGGCCGTAGGTCGCTTTCGTCTTCGCCATGCGCCTGTTCTCCAGCGCGGTTCGTTATCGCCACCACTTCATCAATTGAAGCGCGTTCGCCGTGGTCACGTCAAACGCGAACTCGAACGGTCCGGGCATGGCCGATATCTTAACGAGCAAAGTATTCCGGCCCTGCTTCAGCACGTACGGGACAGCCTCGGGTGTCAAAGGAAGATGCCGCGACGGCGGGATCGCCTGATGAATCAGGGCCCCGTTCATCCACATCTTGACCGCATTCGGAGTCTTGATGAGCAGGTCCACTTCGTGGCGCGATGGCGCATGGATCTCCGCATACGCGTAAGCCGTGGCAGGTTCCCACATGCACTCCGGACCAAACGCGGGGAAACACGCCCGGCGCAAATCGAGGCGGAAACTCTCGTGCTCGGCGGCGTACCACCGCGCCCACGTGACCCGGCCCAGCGGGCCATCGTAAGCGGCATGCAAATCAATACGGTCTTCCGGACCCAACACGGTTTCGTGTCCATGCACAAACGGACCGGCGACCGACCAAACGCGCACCTTGGTCGCCTCGCGGCGCAACCATTCAATGCCTGTGCCGGGCAGCGTGGTTTCCTCGAGCGACGGCACGGATCGCCGGGCGAAGTGTTGGAGCATGTTAACGAAGAGCTTGCCGGCCACCGGGTCTTTGACAAGGTGCTCAAGGATGCGAAGGTGGGTAAACACAAGGCGCCCGGTTCCGAACCGCCTCACCAGGATATGCGTTCCCCAATGCGAACCCGCTTCGAGGGCTACGCGCGATCCGTCAAACGAACCGCAGATGTCTTCATCGCCCGCTTCCTCGAATGTCCGAAGGGGGACGACATTCGCATAGGGCTGCCGCATGAACGTTCGGTTGGGCAGCCCCTCGGTAATGGGATGCAGCTTCGCGTAGTGGACGATTCCGGGAGTCACTCCGGCCGCCCATCGGCTAGTTGCCGTGATACCCGTGTCGATGTGCTCGGCCAAGTCGTTCCAGTCGTCCGGCACACCGAAGAACAGCGTAACGGCCCCGCCATAGGTTTCGGCCAACACTCGGGCCAGTTCTTCTTCGGGATAGGCGCGAATCGAATTCGCAATCGGGGGCACAATATGAACCGGGGCCTGACTTTCCACGGATTTGACCAGCGCCTGGCAGACGTTTTGCCAATGGCGTGCCGGATCGACGACGTGAATTATATCCTCATACCGCGTGGCGGGTTGTGTTACGAAGAATTCGGCGGTACCTTCCGCAATGACTTTCATGCCCTGCATGATGCGCACAGTGAACTGATGCGTCCCGGTGGAACCGGAAGCCGAAATCGATCCGGACCACAACTCCTTGCCGGATTTTGGCAATTTGACGTTTCGCTTCTTCTTCCACAACACCTGATTGGTCGGTCCGACGACTTGCAACGAGAGGTCTGCACGGATGTCGATCCGATCGTCGTTGATCATGGTCACCTGCACGTCGACTTCGTCGCGCGGCGTGAGGTTGGTTCGATCCAAATAGATTGCCACGGATACCGGCTTGAGTGCGCGCTGCAAGACCTTGAACACCGGTTTGGGCTTTCCACCCGCGTCGATAAGGCCCATGCCACTGCCATCGGGGCAATCCCCCAATTCGGCGTACCATACCGAAGCCAGTTTGGGATTGGATCGAAGCGCTTCGATATACGATCGAATGGTCTCCGCCTGAATATCGCGAGTCGCCTGGGCCAACCCCGCGGCATCGCCCACTATGCGGTCGAGTTCCCGCTCGGCAATGCTGTCCGGACGCGAGGAATCCGGCTCCATGGAACCGTACCCCATGGCAATATGGACGGACATGCCTTCCTGTACACCGGCTTGTTGAAGCAGTGATCGTGCCGCGGGGTGGACAGGGGCGCGGTGCAGGCCAATGGATTCGACCGCAACTTCGGGCTCGTCGTGAAACGGTCTAAACATACGGGCGCACTCACCGGTCACATGCGCGGCGCGCTGCACCGGTACCACAATTCGAGTGGGGTCCGCCTCGCGTGCGACGGATCGCACAGCCGCGGCAGCGTGATTCAGCGCGTCGTGGCACGCGGGATTGTAGGCTGAGGCCGCATCCAAAAAATCCCAGGAAACCACGGAAGGATGATTTCGCGCGCGAACAACGGCGGCGCGGGCAGCGGCCTCGGCGCAGTTTTCTGTGTGAACACGATCCGCGGATACAGGCACAAACGCCTCATGAAAGATCAGTAGTCCGACTTCATCCGCCGCACGTAACGTATCCAACGACGGGATGCGTTGCGGAATTCGAATCGCATTGAAACCCGCTTGTTTCGCAAGCGTTAGGTACGCGCGCGCATCATGCAACGGTTGCGGCCTGTACCAGACGCCCTTGACCAGATAGGGCCGGTTATTGAGAAAGTACCGGTTTTCCTTGATCGTGAATTCCCGCATGCCGAAGCAAACGCAATCCTCGTCCACCGTGGCGCCATCAATCAGGAGTTGAACTCGCAGCGTATATACGACGGGCGTTTCCGGAGACCAGGATTGGAATTCCGGCAGATCGAGGGACAATGCGCCGGGCGCGCCTTCGGCAGACATGGCCGTGCCTTCCACGGCAATTCGAACCGTGCCGGGGACAGACGTGGTGATGGTGGCGGTCACTTTCTTGCGCCTGATGTCCGGCATCACCAACACATCGATCACGTGTCGGCTTGGCTTTCCACTAAGCACGGCATTGCCCAAAATGGCGGGCGGCGGGTCTTCCTGCGCAAATTGCATCTCGGGGATCTGGGATGAATGGGTGGTTGGAAGCGCTGCCACCCGCACGGCCAGACTAACTTTGCCCTTGGCCACGTTAGCTGCGAGGATTGCGGTTAGTGGTACGCCAATCCCTTCGCAGGATCCGACCTGTAGTCCATTGATCCAGGCGGTTGCGCTTCCATCGATGCCCTCGATGACGAGGAGGGCTGTACGATGGATCCACTCGTCGTCAAGCGTCAATTCTGCGAAATACCACACGATACGGGCGTAGGCAGCCGAACCTTCGTGCGGGCCGGGGGGCTCGGTGTGCCAGTTCGCCGCGAGTCCACGATCGGTGGGATCGGGGACAACGCGCCAAGGACTTTCAAATGCCTTTGAGAGACGGAATGCGTTCATGCCTGCTTTCGCGCTGATGAAGGGGATGCGATGGATCGTACCGCGCATGGAGCGGCTGAATCAAGCACTAAAAACCGCTATGTCAATACGTTAGCGCGCCGACTAGCAGCATGGCAAAGCCGGCGAATGTTTTGGCGAAAAGTCCCGCGACCTTGCCCAGAGCCGCGCCGAATCCGGTCCAGGCGGCTTCTTTCAGTTGCTTTTCCATTTGAATGTATTCGTACAAGGTGGCGCCCGCGAATGCGCCGACCATGGCGCCTATTAGTGTGCCCACGATGGGAAACAGCGGGGAACCGAATACGGCGCCCAGAAGGCAGCCGACCAGCGCAGCCACTATGGAGCCCTTCCCTCCGCCAAACTTGCTGGCGCCGAAGCCGGCCGCAAGCGTTTCGAGGATTTCGCCAAGGATAGCGAGCGCGAGCATGCCCCCCATTCCGATCCACCCGAAATGGTCGAACCCGGTGATGGCCCAAAGCGCGGCCATGGCCCCCAAAATGATCCAATTGCCAAACAGGCCAAGCAAATCGAGCAGGATTCCGATTAGAATAGCCAGACCAAATGTCGTCCAACCGAGGATGGCGAGCGCGATACTCATGAGGCGTACAACCTTGTCGATGAGGCGCGGGACGCAGCCCGGTACCCGCGCCGTGGAGTGACGGCACTCTAGCAAAGTCGGCGGACCGAATTCCAAGAAAGTACTTTGATGAACTGCACGACACAAGCAATTTGGAGCGGCGGAGCGTGGATTTTGGCGGGCTTAATGGCCTTCACCACGGATTTGACCGTGGACGAAATCTCCTTTCCCGGAATTGACGCCTTGCCTGTCCTGGAAATATTGCCGGATCCGCTAATGCTGGATGGCAAGAAGGTTACGAGTGCTGAGGAGTGGAGTCGCCACCGAGAGCATCTTCGATCCTTGATGTTGCACTATGAATACGGACAAATCCCACCGCCTCCGGAATCGTTGACAGTGGAACCCCAGGACGAAGAGGTTGCGCTGGAGGGCAAGGCGTTGTTGCGGCGGTTCACGTTGCGACTGGGACCGGATGGGAGCGTTCCGGTGGAATGCGGCTACTATCTTCCTGCAAGCGGCCGCGGCCCGTTTCCGGTGATTGTCGCGGTTGATCCGGTTTTTGACGTTCATGTACGTCCGATTGCCGAGCAGGTGACTGGCCGGGGATTTGCATTTGCGGGCTTTCGGTATCTTGATGTGGCACGGGACGAACCGCAGCGGGATTCGGGCGTTTATGCGGCATACCCCAATTTTGATTGGGGCACGATCGCGGCGTGGGCGTGGGGATGTTCGCGCCTGATAGATCACCTTGTCACCATTGATTCAATCGACCCGGAGCGCATTGTTGTCACGGGACATTCGCGCTGCGGCAAGGCTGCACTGCTATGCGGCGCCTTGGACGAACGGGTGGCCGTGACGGCACCCCACTGTTCCGGGGAAGGCGGCACGGGATCGCATAGGATTCAAGGGCCAGGCGCGGAATCCCTTGATGCGATTACGGATCCCCAGCGATTTCACTATTGGTTTCACCCGAGGCTGCGTGAGTTCGCATCAAATCCGCGTAAGCTGCCCTTTGACCAGCATTTCGTAATGGCCATGATAGCGCCGCGCGCGCTTGTGTGCGTGGAAGCGGACGAGGACCGATGGGCCAATCCGTCGGGAGCGCGAATTATGGCCCAATCAGCAATGCCTGTATACGACTTGTTTGGAGCAAGGGAAAAGCTGGGGTATTACTTGCGAAAGGGAACACACGACCCGACGGCTGAATCGTGGCAGGCGATCATGGATTTTGGGGAATGTGTATTTCAGGGAAAAACGATTCCACCCGCCTATCGCGTAACCGAGTAAGTTGGATCAGATACCATCGAACGGTTTTCCGTATCGTCCCAACGTGCGAGCACTATCGATGGACATGGGAAATCGTGTGGCGGGATACCGAACGAACGAACAATGTCCATCCAGATACAGGACATTGCCGCCACCGGGAACATGCGAAAAATCGATGACCTTGGTAGTCGCATGGTCCCACATCAGGGGAATGGTACTGGCGGCGGAGGTAGCTGCGGCTGCTGCATTGATGTTGGTGATAAGAAATCGTTCGATTCCTTCACGCAGCCTGAAGATGACGTTGCCGCCGCCGGCCTGGGTGCCGGCATGGACACTGGAAACCCGGAAATCCTCGTCGCTCGCGCGGCCGCCGGTGGCCACGTTGGCCAGGGCCAATTCTCCCCAGGGCGTGGAGAGAAACTCCGGTTCTTCGTGGCGGCCGTTGATGCCGGTACCTACCGTGCCGGTAAGCGGCCCGAGGATATTGATGTCGGCGGTGATCATGTACCCGGTGTAGTGATACGGCTCCTGCCCGATTTCTTCCGGCGTAATGACCCCGTCACCATTGCCTTTGCCCACGTCGTAGCGCTCGAGCATGTCGTTGGTGGCGGCCCAGGAAGGGCACCAGATAACGTTGTAGTCGTTCACGTATTCGGGAAACATGGCAGGGCCGTTGAACATCATCTCCACGCTGAGGTTTCCGAACACATTTCGAATTTGCCGCTGGGGGTACTTTCCCCGGCTCTCGCCGGCGTACATGGCAAGAGACAATCCGAGTTGTTTCAAGTTGCTTTGGCACGATGCGCGGCGAGCGGCTTCCCGGGCACGGGCCAACGCAGGCAGAAGTATGGCGGCCAGAATTCCGATGATCGCTATGACCACGAGCAGTTCTATAAGGGTAAATCCACCGCGCTTCTTCAGAGTGCTTCTTTCGAATTGAGCTCGCACTTGCATTAGTCGTCGTCCTCTTCGTCCCTGTCGGCAACCGCCCACGCTTCGCCCTTCGCAATAGGTCTTCTCGTCAATTGCGGATAGGGCGTATCGTATCCCTTCACGGAATGCCATATGACACGATTGAAGGTAGCCTCATCCGCACGGTCGATATCGTCGAGAGGCATTTCGTTGGAGACCTTGGCCCAGTGCCGCTGTTTGCCTTTCAGGGACGACAAAGCTGGGTTCATTTCGTCGAGGGGAATTGTGTTTGGTTTGGCTACATACGGTGTGAGATCAGGCGTATCCGTAAAGCAGCCGGACATGGGATTGGCCGCCATGTTCAGTTGATTCATGGGATCGAGTCCCAAAATGAGTTCCATGGTGCGCAACATGCTGTTCTGATTGTAGTGAGTGCTGTCCACGGAGCGTCTCTTAGTATACGGGCTGATGCAAAGGGCGACAGTCCGGTGTCCATCGACATGATCAAGTCCGGCTTGAGGGTCATCCTGGACAACGAAAATGGCTGTCTCCGGCCAGAAGCGGCTGTGGGAGACGGCCTCCACGATACGCCCGAGGGCGAGATCGTTGTCCGCGACCGCGGCGCGCGGCGTGGGCATGCCAGGACGTGTTCCGGATGTATGGTCATTGGGAAGCAACATGATCACGAAGTTGTACCACTCGCCTTTTTCCTCGCATGCGCGAAACTCCTTGAGAAACTCCTCTGCGCGATACACGTCCTGCACTTTACCTGGAAAACCGATGAACGTGGGGCAAATGTAGGGTTCAAGGCCGCGCACTTCGGTGGTCGCTCGTATGTCGATGGTTTTTTGTCCGTTCTTGTAGTCCCGGTAGATGTCGGTCCACGTGGCGTCATTGGGCGTAATGTGCGCTTTAACCATTTCGCCGTAGTTTCGAAACGTAAGGCCTTTCGCCAATACGTGGTCCCAGATAAAGCCGGAGGACGCATAGGCCAATGCGTCATCGCCATCATAGGGGTAGCTGCGGGTAAATCCGCCAAAGCTTTTTTCGATGTAGTCGGTAACATAGCCTTCGTTGGTCCACTGATGACCGTCCGCACTCAATACGCCGTTACAGTAGAAATTATCCAGCAACACGAACTCCTCGGCGAGGGCATGGTGATTGGGCGTGACGTCCCGGCCGAAATGACAGAACTGGGGATCGCCATTGCCCTGGGGCATATCACCGAACACCTGGTCGTAGGTCCGGTTCTCTTTGATGATGTACAAGACGTGTTTGATAGGAGATACTTCGCCCGGTCGTGACGGCACGGGAGTTACCGCCGCCGGAGCCTCTTTCATAGTGAGAATTCGATTCATCAAAGGCAAACGCATGTTGACCGCGGTTTGATAGGTAAACTCTTCGAGTTCGGAATCGCCGGGCACGGGAATGAAGGAGACAGACCCCATGTGCTCGTGGCTGTTGAACCCGCCCGGGGCCATGGGTTTGCCGAGGTGCTCGCTCAGTTGTTTGGTTACCTCCGAGTCGTCTTGTGCCCGGCTTCCCACGCCCTTGGTGTTGGCAACACAAAGCGTCGCGCCATCGCCCAACAGGCAAACGTCACCCGGGTACCATCCCGTGGGGATGAGACCGCGAACGCGCCCGTTGGCCGTGTCCAGAACGGCAATGCAGTTGTTGCCGCCGTTGGCTACATACAGGGTCTTACCGTCAGCAGATGCGGCAAGGGCGTTGGGGGCGCTGCCGAACGGCAGCGTATGCATTGGCTTCACTCCCCACCGATCCGTGACGGCGTGAGAGGCAAGGTCAACCACAGAAACCGTATCGCTGTTCGCATTGGCTACAAAGAGACGCTTTCGATCCGGGGACAATCCCATGCCGCTGGGATGAAGATCGACCTCGATTTCGGCGGTTACCTGCCGCGTTTCCAAATCAATCACGGATACAGTGCCCGAACTTGCTATCCCCGCTTCATCGATAACCACTTCACTGCCGGACGATGGTCCCGTCAAGTCACCCGGCTTGGGCCTTCGGCCGCCCCAGTTGGTGACGTAGGCCCGGCTTCCATTCAGGAGCACATCAAAGGGCGCGATCCCGACCGGGATCGCGGCCTCGATCTTTCGAGCGGCCAGATTCACGACGACAATATCGTTGTTACGGCTTCGTGTGACATAAGCGATGTCATTGATCTCATCCAGGGCTATGCCCCCGGGGGTGGAGTTGTCGTCGCCCTTGGGACCCGGGAGTTCGATGGTCTCAACCCATGCCCACTTCCCAGTGGCATCCTGCTTTGCGCCGTACAGAAACTTTGACGCTGAAGTCGTCCAGACGATACCGGCCGCGCTCCAAGCGATTCCTCGGAAGCTGTTGCCTCCCTCAGGCAGTTTCAGCGTTTGGGTGACTTTCCGGGTTGAGGTATCGATGAATACAAGGTCGAGCCTGCCTTTGACCGCCACCGCGGAACCGTCCGGGCTGAGTGCGATTCCCGTTGGCCGGCCTGAAAACAACACGGTTTCGCCCGCGGGAGCAATCCGTTGGGTAGTGGGAACGACGTAGGTCCCGTCGTCGGCGGGGCCTACGACGGCCTTAACAAGGAATTCATCGGGACCCTCTCGCAGAGCCGACTGGACACCACGCGGTTCTCGCGACGTGACACACCCCGTAATAATCAACAATCCGACAACCATAAGTTTTCGCATATTGGTCTCCCCCCGGGGTATCCAGCCCGCTTTCCGCCCTTACCGGCATCCGGTTTACAGGACTTCCGGACAATTATCAATAGGAATTGTTTACTCCGCGTCAGGGGACTTGGGGATTTCGCCATTGTGCGTTTGTTCAGTATACTGGCCGTTTCGGTAACTGGCATGAAAGGGAGCGGTATGGCCAAGACGAAACGAATTCCGAAACGGTCCGAAGTACGCGAGAGCGACACGTGGGATCTTTCTGTCTTATTTAAGAATGATGAGGACTGGCACAAGGCACTCAAGAAGCAGGAAAAGAAAGTACCGCACTTCGAGAAGTTTCGCGGCCGGCTTGGCGAGTCCCCCAACAAATTGCGGGAATGTTACCAGTTTGAAGCCCAATTCGATCTCGAAATGGAACGGATAGGCCATTACGCATTCTTGAAAGCCTCTGAGGATGTTTCAAACAGCACCTATCAGGGAATGGTCGCCCAGTACCGGCATCTGGCGACGGTGGCCTCGGAAGCGGCGAGCTTTATCGCTCCTGAGATTCAGCAGATTCCGGACAAGACCATGGCCGATTACCTGAAGTCAAAGGCACTGCAGGAATACCGGTTCTCGCTGGAGCGTCTCTTGCGTTACAAACCGCACATTCTGTCCGATAAGGAGGAGCGCCTCCTGGCGATGCAAGGCGAAGTGGCAGGTACGGCCGGGAAGGTGTTTGGGCAATTGAACGACGCCGACTTGAAATTCGGATTCGTGAAAGATGAGCACGGCAACAAGGTTGAGCTGACGCACAGTTCCTACCGCGTTTTGCTGGAGTCTCGCAAGCGATCGGTGCGCAAGGAAGCGTTCCACAAGCTGTACGATTCCTATGAGCAGCACGCCAACACGCTTTCGGCGACGTTAAGCTCCTCTGTGTTGCAGGACGTGTATTACTCCAAAGTGCGGAATCACGGATCCGCGCTTCAATCGGCGCTGTTTGGCGACAATGTTCCGGTTGCGGTTTACGACAATTTGATCGCAACCGTGCATAAAAACCTGGATACGGTGTATCGCTATCTCGATTTGCGGCGGCGCGCGCTCAAGTTGAAGAAACTTCACGTTTACGACACGTATGTGCCGATAGTCGAGTTGAAGAGCGTGAAGACGCCTTACGAAAAGGCGGCCAGCCAGGTCTGTGATGCGCTGGCTCCGCTTGGGGACGAGTATGTAAAGGTACTTCGCAAAGGTCTTGGCGAGGCGCGCTGGGTGGATCGGTACGAAAACACGGGCAAGCGCAGCGGGGCCTTTTCCGCCGGCGGCTACGAAGGTCCCCCGTATATCTTGATGAACTACGAAGAGAGCACGATTGACAGCATGTTTACGCTGGCCCATGAAGCCGGGCATTCGATGCACACGTATTACAGTGCGCACAATCAGCCGTTTCACTACTACGATTACACAATCTTTGTGGCGGAGGTGGCATCCACGTTCAATGAGCTGCTGCTGAACAAACACTTAAAACAGCAGATCAAGCACAAGGACATGCTGGCGTTTCTTTTGTGCCGCGAAATTGATGAGATCCGGGGCACACTGGTTCGCCAGACGATGTTCGCGGAATTTGAGAAAGTGCTTCATGGAATTGCCGAACAAGGGGAGCCGCTGACTCTGGCGAGAATTCGCGAGGAGTATGGGGCACTTTTGCTGCGTTATTTTGGATCGGCAATGGTAATCGACGAAGCCCTGACGCTTGAGGGTCTTCGGATTCCGCATTTCTACAATGCGTTTTATGTCTACAAGTACGCAACGGGAATTTCAGCGGCCATCGCGCTTTCGCGCAAAGTGTTGGAGGGCGGCAAGGCGGAACGGGATGCGTACCTTCGCTTCTTGAAAGGCGGCGGTTCCAAATATCCACTGGATCTGTTGCGCGACGCGGGAGTGGATATGTCGCAACCGGAGCCCATCGAAGCGGCCATGACCCACTTCGGAAACCTGGTGTCGCAACTGGAATCGATACTCTGATGGAACGTGCTCCCCTTTTGGTGTCTGCCCCTGATTCGCTGCAATTGATCTGCAGTGACGTATGGGGCGGCATCGATCGAGCGCGGCTGGATGTGAAAGCGCCTGGCCTGAACGGGTTGATTTATGCCCATCCCAGTGGATCCCACAGGGGCGGTGATGTGTACTACCTTACGGCCTGCAGTGCAGGGCTGATGGCCCGGATGTGTCTTGCCGACGTGGCCGGACACGGCGAACAGGTATCCGATTTCAGCACGTGGCTTCACAATGTGTTGAGGCGGCACATGAACCTACCGAAGCCGGACAAGATTCTGCAGCGTGTAAACCGTCTGGTAAACGCCAAGGGCGTGGAGGTCATGTCGACCGCGGCCGTGTTTACGTACTATGCGACCAACGGGACTCTGAATTTCGGGTACGCCGGCCACCCGCACGCGCTGGTCTATCGCGCCGATCGCGCGGTCTGGGAGGCGCTGAAAGCGCCGGCGTCGGAATCCGATTCACCGCGCAACGTAACATTCGGCGTCATCGAGGATGTCCACTACGATTTGGGATCGGTGAAGTTAAGCGAAGGCGATCGCTTCATCGTGTATTCGGACGGCGTGACCGAATCCATGAGCCCTGATCATCGTGTATTCGGCGACGAAGCATTGCTGAAGGTGCTGAGCCTGAACGCACGCGCGAGCAACCGGGAACTGGGCGATCGAATAGTGGAGGCGCTCTGCGCCCACACGGAGAGCGCGGAACCTTCGCATGACGACGTAACATTCATGTTATTCGAGGTGGCACACCTCATGCGGGGATCGAAAACGTATCACTTTATGAAGAATCGGGTTCGCAAGGCGTTGCGCCACTGACGGCGGGACGCCCATAACATCCGGGAGATTGGTGTGACGCGGAAACTTGCGCAGTGTTGCATGGTACTTTCCCTTTCGATGGCTGCCGCGTGGGCGCAATCGGACCTGGATCGGCTTACTCTCCTTCAGCCGTTTAAGCCGCAGCGAGCGAGCAGCGCCAACCCCGATATCGCAAAGAATGGCGATGCGCGGCCCATTCCGGCAGGCGAAACGCTTGTGCTGGCGGATCTGGAAGGACCGGGAGTTGTAAACCATGTCTGGTGCACGATAGGGACGCCGGATCCGTTTCACGGCCGGACCCACGTGCTGCGTGTGTATTACGACGGCAACGAACGGCCCAGCGTCGAGGCGCCTCTGGGCGATTTCTTCGGCGTGGGCCACGGCGCCATGGTGGACTACACGTCGGCGGTGACCTCGGTGTCGAGTTTTGGAAGGTCGCGGAGTTCATACTGGCGGATGCCGTTTCAGAGCCGCATTAAAATAACGGTCACCAACGAGTCGTCAACGTACAGCACCGATTCGTTTTATTTTTATGTGGACTGGGAAAAGTACGAGAGATTGCCGGAAGACGCGCTCTATTTTCATGCCCAGTACCGTCAGCAAAATCCCACTACGCCGGACGATTTCATTGTGCTTGAGACGACGGGCAAAGGGCACTTCGCGGGGATGGTGTATTCCGCGCATCAGGCCGAGATTGGCTGGTTTGGCGAGGGCGACGATCGGTTCTATATTGACGGTGAAGAAACGCCCAGCCTTATGGGCACGGGCACGGAAGACTATTTCAATGACGCGTGGGGATTTCGCAAGTTCAACACGCCCTATTATGGCGTGTCCCTTTGGGAGGGGTACGCGGCGGGCGATCGCGTGACAGCGTACCGTTGGCATGTACCCGATCCCATTCCTTTCACGAAATCGATCAAGGTGGCCATGGAGACACGCGGCAGCGTGTTCTCGCGTACTGGTGAGTTTTACGGGCAATTCCTTCACCGGCGCGACTTCATCAGTTCTGTGGCGTATTGGTACCAGTGGCCCGCGAAACATATTGAGGGGTCGATGCCGCCGGTCGCGGATCGGGTGCCGCCCTATACCGTGCTCCCGGTGGGCGCGTTGACCGTGAAGGCAAAGCCGGATTCAGGGATTATGAAGGATGAGTCCCAAGTGCTGTATATGCCGGCAAAGGCGGGGAGCGCGGTCACGTTTGAATTCACCGTGCCCGCGAGCGGCCGGTATCAGGTGAATGCCGTGATGAATTACGGATTTCGCGGAGGCGTCTTCGAGGCCAAAATTAACGACACCCCCGTTGGCGGTCCCTTCGACTTTTACGAGGATGGCGCGGACCCGGTGTGGACTCGGTTCGACACGCATGCGCTGGAAGCAGGCGAATCGCATACCCTGACATTTACTTCGGTCGGTCCGTCACCTCGAGCACGGGCAGGCATGCCCTCCGCCCAGGGCTTAGGCATGGTCTACCTCGTGCTATTACGCCTCGAGGATCTGCCAGGCTACGAAGTGACATTAAAGGAAGAACAGGCGAAACGCGCCAGTGCCGCGCCAAAGCAATAGTATGTCCGTGCCTCAGCTATGGCGCGATCGTTGATGCGATGTCGACCAGCCGTGTCAGCTCCGCAAATACAGCGCGTTTTCCCGGATCCGCATTGTAGAGCGCGGCGACCTTCTCGCGTGCGGCCGCCATGTTGCCGCTGGCCTTGCCCCGGGCAATGAGTTCGCGGCATGCGTCAGGCATGGGACCCCAGTTGCCGCATTCGACAAACTTATCGTTAAGGAACACAAATTTGGGAATGGCCTCTCCCCCGTTGGTAAGGAACCGGGCAAACACTTCCTTGTGTTGCATTCGCGTGACAAACCGGACCAGCAAGTTGTCCGATTCGTCGGCCATACGCGCCAGCACGGGCACATGGCGCACCACGTCGCCGCACCAATCTTCGGCGATGGCGACGACATGAACCGGACGCGGCATGGCGTTCAGCACGCCCAAAATGATGGGATCGAGGGTCAAGGCACGGCGGTTTTCGTCCATGGCGTTGGCATGGTTCACGTTTTCCGCGGCAGCGAGCCAGGCTTCGTAAGGTTGGCCCGAATGGAACACGGCTCTCCAGTCAATCGTGGGCAAGATGGGCGGACGCGGCATGGAACGGCTTCTCCTCGTCGATGTGCAGTCTTGGCGGCTTTCGCGCTGTTCGTATCAATTCCAAGTAACGCTGCGACTCCGGCGAATTCTTCCCGCGGTGGAAATCTTGATTGGATGACCGGTACCATCTTGGATTGGCGGAAGGCAACGAATTAACACGGGGGCCCATCATGTTTTCCCTAGCGGCGTTTTTTATCACTGTGGCGGCGGCAGCGCCGAAAGACGTGGAACCTGCGTTTGAAATGCCATTGTGGCCGGCCGAGGCGCCCGGGGCGCCGCTGGAGAAACCTGAAGACAATCCCCGCATTATTGCCTATCTGCCGGAAACAGAAGGGCCGCATGCGGCTGTCGTGATTTTTCCGGGCGGCGGCTACCACGGCCTTGCCATGGATCACGAAGGCGATGAGATCGGGCGGTGGTTGGTGGAGCACAACATGGCTGGGTTTGTTGTCACATATCGCCGCGGCAAGGCCTACCCACACCCGGTTCCAATGACGGACGCGCAACGGGGCATTCGCACGGTCCGTGCACGCGCGGCGGAATGGAAAGTCGATCCCTCCAGGATTGGTGTCATCGGGTTCTCCGCGGGCGGGCACCTTGCGGCCACGACGGGTGTGCATTATGTAGACGAGCGTCCCGATCAGGCCGATCCGATTGAGCGCGTTTCGTGCCGTCCCGATTTTCTGATTCTAATGTACCCGGTCATTACGTTTACGGATCCGGCCCGGCATGAAGGGTCGATGAAGAATTTGCTTGGCGAGACTCCCGACCCGGCGCTGGTGAAGGAGATGTCGCTCGAACTTCAAGTGACAGCCAAGACGCCGCCTACTTTCTTGATCCATACGCAAGAGGATCAGGCGGTACCAGTCAAGAACGCGTTGTTGTTTTATGAATCGCTGGTGCAAAACGGCGTTGCCGCGGAAATGCATGTCTTCGACAAGGGCAAGCATGGCCTCGGACTTGGGTACAAGACTCCGGAATTGACGTACGCCGCGTGGCCGGATTTGTGCCTGCGCTGGCTTGCCACACAAGGATTTATCCAGTAGCGGCTTGGCTGAGCGCTGTTTGCACGTTCGCGTTGGCGTTTGCAATGTACTTGTCGACGACGCTCTCAAGTATGATGAGCGGCAGCGAACCGTTTTTCAGTATCACATCGTGAAACGCTTTGATGTCGAAAGCGTCCCCCAATTCGGTCTTGGCCTTTTCACGCAACTCGAGAATCTTTATCATGCCAATTTTGTAGGCACACGCCTGGCCGGGATTGACGATGTAGCGTTCGATTTCGGCGGTGACTTCTCCCACGGGCATTCCAGTATTGGTCATCATGTAGTCAATGGCCTGCTCACGCGTCCAGCGTTTGTAATGAATGCCGGTATCGACAACAAGGCGCACGGCACGGAACAATTCGGCCTGAAGCCGGCCCAGGTTTGAAAACGAGTCGCTGTGAAATCCGGCTTCCCATGCCAACCGTTCCGAATAGAGCGCCCAACCCTCTGCATAGGCCGTGAAAGGCAGCACTTTTCGAAAGGTCGGGCCTTCCATAGCCTGCTGAAATACGAATTGGAAATGATGGCCCGGTATGGCTTCGTGATAGGCGAGCGTGCGCATGCCATACTTTTGAATCTCGCTCATGTCACGCAGGTTTGCGTAAAAGATGCCCGGCCGGGAACCGTCCAACGCGGGCGGGTAGTAGTATGCCCCCGGCGCGGTTTTCTCTTTGAATTCGGGAATGCGTTCGACCTTCACGCTCACCGGCGGACGCTGACTGAACCACTCGCCAAGACCGGCGTCAATTTCGTCGATGATGGTTTGGTAGTCGGCAAGGCATTGTATGCGGCCGGCTTCGGAGTCTTCGTATTTGAACCGATCTTCTTTGGACAGATCGCCCATAAGTTCCTTCAGCGGTTTGCCGGAGTATCCTTGCTCTGCGAGGATGGCAAGCATTTCCGATTGAATGCGATCCACTTCGGAAAGTCCAACCCGATGAATCTCTTCCGCGGTCATGTCCGTTGTGGTCTGGCTACGCAGTGCGTATGCATAGAACGCGTCCCCATCGGGCAACTTCCAAACGCCGTCGTCCGTGGTGGTCTTCGGCGCCAACTCCTCGAAGTAGGCAATCAATTTCTGGTAGGCCGGGTAGACGCCGGTCTCGATTGCCTGTGATGCGGCGGCCGTAATGCCGGTGCAATCGGCTTCGCTCATATCGGTATCGTTCAAATTTTTCTGCAACGAAGTGAACAAGATGTTCTCATTGGGTGGCGCGGCGACGAACCCCTTCATTTCCGTTAATACGCGTTCGACGACAAACCGGGGTGGAAGGATTCCTTTCTCTTCCCGGAGGCGCAACCCCTCAAGCACTTGGTCGAATTTCTCGCCAAATTTGACAAGACGTGCAAGATATTGGTCGGCATCTTTTCGATCGTCTATCTGGTGCATCTCAGCCATGAACGAGGGCAAATCGTTCTGCACACCGAAGAGTTGATTAACGGGATAGTCGTGAAACAGATAGGGTTCGCCTTCGACAGACAGGGAAAGAAACCAGTCGAGTACTTGCGTGGACAATTGCTGCGATTCGGTCTGTCCAGTGATGTCGTACCGGCGAAGCGTATCCCGGTCGCGCTTGGCCTTGGCGAGCAGTTTTTGCGCGTGTGCAGGAGATGCGTCGGTAAAATCATCGTTATGTCCGCGCAAACCATAAGGTTCGAGCAGGCGCATCTGGGTCAACATTTCAGGATCCATGAGCGCATATTCCAGAAATACCCGCTCGTAGAAAATATTGATGTTAAATGGTTTGAACCAGACGATATTGACGATGAATCCCGCGGCGACGATCAGCGCGCCAGTGCATCCCAGTGCGACTATACGCAATACCGTTCTCAATTTCCGCTTCGCCATAACGCACTCCTCGTAATTCACCAGGGTTGGAGGCCAAAGGAAAGAATAGAGCATTGCCGTACTGAATTCACCCTGGGGAAGCGAAAACTCAAGGAGATTGCTGGGTGAAGATCAACTTGCCGATGTCGAATCCGCGGGTCTCCAGATCCGTTAGTATCTGTTCCGTGATGTCCTGGCTCAACGTGGGAGTCCGGCTCAGAATGAACAAACTCGCCTTCCGGGAATCGGAGACCACGGCGTACGTGTAGTCGGAGTCGAGCGTGATGATCCAGTACTCTCCCTCAAACAAGCTGCCTAATGGGAAATTGAAACGCACAGCGAGTTTCGCGTTGGTTTGCGCGTCTACGATTCTGGCCGTGCCCTCGATGGTCGTCTCAGGTCCTTCAAGGCCACCCTGGAGACCACGGTTAAACACACGAACGGTTCCATCGTCGTTGATCGAATACTCGGCGGTGACTCCGGCAAGGCCAAGGTTGAAGAACTGAGGGTATGCGGCGATTTGATACCACAGTCCCGCATACTTCTGTAAATCAACGTAGGCCACGGTAGCGGGCGGGGTGCCGCAACCAGCAAACAATGCGCAGAACAAACCCAAAACAAGGACGAACGGGACAAACTTCTTCAACTGCATACTGCTTCAAGACTCCTGCCCAAATCGGGCGAATGGCGATAGCCGTACCACGTTTCCCGTCTAAGATTCTTAACGGGCGCGGTTCGATGTCATTGATTCAGGAAGGCTGCATGTGCGGTTTGTAGGCGATTCGCATGGCGAACAACAGGCCGGTCGCGGCGAGTGCCATCGCACTGCCGAATAGGAATGGAGCCGCCGCGCCGAAACCATCCCATTCTCCCCAGCCGCCCCAAAACAGACCGGCCAGGAGCGACGCAGGCAAGTGTATGATTCCGATGACTCCATGGTACACGCCGTAGGCCGATCCCCGAAGTTCGGGGTTTACGAGATCTGCAAGAAATGCGCGCGTTACGCCGTCAGTCAGGCCGTGGTACACCCCATAGATCAAAAATAGAGCACACGTTGCCGCTGTTGATCCGCTCAATGCGAAGCCCGCATAGATGGCAGCGTATGCCAGCCATCCGCACGCGAGAACCTTGAACCGCCCAATGCGATCGGACAATGCGCCCGCATAGAGTGATACAATTGAGTTGACCACGTTGAATCCCGAGAGCAGGACAAGGATGCCAATGATGCCAAGTCCCCGTTCCTGCACGCGGAGTATCAGGAATGCATCAGACGAATTGCCCAATCCGAATACGGCGGCCGCAAGGAGGAATGCCCAAAAGGGCCTGCCGAGAGACTTGAAAGAGGGGTTTGTCGAATTGGGCGTGCGCGCGTTCACAGTCTCCTTGGCAAACGCCGCCAACACGACAACGGCCAGCAAGGCAGGCACCAGGCTGACAAGCACTACCGATTGAAAGGCCGTCGCATCCAGAGCAGCGGTTCCGCCGGAAACCAAACCAATTACAGCAGCCGCAATGAGAAGGCCCGCCACAGCGCCCGCTGAATCCGCGGCCCGATGAATGCCAAAGGCCCTTCCGCGCTGCCGAATGTCTATCGAATCGGCAATCAGTGCGTCGCGCGGCGCTGTCCGGACGCCCTTGCCGACCCGGTCAGCCCAGCGAACAGCGGCGACAATCCACCAGTTCGTAGCAAACAAAAAGAATACTTTGGCGATGGCCGAGATTCCGTATCCCGCGACTGAAGGCCACTTACGGGATCGCCACATATCGGAATAGTACCCCGAAGCCAGCTTGACAAGGCTGGCTGTCGATTCCGCTACGCCTTCCACCAGACCAATGGTTACTGTTTTTGCGCCCAGAACATTGGCCAAGAATAGGGGCAAAAGATTGAAAACCATCTCACTGGAGACGTCTGTCAAGAAACTGGTGGCACTGACCACCCAGACATTTCCAGGCATCCGGGCGGGCGTCTGGGTGGAATCGGCCATGGCATTTCCTTCCGTGTCGTGGATGGTTCAAGGACATCAAGTATGATGCGCGTTGGCGCAATTCATTTCTAACCTACAGTCCTGCCCGCCCCAAACGCACTCTGCGGGCCGGGGCCGTACGTAGTTCGCGCCGTCCGGATGCCATGGGAACGCCGTCGCAACGGTCATCGAGGACTTGTGCCAACCCGGCTACCACGGCCACGTACGACCGGGTATAATTCCACCATACCCTATGCGGCATCATCGAATTATTTGGCTGTCCACCGGCTGTATTGTTGTACTGGCCGCCATTGTCGTGGCCTTGCGGGAGGTCCGCGCCCCGGCGGTGGAACCGCGCCAGGATCCGTTCGGCGATATCACGCGCGAACTCAGTGATGCACAGGTGGATGTGTTGTTTCGCACCATGCGGGAGTGCCTTTCGCGCGATCCGCAGGGGGTGCGCACACGCACACGCTTGATCGTGGAAGCCGTGGCGGATATCGCGGAAAAAGGACATCGCGAATCGGCGGACGCCTATTATGCGTTGGCGTTGCGCAAGGTGGCCGCAAAGGATCTACGGGGTGCCGAGGACGCCTACCGCAAGGCCATAGAGTTGCGGCCGGATTGGTCCTGGGCGCACAACGGGTTGGGTATCCTGCTTCATACAATGAGCCGCAGCAAAGAAGCCGAGGCGGAATTCCTGAAGGCCATTGAGTTTGATCCCAAATGGAGCCGCCCGTACAACGACTTGGCCATTCTCTACCGGCTGACAGGCAACCTGGAGGCCGCCGATGCCGCGGCACAAAAAGCCCTCGCACTCGAGCCGGACAGCGTGGCAACGCACAATAATTATGGGAACCTGCTTATGGCGCTGGAAAGGTACGACGAAGCCGAGGCCGCGTACCGCAAGGCCATCGACATCGACCCGGACCACCCCGCTCCCTATTACAACCTCGCCTGCGTGGCCGCCGCTCGTGAAAACCGCGAAGAAGTGGTGCCGCTCCTGATGGTGGCGATTACGTTCGATGAAAGCTACCGGCAACAAGCGCAGGTGGACGCCGATTTCGATTCGATGCGCGAGGATCCACTTTTTCAGAAGTTGATGAACGAGCAGGATTGATGGGTGTCAACAACTTGAGCTTCAAATCCGTCCACCAGTGTTCGCATGGCCGTAGGATTAGTTTGCCGGACTGTAAAGGTCCGGCAAGCAGACAAAGTTACGTCCATATGAAAATGGATCAAACCAAACGAAATAAGAAAACTGTAACTTTCTTATTTACAGCATTTTAACTTACCGCACGTAGCGATCATGCCAGAATGCACCCTTGGTCGCATTTCCCTCACAGCACAAAGCCGCGCAGCGCCTTGATTTGGCTCCGCCGCATGGTATGATAGGCACTTCAACTGGCTTTATCCGGGAAAGAAGCACGATGTACACGCGATTTCATGTAATTCTTGGTGTCTTGGCAGTGGCTTGGTTGGCGGAAGCCCCCTTTGCCCAAGACGCGCCCACGTTGCCGGTGGCCGTCACCCGCCCGGTGAACTTCATGGACGATATTCATTCCCTTCTCGCCGAACGCTGTTGGTCCTGTCACGGGCCGAACAAGCAAATGGCCGGACTTCGGCTGGACTCTAGAGACGCGATTCTCAAGGGCGGGGAATCGGGTCCGGCGGTAGTCGAAGGAAAAAGCGCGGAAAGTTACTTGATTGAGCTGGTGTCGGGGCAGGTCCAGGACCTCATTATGCCTCCCAAAGGGGTACCTCTGAATGCCGAGCAAATCGGAATACTTAGGGCGTGGATCGATCAAGGATTGAAATGGGACCCGTCTGCCAGCCAACCGGACGCGTGGGATGCACCCATCGAGCCGCGCCGCCCCGCCATTCCAGAAGCAGTTGCCGCGACGCTCTCGGACAATCCCGTGGACCGGTTCTTGGGCCCGTATTTTCAGGAACACGCCATGGCGCCGGGGGAACCCGTGGCGGATGCGGTATTTGTACGCAGAGCTTATCTCGACACGATTGGGTTGTTGCCCACAAACGACGAATTGCAGGCATTTCTGAACGATCCCAACCCCGACAAACGGGCGCAATTGGTTCGCACGTTGCTGGCCAACAACCAGGGTTATGCGGAACACTGGATGACGTTCTGGAACGACTGTCTGCGCAACGATTTCACGGGCACGGGATACATCGACGGCGGACGTAAGTCCATTACGGATTGGCTGTACCGTGCGTTGTATAACAACATGCCCTACGACCAATTCGCCATGCAGCTCGTCAATCCGACGCCGGAGTCGGAGGGTTTTGTCAAAGGCATCATCTGGCGCGGCGTGACGGCGGCAGTGCAACAGCCGCCCGTGCAGGCAGCCAAATCAGTCTCGCAGGTGTTTCTCGGGGTCAACCTCAAATGCGCGTCGTGTCACGATAGTTTCGTCGACAACTGGAAGCTGAAAGACGCCTATGGCATGGCGAGCATTTTCTCGGATGACGCGCTCGAACTGGTGCGCTGCGATGTGCCGCAGGGCGAAATTGCCGCGCCGGCGTTCCTGTGGCAAGAACTGGGTGCCATTGAGGCGGAACGTCCGCGAGCAGGACGGATGGCGCAATTGGCGCGCACATTGACCAGCGAAGAGAACGGTCGTTTTACGCGGACCATGGTGAACCGCTTATGGGCGCAGTTCTTTGGTCGGGGCCTGGTGGAGCCGCTGGACGTTATGGGCAACAAGCCTTTTTATCCAGATCTTTTGGATTGGCTCGCGACGGATTTGGTGGACAGCGGATACAATCTCAAGCACACGATGGAAATTATCCTCACATCCAAGGCCTACCAGTTGCCGGCAGTACCGCGCACGGGCCGGGTGGAGGAAGCGACGGACTATGCCTTTGCCGGGCCGGAGTTGCGGCGGTTGAGCGCGGAGCAGTTTATGGACGCGGTGAGCCGCGTGACCGGCCATTGGCAAGTGGATCCGAAATTCACGCCGCCCGGGGAAGACCCCAACGATCCGGCGCGCATGGTCCGCGCATGGCGGGTACCGTCCGATCCGCTGACACGGGCATTGGGCCGGCCAAACCGGGAACAGGTGACCACCCGGCGGGAAGGCGATGCCACAACCTTGCAGGCGGTCGAACTCACCAACGGCGCCACATTTGCCACGTTTCTGACCGAGGCATCCATGCGGGTAATGGATGCGGGCGAGCCGCCGGTGGATGATATAATTAACCGGATTTATTTGGCTGCGCTGCAGCGTTCGCCCTCCGACACCGAACGCGCGGCGGCCCAGGCCCTGGTGGGCGCACCGGTAACCGTCGATGGCTTGTCGGATTTGTTGTGGGCGGTGTCGATGCTGCCCGAATTCCAGTTGATCCATTGAGGAGCGCGTGATGACATCGAAAACCTGGAATCGCCGGGAGTTTCTGAAGACCACCAGTGCCGCAACTCTGTCCGCGCTGGCAGCCGGATATCCCCGGATTGTATCCGCCGAGAATGAGTTGGAAGCCATTACGCCGACCGCGGACACCATGATCATTTTGTGGATGGCGGGCGGCATGGCGAGTACGGAAACCTTCGATCCAAAACGCTATACGGCCTATGAGTCTGGATTGGAATCGGCCAAGGTCTTGAGCACGTTTAACCCGATCGACACGGTAGTCGACAACATCAAGATTTCCGAGGGGCTCGAAAACGTCGCGAAGGTAATGGACCGCATGAGTCTCGTGCGTACATTCACCGCCGCCGATCTTGGCTTTATTCTGCATTCACGCCATCAGTTTCATTGGCATACGGGCTACATACCGCCGCAGACGGTAGCGTGTCCGCACATCGGCGCGTTTATCGCTCGCACGTTGGGCCCAAAGAATCCGGACGTGCCTCCATTCATTAACATCGGCCAACGATTCGATCTCGGCGAAGGCGAGGAATTGAAGTCGTTCACCACGGCCGGCTTCCTTGGCAGTGAATATGGGCCGTTCAATGTGCCGTATCCGCAAGAGGCCGCGAAGGCCGTCCAACCGCCAGAAGGCATGACGTTTTCGCGGTTCGAGAACCGCGAGAAGGCGTTCCGCGAATTGGTCAAATCAAGTCCGGTGGGCGAATTTGGCAGTGCTTATCAGCAGGAATCACTGATGCGCAGCATGGACAATGCGCACCGCCTGCTGAATTCTCCAGCGGCCAAAGCATTTGACCTGTCGCTGGAACCGAAAGAGAGCTTCGATCGTTATAACACCGGCCGATTCGGACTCGGATGTCTGTTGGCGCGGCGGTTGACGGAAGCCGGCGCCCGGTTCATTGAGGTAACGACGGAATACGAGCCGTTTGTCCACTGGGACACGCACGAAAACGGCCACACCCGCGCGGCGGATTTGAAGGCCATGATCGACCGGCCAATCGCCCAACTCGTACTCGATTTGGAGGCGCGGGGTCTGCTCGATCGAACCATCATATGTCTGGCATCGGAATTCAGCCGCGATATGATGACCGAAGGCAAGCCGGAAAAGCGCGTGAAAGATCAGGTGGAAGTGCCCGCCGTCATGACCGAGATGAAGCATTACGGCATGCACCGCCACTTCACCGCCGCGGGCAGCATGCTCCTTATTGGCGGCGGCATGAAGAAGGGATACCTGCACGGGGTCACCGCCGATGAACGCCCGTGCAAGACCATCGACAAACCGGTCGATGTCACTTCGCTTCATGCCACGCTGTACCGGGCGATGGGCATTCCCGCGAATCTCCAATATGAAATCGAACAGCGCCCGTTCTATGTCACGGAAGATGGAAAGGGCAAGCCTGTGATGGATTTGTTCGCCTAGCCCGGATATTTCACGAATTTGTCCAATTAACTTTGTAACAACACTTCAACCGGCCAGTTACCAAAACTGGCGCACTTACAGTGTGCACGTGAAATATCCTCGGCGTTTCAAGCTTAGGGAATTCTGCGTGCAATCAGATTCGAAGCGAGACCGGCCCTTGGAATTGAGTACCGTTCCAAGGGCCTTTTGTTGACGACAGGAAAATGCCACATGGCGCCGTTGATCGATCCCGATACCGCCCGAGATCTGGTTTTGCGTCATGCGTTGCCACGTGCGCCGCTATCGCTCGCGATCGATCAAACCATCGGACTGCAATTGACCGAGGACATCCGGGCGGACGCGGATTACCCCCCCTTTCCCCGCGCAATGATGGACGGCTACGCCGTACGGCTGCTGGACGCGGGACGTGTGGTAAAAGTAATCGGTGAATCGGCCGCCGGACACCCGTGCGACTTTGTTGTCGGCGCGGGTGAGGCGGTCGCCATCATGACCGGCGCGCCGTGTCCCCGGGGCACGGAGGCGGTGGTGCCAAAGGAGCGCGTGGAGGATGCCGAAGAGGGCGTGCGGCTGCCGCTCGACATTAAACCCATGGCAAACCTCATGCCCAAGGCGAGCGAATGCGCGCGAGGCGATGTTATTCTCCGTGCAGGCGATTGGATTACTCCCTTGGCCCTGGCTGCGCTTCATACGTTTGGCATCCGGCACGTGCGCGCCACGCCGAGGCCCACGGCCGCCGTGATTACAACAGGCGACGAACTGGTGCCCTCGCATATGTCGCCGGGTCCTGCGCAAATCCGAAATTCCAACGGACCAATGCTGTCAGGTGCCCTCCGGCTGTTGGGAGTGGAGGATGTGTTGGTCCTGCATGCAAACGATGATTCGCATGCGTTTTCGGCGGCATTGGATCAAGCCCGCCCGCGAGACCTCATTGTGTTAAGCGGGGCAGTCTCGGCGGGAAAATACGACACGGTGCCGCAAGCACTGCAGACGTACGGCGCTACACGGGTTTTTCACAAGGTCTCCCAACAGCCGGGCAAACCGCTGCTCTTCGCCGTCAATGAATCCCAACTCATCTTCGGACTGCCGGGAAATCCCTTATCGTGCCATTTGGGAATTCACCGGTACATTGCGCCGGCCGTGCGAAAGATTCTCGGGATGCCGCACGAACCGGATGCAACCGAAGGTATACTCACAGCGCCGGTGGCGGCAAAAGACACACGCACGTTGTTTCAACTGGTATGCGCACACGCGGATGACGCAGGATACCGCGTGAATCCCACTCGCGGAAAGAGTTCGGCGGACCTGTATTCAGGCGCCCTCGCAAACGCGATGATTCGCATCGAACCAGGTCAGGGAGAGATTGCAGCGGGAACAAAAATCCGGTTTGAATGGCTGCTGGGCTCGGTCAGACGCTAGATCGCCATAATCCAATGCGCCTTATCCCGGCAACCCTTCAATCCAGTCTCCGATGCCTTTCACTTGCGCGGGCGGAATTCGATGCCCGCCCTCAAAGAAATCCGTGCTGACCTCATATCCCAGTTCCGTCAGTTTGGCGAGCGATTGTTCCGCCAACCCGAAGACCATGGTGGAATCGTCGCGCGCATGCACGAGGCGCACCGGAAAGCGGTGCTTGGCGGGCAGGCGATCGGCCGCGTCGGGCGGCAGGTCCGATCCGCAGCATATCAGACCGTCCACGGGCATCTCGCCGCGTGTGGCAAATCGCCAGGCCACGGTAGCGCCCTGACTAAAGCCCAACACAAACACCCTGCGCCAGTTGAACTTGTGATGCTCGCGCAGATGACTCAACAGTTGATGGATATACGCCATCAGCCCTTCTATGGCGCGTTCGCGTTCGAACAGCGTCATCCAGACGAAACCCACTGTGCGAGGTTCCCAATTCATATAGGTTTGATGCGGGCCGAACGGCGCGACCACGAGCAGGTTGCGATTGCGCCACGGCTCAAACCGCTTCAGAAACCGGTCGCCCGATTGACCGTAGCCGTGAAACACCAGCACGAGATCCGGCGGATCACCGTGCGCGTTCGACGGTTCCAGGATGGAATAGTAGGCTTGCGTATCAATTGTCAGCGCGTGGTAGGTAATCGGCTCGCTGTTTTCCGGTGTGTCTTCGAAATCCAATTCCAACTCCTTCATTCGACGAAAATGCGCTAAGGGATTTAGCATGATTCTCGCACATGCCGTTCATCCAATACGACGGTGGACGCAGCGAACAAGGAATGGCACCGGGAGGCCGGCCGAGGGATTGACGATGACCGCGAATCGCGCCGTTCCCTAGATCTGGGGGACGGCGCCGTTCAACCACTGCAAACACGGCGCAATCGTGTTCGGATGGGGCCACTCGTGGCCGCCGGCGTACTGCTGCACATACGGCGTGATGCCTGCCTGCTGCAGCTTTGCCGCGGTTTCGGGGATATCTTTCGCCAGGTTGGAATCCTGATTGCCGATGAGAATGAACACGGCCAACGGCTTGCCCCCGGGCTTAAGATCCGTGTTGATGGGCCAGCCCGCCCCCATGGCCAGCACACCGCACACCTTGTCCGGAAAGCGAAACGCCAACGCCAGAGAGGCGCGCGCACCGCCGCTGAAACCGGTGGCAAACCGGCGCGAGGGGTGCAGGTTCAAGCGCACTTCCGTATCTTTCACGACGGCGTCCTGCGCCGCGAAAATGTCGGCCCACGGCCCATTGCGCGAGTTGTTGGAGGCCGCCATGATCCACCCCAGTGGCGCGACGCCTGCATACAACTGATTCATCAATTCCTTGGTCTTGGCGCCTGCATCAAATACATAAAGAATGGAATGGGGTGTCTTCGAATCATACGTAGACGGCACATACAGTTCGTAGCTCTGGTTCCGGTCGTGCATGCACACGACGTGCGTATTGCCATGCAGATTGGTAAATTGCATCGCAAAATCCTGGCGTGCCTTGTGGATTTCGTCCAGCAGCCGTTGCGGCCCGGGCGATTCCGGCGACATGTCGATCAGCCGTTGCGTCTCTGCAATGGCCTGATCCCATTTGCCCATGTCGCGCAATTGAGACGCACGATTCAAGGCCGGATCTTCGCGCTTTGGCGCACCCCCGCACCCGGCCAACGCCAGCGCGGCAAGGAGTCCAACAAGAATCCGTGTCGCGCGCATCACCAGACGGTATTCGCCCATAATGACTGGAAACCCCACACGGGAACACACCCTAGGTCTATGTATTCGTTCCGGGGCCAAGTTCGTGCAAGAAAATTCGTCGCCTGAGCAATTCCGCAACCGACGTTCTCGCCCCCTATTGACAGCAACCCAAAAGCGTGTTACAGTTTCGATACACCAATATAACTCCTGGTGCGGAGGGTTTTGGGTACATGATCCATCTCTCGCTACAGCCCGGTGACGGGCTTCCACTCTATCTACAACTGGCACAACAACTTAAGCACATGATCGCCACCGGCCGACTCAAACCCGACGCAGAATTGCCTTCGGTTCGGGCCCTCTCCGAGCAGTTGCTCGTCAACCCCAATACGGTCGTACGCGCCTTTCGCGAATTGGAAGTCGCCGGCCTCGTGTACAAAAAACGCGGCTCCGGCACCTACGTCTCGGGCAACGGCACGCCCTACACCGAGGACGAGTGCCGCCGGATACTCACTCAGAAAGTAGACGCGCTCATCGTGGAGGGCCGAAGCCTCCGCTACGGCGTCGATAAACTCGTCGACCTCATAAAGGAACGCGATCGGGACCTCAACCAACGCCCGCCGGCCACAAAAGGAGAGCATTCATGAATCCGTCGAACCCGGTTGTTTCCGTCAATCATCTCACGTGCCGGTTCGGCAAGAAAGTAGCCTTGGACGATGTCAGCATCGAGGTGAAACGCGGCCGGGTCTTCGGCCTCATGGGCGAGAACGGCGCGGGCAAAACCACGCTCATGAAGCACATCCTCGGCGCGATGACGCCGAAACAAGGCGATGTGCGCGTGTTCGGCATCGACCCCACGCGAAATCCACCCGCCGTGCTCGCGGAGATTGGCTACCTCTCCGAAGATCGCGCGCTGCCCCTGTGGATGCGCGTGACGGAGGCGCTCCGGTACACGCAGGCGTTCTATCCCAAGTGGGACGAGGCCTACGCCGAAAGACTCCGCAACCAGTTCCGGCTTGCGCCGGATACGCGCATCCGCCACATGTCGCGCGGGGAAAAGGCGAAGATGGGCCTGCTGCTCGCATTGGCGCACCGGCCCGATCTGCTGCTGCTCGATGAACCGTCGTCGGGGCTCGACGCCGTGGCCCGGCGCGAAATTCTCGCTGTGGTCGTGCGCTCGGTGGCGGAAGAAGGCCGTACCGTGATCTTCTCGTCCCATCTGCTCGACGAAGTGGAACGCATAGTCGACGATGTCGCCATGATTCATCAGGGCAAGCTCGTGTTGCACGCGTCCATGGACGACGTGAAGGCGACGCATCACCGCCGCATCGTGGAATTCGCCGAACCGAGGTCAACCCTGCCGGACATCGAAGGCGTGCTCCACGCCGAAGGCGAAGGCCGCGAATGGTCCATCATCAGCGAAGGCGACGCGGAAACCACGAAGTCGGCATTAAAAGCCGCCGGGGCCACAATCATCGACGAATCCACCCCGTCGCTCGATTCCATCTTCGTCGCCCGCGTTGTCGGCAGCCGCGATCCGGTGGCAGTGGCGTAAGTCGATGGAGCACACATCATGAGTCAAGGCGAATCGATTTCGGCTACGCCAGTTGCCGCGCGCGCGGGTAGTCCGCTATGGCCGCAGGTAAAAGCGTTGGTGTGGGAAGAAATTCGCACGGGCGGGGCGATCGCGGCGGCGCTTGTGGCGTGTTGCGTGTTCCTACTGATCCAAATTCCGTTTGTGTTCGGGGAACATGCATGGACGCTCGACGCTGCTGTCATTCTTGGGTTTGTCACGGGCGTTCCGTTCATCACTTCGTTGCTTCTGATCCTTCGCACGGATTATTCCGGACACTTGGTAGGCGGTTTCTCCGGCCGAATATTGCGTTTGCCGGTGGGTACCTCAACGGCTGTCGGTATCGTGATCGCTGTGCGTCTGACGTTTGTTGCACTTTCCTACGCCGCCCTTGCGCTCACATGTAATCTTCTGTACGGCGATGGCCCGGGTTTTGCCTCGTTGTTTTCAATCCTCCTTATGTATACGATTGCTCAAACGCTGGACTGGCTGCGCGCGCCGGTTTCTGGGTTGGTCACCTTATTGATCGCGACGCTAGTCGTTCTCTCCATAGCAGCGCTTCCAAATAATGCCGGCATTGAGACGATTATTGATGCCTATTTCGCATTGCCCCTTGGAACGATAGGAGCCGCGCTCGTGGTGACTGTAGCGGGTTCATTCGTCGTCTCTACGGCGGCTGTGCATGCCACGCGCGCGGGAAAGCGCTGGATTGGTCTGCCGGAGATTTGGCAATGGCATGAACTTTTTGACTCCAGGCGGCGAATCCGCACGCGTCAATTCTCCTCGCCTCTCGCGGCGCAGATCTGGTTTGATATGCGGCAGTCCTCCTGGATGCTCCCCTGCGTCACATTCATCGTTTGGGTGTTGCTTGCTATTGGCATTCTGCTCGCCGTGCTGAACGATGCCAAAACGCCGCTCAACGACGACCGCGTGTACGAAGATTACATAATGGTACTTTCCCTGCTGTGCTTTCCCGCGCTGCTTGTGGCTGGAGTAGTGCACGGAGTCACCATGCGGGCGTTAGGTTTTCGTAGGCCATCGCAAAACATCCCGGCGCACTATATCAATCCTTTGTCGAGTTGCGATCTTGCTCTTTCCCGGATGTCTGCGAACGCAATGATTCTCTCCCCGGTGGTGGCAGTAGGATTGATCCTGCACGGAATCATCTTGAGCTGGGGATTGCTGAACCAAGGTTCGCTCCTGAGCACAATCGCGCAATCGTATTCAGAAGGATTCACATCGCTCCGGGAAATCGTATGGGCCTTTGCGGGCCGGGGCCTGTTTGCCGCGTGGTTCGCGTGGCCGTTGATGGCCATTGGAACGAGGCTGATTCGCCGCCTTGCCGCATTTGCGATAGTGTGTCTCGTTGGCATTCTTGTGGCCGAGATTCTGATAGGCGACATGAATGACTTATGGGAACTATTCAACCTTTCCGGCGGAATCTTCTTGATGGCCGTTTTGGGATGGCAGCTATGGCGCCTGCGGCGGCTCAGTCTGGTGCCCCCCAGGACAATTGCAGTGTGGATTGCGATCTGGGCGCTGGCCACGTGGCTGTTGCTATCGCAAATGCGTCCCTTCGTGGAAAGTGAGGCTGCGCGCTACACCGTCTGGCTACGCGCTGGAATCGTGTGTGGCGGGTTGGGGACCCTTGTGCCGCTCGCTTATGCGGCGTATGTCTTTGACTATCACCGCCGCCGGCATGGGTCAATGGTGGTTGCGGATTCGGCGCAGCACAAATCGCCCTGGAGCAGGGCAGTGGGCTGGCCCACGCGTTGCACATGGTATGCAATAACTGCGTTTGTCATATGGCTCGCCTGGCCGGCACGCCCAGCCTATGTGGCCTATCTGGAATCCATTCCCTTTCCCGCCACACTGGATGAAGTTTCGCGCTGGGGAGACACCGACAATCACGCCAGCGCGCCAATTACACCGTATCAAGATGTGCTGATAGAGCGTGATCGACTGGCTAATGCTTTTAGACACGCCAGAGAAAGTCAACAGATGTCCCTGCCGCCGTCCTTGAGAAATCTTGCGGGGCTGGACACACGCGGAATCACCGAACTCATACAGGCAGGCCGGACATCAAAGCTCACTCCTGAAATGTCCGGAGCCATCGAGGATTACTGGCAAGAAGTGACAGGGCATATCACAGCAGAGATTGTCGACACCGGTGATCGAATCGAGGGTCCGTCGCAGTTTCCAGCTTCAGCAACAATGGCGATAGCGCTATTTCGAAGCACGGCATATTATTCAAATCTGCCGAATGAATTGTTGATTGATGTCTATAAGAAATCAAATTCAGGCGATCCGGCAGGCGCTATCGCTTCGCTGGAGGCGAACTTTCCGCTAGCCACCTCTCTGGTTGGATTTCATGATTTTGGTGGCCAATACATGAGGCTTGAGACATACAGAAATGCCTGCATCGGCTTGGAGTTGTTGATGACCATGAACCTAGACGACAGACAACTTTCCCATCTGGACCAAATCTTCGCCCAGGCGGCCGCTGAGTGCGCGGATGACAAGCCTTTGATTCGGGCCGGAATGGGCGAACTTGTCGTCGCGCTACAATTTGGCGAAGACGAAGATGGCTTCGCATACGGCTGGCAGATCCACTCGGTGGCATGGAACCTATTGTATCCGCTGTCGGTTGAACGCATGGCGCGGTTGATTGAGATAGACCTGCGCCCGCTGGATAACACGGCTCGCTATGAAGACTGGGTGGCAATGTATAGAGGAGCCAAGCATCCGCCGCTGGAATGGCTTATATTGAACCCAATCTCTAGGTATGGATTCACGATGTTTCGCTCTACTCGCCATGCAACCTTGTTGCATCTAGCGTTGGCGCGCACAGCCATTGCAATCAGACGTTACTCTCTGTCGCACGGCAAATTGCCCGACTCGATTGCCGATCTGCCATCTGATTTCCTAAGGCAAGTAACCGAAGTAACCCGTGTTGAAGATTTCGACTTGCAGACAAATGCCAAGGGCGGATTCGTGCTTTCAGCCAGACTGCCGAACTATACGGGCCATCACAGCTTTGCGAAGCAGGATGGTAAAGACCATTGGATCATTTTCGTGGTTTCGGAAATGGAAATGCAAAGTTCATTACATGCCACTGCAGGCACGTGATTAGAAAAATGCCGTTCAAGCGCGAGTATGCACACAGAACTAGGCGTGCAATTGCCACGGAGACCCCGTCATGACCAACAGCGAATCGATATCGGCGGCACCCGTAGCCGCGCGCGCGGGTAGTCCGCTATGGCCGCAGGTAAAAGCGTTGGTGTGGGAAGAAATTCGCACGGGCGGCGCGATTGCCGCGGCGTGTCTGGCGGTTGGGCTGGTATGCCTGATCGAATGCAAGCTGGTATTGGATGGCGAAATTTGGCTTCGCGATACCGCGGTTATATTGATGATTATCGCGGGAGTGCCCGTGGTAACCGCGCTGCTCTTGATCCTGCGCACGGATTATTCGGGCCATATGGTTGGCGGGTATTCGGAGCGCGTCATGCGCTTGCCGGTTCCCTTGCTGGTTTTGTCGGGCGTGCCGCTTGTGGTGCGAACGCTCAATGTGTTGGTGTGCAGCGCGGCGCTTTTGTTCACATGCCATGCGCTCCTGAATAACGGGCCCGGTCTTTCGTTGACCGCGCTCGTCGTTGCCTTGTACCTGTGCATACAAACGCTGGACTGGCTGCGCGCGCCGTTGTCGGGGCTATCCAGCCTGTTGCTCGCGGCACTGGGCATGGGATTGGTTCTGTTATTCCTGAACACGAATATAGTAGCCGAGTTTCTGACTTCGTTCTCGCAATGGAGCAGTCCCGCGCTGGCCGGCCTGTTGGTAACGGCTATGCTTGCTTCATTCGTCGTATCCACCGCCGCTGTATTCGCATCACGCGCAGGCCGCTCCTTCGGCGTGCCCGAGATGTGGCATTGGCCGCAATACATTTCCTATGCGCGCAAGCCCCGTTCGGTTCCGTTCAAATCTCCCCTTTCCGCCCAAGTGTGGCACGACCTCCAACACTCCATGTGGACCCTTCCCGGCGTGACCTTGCTCATTTGGGTGCTTCTCGGCGGAAGCATCATGGTCACAAAACTGACCCAACCCGGCCCCGGGTTTAGGGAGTTGGACGCATACACCCAGTATATGAATCTGCTTGGGGCGCTGTTGCTGCCTTCATTCTTGCTGGGCGCCTGCGTGCACGGTATTTCCACCCGTGTGCGAGGATTCCGGGCTTCGGCACAGGCGTTCCCGAGCTACTTCATGAATCCGCTTACCAGCAGCGAGATGGCGCTCGCCCGCATGCTGGCCAACGCGGCGATACTCACGGCAACACTCGCGGCGCTGACCCTCATTCACTTTTTGCTGATGAGCGAAGGCTTGCTATTCGACGTACTGCCTGCCGCGTTTCGGCAAGGACACCTATCCTTTCGAGAGACGCTCTGGAGTTTGGGAAGCCGCGCGGTGCTGGCAGGACTGCTGGCGTGGCCCCTGATGGCCATCGGCACGCGGTTGGTGCTGCGACTGGGCGCGATCACGCTGGGCTCGGCTGTCCTTCTAACCATCATGGTGGAATCGAATATACTTTCATCGCTCCTGGCAGGCGCGATTCTCGCGCTACTTCTTGCCGCCATCACTTCCAGAGAATTCGCGATTGCATGGCGACGCAATCGGATTCCCGCGCGCATGGTTGCGCTGTGGACCGCGGTATGGTCGCTCACCGCATGGCTGCTGCTGTCGCAATTGAGGCACGGCGCAACAGCGGCTGAAAGTCCGCTGCTATTCTACCTGACGGCAATCGTAACGTGCGTGGGCGTCGCGTCGCTTGTACCGTTGCCCTACTTCGCGTTCGTTCAGGATATTCACCATCGCCGTCACAGCGGGCGCCCGGATCAAGGCGCGGACCAGCACAAGTCCCTCATGGGAAACATCACGCCGTGGCGCAACCGTCTCGCGTGGTCGGCCCTCGCCGTCTTCTGCGTGTGGCTCGGCTGGCCGGGAACCCCGGGCTATGTGTCGTATCTGCACGGTAAAGGCTATCCCGCCTCGTTCGGCGAGTTGGAAAACCGATTGCCCGCCGGCAGCGAAAAGCAGGCCGATCCGTTTCGCGATGTGACCGCCGAACTATTTTATCTGCTCGCCCAGAGTTCCGATCGCCATTTTTCGGAGCCCGTGGGAATGCGCCCTGGAGAGCACAGACTCGGTGGTTTTCCTTACCAGGATTCGTACCAGTACGCGTTATCGGAATACAATCAATACCGGGATGTACCCTTGCCGCCGTATGTGTGGGGCCCAATGGAGTACCACTGGAACAAGGTCACGTCAAAAATCCTTCCGGATATTCTGACGGTCTGTCGCGGCATTTTGGGACCCGCGCGATACGAAGTCTCCACGCTGACGCACACAGCACAATTCGATGCGTACCGGCGCTTGTCATACGAGTTGCAGCTCGATGCGTACTACCATCTCGAAAAGCAAGACTCGGCTAAGGCCATTGAGGATACCCTTGCGCAGCTGGCCTTGGCGCTCTCCCTCGCGGGGAACCATTCGGTCGATGGACAGTGGCAACGCATGAAGATCTATGACGACGCGGTCAGCACCGCCGAGACCATCCTCATGCGTGCCATCCTGTCCGACGCAGATCTGCAGCGTCTGGGTAACGCGTTTGACCAGGCAGCCGCCGTGTGCGCGGATATGCGCATGCTTTCCATGGCCCAAGTGGGGGATTCGCTGGCGCTCCTGGGCACCGGTCAGGCCATGACGGCGGACGATTTCAAGAACATGAATGTTGGAACTCGATATGCGCTGCAGCCGGATGGGTTTGCGCTAATCTGGAATCTGTTGTTTCCCGTCTCAAACGAACGAATGTTCGCAATGGAGGGCTTGAGACTTGCGAAGTTGGATTCCCCCGGTCACACACCCGTGTGGAGTTCATATGTGCCGATGCGACGCCACAGGAATATCCAACTACTCGCCCCACGCGTTGAAAGCAGCTCTTCGAATGTGCACGCAAGACTCAATGTAGAGCACCCCCTGATATTGGTTCGCCTCCATTTGGCCCAGGTGGGCATTGCAGCCGAGCGGTATCGCCTGGACACCGGTGCGTTTCCGGATGAACCCGCGCAATTGGTGCCCAACTATCTCCCGAGACTGCCGGACGAACTGGCTTCGGAAAAAGTGAGGCACTTCGGATTTAAGGTCAGCGACGATGAGTGGTTCCGTGTGACGTGCGCGGTCCCCGATCTTGCACGCGCGTCGCAAAGCACCAGACGCCCTGAGGATGTACTGGATTTCATCCCGTTCACCATCACGTCGGCCGAGCGAAGGGAGAAGCTGCAGGCCTCCCGCAGATAATCAAGCAGGTAGGTAAAGGCAAGTCTCAACAACGAGAGTTGAGTCTTTCTTGTGGGACTATCTTTCAAGAGGCGAAAACAGCCGGCGACTGCGGTTTGCCACCCCGTATTTGACTTCCCCGGCCCTCAGTTTCTATACTTCCCGTTCCCAGTGGGGGTGTAGCTCAGATGGGAGAGCGCATGACTGGCAGTCATGAGGTCAGGGGTTCGATCCCCCTCACCTCCACCACTTTTTCTTCTGGCCTCAGGCGATAGACGACAAGCCTCAGAACGCCTCGTCTCGTTCTTCGATTTCTATTGGGAAACGCGCTCCCGAATTGCTCCCCTTAAAACTGCTATATAAAACCACATCCATTCCCATGAAACCACTTTGCGTCAGTCCCGTTTTCATTCGCACGTGTTCTCGGCCATTCGAGGTTCTGTATTCGCCCTTCTCGCCCCGATTCGCGTCACTCCCCTGCCTCCTGCTACACTCTCGCCCTGTGTACTTTCTGAGGTAAGGAAACTGCCCAGTGGCCATTGCTGAAGCCGCCTTGTACTACAAACAGACGGTCCGGGAATTGTCGGACCGCATCGTAAACGCGCAGAAGCCCATTCGAATTCTCGATGCGATCAAATGGGATGCAAGCGTGCAGGAGGCGTTTTTTGCCAGCGGGTGCAAGGAACAGCCGCCCGTGGATCGCACGTATTACGATTCGCGCCCCCTCTCGTTCAATCCTGCCACGAAGCGCAAGGAATTCTACGACATCGATCGCGAGATCGTGCGTAAATTGGGCCAGTACAACCCGGTCGGCCAGATTATGTGCCGCATCTGCCGGGAGTACCGAATGGTCGTGCGCTTGCTGGAAGCGCGCGGCACCCAGGAATTCGCAAATATCTCCGCCGAATTGTACGGATCCGCCGCGGACGCGTTTCATGCGGGCGATCCGACGCTGGCCGATCTCGGCGTGATGATGTCGGACAACCTGCAAAACATCGATCGCAGCCTGTTCCTGGAGAGCGAAGAAAAGACGATTACCAGCGATCAGGCGGTGGACGTATTGCAGAAACGGCTCGACGCCGCGTTTCCCGAGGCGCCCGGCGCGATTCGCGTGCTCATCAGCGACGGCATTGTCGCCGATGCGGCCGCCGGTTCCGATTACGTGAAGATCCGCAAGGAAGCGAAGTTCTCCGAGCGCGATCTAAAGATGCTGGAGATTCATGAAGGCTGGGTGCACGTGGGAACAACGCTGAATGGACAAGCCCAGCCTATCTGCACATTCTTGAGCAAAGGACCTCCGTCAGCAACCATTACGCAAGAGGGCCTCGCGCTGTTCATGGAGATCATCACGTTCACGTCGCATCCCCAACGGTTGCGCCGAGTGACGAACCGCATACGCGCGGTGCATCTGGCGGAACAAGGCGCCACCTTCCGGGACGTGTTTCAGTATTTCCGCGAGCAGGGATTTTCGGATGTGGACAGCTATCAGAACGCGTCACGCGTATTTCGCGGAAGCACTCCGACCGGCGGACCCTTTACCAAGGACCTCTCGTACAGCAAGGGATTCGTGCTTGTCTACAACTTCATTTGCCTTGCCGTAAAAAAAGGAAAGCTGAACCGGATTCCCCTGTTGTTCTGCGGCAAGACCACATTGGACGACATGCGCACGCTGGCAACGCTGGTGGAGGAAGGCGTGGTTATCGCGCCGAAGTTTCTGCCGCCGCAATTCGCTGACCTGAATGCCATGTCCGCCTGGATGTGCTATTCGAATTTCCTGAACCGCCTGAATCTCGCGCGCATCGAAGCGGACTATTCGAATATCCTGTGAGGACGTGACTACCGGGTGGCAGTCTCGGAGAGAGAAGCCCGCGCGGCACACGACTCGAAGGTCTCGATGATTCCCCCGGCTAACACGTGACCATCTTTGTCATAAAGCACAGCCCACTGACCCGGCGTCACCGATCGCTCCGGCTCGTGAAAGTCCACTCGAAAACCGTCGTCACACGGCGAAACCGTGGCCCCCGCTGGATTGTGGTGCGCGCGCAATTGAACCAAACAGTCAAACGGACCACTCCCGGGTGAGTTTCCACTCCAGGTGACTTCACACGCGGACAAGGATCGGCAATACGTCTCCTCTTCAAACCCCACAACCAGCGCATTGCGGTCCACATCGATGCGAACGACATAGAGCGGACGCTCCGCCGCGAGATCAATGCCGCGCCGCTGGCCAATGGTGTAATACATGAGCCCCTTGTGCGTCCCCAGTACTTCGCCCAACGTGGTGACAATCGGCCCGGGCTTTGGCGCCCCAAGACGAGACACCAGAAAATTGCGGTAGTTGTCATCGGGCACGAAACAGATTTCCTGGCTCTCGGGCTTGTCCGCCGTCACGAGTCCAAGGTCGCGAGCAATCTCGCGGACCGCGGACTTGTCGTGTTCGCCGACGGGAAACAACGCACGCCGCAACTGATCCTGGCCAAGACCCGCCAGGGTATAGCTTTGATCTTTGCGCGTGTCGAGTCCGCGCCTCAGCGCCACGCGCCCGTTGATCTCCGCGCGGCGTACATAATGGCCGGTCGCGATGTAGTCAGCCTCGACCGCCATTGCCTTCTCGTAGAGCGCCCCGAACTTCACACGCTGGTTGCAGCGCGAACAAGGATTCGGCGTGCGGCCCGCCTGATACTCTCGAATGAAATCGGAAATGACTTCCCGCTCAAACCGATCAATGTAATTCACCACATAGTGCGGAATGCCCAGCGTGTCGCACACCCGCCGTGCGTCCTGAGCGGCATCCAGCGTGCAACACGCCTTATCCGACGATTCGCGCCCCTCGCCGCTGGCCACGCGCATCGTCATGCCGACACAGTCATACCCGGCCTTGACCAGCAATGCCGCGGCCACGGAACTATCGACGCCGCCACTCATGGCGACTATGACTCGATTGGAAGCAGTCATGGGTTGTTTCAGTATCAGTTTTGGTAATGGGCTGGGCACGGACGGCGCCACACCGTACAGGAAGGTTCCCGGAATCCGACCGATGGCCATTACCGCCCAGTCGCGGCAATGGATCCAAACCTGAGAAAAGTATACACGAATCCGGCGAAAAATATCACGCCCGGCGCGAACCGATCCGCGCCGGGCGTGTCATGTCGTACCGATAATCAGCTATTGCCTTGGGGCGGCACCGTGCCCGAAACAGGCCGAACCGAGGGGCGTTGCGCTTCGCCATCTCCATCCGGAATGGCGGACGTGCCCGGCACCTGTCCTGGCGGCTTCATGGTGCACTTGCCTTCGAACAGCACCCCTTCCGCAATGCTCACCCGGGGAGCGATAATGTCTCCAACCAGCTTGCCTTGCGTGGTAATTTCCAAGCGGTCGTGGGCGTACACGTTGCCTTCGACTTCGCCGCTGATCACAATCTGACCCGCAACCAAATCCGCCTTCACGCGGCCGGTTTCCTGGACCACAATGGTATCGTCGCTGTGCATCCGGCCCGAGAATACGCCTTCAATGCGTACCGTGCCTTTCGACTTCAATTCGCCGACGACCGTTGTGCCCTGACCGATAATGGTAACAACTTTGGTATCGCTGTATACGCGTTTCTTGCTGCTGTCCAGCACGTGAATTCAATTCCCCAAGTATTTTTCTGGATCGACCTGACGCCCGTTCTTCCGGACTTCATAGTGTACGTGATTGCCCGTGCTGCGTCCAGTGCTGCCTACTTCGCCCAACACATCGCCGCGCGATACCTCCGTGCCCTCGGAAACCAGAATCTTGCGCATGTGCCCGTACACGGTCTCCAAGCCGTTGCCGTGATCCACGCGAACCATGTTTCCGAGATAGCCGTCCCAACCGGCCTCCACCACTTTGCCCTTGCCGGTCGAATGAATCTTGGTGCCTGCCGGAGCACGAATGTCCATGCCATCGTGATGCCGCAGCCGCCGCGAAAACGGATCCTGCCGATAGCCAAACCGCGAACTGACCTGTCCATACCGGCGGGACAACGGCCATTCCGCCGGCATGCGTTCCACTTGATCCGATCGGGCCGACAAACCATCAAGCAAATCGGTATAGCTCGCGATGCGCAGCGATATCTCTTCCTTGATCAGATCGGCGGAGGGGCGCGACAGACCGTAAATGATTTGAGGAGGCGCGATTAGTTCCAGCTCGTCGCTGGTGGCCGAAATCAGTTCGCTGCCGGGGGAACCGCCCTGCCCACCGGTATCCAATCCGTTGGGAGATCCCACAAATGTCCGCGGCGCTGTGCTTCGGGGAGGGAGTTTCGCATCGTTTCTGAGGCGCTTTTCAAGGTCGTATAACTCGCCCAGTTCCGCCGTTATCTTGGAAAGACGCTCTTCATATTCCTTCCGGACTTCGGCTTCGATGACCGTACGGGCATTTTCAGGAAGGGAGGCGTCGCTCGCAGGCTGGCTTTCCGGAGCCGCTTGCGCACCGATGGCCAGCTTCTGACGACGTTGCTCTTGTTGGAGTTCTGTAACGTTCTCGCTTGCTGAACGGTACAATTGCAAGCTGAATGTGGTTGAAAACGATAAGACGACAAATGCCCCCACGACAACCCACATGTGATAGGCGGACAGATTCAGACTACGAGTCGTCCCCTGACCGTGGGGGATAAGCATCACGGTCCAATGCTTCATGCAGTTCGCACTCCGACTTTACCGAGCTTCGGATTGCTAGACACAGGAGGGTAAGAGCCCACACACTCCCTCCAACTCAGCGTACAACAATCTCGCTGTGAAATCCCTGCGCCTCGAAGAAAGTTCCCCCTCTACGAGACCGCCGAAGTATAGCATGGAGTGCCGGACAAGTCAACCAATTCCAGCACGCCAAACTGCGAATATCGCGCAATATGTAGATGCGCGAATTTCAATTATTACTACCCATTGGGGTCTCGAAGCCCCACGCCTCGCCCAGTCCTACATGCGCCAAAATCGCCCCGCACGTCAACGCGAACGCTTCTTGAACCCCGTCACAAACAACTCGATAAAGTCCTCGGGACGCTTCTCCGGATACTTCTTCCGATTAAAAACCTTGACGAGATCCCGGTAGTCCTTCTGATGTTTGGAATCTTCGAGGTAGAGTTCGTACAACGGCTGCGTGGGCACCTTGCCGTCCAGATACCGCGGACAGCCTACATCGTCGTGCAGCGAGAACCCCTTGAACTCGCCATCGCGCGTCTCTTCCAGCCGGAACGGATACAGGCGGCAAAGAATCGGACGTGACTCATATATGCCGCAATACCGGGTCTTTTTATCGAGAAAATGGCAACCGCGCTTGTCACGCCGAAGGGCCATGATATACCGGTCGCCGTCAACGTCAAGCCACGTGGGATCGTCGTCCTCCACCTCCTCGATTTCGTCCGTCGCGAGGAACTCCAGAAACTCGTACGGATCCTGCTTGGTATTCTTGACGATGCGTACAACGTCCCACGGAGTGGGCAGGCATACGACTTCTGTACAACAGTGATTACAGTGATGGCAACTGAATTGAACGTGGTATCGGCCCATGGTGTCCTTGCTCAGTTCGGAGTACGGTGAAGGGACGCATCCTGAAGCCGCCCGGCCTACACCCGGGCGAGGATTGCCGCATCAAAGTACCGGTTTTCACAGGTGAACGCAAGCGGCATCTTTCGGGCCGCGCCGCGGTCAATTTGTACGTCAGCGGGAAAAAATTGCTTAATATCACGCAATTAGGGTACAAACAAGGAATGCTGCGCCTTCGGACCGGATTGTGAACGGGATTCCCTCGCAATCACAATCGGTACCGGGCTGGTGGAACCGGAACACGGATCAGTCGGTCTAGAATCCGGTTCAAGGCCGGCTTGCTACTCCTGCGCCACGTGCGGAGGACAGGGCAAACCGGCCCATGGTGTCGTGATTCGGCGCGAAACACGCCGAATTCCAGCCTAGAATTCACGTTGTCGCCGTGCTATACTTCGTTGCTCCGCTTGAAGATGCACGGCGGGGAGCAGTATGTCCAACACACTAAGCGAGAGGAGGTGAAGGAATGGCGGATTTGAAACAAGTGGAAGATATGGTCCGCAAGATCATTGTCGAAAAACTCGATCGCAAAGCCGAGGAAGTCACCATGGAAGCCAAGTTCATTGAAGACCTTGGCGCAGACTCCCTGGATGTCACGGAACTCCTTATGGCGCTTGAGGAAGAGTACAATATCGACATCGACGACGAAGCGAACGAAATCCAGACGGTTGGGGATGCCGTTCGTTACATCGCGGGCAAGCTTTGATTTAAATCAGCAATTGCGCTCCCCAGGGAGTGCTTTCGCATATACGTATGCCGATTCAACGCCCAGCCCATTCTGGTAACGAACCAGGGGGCTGGGTGTTCAGTAATCGTTGCAGGCGTTTTCAATTCAAAGAGTTAGCGTGCCGTGTTGACGCGCGGATTCCATGCACACTGCCAACACGAAAAAGGGCGCCATGATACGCAGGGTAGTGATTACCGGGATGGGCGTCGTTTCGCCCCTGGGAAACGATATTGAATCCTTTTGGAAAGCCATCGTAAATGGCACGTCCGGAATCGTATCCGTGACCCGTTTCGATCCGTCGGACCTCCCAACCCAAATTGCGGGTCAAGCAGCCGACGTCTGTCCGACGGGCATGGGACCGAAGGACTTGCGCCGTTGCGACCGGTATACCATTTTCGCCCTCGGGGCCGCCGAACAAGCATGGGTGCAATCCGGCCTCACCATCGAAAACGAGGTGCCTGAACGCTGCGGCGTCATTGTCGGTAGTGGCATTGGCGGTATCGAAACGCTCGAAGAAGGCCATTCGAAATTCATGACGGAAGGCCCCCGGCGCTTGTCTCCCTTGACCATACCCAAGTTGCTGTCGAATATCGCCGCGGGCGAGATAGCCATACGGTTCGGCCTGCGCGGACCGAACAAGAGCGTCGTCACCGCCTGCGCAACCGGCGCCCAAAGCATGGCGGAAGCAGCCATGCTGATACGCCACGGTTTTGCCGATGTCATGGTTTGCGGCGGCTCCGAAGCCCCCATTACACCCTTTGCCATGGCCGGATTCTGCGCGATGAAGGCGCTCTCCCGCCGAAACGATGAACCGCAGCGGGCAAGTCGGCCATTCGACGTGGACCGGGACGGATTTGTCATGGGCGAAGGCGCGGGCGTGCTCGTGCTGGAATCCGAAGAACACGCCAAGGCGCGCGGCGCGGTCATTCTGGGTGAATATGCGGGGCACGGCGAGACGTGCGACGCATATCACATGACCTCGCCATTGCCGGACGGGTCCGGTGCCGCGGCAGCCATGCGCATCGCCCTGCAGGATGCCAAGGCCGAGGCATCCCAAGTGGGCTACTTCAATGCTCACGGTACAAGCACCAAGTACAACGACGCTGCCGAGTCCCTGGCGTTGCGAGCGGTATTTGGCGACTCGATGCCCCCGGTCAGTTCCACCAAATCGATGATTGGCCACTTGCTGGGCGCTGCTGGCGCCGTCGAGGCCATCGTCTGTCTGTTGTCGATCCGCGACGGAATTCTGCCCCCCTCCATCAATTGCGATAATCAGGATCCTGAGTGCCCCGTAAATCTCATTGCAGGCGCCGCACGCGAGGCGGAAGTTGCAATGGCTATGTCCAACTCGTTAGGGTTTGGCGGGCACAACGTATCGATTATTGTAAAACGGTATGCTTGAGGACGAACAGCGGGCACACGATCTGAAAACGATTCAAGCGCGGCTCGGTTTCCAGGTTCAAACGTTGCCGCTGCTGGATCGTGCCCTCACCCATGCGTCCACGGCTGCCGAATCGGACGGACCCACGTACAATTACGAATCATTGGAGTTCTTGGGCGATGCAGTCCTTGGACTTGCGGTAGGCCATTATCTCTTTGACCGGCAACCGGATTTGACTCCGGGCGAATACAGTCGAATGCGGGCCGGCGTGGTGAATCGGCGATGCCTGGCTCGCGTGGCGGGTCGCGTGGGAATCGCGCCATTCATCCGGCTGGGCCGGGGAGAAGAGTTGGCCGGCGGACGCGATCGGGCATCGCTACTTGCGGACTGCATGGAAGCGATGATCGGAGCAATCTACTGGGACCAGGGATTCGAAGCGGCCAAGGGATTTGTGTACAAGGTTTTCGGTCCGGAGTTGGATGAGATCCTCACGGCAGAACCCGTGTGGGATTACAAGTCCAGGCTGCAACACTATTGTCAGGCAGAACGCATCGCACTGCCTCGGTTTGATGTAATCCGATCCGAAGGTCCGGATCATTGCAAGGAATTTGAAGTCGAAGTCTCGATCCGAGGGACTCCTGTGGGGCGGGGAATCGGATCAAGCAAGAAAGAAGCAGAGCAAAATGCGGCACGTGTCGCCCTCATGGCAGAAGGCGTGCGCGTTATTTGACTCGTCGAGTTCGATCCGGACTTAATCTCGGATTGAGTATATAGCAGCAAAGCAACGGAAATGGTCCCTGCGGGGGACGCTTACACCGATTGCTTTTGAAGCCAACGAGATGTTGCCGTGCCGGCTGGGGTGAATGGCGGTTCATGCGGCGGCGGCATCACGAATACGGAGGGTTGCGTCCATAGAGGCAGGCAGTAACGGGCACAAAGCCATCGTGTCGCAAACGGCAGTCAGGCGCCAGGCGATACGGCGGAATAAACCAGAACATGAACCGCAAGCAGCCGGGTGCAACCCGGCCTGACCGAGTAGGGGGTTAGAGGCGTCATGAATGGCATTGGATTTCTGGATATCTCCATCTTTGCGGGCCTCTGCGCACTCGCGTTTGTGGGCTACCTCGCCAAGTACGTATTGTCGAAACCCCAGGGTAATCAGCGCATGGCCCAGATTTCGTTGCTGGTCCAGCAAGGCGCCCGCGCGTTCTTACGCCGCGAATACACCTATGTCTCACTCTTCGTGGGTGCCATCTTTCTTGCGCTCACGTTGATCGGCGTCCTCGACAACGCAAATATCTTCGAAAAAGACCTCCATCTGGATTGGCGTACGGGGGTCGCGTTTGTCGCAGGCGCGCTCGCCAGCACCGCTGCCGGGTTCCTCGGCATGGGCATCGCCACGCGATCGAATTCGCGCACGGCGGCCGCCGCGGAAAGTGGCGGCGTTAAGGCCGCACTGGATGTCGCCGTGAGCGGCGGAGCCGTCATGGGCATGGGGGTTGTCGGTATCGCCCTTATCGGCCTGGCCGTAGTATACAAAGTCTTCGGAGGCGACCCAGTCATTGTAAACGGATATGCCATGGGCGCGTCCCTGGTCGCGCTGTTTGCACGGTCGGGCGGCGGCATTTTCACCAAAGGCGCGGACATGGGCGCCGATCTGGTTGGCAAAGTGGAAGCGGGAATTCCGGAAGATGATCCACGCAATCCCGCCGTAATCGCCGATAACGTAGGCGACAATGTCGGCGATGTCGCCGGATTGGGAGCGGATCTGCTCGAATCGTATGTGGAATCGATTATTGCGACGCTGGCCATATCCGCCACCATGTTTGTCGGCTTGTCGGTTGTAGCTCCGGGGGCGGCGGAATTCGTTCGAGCGTTTCCCTTTATCGTCGCCGCGATCGGCATCTTCGCCTCGATCGCCGGTGTCATGTATGTCAAGATATTTGCTCAATCCAACCCGCAGAGCGCCCTGATGAACGGCACCTACATCAGCGCCGTACTTACGATTGCCGGCATCGGCCTGTACTCCTGGAAGTTTGGCATGCCCTTCGAAATGACTACGGGGGAATCCGTAATGCAGGTCGCGTGGTGGGGGCCGTTTGCCGCCGCCGTGCTCGGGATATTGTCGGGGGCGGGCGTGGGATTCACAAGCGAATACTTCACCTCCGGCCGGTACAATCCGGTGCGAAAACTCGCCGAGCGCTGCCAGACCGGACCAGCCATCGCCGTGACAGACGGTACCGCCGTCGGCATGCAAAGCACCGCTGCCCCGGTAATTATTCTCGCCATCGCTGTAGTTCTCGCATATCAATGTTGCGGGGTGTATGGGGTCGCCATAGCAGCGCTGGGTATGCTGGCCACGACGGGAATGGTTGTGGCGGTGGATTCCTACGGCCCCATTGCCGACAATGCCGGCGGCATTGCCGAAATGAGCCATCTCGACCCAAAGGTTCGTGCCATCACCGACAATCTGGATGCCGTAGGCAACACAACGGCAGCCATCGGCAAAGGTTTTGCCATTGGGTCGGCCGCATTTGCCGCCATAGGCTTGCTCAGCGCATTCATGATGGCAACGGGCCTGCACGGCGCGCAAACCTCGCTGAGCGACCCGCTTATCCTCGCAGGCATTCTCATCGGCGCCATGTTGCCGTTCTTCTTTTCTTCCCTGTTGTTTCGTGCAGTCGGCAAATGCGCGGACACCATGATCATTGAAGTGCGCCGGCAATTCCGGGATATACCAGGCCTGAAAGAAGGCAAAGAAGGCGTCGTGCCCGACAGCGCCACCTGCGTCTCCATCGCCACGCAGGGCGCCATTCTCGGAATGCTCGGACCGGGCATGCTTGCCATCGTATTTCCGATTGTTATCGGCGTGATCCTCGGCGCCGAGGGACTGGCGGGCATGCTCGTGGGGGCAATCGCCACCGGGGTAATGTTGGGCATCCAGACCGCCAACTCGGGCGGCGCCATGGACAACGCCAAGAAATACATCGAAGAGGGCCACTTTGGCGGCAAGCACTCCGAAGCGCACAAAGCGGCCGTCGTGGGCGACACAGTGGGCGACCCTTTGAAAGACACCGTAGGTCCCTCGATTAACATTCTGATTAAATTGATGTGCGTGATCTCACTGGTGCTTGCACCAATTTTCGCACTCTAGTCCATACTTCTTGCAGGCGGCTAGACCCTACAGCCTGTAGGAAAATGCCGGAAATGACTGTGCCGGGAGTCTTGCGGCTCCCGGCACTCTTATTTTCGCCCAAGCCTGTGGTAAACTTGAGCCGCGTCGCAGGGCTTCCGCCCGTGACCCATGCATGTGGAGCAATTATCCCAAGGTCGCATTGGACCGCCATCAAACTGAATAGGACCCTTTGCAATGTCTTGTTTGCGCGCCTCATTTTGCCTGATGTTCGCGGTGTCCATGCTGCCTTCCCTGGGTGCGAACGCCCAGGATCCCAATCCTCCCTCCATTCATTCCGATCGGGGAGCATGGCCAATCCGGCGGCAATGGAACATGGAAGAAGTGCGCCACTATGCAAAGTGGGTCGAACACCTGTATGAGAAAAAAACAAAGGGCACAGTCGAGCAACGGATCGCTAAAGTGGATGTCATGCTCACTGATCCCGATATGAATCTGCTGATGGATCCGGCATTTCTCGGCACCGGGTCAAACCCTCAATTGCCCGCCGGAACCATTCGCAGCGTTCACAGCATGATCGATTGCGGCAAGTTCACCGCATTCTTGCCCGCGTATTACGCCTACCGCCGCGCCCTCCCGTGGATGTCCTCGTATGTGCGATCCGGTGGCGGCGATATACGTACCGCGCCGCGCAACTTCCCGGCGGGTGTTGAAAGCAGCTTCACCAGCCCATCGTTGAGTTCCTTCTTTCTAAACACCATAGGCGGATTCTCATCGGGCAACTACCGGGTTGAGCTGGAAGGTCCAAACGTGGAGTTGTCCGATACCGTGCCTGTCGGTATTAATCAAGAGTACCTGCTGCCCGGCTGTGTAAATTACGTCGATGGACACTGTCTGCTGCTGGCAAGGGTTACCGACTACGGCGAACTTCAGTTTATCAACGCCAGTACAACCCATACCCGCGATATCTTTACCTACAACGGAATGAACACAGTCGCGGGCATCACCCCCAGGGGAATCGCCGATCCCGCCAATCCATGGAGCGGATGCTATCAAGGTCTGCGCGTGTTCCGCTTTCCCATCGCAGAGACAGACTCAAAAGGACGCGTGATCAAAGTCCGCCGACGCACCAACGAAGAAATGCGGGAATTCGGATTTTCGACAGAGCAGTATACCGTGCTCGAGGAAATGTATAAGACCCAGCATATCAAGGAAGGCGGTTTTCAACTGGAATCGTTTCACGATCTCGTCCGGATGCGAATGCGCACGGTCGAGGTCATCAAACCCATGGAATTCATGGAGCAGTATTGCGACGAACTGAAGCAGGTGTTTGACGAACGAGAGGCGTTTGTTCAGGCGGCCTGGCAAGACGTAAAGCAGAACGGCGGAATCGTGTATCCGGAAGAGCGCTCCGATGAAAATATCTTCCAGGCCTTCGGCCGCTGGGAAACCTGGAGTTCACCCTCCTCCGACGTCGACCGGCGGAACAAGTACTTCTATCTCGCCGATTGGATGGACTATTGCATCCGCTGGTTTGGAATCAAACCTGAATTGATCGACCTGGCCGGGTTCGAGAAATACGAAATACGAAGTCAGGCGGATTTGGCCAAGGCATTTGTGCAAGAGAAAACGCGCATGTTCCTGGAACGAAAATTCTCCTACACAAAGTCCAATGGACAACCCGTCGAATTGACGTTGCTCGATGTGGAGAATCGCCTGTTTGACCTTTCGTTCGATCCGAATCATCCTCCCGAACTGCGATGGGGCGCGCCGGAAAACAGCGAAGAACGCGCCGGAATGCCGCAAACCACCACCCCCGTGCCCGGCGGAGCCCGTGTCGCGATGGACGAAGCCTACCGGCTCCAGTACTTCTACCGGACTGTCTGCCAGCGGGAAACGGAAATGAGCATCCTGCGAGGCATGTTCACCAGCGGTTTCCCAATTCGCGACCGGCTTGAGGGCCAAATGACCAAGTGGGTCAGCTACAACAAGCCGACCGAGGCCATCGCCATGTGGCTGGGAGAATCATCTGAACCCGCCGTGGAAGAGCCCAAGGAACCGGCGCATATCCTCGTCCCCAAAAGCCGATCGGCCATGAGATCCCAGGAAGCGGAGAACGAACGTTCATCGTGAAGCGGACTTGAGGACCGTTGCACTTCCGAAAATCTACTCAAAGCTGCCCTACCTGTTGACACGTGACCAAACACTACACCAAGGAATGGGTAACGCCTATCCCTGACCGGAACGTGTCGCCAGCCCGTTTTCCTCCTTGAAATTCCACTTCATCACCCCTTCGGGGGATCAATACGCGGGTAGCATTATGGAAAGTTGGAACTCTCCAAAAATATGGTAAAATAGAAATTGGTCTGGAGGACCGTCTCCAAGTACAAGTAAATCACCGGACGAACGGCCGCAAATACCCTGACTAGACTGCAAATGCAAGTTCCAGGACTTTGTTGCGCCCTCGGCCAAGGGTATCCAAATTTGGCGCACGATTTGCCCGATCGAGTCAATAAAAGAAACGGCCAGCAAGGCATGGCTCTTATCTTTGTGGTGCTGGCCGTTATCGCCATTCTAGACTGCTTTAACTTATTATGCCTACGGTGATATACTGTGGTCATGAGATCTA
>BTWA01000004.1:0-288787 GCA_045863295.1 Candidatus Hydrogenedentota bacterium
AAGACTGAAGTACAGTCTCCGTGGTGCAAAATGCTCACGCAGAATAGTCTGGGCTAGAAACGCTGAGGATATTGCACGTGCACACTGTAAGTGCGCCAGTATGGGTAACAGGCCGGTTGAATGGTTGTTACACAGTTAATTGGACAAAGTCGTGAAATATCCGGCCTAACGGAATCCCTCGACCAACCCCGAGATCAGCAGAAACCACCCGTCCGCCAGGACGAACATGATGATCTTGAACGGCAGCGACACAAATACCGGTGGCAACATCATCATCCCCATGGCCATGAGCGTGCTGGCAACCACCATGTCGATAATGAGGAATGGAATGTAAATCAAGAACCCGATCATGAACGCGACGCGCATCTCGTTCAGCATGAACGCCGGTATCAACACCTGCGTCGGGATGTCATCGAGCGATTGTGGTCTCGGGTAGCCGCCGATGCGCAAAAACAGCGCCACGTCCGTATCCCCTTTGGAACTTTTCTGCACTTGGCGGAACATGAACTCGCGCAACGGCGCCATTCCACGATTGAATGCTTCCTGCGTCGAGTCGATCTCGCCGTCCATGTATGGACGCAGTCCCTCGTCGTATACCCTTTGATAGGTCGGCATCATAATGAAAAACGTGAGGAACAACGCCAATCCAACTAAGACTTGATTGGGAGGCGACTGCTGCGTCGCCATGGCTTGCCTCAGGAATCCTAACACCACGATGATTCGGACGAAGCTCGTCGTCATTACCAACATGGCCGGGGCGATGGACAAAACGGTGAGGAGAATGAAGACCGTCATTGTCGTGCCGATGCGGTCTGGCGAAATCGCCTCGCCTGCGCTTTGCACAAACGACGTCAGCCCGTCGGGTTCCGCCTCAGCCCCCTCTTGCGCGAACGCAACGCCGACGGAACAAAAAAGGAAGATAATCGCGGCCAGCCGCTGCAGCCTATTCCACCTCACGGGCCGTTTCCCGCAGGTAATCCTGCAACCGCTCAATGTCTTTCCGCAGCGAACTAATCTCGTCGACTTCCGGCGAACCACCCGGCAGCGAAACATCCAGCGCTTTTTCCTGCGCCTTTAGCTGCTCCAGAAAAGGCGAGACCGCGACCGGGGCCTGTATGGCGTCATCCAGCTCTGCCACACGGTATACGCCGTTGGGGCCTACCGCGACAACGAGAATGGTGTCCTTGACTCGAAGAAAATGCAGCGCCGTCTTCGGATCCAGCGCCACCCTTCCCAGTCGCTTCACAAAATCCGGATCAGAAACCGCCTGAAACAAGGGCGTCTGTTTTCCAAATCGTTTCCAGAACGCGAACAGCAACAGCATCAACGCCAATACGACAGCCAAGGCCATCACGGACCGAAGCAATTGCCGCATCGTGTCAGAAAGTGGCCCCGCTTGCGTGGGTGCCTCGGCGGTCGACTCCTCGCCGGCGTCGCCCATGGCCTTACCCACGTTGGAAAGGAATTCCGCGCTGTCTGCTTCGTCTGCAGGTGTCGGGGAGGCGTCTTCGGCGGGCGGCGTTTCCGGTTCCGTGGGGGCAGGCTCGCCGGTCGTCTCGGGATACTCCACGGCAGGCGGATCCGTCTCTTCGAATCCGGTGGAATCATCGGGTGCTTGCGCGATCCACGGCATGGCCAGCAATACGCATAGCGCCAGCCGCGTCATGACCCATCCCCATCCAGCAGATCCATCTCGCCGCCTTTGTCTTCCTGCCCAACGATTTCGCCGATACGCACATGCAGCATATCGCCTATCACGACCACTTCCCCACGGGCCAGGTGCAATCCATTTACGTAGATGTCCGTCATCTCGCCGGCAAGTTTGTTCAGCTGGACGATGGAGCCCCTTCGCAACTCCAGGATCTCGCGCACTTTCATCACGCGAAACCCAAGGGCGGCGCTCATCGTCAGCCGGACATCCTTGAGATCGTCCACTCGCAGGTGCTCGGTGGGCGGCGATGCCCGCTCGATCACCTCCTCAAACTGATGGCCCTGTGGAGGATTCCCGGACCGATCCTGCGCGGCCGCCATCAGGGATCCACCGGGAAGAATTTAAGGTGCAGCACTTCAATGATTTTGGGAGGACCGCCCTCGCCTCCGGCCGGATCCGGGAGCCGGAGCAACAACTGATTGGCTTCCTGAAGGATTTGCCTCCGTATGCTTTCCTCAACCATGGGATGCTGCAACTCTTCACGTGTCTTGTAACTGTGCAACCGGCGGGCTAGATCCACAAACCGGCTCTTGTTGTCATTGACCATCTGCTCCGTACGCGCGTCCGCACACACCAGCGCCACTTGGTACTGCAAAATTGACGCTTGGTATTCCGTGCTTGGCATGATGATGGTCGTATTCGATTCCGGAAGATCCACAGTGCGTGAATCGATTGGGATCATGTCGTCCGGTGGCGGTGGCGGTTCTTCCGCGTTCAGCATGGGCTTCAAAACAAAGGCCCACAACACAAGTCCGCAAATTGCGGCAATCAGGATCGGCGCCAGGATCAGGACCAACCACTTGATCAATGGCGAACCCTTGCCTGCCTCCTTGGCCTTGGTGTCCTTATCCCCTTCCGCCATGATTTACGGTGTGACCTCCTGTGTGCCTTCCGCTGTTTCTTCCACCACCCTGGGGGCGCTGATTTCCTGTATCATCGTGCCGATGGTTTGCTCGGTCTCATCCGCGAAATCACCGCGAATAAACAACTCCACCCGCCGGTTTGCCGACCGGCCTTCTTCGGTGGCGTTGTCTGCCATGGGCTGCGACGGTCCGCACGCCACCACCTCGAATTCCTCTTGCGGAACTCCCGATTGCTGAACGAGATTGAGCATAACATTTTTGGCACGCTCATAGCTTAGGTCGTAGTTATCCCGGAAGTTCGATGCGCTTCGTATGGGCTGATCATCCGTATGGCCTCGGATCTCTACAAATTTCTGCGGCACCTCAGCAATGATTGCCGCCAACTCTCCCATAAAGCCCGACGCGTCCGGCAACAATTCCGCGCGGCCGACGTCAAACAAGATGTGGCTGGGCAGGCTGATTTTCAGCCCACCTTCTTTGGGATCGTATTCGACACCAATCTCTTTCTCACGTCCCATGATCTGCATTCGGCGTTTAATCTGCCTCGCCGCTTTCTCGATCGTGGACGGCACGCCTTCGTCTCGCCGTGATCCGGAATTACTTGGGCCGATTAGTGAATTGCTCATTGGCAGTACGCCAAACGAACCCGTCTTGAAATATTCGAGTGCCTGACTAATCTTTTTGGTGTCCATCACGGAAAATGAAAGCAGCAAAATGAAGAATGTAAGAAGCAGCCCCATCAGGTCGCCATAGGTCACCATCCAAAGCGGCGCTCCCGGCTCGGCCTCGGGCTGCTTTTTCTGTCGTGCCATCGGCGCCGCCTCCGTTACTTGCCGCCGGCTTCCAGCTTCGCGCGAATCAAGGGGCTCACGAACGCCTTCAACTTCTGCTCGACCACGCGTGGATTGTCGCCCGACTGTATGGAGAGAATGCCTTCAATGATTACTTCCTTGGCCAGAAGTTCGTTGGCCGTGCGCACTTTCAATTTGCCCGCCGCGGGAAGGCAGAAGCAATTCGCGATAAGCGCCCCGTATAACGTGGTCAACAAAGCTACCGCCATGGCGCCGCCAATCTGGCTCGGGTCGGTCATCGCGGTCAACATCTGCACAAGTCCAATTAGCGTGCCGATCATGCCGAACGCGGGAGCAAACGTACCCATGCCCGTGAGCATCGCTTGACCCACGGAGTGCCGGTTCTCGGTGAAGGCCAGTTCTGTCGAAAGAATATCTTTGATCAACTCAGGGGCCGTACCGTCGATTGCAAGCTGTATTCCCTTGCGAAGAAATTCGTCGCCGGCATCCGCGGCATAATTCTCCAGCGCAAGTATTCCTTCACGCCGCGCCACGGTTGCAAACTCCACCAACTTCAGTATGAGAGTCTCCGGATTTTTCTCCTCGTGGAAGAACGCGTTCTTCACCGTCCCCATGACGCTCAGCACTTCACGCAGTGGATAATTGATAAGCGTCGTGGCGACCGTGCCGCCAAACACAATGAGAATAGACGGAATGTTGATGAAGATGAGCGGATTCGGGCCGATAAGAATGGATACGACTACCAATCCGAAGCCGGATACCAATCCAATTACGGTTGCGATATCCATCTACCGTCACCTACCCAATCGCATGTCTTGAAGGTTAAAACCCAATATCTAGACATAATCCTTCGCAGGCAACACTATATATCGAGTCTCACTGCAAAGTCTAGTAAATGGCCGGTTCATCGGCAAAAAAAAAGAGGCGTGGGGATCGAAACCCCCACGCCATGCCCGAAGGCTCTCCGTGGTTTAGCGAATCAAGGAACTATCGAATCAGGTTAACCGTTTCCTGGAGCAACGTGTCGGCCGTGGTGATGGTCCGGGCGTTGGCTTGGAATCCGCGCTGGGTGATGATCAGATTGCTGAACTCCGTGCCCAGATCAACGTTGGAGTTTTCCAGCACCCCTCCGGTGACCGTCCCACGGCCTCCCGTGTTCGGAATTCCCACCTGGGGCAGACCCGAGCCTGGGCTGTCCCGGAACAGGTTATTCCCGTACCGGATAAGACCGCCGTTGTTGGAGAAGGTGGCCAAGGCCACCTGTCCCAACTCGCGGGTCAGGCCGTTCGTGAAGATGCCGTTGATAATGCCGTCCGCGCCGATATTGAACGATTCCAGCACACCGCGCGGGAATCCGTCTTGCGTGGAAACCACCACGTCACTCTCCGCGGCGAGCTGTGTCACCGACGAAAAGTCGAGGTCAAACGCAAATGGTTGCACGGGCGTGGCCGGTAGTCCTGCGACAAACGTCATACTTACGTTGCCGACACCGCCCGCTGTCACGTTGCCGCTGGCATCAAAAGTAATGCTGCCCGCGCCGGTGATGGTGGCGACATCAGGATCGGTTGTGGTGGCCGCCCAATCCCATTGGTTTGTCGTGGCCGACTTGGTGAATGTGATGGTGATATCCCGGGCCGTGCCAAGGGAGTCGAATACCCGCACGGTTCGCACCACGGTGTCGCCGGTGGCCGCATCGGAGTTCACGTTGCCTATCAGCGTTGCTTCGGTAGTTGCCCGCACGATGGCCGTCGCACCAACCGGGATCACGATGTCAGTGATGGGTCCGTTCGGGTCGATGACCCCGGTGTCGTCCGCGAGCACGCCTTGGACCACAAGGCCGGTGCCCGGATCGACCAACGCGCCGGCATTATTAATGTTAAATGTGCCGTCTCGCGTATAGAACCGGTCGGTTCCGTTCGCGAGGATGAAGAATCCAGATCCCTGGATAGCCAGATCCGAAGCCACACCCGTGGTCGTGAGCGCGCCTTGAGTATGGTTCACGTCAATGGCGCCAATGCGCACGCCAAGCCCAATCTGGCCGGGGTTGGTCCCGCCAAACGTATTGACGGGGGCGCGGGGGCCAAACAAGGTCTGGCTGAATAGATCCTGGAACAGCATTCGCGAACCGCGAAAGCCGGTGGTGTTTACGTTGGCGATGTTGTTGGCGATGACGTCAATCCGGCGCTGGTGCACCTGGAGTCCGGTCACGCCGGTGAAAAGCGCTGTGCCCATTCAAGCACTCCTTATTCGTTCGTGACGCCGCGTCCGTCAATCGGCGGCATCGTGGGCATCCCCTGTGGGTCCGGCCCAGTTTCGTGTAATTTGCAGCTACAGATACGGGGCAGTCAGCCCCGACTTTGGTGCCGTCGGCTGCCCGAGGAATACGGCACTGTCAATGTGGGTGAATACCGCATCGTTCAATTCGTCCGAAGGCAGAGCGGTAATAACCGTTCTGTTCGGCACGCTGACGATGAGCGCTGCTTTGTCCATAATCACGAGGGATTCCTTGGAGCCCTTGGCCGATGCCTTGTCGACGGCTGATTCAATCTGCCGAAGATCGGAGGCGGACAAGTGTATCCGGCGTTCCAGCAACCGTTGTTCGGCATGAGCCGAGAATCGAACCGCATTGGGGGTTCCCATGGCGGCTTGAAGACTCTCGGAAAACCGGGTCCGGCTTGCGGGAGGTCCCAGTGATCGGGTGCCCAGGGGTTCGCGATTCCCCTGAACGGGACTGAGATCAATTGGTGTCATCAAGGGTCTTGATCCCCATGACACCGGCCATTGACACGGTCTGTTCGCCCACCGTTAGGTAGACGATTCCGTCGTCCATGTGAACGCCTTCAACCACGCCTTCAACGGACTCGCCATCCACGTCCAGACCGGTGATGGTCCGCCCGAGCAGAAGACTGCCTGTGATGAAGTTATTCTGATCCATGTTCGACGAAAGCCGCTCAAAGCTCTCGTTCAAGTTGTTCATCTGTTCCAGCGACGTAAACTGAGCCAACTGCGCGAGCATGTCGGCATTGTCGGTCGGTTCAAGGGGGTCCTGGTATTGAATCTGGCGCACCAGCAATTCCAGAAACGCGTCCTTGCCCAACTCGCCGCCAGCGATGCTGCCTACGCCACCGGATTCGCCGTCGGCCTTGGTTTCCGCGGCCTTCAACGCTTTAAGCAACGAAGCCTGTTGGGGTTCCGTGATTGACGAACTTTCGCTTCGCAATCGCGGATCGACCCAGGGTTGCAGCAGCTTCTCCGTCAGGGAGTCGAGCGCTGCCAGTGGATTGATCATGGTATCTCCTTTACATCATGCGAACATGTTGAGTGATCCGGCGTACCAAGCGCCCCGGCGGTTCTGTCCGCCGGACTGCGAATGGCTTGCGGTGCCGCCTCTCGGCGGTGCTCCGCCATAGTCATTGCTGTACGCCTGACTCAAGGGCGGCCGCGGGGTGTTTGGATTGTGGCCCTGTTGTGGGGCCGCTTCCGCTGTGACGGTGATGCGCGAGACATCCACGCCGCTCTGCAAAAGCGCGTCACGCAACAGATGCACCTGGTTCTGAAGCACATCGCGGACGCCTGCGTTCGGACTGCTCATCCGTACAACCAACGCTTCCCGTTGGCTCGTGACTTCCACATGCACTTCACCAAGCGACTCTGGAACGAGCCGCACACGAACGCTGGATTCGTTCTGATCCACGAGATAGCGGATACTGCGTACCGCATTCTCCGGCAATGCATCGATCGTGCTTTGAATCGTCCCCAAGCCTGCTCCCGCCTCCGAGTCTGTTCCGACTTGAGTAGCTTTCAAGGCGTGATGCGTGGGCGTTGTGGTCACGTCCACCCCTTGAACGCGGGCAGGCGCGAATTCGGTTACCGGCTGCCGGTGTGAAACGGCAACTTCCAACTCGTGGGATTGCACATTCGGGTCGACGATCTTGGCAGCCTTTTCCGGTTTCTCCTTCGATACATCCTTGGATAGAGACTCGGAGGCCTGCGAATCAACCGGATCGCCATCGAACGAGACTTCATCGTCGACCGATACTGGCTGAACTGCACTCGCCGGAGGCGTCTGCGGCGGATGTCGATCGGCCTTGACGGTCAATGCCTCTGCATTCTCAACGATGGGCTTGACCGCGACCGGCAACGTCACGCCGGGCGCATCCGCCGTCGCATCTTCGACAGGCAATTCCGCTTCGGCCGCAGGCACAACCGGGTTTTGAGTCGTCACTCTTGCAAGTTGCGAACTCAACTCCGTATCCACGGCGTCAATGCTGGGGGATGGATCCCCTTCCAACAGTGGCACCGGCGGATTTACCGGTACGGGTGTAATTAATCCAGCGATGAGCGCCGACGCGTCCCCGGAGGGTTGATCGCCCTCTGCGGTCTCCGGTGGCGGTGCAGCGCCTTCGAGCTGAATCGTGCCATCCTGTGCCGCCTGCCCCTGTAAAAGGGCTAGCAGCACCGCAAACAAACCGCCCGAACCCGGTGGTGAAGTTGCCGAGACTGCTGTAGCCGACTGCGCTGCTTCAGCGCCGGGCGCCTTTATGGACTGTATAGCTTGCACATAGTTCACCTCCTTTCAATTCCTTGGGTATACTCACGCGGATCCGTTCCGCGTTTGAGTCAAAGGATAGAAATGACTTTCAGCGTGGGATTGGGAAAGGAAACAGGATGAAGGGGGCCGGATACGGCGTTCTAGAACGCGATGCTCAGGTGCCGAGTTTTTGAATCGCCTGCAAGAATCGGCTGGCTATTTCGGGATCAAGACCGTCGAGAATTGCGCCCCGTTGCCGTTCGCCCATCAGGAGTAAAACGCGGGCCGCATCTTCCGGAGTCCATGTCTCGATGGTCAACGCCGCCTGTTTCGCCTTCATTTTTTCCAACGATTTCGAAACTTCCTGCAATTGCGCCTGTTTGGCAGCGTCGGCTTCGTCCAACGAGGTGGACATCTGGGCAATCAATTGGGAGACTTCGTCGCGTAGTTCTTCGTTCTGTTGAATCAACTCTTTCAATCGATCTTCCTGTGCCTTTAATTGCGCAGCCTTGGCTTCGACTTCTTCTTCGCGCTTCTTCAGGCTGAGAGCCTTTTCCCCAACTTCATCGGCCTTTTCAACCGCTTCAAGTGCGACGGCCGGCTCCTGCTTGCCCATCAGTTTCTTCAGCGTTTCCTGATTCAAATTGCCCGTCAAGGAAAGCGCGCCGAGAATTGTTCCCGCGAAAGCGAGAATGAACAGCATCAAAATCGTGATGAATTTGGCCATGGTCAGGTCTTCAGGGTGCGCGCGCGGCTCGCGCGATTGGACCCGGTTTCGTCAATCCGTTTCTGTTCGACTTTCGACGACTCCAACTGATAAGCGGCGTCGCGGCGTTCTTTTAATCGTTCCAGCATCCGGCGCTTTTTATATGCTTCCACCAACTCCTGCCGCCGCTGATCTTCGATGCCCTTCAAGCGCGCAATTTCCGCGTCCTTTTCGACGCTCAACCGCGCCAAATACCGCTCGTACTGGTAATACGCCTTTACCTGGCGGGGGTCAATCTGTTTCTTTGACTTTTCGGCAATCGTTTCCAACGTATGAATCTGTTCGACTTCAATCTGGTTGCGCTGCACTACATTCGATTGGATTTCGCGATGCACTTCGGCCAGCCGCTGCGCCTTCAAATCCTCCTGCCGCTTGCGTACCCGAAGCAGTGTACCGTACTCAAAGGCTTTCGACTTGGCCATGCTCCGCTATCCTTTCACCACGCCGCGCATATGGGACTCGATCTCGGCAAATACCGCAGCTTCTGAGAGTCCCTGTTGCAAGAATTTGCGCACCTTTGGCATCAGCCGAAGTGCGCGATCGATCTCGGGATTGCTGCCTTCCACATATGCGCCAATGTTGACTAGATCTTCCGCTTCCCGGTACACCGCGAGGATGGACCGGATCTGCCCCGCCAATTCCTGGTGTGGCGCCGCCGTAACATCGATCATACAACGGCTTACGCTTTCGAGAATGTCTATGGCCGGATAGTGATTGCGCGATGCCAAATCGCGCGACAACGACACGTGCCCATCCACAATGCTTCGAACCGCATCGCCGACTGGATCGTTCAAATCGTCGCCTTCCACAAGAACGGTATAAATTCCCGTTATGCTTCCGTTCGCCGAGTTGCCCGCGCGTTCCAACAGTCTGGGCAGTATCGCGTAGACCGAAGGAGGATACCCCTTCGTAGTCGGCGGTTCGCCAATGGCAAGGCCCACTTCGCGTTGGGCCATGGCGAATCGCGTCACCGAGTCCATCATCAGAAGGACGTCCGCGCCCTGTTCCCTAAACCATTCGGCAATGGCGGTCGCGAGATACGCACCCTTGATACGCAACAGCGCAGGCTGATCCGATGTTACGGCTACAACGACAGATCGGCGCAATCCGTCGGGACCCAAATCGTTCTCCACAAACTCCCGTACTTCCCGGCCGCGCTCGCCAATCAGCGCGATCACATTTATATCCGCCGACGTATTGCGCGCCATCATCCCGAGCAGTTTGCTTTTGCCCACCCCACTGCCGGCCAGTATCCCAATGCGCTGACCCTTGCCGCACGTCATGCACGCGTCAACCGCGCGCACGCCCGTGGACAAGGCTTCCGTGATGCGCCGCCGCTCCATCGGCTTTGGGGGCGCGGCCAACAACTGCACGCGATCCACACCCTGGGGGTGTGTTCCGCCGTCAATCGCATTGCCCAAACTATCGATGACCCGGCCCAGGATATCCATTCCCACGCGCACCATTTGCGGTTTGTACGTGGGGATCACCGAGCTTCGAGGCGAGATGCCTGCCATGTCGCCCAGCGGCATCAGCAAGACTCGGCTGCCGCGAAACCCCACCACTTCCACAGGAATACGCTGGGCCGACCGAGGCGGCACGATGTAACACAAATCCCCGATGGACATCGCAGGCGCCGTAGCTTCGATTGTCAGTCCCACCACATCACACACTTTCCCGCAACTCCGGATGGGATTCACCCGAAGTGCGCGCTCCGTATGGGCGTCAAGGACAATGTGGGCCATGGTCACTCCGTCAGCGACTCGAATATACGTTCCAGTTGTTCGTCAAGCCGGGCGTCCACGCTGAGTATGTCGGTCTCGATGGCACATCCTCCCTTGGCCACGCTTTCGTCGGGCTTGATCTCAAAATGCTGTATACCTTTGAATTCGTCCTGCAACCGGATTTGAAAACGGCTCATCGATTCCATGTCCTGAGGATTGAGATGCAGCACAAGCCGTTCCCGATCGATGAGATTCTGCAGGGCGGCGCGGACGGTCCGGTAAATCAGTTCGTCGTCGGTCAAGGATTCCCGGTGGAGAATGCGCTTCAAAATCACTTTGGTCAGCGCGAGCACCTGGGGCTCAAGCGCCGCCAGAAACTGTTCGCGCGCGCGCAACAACGCCTCGCTTGCATTCCGGATGGCTTCGGTGCATGTCCCGACGCTCTCTTCAATCGCCCGCCGCGCATCTTCTTCCCCCCGGCGCAATCCTTCCTGATATCCTTCGACCAATTGCTGCTCTGCCAACCGGTGCGCCTCGGCGATCATTCGCTCGGCCTGCTGCTCGGGGGTCAGAACGCGATCAAAGGCGGCCAGCGACTCGTCTCCGGCCAGCGCGCCCTCTTCAAGCATTCCCCGCTGAAACGGAGCCCACTCCCGCGCATCGGGATCGGAGGATTTGATGATTTTGCCCATGGTGGCAGCGGGCCTCGGTTAAACCACAATTTCGTCTTGGTTGCCGCCGCCCCGGCCTTGAATAATAACTTCGCCGGATTCCTCCAGCCGCCGGATGATACTTACGATCTTCTGCTGCGCCTCTTCCACATTGCGCAGGCGAACCGGGCCCATGAACTCCATCTCTTCGGTGATCATCTGGCGCGCGCGTTCGGACATGTTCCGCAGTATCTTGTTTCGGACTTCCTCGTTCGCGGTCTTCAACGCCAGCGCCAAATCCTTCTGCTCTACCTCGCGCAGCGCTTTCTGTATGCCGCCGTCGTCCACGTACACCAAATCTTCAAACGTGAACATCAGCCGCGCGATTTCATCCGCGAGTTCGGGATCCCGCTCCTCCAATTCGGACATAATCGCTTTTTCCGTGGCTCGATCGATGTTGTTCATGATCTCCGCCACTTCCTTCACGCCGCCCGCAAAGGTAAAGCCCTGGCTGAACACAGATGCCATCTTCCGCTCCAGCACCCGCTCCACCTCCCGCACGATTTCTGGAGGCGTTCGATCCATCGTCGCAATGCGCATGACCACATCCGGACGTATGTCCTGCGGCAGCGCCGAGAGCACAATGCTGGCCACGTTTGAATTCAGATGGGCCAAAATGAGGGCAATTGTCTGGGGGTGTTCATCTTGAATGAAACTGCAGATCTGCGACGCATCCGCGCGCTTCAAGAATTCGAACGGCACTTCCTGCAGGCTGCTCTGAAGCCGCGTCAACACTTCCATCGCCCGTTCCGGCCCCAGCGCCGATTCCAAGAGGTGCCGGGCATACTCCACGCCGCCTGCCGTCATATACCGGTTCGCAAGATGCATCGAATGAAATTCTTCGATAATCCCCTCGCGCGTTTCAGGCTCGACCGGACCGAGATTGGATAGATCGATGGTAAGTTGCTCGATCTCCTCTTCCGACAACTTACCCAAGACGCGGCCGGCCACTTCCGGCCCTAGACAAGCCAGAAAAACGGCCGCTTTCATTCGTCCCGTGATTTCCGAAGCCACGAATTCACACTTCCTCGGGCTGTTGCCGCGTCACGCCGCCTCGCTGGATGTCATTGCGATTCCGGTTCGCTCATCCACGTGCGCAAGAGGGCGGCGACTTGCTCGGGCTGTTCCTTGGCCACGCGCTCCACTTCGGTCGCGATCTCCATCTTCCGGAGTTCCGCGGGCGACGCGCGCGGCACATCAATCGTAACTTCCTGTTCGGAAAACTCTTCGCCGGTACGTATCGACCGTAGCAGAAACCGGCGCACCAACAGGAAACCAATGGCTACCAATATGATTTTACCCAATAACGTGCCGATTTCCATCAATTGATCGCGCCAAGCCGCCTGCTCAAACTGCTCAAACGTCGCGGCAGCCGCCTGCAATTCCACTGGATTCAGTACTTGATCGCGTATTTCCACCTGTTCCAACGGCAGGTTTAACGCATTGGCGGCAACCAACTTCAAGTCATCGAGCCGCACCGGATCGCCGGGTACATAATTCTTTTCGCCGGAAGGTTCGCCGTCCTCGCCAAGGACGTCTTCAAACCGGCCCGCCTCCACCAAGACCGCCGCCGAAATCAGCGTCACTTCGCCCGGTTCCTTGGTGGTTTCAGTCACCTTGCGGCCGGTTTCAAAGTTCTCCAGGCTCGATTCCGTACTCTCTACGGTCTGTACTCCGCCCGAAGGCGCGGCGTCGGCCGGCAGGTTCTGCGTGCTCCCGGTCGGACCCGCCGGCAATGAATCCTGGGTCGTCAGCGTGCGGGTCTGTGTGTACGTGCTGACGGGCTGTCCTTCCAACGCTTCTTCCGTTATCTCGCGCGACCGATCAAAATTCACATCCAGGTTTAGCGTGACCACACTGCGCACACCGGCTTTCATCAACGCATTTTCCGCAGTGCGAACATATTCGTCGCGCACTTCGCGGTGGTAGTCCAGGCGATCGCTGGCGGCATAGGCAGTTCCGTCGCCATTGGGACCATGCAACTGGAATCCTTCTGTCGTTGCAAGCGTAATGTTGTCCGGCGTCAGGTGCGCTCCGCCAAACGAGGCGATGATATTGACCATCGCCTCCACTTCCGACTTCGAGGGCCGCCGGTTCACATCAAGCGTGACCGCCGCCGTCGATGGCCGCTGATCATCCAGAAGCAATTCATCCTCGGATTCGCGAATCATCACATAGGACCGATTGACATATTCGAACTCGTTCAACATCCTCTGCAACTCGCCTTGCAACGCGCGCTGGAACCGAATCTTTTGCTCGCTCTGGTTCATCATAATGTTGCTGGTGTCAAACACCTCGAACCCGGACACGTTGCCATGTGACTTGGGTATCCCCTGCGATTGCAAGGCCACGCGAACGTCGCTCAAGCGATTCGTCGGCACTTCGATCGCCGTGCCGCCGCCGGAGGTCTCGTACGGTATCCCCTCTTCGGCAAGATACTGTTGGACGGCCGTGAAATCGCTGGCGGAGAGATTGTCGAACAGTGTCACGAATTGGGGCCGGCTGCCCATGTACACCACCGCGCCGATGAACGCCACCGCGAGCAGCGCCGTGACCGCAATGTTCACACGGGCGCTGGCGGAAAGCTTGCGCCACGTGTCAACCGCGTTTTGGGCAAGGGAACTGAAATATTCCAGAATGGACACGGGCGAATCCTCGTTGCCGGCATGTATCTCCGCAGGCTGATCCGGTCCACCCGGAAACGCCGACGAATCACGCCGGGAAATTGCTCATTCGGCCTCGAAAACAGGCAAAGGCTAACGCGACAGTCCCAGATACTCATCATTGGAACGAGTCGGGTCCGAGGGCATCAGGGCCACCGGATACCACAAAACCGGGGGAACCAGACGCGTCATCATCTCCCGCGTCTCTCCGGTTGCCAATGAGGCCGATTCAATTGTCATCTCCGCGCCGTGCGACGGTCCGCCGATGAAGGATCGGCCGCCGCTATCGAATAAGGACCTCGCCTGCCGCACCCGCTCGTGGTTGGCCGTATCGGATGCGTACCCGGATACGGTGTCGGGCTGTTGTGCCGCTTCCATGGCCAACAAGATGGCCATGGGCACCGTAAAACCGAGAATTGCGCATCGATACCGATCCGAAAGATCCAGTTTTTCCCACGACCTTACGGCGGTGGCAGCGAGCTGACGGAGATTACCCACTGACCTTGCCCCTGAAACGTACATCCAACGAACGGCCCGCGCGTTCAGCGCGCCGGCCTTCCGCTAGACTTGCATGCGCATCACTTCCTCGTACGCCGCGACGATCTTGTTGCGAACCGCCATCATGGTCTGAAACGACATATCTGCGCGTTCCACCGCCACCATGGCCTCAGTCACATCCTTGATCTCCCCGGCAACCAACTGCTTGATCGTGTTGTCCGCTTCGCCCTGCAGTCGCTGAACCTCGCCGATGCTCTCCATCAGCAGTTCCTTGAAGGACTGCCCCCCTTCGGTCGGGCTGGTCCGGGCCGGGAGCATCTGACGGGGATCCACCTCGATTCGCTGAGGTCGTAGCCCTTGTATTTTCATGTCATCGCTCAAAACCCGTTACCCTCTTAGCGCTGCAATAGTTCCAATGCCTTGTTGGACATGCTTCTTGACGATGCGATTACCGCCAAATTGGCTTCATAGGCGCGTTGCGCGGACACCAAATCAACCATTTCCACGGCGATATTGACGTTGGGGTAGGCCACATATCCATCTTCATTGGCCAGCGGATGGCTCGGATTGTAGGTCAAGCTGAACGGGGAAGGATCCTCGGCTATCCGAGAGACCTTTACCCCCACCATGCTCGGATCCACAACCGGGCCAATTTGCTCCCCACGGAAAATCGCCAGTTGCCTCCGGAACGGTTCCCCGGTCTCGCGAGTCCTCAAGGTTTGCGCATTCGCGATGTTGTTCGCGATCACGTTCATCCGTGTGCGCTGCGCCCGAAGGCCACTTACGGCAATTTCGCGTGCCGAAATCCGGTCAAACATTCCTAAACCACTGGCTTTCTTTGGTTTGTATAGCCTTCAACACACTCATCGGAGCGTGCTCAGCATGTTCCGGTATGCGCTGAATTGTTTGGCCAACAAACTACCATATGTTGTGTATTTTCCGGTATTTTCCGCCAAATCAGCCATTTCCTGGTCTAAGTCGACCTTATTGTAGTCGTTCTTAGAAGAAAGCGCAAGACGTAAAAACGACGGATTCGCCACAGATGCATCCAGGTGCTTGGGCCGGGTCTTGCGGAGGCCGACGTGGCCCGAGCCCTGAATCTCGCTCTGTAACGTCGCCTGAAAATCCAGGCGCGTCGGGTTGTAGTTCGGCGTGTCGATGTTCGCAATGTTGTTGGCAATCAGCACATGATTCGCCTGTGCGGTCTTCATGCCTGCTACCAACACACGACTTACGTCAATTCCGCCGAACGCAGACAAGCAGTGGTTCCTCCTTTCTCTCGGTTGTACATTCTCCGTCGAAAGAGAGGGAAGCAACCCGCGTGCCGAAGCTCTACCCGAGTTAAACAGGCCAATTTGAAAGAGTTATGGGACGATTTCCAAGCGCCTGTCGGGAAGGAAATGCATGCCGATGGTCATTTCCTGCCTAGTCACCCTGACCCTTATGGTCCGGTGATGCGGCAATTGGGGAGGTCGTATTGCAGCAGGCTAAGCCCCTCGCGAGATACCCGGGTGCCCTGAATGGTGAGCGTCGTCAGTCCGGTGAGGCGCTTGATCTCGTCCAAGCCCTGATTGGAAACCCCGCACTGGGTCAGCGTCAAGCTGGTGAGGCGGGGGAAGTGGCGAAGTACTGCGAGTCCCGCGTCGGCGATGTCCACCCCGGAGAGGCTCAAATACTCCATCTGCCGCAAGCGCTTGAGTTCCAAGAGGCTGGCGTCGGTCATTTGCGCGTCGCGCACGGTAAGCTGCTGGATGCGGGTCAGGTTGCGCAACGCCCGGATGCCCTCGTCGGTGACGGTAGGGCTGTTGATAATGACGCCCTTCAGGCTGGCCATGCCTTCGAGCGATTTGAGGCTGGCGTCGGTCACGTTGCGGCCGTTCATCGCGATGTAGTCCAACCCGTTTTCGCCGAGCGCCACCAGCGGCGACAGATCCGCGGCAGCGTCGTAATCGACCTCCAGCCGGACATATTGGCCGGCTGGAATGGAGACGTTGCCCTGCGCGGAGCCCTTGTTCTGCCACGACGCGGCCGGATTATCCCATGCACGTACCGTAACGGCGCCCAGGGTGCGCCCCCCAAAGGCAAGGGTGCGCGCGGGCGGCGCCGTGGGAGGCGCGGGCGGTTCAATCTCCGCATCCAGCTTCACCTTGGGTAACGCATCTGTCATGGCGAAATAGAAATCCTCGGACACCTTGCCTTCGGTCACCGAGAGGGCTTGGAGAGCGCCGAACGATTTCAGGGTCTCAATAGCGCCCAAGTTTGCGTAAGGTGCGCGCACATCGAGCACATTGACGTGCGGTGCAATGACTTTCAACACCTCCGGCGCGGCCGGTACGTCCCGATCAAGTGCAATCCGGATTAGCACATTGCGCGGCAATTCGACGATACCCTGGGCCGGCGCGTGCTGAATCCATTTCGTGGCGCCGTCCTGATCCACCGACTGCGTGTACACCATGCCGATGGATTGATCCGCTGGGAAAGTCAGGGTGAGCGGCGCGCTCGCGCCCGGGCTCACCGTATCCTGCACCGGCGATGACCCCAGTTTCTTCCCGCCCGCAAACTGCCACACGGCATAGCCGCCGCCGCCCATCGCGGCCAGGACAATCACCGTGGCAATCAATCGGACCACCGAAGGCCCGCGCGAGGTGCCGAAAACCTCCTGACGTTTCTGCAGGCGCTCGACCATTTTGTCCCGCTCGCCAAGCGCTTCGCGCAATTGCTCCACTTCGGCCTGGGCGGTCTTCAACTCGGAGGCCTTCTCGCGTTCAGTCTTGCGGAGGCTGTCGAGTTCATGCGTCAGGGCCGACTCAGATGCCGCCGCAGATTCCGCCTGCACACGAAGGTGACGCATCTCATCCTGCATGGACGTAATGGCTTGTTCGTTCTGCGAACTCCCGTGGGCGGCGTTCTTCAGCGCCATTTCCTGTTGGCTCAACGCCTGACGCAATGCCTTCACTTCCTGCTGGGCCAACTCCAGAGACCGCGTCTTGTTGGACTCATTCACGCGAAGGTGTTCCAATTCCTCCGCCAGTGCCAACTCAGACGCCGAAGCCGCCTCCGATCGCCGTTTGATCAATTCCAGTTCCGACTTCAATGACGAAATTACGCCTTCGCTCTCAGAACTCGTTTGCGCGGCATCGGCCATTGCCTGTTCGCGTTGGCCAAGGGCCTGGCGCAACCGCTCCACTTCGGCCTGCGCCGCATGCAACTGGCCCGCCATCGCCTGCCCGTTCTCGCGCAATTGCTCCAGTTCCACCGCAAGGGCATGTTCGGAATGCGCGGCTTGATCGGCCCGGCCGCGAATGAGTTCCAGTTCCCCCTGCAACTGCGCCACTTTGGCTTCGTGCTCTTTGCTCTGTTTCGCCGCGGACGCCACCGCGTCTTCGCGATCGGAAAGGGCGCTCTTCAGGTTTTGCAATTCCGCCCGCGCGTCTTCCAGCGCTGTCGATTTCGCGTTTTCGCGCTGGCGCAATTGCTCCACTTCAGACGACAAATCCTGTTCGGATTGCGCGGCGTGTTCCGCCCGTTTTCGCAGGGCTTCCAATTCGTGCTCAAGTTTCTTAAGCGAATCTTCGGATTCGGAATTATCCCGGCTGGCGTCCCAAAGAGCCTTCTCTCGCTTCTCCAACTCCTTGTGCATCTGCTTCAATTCGGCGCGGGCTTGTTCCAGCGTGCGGCTCTTTAGTGTCTCCTTCGACCGCAACTCGTCCAATTCGTCCGCCAACTGCTTTTCCGAAGCCGAAGCATGGTCCGCCTGTTGGCGAAGACCTTCCACTTCCGTTCGCAATGACGTCAACGCTCGCTCGTTCTCCGCGTTTCGCGCTTCCGCCGAAGCAATGGCTTTCTCCCGGTCCACCAACGTAGTGCGAAGCGACTCCAATTCGTTGCGCGCGTCTTCCAACGCGGATGTTTTTTCTTTCTCGTTTGCCCGCAACCGGTGTAATTCGGCACTCAGCGCGGACTGGGCCGTCGATGCCGTGTCGGCCTCGGTGCGCAATGTATCGAGTTCGCCGCGGAGTGACTCGATCAACGCTTCGCTTTCCTGGCTCCGCCGAGTGGCCTCCGCGATGGCCTGTTCGCTCGATTCCAGATTCTTGCGAAGGGCATCCAACTCGCCGCGCGCCCGCTCAAGATCTGTGGACTTCGATGTTTCCTGCGCGCGAAGCAGCTCGACTTCGTGCGCGAGTTGCTTTTCGGACTGCGTCATTTGATCCGCTTGGGAACGCAGTTCAGTCAACTGCCCCCGTAGTGACGCGACCAACTCATCTTGTTCCGCCTTCTCGCGCGCCGCCACCGCAATCGCCGCCTCGCGCTGCACCAGTGTCTCCTGCAACGAATCCATCTGCGCCCGCGCCGATTCGAGTGCCGCCGCCTTGGCGCTTTCCTTTTTGCGCAGCGAATCCAGTTCTTCTTTCAGATCTTCGTGCGAGGCGTGTGCCTGTTCGGCTTTGCGATGTGCTTGCTGCAACTGAGACTGGAGATCGGTCAGCTTCTTTTCGAGTTCGGCCTTGTCGGCCTGCGCCGAAGCCGCGGCGACTACCTTGACCTTGATGGTCTTGGCGACGGTGTCTTGTTTCACCAGCAGCGCACGAAGCGACTCCACTTCGTCCGCGGCCATGCCCGCGGGCGAAATCGCCTCCAGATCCTCGCGCAGCCGGCGTGTATGACGCTCCAGAACCTCGCACGCCGCGCGCGTGTCGTCGTCCAATCCCAGATTTGCGTAACATTGCGCGCGCAACGCCAACAGCGGCAATGCCGTCGGAAAACGACGCGACAACTCATCCACCGCCGAAAGAGCCTCGATGTATTGGCTGGACTGGTACAGAGTCTGCGCCTCCTGGAGACGCGCCGATGCTGTTTCCGGGCTCATGATTCCTTTCCTGGAACGTTCTCCGTCCTCGAATCCGGCCGTGCCGGACAAAGGCAATGACAACGCAAAGTCGTACCTAACACCTTGGACAAAGACAACGCGGAACACTTCGCTCCCCACAATCGCCGCGCCAAGTGTAGCACAGCGCGAAATGCATTTCTTGCCGGGGTCCGAGGTCTCACACCAACACCCTGCCATCAACCAAGGGCAACCGCAACTGCCCCAAACGGAAAAGCGTTCGCGGCCGCGGGCTACTGCGACGCATGGGTGATCCTCAAATCCCAGTTCCATCCCTTTTGATCCTTGTGCCTATTTTGTTCTTTTCGTCCCTTCTGACCCTGGACTCCACGCCCCTTCGCCTGTCCAAATCAGGTACAGGAGCGCGACGAGCCCGGCAGGCGCGCGTAATCGCGGATACGGACTATTTCGAGAGGTTGACCCGTACCCACGGGAAGGCTACAGTGCGCAGTGGTACACCCACTTTACTGAATGGGGCACGCCGCAGACCGGAATCGGCAAAGTGAAGCGGGCAAGAGGGAATCATGCGCACATTGAACCGGCGGAGTTTTTTAGAGGTAGCGGCAGCGTCGACGTTTGCTTTTCAGACCCGCGCGGCGACGGTAGGATCCAAGCCGGAAAAACCGGCTTTGCGAGTGCGGATGGATGCCCCAAACGAGGGGTTGTCCGCGCGGACGCTCGCAATTCTGAAAGATCGCATTGAGTACCGTTGCAGCGCGCCGGTCGTCACTGTGGATTCGAATGCGGAAGTCCTGCTGGCATTGGACAGTCAATTGCCGGCGGAATCCTTTCGATTCGACGAAGTAGAGCAAGCAGTGCGGATCGCGGGCGGCTCTCCGCAGGGCTTGTTGTACGGCGTAGGCAAGCTGCTTCGCACGAGTAATTACCGGGACGGCGCGCTTGAGATATCCCGGTGGCGAGGCCTGTCGACGCCACGCGGTACACTGCGTGGAATGTATTTCGCCTCGCACTTCCACAACTGGTATCACCAGGCATCTCCGGCGGAAATCGCGCGATACATGGAAGACCTCGCGCTATGGGGTGTCAACGCCGTCAAAGTAATCTTTCCGTTGATCAACCTGCAGGGATGGGACGATCCCAAAGCGGACCCGGCGATGGAGTTTGTCCGTCAATACGCGCGTTCGGCACGCGAATTGGGCCTTCAATTCGCCACCGGGTTAAACAATGCCTTCTTCAGCGGCGCACCCAAAGAGATTCGCGCGACGCCCCTCCCGGACCCGCTGAAGCGGCGTGGCAACAGCGGCCACCCGATCTGTCCAAGCATCCCGGAGGGGCACGCATACATCATGGAAAATACGCGTGCTGTGTTCGAAAGACTGGCGGATGTTGGGCTGGATATCCTCGTGTTGTGGCCCTATGACGAAGGCGGCTGCGCATGCGACACGTGTGCTCCCTGGGGCAGCAACGGGTATTTGCGCATCTCGCGCGATCAGGTGGAACTCGGGCGGAAGTATTTCCCAAACCTAAAATCGGTGCTGAGCACCTGGATGTTCGATACGCCCGAGGAAGGCGAATGGCAAGGTTTGACCCGCTATATGGATCCGGATGGTCAATGGATCGATTACATCCTTGCCGATGCGCACGAGGACTATCCCCGCTACCCGCTCGACCACGGTGTGCCCGGAAAGCGGCCTCTGTTGAATTTCCCTGAGATCAGCATGTGGGGAAACAGTCCATGGGGCGGATACGGCGCGAATGTCTTACCCGCCCGGTACCAACGCCTCTGGGATCAGGTGAAGCACGTCGTGGAGGGAGGTTTCCCGTACAGCGAAGGCATTTACGAAGACATGCATAAAGCGATTGTGGCGCAATTCTATTGGGACCTCGATCGCACGGCCCTGGATACGTTGCGGGAATATATCGCTTACGAATTCGGGGTGTCTCGCGCCGAGACGGTAAACGATCTTCTTGAAATGATCGCGCTGCTGGAGCAGGCCTCGTCGAACAGTTATCAGAAGAATCCCGTGAACAAAGACGGCGTTGTTCGCGCGGCCGGATTGGCCGAAGACATCCAGCAACATCTGCCGGATTGGGGACGGCAAAATTGGCGTTGGGAAATTCTGTATCTTCGCGCGGTCATTGACCGGGAACGATTCGCGGGCGGCGGCATCGATTCGCCCGCCGCCCAAACGGCCATGCTTCGCCTCGTGGACCTTTACCACTGCGAACTTGATACCGAGGATCCGTACCACCACCGCGTGCGCCCTCCCCTGAAAAGCGCCATCGACCGCCAGGGCCGCAAGTAAATCAAACCCATTGGAGACCGCTGTGACAGAATTGGAAGCTGCCGACACCGCTTTCGTTCTTTGACGCCGTGATATGTATGCTTTTTTCGCTTGGCCCTCAAGAACAGCTCCTGCACCGAATTGCCAACGTGCTACCGCACTCCCGATTTTGGGGGATCCTTCGGGCACGGTCCCTATGAAGCGAATCGCAGGACTGGAAAATCCGCCAGGTTTGGGATTCCATTCCTTGCGCCGGGCGACATCCGTGGCCGAAAACCGGTATACTATAGGATGTGGCCTGATGGCGGCCCCGCGTCTCCGGGGCCGTTCTTTATTGAAAAGGCGGGAGTTGTGCATTGAGTGAGAAGGAAGCCACATTGGTCGTGACCTGCTCGTGCGGGCAAAAGATGAAAGTTGCCGAGGAAGCCCGGGGCAAGTCGATCAAGTGTTTGCGATGCGGAGCGGCGGTGCCGGTGGATGCGGCGCACCAAGCCGTGGCAAGCGCGACGTCAGCCAAGAGTGGCGCCGCGCATCAATGGAGCCGGGTAGTTTCGGTATTAACCGAAGAAGGCCTGGTAAACGACGCGCAATTGGGCGAGGCGCTGGGCAAGTGCGTTCCGGAATCGGTCGGACTGTTTCAGGCCTTGGTGGACCTGGGCCACCTCGACGCGGCGGCCTTTCATCAGTCCGCGTCGAAGCAACACGGCATCGCGAGCATTGACATTGCGAATTACCAGGTGGCCAAGGATTTGCTCGCGCTGGTGCCCTCGAGTTTCGCCAGGGAACGGTTGGTTGTGCCGATTGACAAGCTTGGCCGCCTGTTGACCGTGGGAATGGCGTGTCCCCTGGATCAGGGCAGCCTCGAAGAACTGACTGCATCCACAGGGCTGCGCGTGAAACCCATGCTCTGTAAGTACGAAGATCTGGTTTCGGCTTTGCACAAGTACTATCCCGAATCCGCGCTGGAAAAGGAACAGTCGGTCCTCTCGTTGGAGACGTTCGGGTTGGCGCCCGTACCCGACAAGAAGAAGCCGGCCGCACCCGAAGTCAAAGCCGTCGCGAAACCCGGCGAAGCAGAGGCGGGGATACGCCAGATTTCCGCGTTGCCGATAGCGCCCGATACGCTGGCCAGACTGGAAGCGGCGGAACGGGACGGTCAAACCGGTGTGCGTCGTATCGTTCATATCGTGCAACAAGATCCGGCGCTGGCCTTTGTACTGGTCGCTTACGCAAATCTGCCTGTGTTCGGCTCGCCGGGGAAGATGGCCGGACTGACGGCCGCCGTCACGCTACTGGGTGCGGAAGGCGTCAAAACGGTTGCCCGGTCAGCGGGGAATTCCGATGAACTCGGCGACGCATGGGACTGGCCTTCGTTTGTAAAACGCGGCACCTTCGCAGCGTGCGCGGCCGCCGAGCTGGCTTCGGACGGAGGCAAAATGGATCCGGATTCGGCTTGCATGGGCGGACTCGTGCATGAGACCGGCCGGCTCGCGCTTGCAATGGTAATGGGGGATCGGTTTCAATCCGCGCCTGAATCCATGGATCACGCGGCGCTGTGCGCCACGGAGGATCAGTTGTATGCGTTGAATCACGGCCAGGCGGGGTATCTGCTGGCGCAGCGGTGGGGATTTCCGAACGGTCTCCCCGAAGCGATCCGGTTTCACGGAAATCCGGCAGCCACAAAAGAGTCGCGCGATTTCGTGAATCTGGTGGCGCTGGCTGCCGCGATGGCGGAAGCTTTCCTTGCGCAAGGGGAACAACGTACCGCGGCGCTGAAACGATGTGAGCCGCTATTGGCGCCGTCCGGAGCGGAGACGCGCGACATCCGCCTGCTGTTCGATCGGTCGATGGCGGCCTACGCGCGGGTGACCGAAGGAAACTGATGGCCGGTAGAATCCGCGGGGATGGCTCGCCGTCAAAGGCGCAGCACTCCAGTACAACTCAACAACTTCTTCAGCACGCGGATCGGGCTGGCTGCCTGTCGCGATTGAAAGCAACGGACACTTGACAGACTCAACAGGCAAATCGCAGGCGGTGGACCCGGCCGGCGTGTCGCGCACGCGGCACGTCATGGGAATCGTGTTCGTCACACTGCTGCTCGATCTCGCAGGCTTTTCCATCATCTTTCCACTGTATCCAAGCCTGCTTGAGTACTACATGGAAACCGGTCACGACAGCGGACTCTTGACGGCCGTCCTGGCAGGAATCGACTGGTTCGCGCATGTCACCGGAGCGGGCGCCGGCCGCCAAGTCGTCTTGTTCGGTGGTTTGTTGGGCTCGTTGTACAGCCTGCTGCAGTTCGTGTTCACGCCGTTGCTGGGCACGCTCTCCGACCGTTACGGACGCAGGCCGATTCTGCTGTTCTCCATAGGCGGCATCGTGGTGTCGTACGCATTGTGGTGCGTTTCCGGCCGGTTTGAATTGCTCATTGTGTCGCGGTTGATTGCAGGCATCATGAGCGCCAATATTTCGACCGCGAGTGCGGCCATCGCGGATGTGACCACGGGCAAAGGCCGCTCCAAAGGCATGGCGCTCGTAGGCGCAGCCATTGGTCTGGGCTTTATCCTGGGACCGGCCATCGGCGGGATCTTTTCGGAAGTAAATCTCCTGGACGCGCATCCGGAATGGGCGCGGTTCGGCGTTAATCCATTTACCGTCCCCGCGGCGGCGGCGCTGGTGTTGAGTCTTGCGAATTGGATATGGGTCTTTCTTCGATTCGAGGAAACGTTGGGACTGCAGCAGTCCGCTGTTCCGGGCGTGCGTCGAACGGTAAATCCGTTGCGCTTGTTCAAGGCGGAACGATATCCCGGCGTGACCGGCGCAAACGTGGCCTACTTTGTTTACCTCACCGCGTTTTCCGGAATGGAATTCACGCTGGCCTTCCTTGCCGCGGAGCGATTCGGATATAGCCCCCGCGAAATCAGCTATATGTTTCTCTTCACCGGCATCACGCTGGCGCTGATGCAAGGGTCCTACGTGCAGATGCGCAGCGGGGTAATCGGCCCGAGGCGCATGGCATTGCACGGGCTCGTTCTGGTCATTCCCGGACTCTTGCTAATCGGATTCTCGCACGGATGGCTAACGCTGTATGCCGGGCTGCTTGTATTGGCCCTGGGCACGTCGCAAGTATTGCCGTGTCTTACAACGCTGGTCTCGTTGTACACGCCACCGTTTGATCAAGGACGTGTACTCGGCGTCTTCCGATCCCTCGGGGCATTGGCCCGCGCAGTGGGACCCATTCTCGCCTGCCTTTTGTATTGGCGGCTCGGCTCCACGTCAGTCTATGTTATTGCCGCGGCTGCGGTGGCAGTGCCGCTGTATCTCGCGTACGGACTACCCGTGCCTGCGTCTGAGCCCGATTCGGACGCGTAACAGTCGCTGGTTTCGCGGTTAGTTCGTATCAAGGAATATCCGACAATGAAACGCCACATTCTGTGTCTGACGAAATCCCGCCGCGCGCCCATACCCGCCGAGAGCATTCAAGCACCCACGGACTGGTGGGGCATCCTGTCTCAAAAGATGGGTTGGAAAGTGTTTTGAATTTAGCCCGGATATTTCACGACTTTGTCCAATGAGCAATGTAACGACAGTTCCATATAACCATTGTCGAATGCGATGCAAGTACGGTGCGCATGTGAAATATCCTTAGCGTTTCAAGCTCAAACTATTCTGCGTGAGCATTTTGCACCACGGAGACTGTACTTCAGTCTTCCATGCACGCTATAAGCGTGGTGCAAAATGCGGGTTAGATGGCGCCTGACGCCGCGAGCCTGTCGATTTCCGGTTCGCTGTAGCCGATCGAGTGAAGAATTTCCCGGGTATGCTGGCCCAGCGCGGGCGGCGCGGTGCGCAGTTCGCCCGGTGTGGCGGAAAGTTTGATGGGGATTCCAATCTGCTGGATAACCCCTTCGGTTGGATGTTCCATGGTCTGCGCCATGGCGCGGGCCCGATTGTGCGGGTCGATCAAGGCCTCGTCGATCCGATAGGAAGGCCCTACGCACACGTTTTTGTCTTCAAAGAACTCGATCCACTCGGAACGGGTGCGTTGAAGAAAGATTTGGCGGAAATCATCGAACACGGCTTCAGGACTGTCGAAGCCAAACTGTGTGCCGGCGTACAGGTTCCGATCGAGCGCCGCGCACAGGTTCGCCCAGAAATGTGGTTCAAGACAGCCCACCGTAATATGCAGTCCGTCCCGCGTCTCATACACGGCATAGCACGGAAACTGGCCAAGCAAAACGTGTTGTCCTCCGCGCGGACTTTGGCCGGTTCCAAATTGCCATGCGGCAAACAAAGTCAACCACGCCATGGCTCCGTCCGTCATTGCAATGTCGACGTGTTGACCGCGGCCGGTTCGGTGGCGCGCGTGTAATGCGGCGAGTATACCAATGACGGCATTTTGTGCTCCGCCACCGAGGTCGGCGATCGTCAGTCCTGGCGGGTCCGGGGTATGTCCGGGAGGCGCAAACAACTCCAGTGCACCGGCGACGCCCATATAATTAAGATCGTGTCCGGGCCTGCGGGCATAGGGGCCGGTCTGGCCGTAGCCGGTGATGGAGCAATAGATCAGGCGCGGGTTGATCTCGCTGAGGTTGCTGTAACCGAGGCCCAACTTGTCCATGACGCCGGGCCGGTTGCCTTCGACCAGTACGTCGGCGGTTGCGGCCAGAGTGCGCAGAACCTGTTTCCCATCTTCATGTTTTAGATTCAGGGTAAGACTGCGTTTGTTGCGGTTGATCGCAAGGTACATGTGGCTTTCCACTCGATTAAACGGTGGATAGGATCGAATGTAGTCCCCGGTGCCCGGCTCTTCGATTTTGATGACGTCGGCGCCAAGATCGCCGAGTACCATCGTGCAGTATCCGCCCGGCAACAGCCGGCTGCAATCAAGAACGGTTACGCCGTGCAGCGCGCCGTGGGCATCGGTAGTTTCGCATGGACTGGGCCGCGCTTCCATCAGTTGCGGATTACTCCTTGGAATCGAGCGCGGGTTCCGGTTCCGCCTCTGCGGCCGCCAACTCGGCGTACATCAGGCCAACGTCGTAGCGGGCCTTTCCGGCCGCCGCGATGACGCGCTGCGTCCATCCGAATTCGTCGACCATGACGGCGAGGGCGGTGTCGGTGGGAAAGCGGTGGTCCGCGAACACATGTACGACTTCCGCGAGCAATCGCCAATACAGGTAGGTGGCCAGTTGCTCTTTGACAATGTAATCATGGCCTTGGTGGTGATTAAGACCGAGGAACCGCCGGACGGGTTCAGGCTCTATCAATTTTCTAAACCGGCTGACGTCCTCGTCCAAGGCGGTGATTTCGCCCTCGTGGGTATCCAACAGCAATTTCACGAGCGCCGCGTCTTCATGGGCCTGCCACCACTCACGGCCCATGTCGTGAAACGCGGCGACGACGCGATCGGAGAGCAGCCACTCTTCGAGCCAATTGGGATGGCCGGCCTTCTTGAGAATCCGGTCCAATGGCTTGAGAAGCGTCCACGCGGTGATGATACGCCAGTTGTATCCCAGCGTGACGGTGGAATCCTGGATGCGTTCGAGGAAACATGCGGCGACATCATCCGGAACGCCGACCGCCTTGAGATTGCCGGGCAGTTCCATGGCGGCATCCATGTATTCGCGCGCGTCGGGCCCTTCGCCTTGGGCGTCCAGCGAAAAGCCCGCGATTTGGCTGAACAGCAGTGTGAAGGCTTGCATGTCGACTTCCGCGCTTTCGCGGCGGTCTTCGCGTTCCTCTTCGCTGTAGTCGGAGTCCATGAGGCCGGTAAGCGTTGCGGCATTGAATACGGCACGAAAGGCGTCAAGCAAGGGTTCGAGCATCAGTTCGCGTCGTTCCCTGTCGATGCTGGGCGTTCCGCGCCCGTCGAGTTTCGCGGCAAGTCTGGCCCACGTTCCGTCCGTATCTTCGACCTCGCGGAAGTCAAGCAACGCATAATACTGGTAGCCATGCAATTGAAAGAAAAGGCCCTCGTCGCGGATCTTCCTTCCTTCTCGAATGTAGTCGAGTCCTTCGCGATGATCGCGGTAGACACAATACCAGTTGGCCTCGCTTCGTATACCCAACGCGTCCGCGAGCGGGGAGCTGACCAGGTTGGGAGAATCGGCGCTGCCCTTGTTGATCGGCGTTGATCCCTTAATCCAGCCCTGCGTCGTGTTGTAGGCGTTGTTGTACAGAAACAACGAGCGCTCGTTCCCGTGCCGGTTTGAATAGGCGAACACATTCTCGTCGACATATCCGTGGGGCGTGTAGAAGTCGTAAAACGCAAACTGCTCGGCACTGCTGAAGAGATAGCGGCGGCGCAACAATGGAAAGATTTCGCGGTGATGGCGTTGCACAAGGCCTTCGTCCGCGGTTTCGTCCCAGTAGGCGCGCCGGTATTCCATGCCGTATTTTTCGCGCAGTCCTTCGATCTGGCCGTGACCAAACATGGGAAGGCCCGGAATCGTGGCCATCATGGCGGCGACCCCAAAGTACTTGTCGCCCACGCCGAATTGTTCCGCGGCGGTCATTTCGTCGGGGTTGTTCATGAAATTGACGAAGCGGCGCAGAATTCCTGGGCTGTATTCGATGACGTTTTTAATGGTTTGCCGGTACTTTTGGTTCTCTTCCATTTTCATCATGTTCATGAATGCGCTGTTGTACACGCGATGCATGCCGAGCGTACGCACGAAGTAGCCTTCCATAAGCCAGAACGCTTCGGCGAGCAAAAGGGTGTCGGGGGCCTCGGCGGCCACGCGATCCACCACTTCGCGCCAGAACTCCACGGGGAAGACTTTGTCGAATTCCTCCTTGGTCATGCCGTGTTCGGCGCGGGACGGAATAGCGCCCGCATCGCCGGCCTTTGGAAACCAGAGGCGCTGATAGTGTTTCTTGGCAAGTGTCATGGCCGCGTCGAATCGGATGATGGAGAACATCCGGGCGACATGCAGAATAGTCTGGATGACGGCTTCCCGCACTTCGGGCAGGAGATAATTCAGCTGGGCGGTGTCGTTCCACGGCATGCTGGTGCCGTCGTTGCCGTGATAGATGTAGCGCGTGTCGCCGGACCATTTGTCCACCCGCTTGAACACGACCGCGGCATCCCGCCGGTCCCAGTAACCGTCTTCGATCTGAATGGACACGCGTTCATCGCGGGACAGATTTCCTCCGCTGAAGGAATAAGACGGATACGGAGGATGATTGAGCTGCACAAACCAGTTGGGGTGTTCGACAACCCATCGAGAATAAATGCCCATGTGGTTGGGCACCATGTCACTGGCCAGTCGAATACCTCGGCTTCGCGCGCGTTCGTTGAGGGAACGATAGGCATCGTCGCCGCCGAGGTCGGCCGCGATGGTGTAGTCAAAAAGGGAGTAGGCGGAGGCGATGGCCTCGGGGTTGCCGGTCCAGCGTTTGATGTCCTCTGAAGCTGGGGATCGTTCCCACACGCCGATGAGCCACAATCCGTTGAACCCGCGGCGTGCGAGTTGATCGAGTTCATCGTCGGGGATCTGATCCAGGCGGTGAATGTGCCTCTGGTACTTCTTCGACAGTTGATCCAGCCACACGTAGGCGGTCTTGGCGATTAAGACGACATTGGCCATCCAGTCGGCATCGGGAGAATAGCGCTCCGGTTCGGGGTACTCGTCGAAACCGGCGGCCTTGCCGGAGCGAAAATCGAGCACGGACAGATTGGGCCCGTCGCCCATGCCGCGCGTCGCGGTTTCTTCGCGCACGATGCCTTGCACCATGAGAACGCGGCGCAACAACGATTTCGGCAACAGGCGGCCCCAGTGACGCCGGATGTACTCCAATTGATCTTCGAGGGAATCCGGACAGTTCTTCATGGGGAGTCGCAAACATTCGAACAAGGTCTCGCCGATCTCATCGACGGGGGGTTGGTTGGCAAAGAAGGTCTCGAAGTCGTGAATGATTTCGACGTAGGGCACTTCATGACGGAGAAGTTCGTCGTTAAAGAGCCGCACGAACGGCCGTAGCGCCGGGTTGGACATCGCCAGGCGCAACAGGATCATTTCGATGTGGGCGGTGACGCGGGCTTCCATGTCCTCGCGGGTTTTTTGCGCGAATTCGCGATCGGAACTTCTATCGACGGCAACCGGCTCCGGTGGGAAGCGCCTGACAAACGCGCCGAGGGTGTTCTGCAATACATCGCTGGTCTTAATGGAGCGATTCCATTCCAGACACTTATCCAGAATGCCTGGGATCTGGCGCGAGACGTAGTATGCCGCGACATAGCGAAGGATGTCTGAAAGCAATCCCAAGGAGAGCAACTGCCCCGCACCGACGTAGGGCCAGCCGTGGGTTTCCGGCGAGTCGATTTCGTTCATGGACTTTGCCAGATGGCGAATCGCACGCACTTCGTCGGGGGTACGTCCCTCCTCACCTCCTTTCAACAATTGGGCGAGCCGGTACCTTTCCCAAGCTTCCCGGCTGAGATGGAGCCCGAGTGGGCTGTAATACCGTAACCGCATTTCGAGGTCGGAAGCGTCGGACACGGAGGCGCCGACGCTGGAAATCGTTTCTTTCTCGTGCATTCACTTTAGCCCTATGCGAATGCGCCTCAGGCGATTCGCAAGTTTCACTCAAAGGAGAGTTTGCCCCATGGCGACGCATTCTACCTGATGAAACGGGTGGTCCTCTAACCGGGCTATTTCTAGACGATTAACCGGGCGTTTGGCCATGGGAGTTCCGTAACCCATATGTCGGGGGCCACATATCGTCGAAGTCCATAAATGATTCGCTTCTTAATAGAGCGCACATTGTCCTGTGTGAGTCCGTATATCGTCACGCGGCCCGTATGGGATCAATTCAGTGCGGGTGGATTCGGGGTGCCGGGTCCACCCGTCGAGACCCGCGAGAACGTGGGACTACGTACTGACGGTGGTATGATACAGGTTGTACTTAACTAGCGGGACACACACGCTTCTAAGTGCGATGTAACCTATTCATATTGAATAGCTTATAAACAAAGCGGGCATCGGCGCATAGCTAGTAATTTGGCCGATAATTCATGTTGCCAAGAAATCGGGCTCCGTCTATACTTACGGTTACTGGTGTATTGAACTTCGGGTGTCGACAAGCAGGCTGTCGGAGAAAGGAGGGGTTTCGTAACTATCTACCGAAAGGTAGAGACCGGTGGAGGCTTTCTGCGCGTTGGTGTGTGTCGGAAAGTCGCTGCCTTTAACTGGAGTTCTAGTTTCATGAAGAAACGCGGTTTTACTCTCATTGAATTGCTCGTAGTAATTGCAATCATTGGTATCCTTGCAGCTATCCTTCTTCCGGCTCTGGCCCGTGCCCGCGAAGCGGCGCGCCGTGCCAGTTGCCAGAACAATCTGAAGCAGATGGGCCTTGTGTTCAAGATGTACTCGAACGAGGCCTTCAATGCGTTGTACCCGGTCATGAAGCATGCGGGCGACGACCTGTGCGACAATTTCTCCCTGGGCTTCTGGTTCCAGGGCGACTTGGTCTATCCGGAATACCTGACGGATCCGGAAATTCAGTTCTGCCCGTCCGCTCCGTTTAACGACTCCGTGGAATTTCGTTGCGGCGATGTCGAAACGAATCCCTGGTGCCCGTGCGAATTCGGTGAATCCACCTACGTGTACACGGGCTTCGCGCTTGCGCTGAAGCACTATGTGACGGCCGGTGCGAACCCGAATGCTCCGAACGGCGCTTCGTTGCTTCCGGGCTTCCTGACGGTGTCGGGCACGACGCCGACGGGCGGCGCGCTGGCGGTCTATGCGGCGACGATTGACGCGCAAACGACGCGCGCCAACGCGTTCAACCAGACCGAAAAGTCCAGCCTGAACATTGCCGGCACGGAACGCGCCGAGCGCACCCGTGAAGGCATTGAGCGGTTCTTCATCACGAACATCAACGCGGCGGCTTCGGGTTCGAAGGCGCAGAGCGAAGTGGTCGTGATGTGGGATCAGCCCAGCACGGACATCGCGGAATACAACCACGTGCCGGGCGGCTGCAACGTGCTGTACATGGACGGCCATGTCGCGTTCCGCCGTTATCCGAGCACGGACCACCCCGTCAATGGCACGATGGCCTTCTTGAACGGCGAGATTTTCTAATTCTCCCCGGTTGACATTTGAGTTTGTACATCAGTCGCGGGCCGCATTCGCAAGAATGCGGCCCGTGTTTTTTTGTTAATGATTCTGTAAGAAATGCCGCTGAGTTAAGATTCGTGGGGATTGTCGTGGGTATGTAAACTGAGTCCATTTGTGGGGCATTTTTGGTGGGCCGTCCCTGGCGACAAATATGACTGAAACACTACACTACAACTCGATATTTTAAGCCTCCTTGTCACACAAGCTGTTTATTCTGAATGGGTTATAGGCAAAGAGCGGATTCATCTTTTATTCACTATCTACGTTAAACGAGGGTCTTGCCAAGAATTGATTTGCTTTATATACTGGACTTCCAGTGCAAGGTGGTTTCGGTGTCTATCAAGTTGGCTATCGGGAAGGGAGGGGTGTCTTAACAGCTACCTACGGGTAGAACGAGCGGCGTTCTCCACATTGGTGTGTGTGCGCGAAACGCTGTCTCTCAACTGGGAGCCTATTCATCATGAAGAAACGCGGTTTCACTTTGATCGAATTGCTCGTAGTAATAGCAATCATTGGTATCCTTGCAGCTATCCTTCTTCCGGCTCTGGCCCGTGCCCGCGAAGCGGCGCGCCGTGCCAGTTGCCAGAACAATCTGAAGCAGATGGGCCTTGTGTTCAAGATGTACTCGAACGAGGCCTTCAATGCGTTGTACCCGGTCATGAAGCATGCGGGCGACGACCTGTGCGACAATTTCTCCCTGGGCTTCTGGTTCCAGGGCGACTTGGTCTATCCGGAATACCTGACGGATCCGGAAATTCAGTTCTGCCCGTCCGCTCCGTTTAACGACTCCGTGGAATTTCGTTGCGGCGATGTCGAAACGAATCCCTGGTGCCCGTGCGAATTCGGTGAATCCACCTACGTGTACACGGGCTTCGCGCTTGCGCTGAAGCACTATGTGACGGCCGGTGCGAACCCGAATGCTCCGAACGGCGCTTCGTTGCTTCCGGGCTTCCTGACGGTGTCGGGCACGACGCCGACGGGCGGCGCGCTGGCGGTCTATGCGGCGACGATTGACGCGCAAACGACGCGCGCCAACGCGTTCAACCAGACCGAAAAGTCCAGCCTGAACATTGCCGGCACGGAACGCGCCGAGCGCACCCGTGAAGGCATTGAGCGGTTCTTCATCACGAACATCAACGCGGCGGCTTCGGGTTCGAAGGCGCAGAGCGAAGTGGTCGTGATGTGGGATCAGCCCAGCACGGACATCGCGGAATACAACCACGTGCCGGGCGGCTGCAACGTGCTGTACATGGACGGCCATGTCGCGTTCCGCCGTTATCCGAGCACGGACCACCCCGTCAATGGAACCATGGCCTTCTTGAACGGCGACATCTTCTAAGATTCGTCGAGGACACGTGAAAGCACCTGCACTGCGCGGGCCGCTCCCGAAGGGGATGCGGCCCGCGATTTTTTTGTATTGCTTCTGTCTCCGGGACGAGTATGCTGTGTGTGGCCCCCCTATTGCCAGAAATGGAACCCTTGGAGACGTTTGGAATGAGTCTTCTGGAAATTTTCACCCTTGCGTATGTGAACCCGACAGAAGGTCCGTTTTCGCTGGCGGCGGCGGTATTCTTTGGGGCTTTTTGGCCTGCGATTGTCTTCATACAGTTGTTCTTTGGGCTGGCTGCCGGTCAATGAAGGCTCCAGGCCCGGGGATAGAATACTCATTGACGAAATCGGACTTAAGGTATAGACTTTAGATATCTTTACTGCGGTAGTAAGCGGTATCGTTCGAAGTTTCGGGGGAAACCATTCGAAGGACACGTTGCGCCCTTTGGCGTGCGTGGAGGGGGGGCCGCTCATCCAATGGACGCACCATCTCGTGCGCCGAAGGATACGTCTTCGGCGCATGTGCCACACGGTCACGTTTTCATCATTCCGAACCGGTGCAAGGGCTGCAAGTTTTGCGTCGAATTCTGCCCGACGCATGTACTGGACTACTCCGCCGAAATCAACGCCAAGGGATACCACTATCCCGTAATTGCCGAAGGCAAGGAATTGGCGTGCGTGCACTGCAACTTCTGCGACCTTGTATGCCCTGAGATGGCGATCTTTACTCGAGAGGGCGATGCCACGGCGGTAACGGGAGGTGCATTGTGAGCGCCGCGGCGACCCCCACACCGGCGAGCACTGAACTCCGCGTGATGGCTGGAAATCACTTCATGTTGGGCGATCACGCCTGCGCGGAAGGCGCTCTGGCCGCGGGGCTCGATTTCTTCGCGGGCTATCCCATTACACCCTCCACCGAGGTCATGGAAAGATTGGCGCACCGCTTGCCGCGCGTGGGTGGACGTTTTGTCCAGATGGAGGATGAGATAGCCAGCGTGGCGGCGATTATCGGCGCATCGGCCGCTGGAGCACGCAGCATGACAGCGACTTCGGGGCCCGGATTCAGCCTGATGATGGAGAATATCGGTCTCGCTGCGATGATGGAAGTGCCTATTGTGGTGGTGGACGTGCAGCGCGCCTCTCCTTCGACCGGTCTTCCCACGTCAGTTGGACAAGGCGATATTCTTCAGGCGCGTTGGGGTTCGCACGGCGATTATGGGGTGGTCGTCTATTGTCCTGCTTCTCCACAGGAATGCTTCGATTTGACGGTCGAAGCGTTCAATACAGCCGATCGGTATCGCGTCCCTACGTTTGTGCTCATGGACGAAATCATTGGCCACATGACCGAGCGTGTGACCATTCCGGCGGCGGAATCGATTCGCCGGATTGGCCGAAAGCGGCCACTGCAGGCACCGGGCGAGGGCGAGCATTTTCCGTATAAAGCCGACGCCGATTTGGTGCCCCCGATGGCCCACGCGGGCGAAGGGTATAAAGTGCATATGACGGGCCTGACTCACGATGAACGCGGGTATCCCGCGTTGAACGCGGCGGCGCACGAGAAGCTAATCCACCGGATAGTAGACAAAGTGCGCCTGAACGCGGCGGACATCGTCCGATACGAAGCGGTCATGGTGGACGATGCGGAGACGGTTGTGGTGGCATTTGGGTGCACTTCTCGATCGGCGCGCCGTGCGGTTGCCATGGCGCGGGAACGCGGTGTTCGCGCGGGCTTTTTGAGGCCCATCACGGCCTGGCCATTTCCCAAGAAGGCGATACAGGATTTGGCAGGGCGTGGGGTGATGAAGCGCCTGATTGTGCCTGAGATTAATCTGGGGCAGATGGGCCGAGAGGTGGAGCGGGTGGTTTCGTTTCCAGTCCACCGTATCAACCGCGCTGGGGGTGCGATGATCACGCCGGACGTCATCCTGGAGGAGATTCTTCGATGAGTTTGCCTGCGGTGCGCGAAACGCATGTGGAATCACATCCAATAGACCATCTGCTTCGGGCGGATCGACTGCCTCATATCTTGTGTCCGGGTTGCGGCATTGGTTCCGTCATTCATTGCTACGTGGACGCAATCGCGGCTTCGGGCATTCCCGTGGATCAACACGTATGCGTATCGGGTATTGGTTGCAGCGGCCGTGCGGCAGGATACGTGAACGTGGATTCGTATCATACGACGCACGGACGCGCACTACCCTTTGCCTTGGGCATTGCCGTGCACCGGCCTGATCTGAAAGTAACCGTGATCAGCGGCGACGGCGATCTCACTTCGATTGGCGGGAATCATTTTATCCACGCGGCGCGGCGCAGCGTGGCGTTGCTGGTCATTTGCATCAACAATTTCAATTACGGCATGACCGGAGGCCAGGCCGGTCCGACGACACCTTTGAGCGCACATTCGAGTACCACGCCATTCGGCTGCTGGGAGCGGCCGTTCAATCTGCCGCACCTGGCGGAGGCCGTAGGCGCTTCCTTCGTGGCGCGTTGGACCGTGCTTCATGTCCGTCAATTGCGGGATTGCCTTGTGCACGCGATGCACTTGGAGGGGTTCCGGTTTATTGAAGTTCTCTCTCTGTGCCCGACAGGATTTGGCCGGCCAAACGATATCGGCGATGGCTTGATGGAAATGCAAAATTACATGCGCCGCTGCGTTGCCGAGGATGGCGCGGACCTGCGCAGTATCGACATCGATCTGACCCGCAGCGATTCGCCGATTGTCGTAGGAAATTTTGTAGACACCAAGCGGCCTTCGTTCCGTCCCTCCATTGCGGATACTCCTCCCCCGCCTCCGAGCCCCGCGACGTGGGCGGAGGTACGGCCGACGCAATTCAAGGAGGACTCCAATGGCGACTGAAGGCGGTGTCCTGACCAAGTCCACCGAGATCCGGGTGAGCGGGTATGGCGGACAGGGAGTCGTGCTGGCCGGAATGCTGTTGGGGAAGGCGGCGGCACTATACGACGGCAAAGAGGCGGTCTTCACGCAGTCGTACGGCCCCGAGGCGCGAGGCGGGGCTTCATGCGCGGACATCGTGGTATCGGATGGGCCAATCGATTACCCGCTGGTTTCCAGTCCGGACATCCTTGTCACGCTGTTTCAAGAGGCGTATGTGAAATACCGCCCAACGCTTCGCGACGGCGGGTTGCTAATACTGGAGAGCAGTCTTGTGCATCCGTCGAAGGAGGTGCATCCGTATTCCGCGATCGATGCGACGGCGATGGCCGACGGTCTTGGAAAACGTCTTGTGATGAACGTCATCGTACTGGGCTTTTTGGTAGGCAAAACGGGCGTTGTCAGCGTTGAATCCATGCAGAAGGCGATTGAGTCGACGATGAAGAGCAAAACGGTGGAACTGAATTTGCGGGCGTTTGAGGCGGGCCTTGAGCGGGCCACGAAGGCGGCGTGATTATGTACGGCAATGTGCTGGTGATCGGGGGTGGCATCGCAGGGATACGGGCGGCGCTGGATCTGGCCGAGAGCGGCGTAGGCGTGGTGCTCGTGGAGACCGAGCCGGTCATCGGCGGGACGATGGCCGCGCGCCTTTCCGAAGCGGGCGAGACGTTTCATGTGGGACCGGGCAACCAAGTGCCTCATCCGCTGCCGGTCTCGCAGCACCCAAACATTGAGCTTCTAACGTTGAGCGATTTGGTTTCGTTGGAAGGAACGCCGGGACGTTTCGTGGCTACAATACGGCGGCGGGCCCGTTTTGTAAGTGATGCCTGCACGCAATGCAACCGGTGTCACGTGGCGTGTCCTTCGGTGGTGCCGAACGAGTATCAGTCCGGCCTGGTATATCGCAAGGCCATCTACACGCCCTTTCATGGAGCGGTTCCCCCGACGTATGCCATCGATATCGAGCATTGTCTGAACACTCCTCCCAACTACCTTCCATGCCGCAGGTGCATCGATGTGTGCGAAGACCATGCCATACGATTTGACGGGGCGTTGGAGACGGTGGTTCGGCGCGAAGTATCGGCGGCGATTGTATGCGTGGGATACAGCCTTGCCGATTCGACGCCTTTAAAGGAATTTGGGTATGGGGAACAGCCGGACATTCTGACATACATGGAACTGGAACGACTGACTTCTTCGGTCGGGCCTACGGGCGGGTACTTGGAAAAGATATCGAACGAGGCGACGCCGGAGAATGTGTTGTACGTGATTGCGGACTCTTCTCGCTGGTCTTGTTTGTGCGCGGCCGCGCAGACAGACCGGCTCGTGGCTCAGGGGATCACGGACATTACCGTATTGCATCCCGCGAGTACCCTGTTTGGGGATACGTTCGAACATTTCTGGAGTACGCACACGAAGCACCCGGTGCGGTTGACGGAAGGAACACTGGACCGGCTGGCCCCCATTGAGGACGACATGATGCGGGCGCACTACCGGCGCAACGGCGATGCGGCCATGGCTACACAGGACTTTGACATGGTGGTGTTTACGACGGCCGTACAGCCCAGTCCGGGCCTTGACGCGCTTGCGCATGCGTTGCGCATCGATTTGGATGACTGCGGCTTCATCAAGCGCGGGTCACCCGAAAACGGCATGAATGCGACGACGCGGCCGGGCGTGTACGCGGCGGGGTGCGCGTGCGGTCCCAAGGATGTGGCGGACAGCATCGCGGAGAGCAAGGCGGCCGCGATCTATGCGTTACGCCATTTAGACCGGCGGCGCGAGGCCACTCCCCTTCCCGAACTTGCGATGGGCGGCACTGAACCTGCGTCGAGCCATTCCACGTCCTCTAGCGACGAGATCCGCGGACGGATAGAGCGGGTTGTCGTGCGCCTTATGGAAATGGGTGGCGGGTCGATTGGCTGATCCCACACCCGCGATTTACGATTACACTTTCCGGTTCTGATAATCCTGCTCGTCTGCCATTATGTGTTGCCCACCTGTTGTGGTAGGATGGGGAAACATTCTTGGGTGTGCATTGAGGGCGGTTATTTCTTGGAGGATTACGGGCATGAATCGCAGGCAGTTTGTGGCGGCGGGCTTGGGGACGGCGGCGGCAGTGGCGGGTGCGGCGCTGGGATCGAAGGATGTGGCGCAGGCGGCACCTCAACGCACTTTCAAACTGAAATACGCGCCCCACTTTGGCATGTTCAAAGAGAGCGCGGGCGAGGATCTGATCGATCAGTTGAAGTTCATGGCGGATCAGGGATTCACGGCGCTGGAAGACAACGGCATGCGAGGGCGGCCGGTGGACGTGCAGGAAAAGATTGGCCAGGAGTTGAGCCGTCTGGGTATGACGATGGGGGTGTTTGTTGCAACGGGCGACTTCAAGAATGTCACGTTTGCCACGGACAGCGAAGAGGCGCGCGCCAAGATTCTGGCGGATATGAAAGATTCACTTGAGGTGGCCAAACGCGTGAACGCGAAGTGGGCGACGGTGGTGCCGGGACGTTATGACGAAGGCCTGGAATGGGATTATCAGAATGTGCACGTCATCGACAATTTGAAGCGGTGCTGCGAATTGCTGGAACCGGCGGGTCTGGCGATGGTGTTGGAGCCGCTGAATCCCTGGCGGGATCACCCCGGGCTGTTCCTGACGAAAATTCCGCAGGCATACATGATTTGCCGCGGTGTGGGCAGTCCGTCGTGCAAGATTCTCTTTGACATTTATCATCAACAGATCACCGAAGGCAATCTGATTCCCAACATGGAAAAGGCATGGGACGAGATTGCGTATTTCCAGGTGGGCGACAATCCGGGCCGCAAAGAGCCCACCACCGGCGAGATTAATTATTTAAACGTGTTCAAGTACATCCACGGTCGCGGGTTCAACGGGGTCGTGGGGATGGAACACGGCAATTCCAAGCCGGGCAAGGAAGGCGAACAAGCGGTCATTGACGCGTATGTAGTGAGCGACCAATTCTAACAGTGCGATATTTCGGCGGCCCATGCGATGGTCTGAAGACAGCGTGGGCCGCCGATTGACTGCAAGCTGGTGAGCACAGTACCCCAATGGGAGGACTTGTGTGATGATACGACTTGCTGTTTGTTTGTCAATCCCACTGATTGTGTATTTCCTTCTGCCCCCCCTGCAAGCGCGGGCGCAAGAGCTTGCGCACGTGCCCTTCCCAAGGACTACTTCGGGCACTGAGTACCGTGAAGATATTAACCAGTATTTCTGGAACAAGAATTTCGCGGCGCTTGAAGATATCGTGCGACAGATTTATGCGCGAGACGGGCAACACCTGCCGGATGGCACTTCCCTACTTGGCGTGTACTACGCGGTGCTTGGCATCGACAGTCTGGACGATTCAGTGCGGGATAAGAAGATCGCGATCGCGAAGGAATGGCGAGAATCTTTTCCCAACTCAGCCACTGTTCGGATTTTGCTCGCCCAAATGCATATCAGTCTGGCGTGGCAATCGCGCGGCAGCGGCTGGGCAAGCAGTGTGACGCTTGCGGGATGGCAAGAATTTCGCGACAACATCGATTCGGCCGAAACGCTACTGGAGGAAGCAGAGGCTTTGGGGGTGCGCGACGCAGAATTGCACAGCAACAAGATCACCGTGGCGATGGCCAAGAACGGCTCCGCGTCGGCCATCCTCTCGGAATTCCACAAGGGCATTTCGATACTGCCTGAACATCATGATCTGTATATTGCCGCTACGAATGCGTTGTTGCCCCGTTGGGGCGGTTCGCGGGATTCTGTCGAATCGTTTGCCGACGATGCGGTGAAACGTACTTCCGAGGCGTTGGGCGAGGGCGCGTACTACTGGATTACCAGCCTTGTGGAATCCATGGAAACCGAGCGGGACTACCGCCGGTACCAGTTGCCTTGGGTTCGGGTAAAGAAAGCCTATCTGGATCTCAAGGAGCGTGGCTTTGCCTTCAACTACACCGCAAACTACATGTGTTACTGGTCGGGGCGGGAAAACGACCGAGAGTTCATGAGGGCGTGCATGCGGGATATGGGAGGTATCGTGCATGCGACGGTCTGGTCGCAGGCTACGTACGAACGTTGGAAGGTCTGGGCCGAAGGGGCCGGAGAATTCCCGGGAATGAAGCCTATCCACCGTGCCGTATTGGAAGGGGATCTACAAGGGGTCAAACTGTTGCTGGACGAGGGCGTGGATGTGAACACGCGCGACGACAAAATGCGTACGCCGCTTTTGCTGGCGGTAACAGGCGACAAATGGCCGATTGTGTCCTTGTTGTTGGAAGCGGGCGCCGACCCGAATGCCCAGCGTGACGAGGGCTGGAGCCCGTTTCACTATGTGCTGTATGAGATGATTCCGGAATGGTCCGAGTCCGAGCCGAAGTCAAGTTCGCCAACCGGGCTGCTGGAGAGTGTGCAATCGGCCGCGATGAATCTCCTCGACACCGGGGCGCGTTACCAAGAAGAACAGATGGATAGTCGATTGCGGGCGGCGAAAGAGATGATCGAACGCGGCGCGGACCTGACAGTAGTCACAGAAGGCGGCACAACCGCGCTCCAGCTTCTCGCCTGCGTGGGTGATGCAACGCTGATGAAGGAGGCGATGGAGAAGTCCGACGCGGATGTCAACGCACGCAACAGGAATGGATCGACGGCACTCGGAATCGCGGCGGATTATTCGCACTGGGATGTGGTGGCCCTGCTGCTGGAGCGCAAGGCCGATCCTAACATTGGAACGAACAACGGCTGGACACCGCTCTGTTGCGCAGTTGACCGTGGGCACGGCGAGACGGTCTCGCTGTTGCTGAAGCATGGCGCGGATGTGAATCTGGCCGATCAGACGGGGTGGACTCCGCTGCATATGGCGGCGATGGAAGGCAACGCGGAGATGACGACGATTCTGCTGGCACAGCAGGGAGTCGTGGTCGATGCTATCGGCGAGTCGGGGCGTACGCCTTTGTTGACCGCGGCACGCAACGGGCATGCGGAGGTTGCCCGGTTGCTGATTGACGCAGGAGCGAATGCGACGCTGAAAGACATGAAAGGCAAGTCCGCCCTTGATCTGGCGACGGCCAGGAGCCACACGGCGGTGATGGAATTGTTGAAGGGGAAACCACGCAGCAACTAAACGTTGCCTCCTGGGATTGGATCGCGAGACGAACTTCGAGTGGAGGTTTGGTCCTGTATGCGATACGCGACTTTTCTTGCTTTGTGCTTTGCCGCCGTTTCAACGTTGAGCCTTGATACGCAGCCTCTCCAAGACCGGATTCCTGTCAGGAACCGGGACGGGTTCAAGAAGGCAATGGTGGACACGTTGAATGCGCGCGACTTCGACTCCCTCGATCAATTGGCCGCCGATATTGAGTCTGGCGCGTTTCCGTTTCGGCTGGATACCCTTCAGCGGACCATGGACGTGTACTACGGCGCACTGGGCATCTGTGGGCTTAACGAAGCCGAGACCGCCGCGCGATTGTGGCCTCCTTGGGACCGGTGAAAAACGTACCGTTGTTGGGGTCGGATTTCGAGCGTCTGTTTACAGGCAGGAAGTTCAGATGCAAAAGGATACCGCCGTCTGCTGCGAGAAAAAATGGTAGCCCGTAGGGGAGTCGAACCCCTGCGACAGGACTGAGAACCCTGCATCCTAACCACTAGATGAACGGGCCACGCTTCAACAGGCCTTCGTGGAAAGCCCGGATTGAGCTGGTTGCCGGACTAGGACTCGAACCTAGAATCTCCTGAGTCAGAGTCAGGCGCCTTACCAATTTGGCTATCCGGCAAAATCTGCTAACGGCGACTTGGGATCGTAGCGAAATATGGCGAAACAGTCAAGTTTTGCGGTTTTGATCCATGTGCCAACCTTGGCTGCATGACAATTTCGTAACGGATTGCACGGAATGGTTGTCATGCTGCGTCGGCATACTCCAAATAGGAAATGACCTGCGGGCCAAGGAGTTGCCGGTATGGAGCAAAATCACGGATTGGGCGCGCTGTTGTGCAAGCTGGGGGTTGCCTGCGATGGCCGGTGGGAGGCCATGGCGGAGGCGTCAGAGCGGCGTGACCGGGACGAAAATAAACTCCCCGCTCCGCATTTGCCGCGGAGCGGGGAGCTGAATAGCGCCGATTAGACGCCGCGCGAGCGGGGTCGATTAATACATGTCACCGTGGGGTGCGCCGGCGGCTTCCTTCTTGTCTTCGGGAAGCTCGGCGATCAGCACTTCGGTGGTGAGCAACAGACCGGCCACACTGGCCGCATTCTGAAGCGCAGTACGGGTCACCTTGGTCGGGTCAATGACGCCGGCCTTGAGCAGGTCTTCGTACTCGCCGGTGGCGGCATTGTAGCCGACGCTGCCCTTCTTGGCTTTGACGTTTTGAACCACCATGGCGCCTTCGTCGCCGGCATTTGCCGCCAACTGACGCAGGGGCTCTTCGACGGAGCGCGCAATGATCTTCGCGCCGACGGATTCGTCGCCGGTCAAATCTTCAACGGCCTTCAACGCGGCTTCCTGGCAACGCAGCAGGGCGACGCCGCCGCCGGGCACGATGCCTTCTTCGACTGCGGCGCGGGTCGCGTGCAACGCATCTTCCACGCGGGCCTTCTTTTCCTTCATTTCGATTTCAGTAGCCGCGCCGACATTGATGACCGCCACGCCGCCGGCTAGCTTGGCCAGACGTTCTTGCAGCTTTTCGCGGTCGTAGTCGGACGTGGTTTCTTCGATCTGGCGGCGGATGAGGCCGATGCGGCCCATGATGTCCTGACTGGAACCGGCGCCTTCAACGATGGTGGTGTTGTCCTTGTCCACAACGACGCGCTTGGCGCGGCCGAGGTCGGCGAGGGTCATCTTTTCGAGGCTCATGCCGAGATCTTCCGTGATGGCCTTGCCGCCCGTGAGGATGGCAATGTCTTCCATCATGGCTTTGCGGCGGTCGCCGAAGCCGGGAGCTTTGACGGCGCATGCCTGGAAGGTGCCGCGGATCTTGTTGACAACGAGGGTGGCCAGGGCTTCGCCTTCCACGTCTTCAGCGATCACCAACAGCGGCTTGCCGGTCTTGGCGATTTGCTCAAGCAAGGGAAGCAGATCCTTAAAGGACGAGATCTTCTTTTCGTGGATCAGGATGTACGCGTCTTCGAGCGACACTTCCATGGATTCGGAATCGGTCACGAAGTACGGGGACAGGTAACCACGGTCGAACTGCATGCCTTCGACTACGTCGAGGGTCGTTTCGATGCCCTTGGCTTCTTCGACGGTGATCGTGCCGTCGTTGCCGACTTTTTGCATTGCTTCCGCGATGATCTTGCCGATTTCGGCATCGCTGTTGGCGGAGATGGTGGCGACGTTCTTGATGACTTCGGCGTCGTCTTTCACTTGTTTGCTCATCTTCGCGAGCGCATCGACGACGCGTTCCACGGCTTTGTCAATACCGCGTTTCAGCGCCATGGGGTTCGCGCCGGAGGTCACGTTACGCAGGCCTTCGCGGAAGATGGCTTCCGCGAGGACGGTCGCGGTCGTGGTGCCGTCGCCGGCCACATCGGACGTTTTCGAGGCCACTTCCTTGACCATCTGCGCGCCCATGTTTTCGAACTTGTCTTCGAGTTCGATTTCCTTGGCGACGGTTACGCCATCTTTAGTCACTGTGGGGGCGCCCCACTTTTTGTCGAGGACCACGTTACGGCCCTTGGGACCGAGGGTGGCCTTTACGGCCCGGCTCAGCTTGGTCACGCCGGCCAGTATGCCGCGCCGTGCTTCTTCGCCGAATTCAAGTCGCTTTGCAGCCATGCTTAGCTCTCCTTCAGACCACCGCGGCCGCATTGGCCGGGTGGATGTCGTTTAAACCCTTCGTTACTTCTCGATGACCGCCAACACATCGTCTTCGCGCATGATGATGTGTTCGTCGCCGTCGATCTTCACTTCCGTGCCGGAATACTTGCCCATAAGGATGCGGTCGCCCTTTTTGACTTCGAGGGGCACGCGTTTGCCGTTTTCGTCCAAGCGGCCGGGGCCGACTTCGATGACTTTGCCTTCTTGGGGCTTTTCCTTGGCCGTGTCGGGGATGATGATTCCCCCGCGGACGGTTTCACTGGGCTCTTCGCGCTTCACGAGAATGCGATCTGCAAGCGGTTTCACTTTCATGGTCTAACTCCCTCACCTTGTTACCGTTACCAAGTTGTTTCCGAATTTTGTTTTCGATGGCCGGTCATACAATCCGGGCATCGTGCCTTGCTTTGAAAGCAACCTGTATACCAATTGACCTCGATCACATAACTTGTTTATATAAATGGGCTTACACCCACAACTCAGCAATTGACATTTAGGCTGATTGCCCATCTGACAAGGCCTGGGTCCCGTGGAGGCCATTTTGACCTGTTTGCTGCTGCCAAAATGGCAGTCTATTAGCAGCCAGCCGTGTCGAGTGCCAAAATAGCAAACAATCGCAAAAAGGTCAAGTGTGCCGCGCGCAACGCTCGCTGGCCTCCGAGATCGTGCTCGTGTCAGAATGGAGGCTGGGCACCATCGTCGAAACTTTGCGAGAGTCCTCTGTGCAACTTCTGGTCGTCTCCGATCTCCACTACAGTCTGAAACAGTACGATTGGATCTACGAGCGCCGCCGCCCCGATGAATTGCTGGTAATCGCGGGCGACCTGCTGGACATCGCGGGACACGTGGACCTCGACACGCAGATAGTCGTGGTGGAGAAGTATCTGCGGCGTCTGGCCGTCTCGGGCGCCCTTGTGGTTTGTTCGGGCAACCACGACCTGGATGCGGAATCCCCGGAAGGCGAGCCGTATGCGGAGTGGTTGCAGGGGTTGCGCGGGGCGGGCATCAGCGTGGACGGGCAAGGCCTCACGATCGACGGCACGCGGATCAGCGTGTGTCCCTGGTGGGAAGGCGAATCCGGCCGGCTTGACGTAGAGACTTTCCTTCGCGATGAGGGCGATTCGAAATCCGAAAATCGGTGGATCTGGATATATCATGCGCCTCCTTCCGGGTCGAAGACATCATGGAACGGCAAGAAGTTTTCCGGCGATGAGTTCTTGCGCCGGATGATTGGCGAAATGCGTCCGGACATTGTGATTGGGGGCCACATTCACAATTCGCCATTCTATGGCGAGGGTTCATGGTTTGATCGCGTGGACGGCACATGGGTGTTCAATCCGGGCCGGCTGATGGCATCCACTCCGACATGTATTCGCGTGGATCTGGATGCCATGCGAGCGACGTGGGAATCGCCCGAGGGAGATGAGCACATCGCCTTGTCTGCGACTTGAGTTTACTCCCCTGCGCGGGAGCGCGCCCGAATCTGTCTTGGATGACGGTTCATCAATGCGCCGAGCACATCATCCACCATGCTTACATGACCCTCGTGTTCGCGCAATTGCGCTTTCACATCGATGAGGTACCGGTTGAGCGATTCCAGTCGTTGGGCAAGAATACGGCTTACATACAGCATGACGTCCGGATTGGACTGCAGATAGAATTCCGGTTCGTCCGCCACGCGGCATGTGGTTTCTTCGCATGCAATCACCGAGGCCGTGTGTGGACACCTCAACAACACGGACATTTCGCCGAACATGGCCCCTCGTTCGCGAACCGTGGTCAACGTCACGCCGTCTTTTACGACTTCCACACCACCCTGATCGAAGAAGAGCAACACAGAGGCCGCCGTGCTTTCGGATAAGAGGATCTCGCCCGTATTGAAGGTCACCGTGGGCAATTTCCAAATGGCTTCCGGAGGTACGAACATGGCATGACTCCTTGAATTTCCAGGACGGCATTGTACGCGCTTGCTGATTGTGGAGACCATCGCCGGACACTGGACCACAATCCCGAGACCGAAATTGGACGTTGCTATAGGGCTCATGTTCAATTACGCGAATATCGATACGCACAATAAAATGTTTACAATACCGTATAAATCGTAATAGTTACATAAGAATTATCGATTTGACATCCCGATTCTCCTTGACACCCCTCAAAAACAATGCTAGTTTATGTCCTAGGCTTCCATGGTACTAGTTCAAAAGTCGGTACGGGTTAAGTGGCGCGCCTTGTTGGAGTTGGGCTGACGATCAGGGCGTCATCGCGTGGGCACGTAAGCTTGGACGGGATGCGGTGCGGTACTTGCCCCGTTGAAGTGCGGTTCCTGACGAGTCGGAATTCTCCGACCGTTAAAGGTTGCTTTGAGCTATCCAATTTGCGCCAACCGGATCCGTCTTTCGGTGTGAGGGCGGTCCGTTGCGAGGGGGCGAATTAGAGCGGATCCGTAATCCGCTGCACGCGTAGGCAAGTTGAACAGGGCCGAAGTTCATAACGTTGGGAAAGGAGGACATCCGCAGTCTGGACATAAATCGAATCGTTGGCAATCGATATCGGCGGAATCGCCCCCCAATTTCGGTGTGAGATTACCCAACGAGGGGACTGTGTTGGCCGCTCGGTAGATACAGTTCAGCTCAAGGAGCACGGACACATGAGATCACGAGAGCGAGGGTTCACCCTCATCGAGCTTCTTGTAGTAATCGCGATCATTGGCATCCTTGCCGCTATTTTGCTTCCCGCCCTTGCACGAGCGCGCGAAGCTGCGCGTCGTGCGTCTTGTCAGAACAATCTCAAACAATTTGGCTTGATACATAAGATGTTTGCTGACGAACACAAGGGTCTGTGGGTTGGGCGGCCGGTGCGCTACGACGGCAACTTCGCGGCGGACGGATCGAACCGCGTGTGGCACGGATTCAACGCGCCCGAGTTGCACCCAGAATATCTAACGGATCTGAATATCATGTTCTGTCCTTCGGATTCATCGAGTCCGAATCAGACATTGCAGAATTATCTCATTTCGAGCGATCAGGGCGGTATCCTTCGGCGCGTAGGCACAGGGTGGAACACCCCCGCAGCCCAACCCAACCCTGTGGCCACGTTCACTTCAATGGCGAGCCATAACGATTGCAACACACAACCGGCCAACTGCTGGATCATGGGCTACGATTGGTCCTATGCGTACTGGGCGGTCATGATCGATCCGGCTTGGGTGGCGAGCCCGCTGGATTCGGCGGCCATGTTTAACTACCTGCATGACGGCAGCGTGAACGGCATGGGCCGTTATTCAAAGTTATACGAAGACGGTGAGATCGCCCTGCCGGCATTCGGGCAGACGGTCGATGTTCACCACTTGAAGGAAGGCATCGAACGTTTCCTTATCACGGACATCAACAACCCGGGCGCGTCGACCAAGTCGCAGTCGACGATAATTGCGATGTGGGACACCATACGTACCCGGTCGAACAACGCGGTGTTTGCTGACGACTTCAGCCACGTGCCCGGTGGCGCCAATGTGCTCTTTATGGATGGGCACGTGGAGTTCGCAAAGTTCCCGCAAAGCACGGGATCGAAAATGTGGATTGCCACGACGGAGATTCTGACGGACGGCGTTGAATATTCGCCGTGACGTTCTGATTCGGCTGCGAGGGGCCGTGCAGGGTTTGCGGCCCCTCGCACGCCCTCAACAACTCGATGCCGGGTACACCATGGGAGTATGGTTTCCGTGATAAACGTGAATCTGACAAAACGTGGGGCCTTGGCCTTCGCGATAGTTTTGCTGGGCGCGACGTGGATCGTGGGGTGTGGCGGCGGAGGTTCGGCGGAAACGGAAACGGGAAGCGTTTACGACGCAGCCGCGGCAGGTGATTTGTCTGTCGTTACCGCTCAAATCCGTGCGGGGTTTGACGTGAATGAACCGGACCCGCAAGGGCGCACGTTGGCGCACTATGCGGCCATGGGCAATCACGTGAGTATTCTCGAGTACCTGACCGAGGAGTTTAACGCCTCGGTGGGAAAGGCGGACAGCGGCGGCAAAACGCCACTGGATCTGGCCCGGGAACACAATGCCGCGGACGCGGCCACATATTTGCAGGGCGAAGGCGGGTGATTGGAACGATTTGGATTCCCATTCCTTTCGGCCTTACTTCTTTGGCAGGTTGGAGTTCGCGAAATGCAAAACGCCCCGGCATTTGCCGGGGCGTTTTGGGTATGCAGTAGGTAGCGCGATAGCTCCCTTACTTTGCGATGGCGTGCTCTTCCTCGTGCGCTTCTTTGTTTTCGGCATGTCGCCAGTTCACGGGGAAGTCGTTGTAAACACCCCAGATCATCCAGTCATATTTTCCACCCATAAGCGATTTCGCGGTTTCGTTGTAAGCGCGGTTGTGATTCTTCTTTACCGCTTTGAAGTGTGCGGCAATGCGAGCCCGGGCGTTCTTGCAGAACAAATCGGCCAGTTCCTGCGGGCTGGTGTCCTTCGGGTTCTTCTTCAATTGAAGTTCGGCATACGCGAGGCAGCAGCCCATGACGAACAGGTCAACGCCGATTTCCACGAACTCGCCGAGGATGACCTGTTCGAATTCCATTTTCGGTCCAAACTTCGCCATGGTGTGGAATATGGTGCGCGCCATCTTGCGCGAATTGCGTTCGATGAAGGATAAGTGATCCAGGTTTGCACCATTAAGGTATTGCACGTTGTAGCTCTGGCCCGAGGGGAAGAAGGTGCCTGGGTACCACTTGGCGTAGAACTTCGCGGCATTGAGCAGAAGAGAGAACTTGCTTTCCTTCTGGCCGGGCTTGGGCTGCATGATGGGCATCACGAGTTTGAAGTGCGTATCGAGCGCTTCTCGTGCCATGATCAAGTGCATGACCTGGCTGGAGCCTTCGAAAATGCGGCCGATGCGGCTGTCGCGCAGGAACCGCTCCGCGGGAATGGGGTCTTCACCGCGTTCGTAAAGGGAGATTTCGGTTTCGAAACCGCGGCCGCCGCGCACCTGGATGTAATCATCGATCATGCGCCACGACGTTTCGGTGCAGAAGTATTTGGCGATGGCAGCCTCAAGACGAATGTCCGCACTTTCGTTATCCGCGAACGCACAGCACTGCCACACCAGAGCATCCATGGCGAATGTGTCCGCGGCATGATTGCTTACCAATTTGGCAATCGCCTGATGTTTGCCGATGGGCACGCCCCACTGCACGCGCTCGTTGATCCAGTTTTTCACATGCTTCAGTAGAAGCTTGGCGGCACCGGTGGACGCGGCCGGTATGCCGAGACGGCCGGTGTTGAGCGTGGTGAGCGCGATTTTTAATCCCTCGCCGGGCTTGCCGATGATGTTTTCCGCGGGCACCTTTACGTTTTCAAACAGCAACACGCCGTTTGATAGACCTTTCAAACCCATGAACTTGCACCGGTGCTTGACGCTGTAGCCGGGCATGGTACTCTCAACAATAAACGCCGAAATTTGGGTGCGCTCCTTGCCGTTCACAACCTTGGGCGGGGTCTTCGCCATCACAACGAGGATGTCTGCGTCAGGACCATTTGTGCACCAGAGTTTCTCGCCATTCAGCAAATAATACGATCCGTCTTCGGAAGGCGTTGCAGTCAATTCCATTTTGGCGGGATCGGAACCCACGTTGGCTTCCGTCAGCGCGAATGCGGAGATTTCGCCTGCGGCGAGTCTGGGTAGATACTTCTTCTTTTGTTCTTCCGTGCCGAAGATCTTGAGCGGTTGCGGGACGCCGATGCTTTGGTGCGCGGAAATCCAAGTCACGGTACTTTGACAATAACTGCCGACAAATTGCAGCACGCGCGCATAGTTCGTAACGGAGAAGCCGAGACCGCCGTACTCCTTGGGAATCTTCATACCGAAGATGCCGATTTCCGCGAGCGCCTTTAATGCTTCCTTGGGATACTCGCCGGTGCGATCAATCTCGATTGGATCGACATGCTTGTCGAGGACTTCCTTGAGTTTGAGGAGGTAGTCATCGCCAATCTTTTTTTCTTCGGGCGTTTGTTCCGCATAGGGGTGCAACAAATCCCATCGGAAATTGCCGCGAAACAATTCTGCGGTAAAACTTGGGAACTTCCATTCGGCCTCGCGTGCGGCTTCCGCGAGTTCCATGGCCTTGTCTTTATCGGTGTTATTTACGCTCATGGCATGTCACCTCGACCCCGTTTCTTCCCAGCCCTTGCAATGACCTACCGGTGAGTAGGTATAGAAAGTATAAACGAGATTCTACTTTTTGCCAACCCCCCGTTTGTGCGATCACCCCGGTACACGCCGATTGGGGCAACCATGCGAGCACGTGGCGTCAAAGTCGGGCAAGCGGGATGTATCACACCCGGTCCTTTCGGTACGGGTTAATACGCTGAAAAAGAACAGCTTATCACAGCGCTGTGAAATCAGAAACAAGAACTGCGCTTTAAAGAGGACCGGTTGACAAAGAGAGAGGGTTGCTCTAGGCTGAAGGCTACCTTCCAGGCAATATCGGATAGTCATGCGTTTGCGGTTTATCTTTACTGAAGAGTCGGTATGGAAGTGCGGCGGAGCCGTCGCAACGTCCAAAATCGACGCCAGGGCGTAAGCTAAGAGGTGTCCCTCCATGAGCGATCTCGATCACAAGGCCAAACAGGCGGCAATGGATCTGGCGGAAGACTCCCGCGAAAAAGAGTGGGCGTCGGCCAGCATCGTGGCGGAGATTTTCCGCGGCCGCTTTCGTTGGGATTTGATTAGCTTGTATCCCGAGCAGGATCCGGATGACAAGAAGATAGGCGATGCCTATATCGAAAAGCTGAAATCCGTGTTAGAGAAGACCCTGGATCCGGAGAAGGTCGATCGCGAAGGCAAAATTCCGCCGGAGGCGATCGCGGCCTTGGGCGAAATTGGCGCATTCGGCATCAAGATCCCCAAGGAGTACGGCGGACTCGGATTCTCGCAGATGAACTACACGCGCGTCGTTGCCTTCCTGGCCAGTTATTGCGCCTCCACCGCGTCGCTGGTATCCGCGCATCAGAGCATCGGCGTGCCGCAGCCGTTGAAGCTTTTTGGCACACCGGAGCAAAAGAAGAAGTATTTGCCGCGTCTGGCCAAGGGCGAGATTTCGGCCTTCGCTCTCACGGAGCCGGGGGTCGGATCCGATCCCGCGAAGATGAGTACGACGGCGATGCCGACCGACGATGGAAAACACTACATCATCAACGGCGAAAAACTTTGGTGTACCAATGCTCCCATGGCCGATGTGCTTGTGGTGATGGCGGTGACGCCTCCGAAGATGGTAAATGGCAAGGAGAAGAAACAAGTCTCTGCCTTTATCGTCGAGGCCGATACCCCAGGTTTCGAGATTCTTCATGAGTGCTCCTTCATGGGTTGCCGGGGAATTCGAAATGCGTGGCTCCGGTTCACGGACGTCAAGGTGCCAGCGGAGAATTTGATCGGTCAGCCCGGTGAGGGGCTGAAAATTGCCTTCACTACTTTGAATGCCGGCCGGTTGAGCCTGCCCGCAACGGCGGCAGTAGGCGGCCGAGGCGCCATTGAGGAGTTACAAGATTGGGTGAATGAGCGAGTGCAATGGGGCGCGCCCATCGGCAAGCACCAGGCGGTGGCCAAGAAAATTGCGAACATTGCCGCGGACACATTCGCCATGGACAGCATCAACGGCATCGCGTGCATGTTTGTGGACAAGGGCGACATGGATGTGCGGCTGGAGGCTGCGATTGCCAAGTATTACTGCACGGAGGTTGGCTGGCGCATCTGCGACGACTGGCTTCAAGTAAAAGGCGGACGCGGGTATGAGACCTCGGAATCGCTCCGCAAGCGCGGCGAAAACCCGGCGCCGGTCGAGCGTGCGATTCGCAATGCGCGCATAGCGCGAATTGTCGAGGGGACCAGCGAAGTCATGCAGTTGTTCATCGCGCGCGAAGCCATGGACATGCACATGAAATTTGCGATGCCCATTTTCATGGGCAAGGGCTCGGCAATGAGCAAACTGCCGATGATACTCAAGGCAGCCTTGTTCTACTTGCGGTGGTATCCGACCACGTGGCTGCCCGCGGGGCGATGCCATGCACGCAACCTGAACAACGCGAACCAGGATCATCTCAATTACATCGGCAAAACGGCCAAACGGCTGGCCCGCACCATGTTTCACACCATGGCGAAATTCGGCCCGAAACTGGAATTTGAGCAATTGCGGCTGGCCTGCTTTGTGGACATCGGCACGGAACTGTTCGCCATGGCGGCATCGCTTTCGCATGCCGATCGCCAATTGGATCGAAACCGCGAGAATGACGATTTGCAGCATCTAGTCGATTTGTTCTGCACCAACGCGCGTCTGCGGATCGAAGAAAATTTCAGGGCCGTGAAGCGGAAGAACCCGAACGCGTTGATAAACAAGGTTTCTCGCGCGTTCATGGACAAGAAGTATGCGTGGATGGTGCAGGACGTGTATGTGGACGATCCGCCGCTGTCGGCCAATGCGCCAGGCGCCAAGACGCCGACAGGAAAACGCTTCCCTCGCCCCAGCGAATGGGTAAAGGAAAATGCGGTTACCAAAATCATGCAACCGCTTCGTGAAGAAGCGACGGAACAAATTCCGAAATAGTTGGAAGCTTGAATTGCGCGGCCCATGCATCCGCAAGGACTGCATGGGCCGCTTTTTGTCTGGCTTATACGGCGCGCAGGTCCTCGATGTCTTTGGAAAAACCTGCGATAGTATTTTCCTGTAGCGTGTTGTCGCCTGCCTCCTTGCCAATGCGTATGGCCACGCGCTGGGCAGGGGCGCGTGATTCCACGATTTCATTCTTCGCGAGCAGATTGCCCGCAGTGACACCTTGAATGTCCACGGCAGCCGCCGCCTCTCCCCCGCTGTCCGCAATGCGGTTCAGTTCGATCCGGTTGCCTTCGGCGGTAAACCCTTCGCCGCGCTCCGGGCGGAACAGCAATCCCACCTCGCCGCTTCGCTCTACGATATTTCGGACTACCCAGTTAAAATTGTCGCGATGTCCTATGGAAACGCCGGTCTTGTTCTCCCGTACGATGTTCTTTTCCGCGAGACCGTATTTCACGCCCCAACAGAAAAAAATGCCGATGGTGTTGCCCTCGATGTGGTTGCTTCGCATTATCGGGCGTTGCGATCCGGACCCGGGATGCAGGCCAAGATCGGCATTATTCAGGCTCCGGCAGTTCTCCACGGCCACATCGTGGCAGATCTGCCAACTGATGCCGTCGCCGTTGTTATTGCGCGCCTCGACATTGCGCATAAGAATCCGGCTGTTGTCCTGAAACCAGATGCAGCCCCCGTAGTTGCCGTCGAGATGCGCGTTATTGGCCTTGTTTCCGTCAATCGCGATGTCGGCGATTTCCATATCAGTCGCGCCTTCTTCAGCCGTGACGACCGGAAACAGCGACGAAACCGTGGGGGATTCGCTGGTCCAGAAATTTTCGCGCAATGCCTTGTCGATCTTGAACCGGTTTCCGCTGCGCGCGACGAGGGTGCGCTTGAGCACCATCATACCGCCGTGATGTGCGTTCTTGGATCGAAGGCAAATGCCATCGCCCACTTCAAAACCGGACGCATCGTCGAGCGTGATTTCCTGGTCGTACCAGTCCGAGTCGGCGGACAACGTAGTCTCCATCGAAGGCTCTTTGATCAGAATGGTCTCGACGCCGCCTCCCAGCAGCCGGACACCCGTTCGAAGAAACAGCGAATTACGCATGCGGTACGTACCCGGAAGTACTTTCACCGTCCCTCCTCCGAGCCGGTACACGTAATCCACAGCGGCTTGCAGCGCTTTGTCGGTGGTCCCGACGATGTCGGCGTCTTTATGCCCCACCGAAATGTCCACACGCACATCCCAGTCGGGTTCCACGGCCGTATCGCCCGACGTTGCCCTGGGATGGGTTACGTCCGGCATGGCGCTTGATGCCTTTGCTGTCCACATTACTCCGGCACCGGCGATGGCGCGGATCCAGGTTCTGCGAGTACAGGTCATGGGAAACCTCCTTGGATGGTCGAAACGCATGGTTCCACCGGGGGTGGCCGGTTTTCAAGTGGACGCTTCTGCCGATTTGGGCTCTCCTTCAGCGAGGATCCGGGGATACCGGCCAGTTTGGCGGAAGTTGTGTGAACATTTCTCCGTCTCGTGTGTCTATTCCAGGCAAAGCGATAGAATGGAACCATGACAGGCTCATATGAGGCGGCATTGACAGGCCAAACGGATGGGTTGCCGGATCAGGCAGCGCTTCGAGGCCAGTTCGAGGAACTGGCCCCGCGCATCATACCGCGCCTGCGGGCCTTGGCATGGAAATTCGGTCTGCCACCCGATGAATGGGACGACGCCGTGCAGGATGTACTAACCAAAGCGTGGAATGGGCTCGACCGATTTCGCGGTGACGCGAAACTGGAGACCTGGCTGATTCGAATCGCGGTGCATGCATACACATCGCGGAAGCGAGCCGTCGCTCGTCGCCTTTGGCGCATGGTCCGGCGACAGGGTGAGTTGGATTTGGAAGACTCGCCAATCGCCTTGACCCCTGAGAAAAACGAAGCATATCGCCACGCTCATGCGTGCATTCGGGCCCTGCCGCCGAAGCTACGAGCGGTATTCGTGCTGCGATACCTCGAGGAATTGCCGTGCGCCGCAGTGGCGGCAATGCTGGGCATACCGGAGGCGACCGTGCGAACCCGAATATTTCACGCGCGAAAGAAGCTGCGAGCCATGATGAAGGAGTTCGACCCGTGAAAAATTGCCGCGGTCGGGAAGAGGCCCTCGTACGCTATGCCGACAACGACCTGCCGCCGCAGGATGTGCCGGAGTTGGAACAGCACCTTGGGGTATGCGAAGTATGCGCGCGGGTCTTGCGCGAACACCGGAAAGCGCTGTTACACATGACAAGCGCCTTCGCTTCCCCTTCGGTATATGTAGATCAGACGCAAACCATCTTTGAACGTCCGACGAAGAATTCCCGGTGGCGGACGGCGATGGCCTTGGGTGCCGTTCTACTGGTGGCGGGCGCAATGGCTGGATACATCGGCACGCGCAATGCCGGACGGACCGCGCCAACGGAGAGCGAAGTTGTCATTTCCGCGGACGAGGTGATAGCGCTTAAACAGCGGATCGCGGATCTGGAAGATCGATTGGCCAGAATGGACAAGGCGCGGGCCGCGGCAAGGGAACGGGCTGTGCAGCAGGCCTTGGACGAGCAGGAACAGGTTGCCGCTATCCTGCTTGCGGCCGGCTTGCAATTGGAGCGGCACGGTGACTTGCCGAACGCCGTCCAGCGATACAGGTTCGCGGCCAGCCAATACTCGGAAACACGATCCGGAAAGCTGGCCAAAGAAAGACTCGACGCGGCAGCCGCCGCCGAAAGCACAGACTCGCAAACGTAAGTACGAATAAAGTCAGTTGTCAATTCGAGATATTGGAGCATACGAAAATGAAGACTCTCGTTCGCCTCTCCTTGTTGACGGCATTCACGGCGGGTTTGTTCCTTCAGCTATCGCACGCCGAGGAGGATGCGGTTTTGTTTCTCGACTTCCGGTCGCCCATCAAACTTGAAGAGTACCAAGCGTGGGTAGCCGACGCTGATTTCGAAGCCATCGTCCACCGGTATGGATGGACCTGGACAGATGAAATGGAAGCATGGCTCGAATCCAATGTTCGGACGGTCACTGTGCGCGACTACGGCACACATCGCGGAGTAGTAGTGCCCGCCAAAGGCTTCGACCAACTTCAGGGTGTCCTCGTGGTCATAGTCAAAGCGTATAGAAGCGCTGAGATTGAGCGGGAAATACAAGACTTGACTCGTACACAGGAGGAATTAGCGACCAAGAAGTCCGACTACGAGAAGATGGTGGAGGGTCTAACGCTAGATTACAGGCAAAGTGCGGCCGGGCGGCCGGTCGAGGTGCTGTCGAACATGCTCAACGCGTGTGAGACCGCTAGACTGGAAAACGATTTGCGTATCGCGGAATTGGAAGCCCGCCTGGATTCCATTCGCGATAATTTGAAGAAGGAAGAGCACATCATGGCTACCACCGGCGCTCAATCGGCAGGGCAGGCAGCGGTACTTCGATCCCAACTTGAGGAACAGCTCAAGAATGCGGAGAGCGACTTGGTCCGGGCTGAGGAAGCAAAACAAGCTGGAGCGTTATCCATCAGCGAGTTTGGCGCTATCCGAAGGATGCTGGAGGGGGCCAAGGTGGAGTTAGCCGAGTTTGACGCTCAGTCCCAAGCGGTTCAACCTAGTCCTGTGTATCAGCGGCTGCGGGAGATGCTAATCGAGTCCGAAACGGATTTTGCGGCGGCAACCCGAAAAGCCGATTTCCTGGAAAAGCGCATCAGGGAAGAATACGTGCGCATCGAGGAGGCCATGTCCATTTACGGAAAACTGGAGTCCGCAAAGGGTAGTTTGCAGGCTACGATAGATGCATTGGCGGAGGCGGGAAGACGATTGGAGAACGCGAATCAGCGCATGGAAGACCTGCAGCAGGCCGAATTACCCTCCTTCCCCGGTGGGGACCCCAAATTGTTCGGATAAGGCAACCATCAAATATCCCCTTGACAACACCTTGTAGTTCGAGGTATCCTATGCCTAGAAGACCAAAGTATAGGATACCTTCGCCATGAACGAAAAAGAGCTGATGGGGGCCTCTACGGCCCTGCTGGTCCTGGGGTTGCTCGCCAAAGACCCGAGTTACGGCTACGAACTCGTCAAACGCGTCAACGACGCTGCGGACGGCGCGCTGGAATGGCAGGAGGGGACCATCTACCCCATCCTCCACAAGCTGGAAAAAGAAGGCCACGTCCGCACCCAATGGCAACAGGCCGACACCGGCCGCCAGCGCAAGTATTACTACATCACCGCCGAAGGCAGGGATTCCCTCTCGCAACAAACCGAACGCTGGCACATGTTTCACGGAATCGTGTCCCGCGTGGTGGAGGCATCATGATGCACATCGAACTTAGCGATACAACCCAAAGAGAGATTGACGGCCTCGCCAGCCGGATTGCACGAGCACAGGGGCTGGAGGAAGACGTCGCGCTTGAATTGCATCATCACATCGAAGACAAGGTGATCGGCTATCTGTCCAGCGAAGTGCCCGTGAGCGAGGCGGATGCGCTGTTGTTGGCTTCGAACCATTTTGGGGATTCAAGGCTGGTCAAGGACCTGCTTGGGGTGGCGCACGACCATGAGGCGAGCAAGACGTTCACACAGCGTCTGTTTGCCGTCGCTACCGCGAGCTTTCTTGCCATGTACTTGCCCAAGCTCATCAATGCCGCGCTGGGCCCCGTGTTCCGCTGGGCCGATATACAGCGGCAGGAGGCCTTCGTCTTCACATGGAGCGGCCTCTATACGTTGGGCACCGCGTTTTCGGTCTTTTTAATCTGGCGGCTGCTGAAGCGCTGGAAGGCCCGAGAACAACAGCCCGGCGGTTCATGGTACCAGCGTCTGAAAATCGGATGGCTGATGCTGGTACTAGCGGCCTTATTCGCCGGTCTGCCGTTCGCCGCATCTCAATACAACAAGACCATGCATTCCTTGATGCCCAATATAGTCGAACTGCCCCAACGCGGGTATGTGTACGGCACCATGGCCCAACTCGGATTGATGGCTCTTTCGGCATTCGTCCTGATCGTAATGTGGCCATGGTGGTGCGACCGTGAACCACGCACAAACCGCGTCATATACCGCTCCTGCGCATGGGCGGCCTCGTGGCTTGCCATGGTTCTCATCGTGTCGGTTCCTATGCAGCCGTCCAATTTGCTGGCGCTTTCACCCAGCATTCTGGCGGTCGCGGGATTTGGGTTGGTGGCATATGTGAGTTACAGATTTGCCCGATGGATGCAAGATCAATCAAATGAGCATGCATTAAACATGAATTCAAAATGAGCAGACCAGGATACAATGATAGGGGATGTCCCACGCGGCGTATAACGCATTGCTTTCATGCACGTTTAGGCGTGCGGGAGCACTTCGATGCAGACGAACAACGAATTGTCTCGCGATATCCAGAATCAAATAGACGACCTCACCAACCGTATTGCACGGGCACAAGGTTTGGATGAGGACGTGGCACGTGAATTGTATCAGCACATTGAAGACAAAGTCTTCGGCTATTTGTCCGGAGAAGTGCCCGTGAGCGAGGCGGATGCTATGTTACTTGCAGCCAAGCATTTCGGAAATGCACAAACAATCAAATCCCTCTTGGGCGACGTGCACCAGGCCGACGCCAACCGTGTGTTCAATCGACGGCTTATCGCCGTGGCACTGGCCAGTTTTATCACGGTATATCTGCCCACCGTGCTGTCGCTGGTGGCCGTGCCTCTCTTCGCGGTCCTGTCGTTCGAGTCTTTCAACACCTACATTGCCGCATGGTCCATGGTACGCGTTGTCACGACCGGCATCGGTGTGTGGGCCATGTGGCGTTTGCTGCGTTTCTGGCAGGACAGGAAGGCCACAACGGGATCGGTTTGGTACGAGGACGCTCGCATGACAGTCCCCGCGGTGCTGTTGGTTGTCTTGTTCGCGGCGGTGCCGCTCAGGAGTATGGCGGACCACTACTTCATGACGGTCTCGGCACCCGATCCGGTGTTGACGCTCAACCCCGGCACGGGGCTTGTCACACTCATTGCGGCCGCCGCATCGTTTGGGCTTGCCATAGGCCATCTCATGCTTTGGCCGTGGTGGTGTGACCGTACCCCACGGATTCCACGCGTCGTCTACAAGACCTGCGGCTGGTCCGCCACCTGGCTATCCGGCATTGTGCTGATGAGCTCATTGGTTCGCGCGCAATATGCTCCAGAGGCCACATCAGTCAATCGCTCCCTTGAGGGTGCGCTTCAGATGCAGTTTGGCCCACAAGAATGGGTGATCGCCTCGCCGCTACAAGCCGCCTTCTGGACCAGTTTCGGAGCCGGTGTGCTCATGGCCGCCGCCCTGGGCATTGCCGCATGGGTCGGCTATCGGATATTGCGGCGCTTCTGGCATGGCGAAAAAGAATTACATATCGCTCACTAAGTTTGTGCGACCCTCGAAGCGGACGTAGTTCACCGGTAAGTCGCAAACTACTTGCCGCGCTTCATCGCTGCAAACGCTTCGTATTGGTCCGTTGCGACAAAATCGACACCGGCCTCGATCGCGGCCTCCCACCGCACACGTGCGGCCTCCTCGGAACCGAAGTTGTATCCCGCGCCCCAGCCGCTGTTGGATGGCTCCTTAAACCCGTCCAGGGTGTAGAAGCGAATCCAGTAGCCGAGGGCATGGGCGTGATCGACAAGCGCCCTCAACCGCGCTTCTTCCTCGGGAGTCCAAGATTCCGCGACGCGCTGGCCGCCCATTTCGACCACGCTCCAGGGATGATTCCACCAGCGGCGATAGTTGGTCGCTTTCTCGGTCAACACGCGCGCGGGATCAAAGGTGACATTTTGCTTCGCTCGTTCCGCTCCGCTGAGACCTTCACCGTTCATGGGATTCGTTCGCGCCTGACCGAATACACGTAGCTTCGCGCCTACGGGCACTTCGTCGTGAAACACGCGCTGTTGCTCGGCGCCGCCGCCGGCCAACACCAACACTGGTCCCACGGTCAGCGGAGTCACCTCAGCCTCACGGGTTGTGCGCACGGCCGTCGTCAAACACGGCTCATACTCGCCCAGCACGTCCCAGATGGCCCGCACGTGTTCCGGTTCATCATCTTTGAAATCCAGATTCAACGTTACGAGGGGCCAATCCGTTCTGTCGCCGCTCGCCAGCGCCGTTTCCACGACGCCGCGAATACGCTCAAAGAAGTATTCCTTTAGCGTAGGCTCCTTGCCGTTAAACGGTTTGCCATGGGAGACAATCGACCACGACTTCCCCGATCCGGGATCGGTATACCAGACGAGATCCTGTTCAATGGCCAGTGGCACGCCGGTTCCGAGAGCGCGGTCGATGCGATCCGTCCACATACCGGTGTAGGGATAGCAGTTGTGCGCGTCGAGCAGCACGCGCTGGCCCGGCAGAAAATCTGCATGGGCGTACAGCGTGGAAATAGAAACGGCCAACACGTTTACGGCAACCAGGTATGATCGAATCACAGCGAACTCCCTCGCGCACCATGGGTGCGGACATCTCCACAAATGGCGTTAGCCCTTTTGAACAAGGATATGCTGAACTGAGTTACGGCAAGATTAGGTCGCGTCTACTTGATATAGACAGTTTTGATATTTACCAACTCATGGATGCCATGCTGGCTCAATTCCCGTCCGTAGCCGGAATCCTTGGTACCACCAAAAGGCAGCCGCGGATCCGATTTCACCAACTCGTTGACAAAGCAACTTCCAGCCTGCAATTCCTCCACCGCGATACGTTCACCACGCGCAATATCCCGTGTAAATATGGCCGCTCCCAGTCCAAAAGGCGTGTCATTCGCCACAGCAATGGCGTCGGCTTCGTCGCTGGCCCGGATCAACGCGGCGACGGGACCAAACAACTCCTCATCAAACGCAGGCATTCCTTTTCGAACGTTGGTGAGTACGGAAGCCGGATAATACGCGCCCTCCCGTTTGGGAATCTCGCATCCCACCAACGGCTCGGCGCCCAACGCTATGCTCGAGTCGACTTGATTGTGCAAATCGTCGCGCAGGTCCAATCGCGCGAGCGGTCCCAGTCGGGTGGCCGGATCGAGCGGATCGCCCATTTCAATGGCTCGCATCCGTTCGACCATTTTCTGTTCAAACTCGTCGAACACGGCCCCCACCGCGATGAACCGCTTCGCCGAAATACAGCTTTGCCCGTTGTTGATCATCCGGCTTGCCACCGCGGTTTCCACCGCCGCATCGACGTCCGCATCGTGCAGCACAATGAACGGATCGCTGCCTCCCAACTCCAAAACCGTCGGTTTGAGCGCATCGCCGGCAATCGATGCGACGGACCGGCCCGCGGGCGTGCTACCGGTGATGCTGATCGACTTAACGATGGGATGCCGAATCACGCGCCCCACTTCCCCACTTCGAATCAGCACCAAACGAAATACATCCGCTGGAAAATCCGCGTCGCGAAAGAGCGCTTCGATGGCCAGCGCGCACCCCGGCACATTGCTCGCATGCTTCAGCACGACGCTGTTCCCCGCCATTAACGCCGGCGCGGCAAACCGGAACACCTGCCAGAGTGGAAAATTCCATGGCATGATGGCAAGCAGCACACCAAGCGGCTGGTAGGTCACATAGCTCTTACGCGCGTCCGTCTCAACGATCTGCGGCGCAAGAAACGCCTCCGCGTGGCTGGCAAAATACTCGCACGCCCACGCACACTTCTCCGCTTCCCCCGTGCCCGCAGACACGGGTTTGCCCATCTCCAGCGCCATCAGGCGCGCCAGTTCTGGAGCCCTCGCTCTCAGCAGACTCGCCACCCGCCGCATCCATTCCGACCGCTGCGAGAAACTCGTTCGGCTCCACGGCTGTTGCGCCTCGGCCGATGCCGACAATATCGCATCGACATCGCTCCGGGTGTGGGACGGGTATTGCTGGATAGGCTGGCCTGTGGCTGGATTGATCGATTGGATCATACCGGGCATTCCATGGTTGTGTTGATGAATAGTGCGACCGGACCAGTACGAAACCGCGGAACGGATTTACCGTCCGAAACGAATCTTTTGCGCGCGATCCGAGAGCCACCCGCATTGAAACGCGAGGCGCTCCATCCAGTCGGAAGCCGGATGGCCCGCCACCATGCCGTTGTGCTGCAACCCTTGATAGGATACCGTCGCAATGTGCTTCACGCCCACTGCGTAGTACAACGCCGCTTCTTCGTAGAATGAAAGGCTCCTGTGCTTGGAGTACCTTTCCAACAAAATCTCCGTGCGCTTTTCCAAACGTTCCAACCGCGTCGTCGTGCGAACGCACAGATTTGATATCGCATACGCGAGGTCTTCCAGGTAACAGCCGTCGCCGGCAAATTCCAAATCCACCACGGCGGCGAGCCGCTCTCCGCGAAAGATCAGATTGCCGCTGTGCCAATCGCCGTGGATAAGCCCCGTCTCGAACCGGTTGCGTTGCTCGAAGCTCAGCATCTCCCCCGCGTCGCGCAAGAACAACGCGATCCGGTTGCAGTGTTGGTTCACTTTGTCGGTGTCACCCTGGCCCTTTGCCAATTCATAGAATTGGGCAAAGACGGTGCGAGGCACTTCGCTGAACCGCCACATGCGCGCGTCCCGTTCGGGCCGGGGAAAATCCCGGCATACCTCGTGAAACCGGCCAAGGATTTGCGCTGAGATGGCCAGCGAGTCCTTGGCAACCACCATCGGCTCGCCTTCGACAAATTCCTGCAACTCCAACGCCCAGGAATCCTGCTCCACAATGCGCTTGCCATTGGTCGACGGCTGAATCTTTGCCACCGGCACGCCATTAGACATCAGGTGATCCGACAGCCGGTGTTGAAACCGCAATTCGTCGAGCACATACGGATCGCGCCGGTAGGTCTTCGCCAGAAACCGCCCCAACGCCGTGTTCACCACCAGCTTCCGGTGGCGCCGCTGGTGCGCCATCGGCATGTGCTCGGGCTTGTCGACACGGCCAAGGCTGTAATTCGCGCGAATTACATCCGCGATGAGATCGAGGCTGTCTTTGGCTTGGGCCGTCACGGGGCGGTTAATACCTTCTCCGACGCAATATTCGGGGTCAGCGCTTCCTTGCTCCACCACGTGGACTTCAGCTCGCGCTTGGAATACAACTTTTCACCCTGGTCCATGTAGTGCGGCGATTCCGGGTCCGCGCTCTGGCCCCACGGGGTCACCGTCCAGGATTCCACCCGATCCGGATGGAATTGCATCAGCATCAGCGCCATCGTGCCGTTGTCCGCGATGTAATACCCCGGCTTCTCTTTGTCCTCCGAACAGCGCACGTCGAACAGCGTCTCGGAAAAATTGGGACCGGAAGTCGATCCGCCGAAGTCCGCGCCGGGCACTGGATAGTATTTGCCGCCCCGGCCGACGCGATGCACTTCGCCCCAGGCAATATCCCACTTCCCATATTTCGTCTTCATTTCGGCAATGGTATCGGACAGCAACTGGAGGAACACGGCCTGATCCATGATGGCCAACTCTTCCCCGTTCCTGATCGCCCCGACATTCACCTTGTCGTTGCACTTCAACCGCCAGAATTTGTACAGCACCGTGGCCGTCGCATCCGTTGTGAATTCGCCATCCCACGCCAGAATGTCCGTAACCGCCGCTGCGAACTCCGGATCCTTCATCTTTTCCGCACCCACGTTTTTCACGGCCGTGCGCAACGCGGATTGCCAAGGCGCAGCCAGCAAATCGTGAATGTCAGTCGCCAATGCCTTGGCTTCCTCGACCGTAATGGAATCGTCGCCATGCAATACCGCCGTGCTGCGATCGCCGCGCGGGTTGGTCGTGTCCCACGATACGTTGTAAATGTAACTGGGATACTTGTCCGGCGTCATCGGCGAATCAACCATCATATTCGCCGGGCTGATGTTGCAATTCTGCATGTAGCCCGCCGCGGGATTGATCGCCTGCACCAGGTCCCCAATCGGGTGAATGCCTTTCCATGCCGTGCGCGAAGAATCACCCGGCACCGGCGCGTTCCAGTCGTATCCTTCCGGACGAATCGGCGTCGCCCCGTTGCGCACGTAGCCAATCGTGCCTTTCGTGTCGGCAAACATCAGGTTTTGTTCCATCAACTGAAGCATGCCGATGGCCTCGTACATCTCATCCGCGTCCTTGGCCATGCACATCTTGTAGGACTGCTCGAACAACTCGTATTTCTCAAAGTACGGCGACGCGCCGACAATCGCCGTCATCGTGGCCGTATCCGGCTCGCTCATCACCGGCCCAAGATGCGTATACGCCGCGGGCCGCGTCACCGGTTCGCCGTCTTTCACGTTGATCTTGATCAATTTTACCTGCGCATTGCGCCATTCGCCGTCGTATTCGTATTTGGGAATCAACTTGTTGTCCAGGTTCACTTTGATCTTGTAGGCGTCGCCCGTGTCGGGTCCGCCCGTCGTGGGGGCAAAGCCCACATTCATGTTGTGGCCCAACCCCATCAACGGCGATCCCACCAGGAAATAGCCGTTCATGTGCAGATCGCCGCCATGCACGCGCGCTTCGTAAAATACGGCCAGCCCTTCCCAACTCAAGTGCGGATCGGTCAGCAGAAACGGGGTATTGTCCGCCGTGCGCGAAGGCGCCACGGACCACTCATTCGACTGCATCGGCGGACGCTGCGGATCGCCGCTGCGCTTGTCGTTCTTGATGTCATCCTGGATCGTGCCCAACGGCCACCGCATGATCATCGCGCGCCCGATGGTCAGAATGTGCCACGGCTCAATATCCATCGCATGCGCGGGAACCTTATCCGGATGCTCCGTGCTGTACGCCTTCACGCCCGCCACGAAATTCGTCAGCATCGCCTGCAGGTTGGCCGGCAACTTGGCATACTGCGCCTCGCACACCTCCGGATTCTTCACCATCTGCATGATGTAATCCTGATCGATATACTCTTTGCCATGCGCCTCCGCCATCCGGCCGAGTCCAGTGCGCACCGCGTCATGTATGTCGCCAAGCCGATCCTCCGCCTGCGCATAGCCCAATGCATACGCCGCCGCCGTCTCCGTCTCCGCATAGATGTGCGGCACGCCCCACGTGTCCCGGTAGATGGTCGCGTCTTTGCCGGCGGTGGATTCGGTGGCAGGCTCGGCGGATGTCGCCGCCTCGGGCACGGAAGGCTCTGCGGTTGCCGACGAATCGGCGGGCGCCGCCGGTTCTACGGCTGCGGACGGTTCAACCGGCGCTTCGTCTGCCGTTTCCTTCGGACCACAGCCCACCGTTATCGCCGCCAACCCCAGACTCGCCACCCAGAACCATGTGCGCGCGGAAACCATGAATCGCTCCTTGTCGAAAAAAAGTTGTGCGGTCCGGCTGCCCGCCGCCAACGCAACGGAAAACCCACCCGACCGAACGGTACATCCTTGGGCTCGCACCGAAAAAAACGCAGGCGGGAAATAAGAACGAGATTCAAACACACCCGAGTACGGCCCCGCAGGTTTGTTCCGGCACAAACCTTGTCCGCGCTATACCTTAAGCGAAGCCACTCTGCGGGTCAAGGCAGCGAACCCATCAGCGCTCCCAGTACTCGCCGGAACGCCCTCCCCCAATGGAATCGCACACAGACCCCACGAATTCGCCAAATACGCGTCGCAAGTCACCCACAGGCCCGTTGACGGAGACCCCGCCGCGCAGAACGCGCAGGGCGGTGCTATCCGGAACTCGCCGGGTCGCCATCTCCGCGAGGGCATTCGCCGCAAGCCCCGAGGATTCAGCCCATTACCTCCACGATTCTCGACCCACCCGCGCGTCATCGCACGAATACCGCGCCATTCCCGCATCGCCCCTTGACAAAGCGCCCCTCACCCTATATACTTGATACAGTATGGGGCCTATTTCTATAGGCCGTTGCGTCTTTGGGGGACCGGGGTTGCAGTTCTAACCCGTGGGAGGGCGCTGACATGCGTTCCCGTACATGGCGCCGCGCAACGATTCTTGCCTTTACATCACTCCTCATCCTGCTTGTGTTTGCTCCTCGGAAGGCGGCTACTGCGCCCTGATACATCCCAATTGCTTCGAGGAAGAGTACACTGGAGAAACCGTGGAGTGGGATTTGGGCATGGACGGCGAGATCACCAGCGACGAGTATTACTGCCCCGGTGGCCAGAAGATCGAGGCCCTCTGGTCGTCCTCCGGAATCAGAGATCTGTCGGGGGAATTGTATACACCGTTCATGTACCAAGTTTCCGTATACGCTCCTACCGTCGATCCGGCATCGCTGCCCATCGGCGTGTGGGAATTGGATGAAATCTCCTCGGAACACACGGAAATACTACCTGGTGGGACCACCACTGTGACCGTCTCCGTGGATCCGGCCATTGAAGGCGCTGTGATCGCCATGTCACGGGCGTGGGTACCCAATACCGGCGGCCACGTGGCCAACGAGCACGACCCGACAACAGGACCAGGCGCGGGCGGCGCGTTTGAGGACTCGCCCATTTCAACCGGCAGCGATGGCACCGCCGACGTTGACTTCACTGCGTCAGAGTTCTCAGGCTCATGGAATCTCGTGGCAACCGCCTGCGGGGAGTCGATCCAGGCCTATCAGATCGTGCGCGTGCCGAATCTGGTAGCTTTGGGTGAAGGCGCCAACTGGAATCTCTATGGTCGAATGGATGAACACCCCGATGCTTGGTATGGAACTGCACAAGCGATAACTGCACTCCAAAATATTGCGGCCTCCTACCACGCTTTCTACCCATCGGCACCGGTCTTAGAATACAATGACTGCAGCCTTGTCTGGGGTGGAGGATTCGATTTGAATACTACATGGTCAACTCCATCAAATCCCGGACATACCGAACACCGGCTTGGGCTGAATTGTGACGTCAATGACGTCCCTGAAGCACGTGAGGCAAAATTGTTTGCATTCATCCAGGAAAACAATGGCAGCTACGACGATAAAACTACTCACTACCATGTTACTTTCAGTTTTCCATAATCCGCCAGAAAGCGGTATTTGAGCGGAAAGTCAAATGGGTACAGTCTCGATACTTTTACTCTGGGTTGCTCTTAACGCCAACGATCTCCAATCGCTGAGGGATGTTCCCCTTTCGAAGCCGTCGTGGCTTGGCCCACTTAAACCGCTTCCGTACGAGACCTATATTGGTGTCGATCCTGCTACTGGCGAGGAAATTCGACAAGACCCTAAGCCATCGATCAAGTTTGATCCGGAGAAGATTGAATATACCGCGAAATGGTCGGTAGGTCTGGATAAGGAAACGTCTATGGTGTGGGTGCCTAGCGTCAATCTGGATGTTACCGTCGCCGCTCGTGTGGAGAGACACGGCGATAACTACCTTTTCGTTTACACACTTCAAAACCACCCAAACTCTGTACAAACGATGCAGCGATTTATATTGTCTTGCCCAAGCGAAGTGATTCGCGCAGATGCGCCCGAAGGTTCGTGGAGCAAGACCCCTTCGAATTCTCTCTGGAAGGAGAAATGGTACTTCTGGATGCATTCGTTTCCACCATATGGCATTGCACCTGGATCCAATCAAACGGGGTTCTCCGTGACAAGTCCGGGATGGCCCGGTATCGTGAAATGCCACGCTCGGGGTAACGCGCCGGTAACAAAGATCGAACACGAGCCACCCGCTACAATTAGTGGCGCTCTACCCCGGCATATGTTGCAGGATAGTCTAGTTGGACAAACAGTAGGCCCCATGCCCATTCCGGCCAAAACAACCGAAGCAATCAACTTTGTTCTCAATGACTTGATGGAATGTAATGATGCGGCATCGAAATGGGGCTGGGCCACGGATGAAGCCGCAGCCGAGTTGAAATTACAGGTGGACGCATTGACCAAAGCCGTTCAAGAAGATGTACCCAGCAATGCGCTGGCCGCATTGGCAGACTTGGCGAAAGCGGTGGATGCGTTGGAAGCCAAGGAGATCATCACCAACGAGGTGGTGAGCGTATACGAAGCGCGTGTCGACTGGCTCAAAGCGTACTATGAGGGTGCCGGGAAGCCATAGAAGCTGGAACGGAGATTTACGTGCAGCAATCCCAAATAAGACTTTTGTCTGGATTAGGAATGCCGATCGGAAATACGGTGCGAGGCCAAGCCAAATACAATGTATGATAGATCCGAACCTGCATGACGCGGCTCCCACCCCGTTCGTGAGAGGACCCAACGTAAACAAGCAAGGCCTTGTTTCCGGCCCCGGCAGGGGCCAGACGTGAATAGCCCCCGGTGAACAACCGGGGGTAAAGAGAAAGCAGCATGAATCGGTACACGGGTGTTGCGGTACAGGTTGTTTATATCGCATTGCTCTTCAGTCCATTCGCCGCCAACGGGACGGAAATCGAACGCAAACCGCTGTCCAAACCAGACTGGCTCGGACCAATTGAGCCTGCGCCGTACAAAACCTTTGTAGGTATTGATCCGCAAACAGGCAAGGAAATTCACGAAGACTTGAAACCTTCCATTGAATTTGATGCCGAGAGGGTCGAATACCACTTGAAGTGGTTTGTACCTTGGGAGAATCGAAACAGTTCCACAATTTGGGTCCCAAGTGTAAATCTGGACGTTGTGGCTTCGGCCAACGTTGAGTTGCGGGCAGAAGGATATCGGTTTACCTTCAAGTTTCTGAATAGCGAAAAATCAATTCAACACGCATCGGGCGTAATCATATTCTGCCCGGCAGGTGTTTCCAATGCCAACGGACCCGACGATTCCTGGAAACGACTACCTTCACCCTCCACATCAAAGCGCATATACAACTTCTGGTTCGATACCAGTCCACCAATCGGTATTCCACCAGGCGATACCGGGGAGTTCACCTTGGTCAGCGCAGGTTGGCCTGCTATTGTGGACTGTCATGTGCACGGACACGCGCCGACACTTCGGACAGACTCCGAAATGCCTGGAGCGATTGAGAATGCGTTACCCCGAGGCCTGTTGGAAGACTGCCTCAATGGAAAGACCATAGGACCCGCACCAATACCTCCGCCAAACGTCGAATCCGTTGGCGCCATTTTAGCGGAGATGAAAGAATGTCCGGATACAGCCTTAAAATGGGGTTGGGCGACTGATGATGCCGCAGCCCAATTGAGACTACGTGTGGAAACCTTGTCCAAGGCGGCGCACGAAAGCGGCCCCAGGGAAGCCCTAGCCGCGCTGACTGAACTGAGCAAGATCATTGACGATTTCAAAGCCAAGGAGATCATCACCAACGAGGTGGTGAGCGTCTACGAAGCCCGCATTGACTGGCTCAAGGCGTATTACGAAAAGCAAGGAACACTATAAGTTCCGTTGCCCGATGCTGCCGTGCCACAAATCGCCCACTTTCTGAAATACCGGCGAGTTCTGGATCGAGTTATTCGCTGATCGGTAGAATCCGCACTCTCGACCTATGCTCGTCAATTGTGATGATGGCGCCACGTTTGAGGCCATCTTCGAATTGGCGTAAGACGGCCATCACACGATGCGCACTGTTGGCAGGCAGTATATCGTCCATTCTAAACTGAACCACGCTTGGACCAAGTGCGCGGGTGGCGGCGATAATTGCGCTCATATCCAAATCATGGCTCAAGACGGCATAGCCGTTTGCAGCCGCATAGCCCAAAATTTCCGAATCCGATGCCGTGGCTGGACCAACACTGGACCAATGCACGGTTCCGTTGTATCCATTAGCACCAAGGACTTCGGCCCATTGTGGGCTCAAATTCATGTCAATTATAAATTTCATGCCTGCGCAAAAGGCACGTCTATTTCCTCGGCGCGCCATGATGCGTAAGCAAGGGCCTCATGAATATCATCCTCCTCCAGGTACGGGTACGCCAAGAGAATTTCGGGGATGGTGTGGCGCGAAGCCATGAGGCCCACGATCATACCGACCGTAACTCGCATGTGGCGAATGCAGGGCTTTCCGCCCATGACATTGGGGTCGAATGTAATGCGAGTTAGATTCTTCATTTTCCTTTGAACTCCGTCCGGAACAGTATACATCCGGAAAGTGGGTTCGGCCCGCATCTTCCTTTTTGTCCCGCGTCACCCGTAATACCGCATCACGGATTCGATGGCGAGGACGGGCTTGTCGCCTTTCTCCGTTTCAATGGAAATGGCCACGGTCAGTTGCTTGCAGCCCGGCACTTCCTTGATCGCTTGAAACGTGGCGCGCGCGCGAATGCGGCTGGGAATCGGCACAGGGGCGGGAAAACGCATCTTCTCGCAGCCGTAGTTCACCACCATCTTGGTGCCGGTCACTTCCCAGATTTGCGCGAGCAGGTACGGCGCGAGACTCAGCGTGTAGAACCCGTGCGCGACGGTGCAGCCGAACGGCGAATCGGTCTTGCAGCGTTCGACATCGATGTGAATCCATTGTTCGTCGCGCGTGACCTTGGCGAACGTGTTCACGTCTTCCTGCGTCACGTCGTGCCAGTCCGACACGCCGACTTCTTGTCCAATGTAATCCGCGAGCGAATCGTAAGGTATTTGTTTGAGAGCCATGCAGGGAAACAATGCCTCCAATGGTCGGGCGTATCAGCAGCATCCACCTGCTGATTGTGCCACAGGCCGTGCGCGCGGAAAAAGCCCGGAGGTCACAAGCCTGCCGTTCGATAGAGTTCCCACTCCGGTTCGTTCTCGAAAAGCCAACGGTAATACTCCTGATGCTCCAGCCGGCCCGCCGCCGCCTCGTCCACGATGACGGAACACCGCGGGTGCAATTGCAGGGCCGTGGCGGAGATCATGGAGGTCACCGGGCCTTCCACGGCCTTCGCGATAATCTCCGCTTTGCTGCCGCCAACCGCGAGCAGTACGCACCGGCGCGCTTCCAGAATCGTGCCCACGCCCATGGTAATGGCCCGCTTGGGCATCCGGTCCACACCGCCGAACAGCGGGCCGTTCTGTTCCAGCGTGCGCGGGGAAAGCGCCTTCGCGCGCGTGCGCGAGAACATCGCGGAAAGCGGTTCATTGAATCCGATATGGCCGGTGCTTCCGATGCCGAGCAGTTGAAAGTCGATGCCGCCGCATTCGCGGATGGTGTTCTCGTACACCTCGCACTCGTGATCGAAGTCCGCCGCCGCCCCGTTGGGCAAATGTGTGTTGCGAATGTCGATGTTCACGTGATTGAACAGGTGCTTGTTCATGTAATAGCGGTACGAATGCTCGTTCTCCGCCGGAATGCCGATGTACTCGTCCAGGTTGAACGTGGTCACGCGCGAAAAATCGAGATCCTCTTCGTGGTGCAGCCGAACGAGCATCGCGTACACATCTTCCATCGTGCGGCCGGTGGCGAGACCAAGCACAAGCCGCGGCTTGGCACGTATCTCGTTCGCGATAATGCGCGCGGTCAGTTCCTCCGCGGCGTCCTGCGTGGGCCGGATTATGACTTCCATACGTTTCCCTCTATCTCTATTCGTACACGACCGCGTTTCACTCAAACGGAAACAGCGATAGGACTCGACTGTAAATCTCGACGGCTATCGCATGATGCCCGGGCGACGTGCGCGCAAACCGCTCCATCATCACCCCGGAGTTAATCTCCAGCACCGACAACCCCTGACGGCTGCGAATCACGTCCACGGATCCAAAACGAAGATCGATAGCCTCCGCCGCGCGGACCGCCAGCGTTTCCACGGACGCCTCGCTCACAATCTCGGGATACGCGCCGAACGCCAGATTGTGCCGCCATTCCAACGGAAACCGCATACCCTCGGGTACTACGGTATGCTGACTCGACAACACTTCGGGCCGCCACGGCATCCGCCGAATCAACTCGTCGGGCAAGTCCGCGATCAGCTCGCGCAGGGTCCGCTTGCCGTCTCCGGTGATTTCCGGGCGAATTTTCCGGAAGCAGGTCTCCACCGTTCCATCAAGCACCACACAACGGTACTCGTCGTCTATCGATGCAAACGGCGACAGGCACACGCTGGGATAAACGGCGAACAGCCGCTGAACGATGGTCTCCAGGGCCACCATGGTGCAGGCTAGCTCCACGTCAATCCCGCCCGTGCCGTTGTTCGGTTTACACACCACTCCTTCGTCGTGCCGCCGCAGGTACTCGCGCATGGAGTCCCAATTGCCCGCATCGTCCACGTACTTTTGCCGAATGGCCGGATTGAGAAACAGCACATGCTCGACACAAGGCACGCCGGCCAATGTCAGCGCGTCCCACGTGGCGCACTTGTCATCCGCGACCAGCATTGACGTTGCATTGTTCAGGCCGAAATCATACCCAAAGAGATAGCCCTGCCGGCCGTCTTTCGACAGCCGGAACACCCAGCCATTCGATTGCGGCAGTTCGGTCAAGGCAATGCCATGCTTCGCGGCCAACGATGGCAACACCTGTACCAGGAATCGTTGATGGTTTCGTTCCATTCGGCAGTCATCCATACGGAGATCGGCCGTTACGCGCTCCGCACGTACAGGCCTTCACGCATTTTCCACCACGCCTTTCGCAGCCGGTACGTTCGTTAGACACTCATGTGCCTGAATCGAATCACGGAGAGTGGCAATCCTCTCAAATTAATCCTCGGGATACGACAATCGCCTGTGCGCCGCATTCGGACGCACAGGCGAAGTTAAGACGAAATACGTACCCAGTTACTGCGCGGGCGCTGCTGGCTGTTCCGCCGCCGGTTCGGTTGTGTCTGGCGCCGTTACCGCATTCGGATCCACGGAGATATTCAAATCGGTATCCGGCAACTGCAACTCCAAACTCGGCGCCGCCTCGCTTGCCGCATCCGTCGCGGGCTCCGCCGACGTAGCATCCACCGGCGCGGCCACGGCCCCATCCGGCGTGGCGCTTGCTTCTACAACCGGCGCCGGAAACAAATCGGGGTGCGCGGCCTTCAACGCAGTGAGTTTCTCCTGCGCTCTCGCAGCCACGGAGGACCCAGGAAATCCATCCACCTGGGTTTGATAGGCGTCGCCCGCCTCTTTGAACTTGCCTTGGGCTTCCAGCACCCGGCCCATGTTCAACGATTGGCGCCGGGCGGCGAAACTCTCCGGCCACTTCGTCTGTATTTCCTGATACATGGCAGCGGCCGTTTCCAAGTCTTCGTTGTTCTCGGCAATGTATCCGAGACCTTCGACAGCATCGGGCGTATACGGCGAATCGGCAAAGTCAGCGCGTAGCCGTTCAAAAGCGGCCTTCGCCTCTTCATAACGGCCCGCGTCATAGGCCGCTTCGGCCGAAAGATACACGGCTTCCGCGCTGGATCGGCCCGCACCTTCCGCAAGTTTGGCTAGATCCGACGCCTTCATTTCGGGCGTGGTCTGCGCCAGCGCGCGCGCGATTTCGGTCGTGATCGTCCGGTCTTTCTCCAACGTGGACTGACGGTAAATCAGCCCCGCGATGACGCAAGCCGCCACGAATACGATTCCACCGATGTACAGCCACGGGTTCGACTGGACGCTCTCCAGGAACCGGTGCAAATCTCCCTTGTCGGACTTCTCGGGAACGAAATGCCCGGGTTTGCTTTTCTGTTGCAATGCCATGATCTTGTCCATAACTCCACACTTCAGTTTGGTTGCAGCTACCGGGTCCCGCGCAGGCCATGCAACAAACGGCAACGCCGCTCCGCACCCTCGTCAATACACCCGGCCCCATTCCACGATTTGCCACTTGCCGCTGATTTTTTCCAGGTACACGTCCACCCGGCCCTGCAAATTGATGGGCGGGTCATCGGCCACGTTGAACGGTTCGGCCAAGGTGCCAAATGTCTCCACCGCCCGCGCCTGCGTGTCATGCACCTCGACGATGGGCCGCACCCGTGTAATTCGAATCACCTTGTACCGCTTGAACAAATCGTTCAAGTAATTCTGCATGTCGCCGTAGGTGCGCCCTTCACCATCGCTGTAGGTTCGCGATACATGCGCCAGCACCCGGAAAATCCGCCGCGATTCCATGCCCTGGTGAATCTCGTCCAGCAAGGCCACAATCTGCTCTTCATCACTGGCTCGCGGAGCCGTGATCCCCGGAATGTCTACGCCCGGCACTTCCACTGGAAGCCGGCTATTGCACTGCACGGCCAGCGGTATCAGCAACAGGGCCAGTACCGGGGCGGTATATTTCATGTCTACACGTTTTCCGGCGTCAGAAGTATCACCAATTCGCGGCCACGCGAAACGCCAAGGTCCCGCACCGTTATCGTAAGGCGGCGGCCCGCTTTCTTGAACAGCAATTCCGCCGCGCCCACCTGCACCACATTGTCCAGTTTCCAATCGGCCGCCGGACATTCACGGATAAAGAACTGTGCGAGATCGTTCACCGATTCCCGCGAGATGTACACCATGCGCCCAACCTGAATGGAAGCAGACTCAAAAACAAACGTCTTTTCCAAGTCTTCTTTTAAACCCGTCGGCAAGGGTATGTCGGAAAAACGTTGGCTGGGGGAAAGGGCCAAACCCTCTTCCGCGGGAGGCATCGCCGAAGGAGCCGCCACATCCGGTTCTTCCTGCAAATCGGCCGGTGCCGGCGTCGATCCAAAGCCAAACGGCGACGTCTGGCAACCACTCAACACAACCCACGCTGAAACCAAACCGCAAAAACACACCCGGGTCAATTGTGCGCTGCTTTTCAACATGCTATCCCTTCGTCCCGCCTGATCGCACCTCCAAAAGCAGGCGCGAAACCAAACTCCCCCACACTGAGGAAGGCACGATAACAATACCGGCAGGCATGGGAAAGGTTCAAGTGACGCGCTTTTCGCACCGGGTTGCCGATGAAATCGGACCCACGTCATGCATGCGGCAGGAAACCGGGGATCAGGCCAATTTTACGGCGCCTATCCGGTTGATCATGTCGTCGATCTCGGTACGCTCCAAAAATCCCACGGTCATGGTATCGAGGCACCCCAATCCCAGCACATACTGCAGGGATTCCGGGATTTTCGTGTTCAACTCGCCCTCGCCCACGATCTTCATGCCCAGCATCCCTTTGCCGCTGGCATGGGCCTTCTTCAACAAGGCCGATACTTCCTCGGGAGTGCCGTCCATCTTAACGCCGAACGGATTGATACGGGAGAGCATGCAATCCACCCACGGCGACTCCGATGCCGTCTGCATGGCACCAAAATTATGACAGGATACGCCGTGCGCACGGATCTGGCCCTTTTCTTTCGCCTCCGATAGTACGTCCATGCACCCCTGCAACTTCACATTCCAGTCCGGCTCCGTCATGCAATGCAACAACACCACGTCCACATAGTCCGTGTCCAACTCTTTGCGAAATCGCTCTAAGTCCGCACGGAGCATGCCCGGTTCGCGCGACACGGATTTGGACAGCAACATGCATTCCTCGCGCTTCACCGAAGCCTTCATGGCGTCTTTCATGTAGTCGTGCGCCCCGTACATATCGGCGAGATCGAAATAGCGCAAGCCTTGCGCATAGGCATGCTCAATCAACGTAACAAAATGCTGCCGGCCCATCCGGTTCTGGGCCGAACTGCCGTTCCAGGCTTTTGTGCCCGTTCCCATCCCAAGCAACGAACACTGAATGCCGGTACCGCCCAACGTGCGTGACGCCGTTGCCTGAAACGATGCCGGAGCGGCCCCCTGGGCAAAGGCCGGCACCGATGCCGCCGCTGCCAATAGTCCCCCCGTGTGCTTCATGAACTGCCGACGATTCATGCACGCCATGACGGTTTTCCTCTTTAGTCTGCGAGCAGCACGTGATTATGCCGCTGTCCATCACCTTAGACCTGCTCTAAACTGTTTTCAACTGAAAAACAGCGTACACAGCGCCAAATCATGATTCGATTCACAATTTGCGGTCCATGCCGGTTTTCAGCCATAATTAGACAGTGTTGAAATAGCGTACCCGGTACGCAGGATTACCATCCGCACGGACACGGGCTGTCTTGCCTTGCGGATAATTCCAGCCCCCGTATAACCGGCTGAATATCGGAGCCTTGTATAACCATGCTCGCCATCCGGCCACGCCTGCGTAACATACTGTCCATACTAGCTTTATCCTACTTCGCGACCGGCTGTGGCGGTTCAGGAGGAATTGTACCCATCGAAGAAACGCAGACGGTCACAGCACCCCGACCCTCGGTGGATCCAAACGCTACGACGGCCACACGGCTCATGGGGCAGACCATGCCCGCCGCCAGCGGGTCCGCGCCACAATCCGGCGGCCGAATGTTCGACTACGAGACTCCCGAAGGCTGGCAGGAACTGCCGCCAACCGACCTGCGTCTGGTGAACCTCAAGCCCGCTGGAAATCCAGATGCCGAATGCACGGTCAGCCTGTTGCCCGGCGGCGGCGGTGGCATGGCGGAAAACATCAACCGTTGGCGCGGGCAGATGGGCCAGCCTGCCTATAGCCCTGCGGAAATCGATGCGCTGCCCAAAAGCACCCTGCTGGGACGTGAAGCGGTACTGGTCAGTTTTGACGGTGAGTATTCGGGAATGGGTGGTGGCCCCGGCAAACCAAATTTCACGTTGACCGGCATTATATTGAACCTGCCGAATGCAGGGGTGTTCGTCAAGATGGTAGGTCCCAAGGAAACCATTGCCGCGGAGGCCGACAAGTTTGTGGCGTTTTGCCAATCGCTGAGGCTGGCGAGTAGCGAATCGGAACCCGGACACGAAGGCCACAACCACGCCCCGGGCGAACACGACCCGCACGCTTCATCAGGAGACATGACATGGGAAACGCCCGAGGGATGGCAGACCGGCCCGGAAAAACCCATGCGCCTGGTCACATTGCTGGCTGGTCCAGATAGCACGGCAGAGTGCTATATTATAATCCTGCCCGGTGACGCTGGCGGCGTGTATTCCAATTTCGATCGATGGGCGAAGCAAATGGGCCAGAACCAGACATTGAGCCCGGAAACGGTCCAGGCGTTGCCGGTCATTCCGGTGCTGGGCGCCGATGCGCCCATGATTGAATTGACGGGCACGTATACGGATATGAGTGGCACAGTAACGGACGGCGCCATGTTGCTGGGTGTTATCGCCAAGAAAGGCGATCAGAGCGTCTTCATTCGAATGACCGGACCCGAAGCGGCCGTCAAAGAACAGAAGCAGAACTTTATCGCGTTTTGTAAATCACTGAAATAGGTGCGTTCAGGCATGAGTTCAAAACAGAAAAAACACAAACACGAAGCGAAGCAGGAACCGTTGGCAAAACGGATCGTCTCGAAGACGTTCAACGCGCTCGCCTCGTATACCCTTGCCTGTGGTTTGTTCGCGCTGTTGGCCCTGCTCACGTTTCTGGGCACGCTGGAACAGATCAATAGCGGCATCTTCGACGTTCAGAAGAAGTATTTCGAATCGTTCTTTCTGGTTCACAACCTGTTTGGCAAAATACCGGTTTTGTTGCCCGGCGTGTATCTGCTGCTGATTTTGCTCACCATCAATATCGTGCTGGGTGGCGTAATCAAATTGCGTAAGTCGCCCTCGCGCATCGGCATTCTGATATCCCACCTGGGTATCGTATTGTTGATTGCCGGAGGATTCATCAAGTTCCAGCTTGCGTCAGATGGCCACGCGACGCTTGCTGAAGGCGAATCGGCCAGCGAATACGAAAGCTATTTCACGTGGGAACTCGCCATTGCCAAGGAAGGCACGCTACAACGGACGGAATATCTGGTGCCGGAGGAGCACTTTCGGCAGGCATCGCCGGAAAACCGGATTACATTCACCCACGACGCTCTGCCGTTTAATGTCTCCCTTACGGGTTACCACAGGAACAGCGAGCCTGTAAACGTGAACCGGACTCCGGCCAACGGTGAACTCGTGGTGGATGGATTCTATCTTCATCCTACGCCCTTGGAAAAAGAGGCCGAACGAAATGTTTCCGGCGCTTACGCCGAGATCACCGACAAGGCCACAGGGGAAACGAAGCAAGCATTGCTATGGGGTTTCGAAAAGATGCCTTTCGCGTTCCAACAGGGCAACGACGTGTGGAGCGTGGCCTTGCGCAAAAAACGATATCCGCTCCCCTTCACCGTTCGCCTGGATAAATTCACACATGAACTTCATCCGCGTACGCAGATGGCCAAGATATTCCGAAGCGACGTCACCAAAACCGAGAACGGCATAGCCCAACAACACAAGATTTCCATGAACGAGCCGCTGCGCCACAAGGGATATACGTTTTATCAGGCATCCTGGATTCCGGCAGACCCGGCCGCGGGACGTCCGGTAATGTCATCATTCGCCGTGACGAAAGACCCGGCGGATCGGATTCCCCTGTATGCCTGCATCGTAATTACCGTCGGCCTATTGCTTCACTTCGGCCAGAAACTGGTCGTGTATCTCCGGCGCGAACAAAAGCGCATTCAACAAGAGGTCTTGGCATGAATCGCATACTTCTTGCACTGCTTGGCATCGTATCCCTTACAACCGCCATGTCGGCGGCATGGGCGCAAGATCCCCCCGCGGATACCGTGCCCGCCGAAGTTACGGCCCGCGGCGAATGGGACCCGGAAACGCTTCGCCTCTTGGCGCTCATTCCAGTGCAGGAAGGCGGCCGCCTGAAACCGCTCGACTCGTATGCCAGCTTCCTGATGCTTCGGCTCAATGGCAAGCGTTCGATGGAAGACCTGGACGGAAGAAAGATGACCCCCATCGAGTGGATGGGCGACTGTCTCTTCTATCCCGAATTGGCGCGCCACTATAAGGTCTTTCGAATCGATGATACCGCGGTTCTCGATGCGATAGGCGTGGAGCACAACGAAGACAAGCGTGCATGGTTTTCGTATGGCGAACTCGAACCCGGCCTCGAAAAGTTGATGACCCTGGGCGACTCCTACAACGCCATTGAAGCCAAAGACCGCGAGCCGTTGCAGCGGCAGATCGTAAACCTTGCATTCAACGTTCGTGAATTCGAGCAGGTGATTCACTTTTTCGACTTTGCAAAAGAGCCGCTTCCCATCCCTCAAGGCTCCGCACTGGGCGTGTTGATCCCCGATTCCAGATACTCCACCGCCATTGAAAAAGCTCGCTCCCTGGCTACCATAGCGATTGTTCTTGAAAACGGTTTTCCCGCCATTGAGAAGAATTTCCCGCCGGACCAGGTGGCCCAACTCCAGGAAACGGTGCCCGCCGAAATCCGATCGCTCGACGACGCGACCCGCGCAAAAGAATTGGAAACCATGAAGGCGGTCTTTCACGAGATCGACCGCCGCTCTTCGTCCGCGCGATTCCTCGCAATTCTGCCACCCCCCGCCAGTATGACGGATCAGAAAGAGTGGTTCGCGCCCGCGGATATCCTTGAAATGGTGCTCGAATCCAAAGGCGATATGACCACAACCATCCGGTTGCTGTCGGAACTCGAAGACCTGTTCCAAGTCCGTCAAGATCCAGCACAATTGAAGCAGAAGTTGGCGGCCTATCAGACGGACGTCGCGGCCTTGGCGGACGCGCGCGGCGAATACAACAAGATTCCCATGGAAGTGGCCTTCTACAAGTTCCCCTTTAAACCGCTCAGCCTGGCGGGATACATCCTCTGCTTCATCCTGGCCGCGCTTTGTTGGTTCTGGCCAAAAAACCGCGTGTTACGCTGGACTACGCTTGGCATGCTCCTCCTTCCCACCGGCATCTTGATCGCCGGCATCACCTGGCGCTGTATCCTGCGGAGCCGCCCGCCCGTCAGCACGCTGTATGAAACCATTCTCTTCATCACGGCGGTCGCAGTCGTCGTAGCTATCTTCATCGAATTTGTAAACAAGCAACGCATTGCCCAAGCCATGGCCGCGTTCCTCGGCATGCTCGGCATGTTCCTCGCCTACCGCTACGAAATTAAAGAAGGCGTGGACACCATGCCCGCCCTCATCGCCGTGCTCGACACCAACTTCTGGCTCGCCACCCACGTCACCACTGTGACCATGGGTTATGCCGCGGGTCTGCTGGCCGGTGGCATGGCCCACATTTACATCCTGGGCCGCCTATTTGGCGTAAAGCGCAACGACACGTCGTTTTACAAAACGGTCACACGAATGACCTACGGCATCGTTTGCTTTGGCCTGCTCTTCTCCGTCGTCGGAACCATCCTGGGCGGCATTTGGGCCAATGACAGTTGGGGCCGGTTCTGGGGCTGGGATCCCAAGGAAAACGGCGCGCTACTCATCGTGCTCTGCTTCCTCGCCGTGTTGCACGCGCGCATGGGCGGACTTATTCGCGATCTCGGCTTGGCCATGACTTCTGTATTCACAGGCATGGTGGTAGCCTTTTCCTGGTGGGGCGTGAATCTGCTCGGCGTGGGGCTCCATAGCTACGGATTCACGGACGGGGTCATCGGCACGCTCATGTTGTTTTACATTACGGAAACCGTCGTGATCGGGTTGGGCGGAATCGTTTGGCTGAAGGAACGGTATGCTGCACCTGCGGCCGCCGCCGAAACGGCTCCCAAAGGCAAAATCAAACCGGCCAAGGCCGATTCTGCACGTCGCTAAGTGAGTCCGCCGCTACCGGCGGGTAAAGCCGATGAAACTGGTCTCCGGCGGCTGTATTCCCAGCTGCGACGCGTGTCGCGCCATCTGGCCGCGGTGATGCGACCCGTGCGTCACCAGATGATGCAGTATGTCGCCGATCTGCGATTCGAGCGGTTCTCCGTTCAGCCGCGTGTATTTCAGCACCCGGCTCAGGTCAGTATCCAATATCTCGTCATACCGCGCCTCCATGCGAGGCGACAGCGCATCCAACTCCTCTTTGGTCAACACAGAAAACACATCCGTCCGTAGCGGCTCTCCCAGGATACGTTGAAACCAAATCTGCTCCGCGAGGTAAACGTGGGAAATCATCTTTCGGAGGTACTCGTCGTTCGCGGCCCCGCCGAAGGTGAAGTCAAGCCAGGTACGGTTGGCCCAGCAGGTATACTCCGTGAGAGGTTTCAGGCTATTCACTTCAGTTCTCCCCAATTGGTGTTTCCTGTGAACAAAATCATGCGCACGCCGGGTCAACCGCCGCGCACTCGGGCGCAACGACTCCGTTATTGCCGCAACGGCGGTTATCGGGTAGCATAAGTCTGCACGGGCGCACTCACAGGTTCAACGCGGATGAAACCATGCTGCTGAAAGATTTGGGTCAGCGTATTCGCGGCCAACGCGAAAAGCGCGGCCTCAAGCAACAGGATATAGCCAACGCCCTGAATGTGAGCCCACAAGCGGTCTCGAAATGGGAACGCGGCGAAAACGCGCCGGACATCACCATTCTTTCCGGCTTGGCGAGGCTGTTGGGCGTTACGACCGACTGGTTGCTCGGCTCGAATGCCGAGGGTAAAGATGTATTTGAAGCCACGGTGCTGGCGACCAGCGTCGACGGCGCATATAAGCGTTCGCTGGAAATGCAGCCGCGCGATTTCGCGCTCTGGGCCAATGCGCTTTTCTATCAGTTGACTGAGTTGATCCTCCGGCACGACGGAGTGCCGGTAAAATACATGGGCGACCGATCGCTCAGTTTCTTTTCAGGACCGGACCACCGCAGACGCGCCGTGGATGCCGCCATGAAAGCGCGAAGCCAAATCGGGTCCACCCTGCGAATTGGGTTGCACAGCGGTCCCATCTATCTGGGGTCGGTGGGCCATCCGGATTACGCACGGCCCGACATCATGGGCGAAGTCGTGAATGTCGCATTCCTTACGATGGAATGGGCAGAGCGCGAAACGAAAAGCGGCATCGCGGCTACCGCTGCCGCCTTGGAAGGATTCGATGAACCGCCCGCGGGCGGCAAGGATAAGAATGTGAAGTTTCTGGGTCTCGAACGGCCCGTTTCCGTGCGCGAAATCAAGGCAAGCTAAAAACAAGGATCCCACACAATGGCAACCGTCGCAAAATCATCGGTGTTTCAGGATATCCCCTACAAGGTCGCGGACATGAGCCTCGCGGAATGGGGACGAAAAGAACTGGACATGGCCGAAAAGGAAATGCCCGGGCTGATGGCCATTCGAGAGAAGTACGCGAAGTCGCAGCCGCTCGCCGGCAAGCGTGTTTCCGGCTCGCTGCACATGACCATTCAGACCGCCGTCCTTATGGAAACACTGAAGGCGCTCGGCGCGGATGTGCGATGGGCCAGCTGCAACATCTATTCCACGCAAGACCACGCCGCCGCCGCAGTTGCCGAAGCGGGATTCCCCGTCTTCGCATGGAAAGGCGAAACTCTGGAGGAATACTGGTGGTGCACCTATCAGGCGCTCACATGGCCGGACGGCAGCGGACCGCAACTCATCGTCGATGATGGCGGCGACGCTACCCTCCTGATTCACCGTGGCTTTGAGTTCGAAAACCACTTCAACGAACACGGCAAACTCCCCGCAATTTCGAAAGCCAACAAGGAAATCGAAATCATCGATACGCTGCTGCACACCGTGCACGCGGAAAATCCGAGCCGCTGGCATGATACCGTCGCGGAATGGATCGGCGTATCAGAAGAAACGACCACCGGAGTGCACCGCCTCTACCACATGATGCGCGAAGGAAAGCTTCTCACCCGCGCCATCAATGTCAACGATTCGGTAACCAAATCGAAGTTCGACAACCTCTACGGGTGCCGCGAATCTCTCGCAGACGGCATCAAGCGCGCTACCGACGTGATGATGGCGGGCAAAGTGGTCGTCGTTGCCGGTTATGGCGATGTGGGCAAAGGCTGTGCCCAAGCTATGCGCGGCCTCGGTTCGCGCGTGCTCATCACCGAAATCGACCCGATCTGCGCGTTGCAGGCCTGCATGGAAGGCTACCAAGTCACCACAATGGACGAAGCCGCCGCGCTGGGCGACATCTTTGTGACGACGACCGGCTGTTGCGACGTCATCACCGGCGAACACATGAAGAAAATGAAGGATGAAGCCATCCTCTGCAACATCGGCCACTTCGATTCCGAAATCGAAATGAGCTGGCTCGAATCACAAAAGGACATCAAGGAAATAAACATCAAGCCGCAAGTTGACAAGTTTGTCTTCCCCGACGGCAAGTCCCTCATCGTCCTCGCGCGCGGCCGCCTTGTAAACCTCGGATGCGCCACGGGCCACCCCTCCTTCGTTATGTCGAATTCCTTCGCGAACCAAACACTCGCACAGGTGGCCCTCGCCGTCGATACGGACAAGTACGAGATGGGCAAGGTATACACACTACCGAAGGAACTCGACGAGGAAGTCGCCCGCCTTCACCTCGGCAAGCTCGGTGCGAAATTGGAAACCCTGACCAAAGCGCAGTCCGACTACCTCGGCGTGCCGGTGCAGGGCCCATACAAGCCGGAGCACTACCGGTACTAAATCCGGCCAATGCAACGCACGTTACACCCCCAGGCATGCGCCTGGGGGTGTTTTTTTGGGGTAGTGAAACTGCGGCGTGGTTCCACGCGAACCGTCTCCAATGCAGCCAATGCAACAAGCGATCCTAGATATATGGGCGGCGTCTTGCGTCATGGGTGTGCAATAGGAGACCTCACTATGAACTGCATCGGCTATAAGGCCGGCTACAAGTATCAATTGGCAAAGCCGTATTCCATAAGCACTGGAATCATTCCCGTCGAAACTATTCAAACCGAGTATCTCCACCTGTCCCTGGATGGCACGTTGACCATCCGCGCCGGATACGCGTGGGACGGACCCTCCGGTCCCACGTTCGATACGGCAAATTTCATGCGCGGCTCGCTCGTACATGACGCCTTCTACCAACTGATGCGCGAAGACTGCTTGAAAAAGGAAAGATACCGGGATCAAGCGGACCGCTTGTTGCAGCGCATGTGCAGGGAAGACGGCATGAGCGCCATCCGATCCTGGTTCGTCTATCAAGCCGTTAGCCGATTCGCCGATCCCGCCGCGGACCCGGCAAACAGGCGCATGGAGTTACGAGCGCCGGAAGATTGCTCCGCATAGATCAAACCGGTATCCTTTGGGTTATGTCCGCGTCTTGGGAAACGTAAGGACACCCGCCCGGTGGAATGTCCAAGTTGCAGCAGTCCGATTTCGACCATCGTCGAACACAATATCCAGGTGGAGTCTTGTGCGCAGTGCGGCGGCCGCTGGTTCGACGAAAACGGCATTCACGCGTATTTTCAATCCATCATCGCCAATGAAGCGGTGCAGCCTCCAGCAATCGATCTCTACCGAAAAGCGCGAATTACCCCTCCCAAGAACGAAAACGTTCGAACGTGTCCAAAGTGCCAATCCCTGCTGATGAAGATGAACTACGCCTACGATTCCAACATATTCGTGGACAAATGCGTGGACTGCCGGGGCCTCTGGATTGACGGCAACGAAATTATCCCTTTGGCACAATATTTGAAAGGCCATCCCGCGTTGCGATCAATGGGTGTCTCAATGGCACAGTATGCGAAAGAACAGGCAGCAATGAATGAGCCCATGGACGAATTGGCGGACACATTCAGCAGTCCGATGCTACTACTGTTCGGCCGCTTCGGCATTATTCTTCCGCTCAAAGACGAAACGTCGCGATTCAAGACTCCGGTCGTTATGTGGACAATTTTGGCATCCATGGTATTGGTGTATACGCTCCAACTGACAGTGTTGTCCAAGGATCAGGTTGCCGGCCTCGCGCTAACGCCCTCGAAAGTTTTCGCTGGAGTCTCATGGGTCTCGCTCGTCACTGCATGCTTCTTGCACGCCGATCTCTTTCATCTCGGTGCTAATGCCCTGTTTCTCTGGATTTTCGGGGATGACATTGAACAGCGTCTGGGCCACGTGTCATTTTTACTCTTCTACCTGGTAGCGGGCGTTGCAGGCAACGCACTTCAGGCCGTCGCATACCCTGCATCGGTCATTCCAGTTCTTGGTGCAAGCGGCGCCATCGCAGGTCTCATCGGAGCCTATCTTGTCTTGCATCCCAACGCCCGGCTAACGACGCTAGTGTTCTACCGTCTTGTGCGCATACCCGCATGGTGGTATATCGTATTCTGGTTGGTCATTCAGCTGATTTACGGCGGTATCTTTTATGCCGCCGGTCATCCGTCTGGTGTCGCATGGTTCGCGCACATCGGCGGATTTGCGGTGGGTGTCGCAACGGCAATTGGGGTAAAATGCACAACAGAAAAACCGCAGTGCGCGTCTTGATGCTCGGCGCCGCGGTAAACCGAAGGTGAGTTCGAATATGGATCCAAATCGTATCAGCACACGGGATATTGCGGAAAAACACCTGGCCGAAGGCGATCCCGTTGGATGGTTTGAAGAAGTATATGCGACTGCCAAAGGCGACGCATCCACAATTCCTTGGGCGGATCGGGGCGCCAATCCCAGCATGGTCGAGTGGCTCGCACGGGAATCGTTTCAAGGGGAAGACAAGACCGCGCTGGTCGTGGGATGCGGCCTCGGCGACGATGCGGAGGAACTGGCGCGCGCCGGATTTCAGGTTACCGCATTCGATGTGTCCTCCACGGCGGTCGCCTGGTGCAAGCAGCGCTTCGCGGAATCCCGCGTCGATTATTTGACTGCAGACTTGTTCCAACTGCCGGAAGCCTGGCAACAGCGATACCACTTCATATTCGAAGCCAATACGCTTCAGTCGCTGCCGTTGGCGATCCGTTCCGATGCCATGCGTCGCATCGCAAACTGCCTCGCAGGAAACGGAACCCTCCTCGTCGTCTGCAGAGGCCGCGGCGCCAGCGATCCCGATGTCGGCCCACCCTGGCCACTGCTGCGGCCCGAGCTCGACGAATTCACAAAACACGGGCTGTGCGAACTGAGCAGCGAAGACTACATGGACGACGAAGTTCCTCCCATCCGCCGCTTCCGAGTGGCGTACACCCGAAAGTAGAAGCCGCATCCTACCGCTTACAGGCTATCTTCTGCTCACGCTTCTTTGCGTTCCCCCCAAGTTAGAGCACGTCGCCTCCGCAGAAACTTGCCCCGAGGCCGCGCCTGATAAAATACCTTGCAATACATTGTAGTGTGTGATACACTGTATTCAAGGTGAACCGCATGAACATCGAATCGGACATCGACAACTGGACCACGCAACTCCGAAAAGGACTGCTGGAGCTCTGCATCATGAACATCCTCGCCACCGGCGAGGTCTACGGGTACGACCTCGTCAAACAGCTGTCCGAAGTCGAGGGGTTAGTCGTCACCGAAGGCACGATTTATCCGCTTTTATCGCGCTTGAGAAGAACGGGGCTGGTCAAGACCCAGTTGGTCGAATCGGCCAACGGACCGGCCCGAAAATATTATGCAATCACTCCCGCCGGCAGGCGGATGCAACGAACCATGAACCAGTATTGGGGCCAGTTGGTACGCGGTGTGAACCGCATTCAAAGGGAAAGCGAGGCCGGTCATGCGTGAATGGAATCCCGACGCGCGGGAATATTTCGAAGGCTACTTGCGACAGGTCAGCGCCATGGCAACACACAAAGGCGAGGATGGCGACGACATCGAGTCCAGTCTCCGCGATCACCTCGACCGCAAACTCGACGAGATCGGCGCGGTCGTGGTCAGTATGGACGACCTCCGCGAAGCCCTTCAGTCGGTCGGCTCACCCGACGATATTCTCGAAGCGGGCACGCCCGCTGCCACCCCGCAGCGCCGCGAATCCGCGCCGCATCTTCAAAAACCCACCCATACGCACGCCGAAGTGGCAGCACCGGCTGGATTGGGTGCGCGCCCGTGGATGTTCGTCATGGTTGTTGCCGTGTTTGGACTTTCCATCCTCGGATTTGCCTTCGGCTTGGTATCCGGTGTCCGGTCACCCATTGGGATGATCGCGGCAACAATCAACAACCTGCTGGGGTCGCTGCTGGCCGCCGTCCTTCTGGCGATACTGGCGGGCGCTACCCGGCGATGGGTCTCGCCGTGGGTGTTTTGGTCAATCGTCCTGGCCGCCGCATCCAGACTATTCGGCCTACTCAACACGTTGGTCATGCAACGCCTGCTGCCTCCCGAATCGCTGTCCGGTTATTTCGGCCTGACCTCCAGCCTCTTGGGCGCCATCAACCTGCTGTTCTTAGTGGCTCTGCTCGAAATGGCGCGCCAACTGCTCACCGCATCGCCTGCAGGCGCCCGGTTCGCATTCTCCCCTGCAAGCCAAGGCTCGGGAAACCTCAAGTACGTGCTCTTGTTCCTCGGCCTGTTGCTACTAATTCCGGTTTTCCTAATCGTGATGTTCTTAATGAGTTTCGTGGCGTATCAACGGGTCGGTGGTTGACGCCTCGGCACCCCTCGGCTATAGTGCCGCCATGAATACCACCAACCCCTTTTCAAGACGCACGTTTTTGGCGGCATCGGCGGGTGCGATGGCGGCAAGCTCGATTACCTCAACCAGCGGCGCCCAGGAAACACCCAAGCTGGCCGTGGACGGCGGCGCGAAGGCAATCACCGGTGCCGTTCCGAAATCGCCACGCTTCGGCGATCCCGAGCGCGAACGTCTCTCCGAGATGCTGGGTCAGGATGCCTTGTTCTATTGGAAAGGACCGCAAACCACCCTGATGATGGACCGGTTCAGAGAGTTTTGTCCTCTCGAACACGTAATGACTTGCGGATCGGGCACTGCCGCATTGCATATCGCCGTCGGCGCCGCCGGAATCGTCCCCGGCGATGAAGTCATTACAGCTCCCATCACAGACATTGGCACAGTCATCGGCGTCATCTACCAAATGGCGGTTCCCGTATTCGCGGACCTCGTGCCCGATACGTACAACCTCGATCCCGCCGACGTGGAACGCCGCATCACCCCAAAAACAAAAGCCATCATTGCGGTTCATCTCGCAGGCAACCCTTGCGACATGGAAGCCCTGCGTGCCATCGCCGACAAGCACAACCTCGTGCTCATTGAAGACTGTGCCCAAGCCTGGGCCGCGAAATACCGGGGCAAACCCATCGGCACCCTCGGAGACATCGCCTGCTTCTCGCTCCAGAATTCGAAGCACATCACCTGCGGCGACGGTGGCGTGGCCGCCTCCAGCCATCCGGTCTATGGACCCAAGTTGCAGCAATACGGCGACAAGGGATTCAACTGCACCACGAGCAAGTTCGAATCGTTCTCCACGAATTATCGCATGAGCGAGCCCCAGGCCGCCGTCGTCGCCGGGCAACTCACGCGCCTCGAGGACATCGTGGCACGGCGTTCCCATGCGGGCAATCGGCTTACCGAGGGCATTAAGGATATCCCCGGCATCACCCCGCACGGCGTCCACCCCGAAGACCGGTGCTCCTACTGGTTCTACATGTTCCGGATGAACCCGGCAGCCTTCACATGCGACCGTGCCCAATTCGTAAAGGCCTTATCCGCCGAAGGACTCCCTTGCGCGGCCGGATACATCCCCACCACGATGCACAAAAGCCCGGTCTTCCTTGAGCACGGATTCTTCAACGGCCACTGGCCCGCCAAGGAACTCGGCCTGACAACCATGGATTTCAACACCCATGAGACCCCCGAAGCCGAGGCTATCCTCAAAACCGGCATCCGAGTCATGGTAACCGAAGCCATGAACGACGCTTACATCGACCAGTGCACGGACGCCATCCGCAAAGTGGCGACCCACTACAAGGCCTGATTATTTCTCACGCAAAGCCGCGAAGACCCAAAGAAATCCCACTTGGCGTCTTAGCGGCTTTGCGTGAGAACTCTTTTTGTAACCGGCACAATCAACAAATTAATCATACGATTGACATTCGTACTACATTGGCAATTCACGATGTTTTCGGATTATAAGTCATTTGATTAATTATTTGCAAACACTCCTCAACTCATCTTCGACCAATAAAATGCATCAATTGCTTTTAATCAATTGATTTATTATTCTATCCCCATGGACAAGACACGCGCGAATCTCCTCAACGCCGCTGAAGCCCTCTTTGCCAACCAAGGCTTCGACGGCACCTCCACCCGCGAAATCGCCGAACGATCTGGAGCCAACCTGGCCCTGATCAAGTACTACTTCGGCTCGAAGGAAGGGCTTCTGGAAGCGCTGCTGGATGAGCGAAGCGCGGGACTGGCTGAGGAACTGGAAGCTGTGCCAGCGAGAATCCGGGCGGTGTATTCGCATGGTCCAGGACCACACCCCGTCATCAAGGTGTATGCAGACTGGATGTTCGCGCGTCGGGCGTTTGCAATGGTGGTGTATCGCGAGACATGCCTTCCGCTTCGCCCGGCACTCGCAGCCAAAGCCGCACATATCCGGGATTTGCCCAAGTTCAGTCTCAGAGATCCGGGGCTATGGTCTGTGGTAATGGGTATGATGATGGCCGGACTCTTAGGTGGCGAGCCCATGACGAGCGACGACATTGTGTACGCGATTATTCGCTGGGAAAAGGCTGGATACTGGGTGGAAGAAACCAGTGGACAACCGGAAACGCGTGCGATTAAAGCGGCTGTGACAGAACATGACTCGGCCATGGTTCACCCGAGTGTGGACTTCGGCATAGGCGTGATCGACTGAATAGGAGATTCACGATGTTGCGTGAACTCGCTATCAACAACGAGAAGCATTACTCGATCGATGCGTCGCGGCACGAAGGCGTCACAGGGCTCGCGCATGCAATGGGCTCCGCCGAATCATGCGAAGGCGAAACTCCAACCATGTCTGTACAAGCAACCGCCATGCGGGGACTGCGTCTCGGCTTGTGGTCGTCGTGGTTTGGAAGGGCAAAGGCTACCCGCAGCTACTGGCCCGAACTTCCGTTGAAGCCCGGCGATGTATTGACATTGCGCGTGCTGACGGAAGGTGTCGGCGATCGGCCTGACCGCGAAACGGATAGCCGGGAACGTGTATGTTTGGCTGATGTGGAGTGAGTTCCTTGGATTGCGGCGGCCGCGACACCGCTTTAGTAAGGCGCGCCGAATAGCCCACCTCAATACCGAATGCATTCCGTTGTACACCACTCACGCAAATCCGAGGCAAGAACTCTAGACATCACCTTGCACGCTAAACATACTGAAGCGGCGTCGCGGCCGCCGCAATCCAAGGAACTCACTCCCTCACCGGTAACAACAGCGCGCTCGGACGCGCGGCATCCATGTGAATGGTGTTGTTCGCCACGCGCATTTCCACGCCCTCGCCGGAAAAGTCCGCGCCGGTGTTTACGTTCTTGTCAAACCGGGGATAGTTGCTGCTGCTGATGTGCACCATCAATTTGTGCCCCGTGTTCACGATCAGGCTGATGGACCACAGATCGATTTCCACCACGCCAATTTCGCCGGCGGGCAGCGGTTCCGGCGTCTTGAAACCGTTCCGAAACTTCAATCGTTGAATGTTGTCGAGCATCAGGATTTCCCGGCCATCGGGATAGACATCGATGAACTTCGCCGTGAAATCCGTGTCCGGCGCATCAGTGGACACGTGCAGCCGCACTTTTACTTTGCCGGTAATCTCCATGGGCTTGTCCAACGGCGCGCTTTCGAACACGAGCACGTCCGCGCGATCGCCAAGCGGACGCTGATCGAACGGCCCGGCGGGCAACAACAGATTCTGGCCGCCTTTGGTGGGCACGGGATCGTTGGGATCGTACGCATACGTCATCGAAGCGGGGCCGGGGCCCGGCGGGTCAAGCGTTAGGGCACGATCGGCGCGCAGATACCATGCCTTTTCCACCGTCGGAAACGGCGGCCAGTCCGTCGCGGTGCGCCATTCGTTGCCGGGCGCATCGGGCGCTTCTACGTCGCCGAGGGTGTAATACCGGATCGCCGGTTCGGCCATGATGCCGTTGCCGGTCCCCAGCAGCCAATGCTCAAGAAAGTGGATGCTTTCCTTGCCAAAGTCGTAGTTGAAATTCTCTTTGAGCTTGAGGTCGCCCGGGTCTTTCACCGGCCCGTGTAGCCAGGGTCCCATGATTAGTTTTTGGTTGCCGCGCGCGCCTTCGCCGCCTTTGTGTTGCCGCAGCAAAAACGAATCCAGAATGCCTTGCGCGAAAATATCCCACCAGCCGCCGACATGCAAGGCCGGTGCGGTCACGCGATCCACGCGAGCGTCCAAATCCTTGAGCGCCCAGAAGTCATCGTCGGTCGGATGGCTCTTATACAGTTCGATCATGTGTTCGCTGCCCTGCGCCTTGACCCATTCCTCGAACAAGTGCTTGCGAAATACGCCGCCCTGGTACGACAACTGGCCGTAAAACTTGCCCGGCGCAACCCAGATCACCTGCGCGGCGATGGTGTTGTCCGCGCCCGCCAGCAAGTGTTGCGAAATACCCAGCGCGGACGCGCCAAACGTGCCAATCTTTCCGTTGCACCAAGGCTGTTCACGAATCCATTTCACCGTGTCCACGCCGTCCTGGTTCGTGCCCCAGCCTTCGTCTTCGAAGGCATTGTCTTCGCCTTCGCTGAGGTGGTAGCCGCGCAATTCCTGCACGACATGGGCCATGCCCTTTTTCGTGAACAACGGCGCAAACCCGCCCGCCGCATTCTTGTCGTAGATGGATCGGGACAAAACAACGGGAAACGGCCCCGGACCTTCGGGCAAGTAAATATCCGTCGACAAATGCACGCCGTCCCGCATGGGCACCATAACCCGCGTCGCGCCAACAGGCACCGGTTTCTCTTCCGGCACGGGCTCGGGCGCAGGCGGCTCTGCGGGCGCTGGCTCGGGTGCCGGGGCATCCGGCGCAGGTGCGGATTCCGGTGCAGGAGCCGGCGCAGTTTCCGGTGCGGGCGCAGGAGCGGTTTCGGGTGCAGGCGCCGCTTCCGGCGCGGGCGCCGCCTCGGGGGCCGCCGCGGGCGCATCCTGAGCCATCACCCACGAACCAGTCAGACAACAAGCGGCCGCGACACTCACAATCGTCAGCCGCCACACAAGAGATCCCCGAAGGGTCATAACGGTTTATTCCTTTGTCCAGTAATCAATAACGGTCACTTTTTCCAACACTGGTCCAAGCATGCCCGCGAACGCTTTGTGATCGGGATGCACGAGGTATGCATCGCGGCCGGCAGCATCTTTAAAGGTGATAAAGAAGCAATGCGAATGGCCTTGATCGAGCTTCTCAGGACTCACGTTTGTGCCCCATTCAAAATCCTGGATCACGTCGATTTTGTCCTTGAGGCCTTCAAACGCCACCTCCACTTCCTTGATCTGTTCCGCCGTGGCGCCTGCCTTGAATCCGAAGAACACAACGTGTCGAAGCACTTTTCCAGACTCCTCCTTGGCGTCGCCCTGCGCCGCAACGCGGTTCAGGCCGGCCGTGGTCGCGGCCGCAACCGCCGCACAAACGACGACGAGCAAGACAGACCGATAAGTACGCAGCATGGTGAATTCTCCCCAAGGTTGAACAGCGATAGCGCACAATACTAAAAAAAATGCGAGGGGCTTGTACAGAAGCCATGGTAAAAGCGGCTCCTTGCCGCTTACTCCGACGCGTGAAGAGTCAAAATCGCCAAGTTCCCCGTTGCAAAATCGAAGAGCTTCGCCGCAGGCCGCAAGCACCGCACAGGCATGGCTACTCCTGCGGCGGTACGAAGCCGGTAACCGAATTCACTTCCACTTCGACCCAGACCACTTGTGCGCCACTGCCAACGGTCTGCTGTAGGCGAAACGCATTATATCCCTCGTGCACCGCCTCTGAGGGGCACTCAAACGTCCGCACCTGCGTCGCCCCCGGATAGTGCTCCGGACCGCGCTCCGACACCAAGGGTACGCAAGTCGCGCCGTTCAGGGTGGCCGTGAATACCGCGTCTTCCGGTACTTGGGTCAGCCCCACCAGAAACACCATGCCCGTATCCGGCTTTGGGCCGGTATACAGCCGAAATGCCGCACCCACCGTTGCATCGGCCGGCAGGACAACACCGTTGTCGAAGCCCGGTGGCACGGTATCATGAAACGCTTGGACGTGCCGCCTCGGCATCGTGGCAACGTAGTCACGGGCGAGCCCCTTTTCCAATAAGACCCGGTAATCGCTCTGGCTGACCGGAATCGTCCCCGAATCCATGAAGTTGAACAGATAAATCTGGTCAGCACCGCGATGCCATGCCGCCGCCGCGAATCCGCGCGTGGACGCCAGATCATTGGCCACCGCCTCGCCTCCGGGATACGCGCGGATATTGAACTCAAGCCCCGGAGCGATAGTCACTTTGCCTGCCGTATCACCCAGCCAATCGCGCCAGAGTTCCACCGGAATGTCAAAATCGGATGTCGTCCAGAACGGGGTGGGCACCAGCATGTCCACCAATCCTTCTTTCGCCCAGCGCACCCCATCCATGCCCAGGCCCTTGGCTGCGTCCGGGTGAAACGGAACGCGCGCGCCGATCTTGATGGGGTGCCCGCGCTTGGCCGACCATTCCGTTGCCAGATCGCGCGTCTCGGACATGAACTGCGTGAGCAATTCCGCCCCCTGGGCCTCTTCCCCGTCTTTGAAATGCCAGCCAAACCGCATCCAATCCAGCTCAAAACCGTCGGGATCGTACCGCTCGAACAGCTCTCGCAGAAAAGCCATCGCATGTTCGCGCACTTCCGCGTGTCCAAAATCCAGCGCCCGCGAGGTCCAGCCGCCTTGCGTCTCGTTGGGCACGCGCCAAAATTCGGGATGGTTCAGCCAAAACGAGCTATGGAGATAACTGGTGTTATCGGGCACGTCGTGAATATCGTTCATCCGCATCGATATCCACGGCGAAATGCCCTTCTCCCGGCAACGCGCAATCCAGACGGCATAGGGATCCAGTCCGCGTTCGTGCAAGAGCCGAGCGTTGTCGATCCATGTCTTGCCCACGCCCTCGGGCATCTTCTGGTTTCCCAACTCCCAGATTGCCTCGCGCGTCGTGCTCTTGAAACTCGCCTTCATGGCATTGGGATTCAGAAACAGGTGAGTCACCGTTGTGCCCGCGTATTGATCGACAAATTGGTTCAGACCCTCGACGGTCATGTCCTTGGCGGTCCGGGTCATGTAAAAATGGCTGCTGTCTTCGTTGAGGATGAGTCCGCGCTCGGCAGCCGCCGACGTTATCGAAAAAAGGAATGCTCCAAAAGTAAAACAAAATCTCAATCGCATATCGGGCTCCTATGCACGTTGGCTTCAAGTATACGTTGTCCCTGTTCAATTACACCTATGGAAACGAGCCCTACCTCCCCGCCTCACGCTTTTCATTGATTTTTCGACACTTTAACAGGTATCGTCTGGGTCTTTTCTGTTGGCAAACCATGTTCCGGTCTTGGGGAGCGGAACAAGGAAGGGTTTTCGGATGAAATTACACGAGTATCAGGGCAAGGAACTGTTCCAGCTCTATGGCATCCCGGCACCGTCGGGTGTGGTGGTGACGAAGGCGGAGGACGCGGTTTCGGCGGCGAAAACGCTTGGGCTGCCGGTGGTTCTGAAGGCGCAGGTCCACGTGGGCGGGCGCGGCAAGGCCGGCGGAGTGAAAGTGGTGTCTGACGCGGACACCGTGAAAGCGACCGCGGAAAAGATTCTGGCGCTGTCAATCAAGGACCTCCCGGTCAGAAAGCTCTTGGTGACCCCGGCGTCGGACATCAAGACGGAAGTGTATTTAAGCATTCTCATCGATCGCGGTGCCCGCAAGGCGGTATTCATCGGGTGTGCCGAAGGTGGGGTGGAAATCGAAGTTACGGCCAAGGTGTCCCCGGAAAAGATTTTGCGACTGGAAGTGCCGGCGGTGGACTTGAAAGCCCTGCCGAAGGCGCTGGCGGAACCGTTCGCATCAAAGCTGTTCACGGACAATAAGCACGTGGCTCAAACCGTGGACATCATGGCGAAGATGGCGAAGCTGTTTGTGGAAAAAGATTGCGCGCTGGTCGAGGTGAATCCCCTGATTGTCGACGGCAATGACAATGTGGTCGCGCTGGATGCCAAAGTGCTGTTGGACGACAACGCGTTGTTCCGTCACCCGGAAATGAATGAACTGCGCGATATGGACAGCGAAGATGCCGACGAACTGGGCGCGAAGGAACAGGGTCTCAGCTTTATCCGTCTCAGCGGCCAGATCGGATGCATGGTGAACGGCGCGGGCCTTGCCATGGCCACGATGGATACGATCAAGCATTTTGGCGGCGAACCCGCGAACTTTCTGGATGTGGGCGGCAGTTCAAATCCGAAAAAGGTTGTCGCCGCGTTCAAGCTCATCCTCAAAGACCCGGACGTGAATGTCATTCTCATCAACATCTTCGGCGGCATCACCCGCTGCGACGACATCGCAAAAGGCATCCTGCAATCGCTGGATGAGATGGATGTGAATGTCCCCATTATCGTGCGGCTCGTCGGCACCAACGAAGTCGAAGGACGCAAGCTGCTGGAAGGCACGAAACTGACCCCCGTGCAGACGCTGGAAGAAGGCGCCACGAAGGCCGCGCAATTGGGAGGCAAATCGTGAGTATTTTGGTCAATGCCAATTCGAAAGTCATCGTGCAGGGCATTACGGGCCGGGACGGTTCGTTTCACACCGAGCAGATGATTCAATACGGGACGAACATTGTGGGCGGTGTGACGCCGGGCAAAGGCGGACAGACTATTTTCGACAAGCCTATCTTCAACAGCGTGGCGGAGGCCGTTGACGCCACCGGCGCGGATGTGTCTGTCATGTATGTGCCCGCGCAGTTCGCCAAAGGAGCGATGCTGCAAGCCGCGGAATCAAACATTAAACTGCTCGTCGCCATCACCGAAGGCGTTCCCACGCTGGACGTGCTGGAAGCGTACGAGGCCCTCACGGCCAAAGGCATCCGGCTCATCGGGCCAAATTGCCCCGGCGTGATATCCCCGGGCCAGTGCAAAGTGGGAATCATGCCTGGTCAAATACACAAGCGCGGCAAGGTGGGCGTTATCTCACGCAGCGGTACGCTGACATATGAAATCGTAAAGCAGATTACCGACGCGGGATGGGGCGAATCCACCTGTATCGGAATAGGCGGCGATCCCATCATCGGAAGCAAGTTCGTCGATCTCCTCCCCCTGCTGGAAGCCGATCCCGAAACCGAAGCCGTCGTGCTCGTTGGCGAAATCGGCGGTCAGGATGAAGTCATCGCCGCGGACTACTACAAGAATCACATGAAGAAACCCGTCGTCGGCTTCATGGCCGGGCTAACCGCGCCACCTGGCCGCCGCATGGGACACGCGGGCGCAATCGTCGGCGGCGAAGACGACACCGCCTCCGCCAAAATCGAAAAACTCGAGGCTGCCGGTATCCCCGTCGCGCGTCTCATCAGCGACGTCGTCCGCCTCCTCAGCGACGCCGGCGTGAAATAACCGATCACATAACGATTGCAGAATGCCTCAGGCCGCGACTCCGGCCTGAGGCATCTTTTTTGAGTCTGAAGAGTAAACATGGGAAGCCGATCGTCCGAAGCTCGTTTCTCGATCGGCTTCCCAAATCCCACAACTCGAGACAGGTGTTCACGGAAAATCTTGCCAGCAGCCATCGGGGCCGGCGTCGATAAAACCCCGATGGCTGCCGCTAAACGGGGGGACCTCTCCCTGTGCACCCGGAGGTTTGGTCAGCGCGGGCGCGATGCCGTCAGTAGGTCGCGCCGTATTCGTACAAGAGGTCAGCGACTTCTTCGTAACCCATCAGCTTTGCAATACCGTATCCCGTCAGCCCCCCGGCATGTTCGTCGCGTGCGTTCACATCAGCGCCGTAACGCAGCAACATTTCGGCCACGTCCGCGCGGCCGTTCAGACAAACCCAGTGAAGGGTCGTCATACCGTACTTGTTGCGTTCGTTCACCTCAGCGCCGTTTTCCAGAAGCGCTTCGACGGCCACTTTGTGGCCACGGCGGACGGCTTTGTGCAACGCGGTTTCGCCGAATTCATCGGACTCGCCGGGATTCGCGCCGCCCGCAAGCAGTTTGCGCACGGCCTGTTCCAGGCCCCAGTATGCAGCGCGTTGAAGTAGGGTTTCGCCGGCGGCCACATCAGGAGAATCTTCGCGTTCCTGCCGGAGCATGAATTCCGCCAGGGCGTAGTGTCCGCTCTTCAATGCGCGGCTCATGGGCGTTTCCCCATCGTCGTCCATGGTGTAATACCAGTGAACGGTCATGTTGCGTACCTCCGTGGGGGCCTTCATCGCATATCCCATGTAATGTTCCCTTGCGGTTATTCCGGTGAATCGAACCGTTCGGGAAAGAGCAATGGGCGTGCCAACGGAGAGTGAAGCGAACAGAAAACCGGTGATTGGGATCTATCCTCTTGAAATTCAGGAATTTAGCAATTCATGAACCGAACCGTAGATCTTCGCGGCCGGCACCGACTGACAAGAATCGGATCATTTATCGCCAAATTCCTGTCACTCTGACGAAAACTGGCGGCTCCAAGGTGTCAAAAACAAAGAAGGCCCCCGGCAAAGTACGCCGGGGACCTGAAAAATGAGCACTCGATGAGAATTAACGGGGGGCAGGTTCCTCGCCAGGAAACATGGTGTCAAATACGCCAATCATGTCCACGCCGGCGGGCTGCTTATGAATCACAACCACAAATGGATTCCGCTGATATACGGTTATCTCCGCACGCTCAGTCGTTTCGACATTGCCGATCTTCGGCTTTTCGCCCGGACCGAATAAAAACATATCCAACAGCAAATCCGGGCCCTTCACCTGCCGCGAGTCGGCCAGGGTTACCCCGTCAAATTTGACGCCGGGAAGGGGTTCGGTGGAATCCACCACGATGTTGTTCTTTTTCAGACCGGCCACAAGGTCATCAAGAGTTTCGGCCTTCTTGCCCGGTTGACACCCTACCAGGATGACCGCGGCGATCAGCCCGGTCGCCCTCGTCCATTTCAAACGATTCATCACTCATCCATTCCTTCTATTTCGGCTTGATGCCAAAGACCGCGCGCCCGTTCGAGAAGTACATCATAGACCATTGCAAGCGCCGGGTCCATGCGTTGGGCGGGTCGGTTATAGGCGCGGGCCATGGTTTCGGTAACGCCGCGTTCGCGCCAGGATCGGCCGCCGCTGAACAGGTTTTGGGCAAATCCATGGGCCATATCGACCGACCGGGCAAACCGCGCCTCCGGGGTAGCCTGTGCCTCGAACTCATGCCAAAGGGCGCGGAGCCGTTCGCGGTGCGTATCGGGAAGTAATCCAAAAAGGCGGTCTGCCGCCTGCCGCTCTCGATCGGCCTGATCGCACTGGCCTGCCGCGTCGTAGGCGTAGGTGTCGCCAGCATAGACTTCGACCAGATCGTGCACGAGCAACATTAACAAAGTATGGCCCAGATCGACCGGCTGCCCCATGTGCGGATGCAGCAACAGGGCCAACAGGCACGCATGCCAAGTGTGTTCAGCGGGGTTTTCGTGGCGGCTCTGATCGCTCAAGTAGCTGGCGCGCTCCACCGATTTCAAGCCATCCGCCGCGTGCAGGAAATCGACCAGCGCTGAAGCATTTTCTTTATCAAGTTCCCTCATGGCTGCAACACATGGGCGAGGCAAACGATCGTGCCCGCGCCAACAAGGACGGGAACGAACAAAACCAGGATTACAGCGGCTTTCGATTTACCTTGGAACAAACCGTCCGCGCCGATTCCGGGCGTCCCGGGCAAGCTGTCAATGAGCACGGCCTGTTCGGGAAAGTAAGGGTCATACACGATCCACTCGCCTTCTTCGCTCTCCAGCAGTGCTGTGTTGTGGGTTTTGGCCGAGGCCGTGTAAGCGCGGCGGTCAGAAGCGGTAAAAGAAAACGTCAACTTATAAACCGTCTGGTCGTTCACGCGGACATTGGTCGGCTCTTTGGTCAAAAGCTTGCCCCGTGCCATTTCACCGACTTCCAACAGGCGCGCATTGTAACGGCCCTTCCGAAACCCAATGCAGGCGAACACGAGACCAACGATCGCGGGAATGGATGTGAAGATCCCGGCAAGCGGCATGACGGCCGATCGCATGCCGGTAATCCGCGAATGTTCGGGCTTGCCCTGCGGATACTCGATCTCCACAATCTGAGGCACGGAGATTGCTTCGCCCGTATGGTACGAAGTGTCTTCAATGCTGTGGCCGTCGGAGAGACTGAACGTATATCGATGACCTGTCACCGGTTCTTCGCCGATACTCACCCCGGTCTCCCATGACTCGATCAGCTGAGCTTCACGCCGCTCCAACTCTCCGCGAAAGACATACCATGAGGTGAGATCGGAATTGACGGCCATGGACCAAAAAAAGATGGAACCGAAACCCAGCACCAACCACCCGAGAAGGCTCCAGCCGTTTCCAAATATCAAATGAAGCCGAAGTGACACAGGGATCAGGCGCGGCGGCGGCTTTAACCGCACATCGCCCATGTTCAACGGCGGGGAGTAGCGGCCGGCGTCAGACATGGGGAACCGGGACCTTTCCCACCGCATCGGACTCGATGCTGCCAAGATAGAGATATCCGTCATACTCGTTCACGCTCGTAATGGGCGCATAGGCGCCCGTGGGCGTTTGCATGTTGTGGATCACATTCCCCTCTCCGTCGATGCCAAGAGCGATGCCGTAGGGTTGAGGCTTCGGCAGGAATGCGCGAGGCAGCCGGTACAGCACTTTGCGTAGCGCTGGATACGGCAACAACGCATCCAATGTAGTGTCGCGTGGAGAGGCCAGTGCCACCCAATAGACGCCGTTTTGTCCCGTGGAGAGATTGTCCGGAAATCCGGGTAGATTCTCAATGATCAACTCGGATTCACCCTTTCTTTCTCCTTGCAGCCAATACCGCCAAATGCGATACCGGCCCGTCTCGTTCATCAATAAATAGGATTCATCAGAACTCAGAGTCACCCCATTGGCAAATCGCAAGTCGGACATGATCGCCGTGCATGTCTTCGTCGCGGGGTCGTAGGCAAGCAAGCGGCCGTTGCCCGCGTGTTCCAGCAGGTCTTCCATGTAATTCGGTGCCGTGTATTTGTGCGAGGCATCGGTAAAATAAATGACACCGTCCTTCGCGACGGCAACATCATCCGTAAAGGCAAACGGCACGCCTCCCTCTTCGGTGGCCAGCACCGTGATGGCACCCAAGGGATCGATTGACAGCAACCCCTTGTGTGCATCGGCAACGATCAGATTGCCACTGCCGTCCCAATCCAAGCCAAGCGGCCTCCCGCCAGTATCAGCGAATAACTCCTGGTCTTCGCCGGACGTATCCATTCGAATAATCCGCCCGTCTTCCAAGCCGGTATACAGGCGGCCGGAACCGTCTCGTGCCACATCTTCCGGCCCTCGACCAATTCCCGGCGCAATGCGCTCCACCTGATTCAGATAATCATTCGCCGCGAACTCCCCCGCCAGCGGAGGCGCTTGCGGCGGCGACCAGGCAACCGGTTCTACCACCACGGGCCAGAATCCCAGATAAGTCGCTGCCAGCAGTACGAGGCCCAGAAAGACATAAAAGATGCGTGTGGCCGTTTTCATCGCGAAAGCCTCCCAAGAACTGACCCTGTCCAGACAATACCAAATGCCCGGGGATTCCGGAAACGGCCCTACACCCTACCAACTCAAACACCGGGTTTTTGCGGGCGGCGTAAGGCAATGGTACAATTCAGGTGATTGCACTGTGTTACGGACATTGCTGGCCGAGCAACCAGAGGGACTGTGTTCAACCGTGTTATTCAAGAAGCAAGAAGACGATCACGCTCGAAGAACCGTCGTCGCGCCTGAACCGTACCGGCTTTCCGGACATTCGGGTGAATTGATCCCCATCGCGTTCGAGCGCATGCTGAAAGGCAACTTGAACGAACGCCGCGGACAGACCATCCGGCAGATCGGGGTCTATGTCGGCGGCACCATCAAGCTGGTCACCAGCGGCGACAGTGTCGATCGACCGACATACGACGCACTTGTGGCGGCAGGGGCCGTCCAGCCTTTCCTGTTCGATCAAGCGGCACGAAGCCAGTCGCATCAAACGCATCAGGAAGAAAGACGCTCGGAGGTCTGAGGAGTACCCTGTTTCCGTGGCGGCCACCATTTCCATTGCCATGATTGTAAAAGACGAGGCCGGCCATTTGGCGGAATGCCTCGATTCGGCCAAGTCTCTCGCGGACGAGATTTGCATCGTCGACACCGGTTCAAACGATAGCACAGTAAGCATCGCACGCAAATTCGGGGCGCACGTCAGTGTCTTCCTTTGGTGTGACGACTTCTCCGCGGCTCGCAATGAATCCCTGCGGCTTTGCACCAAGGATTGGATTTTCATTCTCGACGCAGACGAACGCCTGCAGCATACGGATATAGCGCGGGTCCGCGAATTGACGCGCGGCCCCACGGACCGGTGCTACAGGTTCGTGACGCACAACTACACAAACACCGCGTCCGTAAGCGAATTTAATCCGGTTGATCCCAACAGCGAAACCGCAGCTGGCTTCGCCGGTTGGTATCCGAGCGCAAAAGTGCGCTTGTTTCCCAACCACAAAGGAGCCATCTTCGAGGGTAAGGTCCACGAATTGGTCAATCCTTCGCTGGAGCGGCTGGGCATCCGCGTGTTGGACACCAATGTGCCTATACACCACTATCCTCTGATCAATCCCCCGGATCGCATTCGCGACAAACAACTGCTCTACCTGAAGCTGGGCCACGAAAAGGCAAAGGAAGACCCAACGAACCCAAAGGTATACACCGAACTCGGCGCGCAATATGCCGAAGTCGGCGCCTATGAGGAGGCAGCGGCGGCCTACAAAGAAGCCGTACGCCTCCGGCCTTCAGACCCCAAGACGCTGAACGACCTGGGCGCGGTCCTGCACTTAATGAAGAAAGAGGAAGAAGCGCAACGGGCGTTGCGCATCGCTATTCAGCTAGACCCGAACCTGGCCGAAGCCTGGCGCAACCTCGGCGTGGTCCTGGCGGAAGAGCAAATTTGGGAAGCCGCGTTGGAATGCTTTGACAAGGCCTTGGCGCTCGATCCGGCGTGGCAAGACGGCAACCGCTATCGAAGTGTCGCACTGCAGGGCACGGGCCATCTGCGCGAGGCGGCACACGCAGCGCAACTGGCCCTGGAAACCAACCCCCATTCCCAGGAATGCCTGTCGCTCTTCGTCCACCAGATGCTCCGCCTCGAAAAACGAGAACAAGCGCGAGCGGTCATCGGCAAAATCATCTCGAACGGTGCCGAAGACCCGGAACTGGAAAATGCGCTGGGCGAACTTTGCTACTACGACAACCTATACGCTGAAGCGCGAAACCACTTCCAACGCTCCGGCGAAGCCGGGCTCGCAGCCGGTTTCAACAACCTGGGTGTCGTCCACTTTAAAGAAAGGCACTATGAACTGGCCAAGGCTGCCTACGAAAAATGTCTCGCCATCGATCCCGGCCATCGCGGAGCCCGAAGCGGCCTGGAAAAAGTGATCAAACACTTGGAAAAGTGATGCACTTGCAGCAATGCCGGTGAACAAGAATTGAACTGCGGAACAATTCAGCCCTGTGACCCCGTCTTTACCTTGTGAGTTTCCCACCAGTCGCTGCGGGAAAGCGCGGTCCAGTAAGCCTGTTCGAAAATCAGCGAAAACTTGCGCAGGCTGAATGGCTTCGAGATATACCCGTCGGCTCCTGCCCGGAGTGCCTCGGATAGGGGGTGCTCGTGGTCATAAGCAGTCATCAGTACGATACCGGCATTCGAGTCCAATGCGCGAATAGCGGTTATCAACTCGTACCCATTCATACCCGCCATTTCAATGTCACTGATGACCAAATCGTACGATCCGGTTTGGAACGCGGCCAGCGCATCCTCGCCGCTTCCACACGCAGTCACATTGTTTCCACGTTCTTCCAGGAAGGCGGACAACACGTCCAGCATGGTTCCGTCATCATCGACGATGAGCACATTTAGACGATCCAGCATGTCAATGCTTTCTCCGTCGTCGAAGCCCACGATTCGCACAGATAAGCTTCAGCCCGGCGAGTACGTGCACGAGCGCAATTGCACTCCCGATGGGCTGAATTCTCATACGCTAAACCTTAGTCCTTTAAGTATACCATCTGCGGACCGGAATACAACGTGGGATTGGCAAACTTTTCAGCGTAGGTGCAGCCGTTGGACGGAGTAGGCGATCCTGCAGTGTGAGACACAGATCACGAGGACGGTATTGCGCCGGATAGACCGATCAGCCTTGTTCCTGAGCAAGGCGCTGCGCCTTGATCTTCATCAGCCGGCTGGTGTTCGACCGTTCCATTTCGTCGAGCTTGTTCTTGATGTATTTAATTGTCTCGGTCATGCGGGGAATGAACGAATGTTCAAGCGCGTTGACCCGCCGCCGCGTCTTCTCAATTTCCGAGCACAGAAGCCGGAGCCCTTCTTCCAATTCAGACATCGCAAGCAACTTCGGAAGAAACGCGCGAAGCTGCTCTATCGCCTGATCGAGCTCGATCGAGGTGTGCACCATCGAATACCCGCCGGCCGACTCCCCGAATTCGGCAACGAAATGCGGAATGATGACACTCATAATTCGCCGGGGCTGACGCACAATGTTCAGTTCTTGCCGCGTGTGATCCAGTGCATCTTCTGTAATCAACCTGGACGAAGTCACTTCGGCCAGTACGAATAACTTCATCACGGCCGGCAACTCGGTGTCCACTTCGCGGCGTAACGCTTTGTAATTCTGAGCCAACTGCATGAACTCCTTCATGAGTCCATCCAGTTTATCCTTCAATAGCTTATGTCCGCGCACGGCCACGGCCTGCCGCTTGCGAAGCCGAAGCAGTTCCATGCGCGTTGGATTAACTTGTAGCCGGGTTGCCATAGGCGTTCCGCCGATTACTCCTGAGTATTACGGTCACGTCGTCGAAGGAAAGTACTTCTGAATCCACTTGTCCCGCACGCGCTTCAGCTCCGGGCGCGGCAACATGGCCAACAGGTCCCAACTGATCCGAAGGCTCTCTTCGATAGTCCGGTTCTCGTCTTCGCCCTGCGTTACAAATCGCTCTTCAAACGCGTCCGCGAATTTCACGAAGAGCAAATCCGTGCTGCTCAACGCGGACTCGCCCAAAACCACCGCCAATTCCTTGGCGTTCTTCCCACGTGCATATGCCGAATACAATTGGTTCATTACATCGGCATGATCCTCGCGCGTCTTGCCGTCGCCTATACCCTTGTCCTTCAGGCGCGACAACGACGGAAGCACGTCCACCGGCGGATAAATGCCCTGCGCGTGGATCGGGCGGCTCATGATGATCTGCCCTTCGGTGATGTAGCCCGTGAGATCGGGGATCGGATGCGTCTTGTCGTCTTCCGGCATGGTCAAGACCGGTATCTGCGTAATTGAACCGTTCTTGCCCTTAATCCGGCCGGCACGCTCGTATAGGGTGGAAAGATCCGTGTACAAGTATCCGGGATATCCCCGGCGGCCCGGAACTTCCTTGCGCGCGGCGGAGATTTCGCGAAGCGCTTCGCAGTAATTCGTCAAGTCCGTCAGAATAACAAGGACGTGCATGTCCTTTTCATAGGCCAGATATTCTGCCGCCGTCAGAGCCATGCGCGGAACGGCAATGCGTTCGATCGGCGGGTCATCCGCAAGATTCATGAAGAGCACCGCGCGTTCCAGAGCCCCCGTGCGCCGGAAGTCCGCAATGAAGAACTCCGACTCTTCAAACGTAATGCCCATCGCGGCGAAAATCACCGCGAACTTTTCACCGGTCTTCAGCACCGAAGCCTGACGCGCAATCTGGGCCGCAAGCCGGGAATGCGGCAGACCCGATGCGGAAAAGATGGGCAGTTTTTGGCCGCGCACAAGCGTGTTCAACAGGTCAATGGTGGAAATGCCGGTTTGGATGAACTCGTTGGGATAATCACGCGCATACGGATTCATCGGACTGCCGTTGATGTTGATCCATTTCTCCGGAATGATCTCCGGACCGTCGTCCACCGGCCGGCCGAAACCGTCAAACACGCGCCCAAGCATGTCGGTCGACACGCCCAGTTCCTGGCCTTTGCCCAGAAACTTCACCTTCAGGTCTTCCGGAGCGAGGCCGCTGGTGCCTTCAAATACCTGGACCAGCGCCTTGTCCCCGCTGACTTCGAGCACACGCCCGCGGCGGGTCAGGCCATCGGTCTGTTTGATTTCGGTCAGTTCACCGTAGGTGATGCCGTCAACTCCCTCGACCATGATGAGCGGTCCGACAACCTGTTTTACGGTGCGGTATTCTTTGGTAATCAACGCTGGATTCTCCGTGGCGCTCGCCCGGCGTCTAAGCCAGTCGAGTCAGTTCAACTAGTCTCTTGCATACACCCAACGGATCTTAGACCCGGGGCATCGCGGCAATTTCATCGGCGACCTTCTGATTCAAGGCATCGAATTCCTGCGGCGACTCTTCGGGGATGAGCTTCGCTTTGGCGATATCATTGAGCGAAGCCGCTTCGAGCAGCGCTCCCAAAGCGACTCCCTCCGCCAAAGCGGCGCGCGCATGATCGTAGAAGCTCAAAATTGCCTTCAGAAGCCGTAATTGCTTGCCGAGCGAGGTATAGCTGTCGCGCTCGTCAAATGCATTCTGGTGAAGAAAATCTTCGCGTACCATCTTGGCCGCCTGCATCAAAAGGCGGTCCTCGTGGGCAAGCGCATCCATTCCCACAAGCCGTACAAGTTCGTCCAACTCGGCTTCACGCTGCAGAATGGACATAGCGCGTTTCCGCGTCTGCTGCCATGCCGCGTCCAGCTTGGTGTTGGTATAGTCGTCAATGGAGTCTTGATAAAGAGAATACGAGGTGAGCCAGTTGATCGCCGGGAAGTGACGGGCAAACGCCAATTTGTCGTCGAGTCCCCAGAACACTTTCACCACACGCAACGTGGCCTGCACCACCGGCTCCGACATATCGCCGCCCGGAGGCGACACCGCGCCAATCAGCGACAGCGAACCGGGCCGCGCATCCTTGCCGAGGCATACCACATTGCCCGATCGCTCGTAGAAACTCGCAATGCGCGATCCCAAATACGCGGGATAGCCTTCTTCACCCGGCATCTCTTCCAACCGGCCCGAAATCTCGCGCATGGCCTCCGCCCAACGGCTGGTCGAGTCGGCCATCAGCGCCACCGAATACCCCATATCGCGGAAATACTCGGCAATCGTAATCCCGGTGAATACGCTCGCCTCGCGCGCGGCCACGGGCATATTCGACGTGTTCGCCACGAGCACCGTGCGTTCCATCAACGGCTCGCCCGATTCGGGATCTTTGAGGTGCGGAAACTCCATCAATACGTCGGTCATCTCGTTGCCGCGTTCGCCACACCCTACATAAACAATAATGTTCGCGTTGGACCATTTCGCCAACTGGTGTTGCACCACCGTCTTGCCGCTCCCAAACGGGCCGGGCACACACGCGGTGCCGCCCTTGGTCAGCGGAAAAAACATGTCCACCACCCGCTGCCCGGTTACCAGGGGTTCCACCGGCTGCAGCTTACGCGCCACCTTACGGCCCTCGCGCACCGGCCAGCGCTGAATCATGTTGATCGGCTTGGCCCCCTGAGGCGTATCGATGACCGCAATGGCCGTTTCCACGTTCCCCGTCACCGGGGCAATTTGCTTGATCGTCCCTTGAATGCCATAAGGCACCATAATCTTGTGCACGACCAGCTTGCTTTCCTTGACCGTGCCAAGAACGTCGCCGGCCTGGACCGCGTCGCCAATCTTGGCCACGGGAACGAAATCCCACTGCGCACTGCGGTCCAACGCGGGCCGCTCGGCGCCGCGCACGATGAAATCGCCAAAGTCCTGAAACAGCTTGTCGAGCGGGCGCTGTACGCCGTCGTAAATCGACCGGATTAACCCCGGTCCAAGCTCCACGCTCAATGCCTCGCCAGTGCGAAACACAGGCTGACCCGGCCCGATGCCCTCAGTCTCTTCGTACACCTGGATCGAATATTCGTCGCCCCGAATTTCGATAATCTCGCCGAAAAGCCTCGCCTCGCCGACGCGCACCATCTCGTACATGCGCGCACCGGTAAGCCCTTTGGCAACGACGAGCGGTCCGGACACCTTGACGACCACACCCTGATTCGTACTCACGGATTAAGCCCCATGTTGAGTTTCATGCATGTCAGACTAAAAACCACCGAGTAATCGTCGCCGTCGCGCCGTTTGCGACGCCCCGCACCGCCACTCGGTTGGGCGGAAACGCGGGGATAGTGTCAAGCACTTCCCAATATGTCCACGCCGATCGATATTTCCACCATCTTCTTCATGCGGGCAAAGCTCGAATTCTGGCTGCCCTCGTGCGTGGGAATAACCGTCAAAACCGCCTGAGAGCGCTCGCGAAATGCGTCCAGCGCATCCGGTGCATCCATGGCCAGGCTCTCGCTCACCAAAACCAGCGCGACGTCCGCGTCACGCGACAGCCCGTGCAGTTCCCGGCGCAGTCCTTCCGCGTCGTTGCATTCCAAAATGTCGAACCCAACGCCACGAAATCCCAGGATATACCGCTTCTCGCCCACAGCCACCGCTTTAGCCATTTTTGCGCCTCAGCCGCCGTTTCAAAACGGTCGAATCGATTCGGTTCATGCGGCCACACACCACAAGCTTCAAATTATGCGTCTCCGAAGCAAGCACGCGCAGATACGCGAATACCCGCTCCGGACCGGCGACCTGACCATAGCCTTTCGTGGCAATATTGATCAGATAGTTCATTATCAAATCTTCAAAACGCTGCACTTCCTCGCCATCCGTCACGGCATTCGCCTGGCGATACACCTCGCCGACCTTTCCGGTTAAAACGTCGCCCCAACCCTTGGGGTCGCCGGCATCGGCCAGCACCTGTGCCATGGCGGAAACCGATCCGAGCGGAAGGGCGTGTTGCACATAGTGCTGCACATCCCGGCCCGCGCGATATTCCCGCCACATCGCGAGCACTACACGGGAAAGCACATACGCCTCCGTATAATCGTGAATCAGTGAAACGTTCAAGGCGGCCGCGAACGCCTGCAAATGACGAAGGTATGCCCCGTCAAGAATCGCGTCTACACACGCCTGGTTGCGCGTCGATTCCAGCGACCGCAATGCGCGCGAGGCCGACTCTTTGAAAGGAGATGGCAAGGCGGAAATGTCGCCGTTCGCTACCGGCACAAGTTGCTCGGCGGTCAAATACAACGGGGGAAACGGCAACTCGCGGTTGCCAAGGAGCGCCGTCTTGAGATTCTGGTAGTCGTCGCGAATCAAAAAAATGTCGGCCACTTCCGGCTTGGGGCAGTCTTGCCGAATCGACAACACGTGCTGGTGAAAATACCGGTCGATTACCGCGCTCCAGTCTTCCCAGTCCGCACCGGGAGTAAGAAAGTCCCGCAACGGCGTGTCGTTCAATTGACGCAATATGTCTTCGATCTGCACAAGGGACGCGATAGAGAGAAAGAAATCCTCGCTCAGCAGACGCCCCTCGCACGCGCTCGCCCGGCCGCAAACGAATCCCCAACTGCTGCCATGTGTGGTTGTGGTGGACAAATCCAGTTCAATCCGTTTTCTTGATCACACCGTCGCGCCCGAAAACAACTTCGCGGCAATACCCGGCGACAACTCCCGCTCGATCTCGTCGAGCACCGTGTCCAACGTGCGATCCACTTCAAATCGATCGGCTACAAAGACAAATCCGCCACGTATTGGCAGCGGCTCACTCTCGTCCAGCGCTAATTGTGCGTTTGCCGGCCGTCCCGAGTTCACTGCCGACATCACGCGGGCAAATACATTCTTGTCATCGGGATGAATGCGCACTCGGCCGCCTAGCGATCCTGCAACTCGCGTCAAGTCCTGTTGCATCACCAGGGCGTATTGCTCCGCCGGCCAACCAAGCACGGTTTGGCGTGCAATGCCAAACACCCGCTTCAATACCGCGTTGCGATCTTCGAGCAACGTCTTGCTCGCAAGTCCCTTGGCCTGAAGCAATCGCCGCGCGATTTCCTCGTCGATAGCCCGAACCCCCGCCTGATAACGCCGTTCGCCATCGCGCACGGCGGATTCGCGCTCCGCCTCCACACGCTGGCGCGCGGATTCGCGCGCCTCCGAAAGGATGCGCTCCGCCTCCTGAGCGGCGGTAGACAGCACGGATTGTTCAATCTTCTCTAGCGCCACAGTGGGCTACCCCTCGCTATTGGGCCGCCACGGGCGCGGCCGGAAGGAATTCCAGAACGTTCGACGGCGCTTCCGCGGTGCCGCCGTTAGTAAGCCAAAGGATGAAAAGAATCGCGGCAAGAAGGCCAACGACGGCGTACGTTTCCACCAGAGCCGGAAACAGAATCGCGCGCCCTGCGGCCTCTTCGCGACGCGCCACAAGAGCAATACCCGCGGCGGATGCTTGCCCTTGATAAATGGCACTGACCAACTGCGCCAGACCTGCGCCAAAACCCACAAACAACAACGCGATGCCGGTGCCGGGGGAAATGCGAATGGCCCCGCCGACCAGTCCCGTCTGAAGCGCCATCATGAACGCAATAATGAACCCGTAAAATCCTTGCGTGCCGGGTAGCGCCACCATGACCAACAGCCGGCCAAACAAATCGGGCTTCTCGCTCAGCACGCCCGCGGCCTGCTGCGCCGCAATCGCGATGCCGCGCGCCGATCCGCAGCCGCCCAGGCCAAAGGCAAGCGCCGCGCCCGCATAGGCGCAACCACGGCCAAACTCAATCCACATCGTGCTCCCGTCCATAGATGTGCGTCCTTCATCGGTACTCGGTTCAACGTCCTGCGCCATCACCACGTATGATCGGCGCGGCCGTTGGATTCCGGTGTTCTGTCAACCCCTGAAAATGGCCTCGTTCGTTCTGTCAGTTCGCAGGCCGCTTCAACACATACGACGGAGAATCAAAACCGAACGGTGAAAACGGCTTGGCCCCGCCATCGTAAAAACGGCCGAAAAACTCTACAAAGATAAGCCGCATGGCATGTACAAACGCGCCAAGCAGGCTAATCGCGAAATTGAATACATGCCCAAATACAAGCACAACGACAAACAACACCGGTCCTACCGCCGGAATGTCGCGCACCAAATCCGCAATCATGTTGACAGTTAGCGCCACGATGGACGTGGTCAGCGCCAAGGCCAGCAAACGGCAATAGGAAAGAACGTCGCCAATAAAGGCTGTGCACCCGTAACTGCCCACAATGCCATATAGACTGACGACCCCCGTGCCAATCTTTCCTGCCACGCCAGGCACATCACGCCCCTGTGTCAACACCAATCCAACCGCCCCAACCGCAAACAGAAGCAGTCCCGTGTTGAACAGCGCGGGAGGCAGGGTCGTGAACATCGTGCTCACGATAATGATCATGCCCGGAAGCGCTATCAGCCACAACAGCCCATCGCATATCGCCGTGGTCCAATCGTTGTTCTTGGCCGCCCCGTACATCTTGAGCCCAATGCCGTAAAATTGATTGACGACACCGATAGTAAGTGCCACCAGCAGCATGCCGACCGGGTTTTTTAACGGATCCAGCACCATCGTGCTCTCTTTGATCGTCAGCAGAAAATTGCCTTCACCAAGATATTTGGGATCGTAGATGTCGCCCAGCATCGATCCGAGCAAAAATCCAAAAATCGTTGTGCTTATGCCCCCCAGGAACAACAACCGGGCAAATCCGTTCACGCCCTCGTATGCGCGCGTCTTGTACGCAAGATAACCGCCCAGCGTCGTTAACATGAGCCCATAGCCGACATCGCCAAAACAAATTCCAAAGAAAATAAGGAATGTAAAAATGATAAACGGTGATGGATCGAACGCCGTGTACGAAGGCAAGCCAAACAAATTCACCAGCATGCGGACGGGACGGACCAGCGGCGGCAGCGTAATGCTCACCGGCACATGGTCCGACGGCCCCGGACGATCCACAATTAACTCGCATTCCGGCAACTGGGATTGAAGCCCCGCCTGCAACCGCGGCAGATCCCGCTCCCGGATATAACCGCTGACAACGCGTACCCAGCGGCCTTCCGCCGCCAAAGAAGCGCCTTGAAGTTGTTTCCGGCGGTCTTGCCAATACGCTTGCAGGATCTGCAGGTTGCGCCGATGCTCAACGAGACCAAGTATCCCCGTGCGCGCCGCCGAAATCTGCTCTTCGCTTTCCGCCAAATCGCCGGTCAACTCGCGAATACGATCGCGGACCGTGCCATGAATGTCCGGAAGGGCAATCTCTTTAAACTGCTCCGCCGCCAACGCCCGCCGCACGGCATCCTCGTTTTCCACAAGGCAGGCCACGACAATCTGTGTGCGTTCGCCTTTCGTGGCCATCTCCCGCGCCCGTTCGCCGCCATTTGCCGGCAAGTCTTTTCGAAGGGCCGGGCCCGGAGCAACTATCTCCCACGCCAGAATATCGCCCACGCCCTCACGCGTGCACAGCGTCGGCAAGGTTCGCGTGGGGACGGATCCAAATAACAGGCGGGTGTGTACGGGCTTCCGAAGATCGGAAACACTAAAGGACACATCTTCAAACACGGCCAACGACTCTATCTGCGCATGTATCTCGTTCTTACGCCGTTGCGCCCCCTTATTCTCTTCGTCCAGAGCGCGTGCCTTTTCGAAAAGCGGCTCCACGTCGAACCGGTTTCGGACATGCTCCAACTCCGCCGGTTCTATGATGAGCGGAAGTGGCGTAAGCCCCTCGAAAAAGGATTTGTTTTCAGGCGAGAACTCGTTGATAAGGCTAAGAATCAGGCCTATCTTGTTGATTTGCACGTCGCTGTCTGCGGCGGATTTCTCCTTCTTCTGCAAAGGCGTCTCGTCGGCCCCTACGGTCGAAGACGCATCCACCAATTCCACCACGCCCAAATCGTGAATCGCTTCATTTAGCGCGTCGGCCAAATGAACAGGGCAGAGAACGGTGACCTTTTTCATCGGATCAATGGCCATAATGCCCTGTGCTAGGCCTCCTGATACCGGGTTACGACGCTCTCCGCAAAGGGACGCAATTCCGTATCGGAAATTCGCTCCAGCAATTGAGTCGCTTGCCGGAATTCCGCGTCCTGTTGCGCCTTCGCGACGGAATACTGCTCTTCCGCCCGCGCCTTGTAGGCCGCGACCTTCTGTTCTATGTCCAAGGCAATCTGCTGCCGTTCGCGGGCGGCGTCCTGCTCAGCCTTCGCAGCGAGGGTCTTGGCCTCGGCGTGTGCGGCCTGCACCACGGATGCGGCTCGGTTTTCAATCGTGAGAATACTCTCAATTAACGACGGCATCGTGTCCTCTTCGAAGTAAGTGTGCAATGGAACCGTACTGGAAAGCGGGCACCGTTGGAGACCGGCCAAACCCCTCGTAAGACCAGATCGACCCCCTCAATCGATCCGCCCAAACGTGGCTCATGGCTACGCGGGATCGATATCCCCTAAATTAAACCAGAAATTCGCAACTGCGTCAAGGTCGGAGGCAAGACGCTCCAAAAATCTAAGAATTCCCCTGTAATATCAACCAGTTTCGTCATTTGAACGACCCGACAAAGACCTGGAAATTCCCAAAAAAGTTGTGATCGGCTCCGCCCACCTTCCCCTAAGAATTCCTGGGGCGGCCTGAATGGGTTCTGGAATCGTTGGATTTCGGAACAATCGCCTGGGCTAACCCAAAAAGTACAAGCACCACATGGGTTATGAGTATCCCCACCACGGCCCCCAAAAGGCCGAACATCGCCTGTGTATCCATGAAGAACGACACCATAAGTGCCAGCCCGTACAGCAGGATACGTATGAATGAGGACCGATAGACGTGGGCCGCGATAGCCTCTTTGGGCAGGGTCGGAAAACGAGTCATTTGCCGCGCCATCAGCCATAACGCAATAGCCCCGGACAGCCCCCCTACGACAACCCCTTGGGCCGCTGTGGGCGAAATCGTCAAAGCCGCCACCGCAACACCAACAGTGGCCAAAACAATCAACCCCAACGCGCGGATTTGAAACCGGCTTACGGCTTCCATGTGATCTCCCGGCTCAATATGCGGTAGGCCCCAAACGCGCCTCCAGCCACTCCGAGAAACACGCAACCCATTAAGTAAAACCCGCCACCGCCAAACCGGCGCTCCAGAAAAATCCCAAGTAAAACTCCGCCCACACTGCCCGCCACCACGGTCATACCAACTTGATAAGCCAATGACAATGCCTTGGCCCACGGCAACGGGGGGCTTGTTCCCGCGACATTTGGTTTTGGTTCTTCACTGGGCATACGCGTGTCCCGTCAGAACCAAGTCTACTGAACGGTTCATCGCGCATCAATGGAGGCGGCGCTCATACAAATCCCGGCCACGAATCAAAACGGGATTTGCTATGCTGTAACAACGGAATTAATGAAAACTGAGCCAAATTCATGACTACACGTCCAAAAAACGACTGCAGGAACATGACCTCTTCAAAAGACACCCCGGAATTGCGCATCGCGACGCTCGAGGAAATTCTTGCACTGCGCGATCAGGTGCTCATTCGGGGTACCGACCGCACCTCACCGGAATTCGATGGCGATCGCGATACCATGACCATTCACCTCGGTGCGTTCTGGAACGGCGCTGCTATTGGTTGCGCCAGCCTCTACCCGCGCCAATTCACCGGCGAAGATGCATGGCAACTGCGCGGAATGGCGACTGCCCCGGAATGGAGGAATCAGGGAATCGGCGGCGCGCTCTTACGGTTTGCAGAGAATCTGGTGTTGGCAAATCACCAGGCAAAGACGGTGTGGTGTAATGCGCGAACGTCCGCCGTCCAATTCTATGTTCGACATGGCTGGCTAACGGTATCCGATGTGTTCGAAATAAAAGGGGTCGGGCCACACATCGTAATGATTAAAAAGCTTATCGCGTGAACACCGCACGCATCACGCAATATACAAAACGAGCGTCACGCAACTGACGATAACTGCGGGAACGGCGATGCGAAGGTCTTCACGGCGCGCCAAACCCGCCACGCCCAGCGCCAATCCCGCGAACGCCGCCCCCACGGACACAAGTTGAAATACCTTGACCGGATCGGCCTTCGGTTTGCCCTCCAACTCGGACATGATTTCACCGGCAACCGATTCGAATTTTTCCTGAAGTGTCTTCTGCTCGTCGCGAACTTGAATAACGTAACTCGGAAGAATGGCCAATCCCAGTCCCGTAAAGCCAAGCACGAGTGCAACGATACTCAATCCATTCTTGCCCATGGACTCCTCTCCTTCGGCTACTGTGCGGTTCGATCCCAGACCGGACTGCGCTTTTCGTGAAACGCGGCCAATCCTTCGCGCGCTTCGGGATTATCACGCAACGCCTTGTGCTCGTCCATGGCCGCGGCCAAGTCTTCTTCAAGCGACCGTGACCAGAGCCCCGACAACAAACGCTTGCTCGCCGCGATCGCGCCAGGCGCGCCTTTGCAAACGGTGCCGGCAATGCGAATGCACTCACTCATGGCCTCGCCCTTGGACGTTACCTTGCTTACAAGCCCCATCTCGAAGGCGCGCCGAGCACTCACGGCTTCCCCCAGAAGCAACAACTCACGGGCGTGGCGATCAGCCACCTGACGCCGCAATAGACACAAGACCAATGCCGCGGGCAAACCCCTGCGCACCTCGGGATAACCAATGATGGCATCCTCTTCCGCAACAACGAGGTCACACGCACTCATGAGACCCGCGCCACCCGCCAACGCCGCACCATGTACCGACGCAATCGTCACCTTGGAAGAGGTTGTTACGGCCATCAACAACCGCGCGACAAGGCCCGTAGCCGACTCCCGGGTATCGGCATCCTCGGATTCCTTTAAATCCAATCCCGCGCAAAACACAGGCCCCTCGCCCGCAAGTACAATCGCGCGCACGTCCGAGTCCTTCTCCACGTCCTCAAGCGCAAAACAAAGTGATTCCATCAATGCAAGGTTCAGCGCATTTCGCTTTTCCGGACGGTACAATCGAAGTTGGCAAACGCCATTCGGCTCGTACTTAATGATGATGGATCCACTCATGGCGCGCCCCTCCCGCGACGCAAACACGCCTGCAAGCGCTCCGGCTCCATGGAAATCGGCATCTCCAGCAGGATCTGTCCAATCGCCTTGCCTTGCGCGTCTATGCGAAGCGATCGACTGCCCCCGCCCGCCAACACTCCCGCTATCAAAAAGTTGAACGCGCCCAAGTTGGGTAACTCAAACCGCTCCACCACCCCGCACCCCATCGGCTTGAAAAACTGCTCAACCACGTGCCCCGGCAGATGCTCCACAAGAAAAGCATAACCCTCGGCTGTATACGCAATCACACCCACGTTTGCGCCGGATCCCTTGTCGCCACTGCGCGCATACGCAATGTCGCCGAGTCGAAAAACTTGTTTCGCCATGGCCTTACGCATCCACAAGTCTCGCCGTTGCCGCAACGAGGGACTTGTCCACCAAACACGGCCAGTACCCAAATACGGGGCTTACTTTTGGACGCCCTCCCGCATATCCAGTCACTCCCTGCGGGCCGCTCGTCACCAAAGGCATCAATTCCTTTGAAAACCGCTCTACAGCTTCCTTGCGCGAGTCGGCCACGCTCAAGCGCAAAACTGTCTCCAGGCATTCCGCCTCAGCAAGCACCCCCGGCGCACAAGCGCCCGTACCCAGGCACTCAATGAGCGTGCGCTCCAGTTCGTAACCCGACCGGCGCAGACGCTCCAGCACAATCTCGCCGCAACGCTTCGCCTTGGCCGCGGCATCGCGGCCAAATACCGTCAACGTACCGCTCGCGCGCCATCCGTCTCGATACGTCGCGCTCACCTTATACGAATCCGTGGGGGCACGACCCTTGGCGCCGGAAACGTGAATCCGATTGGGACCTGACTCCTCTAGCGCAAGTCCGAGTATCGATACCGTCGCATCCGGCGTCAGAAAATTGCCCGGATCTCCCATTTCATACAACAGTTGTTCCTTCACCGTCTCCAAGGTCACCGCCCCCCCGGTTCCCTCCGGCTTGGTCACCACAAACGCTCCGTCGCTTTCAACTTCAACCACGGGAAATCCAATGCCTGCAGGATCCGCCAATTCCAACCAGTGAGTGGAAATGCCTCCGGTCGCCTGCGCCCCGCATTCAAGTACATGCCCGGCGATGAGGGCTCCCGCCATCCGGTCGTAATCGCCAATGTCCCAGTGAAAATGGTGCATCGCACACGCGGCGGCAAGGCATGGATCTGCCGTGCGGCCGGTCACCACGATATCCGCGCCCAACTGCAACGCATCCGCAATGGGCGATGACCCAATGTACGCATTGGCGGTTACAAGGCGCGGCAGAATTGTCTCCAACGGCTCCCCGGACTCCATATGTGCAAACGAATTCCAATCAGGATGCGACCGCAACAAATCCAATACGTCGTCGCCGAGCACCACACCCACACGCATGTGTGGCAACCCCGCCTCGCGCAAAACTGCCATGCATGCCTTGGCGCATGCAACCGGGTCGAGCCCGCCGCCATTGGAAATGACTCTGGTCTTGCATCCGGCTTGCCAATGCGGCGCCAGCGATTTCACCACATCAACAAAGTCGCGCGCATATCCCAATTGAGGATTGCGCTCACGTTGCGAAGCCATGATCGACATGGACACTTCGGCAAGATAGTCCAGGGTGAGATAGTCCAAATCAGGTTGGAGACGCAATAACTCGGAAGGCGCATCTACGCTGTCGCCCCAAAAACCTTGCCCATTTGCGATCCGAATCATGCGTGAGTGGCCCGCCCTGCCGGTTTATGGCTCTTTGACACAACCACTGTTATGGCATGGACGCGCGATAAACCGCAAAGCAACAGCCGTCACGTCTGAATGACGCCAGTATGAAACCGGCCCTCAGTCTGCTTGCGGCCCACCAACGCCAATGCCCGGATAAGCACGTCGCGCGTCGTGTGAGGCGCGATGATCGCGTCGACCCACCCGCGTGCCGCCGCATAACGAATGTCCATCTGTTCGTCGTAGTCCCGCTTCACGCGTTCGCGTAACGCATTCAATTCATCGTCCCCCGCCGCATTCGCGCTCCGCTTGAGGATGGTGAACAACGTGCCGGAAGCCTGCTCGCCGCCCATCACCGCATACTTCGCATTGGGCCATGCAAAAATAAAACGGGGATCGTAGGCCTTGCCACACAACGCATAGTTGCCCGCGCCGAATGATCCCCCCACCACCACCGTAATTTTGGGCACCACCGAATTGCTGACCGCGCTCACCAATTTCGCCCCGCATCGGATAATCCCGGATTGCTCCGCATGCTTGCCTACCATGAATCCCACCACGTCCTGAAAAAACACGATAGGAATGCCCATCTGATTGCAGTCCAAGACGAATCGCGCCGCCTTGTCCGCACTGTCGGGATAAATCACGCCGCCTATCTGGACGCCTTCTGTCTTGGATTGGCACCGCTTGCGCTGGTTCGCCACAATCCCGCACGCGCGGCCACCCACTTTCGCGTAGGCTGTAACAAGCGTTTGCCCGAACTCGGCGCGATACTCCTCGAACGATCCCGCGTCAACTACGCAATCCAGCACATCACGCATGTCATATTCGCGGCGCCCGCTGGGATCGACCAATCCATAAACGGCCTCCGTATCGCTGGCCGGCACGTCGCCGGAAAGCGGTCCCAGCCGTTGTTCCCAACGCTCGGATGGCAACAACTCAATCAACTTCCGGATACGGTTTAGACAGGTGGGATCGTCCGGCTCATGAAAATCGATCGTACCGCTAACCGCCGCATGCATCGACGCCCCGCCCAACTCTTCGGGATCCGCTTCCTGCCCAATCGCCGCCTTCACCAACGCCGGCCCCGCGAGGTACAACCCGCTGCCTTCGGTCATCAACAGCTTGTCGCAAAGCACCGGCAAATACGCCCCGCCTGCAATGCAATTCCCCATGATGGCGGCATACTGCGGCAGACCCGATGCCGATAATACGGCGTTGTTTCGAAATATCCGCCCAAAATCGTCTTCGTCGGGAAAGATCTCGTCCTGCATTGGCAGGTAAACCCCCGCCGAGTCCACGAGATAAATCAGCGGCAAACCGTTTTCAAACGCTATCCGTTGCGCCCGTAAAACCTTCTTCACCGTCTGTGGAAAAAACGCCCCCGCTTTCACCGTCGCGTCGTTGGCCACAATCAGACACGGACGGTTGCAGACCGCACCAATGCCGGCAACAGTTCCCGCCGCCGGCACCTCGCCCACACCGGGATACATCTGCCATCCCGCCCAAAGCCCAATTTCAAAAAAAGAATGGGGTTCGTCCAGAAGGCGCGCAATCCGTTCGCGCGCGGTGAGCCTGCCCAGCCGCGCCTGCCGTTCGCGCCCCGCCGCACCGCCGCCCTCGCGCAATGAAGCCTCCTGCGTTAGAATGGAATCCGTAATCGCTCGAATGGAAGCGGACGAAACAGTGCTCATGCGCTTACGATTCCGCCGGCCAGGTCACGCCGGTCACTTCGTCAGAAACCGCGTAGATCGATTCGTCATCGTTCTTGAAGAGTGAATCCAGGGCCGCGTCGAATTCGGCAAACGCCATGCGGCAATACAACTTTCCAGCCGATAGGTTGCCCTTGGCCATTTCACCGCCGCCGTTGGCGGAATGCAATTCGCTGTCCAGTCGCCCAATCACCGCCGTCACCGTGTACAATGCAATGGCCGCTGTCGCGATACGGTTGATTCGCAACTGCTCTTCCACCAGTCCCTCGCGGTATTTCGCAAGCAGCCGGGGTATCGCAAGTCCAAACCGCCGGACACGCGCCCCCAACTCGCCCGCCTCCTCTGCAATGGCGGCCGACCGAACCGGTACCAATGGCGCACGTACCGACTTCGAATAGTCCTTGCCCAAGTGCAGCATCTTCCCCAACGCATGAATGGGATTGGTCAACACGCTGTCGTGCATGTCCTTCAAGCGCACGCCCAAATCGCGCACACCTACAACCCCGATAAACGCACGCAAAACCTCGTTGGACCCTTCGCCAATCGTGTTCAAACGCGCGTCGCGCATCATGCGCTCGAACGGATGATCGGTAAAGAAGGACCGCCCGCCATAGATCTGCATCGTGTCATAGAGGATTTGCCACTGACACTCGCTGCAAAACACCTTGATGATTGCCGTCTCCAGCATGAAGTCTTCTTCGCCCCGATCCAGCAATCCCGCGGTCAGATAGGTCGATGCCTCCATCGCATACACCCGCGCCGCCATCCCAGCAATCATGCTCTTGACCATGCCAAAACTCGCCAGCGGACGCTTGAATTGATGCCGCGTCCGCGCGTGTTCGACCGCAAGACGTAGGCATTCCTTGGCATTCCCCGTGCACCCCGCGCCAAACGTCGTACGGCCAAAATCCAGCACCGTCAACGCCACCTTCAACCCGCCGCCTTTGGGACCCAGAATATTCGCCGCCGGCACTTCCATGTCAGTGAAACGGAGCTTCGCCGTCTTCGTTCCTCGCATCCCCACCTTTTCCAAGGCCACGTCTTCGACTTCGAATCCCGGCATGTCGGGCGTCACAAGAAATGCCGTGATTTTGTCCTCTCTACCTTTTGGGGTTTCCACCTCCGTTTGCGCCATCACCGTAAGAATGCCCGCAATGCCGCCGTTTGTGATCCACTGCTTGCGGCCCGTAATCCGGTAGACATCACGCTCCGCGTCATACACCGCGCGCGTCTCCACGCCTGCCGCGTCCGAACCCGCATTGGGCTCCGTCAACGCAAATGCCGCAAGCACGTCGCCCCGCGCCAACGGTGGCAACCATCGACCCTTCTGCTCATCCGTGCCGAACAACAACAACGCCTTCATGCCAATGCTCTGGTGCGCATTGATGAACAAGGCCGTAGACTGGCAACGCCGCGCCACCTCCTCCACCATCCGGCAGTACCCGTACTGGCTGATGCCCTGTCCACCAAATTCGTGGGGAATGGTGCAACTCAAAACACCAAGATCGGCCAGTCCCCGAATCACGTCCCCGGGAATGTCGCTCTGACGATCAATGGTGTCCGGATTCAGGTGCGCGTCGGCCCACGTCGACAACGAATGGATAAACGCGTCCGCGGACTTCCTCTCTTCCATGGTCGGTTGAGGAAACGGAAGCACGCGCGCCGCATCGAACGCGCCCATGAACAACCCTTTGACAAAACTCGGAAGGCGCTCTTCGGAAAACAGCAGGTCCTCTGCCTTCTCCATCTGTTCCTGTTGCCACGTCTTTGCATTGGCCATGGATCGGCTCCCGGCAAAATAAATCGGGCACGCGCTTACTTAGTGGTAGGTATTGGCCGCGCAAACACCCATCAGTTCCCAAATACCTGAGTGGATATGCCGCCTGCCGCGCCCGGCGTTTGTCACCAAACTCATTCTGAACCCGGCCAAATGCCTTGTCAAATAACCGGGCCCGCTCACACGCTCCCCCGTCCTACAGCACTTCAACGGTGATATTGTGGTTCGTATAGATACAAATGTCGCCCGCGATATTCAGCGACTCACGAACGGTCCCTTCCGCGTCAAGGGACGAATACTTCACCAACGCCCGCGCCGCCGCAAGCGCAAACGGACCGCCCGAACCGATCGCCAGAATACCGTCATCCGGTTCAATGACTTCGCCACCGCCCGAGATCAGCAACGAACGCTCAGCGTCGCAAACCGCCAGCAGCGCTTCCAAATTTCGCAGATACTTGTCCGTGCGCCACTGCTTACCCAACTCCACCGCCGCCCGAAGCAAATTCTTGTTGTATTCGCTGAGCTTGCCTTCAAAGCGCTCAAACAACGTGAAGGCATCCGACACCGATCCGGCAAAGCCCGCCAACACCTTCCCGTCAGCCAGCCGCCGTACCTTGGTCGCCTTGTCTTTCATCACGGTGTTGCCCATGGTCACCTGACCGTCGCCGCCAAGCGCCACCTTGCCGTCTTTGCGTACGCTCACCACGGTGGTGGCGTGAAACTGAATCATGGATTTCATCCTCCCATACTACCCGCCAATCGGCACGCTTTCGAATCGGCGAACAACGATCTCGTCGGTGTGGGCTCGCTCACTCTGTGTGGCCAGGAACAGACATGCATGCGCGACATCCTCCGGCGTCATCCAGTTGGATCGATCGCGCTCCGGCATGGCCTCCGCGGCAAGCCTGGTATCTACGCCGCCAGGGCAGACGCTGTGCACCCGGATGCCGGACTCCCGCAACTCCATCGACAATACCTTGGTGAGTCCATTGAGAGCATGCTTGGAAGCCACATACGAACTCTGATTCGAAATGGGTTTCAACCCGGCCACGCTGGAAATGTTGATAATCCGGCCTGCTTTCCGCTCTATCATCGAAGGCAGCACCGCCTGTATCATCGACACCACGCCGAACACATTCACATCGAACGTTCGCCGCCACTCTTCCACCGGCGATTCAACGAACGGCTTGAAGGAAGCATAGCCCGCATTGTTCACAAGAATGTCGACATGACCAAGGGCCTGCACCGCCTTCCCGCCGGAATGCAATGCCTGTCCGGCGTCCGAAAGATCGCAAGGCAATACAACCGCCGCCCTCCCTGCATCGCGCACCAACCCCGCCGTCACTTCCAGCTCATCAACCGACCGCGCAAGAATCGCCACATCGCAGCCCTGCTGCGCAAACGCAACAGCAATACCGCGCCCAATGCCGCGGCCCGCGCCGGTGATAATCGCTGTCTTACTCTTCAATAACATGATCGAGTTCCGTCTTCGCTAGCGTCCGGCCGAAATGGCACCCCTTTTACAACACGTGGCGAAAAACCATATACCCTTCCGCTGCCTCGCGCGAAATTTCGCGGCCCCGCACACGCGCAATGTACTCCACGTTCTGCAACGACGAATGGTGAATTGCATCGCGCATTTGCGACTGGTGCATGGACAATGCTTTCAATTTGTGCTCCAAGTACGCGCTGATGTCAATGTAAAAATTCGGGTGAAACTTCTCGCGTTCCATGGACCAGAACAACGAGGTATTGTCATAACCCAATACGATCGGCTGAAACGATTTGATGCTGGGCACGCCGGGACGCGCAGCGGTCCAAGCCGCGCGAAAGACGGCTTCGTGATCCTGGTTGTACGATGCGATTGGGATGGCGAGAATTGTCGGCTGTATCTTGTCCAGCGCAAGCCGCGCGTCGCGTTCAAAAAGGGAAATAAGATCGCGGCGCGGAATCGCGTCCAGCCGCAGGTGAGTTTGTTCGTCCCGAAAAAGGATTTCCCAATCATCCACCCGCAGAAAATCCATTACATCCTTGACTTCCTTTTCCCGCGTCGTGCCTTCAACAATGGCCTGTTTGCCGTCGTAATGTTTCAAATCGCCCACGGAACAAATAATGCAATAGACTTCGCCGCCGAGATCCTTGATTCGCGCCATGGTGCCGGCGCAGCCAAAACATTCGTCGTCGGCATGAGGTGCAATTACAAGCATGCGCTGCTTGGACAAAAACAAGTCTTCAGGCGTCAATGCCTTTCTCCTTCAATAACCTTTCGTACACATCTTCGATGCCGCGAACCATGCGGTCCAAACCGTAGTAAGGATCGATCCGCGTGCGCGACGCCGCTCCCATGCGCTCTCGCAAATCACGGTCCCGGATCAAGGACCGCAATCCGTGCGCAAGTGCGCGCGCGTCACGCGGCGCTGTAAGCAAACCCGTTACGCCGTCCACCACCACATCCGGCACACCCCCGACGGCCGTCGCAACGCTGGGAACCCCAGCGGCGCCCGCCTCCAGCAATACACGCCCCATCCCCTCATTCAAGGAAGGCAACACAAACACGTCGAACGCTGCCATGAGATCCGGAATGTCGTCGCGCTGCCCCAACAAGTGAAACCGGTCCCCCAGTGGTCGCGCCAAATCCGCCAACGCTCCCCGCAGTGATCCGTCTCCCACGAGCACAAACCGGGCCTCGCCATGGTGTTCAAGAACCTCGCGTGCCGCATCCACAACATACGAGAAACCTTTTACGGGTTCAAGACGCCCCACCGCGCCAATCAAAACTTCGTCGTCACGGACACCCAATGCCTTCCGAGTCAACGGACGCCGCGCACGAGCACGCTCGTAGGGCGAAAGATCAATGCCGCTGAATATGGCGGTCCACTTTTCCCGCACCCCGATACGCCGTTCGAGATGCTCCTCGATGCCGCGCTCGGTCAGCGCAATCATCGTGTCCGTAAATGCAGCCGCCCGCCGCTCCCAAGCCACGAAAAATCGCGTGGTCAGATCGGAAAAATAACCGGTGAAAATGTGCCCGTGCGGTGTGTGAATAATGATCGGCGTTCCCACGGTCCGCGCGGCAAACCGCCCAAGAATACCCGCCTTGGACGTGTGCGTATGCACAATGTGGTATTGCCGTTGGCGAATCAGTCGGGCCAGCGATCGATACGCGCGCCAGTCACGCAACGGATGAGGCGTCCGGCACAGCGAGGAGATCGGAATGAGTTCGACTCCCGCATCGCGGACGGCGCCTTCCATGCAGATCTCGCCAGGCGGCACGGGACCGGCGATGAGATCGACCTCATACCGCTCCCGGTTCATCAACCGGCACGTATGAAAGGTATTCTCCTGCGCGCCGCCCTTGCACATTCGCGTAATGATGTGCGCCACGCGAATACGTTTCACGGCGCCGCTTCCAGAATTTCCATCACGCGCTGCGTGAATACCCGCCAATTCAGTTCGCGCTCCACCCGTTCGCGGCCCGCCTCCCCAAAGTCGTGAGAGAGATCCGGATTCAACAACAGCTTGCCTATCGCTTCCGCGGTCTCGTGCACATGCTCTGGCGGCACCAGATAGCCCGTAGCGCCATCGATCACCGCCTCGGGTACCCCGCCGGTATCGCCCGCCACGACGGGCTTACCATGGGCATGCGCCTCCGCAAATACGAGGCCAAACCCTTCCACATGCGGTCCTTCGGTCGCCGTGGGTAACGCGAATACGTCGCACTCCGCATAGAGCGCCGCCACTTCGCGGTCAGACAATCGCCCCGGCAATACAACATGATCCCGCACGCCCAACGCATGTGCTTCACGCGCCACCGCACTTAAGGTTGGCCCCCGGCCTACCATCACCAGCACCGCGTCCGGAGCCTGCGCAAGTATCTCCGGCATGGCCCGGACCAAAGTCAAATGTCCCTTGCGCGGAATGAAGCGTCCCACGGCCAGGATAACGCGCGCTCCTTCCAGCACATACCGGCGCCGCACGGCATCCATCTCTTCGCCGGAAATCGGCAACGGCTCGGCGGCTCCCGGAAGAACAATATGTAAGTTCTCCTTCGACGCGCCGAACGCCACCAGCTTGTCGCGCGTGAATCGGCTGATGGCGATGACCGCCGCCGCATTGCGATAAATCCGGCGCAAAACCGCCGCGAAAGGTCCCTCTGCATGGAACTTGAGAAACTCATAGGCATAAGCAAATGCGGCATAACGCAACCCATGCCGTCTTCGAGCAAACCAGCCGATTAATCCAGCTGATGCTACGTTGATGGCAAACAGCCAATCACTGGAATCAAAGTAAGGACGTGCCGCGCGATACATGGGAATCGTCCGGAACCAGCCCCAACCGTACCCGTCATAACGAATAATCGTCACCGGCTCATTCCGATCAAATTCCGCCATATCCGGAAAGCCCGGCGCGATGACAGTCACCTTGTGCCCCTGCCGGGCCAACTCGCGGCTCAACTCCAGTGTGACCGTGGCGATGCCTCCTTCAATCGGCGGATAGTCGGCGGTCAACACCAGAATCGATTGCGGCCCATTCATCGGCGGGCTTTCGTCAGTACATAGTCGCCCATGACCAACGCATCCATCCCGGTCGAGTAAAAACAGCGAATCGCATCGGCCGGCGTATGTACGATGGGTTCCCCCATCACATTAAACGATGTGTTCAACACCATGGGCACGCCACGCCGTTTGCCAAAGGCCTCGATCAACTCGTAATAGCGGGGACTGACTTCGCGCGCCACCGTTTGTACCCGCGCCGTGCCGTCAACATGAGTGATAGCGGGCACCGCCTCCCGTTTCTCCGGTTTCACCAAATGCACAAACAACATAAATGGCGACCGCGAACACCCTTCGAAATACTCGCCCGCATGCTCCTCCAGCACGCTCGGCGCAAACGGCCGGAATTCCTCACGGTGTTTTACATACTTGTTGATCAAGTCTTTCATCTCGGGCCGCGTTGGATCCGCCAAAATGCTGCGGCTGCCCAATGCGCGCGGCCCGAATTCCATCCGCCCCTGATACCAGCCCACAATCCGGCCCTCCGCCAGCAAATCGGCGGCCCGCTCGATCACATCGTCGGGTGTTTCATAATCAAGTTTGGACAACTCCAACTGACTCCGGATGGCCTCATTGCCAAAGGCCGGACCAATGCAGGCGTCGTGCATCACAAACCCACGGGGTGTTCCTGTCAACGCATGATGCAACTGAAACGCCGCGCCAATCGCAATTCCATCGTCACTCGCCGCCGGCTGCACCCAAATCTCGTCAAAGCCCGACTCCCGAAGTAGGCGTCCGTTCATCGAGCAGTTCAGTGCCACGCCGCCCGCCAAACCCAACCGGCGCAGGCCAGTCTCGCGCCGCAGGTGTTCCGCCATGTGCAAAACGGTTTCTTCCAGCACTGCCTGCGCTGATGCCGCGATCTGCGCGTGTCGGTCGCTGACCGGCTCGCCCTTCTTTCGGGCGGGACCGAATCGCTCCAAAAACTTGGGCGATACATACCCCCTCCGCGATCCCGCGAGATAATGGCATTGAAACCAGGACAGGTCGATGGAGTAACGGCCGTGATCCCGCTTCCGCACGATCTCGCGAAATTGCTCCAGAAACTCCGGCTGTCCGTAGGACGCCAAACCCATAACCTTGTATTCGTCGCTCGCGCGTGCAAACCCAAGGTAATCGGTTATGGCCGTGTAGAAGACGCCCAGCGAGTTGGGATAGTTCGCAATCGCTCGGCCCGTAATAGACGTGCCTCTGCCTACGCCCGACCACGTGCAGCACCACTCCCCCACATAGTCAATCGAGAGCAGCGCAGCCTCGTCGAAAGGGCTCACCAGAAAGGAAGAGGCCGCATGCGCGGGATGATGTTCCATGAAATGGACGCGGGTACGCGGACCTGCAAAGCCCTTCATGCCCAATACATATTCAGCGTTGTGCACGAATTCATACGCCATATAGCCCGCGGAATACGTGGGGGAACGAAACATCTGTGAAATTCGGTATGGAAGCCGCTTGCCAAGTCGCAAGCCCGGCTTCATATAGCAGACGATGTGATCCACGTCGGCGATCGAAAGGCCCGCATACTCCAAACACCACGCCGTCGCAAGCCGCGGAACGCCCCCTTGATGTTTGACGCGCGAAATCCGCTCCTCAGCCACCCCGCAAACCAGTTGACCGTCGCAAACAAGCACAGCCGCGGAATCGTGCGAATACCCCCCGATCCCAAGGATGTTCATGCGACGCACTCTCCAAGTATCGCTGGTTCAGCCTGAAATGTCGTCATTCCCGCGAAAACGAGTATCCCTCGGTTAAAATCCACTGGCACTCAAATGAACAGGACTTTCAGGACGGAAACAGTACGCTGATGCTCTCGCGCTTCTGAATCCGCCGTATCGCCTCGCCAAACAAGGGCGCAACGGATATAACTTCGATCTTGTCACAAAATCCCTCGGGATGGTTTTCAACCGAATCCGTCACGATCAGTTTTTCCAGCGGACTCGCCGCAATGCGCTCCATCGAGCCCTTGGAAAATACCCCGTGCGTCACCATGGCATACACCGACTTCGCCCCGCGCTCCAGCAGCTTGTGCGAAGCCTCGATGAGCGTTCCGCCGGAAATCGTGAAATCGTCGATGATGAGCGCCGTCTTATTCTTCACATCCCCGATGATGTCCAGCACGTGCGCCGACTCGTCATGCCCCGCCCTCTCCTTGTCGCCCAACGCCATCGAAGTGCCAAGATACGAGGCGTACTTACGCGCCTTTTTGGCAAATCCAGCATCAGGCGAAACGACGACAAGATTGCTCAAATGCATTCGCTTCACCGCTTCGCAAAGCACCGGAAGCGCATAAAGATCATCCACCGGTATCTTGAAAAATCCTTGAATCTGCGGCGCATGCAAATCAAGCGTAATCACGCGATCCGCTCCCGCGGCCTCGATCGCATCCGCGCAAACGCGCGCGCGTATCGACACGCGGGGCTCGTCTTTCTTGTCGCCCTTGGCATAGCTGAAGTAAGGCATCAACACCGTGACGCTTTGCGCACTGGCTCGCTTGAACGCGTCTATCCAGAACAACATTTCCATGAAATTGTCGTTCGCGGGATACGCAGTCGACTGCACCAGGAAGATATGCCGTCCGCGCACGTTCTGCTTGATGCGTACAAACAACGTGCCTTCCGAAAACCGGATGACCTCCCCTTTGCCAGGCTCTTCGCCCAGATAACGGCAGATGCTCTCCGTGAGAGCCAGACTGGAAGATCCCCCGAATATCAATATGTCTTCTTCGTTCATGGCAAGCCCTTCGAAAGTAAATCGCTGCAATCCCCCACAAACCACTTCAAGGTGTCACGACCACCCGCATCCCCGCTTTCCCCTCGGCCGCGGCAAAAGCGTCCGGTGCCTGACTCAACGGAAACCGGTGGGAAATGTATTTCTTCATGTCAATCCGGCCGGACGCAATAATCTCCACGGCCTGCTGATGGTGCCGCGGCAATGCCCCATGCGATCCGAAGAGATAGATCTCTTTATAGTGCAGAATATTGGTGTCAATGGGAACTATCGACTTGCCTTTCGGAAGACCGCCAAAAAGATTGATCCGCGCGCGATTCCGCGCCATATGAATCGCATCGGCCTGCGCTTCCGGCGCGGGGCATGCCGTCAGAATAATGTCCGCGCCCTGCCCCTTCGTCTCCTCGCGAACCCGCGCAATCGCATCCTCGTCACTCGAACATATTGTCACATCGACGCCATATTGACGCGCAATGTCTAACCGGGGTCGCGATCGGTTAACCACGATCGTCTTGGCTACGCCCAATAGCGTGCCCAATTCGGTCAACAATATGCCCAGCGGGCCCGCCCCGATCACAACCATCGAATCGCCCAATTTCGGTGCGCACATCTCAAGTGCGTTGATGCAACACGCCAGTGGCTCCGCCAGCGCCGCCTCTTCCATGCTCACATGATCGGGCACTTTCGACACCGGGCCGTGATTCACCACCATCGCGTTCAGCAAAACGTATTCCGCGAAACTGCCGGGAAACTGATACCCCATGGCGTAGTTGATCGCACAGTTGTTGCCCATCCCCGCAACGCAATACTCGCATTCGCCACATGGCACGTCACCCCCCAGCGCCACGCGATCGCCCGCACGGAATTTGTGCACGTTCTTGCCCACGGACTCGACCACACCCGCCGCTTCGTGACCCATGATTGCAGGAGGCGTCAGCCGGTTGTTCCCGTGGTGGAACATGCGAATGTCGGATCCGCACACCGCGCAGGCGGACACCCTCACCAGCACTTCATCGTCCCCCGGCGCCGGCGTCGGCACCTCCTTGACAACCAACCGCTCAAGCGCTTCCAACACGGCCGCCTTCAAATCAACTACTCCTGTATTCGCTGCATCGTGTTCTCAATCTTGATTCACGAACAGTATCTTGGTGCTGAACTCACTGCGATCGCGCATCTTCCGCATCGCATCCGCCAACTCGTTCAACGCCACGCGATGCGTAATTAAACGCTGGACATTCAGCTTGCCCGACGCAATGAAATCCAGCGTCAACTTCCACTCGTTCCGCGGAAGGCTGCTGTACGAGGAATTCCACGTGCCAACAAGTTTCAACTGCTTTCGCAAAATGCCCCAATAGGCCTGCTGAGGCAACGTAACATCGCCGTCCGGGTTCCCCATCAACACCACGCGGCCCAACGGACGCACCAAAAGCAAACATTGCTCCAGCGCCGCAGCGTTGCCCGCCGCTTCCACGGCCAGATCCGCCCCGCTGCCTGTCAACCGCTTCACCCATTCGCCAATGCCTTCGTCGCGCGGATTGAACGTGTTCTGAAATCCCAACTCGCGCGCAAACGCAAGTTTCCGTTCGTCAATGTCCGCCAGCATCACCTCGCCAGCGCCCCACGCCTGCGCCCACATGGCCACCATCAAACCAATAGGACCCGCGCCCACTATCAACACGTGGTCCCCAATGTCGATGCCGCCCTGTCGTAACGCATGCACCGCCACCGCCGCCGGCTCCGTCATCGCCGCTTCTTCCAGCGACACGCCAGGAGGGGTCAACGCCAAATTCCAAGCGGGCACCCGCACATACTCCGCAAACCCGCCATCGCAACGGGAACCCAGATAGTTGTAATCCGTGCACTGGGCATATTCGCCCACTTCACACAACGTGCATTTCATGCAAGGAATTAATGGAAACACCGCGGCCTGACGGCCAATCAAGGCCCGGTCCACCTCAGGGCCCACGGCCTCTACCACCCCGGCCAGTTCATGACCCGGAATCATGGGGAAATTGTAGGTGCCTTTGACAAAAACCCGGGGAATATCCGATCCGCACACGCCGCACGCCGCCACACGAAGCACCACTTCGCCCGGCCCGGCATCAGGACGGGGAACGTCTTCGAATCGCAGATCGCCAACGTTATGCAGGACACACGCATGCATGCGAAAAAATCCGGAAATCGTCCCAAGATCCGACAGTACCGGCGGATGATACCACACGCGAATTCCCCCATCACACCCGCCGCCGTGTGACATGCGGCTCTGCGCGTCCCCGGCAGGGCCTATCACAAAGAAAGCCCCCGCCGGCTCTTGCCAGCCGGCGGGGGCTTCAGTCTGCGGGAGACGCTTACTCTATCGGGGCGGGTGGGAGGTCTCCCGCAGGCGGAGCTGGAGGCATCGGGCCATCCTGGGCCGGTCCATGACCGGGCCCGCGACCCTGACCCGGACCAAATCCGGGGCCTTGTCCTCGGCCCGGTCCGCGCCCTTGACCCGGACCTTGACCCAGACCGCGTCCCGGACCCTGCCCTTGGCCGGGCCCTTGCGCATGCATTCTGGGAGGACGATGGGTTTCGTGGAAAGCGATGAACTCTTCTCTGGTAAGAGTTCCGTTCTTGTCGGCATCCATCTCATCGAAGATGACCGCGGGATCCGGAGGACGATGGCCGCGAGGTCCGTCAAATTCGCCGCCGGGAGGCGGGCCGAACGGCCTTTCCTGACCGTCTTCAAACCGCGGGCCACGACGTTCGCCCTGCCGGCCCGGGCCCACATAAATGCCTTTACCCTCTCCACGCGGGCCTTGCGGCGGCATCGCGTTCGGGCCCTGCTCGTCGTTCCATGCCGGGCCTTGGCCGCCGTATCCGCGCCCACCCGGGGGCGGTCCTTGCCAGTCCGCGCCGTCGGGCTGATGAATTCGCCGCTGGTCGCGCTGCCGCAACGGGCGCTCCGGAGGCGGGCCTGCCGGTTGATCCGGCGCGGGTTGTTCAATCTGCGCGTCCGGCGGGGGTGCCGGCTGGGCATTGGCGTCGGCCAAGGTCCACGTTCCCGCCGCTATGGCTGCGGCGGCCGCAACGGCGCCCATCCGCTTTGCGTATGCTTTCCGCTTGCTCATGTTCGGTCTCCTTGGTTGCACCGGCGTCCGTTCATCGTCCGCCTTGTCTGCCCATACTGTAGCGCCCCAACATGAACGCCACCGGCACGCTCGCATTACGAAAACGTAATCCAAATCCCGCGAACGAACCCTCCCCCCGGTGCTATACTCCCGCCATGAAAGTGCTCCTGGTCGAAGATGAAAAACAGATCGCCGGATTCGTCCGGAAAGGCCTCGAGGAACAGGGGTTTGCCGTCGAATGGATCGATCACGGCGACAAGGCCTACGCCCTCGCCACTGGCAATTCGTATGACGTGATCGTGCTCGATATCATGCTGCCCGGACGCGACGGGCTCAGCATCCTGCGCAACTTGCGCAAGCAGAAGAATCCCGTGCCGGTCATTCTCCTCACCGCCCGCACCGAACTCGACGAACGCGTGGAAGGCTTGAATCTCGGAGCCGATGACTACCTGACCAAGCCCTTCTTCGTCGAAGAACTGATCGCGCGCATTCACGCCCTCGCCCGCCGTTCTGCAGGCGAATCCCTGAGCATTCTTCAAGCGGGACCGGTGACCGTCAATCTGCTTACGCGCGACGTCAGCGTTGGCGGCAAGGCGGTTCATCTGACCGCCCGCGAATTCAGCCTGCTCGAATACCTCATGCGCTCGCCCGGCCGCGTCTACACGCGCACGCAAATCCTCGAACACGTCTGGGGATTCGACTTCGATCCCAACACCAATCTGGTTGACGTGCACATCCAGCGGCTACGCAAAAAAATCGACACGACGGGCAACGACGACCCCATCGAAACGGTACGCGGAGTGGGATACCGGTTCAGGAAACCGGAATGAGCCCGCGACGATACTTTCCAGGCTCCTTCCGGGTGCGTATCGCCGTGCTTTCCACGCTCCTCTCGGGAATTGTGTTGCTCGCCTTCGGCACGTGGGGTTGGAGCATCGCCCGGAAAATGAGCACCGACCGGCTTGATGCCACTATCCGGGAACTGGCCAGCGCGCACCTGTCCCGGAGGCAAGCCCCCGACTATTGGCAAACCATGGCCGAAACCCTCGCCTTTGCCCTCGGCGGCGGCCGGGACGACAGCATCCTTCTGGCCGTGCGCGATCGGAGCACTCAACTCCTCTACGCCACGCCGAATTGGCCCGACGGCCTCGATCAAGGAACCCTGCCGCCACCCATTGAAGGCGACGGCCCCCTGCCACCGTTCGGTCAGGAAATGCAGGGACCGCCGATGGGCCCACCGCAAGGTCCACCTCAAGGTCCGTTTCCGCCGCAACCCCGGGGCGGCCAAAACGGATTTCCACCGTTCCCTGGTCCGAACGGGTTTCAACCAGTGCCGCCCATTCAGGCCACCGGCCAACCAGCCCCGGTATACAACGCGCCCCAGGACGCCGCCACACCGAACGATGGCGACGGCATCCCTCCAGAGCAGGGACGTCGGAACGGACGCGGCCCAGGCATGGGCCCGCGCCAAGGTCAAGGCCAGGGCTTTGGCCCGGGACCCGGTTGGGGCCGAGGTCCCGGTCCGCGAAGGCCCGGCGATCCCCCGCCGCCTCCCCTGCCTGTCGAAGTGCGGCAGTTTTTCCCCATCGAAACCGGTGGCGAACACTGGCGTGTCGGCGTATTCAGCAATCCCGAAGTCACCATTGCGCTCGGCCTCAACATGGCCCCCGCCATGGCGGAGGCCACCCGGCTGAGAGATACGTATTTGATCGCCATGCCGTTGGCGCTTCTCCTGATCGCCGCGGGCGGCTGGGCCGTATCTGGACGCGCGTTGAAACCGGTGAAGACATTGACAGCCGCCGCACAAGGCATTACCGCCCAAGGGCTGGACCAGCGCATTCCCGCCGAGCGGACAGATGCCGAATTCGAGACGCTGATCCAGGTCTTCAATGAAATGATGCAAAGGCTGGACCGCAGCTTTCAGCAGGCCACAAGATTCAGCGCCGACGCCGCCCATGAATTGAAAACGCCTCTGACAATCCTCCAAGGCCATTTGGAAAACGCCTTGGGCAACGCCGAAGCCGGATCAAAACAACAGCAAACCTACAGCCTCCTGCTGGAGGAAGTGCAGCGCCTTAAATCGATCATCCGCAAGTTACTGCTGCTATCCCTCGCCGATGCGGGCCAATTGCGCGTCCATGCGCAACCCGTGGATATGAGCGACTTGCTGGAAGGCGTGTGCGACGACATCGAAATCATGGCCCCAAAACTGTCGCTGCAAAAAACCATCCCCACGGGAATCACCATCTCGGGCGACGCCGAGTTGATTCGCCAAGTCGTGCAAAACCTGATGAGCAACGCCGTGAAATACAACCGTAAACACGGCAAGATCGGCGTCAAGCTGGAATCCAACGGCACCCACACCATGTTATCCGTCGCCAACACCGGCCCCGGCATCGCCGAAGAAGACCGCCCCCACATCTTCGACCGCTTCTACCGCGGCGACAAAGCACGTACCCGCCGCGTCGGCGCCGGACTCGGCCTAAGCCTCGCCCGCGAAATCGCCCGCGCCCACAATGGCGACCTGTTATTAATTGAATCCAAGGAAGACCGCACCGTATTCCAACTCACCCTGCCGACGTCACAAGGCTGAGACTGAAAACAACACGTTTCCCTCGTCCCAAATTGAATTGTAGACGCGACATCCTGTCGCGTTCCCAGGCATACGGCACAACAATCCCCTTAAACCGCGCACCATCAGCCACGCAAACACATCCCCAACAGAAAATCATCTGTCTTGCAACCAATTGAATAGGCGTGCGAAAGCGACAAGATATCGCTTCTACTTCGGGATTTTTCTCGTTCCCAAATTTCCATTTGGGAACGCACTCCCGAAAAGCTCAGCTTTGAAAGAATTCACAAACCACCCCCACCTTGGATCACAGGCACCTTGTAAAGCGCGTGCAAAGCGGAGTCTTGCACGGCCCGTTCCCAAATGGAAATTTGGGAACGAGGAGACAAATTGCCCGTCGGCGACCCCGGCTATTTTGGCAAGACCTGTATACCTTTATGCGCAGGATGTTGCAGTCGGATGGAGTGAAGTCCTCGGATTGTAACGAGGGTGTTCAAAAATGTGCAGGTTGAAGGGCCTGCTTCGACTCCCTTCCCGTCGTGTGGTTCGCGTGTAGCACCGCACGCCTTCGACAAGGTCGAACGGTAATCCCCTCAAGGCCTCGCGCCTCGCGCCGGCGCGAGGGGGGTGAACAAACTATCTTTTGACGATACAAGGGGGGGTGTACGGGTCAGAATCTTCGTAACTCCTGATTTCATGGTCACGCACGGTATGACACCACCTTGCAGAGGTGTGTGGGTCGCAGGGGTGTACGCCGAAACCTTGGCAAGGGCATAAATGCACTTGCTGAAAATGGCCGCCGCCGAAGAGGTCAAACTCGAACCTCATCGAGCCCAAGGCCTCCAGCCTCGTACCTATCCGGAAGCGGCGGATTATTCACACGGGACGGCTTGCGAGACACAGGGGTACTCGCACGGAATTCCGTCCTAACCATATGCACAGGTTGTTGCACTCGAATGACTAATGTGAGGGATGGGAATTCAGGGTTCCGGCCCGAGCGACGCATGAGTATAGAATTGTCGGGGCAATTCATTCCGAAGAGGAGACCATTCTGGTCAACGGGCGTGGCATGGTCGGAATCCATGCCACAACAGAGAAACCTAGTCACAAAAAGGAATGTCATCACTGCGCAATCTTTATCCTGGAACCGCAGGCACGACTGTTACGATACTCAATCCAAGGGTCTGCAATTTCGCATCAAGTTTGTCGACAATTTCATCGACCATCCTCTGTGAGCCGTAGAAGGCGAAAACAAATGGCTTTGCCGAACCGTCAGGGAAAGTAATGCGCCAGTCGCTAGTAGTTGTTCTCTGTGACACCGTAATCGGCTCAGTCAAATTCCGAAAATCTATGGAATAAGCATCGCCCATATCCACCATTTGAAATTCGATGCCCACTTCGGTAACCTGCACATCGACCACTTTTCGCTTCACCCAACCACCAGCATCAGGAACAAGCGCATTGGCATCCCGCACCAAAGTATTCAAGAGTTCTTCTTCCAGTTGCACATCGACAGACTCACTCGTCACACCAGAACTGGATGCGCCAAATCTTGCCCTTAGTTCTTGCGCACTCTCGATGAAATTATTTAGCGCTTCCGTAAATGACAAGATCCCCATTACAACGATAAACGCAATAACTATGTAGACTACAATTCGATACTTGAATAGCCTACGCTTAGCCCTTTCAAGTTCATTAGGCGACTCGGCAGTGTCTCTATTGATCGCAGAAGGTACATTCGATCCATCTACGGCTTTACGGGACTCTAATGCCATCAAGGAGACCTCAGATGCGAATTGCTCTTCCGTTAACTTTTCCAAATCCGGAAGCAACTCCTTCATCAATGCGACAGCGGGCATTGGAACATTCTGCCGCGCAAGAATATTATCAATAACGCTAACTTTGTCAATTATCTCTGTTCTTGTCACATTGTTTGCAGAATTCATTAGTGCCATCAGGTCGGTGACATGCGTAGAAAAACTTGCAGTAAACCCCGGATGCTGATCACAGTAATGCTGAAGCGAACGCACATGCGAATAGAGCCGGCTGAGTACTGACGTGCCGCAAGAAGCAGTTCTACTTGAATTACTAGATCCTATAATACTCGTGAGCTCAAGAAGCTTCTCAATTGCTTCTTCACACACTTTTTGAGCTTCACTAGGTGACAAAGGCGTATCATCAGAGTGTCGCTCCTCTTGGTAGGCAATAAACGTCCCCTCATCATGGATAATCTCTGGCGCGCTCACTTGGTATCGGCGCAGTCTTAGGCCAGAAAGTATAGTTCGAACCAGCACTCTCGCATGCTTTCGATCCGAATCAGTAAGAAGCGCCGATTGAGTCGACAGAGATAAGAATTCTTCAAAGACGCTATGGACTTCTTTGGTCAGCGCCTCCGCTTCCTCCTTCAGTTGACTCGAGAGCTTTGACCAGTACGGGTCTGGAACGCCAAAGCTTATGAGGTAAGGGGCCTCCTTAGGAAGCTCTTCCAAGCACTTAACAAAGTAGCTGCTAGTTTTTTCACCAATACCTTTAACGCGAATCTCTAAAGTATTTTCCATAGACTTTCCTGGCACGGGCAAATACCGTTGCTCTTAATTGCCGACGGTTTCCGGATACTGGCACGCCGCGCGACCGCAATAGCCACTTTTCCCAGTCTCAAGTTCATACCAACCCCGTCAGCAACAACGGTTAAGATTTCCTAAAAGAGTTTCTTGTTAAATTGTGTCCGCGGGCGAATATCAAGTGCTTGGGCAATTGCACTTTCCGTTGTTACCACAATGTCCCTCCTAGTGAGGCGCAGACTTGGCCTCATTCCGCGAAGAATTATATAATAGACATAGGACGGTCCGGAAGTCATGCGAGCCACTGCACAGATGGACGTTTTGCCGAAACGTCCATCCGTATTCATTCTGGGCCACACCGGCTTCCAAGAGAACCATCCCAAAGACCGCTTATCCGCAGGCCTCCGCGCAAGTTCACAACATTCCAATACGAGGTTTGCTTCTCCGTCCCCGGCGGTTTTGGCAAAACCGCCCTACCTTCTTTCGCTGTCACCACGCATACACCGTCACATCCTCCGTCGACGCCTCGTCCACCTTTGTCATATTCTCCTCCACCCATCGCACATCGTCCTGGAAAAACGGCCATTGGTGAAAGCGGCGGTAGTCGGCGAGAAAGTAACCCTTGGGATGTTCATTCATAAACGCTTTCAAGTCGTCGATGGTTTTTAGCCCTTCCATGCCGGAGTCGAGGATTTCCCAGACCATGACGCGGCTCGGAAACCAATTGTCGACGCGGCCCGTGTAGTAGTGGACGGGAAGATACGCGGTGGCGATGACCGCGGCGCCGTCCATGCGTTCCTTCACCCACAAACTGGGTTCGCGCCATTGGGGGTGTTGTTTGGCGAGGGTGGTGTGGGATCCGGAAGCGGTGGCGAACGTGGCGGTCGCAAGTTTGCCCGTGGACACGGCCAGACGCGCGCCAAACAGGGCGATGACAGCGGCGGCGGCAACGCGCCAGGCGCGGTGCAGCGGCGGAACCGCGGCGGGGCGGGCGACCGCGCGCGCCGTGTCCGCCACGAAGCGGGCAAGTTGGACGAGGCCATGGGCGCACGCGCCGACGTAGAGCGGATAGCAGTAGAACATGAACCGGTGCTGTTTATAGCCCAGGAGAAGCGTCAGCGCGGCGACGGGCAACACGAAATGCACCATCCAATACAGTCCTCGCTTTTTTTCGCACGCGCACATCCACACAAAGCCGGCGGCGGCGGCGATCAGGTATCCCAGGCTCAGATTGTTCGAGAGAAAACGCGGGTAATAGAACAAGTCGGATCGGTCGCGGTCGATCATCTGCGAAGCGGTTTGTCCGCCAATGCCGCCTTCCTTGAAAACTACGTCCTTTTCGGCCTGCGGCAGCGCCGCCACGTACACAACAAGCGTAATCGCCACGGCCACGGCCGCAACAAGGGCTGCAACGCCGTAACGTGACCTGAGAGAACGCGTGAACAATGCCATGACCGCGGCATACGCGCCGACGGGGCCGAGGAAGAGGATGGTCTGAATGGTGGTCAGGCCGCCGAACAGGTAGGCCGCGCCGGTGGCCGCGCCCCAGCGAACGGCCTGCGTCCGATCGGTTGCCTCGACGGTCTTCCACGCGGCGGCAAAGAACAGCAGAAACAAGGTCTGGTGGAGCATATAGAAATTGGTTTCGCGTGCCCAGGCCGTTTGCCACGGCGAGACGCAAAGCAATACGACCGCGATTACGGCGGTGGGCCGGCCCAGGAATTGGCGCGCAATAAAATACAACAACCCCAAATTAACGGCGGCCATCAGGACGGAAGGCGCCCGAATCACGGCCTCACTTCGGCCGAAAAGCGCCACCACGGGAGCCAACAGATAGTGATAAGGCAGCCCGGCGGTGTACAAGTAGCCGCTGGGAAGATACGGCAGGCCGGTGGTAAGGATGCTTTCGGTAGCATAAAGATGAATCGCTTCGTCGTGCCAGATGCTGGGCGCACCCAGGTTGGCGAAGCCAAGAGCGAGCGACACGAGAATCGCGGCTGAAAGAAAGCCGAATTCCCATCTCGCAACCGGGGACAAAGTTGCGGCCGGTGCGATTGTCACGGCGCTTTTTCGATTTCCATGGACACCATGCTCCCTTTCATGAACGGCAGAACAATGTCCTCCACTTTGCACGCGGCAAGCCACGGAAGCAAGGCTATCTCGCGCAACAGGAAGAATAGCGGGCCGGACGGCATCCGCGCCGTGCCCGTGTTGCGAGGGTCTTCCACGGGATTGGCCTGCACGCCCAACGACCGGGCCATGAGATACTGCAGGTCGCACCCGTTGCTTTCAAAAAAGCGGCCCTGGTAAGTGGCGCGCGCCACACGCATGGACGAAGGAAGCATGGCGACGATGTCCCGCTCACTGTAACCGGTAACCTTGTGATCGTGCGGATCGAGTTCGAACCCCAGTCTGGGTAACAGGCGCATGCCGTGATACGGGGTGGGACACGCGATGCGGGCCATCCCGCCGGGTTTCAATACGCGATCAATTTCGCGCAACAGCATCGCTGGCTCGTCGAGATGTTCGATCACGTGCGACGCGAAGACGACGTCAAACGAGGCATCCCGAAACGGCAGCGCGAGACCATCCGCCATCAGCGTCTCTACGGTTGCGGCGTGTCCCATTTGGCGCGCCGTTTTTTGTGTGAGCCGCAGGCTGTGCGGAGACAAATCTGCCGCGATCGCGCGGTAGCCGCATTCCGCGGCGAGGAGGCTATTCGATCCGGGACCGCACCCGATGTCGAGCAGGGAGACTGCGCCATGCGCGTTCCTGCGCCGCAGGAATTCGCGAACGGGCCCCACGCCCATGCGCGCGCCGAGATGCCAATACGGCGGGTAGTGCGTGGGGAATCGATAAGCCGTGAACATGGGCGAATTGTACACATTGGAGTGCAGCGGCCGCGACGCGGCCTCGCCTGTTGTTATGGCCATGCAGCCATAATCCTGTCGCGACGCTGGGCTCGGCACCCTGAATCCGTCGCCTCTGGATTCGTTGAAGTACTCTTCCCATCTTCTCGCGTTCAGGTCAACGCGGGCTCTTTGGCTTCGCCATACTTCGCATCGACATAGTCATCGATGATCTCGCGAAACTGGTTTGCCAATTCGTCGGGCGATCCGGTCAGTGTCTTGTATTTCTGTCCATCCACATACACTGGACAACTCGGAGCCTCGCCGGTACCAGGCAGACTGATGCCAATGTTCGCGGCCTTGGATTCGCCCGGGCCGTTGACCACGCACCCCATCACGGCGAGCTTCAAATCCTCAAAACCTTTGTACTGCTTGCGCCATACCGGCATCTTCTCGCGCACGTAGGTTTGCACCTGCTCCGCCAATTCCTGGAACGTGGTGCTGGTCGTGCGGCCGCACCCCGGACACGCCGTGATGCTGGGCGCGAACGATCGAAGGCCGAGGGATTGCAAAATCTCGCAGGCGGCGTACACTTCTTCGCAGCGGTCGCCACCGGGCCGAGGGGTAAGCGACACGCGAATGGTGTCGCCAATGCCTTCGGCCAGCAGCACGCCGAGAGCCGCGGAACTCCACGCCACGCCCTTGATGCCCATGCCGGCTTCGGTGAGGCCGAGATGCAACGGCTGCTCGGTTTGTTTCGCCAATTCGCGGTAGACCTCAATCAACTGCAACGGCGTCGAAGTCTTGCACGAGATGATTATCTGATCTTTGCGCAGACCGCACTCAAGTGCCAGTTCGGTCGACTGCACGGCCGAAAGCACCATGCACTCGCTGAGAATCTGCTCGGACGTCTTGTTCAAATCCCGGTCGGTATTCTCCTGCATCTTCTGCATGACCAGTTCCTGGTTCAACGAACCCAGGTTCACGCCAATTCGAACAGGCTTTCCATGATCCTTTGCCACTTGGCAGATGGTGGAAAACTGAATGTCGCGCTTGGAACCGCGGCCGACATTGCCCGGATTGATCCGGTACTTATCCAGCGCGTCCGCGCAATCCGGGTATTCCGTGAGCAGCTTGTGCCCGTTGAAATGGAAATCGCCGATGATGGGCGCGGTACAGCCGGCATCGCGTACGCGTTCGCGTATCTCGGCTACGGCCGCCGCCGCCTCCCGGGTATTGACTGTGATGCGAACCAATTCCGATCCGGCTTCCGCGAGATCGATGATCTGTTTCGCAGTGGAGACCGGCTCGGCCGTGTCCGTGTTGGTCATGGATTGGACAACGACCGGCGCGCCGCCGCCGACCTGAATAGACCCCACCAGAACGCCAACCGTGGAACGGCGGGGGTGCAATGGATTAAACATGGAGGCTCCTTGGTCCACAATGCCTGAATTAGGCCTGAGAAAAAGCGGCCTGACTATATCATAAACACAAGACCCCAATCAGGTTGTTTCCCAGGAGAGAAACCCAAATCACCGCCCCTCCCGCGGGCGCCCCACGGGGCGATGGGGCCGGACATAACGTGTTGGGCCTCACCGCCTTGACCCGTCCAGTGCGGAAGTGCAAGACTGAACGCTTCGAGAGGCGTCGGAATAGCGATTGCACACCCATTGTTAACAATCGTGCCGCCCGCCGTTATAGTAGCGCAGGCATTGACTCTCGCGCATTCGGGGCCAACCAGGAGCCGGTCATGAAATCAGCGGAAATCCTCACGCAGGGCAGCATCACGACCCTGTACCGCTATGCGACCCGGCTCTACGCGGAGTTGCCCTATCGCTATTCGAAAAGCGGACGCGCCTTGCCAACGTGGCACTACTTCATCGAACTCACCCGCCGCTGCAATCTCCGGTGCAAGATGTGCCAATACATCGACTGGCTGGAACAAACTCCGACCCGCGTACAGGCCGACGGTGAACTGACCACGGAACAATGGCTGAACGTGATCGACCAGACCGGACGTATGAGCCTGATTACGTTTACCGGCGGCGAAGTGTTCGTTCGCAAGGATTTCATGGATATATTCGAATATGCGTGCGCGAGACGCCGCGTGCATTTCATCTCCAATGCGACAATGCTCACCGAACCGCGCGCGAAACGATGCGCGGAACTCGCGCCGAAACGCATGGGTATGCGGGGATTCAATTTCGCCGGCATTTCCATCGACGGCACCCGCGACATCCACGATGTCATCCGCGCCCAGCGCGGCTCGTTCGATAAATCCACCCAGGGCGTGCGGATGCTCGCCGATTACCGGAAAAGCATGGGCAAGACGTTGCCGTACATCCATATCAACACGGTGATTCAAGAGGAAAGTATCGACTGTCTGCCCGAAATGCCCGCGTTGTGCAAGGAAATGGGCGCAAACGTGCTGAATCTGCTGACGGAATCGCGCGCTCATGACCTGCCCACACTCGGCCATGTAGATCCAGGAACGTTCACGCGCTCGGACTTGAAACACAAGCACATTGACCGCGCCAAGCTCGATTACTCGTTGAAACGGACACTGCTCGAAGCGCAAAAAGTCGGCATTGAGGTCCGGTTTCCCCGCATGCCGTACGAACAGGTGCTGAATCACTACGATCAGGGCTACGAAATGAAAGATTTCGAGTGCCGCTCCATATGGGTAAACCTGTTCATCGGCTCCAAAGGCGGAGTCTACCCGTGTTTTATCCGCAAGGTAGGCAACGTCAAAGACACACCCTTGAAAGAATTGCGAAACAACGAAATCATGCGCGACTTCCGCCTGCGCAGGAAGGAAGGCGGCTTCGCCGTGTGCCGAGGATGTTGCGAATTGGAATACAAGGGACAGTGGCGCGATCAGATTGACCTGTCAAATATCGTTAAACCTGCCGATCCCGCCGAGGAGGCGTCCCTCGTCGCAAAATGACGAGGCCCGCCAATTGCACCCCCGCCATTGTGAGTGATACGATCCCCTCAATCACCGTTTGAAAAAGTGTCTTCTTTGCTGTGGAGCCGGCGTTTCATGCCCTTGTTGAACATCGTCCTGTACCCCGATGACCCCCTGACCCGTGTCGCAGATCCCGTCGGAACGGTGACCCCCGAATATGTCCGCCTGGCCATGGACATGATCGAAACCATGCACGCCTATGACGGGTGCGGTCTGGCCGGTCCGCAAGTGGGGCTGGCACAGCGGATATTCGTCATGCACGCTCCGGACCAGGATCCCCGATGCCTCATTAACCCCGAAATCCTGGAAGCAGAAGGTAGCGAAATCGGGGAAGAAGGCTGCCTGAGCATCCCGGAAGTCTACGCCGATGTGCCCCGGGCCACCCGCATCCGGGTCAAGGCACTGGATGAACTCGGGCATCCGGTGGAATTCGAGGCCAATGACTTCGAAGCGCGTATCATCCAACATGAAATGGACCACCTGAACGGGATCCTCATCGTGGATCGGGTGGACATCTTGACCCGCCAGTCCATGCTTCAGGAGTGGGAACCCATCCGATCCCGGTTGTTGATGACCCCCAAAAAGCGGTAGACCGCGAAAACCACCCCATTTTGACCAGGTCGTGAATACCGCACCTCGACCATCCTCCCATTCAATTCACATATCGATATGTTGTGTCCTTCAGAAGCAGTATAGAATCATTATTCAACGACACCACCTTATATGGTATTGATTTTTGAACTTGAATACGATATATTGATGGTATATTTGTAGTTGGCTCTAACCCGCCTATGTATGGTTCACCAGACGCAAGGATGCGAGATAGGAGAACCGGCTCAATGAAAAGTAGCGCGCCAGGGATGGATTTTCAGCAAATCAAACGACAGTGGGAGTCACGAGGATTCTCCTGCGCCCTCTGGACCGACCCTCCTGGACAAGTCTGGAAAGATTTCATTCACGAAACGGATGAGTTGGTCTTGCTGGTCGAAGGACAAATCGAAGTCGAGATGAACGGGGAAGCCCACCGGCCAGCGGTCGGAGAGGAAGTCTACATACCGGCAGGCACCCTTCACACCGTACGCAATGCCGGCCCCACCGTGTCCCACTGGTACTACGGCTACGCGCTCGAATACGCCCACACCGATTGACGCTCAGGCAAGACTCTCCACGAAGCGCTGAAAACCGTCGGGATCGCGCCAAGGGCGACCGTGCCCGAAGCAAACGATCTTGGGATGGAGTCCGGCGAGTCTGCGGGCGCTCTTCCGGTTCTTCGCCGGGTCGACCGTAAACAGCCGCGGCGGCTCGTGCAGCCCGGGCACGGTGGTAATGAGATTCATCCCGTTAATCACGTCGCCGAGAATGAGTACGCGGTCCGGCTCGCGCCAATAAGCCACCTGCCCAGGGGAATGGCCGGGCGCATCGATTACTTCAAATCCCGCCACATCATCCCCTTCCTTCAACCGGCGTGCAACCGGATGCGCGGGGCCGGTCCAAAACACGTTTTGAAGGGCCGTATTCCAATTCACAGGCAGTACGCCAGACAAATCCCCTGATTCCATCGCGTCCGCATCACCCTCGCCGCACCAGAGCGGAATACCCAAGGCCTCGCAAACGGCATGGCTCGACCCCTGATGATCCGGATGCGCATGCGTAAGCGCATGAGCGGTGACAGAACGGCCGGCCAACTGGCGCATGATGCGCTTGTGCGCCAATTTTGTCCCCGCATCCAGCAACACGTCGCCAACCAAGTAAACGTTTATAGCAAACTTGGGAAAACCTGTGAGCAGGTAAAGATGGGGAGCAATGGCTTCCATGCCCATGGTGTACCACAGAAACCGGCGCTGGACAAACTCGGGTAACCCAAGGTAATCCCGGCCAACCGGACACCTGTTCTTTCTGCCTCTTTTTCCGTCGTGCACCCGTGAAAAAGCAAAACATCGCCTCCAGCCCCGAAGCAAACCCGCTCCGTGCACGGATCCGCCAGCCCGCAAACGGCAACGGAATGTGGCTCAAGTGCCAAACCTACTCCGCAACGTGCTATCCTCTCCTTTCTCATTCATTCGACAAGGAAGGAACGTGATTCATGCGCAAACAGTCGTTGGACTTCTTGAAAAACCTGTTATCCACACCCAGCCCGTCTGGATTCGAAGAAGCGATTCAAGAAACGTGCAAGAAGTACGCGAAACCCTACGCCGACAAAATCTACAAAGACGTGCACGGCAACCAATATCACGTGAAAAATCCAAACGCCAAGCTGCGGGTCATGCTGGCCGGCCACGTAGACGAAATCGGCCTGATGATCAATCACATGGACGACCGCGGCTTTCTGGGGTTTGTCGCAATCGGCGGCATCGACGCCTCGGTGCTGGACGGGCAACGCGTCGTCGTGCATACGCAGAGCGGGCCGATTCCTGGGGTCATTGGACGGCGCGCCATTCACCTGACGGACCCGGAGGACCGAGGCAAGCCGATGAAATTGCACCAGATGTGGATTGACATCGGCGCCAAGGACAAAAAAGATGCGGAGAGCGTGGTGGCGCTGGGCGATCCGGCAACCATCGACATCGGATTTCAGGAACTCCGCAACGGACGGGCCGTGGCGCGCGCAGTGGACGACCGGATCGGCGCGTTTGTGGTGTTGGAAACGCTTCGCCTATTGGAGAAACGAAAAATTCAATGTGCCGTCTACTCGGTGACAACCGTGCAGGAAGAGATTGGCCTGCGCGGCGCGACTACGGCGGCCTACTCTGTGGAACCGCACGTGGGAATCGCCGTCGACGTGAATCACGCGACAGACCACCCGGATGTGGACACGAAACGGTATGGCGCCACCAAACTGGACGGCGGACCAATCCTCGCGCGCGGGCCGAACATCAACCCCGTCGTAATAAAACAATTGTTCGACGTGGCGAAAAAGAAAAAGATTCCATACCAAGTCGATGCGGAGCCGCGTGGCACAGGCACGGACGCAAACGCCATGCAATTGTCGCGCGGAGGAGTAGCCACAGCGCTGGTCGGTATTCCAAATCGCTACATGCACTCCCCAGTGGAAATGATTTCGCTCAAAGACGCCGAGCAGTGCGCGGAACTGCTGGCGGAATGGATTGCCACCTTAAAACCGGGAATGAGCTTCATTCCCTGAAGTAGAAGCGGCATCCTGTCGCTTTATCGTGTCTCAACGCAGAAGGCGGCGGATTCGTTGAAGATCAATGGTGTGTGAAAAGATGCGAAGGCCAACAGTGGTTCTTCGATCCGTGTATGCGGCGAAACGCCGCTACGGCTATCCGGGGAGTTTGGCAATCATGAGAGCGATGTGGACAGGCTTTTTCCTATTGGCGATCCCGGCCTTCGCAACAGGGGTTCCCGCGGACAACTATCCGTCGTTGCAGGAAGCCATCGATGCAAATCCCGGCAAGATGGTGGAACTGGGACCCAATGACTACGTAATCGGCGCCGCACTGCGCATTACGTCGAGCGGCGGCGGGCTGTGCGGATACGGCCGCATCGTCATGACCAATCCCGAGGAATCCATTATCCACGTAAGACAGACGCGGGACGTGCGCATCGAGGACATTGCCCTTACGCGATCGGAAGGCGCCATGGACGCGTTGAGGCACGGCATACACGTCGAAAAGTGCGCCAACGTACAGATTGACGGCGTGCAAGTTATCGACAACCGCAGTCAGGCGGGCACGATCTTCTTTGAGGAGTGCACGGACAGCCGGGTTGTGAATTCGACAGTACTCAATTACAAACGGATCTGCGTGGATGATCGAACCGCGAGCCCGTTGTACGGATATGCATTTAAGGTTATTGATGGCACCGGCATCATGGTGGTGCGCAGCCAGGGCATGCAGGTTGTCAATAACCGCGTGCTGGAACGAAACATCTATCCGACCGAGGAGACCAAGAAGACCTTTCAATTGGGTAACTTCACCGAAGGAGCGAATCCCACCCAGAAAGGGCAACTCGCCCCGCCCGGGGAGTACGCAAACAACTGGCATCAAGGTTCGGCCATCACGGTGTCCGCGCCGCTGGAAACACGCCATGTGCTTATCAGCGGAAATTACATTGAAAACGCCGCCCAGGGCATTGACATGCACGGTGATCACATGACGTGCAGCAACAACATCATCGATCACGCATTCATCGGAATTAAATGCATGCACGGCTCGAAGAATGTGATCATAACCGGCAACAACGTTTCCCACATGGACCTCTGGGGACTGATCATGATGCCCGGCACTCTGTCTCACCCCGCGCAACCGGCATCGGGCGATCAACCCGCCAAGCCCGCCAATTTCACCAGCGGCAATATTATCTCCAATAATATCTTTGCCGATTTCGGCTTCGGCTATGAATATTTCAATTGGAAAGGAAGTAAAGGCGGCGTAATCAGCCTCGAGTCAGGACAGCTAGCGGAAAACCCGGTGATGTTCGACGTGTTGATTCAAGGCAATGTGGTCTACGACACCGGCCGGGACGAAGTGCTGGAGAACGGCGTACCGGTTAAAGCCGATCCCCGCTACGAGTACGCGGTATTCATGTCTCCCGAACCGCGCCCTAAGGGGTTGGTGTTCCGCGACAATGTGTTCCATCCGGGCCGCGGTGGCATTTCAAATCTGCCGTTGGAATAAGTCCACGCTGCCTTCGCATGCGCCGGCCGCGCGGCATCCTCAAGTATCGTCTGCGCGATTACATTTTTGTACCTCGAAGGGCACAGCGCTACCTCCCTGGGAGTAGCTGTAGCGTGTGAACACTGCGAAATGACCACCCTAATCCTCGCAATGTTCTCCATGAATTACCGTCCTGTAAACAGCGCCAACCAATCCGACAATAATGTCGCTGTTTTCGCGGCACACACGTTAACCCTCAAGCACGGCGAATCGCTTCAACTCATCTATTCAAAATGAGTTATAGCAAAACACCGCCAAACAAGACAGACTTGGCACACCAGTTGCTCTAACAGAAACGTCGATGCGGCAGCCCCCAGAAGGGGCGGCAGACAAAGAAAGAATTGAATCATGGAAGGGTTGAACGGACAAACCGGATACCCCGCACCCGTGGAAACGGGTGCCGTTTCCGAAGCCAATCCGCTGATGGCGCGCCTGATGGACGCCTCGCGATCATTTGGGTTCGGAAACTATGAGTGGCCCTCTCTCCCCTGTACATTCGTGCAGGGTGCTGTTGCTGACTCCGCCACCTAAGACTCCGGCCGCGCAGCGCTACACTGGCTCCCTCGACCGAATGCTAAGCCCGGAGTATTCGGAAGCGCTGCGCGGCCCTTCCCCCCTACACCAAACGGGGCCTTAAGAAAGCCCCGGTTCGATTTTGCATACATGCTGGGGAGCGCTCCAGAGTATCGGGGCGCTCCCCCTCCCCCCCCCCTTCTAAACGACGCTGAGCGTTCACCAAACCGGAAGTCAGTACTGCGTCTCCACCCTCACCGTTAGGGGATGCGTTGCGTCGATAATTGCCTGCGTGCTCAAGGACACCGTTACCGTATCGCCGTCGCGTGTCGCGGCCGCTTTGATTCGACGGCGGCCGTACGTCGCCAAGACGTTCTTCACCATTGAGCCGCGTGCAAGGGTCAACGTCAACCGGTTCAGGCCGACATTGCCGTGGACCACGCGCACGTGGTTCGTTTGCACCCCGTGAGTACGCTCCTGCCCCACTGTTCCCCAACCACCGGCGCCCGTGAAGAAGCATCGAAATTGATCCGGCGATATCTTCGGGTTTACTTCGAGAGATGCGTCGACGGCGTTGTAGACCAGACCCGCCGCGGCGTTGAGAAGCGTTTGCGCGGACATTGCGCGCGCATAGTGGTAGCCGCATTCCAACTCGGCCCAGGGATTGCGCTGGTTCCCGGTATAGCGATCCCGCGCGCCACGCACAATTTGCAGTCCTTCCACAACGCGGCCTTCGTGGATTAGGCAGGCAGCCACGTGGTATTCCAACCCGGTCCACACTTCGTCGCAATACAATACAGGGTGGCGCGGCCTGCCGCCTTCAGGCCATACGCACGTAAGCAAGCCCTTCTCATCGCCCTCGGCAAAGACGCGTTGAGTGTGCTTGTGATTGACCAGGTTCGTCCGCCAACAATTGGCATGCACAGATTGAAGCGCGGTGCGTACACGTTCTTCGGGAAGCACATGGCCCAGCCCCAGAATGTTGGCCCACCATTGTCCCAAAAGCTGATCGGCATGGCACCCGATTCCCCAGCAATTCCCTTGCTCGTACGTCTCAGGGGTGGCGCCGGGCGCATCGAACACGTTGATATAATAGGAACCGTTCCAACAAGTCTGGTCGTACGCGCCACGCGCCTTCTCGAATCGCGCGCGACACAGGTCGGCCATGGACGAATCGTTCATCAACCGGGCCATCTCCTCCATCGCACGCAACGCGGCAAGGTAAAGTGATCCGATGAACGTGTTGCTGCCGTAGGTATGAATATCGTAGGTGTTGGGTTGCTCGCCCCGGATGATGCCTTCTTCCTGGGGGTCATGGGTCTTCATCAGGTACAAAAGATGGTCACGGGCACGGCCCCAGAGTTTCTCCAACCACGCTATGTCGCCGTGCATCCGCACTTCGCGGTACAGCTTCAGCAAAGTGCCCAACTGCCCGTCGAGCGCCGGATGATGCGGACCGCCAATTTCGAAGCCGAGGCGCGGTTCGCTCAACGGAAGCACCGTCCGGTGTGGAATGTAGTGCTCAGTGGGATGCATCTGCACGAGCAGATCGGTCTCGCGTACATTGCGCTCCAACTCCGGCCACAGAAACGCCGGCGTCATGACGTAGTTGTACACGTGGGTGCAGTTCATGGGACAGCATCGGTCCGCCCCTTCGAATCCGCCCACCGTCCCGTCTTCGGTCCAAACGTAAATGGGCGATTGCACGGTGGATACATTGGCCGTGACCGCATCCAGAACGTATCGCGGCAGCGTGCTGTCGTGCATGGTCTGATGAAAAAGGCGCGTCTCGCGCGACAATCTCTCCACGTGCGATGCAACGTATTTCGCCACGTCATCCGCACTCTCAAACCAATGGTTGTATTGGTTTCCGAGCCGGGCATCCTTTTCAAATTCGGGTTTGGCCCATCCGAAGCCGCGATCCTTCGTTCGGTTGGGAAAATGCCACGCGAGTACGAAAGTGATCTCTTTTGACTTGCCCGGGCGCAAAGCAAATGACGAAGCCAAAGCCCCGTACCAGGACCGGCCGGGCTCGCTCGGCCCGGCGGGCGAATCATCCAGGCCACCGCGTTCAACAAAGGACGCCCACAGGGCGGCAGGATCGTCCGATTGGGAGGTTGCGGCGGCATTCTTATCGCCAAGCACTGCAAGCGCCATGGATCCGTAGTGGGGGGCTGAATGATGAACCCCGGTGATCGGGTCGGCTGTGGAACCAATCGCGTTCGCAATCAATTGCCCGTAGTACGATTTGCGGCTAAAGGACTCAAGCCCTTCGGGCACTTCGCTCAGACACAATACAATCCTTCCCCGGCCGCATGCGCCTGCATAAAGCACCGGGCTTTGACCAAGAACCGAACTGCCGGGCCGGAGGGAAATCCCACTGGTCTCCCAGCCGGGCGGGACGCCACCGTCCCGCTCGGCGAATTGGGCATCAGTCCAGGAAATGGGCATGGCCTGTCGCGCGCGGCCAATCAGCGCGGGGTCTACGTAGGGCGAGGCCGGCGAATGACTCACATAGATCTCGCCGGCCAGGATATGCCCCCACCCGCCTACGGCTTGGTCGAGTATTTCGATCTGCGCCTGCTTGCCCTTGTGGGTTGCGACATCCCAACGGACGGGGCGAAGCCGCTCTGTGTTGTCGCCCGTGGCCGAGGCCACGACCTGGCCGTCGATTCGAAGATTGACGCATGCGAGATTGGGTTGCCTTCCGCCGCCAACTTGGAGGTGAATGTAGTCACGGTCGATAACGAACAAGCGGGATGTCATGCGTCCGCGGGTGTCATCGCCGCCATGAAAGCTGTTTATGTAGTAGGTGCCGCGATATCCAGAGACTGTCTGTTGGCCCGGCAAGGTGCCTGAAGCCGGGCTGGCGCCAAAAGCGTCTCCCTCGACGGTCCACCCGTCATAACTCCCTTTTCCCCAATCTTCCAGCAAAAGCGGACTGTCCTCTGCCGCGCTTTCAGCGCGCATCAGTAGGCTGTTCGGACCGCAACTGTAAATTAACGTGGCGCCGGCGTCCACGGCATCGAACATGCCTGCGAACTCGTCGCCCAGCACAGTTTCGCCGTCGTCTCGATACCAATACACCGCGTCGGCTGAAGCGGGCGGTGCGATGGGAACAGATTGTCCAAATCGCACATCGACATTCCCGGCATAGCGCAAATGAAAAGCCACATCGCGGTCATTGGTGTGGAGCTTGAACGGTACGCTGAATTGAAATGGAGTTCCGTCCAACACGCCCATGGACACCATGGCTCCGCCGTCAAACCGTTCAGCTGTATTTACGTTGTACCCCATTTCCGGGCCGAGCAATTCTTCCATTGCGGTGTAGCCTGTCCACCCTGCCAAGTTGGGCATCGCGGCCATCAACGAAACGTCAACCGGCTTTCGCCCTGTGTTTCGAATTCGGAATTGAAATAGTGCGCAGGGCAGCGCGGAATCCTTTGTATTCATGGGAATGCACGGGGAATAGGCGTCAAGTTCGACCGCGACGGGCAAAGCTCCGTCGAGGTAGCGCAAGCTGGCCAGCGGAAACTCGCCCGCAAATTCGACCGCGGTGACGCCAGGGCCGGGCGTATTCGCTCCCTGCTGGAGAACTCGAGCCACAGGATTGGAATCTTTTTGCTGCACGCGGATTCCAAAAAAGGACCCAGCGACGTTGGCATTCACATTGAAATTATTGACGATTTGCCAAGGATTCAGCGATCCGTCGCCTTTGAGGTAAACCTGTCCGGCGCCAATGCCGCCGAGTGGAAACGCAATGTGATCGAGTTCGACGCCACGAAACACTTTTCGATCGCCACGATCAAGGAGGGAGGCATTCCACGCAGCCAGTGCATCATTCGGTTCTGTGGATTCGGCCGCGGCACTCCCCAACAGAAGCGTGGCGCCGCCGGCGGTGGCTCCCGCCGCTTTCAGGAAGCTGCGTCGGGTGACCTCGGATTCATTGGGGCGGCAACACTTGCCCCCACAGCACTCGTACCCCGTTTCTGTCATCGGCTACCCCCTTGAGTCGCTTATCCTGTCACCGTCATCTCCGTCGGAAAGGGGTGCTGGCCCGGTTGACGCGCTCGTTTGCCGCACACCATGACCCCCGGCCTCCCCTTGCTCTGCCCGGCAATTTGGACGTTTTCCGGATCGCGGTACCCCACGCGAATCATGCGCCGCACTTTGTCGGTAGTGTTGATGTGGCTCCCGTGAATGCAAAAGATATTGAAGCATACGACGTCCCCGCGCTTGGCGGGCACAGGGGTGGTATCCTCCAGCTTGTACCGGTCAGTAGGAAGGTGAGGCGTGCACGCCTCGCCCTCGGGCGTCGTCACAATGTGTTGAAGCGCGCCCGCATTGTGCGATCCCCTCAGAAAGCGGATTTCGCCATTTGCATGGCATGTGTCGTCGAGATGAATAAGCGCGTCTACGTACCGGCCGTCCACGTGTGCGTAGAAAGCGTTGTCCTGATGCATGGGAAAAGGGTGCCCGGTCTCCGGCGGCTTCGCATGCAAGGTCATGTGGTGCAACTCGACATTGGGCCCGATGAGTTGCTCCATGATGTGCGCCATGCGGTGGCCAGTGGCCGCGCGCATCCAGGCATCGCTGTAGAAGTGAAGATCGTGCAATGACGTGAGCTTGCTCTTTTGCTCGGTCTCCGCATCCATGTATACCTTTCGCCAGGGTCCGGTCCATCCGGTTTCTGTAATGGCCCATTGCTCCATGAGAAAGTCCAAATGGCTCGTCAGTTCATCCACCTCGTCCTGGGAGAAGACGTCTGGAATATGCAGATATCCGTGGTCGCGATAGAATTGGATTTGGTCAGTCGAAATCATTCGGGAAGCCTCACTCTGGCCGTTAGTTTGGAATCAGGTTTTCACAATTACGGGGGAAAAAGCAAAAGCGTTCCCGCGGGCGGAAGAAATGAAAGCGCCGCCAGACAAATCTGGCGGCGCCACTATTGGAAACCGGTACGGAGGCCGGCGTATTACTGACCGAGCAACTGCAGGGCCGTCTGCGGGATAACGTTCGTCTGGGCCAAAACGGCGGTACCCGCGCTGACGAGAATCTGGTTGCGCGTGAAGTCGAGCGTCTCGCGCGAGATATCGGCGTCGCGCAGCGCGCTGTCGGATGCCGACGAATTCTCTTCCTGAATCTGAAGATTCTGAATGGTGAACTCGAGGCGGTTTTGCGTCGCGCCGAAGAGGCTTCGGAGAAACGTGACACTTCGCAGCGCGCGGTCAATGGTGCTCAATGTGGACACCGCGCTCGCGACACTGGAGATGGTCACGGTATTGACGCCGATGTCGTTTGTCTTGGCGCCATTCACCGTGACGACAAGCGTTTGGCCGGCTTGGGCGCCCGCTTGCAGTGTGACCGTTTGCGCGGCACTGAGCACGCGCAGGCCATTGAATTCCGTATCAAGCGCGATGTCGTCGATCTGCTGAAGCAGCTCCTGCACTTCGGCGTTCAGCGCGGCCCGGTTTTGATCGCTGTTCGTGCCGTTCGCGGATTGCACAGCGAGTTCGCGTATGCGCTGGAGAATATTCGTGCTGGTATCCAGCGCGCCTTCCGCCGTTTGAATCAGGCTGATGCCGTCCTGCGCATTTCGTTGCGCGACCCGAGTACCGCGAATGACGGTGCGGAACGATTCGGAGATCGAAAGTCCCGCTGCATCGTCCGCGGCCCGATTGATACGCAAACCGCTGGCGAGTCGTTCCAGGCTTCGGTTGAGTTGTCCCGTGGATCGGGAGAGGATGCGGGCTGCATTGAGACCCGCCACGTTCGTATTTATTCGTAGGCCCATGGCTTCTTTCCTCCGTGATGCCGGTAACCTCTGCATCCATGCATCGGTTTTCAGTCCGCGTATGGCGGATTCGTGACGGTATATCGGCAGGGCTGTGCAAAAGCTTTAATCCACAATTCGCATCGCCGTCTTTGCATGCACAAGGCAAGACACATACTCAAGAACATCAAAGGCTAATGTCGATCGTGACCCGCTCTCCTCATCTTCAGTCAGTGAGTAAGGGAATGACTCGCGAACGCACTCGCGTGACAAATCCAGGTCGTGTGCAGGTTCATTGAGACCATTCATAGTGAGGTTCGACCATGCAATTCACACCACGCTCAAGGTTTGCTATGAATTGGCCGATAACCCTGAAGGGAATCCGGTGTCAGGCCGGATCGAATATGCACGCCGTCGGCGATCGATCAGAACGGTGTGTCGTCTTCGTCGTCGAACACGTCTTCCGGATCGTATACAGGAGGCGTCTTGCCGCCATTGCCACCGGCCGCGGGCATGGAACTAACGGGTGGCTTCATGCCGGGAGTGAATTCAACGGGATCCTGGAACTGTTGGATATTGCGATCGAAAAATAGATCGAGTCGTCCGGTGGGGCCGTTGCGTTGCTTGGCAATGGTCAAATGAACAAGCTTATCCTGATTGCCGATGGGATCGTCGTCCCCGGAGTCCCGCTTGTCCATGGGCGGACGCGACAACATCAACACCACGTCGGCATCTTGTTCGATGGCGCCGGATTCACGAAGGTGCGAGAGTTTCGGCGTGCCGCCGTCGTCTTTTTCCGCTTCGCGGCTGAGCTGCGACAAAGCTAGAACGGGCACGTTCAGTTCGCGCGCAATACCTTTAATGGAACGGGAGATTTCCGAAATTTCGAGCTGTCTGCTTTCGACACGCGAACCACTGCTCATGAGTTGCATGTAATCGATTACGATGAGATCAATGCCGTGTTGCGCGGCATGCCTCCGGGCTTTTGATCGCAGTTCGAGCACACTGATGTTGGGCGTTTCGTCAATGTAGATATTCGCCGTGCTCAATTTGTCCGCCGCTGGAATAAGTTTGTCGAACTCCTTGGTGGCCAGGAATCCGGATCGAAGACGCTTTGAATCTATCTTGCCGATCATGCAGAGCAGTCTCTGGACCAGTTGCTCCTTGGCCATTTCAAGGCTGAAGATAAGAACCGATTTCTTTTCACGGATAGCAACATTGGCGGCGACGTTGAGCGCAAACGCGGTCTTGCCCACGGACGGCCGCGCAGCGAGAATAATCATGTCGCTGAACTGAAACCCCGACAGCATTTCATCGAGCTTGTGATAGCCCGTCGGCAATCCTGTGTACCCTTGGTGGGATTTGATTACTTTTTCGATACGGTCGATGCTGTCTGTCAATAAATCGGCAACGCGATAAATTGGATTGAGCTGCCGCGCCTGTGCGATGGAAAAGATCTCCGATTCGGCGTTGTCGAGCAAGTTGTTGACTTCGTCAGACTTCTCGTACGCGCGCCCGGCGATCTGTGTGCAGGCGGAAATCAATTTGCGCAGGACCGCGGCGTCGAGCACCAGCTTTGCGTAGTACTCGATGTTGGCGGATGTGGGCACGGCGCTGGTGAGTTCCGCAATGTACGAAGTGCCTCCGCAATTCTCCAACATCGACGACTGATCCAATTGCGAGAGCAGCGTCACGACGTCGACGGGTACGTTTCGCCGGAAAAGGGCGATCATGGCCGTATAGATGTGTTGATGGGCCTCGACGTAAAACATGTCCTCGCCGGAATCGTGAAGGATCTCGATGGCGGTTCCAATGGCATCAGGGTTCAGAAGAATGGCGCCCAGAACGGAACGCTCCGCTTCGATGTTTTGCGGCGGCATTCGATCGAAGACGGGTTTGGGAGCAGGCGATTGTTTTTTGATTCTTGCCATGGAAGAGACGTACCCCTTACAGGGCGGATCATACCATTTGACACGCGGCACGCGCACCCAATTTTTGACATGTCCGTACAGAATCGTTGCGCGGTGAAAAAATAAAAGGACGCCTCCGCTTCTGGATCAGCGGAGGCGTCAAATGTTTATTGAACAGGTTTGTAGCGTGCGAACGCCGAAACAGGAACGTTACTCGGCGTCTTCGGCTTCGGCCTTTTCTTCGGCGGCGATTTCCGCGGCGATTGCTTCGGCTTCCGCTTTAGCGGCGGCTTCCGCTTCGAGGTCTATTTCGCGCTCGACAACAACGTTTACTTTGCCTGACACGCCATTGCCCAACTTCACCTGGATTGGATAGGTGCCCAAGCTCTTGATGGGCTCTTCAAGCAGAATCGATCGCCGGTCGATATCCTGACCCATTGCCTTCAGCGCGTCCGCGATGTGGTGTGTCGTGACGGAACCGAAAAGCTTGTCGTTTTCACCCGCCTTCATCTGAATAGTAACGGAAACGGCTTCGAGCTGTTTGGCGATGTCGGCGAGGTGGGCCTTGTGCTTCACCTCACGCTTCTTAATAATGCGCATTTCGTGCTCGATCTGTTTCGCGGTTGCGGACTGCATCGGCACGGCCAGTTTGCGGGGAAACAGGAAGTTGCGCGCGTAGCCGTCGGCCACGTTCACCACATGTCCCATCTCTCCGAGATTCCGGACGTTTTGGCTTAGAATCACTTTCACGGTGCTACACCTCCATGCATTTTCTTACTCGGCAATCCGCGGGCCGGGACCCGAATCCGCCCTATGAATCATCTTCTTCGCGGGCCTTCCGCGAAGCGGCGAAAGCATCGCATTTCGTGCGGAAGTCGGCCCAAGTATCAAACAGGCCGAACGTCAGCAGAAACACGCGCATGTCCAGCAATACAATCAGTATCAGAACGGCTAGCACAACCGCGACAGGCGGTCTTAACACATGGCTGCCGTACACCATGATGCCGAGTCCGTTGAACCAATACACGGCCGCCAATCCGACAGCGGCGTTCCAAGCGACGAATCGGACGGCTTCATTGGGCGAATAATGATCCCAGAACCAGAGTCCCGCGACGCCGATCACCGCCCAAATGAGCCATTCGGTCGGCCGCATGGTCATAAACGAGCCGACCGGCCCGGGTTCGCCCAGCCATTTCCGCAGCCCTGCGGCGGTCAGGGTGACCGCCAGACAGGTAACCGCAAGTATGGCGAGGTAATTGGTGCCAAACGCAATGTTTGGCCAGTTTTCCTTCAACTGTGCAATAACGTCTCGTTGCGCGGAGGGCAGTGAAATACCCTGCTGCGTCGCTTGCTGGGCCAGAGTCTCTTCGAACGCTCCCAGAAAGCTCTCGGCCTGACTCGTCCATTCCTGCCAGAGTAGCATGTCATGAACCAGAGTGAGACCGAAGACAACCGCGGTGGTGGCATACACCACACGGCCGTATGTCCACCTCCGTACAATGCCCCAGCCAACAAGCAATCCGGCACTGCTGAACAGTGCCTGATAAAGGCCTGGCCAAATCGTTATGAGTACGATTTCGGATCCGGTCTCGGCCTCACCCGGCGAACCGGTTATCTGCAATAAAACCCACCGGCTTATCATGCCGGTCGAAGCGGCTATGCCTGACACGAGGGCCAGACCCACCGCCCGGTAAGGCATCCGGCGTACCATGTACAAGGCCACCGGTACCGGGAAAACGGCCATGGCGGGCAGCTGGCTGCCCAGTACAAATGTGGCAACGGCGCTGAACGCAAAGAGCGCCGTCGCTATGGCCGCGTATAGCATCATGCCCCGTGCCGGGCGCGGCGCCGCTTAATCGGCGACGTATGGCAGTAAAGCGATTTGCCGCGCCAGTTTGATGGCGCGGGTCAGCATCCGCTGGTGCCGCGCCGTCGCGCCGGTAATCCGCCGCGGAATTATCTTGCCGCGCTCGGTGACGTAGTGCTTGAGCATGCCCACATCCTTGTAGTCGATGTAGACAACGCGGTCAACGGTCAACCGGCTCACTTTGGACTTGGAAAGCGCCTTCTTCTTCTTCTTCCGGGCTCGCGCTTTCGCTTTCAATTTCATCGAAATCTTGGACATGCCAAATCGTTCCTCAATCCCTGGCTACGGGCTTACATCCATACCAACATCGAACCGTTACTTAAAACGGAATATCGTCCTCGGGGAGCGGCTCTTCGATCACGCGCGGCTGGGGCCGGTTTCCACCCCCGCCACCACTGCTGCTTCCAGCACCGCCACCTCGATCGTCCCAATCCAACTGCTGGACCCGCTCGGCGACGACCTCTATCGCAGACCGCTTCTGCCCCGTGTTCTTATCTTCCCATTCGTTGCTTTTCAGGCGACCCTCAACCAAAACGGGTCGGCCTTTCTTCAAGTATTCGTTGCAAAACTCGGCGGACTTGTTCCATGTCTCTACGTTGATAAAGAATGAGTCCTCGCGACGCTCTCCATCTTTGGACTTATAAAAGCGCGATACCGCCATGCGCAGTTTACACACCGCCATTCCAGAGGGGAGATACCGCAACTCGGGGTCGGCGGTAAGCCGCCCCACCAGCTGCACTTTATTCAGGTCCGGCATGCGCAAGTCGGACATGGATCTCCTCCCTCTCGTGGGTCCGCGTCAAAGCCAATCCTATCCCGGATCACGGGATTAATCGTCGTCGTCGTCTCGGTGGCGGCCGCGCGGGCCGCGCGACATCACCGGTTCGTCGTCCTCGTCGTCGCCGTCTTCGCTGCGACGCCGTCCGGACTGCAACTCAGCCTGCACGCGTTCAAACTGCTCTTGTTCGAGGCGCAAAGTCTTCTCGTCAAACACGAGGATCAGATCACGAATCACGTCTTCGGACAGGCGAAACGTGGTTTCCAGCTTTTCAATCAGGAGGGGATTGAGGGTGAAGCGCAAAAGGATATAGAAACCTTCGTTGAACTGCTTCACTTCATACGCAAGTTTGCGCTTACCCCAAATTTCAGCCTTGAGGATGGCGCCGCCGTTGCCCGTGACGAAGTCTTCGGTCTGCTTGGCGATCTTCTGCACTTCCTCATCGCTCTTGTCCGGGCGAACAATATAGAGCGTCTCATACGTGTTCAAACTGGTACTCAACGGATCTCACCTCCCATGGGCAATCATGTAGATCAAAAAGGCGCATTCCACCCTTCGGCGCGGGCTCCGCAATTGCCGCGCCGGTTCGAAGGGCGGACACGAATGGCGTATCGTATCAGAAATCGGCGGCTTTCTCAACACTGGCGACGCGAAGGGTAATGGACGCGAAGTGTGAATGGGAACGCGCAGAGGTGGAAGTTCGAGGGATCGGCTTCCCTCCGTAATGATTCCCTGCGGGGATTCGCCTCCCAAGCGCAACCGAAAGTACAGCAACCGTACCGGATTTGCCGGTTCCAGCGGGCGCACTGCCCAGGTGAACTAGTCCGGGTTCATTCCCTACGGGACATCGTTTGGAAGCGGCTCTTGGGGAGGGGGTAGATTTTTACCTTGACCTTCCCCGAATTGGGATGAAGCTTCCGCATGGCGGCCTTGGAGAGGTCAATCACCCGTCCTTTGACGTACGGGCCGCGGTCGTTCAGGCGAACAACCACCGAGTTTCCGTTTTCCGCGACGACCAGATAGTAACTGCCAAACTCGCCGTCGAGCATGGCGCACGTGTAGTCGTCATCGCGGAGTGGTTCGCCCGAAGCGGTCATGGCACTGCTGCTTTGCACCGTATAGTACGAAGCGAGCCCTTCCGTGACCGGTTCGAGCGGCTGTTGCGAAAGCAACAGAAGCGCGACGATCTCAAACATAAGCTGGTCCTCGGTCTCCCTCTCTTCGCGGTGGGCACGCTCTGGAGCGTTCCATTGCCGGCCCGATACTGCTGGCGGACAGCAGCCGGAACAATCCAGCGCACACCGTTGGATACTTGAGACTGGGGGCAAACCCGACTACCGCGTGCCGGGACAGTGACGCCCCGGGGCTTGCCCTTAACGAACCTGCCATGCCGGTAGAGGCGTATCGGACTACGCGTCCCCCTGCCCACCGGCTGGCGAAGGGGGCACAATACCAAACGGGTTTTGGGCATGTCAACCCGTGAACGGCGTCACGACTTCACAGTATTTACACGGTGGTACGCGCGCCAAAGCGGCCCTTCACCATGTCGTAGATGCCGCCAAAGGCTCCGTTACTGAGAAACAGTACGACATCTCCCGGAAGGACATCGCATTCCAACACAGCCACAATATCTTCCACACGGTCCGAGGTGCCCGCCTGTAACCCTTTTTCCTGCAATGCGTTAACGACTTCGCTCTTTACCAGCCTCTCGGATTCCGGAATGCGGTCCGCACGGTATATCGGACCAAGCCAGACCCGATCGGCTTGTTCGAAAGACTCGGCGAGGTCGGCTTGGAATGCCTTGGTGACCGTGGTATTGGATCGCGGCTCAAATAAGACCCAAAGCCTTCGGTCTGGCCAGCGGCTCTTGGCGGCCTTGATGGTTTCGCGGATCGCCGTCGGGTGGTGGGCGAAATCGTCGACGAAGACAATGTCATTGGCCTCCAGGAAGATTTCCATTCGCCGCTTGACGCCTTTGAACTGGCGGATTGCCGCGCGAATTGCATCCGGATCCGCTCCCAGGAGGGTTGCCACGGCAATCGCCGCGAGCGCGTTCTGCGCGTTGTGTTGACCCGCCAGCGGCACATGGAATTCGCCCAGAGGCTCGCCTTCATAGGTCACTTGCATGCATTGGAAGCTGTCTTCGTGCCCGCCACCGTTCCACCGCACCGTGGAATTCTCGGCAAACCCGTAAGTCAATACGTTGCACGGCGCGTGCTCGCGCAGAGACAAAGCCCGGGGATTGTCCGCGCAGGTAACGAGATGGCCACCCCGCCGGATCTGGCGTAACATGCGGATGAACGCGGTTTGGATTTCCTCGACATTGGGGTAAATGTCGCCGTGGTCGAACTCGATGGACGTGACCACGGCAATATCGGGAATGTAATGGAAAAACTTCGCCCTCTTGTCGAAGAAGGCCGTGTCGTATTCATCGCCCTCAATAACAAAAGGCGCCCCCGGCGAACCGATCCGGGCGGAGTGCTCGAAATCGAGCGGTTGCCCGCCGATGAAGTAGCCGGGGCTCAAACCACATTGATCGAGCACGAACGCCGTAAGCGCCGTAGTCGTCGTCTTGCCGTGGGTGCCGCAGATGGCCACCGGCCTCCGCGCACGCAATACAGCATCCTTCATCCACTCCGCGAGGCTCACGTAGTGAAGACCATGGTCCAAGGCGGCCTCCACCTCCGGATTCCCCCGGCTGAGCGCGTTACCGAGAACCACAATATCGGGGTCCCAGGACAGGTTCTCGGCGGCGTACGTCACGGCAACGGGCACGCCGAGGGCAGCCACCATCGTGGAGGTAGGCGGATACAGCGGATTATCGCTCCCGCGGACTTCCCAGCCAGCCTGCACAGCGAGTCGTGCGCCGGCGACCATGCCAGTTCCGCCAATACCGCTGAAGTGGACTTTTGGGCGTGTGCCCGGAGAAAGAATGGGAATCATAGGTCTAAAACGCCTCCCCTGCGGATCATAGCGGTATTAGACCAGAAAGGGGGTAGCCGATGAAATGGAGGCCTGGTATTCAACTGAGGTGGGTGCCAATCACGTTGTCTATTTGGGGTGATATTCGGGTTTTCTGAGGAAGTCAGCCCCGCGCGCCCACGGATTTGACGGACAAGTGCAATCGTGGTATTTTTCACGAATATGCGGTATAATGTGGGCAAGCCGATAGGTTTGGCGAACGGTTCAGCAAGGACGAATACAGCTTGACCCAATTGCACGGCAGGCATATAATCGATTGAACGGGTGTTCACTATGCTGAACAAGGATACCGGCCAATGACTCAGCCGATAAACGACAGTTCTTACTGGCGCGAATTCGAGAAGAACGACATCACACACTCGGCGGCGCACTATTTAATGGTGATTGATGCGTTGCGCGCCGAGTTCGGGTATGCACGCGTGACGGATGTGGCGGAAATGCTGGAGATTTCGCGCGGCGCGGCGTCGATGTCGATATCTCAGTTGAAGAAACGCGGCTGGGTGACGGAAGACCCACATCGATTTCTGCTCTTGACCGACGAAGGCGCGATGATGGCGAAGTTGGTGGAGCAAAATTTTCGGATTTTATCGAAGTTTTTCCAGGAAGTGCTTTGTGTTTCCAGGGAAATCGCCTTGGGTGACGCCTGCAAGATGGAGCACCTGATGAGCTTGGAAACCGGACGACGGCTGGTTTGGTTCATGCGCTACATTCTGGACGACGAATCGCGGGCGGCCACGCTGCAAGAAGTGATGAAGCGGTTTAAGCCGGAATGCGATAAGCCTTCGGAATGCCCGGTGTGTCACGGGGAAGGCTGTTTGAACATGTTGGAAGAGCCAACCGCAGCGAAGAACGAGTAAGGTATTTCCCACCTGGATCGGACGAGGGGGAATTGTCCGGTCGACAGGGGACAGCATAGCCGGCTTTCGGGCCGAAGAACAGGTTTGATAGGAACGGAAGTGATGCACGATAGCGAGCGGACACTTACGGAGTGTCAAACGGGGGACGAGGTAGACATTGTTCGGTACGCGACGGAGACGCCTTTGTGCGGCCGGTTGCGGGAATTGGGCCTTTCTCCAGGGCACGTGGTTCGCGTAGCCCGGGCGGGCAGCCCAATGATTGTCGAAGTGGGTGCGAGTCGGCTTTGCCTTCGAGGCGCCGATGCCTCTCAACTGGTGGTGCGTCCCCGTCAATCCGTTTATGAAGCGGTTTATACATATGCGGAGTTTGGCGCGGAACGTGCCCTGAAAAGCGCGGATCCCGCCTGAAGGGCTGAACGCCCACGTGGCTTGGCATGCGGACGCTAGAACAACTAAAACCCGGCGATCATGGCGTGGTAGCGGGGCTCTTGGGCGACAGTGCCGTGCACCAGCGGATTCAGGAAATGGGTGTCATCGAGGGAGCCGAGGTTGAAGTCGTCCGAATGGCGCCGTTGGGAGATCCCATGGAGATCCGCGTGCAGGGGTATCACTTGTCATTGCGCCGCAAGGAAGCTGCCATGGTGCAGCTTCAAGACTGAATCTTCATACCTATCATGACGCATGCCGCCGAAATATCCGCCCGTGACATAGTCATCGCAGTCGTCGGAAATCCCAATGTCGGTAAAACCACGCTCTTCAATTCCTTGACCGGTCTTAGTCAAAGCACCGGCAATTATCCCGGAGTCACGGTGGAGCGTAAGTCCGGCACTCTTGAGTTAAGCCATGCGCGGGCAACGTTGATCGACCTTCCCGGAACATACAGTCTCGCGGCCCGCTCTCCGGACGAAATCCTCGTTATCGATGTCTTGTTGGGCCAAATGCCGGGGGAGCGCGACATCACCGCCATTCTCGCGGTGGTGGATGCTACCAACCTCGAACGAAATCTCTATCTGGTGTCTCAGCTCAAAGAGCTTGGCAAGCCCATGGTCATTGCCTTGAACATGATGGATCTTGCCGAAAAGATGCGGCTGGTGGTGCAACCCCAAAAGCTCTCGGAGGCCTTGGGCATGCCCGTGGTGCCGATCTGCGCGCACAAGCGGGTGGGCTATGACGCCCTGCGCGAAGCCTTGACGGCTACAATAACCAGCGGCTCCTTGGATCCGGACAAGCGGCCGGTCTATCCAGAAAAACTGGGGGCGGCGGTCGACTCGTTGTGGGAATCCCTGAACGCGCGTTCGCACGAATTGGGCCGCAGCATCCAACGGCCCGAAGCGTTTCGCGTGCTCGTGGATCGCGACGGGTATGCGGAACAACGCATCGGCAAGAAATTGGCCGGAGCGTTGAAGCCAATCCTGGAAGATCACCGCAAACGTGCTTCCGAAAATGGGCCGTCCTTGCATGCGATCGAAGCCAAGAGCCGGTATGCGTGGGTGCGAGAGGCGGTGGCGGCGGGCTTGGAACGTCCGCGCGAACGGATTATTACGTCGTCGGATCGGCTTGATTCGATTGTGACGCATAAGGTGTATGGCACGGTTCTATTCGTTGTCATCATGGCCATTGTGTTTCAGTCCATTTACCAGTGGGCCGGTCCATTGATGGATTTGATAGACGGGGGGCTGGGCTGGCTGGGCAAGCGCGCGGGATCGGTTCTTCCAGAAGGTGCGCTTCAGAGTCTGGTGGTAGATGGCATTTTCGGCGGCGTCGCCGCGGTAGTCGTGTTTCTGCCGCAGATTCTCATTTTGTCGTTGTTTATCGCGCTTCTGGAAGACTGCGGTTACATGGCGCGGGCCGCGTTTCTCATGGATCGGCTATTGAGCCGGTGCGGTCTTTCGGGGCAGTCGTTCATCCCCTTGCTGTCCAGTTTCGCGTGTGCGATTCCCGGTGTGATGGCCACGCGCACCATCGCGAACCGGCGGGATCGGTTTGCAACAATTCTGGTGGCGCCGCTGATGAGTTGCTCGGCGAGATTGCCGGTGTACATCATTATGATTGGCGCGTTCGTACCGGATCGCACTGTTTTGGGTGGCGTGGTCAATGTACAGGGCCTGACGCTATTCCTGATGTATTGCCTGGGTGTGGCGATCGCGATACCAGTGGCCTGGTTGTTGAAGAAGACCCTTCTCAAGGGCGACCCGCCACCATTCGTGCTGGAATTGCCATCGTATAAAACACCGCAAGTGGGCACCGTGGCGCGCAAGGTATGGAGGCAGGGCATGGAGTTTTTGAAGCGCGCCGGTACGCTCATCTTCGCAATTACGATCATCGTGTGGGCTTTGGCGTATTTCCCGCGATCGGAATCGATTTCCGAGTCCTTTGACGCGCAACGTGAGGCCGCCACGGCCGCGGCCATGAACGAAACGGACCTCGCGGAACAGTTGGCGAACCTGGACAACGAGGAAGCCAGCGCACACGTGGAGAACAGTTACTTCGCACGCATGGGCCACGCTATTGAACCCGTTGTCAGGCCGCTGGGTTGGGACTGGCGAATTGGCATGGCGACAATCGCATCGTTTCCCGCACGTGAAATCATCGTCGCCACATTGGGTACCATATTTAAACTGGGTTCGGACGTTTCAGAGGAAGACGAAGTGCTGCGCAATGCGCTTAGAGAGGCAACGCGCGCGGACGGCTCCCCGTTGTTCACATTGCCCGTGGCCCTGTCTGTCATGGTCTTCTTCGCGCTCTGCTGCCAATGCGGCGCCACGCTGGTGGTCATTCGGCGGGAAACGCAATCGTGGCGGTGGCCGGCATTTACGTTTGCGTACATGACTGCGCTGGCGTACGTGGCAGCGCTCGTGGTATATCAGGCAGGCACGGCCGCAGGATTGGGAGGCTGATCGCATGGACTTCCAAACCATCCTCGCTTTCGGTGTCGTAGCCGCTTGCGCGGCGTTTTTGATTCGCCATTGGATCCGGCAATGGACGGGCAAGGGACACGCCTGCGGCGGGTGCGGCGGCCACTGCGGCGACGCGAAGTCCAATTAGGCGGCCCCGTCACCCGAGCCGGATGCGCCCTTGAAGTGCGTGGGACAACGTCGCGCTGTCCGCATATTCCACACCACCGCCCATCGGCACCCCGTGGGCGATGCGGCTGACGAAAACATTCAGCGGCGTCAACAACCGGGTCAAATACAACGCAGTCGCCTCGCCTTCCGCTGTCGCATTCGTGGCCAGAATGACTTCGTCAATGCCTCCCGCTTTCACACGCTTTACTAATCGGTCGATGGTCAATTCGTCCGGTCCGGTTCCTTCCAGCGGGTTCAATGCGCCGTGCAACACGTGATACAGGCCCCTGTATCCACCGCCTTTTTCAATCGCGAGCACAGCCGCAGGGTGTTCAACCACGCAAATCAGGGCGCTGTCGCGTGTGGCGCTGCGGCAGATGGCGCACGGATCGCCATCGGTCAAATTGGCGCACACGGAACATGTCGTGACGCGTGCGCGCGCTTCCCGAAGGGCCGCGCTCATGGCTTCCGCATCGGCGGCAGGCGCGCTCAGAAGATGCAGCACATACCGTTCGGCGGATCGCTTGCCCACTCCGGGCAGTTTCCGGAACGATTCGATCAGACGTTCTACGGAAGGCGATTCAAAAATCATGACACAATACCCGTTGCAATCCCACTGGTTTTCCAAATCTCATTGTACGGGAAGGGAGTCATGCCCCGCCCTGTTCAAGCGCCACCTTGCCTGCGCGGCTAAGGCGGACCAGTTGCGTGGCCACCTCGTCAATGCGCTCGAGTATGGCCGGGGTGACAACACGCCCGTTCTCGACATCCGTTTCGAGGGCGTAGACAAACCGGGGAACAATAAGTGTGCGGAAGTCGAGCATGAGGCTGTTGGCAAGTCCCATGACGGCCATGTAACTGGATCGTCCGCCTGCGGCACACAAAAACGCGACCGTCTGGTTACGCCATGCATCCCCGGCAAGTTCTACCAGATTCTTCGCGGCCGAGCCGGCGCTGAAGTTGTACACAGGCACGGCAAATACCACGCCCTGGGCTTGGGCGATCCGTTGTTTCACGTCGGCCACTTCGGGATGAGCATAACTGTAGGAACCGTCGCACAATGGGAGAGCATAATCGCGCAAATCCATCCAATCGGCGTGGTGGCCATGGCGGTCCAGCGCCGCCAAGGCGGCCCGGGCCAGGACTCTGCTGCGGCTATCGGGATTCAGACTGGAACTGATTACTAGAAACGACATTCGCGGACTCAATCGTGTATTTGCTGCCGATCCACTTCTGGAATAGTACCCTAAAACCCCTCGACGTTGCCTTTTTGTTCCCGTAAATGAAAAAGCCGGCTGGCAAGCCAGCCGGCTTTCCGAATGTTCGGGCTCGATCCACGTCAGATGCGCTTGTACACCGCTTTCGGGATCAACTGTTTGCGGTCCGTCAACACGGCTCCAAGTACGCGCCCCTTGGCTTCAGCCAGGGTTTCCATGGATCGCATGACCACTTCGCGGCGGGTGCTGTCTGTCTTGACAACAACGATCATGCCGTCTGCATGACGCACGAGATTCACCGCGTCGTGCGAGCTAAGCACCGGCGGAACGTGGAAAATGATGCGCTTGAAGCGGCCCCTCAGGTCGGCAATAACTTCGCGCATCCGCTCCGAATTCCAGAGGTACACGGGGCAGTCTTTCTGGGTGCCGCGCGACATGACGTAGAGGTCGCCGATGGTCGTAACGACGTCTTGCGCCTGGGCCTCGCCGAGGACAACATCCAGGAGCCCTCGGCCGCTCGCGGCTTCAGGTATGGCCGCGCCGTCAAAGTCGATGAGCAGAACGTGCCCATCGGGATCGCCTGCCGCGGCGTCCGCAAGAGTGCGGGCCACCTGGTGAGAGTTTTCACCGCCGATGGAACTGGCCACGCCGATGAATTGCAGCGGCTGATCCGAGTACAGCGCCTCGAGAATCGAGTTGAGTCGCTGGGCTTCCCTGTCATCGAGTTTGGTTCCACTGCTGCCAAAGAAGGATGCCAGCGGCGCGACGTTGAAGAAGTGTTCGACATCTTCCGGCGTCTTGATGCCGTGATCAAGGTATTCCAGAAAAAACGCCAGCGCGATACCGCCCACGACACCAGCCATGATGCCGATGATCATGTTGAACGCCTTGCGGGGGCGAATGGGAGACGTGGGCGTGCTGGCATTTTGCACGACGCGTACGTTCTCGACACTCTGCTCCAAGAGGCCGTTCATGACGCTGGTTTCTTTTACCTTATTGGAGAAGAACTCGTACTCTTCAGCGCGCAGCTCCACCTGCTTCTGCAGAATATCGTGTTCATCGATGATTTCCGCCAAGGCTTTGCGCCTCTCTTCGACGGTCTTTTTCTGTTCGCCAATTCTCTGGCGCTCTTTCTCCAACGACGTCAGCAGGTTTGATTCGGCTTTTTCGATCTGATTGACGAGGCCCAAGAGTTCCGGGTGATCCTTACCCTTGGCCGTTGCCGTTTCATTACGTTGATTAACGAGTCGCAGCAGTTGCAGGCGTTGTTCCGTGATGACTGTGCTGTCGGTTTCCCTGGAAAGTGTGGCGATGGGATCTTTCTCCAGATTTTCGCCAATTTCCTTCAATTGGATTTCGGAACGCAACAGACTGGAGTACTGTTCAGTAAGCAGTTCGTTTTCAATCTCGATCTCATACACATTCTTCGTTTCACGGAACGTTTTTAGGGCCCCTTGGGCGGCCTTCCACTTATTCTCGGAATCGACGAGTTTGTCGTTGAAATACTGAATAGCCTTCGGGCCCACGCTGTAGATTTCTTTGCGGCGATACTCCCGATACTGCGCCAACGTCTCCGTCAGAACATCCCGGGAAATTTTCGGGGTACCCAGCCTGCACAGCACTTCCAACGTGAATGAGTCCTTGATCGGACGCACGACGATGGCAGCACGGAGCACTTGAATCCCGGCTTGAATCTGGGCCTCTTCATCGCTAACGCCAACCGCACTCTTCAGTCCGGACACGACCGACTGAGCCGCATTCATGAGCGAACGTACGGGTCCAGTGCGGCCGGCCGTCAGAGATTCGAGTCCCATTTTCTTGACGACAGCTCCGAGCACGTCGTTGCTGAAAATAATCTGAATTTCGGAATTGATATCGAACTCGTTCATGGTCACCACGGCGGTCCCATTCTCTTGAATGACCGTGGGCTGCACGGAACTGCTTTCCGCACCTCGCACGAGTTGGATCTTCGCCTGGGACTCGTAGGTCTCGGGCCAAATGATGTTGCCCACGAAGACCCCGAGGATAACGATCACGGCGAAGCCAATGATCTGGACCTTACGTTTGAACAAAACCGTAAGGATGTCCCTCAGGTAGATTTGCCTTTGCTCCATTGTACGTTCCTCTTTGGCTAGCGCGGCGGGGGGCATTGCCCCCCTGCCGCGTTGCGTGTCAGTCGTTCAACTATACCGATTGGTCATCTCGAACGAAACCCGCTCGATCAGGGCGTAAACTGAATCGCCTGATTGTTCGGGGTCGGAATCAAGTTGATGCCCGAATTGAAACTCTTGGACTTGACGTCCGAGGTTGTCTTTTGGGTGTTCAGGTAATACGTGCCCGTAACGCCCAGGTTGTTGTCGAAAGGCACCACTTCGTCAATGTATTGTTCGACGAACAGGTCGACTTTCGAGATAATCTTCTTGGGCACGTAGACGACGTCAAACGGCCGTAAGAGGAGATCGTTCTCGGTCTTGCCTTCTTTCAGGACCAGGTCGAGGTTGGTCTTGAATGTATACGGCTTGCCGTTCGGGTTGCGCCGGATAACGACAATGCTGTTCAAGCGGGCGTCGTTGTTCACACCGCCGGCCATCAGGATGGCTTGCAACGCCGAGGGGGCGCCGACCAACGGGTACACGCCGGGAACGCCGACTTCGCCACCCACGAAAATGCGGGCGCCGGTCGGCGATACCACATCAACGTGCGTATCCACGGCATTGAACGTCACCTGCGAATACAGGTCGTTCAGGTTCTGACGCATTTCTTCGACGGTGTATCCGGCGGCCTGAATCTCACCCACCCGCGGGACCGACACGCGCCCATCGGGACGGACGGTGTACGTGCCGTTCATCCCAGTAAGTTCCGTATTGATGAACGGGAACACGACAAGCGTGACTTCCGGTTCGTTCTTGAGGATCTTGGCCACTTCGGCCTTTACCGCCTCGCCCGCTTCGCCCACGGTCAGCCCCGCGATGCGCACGTCGGACTTGACGCCGGGAACGCGAATAGCGCCGTCGGGACGTACGATCACGTCGCGGCTGATATTTTCCAGACGGTCCGGGTTGGAGAAGTCGATGTTTACGGTTATCTGTTCCTGCTCATTCAGGATGCCCGTGCTCTTGTACAAGTTGACGAGCTTGGCTTCCAGGTCGGCAGGCTTGAGACCGGCGGCCATCACATCGCCAATGCGGGGCATGGTGATGAAGCCGTCGGGCCGTACGGTGCGGTTGGAGTTGAACGTCCAATCCACCAGGAAGCTGATACCGAGCAGGTCGCCCACGTCAATGACGTAGTCATGGCCGTCGGCCATTTTGCTCAGCACACGGACTTCCATGCGATCGCCAACTTCAATTTTGTAGTCCCACGGAATTTCGCCTTCGCGGTATTCCTTGATGCGGAACTGCAAATTGAGTTGATCGCCAACATTCACCAGATACGGCAAGTCTTCGCCGCTATAGTGTTGAATCTCTTCGGGTGTGACGGTCTTATCCGTCCCTTGCGGGTCGAGCATGAGGGTGCTGTCCGTTGTGGCGCAACCCGCCAAAATCAACGGGACCAGCAGCCAGGCATGCCGCCTGAGTCGACTGAAGCCCTTCCGTTTCATGTGCACGTGCCTCCTCCTGTATCCAGCGACCATCGGACCAGCCTGATACGTTTATTCCTTCCGCTATCTGCTACCGCTCGATCCCTTGTCACCCGTCCTGTAAACAGGGTTTCGAGCGGCCTCTGTCTGCGTGATATAACGACTCGTGAACGCGTCGGTTTTCGACGGTTGTTGCACGAATGGAAACTCTCTGAATCGTTGTTCGGGGTCGGGCAGACCGACACCGTAAGGCTTCGCGGCGAGCCGCGGCAGGCGCTCCATTTCGTCCTGCCGCATCGTCGCGCCGAGTTCGGGCCGTTCGATGTCCATATCCGGTGCGAACAGCTGCGCGGGCGTGATCTTCCGGCGTTGGCGTACGTTCGGAATGATACGGAACAAGCCTGAACGGCTCAGCAAGACGCTCTTGTATATTTCCGCAGGCAGCAACTGGCTCTGCTTGAAGATGTCGAGCACGAGCGTACTGGCCTTCCACAACGCCGTCGCGTCCTTGGGATCGTCGGTCTCCATCGCAATGCGCTGCACGTGGTACATCACCGCGTCGCGGACGTCGTCCGCGCTGGCTTCCACCTTGGCGGAGTACGGCGGGAACAGGTCGAGCGATTCAACGGTAATCCGATAGAAATAGCCCGGGTTTTGCAGGTAGTTTGGCGCGGAGGGCTTGAGCACTTCGGCTTTGACCTGCGCCAAATAACGGACTTCGGTCTTGGGTAATTCCTGGTCGACATCGCCGGTATTGGCGGTAAAATCGGGCCCCCATTTGCGTTCGCGGGAGGTAATTCCAATCCGGCAGACATTGTACTTCTGCTCGATAATAAGATGATTCACGCCGTCGTTCAGGGGCAAGCCGTGAAACACCGCCTGTTGAGCGATCGCGGGGGCCGGAAACACGCAAAGTGCCGCCACGGCGGCGATCGTCACGGTGAGTTGGTTTAGTGCCTTTGCCATCAGTTCAAATCTCCGTTCGCTCCGGCCGTTAACCGGCCCTGACGGGTAAACACGGTTTCCTGAAAGGCGGAGCCTTCGTCTATCCGCACATCGGCCATGACGACGCACCGCTCCAGGGTGACGGGTTTGCTGATGGCCACCCGATCGCCCACGACCGTATCCACCAATTTGACGCCGTCCGCCATGCGGCAATCGGCGCCGACCATATGCGTAACGTTGAGTTTGCGCAACTGGCGCATCGTGCATTGGATCAAATCCGACGGATACGTGACATTGACGTCCCAATCCACGACCGGCGCGGCATGCACGGGGTATTCATAATCGATAAGGATCTGAATCGAGTCAGTCAATTCATATTCATCGCGCATGGCGGTGCGTGGCGTGCGGCGAATGGCATCGAATACCGGCAAATCAAACAGGTATATGCCGCACCCCTTAAGCGTATTCACGACATGGCGCGGCTTTTCGATCACCCTGCGCACGGATCCGTCGTCGCGAAGCAGAACCGAAAAGTTACGCTTTACGGCGTCGGGATCGCTCTCTTCCTTCACCGCGATAACCGCGGCGGCGCTCTTCTCTTCCATCATCCGGATCATGCGGCCAAGCTCGCTCACTTCAAAGAAAATGTCGCCGAGCATCAGCATGAACGGCCGTGTCATGTGCCGTTCCAGCAGGCCGACGGCATGCGCAAGGCCGAGCCGGCGCTCCTGCTCCACATAGTGTATGCGCACGCCGTAACCGGACCCGTCGCCGAGCGTCTGCGTAATGCGGTGGCCGAGATGGCCGATGACGATGTAGACATCCTCAATCCCGCAATCGCGCATGTAATCGAGTTGGTAGGCCAGCAAGGGCTTGTTACAGATAGGCACGATGCACTTGGGCGTGGCTTCGCCAAAGGGGCCCATGCGGGTCCCGTGGCCGGCGGCGAGTATGGCTCCCTGGTAGCGGGTGGTCATTGGGAATCCACTCCGCTGTAACCGCCGGATCGAATCCAAGCGATGGTGTTCTTCAGCCCCTCTTCCAATTGGACCTTGGGCTCCCAGTTGAGCAGCGTCTTGGCCTTGGTGTTGTTGGCCAGCACACGCTTAATCTCGCTCTTCTTGGGCCGGAACCGCTCGGGATCCGTGACAATTTGAAGATCGACTTCCATCAGCGTGGCGATCATTTGCGCCAATTCGCCAATAGTAACGGCCTGGGGCGATCCGAAATTCACCACCTCGCCCACCACTCCGTCCTCGACAGACATGCAAAGAAAGGCGTCGACAATATCGTCCGCATACGTGAAATTGCGGGTCGGAGTCACATCGCCCAGATGGAGTTCGTTGCGGCGCTGCAACTGCTGAATGATCGTCGGGATGACGAGAAAGCGTCCGACACGCGGACCGTAGGCATTAAAGATGCGGCAAATGGACACGGGAACGTCGTATGAAAGATAGAAGCTTTCCACCACGGCATCGGCCGCCAGCTTGGAAGCCGTGTACGGATTGTGCGCCGCAACGGGATGCGTCTCGTCAATCGGTTCCCCCGATTTGGAAGAACCGTAAACGCCGGCGCTGGAAGTGTGCACCAATCGGCGCACTCCCTCATGCCGGGCCGCGTTGCAAACGTTCAAGGTTCCGAACACGTTGGTCACTACCGTCTCTTCGGGGTTCGCGTAGGAATAGGCCACGCTGGTGATGGCGGCGAGGTGGAATATCGTATCCACCCCCACAGCCGCCTCGCGTACGAATGCGCCGTCACGGATGTTGCCACCACACACCTCCAAATTCTTCTTTAAGTTCTCGGGCATCTCGGTCAGGTAACCGATGCTGCCGCGCATGTTGCCGTGAACCATGCCTCGCACTTCGGCGCCGAGGCTAAGCAACCGTTCGCACAGATGGCTTCCAATGAAGCCTCCGGCGCCCGTCACCAACACTTTGCGGCCGGTCCATTCCATGGCGTCAGGCCGCCGGCGCCGGTTTCGTCCACAAACCCATCATGTGCGTACAGGTGCCGCGCAATAACGGTGTGCGCATCTGCACGCGCTCCAAGGCCCGCACGGCAAGGGCCAACGGACCATTGAAAATAAAAAAGGCCCACATGCCGCCAATCATGTCGAGTCGTTGCCGTTGAAATCCGGCGGCGTGCATCGCGCCGGTGATCGCGGACGGCGTATTGGCGCGGTAATGCGCCGGAAAGGTGTCTTCGTCGTGTCCCCCAAAGAGGAAACGCTTGAAAAGTTGCTTGAGGCGATAGGGCCACAGACGCGCGATAACGGCGAAGAGGCTGTTCTTGTTCGGGGTCAGAATGGCAACCACGCCGCCGGGCCTCAACACGCGGCAGAACTCGCGAAAAACCGCGACCGGATCCGTCAAATGTTCGACCACAAATTTGCAAACGATGACGTCAAACGCTTCGTTGCGGAACGGCAACGCATTCAATACGTTCAGCACCCGGTGGCGAAACAGCGAATTGCCGCGCAAACCCAACTCGTCCGCGTCGCAAGCCACCGACATCGCGCCGTGATGAATCGAAGGCAAATCAGGATCCCCGCGGCTGGCGCCGGCGTCGAGCACGGACGTGGCAGGACCGATCGCGCCCGCATACAGCGCGTCGAAAGCACCATTGACATCGTTCACCCAGAGTTTGATCAAGCGGTAACGCCGCTCGCCAATCCGGGACACGACATCCGTGTCCATCGCAAGGGATTTCTTATCCTGCGATGAGTTGTGCAAAGAGCCGCTCATAGTCTTCGGTAATCTGATCCCAGTCGTATTCGCGGCGGACCCGTTCCACCGCCTCATGGCCGTACTTGTCCACTTCTTCCGGATGATCCACGAGCCACTGAATCTTGTCGCGTAGATCGTGGGTGTCTCTATTCTTGAAGGCGACGCCCGCGTGGGCCACCGCCTCGACGTTGTACGAGATGTCGCTGACGAGAACGCAGTTGCCCGCACCCATCGCCTCAAGGATGGCGGGGTGCGTGCCCCCCACTTCCATCGCGTTCACATACACATACGCGTTGGCCTGCAAGGCCTTGTAGGCGTCGCCGTACAGCGCGCCGGGAAACAAAATCCGCGGGTCCTGCGTGGACTTCAGATCGCGTATGTACTCGTGGGCGAACGGCGCGCTCCCCACAATGAGCAGTTTCATGTCGGTCCGCACTTCCTCAAAGGCCTTCACGAGAATGTGTGCGTTGTTCTCGGGTTCGAGCCGGCTGACAAACAAAAAATACTTCCCGGGCTCGACCCCATACTGGGCCACCAACTCGCACCCGCGCCCACGCTCGACAATGTCGGCGCCATACGCGATGTACGTCGTGTCACGCTTAAACTTCTGCAAGTAGTACTCGCGTATCACCCGCGAGTCGGAAATCAGTACATTGGCCGTCTTGGCCCCCCACCACTCCGCAAACTTGAAATACCGCTGCGCCCACTTCGACCACTTCGCGCGCTCCCACTCCAGGCCGTCGGTGTTCAACGCCACTTTCACCCCAAAAAGCCGCGCCAGCCACAAAAACGTGCTGTTGCCGGAACTGCAGTAGCAGGCGGCCTTTCCGGTTCGAGTCAGCGCCATATGCACGGTCGAAAAGAACGTGTGCGAGATTGAGTCCAGGTGCTTGGTATGGATGCTAGGCAATGCCACCAGGCGTACCCCACGGTATTCAGTCAGAATCTCGTCATAATTCGTGCTTCGACAGTAAACAGTCACGTCATGGCCGCGTGCGGCCAGCCGGACCGCGACCTCCTCCACAAACGTCTCAAATCCGCCGTAGTTGGCCGGAATGCCTCGGGTACCCAGAAAAGCCAACTTCAAGAGTTGGCCCTCCGGTTCGTTGGGACCCTGCCGGTCGCACTGTCTGGCGTGTGCATACCCCACATCCGGACGCCACTACGCGTGTTCTCGTACCGCCATCGGTCCGTAGGACGGACGAACCAGAAGGCAATTCGACAATATAGCCTATAAGCCTGAGGCGATTATACAAGATATTGTATTCGAGGTAAAGAAAAATTTTCCCATTGTGCCGCAATTCCAGGATTCAGACACTTCCTGACACTTTGGACAGCAAAATCGCTGTCTCCAAGCCACTTATCGGCACTAACTACAACATACTGAAGCAATAGCTCTTTATGTACACAATATATATTAAATAAACAAAATAAGCTCTAAACTGGAACGCCCATCTTAAACGCATCCTCCCAAGCCCCTCTTGTGTGTCCAAATTGTCCGCCCAGACACTCATCTTGTCTCCTACCCAGTCGTCTCCAAACGCCAATGTACGCAGGCGCCCCCAATTCCGCCGCCCTCACCGCCTTTAGTCCTTTTTGTCCTTTTCGTCCCTTCTGTCCTTAATTCCTGCCTATCAAAAAGTATTCTCCTCCCCCACCGCCCCGATCACTACCGCCTCAAGCCAAAAATGCGCAAGCCCCACGCTCGCAAGATACCTGCTCATCACCGGTGCAACATACCTTTTCTACTTCAACCGTCCCGCACACCCGCCAATTTCATAATTTACCCTTGTTTTGTTTTTTTGCCCTACATCGCCCAAAGGGCCGTCGCGCTCCAGTGCAACAACACGTGCTAAATGGTAGGGCGGAATACGCGATCGGATCTCAAGAAAGGGCGGACTGGTAGCCAGCGATGGCGGATCGCGCCATGGCTTGAAGCGAATAATGCGATGCCCGTTGAGTTCCCAATGCCTGAAGCTGGGCTCGAAGAGGCGCGTCGAGAAGTATCTGCTCCAGACCCGCCTCGATGGAGACATCGTCCAGCGGTTCGCAAATAACGGCGGCATCGCCCGCGACTTCTCGAAGCGCTCGGGTGCTGGAGGTGAGCACGGGAGTGCCGGCGGCCATGGCTTCGAGCACCGGCAAACCGAACCCTTCATAAAGCGAGATGTAGGCAAAGACAGAAGCGCCTTGGACAAGAGAGATCAGGTGTTCCTGGGCAACATAACCGGTAAAGATCAGCCGGTCGCCAAGGCGAAGCGATTCAATGGAATCGATCACCTCGTCGTACAGCCACGTCTTCTTACCGGCAAGGACGAGTGCATGCGGAAGGCTGGGGTGTCTATCGACGACCCGCTTAAAGGCGGCGGCCAGCCGGACAAGGTTCTTCCGCGGCTGCAGAGCACCCACGTAGAGGACGTAGTCATTGGGTATCCGGTACTCCGATCGGGCGCTCGTAATGGACTCGGGCGAATGCCGCTCGAAGAACGCGGGATCGACGCCAGGGGACACCACGTCAATTCGATCGAGCGCGGTGCCGTACGTCTCATGGATTTCGTGTTTGATCGCGTGCGTCAGGGCGAATACACGCGCCGCGCGCCGCAATGTGCCGGGCACGAGCAGCGCAAGCCTTCGACGCATGCCTGGAGTGAACAGATCGGGATGACGTTCCCAACCGACATCGTGCAGGCTCACAACAAAAGGGCAAGGACACAACGGCGGCGCGTTGTATTGAACATGGATCAAATCGAGGTCCAGGCGCCATGCCGCCCACGGCAGTTCAAACGGAGTCCGCAAGATGGACGAGTGCAGCCTGAGTGGAAACGTGGGCATGCCCATGACGCAATCGGGGTCACGTCCAATCACGTCGCGTAGCGCAAGCGCCGTGAAATCAAATTCCGGTGCAGGCGCCCGAAGTGCCGCAATCAGGGATCGAATGTACGTTTCGTTGCCGCCGGCCCCGGTGCCGATCGCGTGTGCGTCAATGCCGATGCGCATGTGGACCCTGTTTCCATAGGCCGCGGGAAACCCGCGTTACTGACTCCGGTAAGAGGCAAGGGCCGCCCCGTACGTGTGATCGACCTGTTGAATCATACGATCGAGTGAGAAATGCGTTTCAATACGCCGGCGCGCGGCGTCGCCCATTTCCCGGCGGCGGGCCGGATCGGCCGCAAGCCTCTCAATGGCCGCGGCGATGGCCAAGGCGTCTCCGGGCGGTGTGAGCACACCAGTCACGCCGGGCTCGATGGTCTCGCGGGATCCGCCAATATCAGAGGCGATGATGGGCAATCCCGCGGCTTCGGCTTCGAGGATGGCCGTCGGCAGCCCCTCCTGCTGCACCGAGGGTTGGGCGAAGAGGTCCATCGCGGCAAGAGCATCCGGCAGGTGCTGCACCCATCCGGGAAAGACAACTCGATGTTCTAGTCCCAGTTCCCGGGCTTGGGCTTGCAAGTCCGCGCGAACAGGTCCGTCGCCGATGATGAGAAGGTACACGTTGGGATGCGCGCCCTGCACGTGATGCACGGCATCGATCAAGTGCGTGTGGCCTTTTTCAATGGACACGCGGCTGACTGTGCCGACGACGCAGGCGTCTTCGGGGATGCCAAGCGACGCACGGAATTCGTTTCGCGATCCATTCGATTCGAGCGCCTTGATGCCAAGACCGGTGTGAATAACATGAATGCGCTCCGGCCGGGTGGGCCCTTTCAGAATCCGGCGCTTCATGTGATCGGATACGGTAATGACCGCATCCAGATTGGGCAATGCAAAATCGCGTTCTATCCATTGATAGACGAAGCGGCGAAACGGAAACAAGCCGTCCCACCAGCCATACGCGCTGGCGACGCAGGCGCAAGACCATCGTTGGCGTCCGATGCCAAGAATGGTGTTGGATTGAGGATCGTGTGCGTGTACAAGATCGATCTTGTAGCGGTCGATGAGATCGGCGATCGTGTTTCGCGCGCGATTCCAGTTTCCACGGGATTTCCACGGAATGCGTTCCGGGGCGACGTCCAGGCCGCGGGCGCGGGCTTGTGCTATGAACTGGTGATCGCCGTCGGTGTGGGCGTCGTAGGGCACACAGATGATGTTGTACCGGTCCTTGGGCATGTGCTCCATCAGCAGGAGCAGAATGGAATGCGATCCGCCGAATGCCCAGCAGCGGATAAGATAAAGAACATTCAACCGATCCACTAGGACTTCCAGCCGGCAACGGCAATAGTGGCGGTCTCTCCTGCTTCCACGTGAACCGATAGATCCGTCCCGTCGACAACATAGATGCCTGCAGGGCATTGCACGGAAGATTTGCCTTCGGCATCGGTGGTGACCGTAATCGCCGCGGGCGAGACCGATTCGAGGTACGATTCGAGGCGCGTCATAACCGGTTTGGGTTTGCCGTCCGCCGACATCAATCCGCCACCCACCACGGAAGATGCACGGTCGGTGATGTCCCACCAGGTGATCGATTCAATCGAAGGATGTCCATACGCGATCGTGTACACAAGCTCGGCAAACTCCGCCTGCAATTCAGGCGACCACTTCTCCCGCCAGTATCCGTTCTTGGCCTCGGGACCGTATTGATCGGGCAGCGAGAATTCGGTGATGTGAACCGGCTTTCCGAATTCCGCATAGCGATCGGCCAGATCCACCAGCGAGGCCGGCGTCACCGCCGGGCCCTGCAACCCCTGGAAGCGATCGCCGAACCGGAACCCGGGATAGAACTGCAACCCAACAACATTGAGTTGGGCGAGTTTCCCGGACGCCTGAAGCTGATCGAGGCATTGCGAATACGTCAACGGAAATGCATTTGCCGGCGTGCCATCCACATTGAAAAGGCTGTACTTCGCGCCAAAATCGATCTCGTGCGCGGCGTTTACCAACGAGACCAATTCCGGTTTGTACTCGATGCTCTCCGTCGCCGCCGCAAACAATTCGGTGACCTCTTCGCGGGACAGATTGACGGCGTTGGTGGCCGGCGGTTCGTTCATGGATTCCCAAATCGCAATGTCGTCAAAGTAACTCTCGAGCATGCGCTGCTGGAAGTCGATGGCCGCAAGGCGCAACTCGGCGGAGGGCATCGTGAACGCGCGTTCGGGCAGGATTCCATATCCCTGCAACCACACGACTCCATGGGCCTTGAGCGTGAATCCCAAGTCCTTCTGTTGTTGTATGCCGTAGGTCTTGTCGACTCCCGCCGCGTCATTGGTGTCTATCCAGCCCCAGCCCAGAAGCAGCGTGCTCATGTCGAATCCTGCTTCCCGGGCCGCCTTGTACACCGACGGCGTGTATTGTCCGCCCTCGAATACGCCGAAATGAAATTCCCTGGATTGCAGTTTCAGCGTGATTTCCTGATTCGCGGCAGGCTTGCCGTCGGCGTCCGTAACGGTGAGTTCGGCGGTGCCGTTGCGAAGCGAAGGCGCTGACGCCTTGGCCAAAGCCACTTCCAACTCGTCCCGCAGCCTGAGCGCAATCACGAGCAGTTCATCGGCTTTCGACGCCTGCTCCAAGGGGTCCTCGATTGCGGCGATCGCTCCGGAGGCGGCACTGAGCGCGGCGATTTCCAAACGGCTGGATTCCGGGAAATGACTGGATCGGCGGACCAGATCGGCAACCGCCGTGCGCGCGAGTTCCAGGTTCAAATCGATCACCATCGTCTCGCCTGGCGTGGCGGGAGCGAATCCCTTGCCCGCATTGTCTGCGCGCAACCACAGTTTCCCGTAGCCCCGCGTCTCCCAAAAGAGTACCTGCACGGCGCACGGCTCTCCCGGCTTCACGGCGAGTGCGGGCAGACCGATTTCACGCGCGGACCCTTTTTGCCTCGCTTCCTCGTCATACACGGGCCAGATCACGGCCGGGGCCATGTCCATCTTCAAGTTGGTGGCGTAAATAAACTGATCGCCATGAAGACCGCGTGCGCGGAATTCCTGCCATCGCAAGAGATTGCCGTTGGAATCGCGTGCACGGACGGCGATGGTTGCGACTTCCGGCAGCGTAAGGGTTGGCGTTGGCTCGCCCTGGTACTTGTACACTCGAGGCGAATGGGCGTATCCCGCAATGCCGTCCACCGGATTGCCCGCGGGCGGCTGCACGACGAGATGGCCGGTCGCGGGCATGGTATCCACGGGAATGGAGAAGGCGCCGTCCGACCCTGTAAGCCCTTGCCCAAGAGAATCAAATGTATCCGAGAAAAGTCCGACATACACGGACGCAATTGGCGCGCCCTGCTCGGACTTCACGGTACCGGTAAAGGCGGCGCCGGCCTGTAGGTTCGCCGCCGCCAGCAGGATTACCGATGTCAGCAGGCCGCGAAGTTTCATCGAGTTCGAGCGCCTTTGGCTGTGGAACCGCCGTTGGCCGCTTTGGCTTCCTGATCCGCGGCATAGGCATAGGGCAGCGTGGAAGCAATGACCACGACCATCCACCAGATCTTCTGGTTGAGTCCGTGCAGGAAAAACGAGCACATGAGAAATGCCACGAGACTAATCACAACGGCCCCGGACAGCAGCGCCATGGGCTGATCGCCCGCAGCACGATACAGTTTCTCCGCGCGCATGGCGTTTCGAAACGCGACAAAGACAAAGGCCAGCAACAGCAACAACCCGACAAATCCCGTTTCGCTCGCCAATTGCAGATACATGCTGTGCGGTCCGTAGTGGATGGGATCCCAGCCCCAATAACGAACCATCCAACGGAGCATTTGGGCGACCCAACTGTTCTCTTCCATGAACTTGAATCCGAATCCACCCAGACCGATGCCCGTAATGGGCCTGTCAAGCGCATATTGATAGGCATATTCCTGAAGCTCAATGCGCGCTTCCGTGGACTGGCCCTCGTCGTAGATTTTCGGACTGAGCACACGGTCTTTATACGCCTCAGGCAGCACAAGCCAGACGATGACCAGACCCACGGCCAATGCCGAAAGCCGGTACGGACTCAACCGCATCATCTGTTTGCCGAGCATGAGGGTAACGATGACCACGCCGACGATAAAACCCATGCGGGTGAACGTCAGCACTAGCGCAATCAATTCGACCCCGATCGCACCGTACACGAGCAGTCTCTGGCGGCGCGTCTTGGCCATTGAATACCAATAGGTATTCAGCGGGAGAATCATCAGCAGCGCGTAGGCCAGCCACGTCGAGTGACCTAACGTGCCGGATACGCGCACGGCGCCGCCGCCGCTGCCCAACTCCGGATCGATGAACGCACCGCTCTGTCCACCGCCAATGGCTTCGATGCCCCCCACGCCGGAAAACTGCATGCTGGGAACAAGATATTGCATCACGGCGAAAAGGGACATGCCAACGCCGCAAGCGAGGATCAGGGAAACGTAGGTCTTCACCTTTTTCGAATCGTCGATGATGTGGATCGCGATAATGAACAGGACCACCACGTTCGCGAGCCGGCCCCATTGCGGAGCTAGCACCCCCCACATTTCCTGTACCTGCCAGATGATTCCCAGGGCGGCCCAAGCCATGAAAGCCACCGCGAACCAAAAATCCGAGTGAACTTTGATCGGCCGCCGGGTCACCAGCAGATTAAAGAACCAGGCGCCCACGGTTGCCAGTCCGCTCAACTTGGGCGCGGCCTGCGGGATGCTGACGGAAATGCCGGCCAAGGACAGGTTCAACCCGCCCATCAGCAGCAGGGCTGTCGTGATATAGAGGCCGATTGCGGGGTCACGCAAGTAAATCACAAAGAAGAAACAGCCGATCACGAAGGCCAGCCCGAGTTCGGCCCAGCCGACCGTGGCAACGATGACACATGCGGCGAAAGCCACAATCAGAAATGGGGCGACAAGACTGCGTGGTTGAGCCGATTGGGTCGCGGCGGTCATAAGCGCGGACGCTCCTTGGGTTTCGGTACCGACCCGGCATACAAGGGCCTGCGCACAGGTCGCAGTCTATCCTACATATAGTAGACGGATTTGTCCACCCTCAGGATATAGTGTATACGAAAATCTGAATTTCGTAAATAGCCATCTACTTGGTCAAGCGTTAAACCCGGCTCCGCTACGCTAGACACCGTTGCCAAATGCCGGGATTTCCCCGCTGAGAGAGCAACCGGTGCGCGACCCCGCGCCATCCGGTCTCAGGATAACCACTTGGGGGCGTGCCCTACTACAATCCATTGGTCTTCCAATTTGCGAAGACAGTAGAGCCCCCCTGCGGCGCTCAGCGCCCCCTCGTAGTACTCGCCCTAGGCAGTAGCGTACGAGTTGCTGAACCTCGTCGAGCATCCTGTGAGGACGAACAAAATGATCTGGAGTGTCGCCGCAATAGTCTTGCTCATGGGTAGCGTGACTCCGCGGCAAGAATCAGTGCCTCGCATTCGTCCTCGTTCTGCGGTTTGACAAGGCTAAACCGTCCGCACTTTGGACACTCCATCAAGGATCCTGTATATCGGGCGGATCGCGACAAGGCCTTCAGCTTGGCCTCTTTTCCTTTTGCTTCGAGCCACTTCTTTTCGGCGCGGATGTACTTCATGTGGTCCTCGTCTGCCACGACCATGTAGGTCTTGTAGGGCCGTGGCCTATTGGATTGCTGGGCCTTCAGGCTGGCCATTACGTAGTTGTATCCACAGGAACAGGTCATTGAAGCAACCTCCCGTTGTTGGCTAGTCACTATAATGGACATGGATCAAGGAAAGAAGACAATTGGGCAAATAAGGCGATGCCCCGCCGGCTAGATTCCGCCGGAGGCGATTTGTCACACTTGCGGGCAACTCAAGGGGAATGTGCGATGTCCATGCCGAATGATGTTCCGGGGGCGAAGTTGCGCCTGGGTGATGTCGTTATTGATGTGCGTTTTGCCGTGGTGGCTTTTTTGGGCACTTTCCTCCCAATATTGTTTGTCTACCGGGGTACGGTCGCGAGGCTGTTTCCATTCCTCCCTCAGTCGTGGCACGGCATGCTGGGCCAGGGCATTCTTGAAATGGCACACATGCAGTTCATTCTATTTTTTGCGGTGCCGATTCTCGTGGTCATTTTTGCGTTCCGCGATCATCCCGAGGACTATGGTTTGGCCATCGGCCGCTGGCGCGAAGGATTGATTTGGACTTTTTCGCTTTGTCCGGCAATCGCCGTAGTGCTGTGGTTCACGGTTCCGACGGGCAACATTGATCAGTATTACCGCGCAATCTATTACGGAGCCAATGCTGGCGGCGGATCGGAATGGTTGCAGCACGGCCGCATGATCTACACGTCCGTGCTTCAACTCTGGGGTTGGGAATATCTGTTGCGGGGATTTCTGCTCTTTGGCACAGCACGGATCATTGGACCGGGGCCTGCCATTTTTCTGCAGATGATTCCTTTCGCATTCGGGCATGTGTCCAAGCCCGAACTGGAAACGATGAGCACCTTATTCACCGGTCTGGGTATGGGATTCATCGCGTGGCGCACGCGCACGTTTCTCTATGTCTTCCTCATCCATTGTTTCATTCTGGTGTTTGCCAACTTGATGGCATCCGGAGTGTTCAGTCCGTCGCCGTAGGATTTCCCCAAGTTTTTACGAAGGGATCGCCTGACTGCGCGCGGGCGCGGGTGGTGTTGGTCCGCCACCGGGTGTCTTCCATTCGCTCGAACCACGGCTGGCCCAGGCAACTCGCCCGTTGGGCGATGGATTCGAAAATGCGGTGGGCGATGACCAAGTTACCGGCCCGGTTGGCATGTACGCCGTCCGGGTCGATTAGCCAATCCGCGCCGCCCTCCGCCTGCCAGACATCGGCCAGAATACACCCGTATTCCTTTGCGAGGCCGCGAATGCAATCGTTGTATTGCAGCGTGAGTTCGACCGATCCCTTGTCGTAGGGCGGATAACTTTTCCACCCGGTCATGTAGTAGACGGTGGTAAGCACAATTACCGGATCGCAGGCCGATTTCACGTCGCGGATGATTGTGGACATATCCTCGCGAAATTCCTCGATGGGCATGCCGGCGCGCATGTCATTCAATCCATAACAGAGAATGAACAAATCGGGATCCCGATCGATCACATCTTGCTTATACCGTTCCAGGGCACTGGGCTTGCGGGAGTTTTCGTAACCGGGACTGCGCGGCGAAATCGCATTCGCGCCGATGCCTGCGTTGTAATACTTCAGGCGCTTGCGCTGCGTCTTGGAAATCAGTTTGGCGAGAACATCCGCATACCGGTGTCTCTTGCTTGCCAGCCAGGGCCCGCCTTCCACTGTGCTTTCGCCCAGGATGACCATGCGTTCAAACGGCTCCGGCCTGAGATCGACCGATCGTTCGAATTCGGGCGGCGGAGCCGTTTCGGCGGGCGCCTGCCCGGTGCTCAGTGTCGCGATGATGGTCAATACAGTATACACGCAAGCATTCATGGTTCCCCCCAATGCGCGGCCTTTCACGGCCGCATCCCAGCACGATACGCCACTTGCATATATTGTTTCACCCGTGCAATTGCTCCCGGCGGTGCCGATTGTTTACCCTTCGCACGGAAGGAGTCCGTCTACGGTGTTTGAAGGGAAAAAAGTCGTGGTCGTCATGCCGGCGTACAATGCCGCGCAAACGTTGCGCCGCACCCATGACGAGGTGCTGGCGCAGGGTATCGTTGACCACGTGATTGTCGTGGACGATGCGAGTTCGGACGAGACTACCGCGATTGCCCGCGAATTGCCCCATACCACGGTCTACACCCACGAGAGGAACCGGGGGTACGGTGGAAATCAGAAGACGTGCTACCGGCTTGCGCTTGAGATGAACGCCGATATCGTGATTATGGTGCATCCGGACTATCAGTACACGCCAAAATTGATTCCAGCCATGGCTACGCTCATCGGCCACGGCCTGTATCCCTGTGTGCTGGGTTCCCGGATCCTGGGCGGGCATGCCCGATCCGGCGGTATGGTTTGGTGGCGATACATTTCGAACCGCTTCCTAACTCTGTTCGGTAACGTATTGATGGGATCAAAGTTATCGGAGTTCCACACCGGCTACCGCGCGTTTTCGGGCGCACTTCTCCAAAAACTGCCGTTGCATGCAAATTCCAACGACTTCGTATTTGACAACCAGATGCTTGCGCAAATTCTTTTCCGCGGAGAGCCCATAGGCGAAGTGTCGTGTCCGACGAAGTATTTTGCCGAGGCATCGTCAATCAATTTCGCCCGCAGTGTGAAATACGGATTGGGCTGCCTATCTACGGCCCTTCAATTCCGGTTGGCCAAATGGGGTTTGCTGCGGCCCGCGATATTCTTTGATGCACACTAAAAATCGCTTCCAGGATTTCTTTGAGGAGGGCAAATATGTCGTTCTCAAGAATTATCTCTACAACTACCGGCTTCGAAAGCGCGCCATAGAATCCCTTGTCGACCGGATTCAACCCGATACTATTCTGGAGATCGGAAGCGGCATTTCACCGGTGGTGACAACCGCCGATCGGGTTGTCTATTCCGAACTTTCCACGCTGGCACTATCCACGCTGCGGCGTATTCATCCGCAGGGCGCGCACGTGGCCGCGGACGCCACCCGACTCCCCTTTGGAGATGGCGCGTTTCATATTGGGATTGGATCGGAGGTTTTCGAACATTTGCCAGACGACCGGACGGCCTTGCATGAACTAGCCCGCGTGATCCGGCCGGGCGGGCGGTTGATTGTGACGTTTCCCCACCGGCAGTTCTACTTTGCAAACGACGATCGGTTCGTCCATCACTTCCGCCGGTACGAATTGGCAGACATGGTGGAGAAACTGGAGTCCGCCGGACTTCGCGTGACACAGGTTCGTACGATATTGGGACCGCTGGAAAAGATCACGATGATGATTACAGTCGCGTGCTTTGCTCTCGCCCAGCGTGCCGGCGGCAACCGGCAGAAGAACGGAGGCTCCAGTATCGGACTGAAACTGTTGGCGCCTGCATTCGATTGGGCGAACAAATTGTACGCGTGTTTCGCCTGGGCCGACGCTCGAATTACTCCCCGCCGGTTTGCCACCGTGTTGCTTGTAGAAGCCGAAAAACCTTCCTCCAAATCGAATTGAACCCCGCTTGTCAGAGGATATCTGTCAACAAGCGTAGGACTGTCTCTACAGCATGGTCCCCGGAGAAATGTCCGGCCGTCACCGTGTGTACTTTTTATGGACGGCGCTTTGCGTGTCCAAATGAATAGAGGCGGCACACATGCGTCTCCTGGATGTGAAACTTGTTGGGAACCTCCGGGTATTAATCAGCGTCGAGAGGCGCGGAATAGGAGGCAGTCATGGCGGAGAGCAAATCAGAACGTATCGCAAAGTCCGTGTTTTTTTGGGGACTTTGGGTGTTGGCGGCGTGGGTGTTTACGGCGCATTCGGTGGTGGTAGAGCCGGCGTCGATCACGTTCACCGCGCCGAATCAGACACACATTATCACGATCAGCTCCGGCGGTCAGCCTGTGGGCGCGGGTCACATAAAGCCCACGGTGTACGTGGGGCCAAACGACTACAACGAGATGTTCACGTTCAGCAAGGCGGACGGCACATTGTCCGTATCGTCCATAGACTACACGCAGGCCGGGGTGTTTGATCTCATTATCGACACCAACGATGGTCAGGGACGCGTGCAGATTTATGCGCCGCTGAGCGACGTGCCGGACGTATTGCAAACGATGGCCAAAGCGGAAGGCACGACGGTAGAAGCCGTGCGCGAAAGATTGGGCATGAGCGAGTCCTTGCGCGGGCACGCCGAGATTGGACTTCCTCCGGTCATGTATGAAGGTCAGTTGTTGACGCTGACCATGCCGGTCAAGCAAGGCAACAAGCCGGTGTGGGAAGTGAACGGTACACCGCTGCAAACCGATTCGGCGACGTTGAATCATGTATTCAAGGAGCCGGGATCGTATGTGGTGACCTACCGAGAGAAAGCAGGCACTGAAGTGGTTGCCACGGCGAGCGCCGCGACCCAAGTAGTGCCCTACCCCGCCATACCGTGGGAAGTGCCGACGCGCGCGGAATTGACGTTTCCCACCATTCCGGGTTACAGCATCGTCACGTGGACTTTGGACGGAAACCCGGTTGAGGGACCCTCGGCCACGCGCAAATACGTGTTGACCAAGGGCACGCATACGCTTGAGTGTCTGGCACGAAACCCGGATTCGGATGCATTCAGGCGGATAACGTACGCGATTACGGTCAAAGGACCGTGACCGTGCCTCGAGCGCCGCACGTATCAGCCATATCGAGCCCGAAGCCGCTTAGCGGCTTCGGCTTCGTTGGAAAGTTTGGCGTAGGCTTCGTCAATGGGGATTTCAGCCGCGTTCCCTGGAGCGAATCCACAATCGGGGTTGAGGTAGACCCGATCCGGTGAAATGTGTTGGAGCGCCTTTTCCACTCGATCCACGATGAGTTCGGGCGAATCGATGGTTTCTCCCCGGCAGTCAACGCAGCCCAGACCCACGGAGCGATCTTCGGGGAGTTCCCGCAACACGGACAAGTCGCCCGCGACGGGGATGGTGAATTCCATCACGTACTGATTTACGTTCAGACGTTTGAGGCCGTCGAGAATGGGATCGTATCCGCCTTCACCGACCCAGCCGGACCGGGCTTTATTGCGGCGGCACAAGTGCACCGCGGTGGTCACGCCCTTCACGCCATCGAGAATCTGATTGAGCAATCCAACGCACAGATCGACTTCGCGACTCGGATTGTCAAACTTCGCGCGCACGTTGGCATCCACAAACAGACATAGGTGCGGGTCGTCAAACTGAACGATGTCGGCACCTGCTTCCACCAATAGTTCCAGTTCCTTGCGGAGAATGGGAACCAGTGCTTCCATAAACTTCTCGCGTGTGGAATAGGCCGCGGATGAGCGCTCAGCATCCCACATGCGCGTGCCCAGGAGATATGGAGAGGGTAGCGCGACCTTGATCATGCGTGTTGTACGCGAGCGGAGGTAAGCGGCCTCTTGCGCCGCGAGTCCGGGCCGGCTGTGACGCATGGGCTCGACGACGGTGTGCCACCAGACGCCCTCCTTTCGCTCCAACAAGAATCCGTCGCAGACATCTGAAATGATTCCAATGTAGGAACGTCTGCGATACTCGCCGTCGCTGACGATATCCAACCCGGCGGATTCCTGGAGCGCCAGGATATAGTCCACAGCGGCGTCCATTCGTTTTTTGAAATCGACGGGATCGGCGGGGGTCTTGTCGGGGTCAAGCAGATCACGAACGAATTGCGATCGCGGCATACTTCCAACGATGCCTGCGGGAAAGAGCGGGCGTTGGGTCGTCATTGGGACCATTCCTTTCGGGCAAGGTGGAAATCCTGATTGGTGTCGATCTCCATGTAGCCGCCGTGCGTGGCCAGCGCGTGCATTTCGATGCCGTTATCGATCATTTCCTGAAACAAGTCAATCAGGTAGGCTTTGCGAAAATGTTTGGCGGCGCGAAAGGGGCCATCGCCGTGATGCGCCTTCGCCCGGTGATAATGGTCGCGTAACTGGCGCGCGGCTTCCGGCAAAAACCGGGCGACGCCGATGTACTCGCCGTGCGCATGATCGGAAGGCATGGTGCGGTTGATCGCGGCGATGCGCGTGCTGCCGTTGGTCAATGCGATCTTTTCGCCGTCATCCTCGGGATGATCGGACCGATGGATGTAGCGCGACCTCCAATCCGTATCGGACACCAGCGTAATCGGATGCGGGCTCTTGACGAGGTCGCGGATGATCTCGGGGCGGTACAGGATATCCGCGTATGCGCAGACGAATCCTTCATCCATGTACTCTTCGGCGTGCATAAGCGATTCGAGGATATTGTTGTTGGCCCAATCCCAGTTGTGGCAGAAAGTGAAATGCGGATAGGTCGATTTGACCAGATCGAATTGATACCCGGCGATAAAGACAATATCCGTCAAACCACCGGCATGCAGCGATTCGATGGCCCAATCCAATATACGCCGGCCGCCGACTTCCGCAAAACACTTGGGCGCATTTTCGGTATGCGGCATGAGACGCTGGCCGCGTCCCGCGCCAATGATAATGGCTTTCACGTTTGGCTCCCTTTGAAATGCAAGCGGGAACCATAGCAGGGGGCGAAGGTGATGCTCAAGAGCGGCCAGGGCGTGAGGGCTGGTCCAGCAAGGCGGCGATTACCGCACGAAATCCAGGAGGCTGGGTTGAATCACGCGGGCGCCGGCACTGAGGGCGGCCTGAAACGCGTTTTCCTGGGCGTTCAGTTGAATGATTACCTCGGCGAGATCGGCATCCACGGTGTTCGAAAGCAGTTCCTGCAATTGCACCTGGATGTCTTCCAGGTCGGTCTCGCCGCTGGTCAGCCGGTTTTGCACGGCGCCTACCCGGGCCACGGCCTCGCTCAGTTGCGCCCGTGCCGCGTCGATTTCCAACAATCGGGTGTTGGACAGAGCGGCACGGTCTCCAGCAAGCAGGTTGTCTCGAATATCGATAAGCGTTTGAAAGATATCCTGATTGGATTGAAAAACTTCCGATCCGGATTCATTGACTTTTACTTCCACACCGTCCTGTATCGCGACGTTGATGGCTTCGTCGTTGCCTTCATATGCCACGGCGGTAATTCGGCCATTGACATCGCGCGTCTCGACGAAGGGCTGGGTGCGGGTGCGGGTGCCCGAGAAGACGAATCCGCTTTCGAATTCGGTATTGGCGGTGCTAAGCACGCCTTCCAGAATCTGGTCGATTTCGGCTGCAATGGCGTTCAGTGAATCCTGGCTGTTGCTGCCATTGGCGCCTTGCAGGGTCAGTTCGCGCGCGCGTGCCAGCCGGTCCTGGATGTTGGTGATCAGGGTTTCGGTGTTGTTCAGCCTGGGCGCGGCCTGCTGAATGTTTCGAAGATACTGTTCGTTCTTTGCGATGAAGGCCCGCGTGTTGATGGCGCGGCGCGTGTCAATGGGATCGTCGGACGGGGCATTGATACGGCGGCCCGTGGCCAATTGATCCTGCAACTCCAAAATACGCCGCTGCTGATCCTGGATATTGCGCAGGACGCGATCGACCAAAATCGGTTGGGTGACGCGCAGGGTTCCCATGCGGCCTAACCCCGGTGGTCCAGCAGAGCGGGCGCCGCCGATCGGGCGGCAGGACCGTTGCCCTGGCGGTCATACGCGGACCCGGCGGTGTCACTGCGTTGCAACGTTTCCATACAGTGACTGAGGGCGCGAAGCGTGCGACGTGAGACTTGCGCGCTGGCGCGAACGAAGCGCCGGGTTTCTTCCACGGTGTTCTTGAGCGCCGTTTGGAAGTAGGCCAACCGGTCCGACCAGGGCTGCGGCGCGGCGGCAATTAGATTGGTCATGGTGGCCGATTCCGGCATCATGCCGAGCAGCGGCACAATGGCGCGGACAACCTCGAGCCGGCGGTGTTCCGCCGCCACGGCGTCGCGAATCAATTGTTCCAAACCCTGGGTGCGCGCCTCGACCGACTCGATATCGTGTGCTACCAAGGCGTGATGCTGGGAGCGGCAGATTTCCCGGACGTTTTCCTGGCGTTCCAGTTCCTCGTCGAGTACCTGGCACAGACTTTCCAGCAATTCAGCCAATGTGGGAGTGGTTTCCATAGTTCCTTTATCGGCATTCCCTGGTGAAACTTGACCTGATTTGCCGCCTTGCCGGCAATCCTGCCCGCGTTATTGCGGCACGTTAGCGCTGATAGGCCCGCACCATAGGCGTAGCCGGCGGAGTGACCGGCGGCGTGTCATGGAGCGGCTCCTGCAAGACTTTGGCATCCCTGGTTTCGTTCAAACGCATTTGCTGATCCACCATTCGGGCAATGCCGAACTTGCCGGTCTCGGCAATTTGTTTGCTCATGATATCGTCGTACATCTGCTCGGCAAATTGATCGGCCTGGGTCTTGGGTACGAGGCTGTCCTTCGGGACCGACTTCCGCATTTCCTCCAGCAGCGTATATACGAAATACTGTTCCAGCTCTCTCAGCGCCACATCCCGGCGGGCCGAATCGGCCAGCACGTTGCCGCCCTTGCTGATACCGTTTGTCAGTGGGTTCACGTAGATCATGGCGTTACATGATCTCGAGATCGGCGTCGAGTGCGCCGACGGCCCGGATGGCCTGAAAGATGGAGATCATATCCCGCGGAGTGACCTTCAGACGGTTGAGCGCCTCGGCCACGTCGCTCGCGGAGGTACCTTGCACCGGCATGAGGGATCCTTCCTCGATGATAGTGTCCACCTCCCCCGATTCGCCGGTGACGGTTTCCCCTTCGCTAAAGGGTTCAGGCTGGCTGACAAGCGGGGTTACTTCAACCCTGATGGTCAGATTTCCGTGGGCCACCTGACACGGCTTGATGATGACCTCCCCACCCACCACGAGGGTCCCTGTTCTTTCATTAATGACGACGCGGGACGGTACGTCGGCCTTGACGTTGAGGGCCTGTACTTCGGAAATGAATCCGATGAGATTCGCCTTGTGGGCCGAGGGAATGCGCACGTTAATTGCCGCCGCGGTGGTGGCGTGTCCAGTACCGGCGCCGAACGAACTATCGAGCGCTTCGCGAATGGCATTCGCAGTCGCGAAATCGGCCCGCTTAAGCAGAAGTGTGATGCGCTCACCGTCGGTAATGGTGGACGGTATCTCGCGTTCGATGGAGCCGCCCATGGGCACACGGCCGGCCGTCACGTGGTTTTGCGTCACCTGCGCGCCGCCTCCGCCCGCGGCAAATCCCCCCACGGACACCGGACCTTGAGCGACGGCGTAGATTTCCCCGTCCTCACCTTGCAGATAAGTAGGCAGCAAAGTGCCACCTTCCAGACTTTCCGCGTCGTAGATCGAGCTTACACGCACGTCAATACGCGTGCCCTCCTTTCCAAATGCTGGAAAGGTCGCATCGACCCACACCACGGCCACGTTGTCCGACGTCAGCGCCTTGGGATCGAGGACGTCGATATCGAGCCGTTCCAGCAGGCGCGCCTGCCGCGCCACGGCGTCTTTGGCCTTGTCACCGGTGCCCGCGAGGCCCACGATAAGGCCGATGCCTCGCAGCGCGTTGGGGCGCGCGCCTTGAATCTCGCACAAGTCTTTCACGCGGGCCGCCCAAGCGGACGAACCCCATGCGGCCGCGCACAAGCACAGAATCGCAAGCCGGCTAACCAATTTCGTTGTTCGCAACATGCCCACTCCCGAGTATCAATACGGCGCGAACCAGTCCAGCAGTTTGGTGATCCATCCCCGGCGTTGGTTGTTCCACAGGGGCCCTTTGCCTTTGAGATCGATCTTCGCGTTGGCCACCTTTGTTGAATCGATGGTATTGGCGGCGGTCACATCCAACGCGCGAATGGTGCCGGTTAGAAACATGGTGGTGTCTTCGCTGTTCACAGTGACGCGTTTTTCGCCCTGGATATCGAGCGTGCCATTATCGTTGACCTTGGTCACGGTGCATGAAATGGTCGTGGTGAGCCGGTTTGTGCGAACTGTTTCACCAGTGGTTCGGTGCTCGTTGTCGGCCTCAATTTGCCAATTGGGCAACTTACCCTCGTCCAGAAGCCCCAGTCCATCGGGCTTTGGATTAATGAGAAATCCGTTGTCGCCTGCATCGGCTTCGTTGCTGACCTCGGCCTGCTTTCGCGTGTTGGTATCGGCAGAGGTTTCGGCATTAAGCGTTTCGCGCACGGTCACGACTATGAGGTCACCTTCCTCGTACTGCGGCCGCTTGTTGGATATGAGGTTTCCGCGTTCGGCGGACGTTTTGCTGAACAGCGAATCCCCGTACGCGGTCGCGCAACCGGCAACCAGCAGACATACGATCCAACGTGAATGCATGCGTCGTTACTCCACAAGAACCGAGCCGTCCGCTTGAACGACTCCGTAGAATTCGGCTTTGGTATCCGGATTGATCAGCGGAATCATGTCGCCGGCGTGGCCGTCGCCCATGGCGCGCGCGCGGCCGCGCACGGACAAACCGCGAACCCTCGTTTCCACATTGACCGCTTGATTCCGTTTAATCAGACGGCGCGGCATAATCTGGCGATTGGTCAGCACCGCGCCGGCCATGAGGGTCGATTTCGCCAGTTGGCCGACCGCCTCTTCTGGTTCGGTAAGCGTACCGGGCCGCAACTGCGATAGGGCGCGCTTTTCAATGGAGATGTCGGCCGCCGAAATCATGGACCCGCGCGCAACGTCGTTGATGACGATGAGCACGTCTTCATAGGCTTCCACGCTTGCGCGGACCTGCACCGTCTGTTTGACGTCACCGTCGACGATCACGTCGCCGCGAAAGGCGGCCGGACCGATCCAGCGGTAAAGCGGCCCCGCGGTCCATTGGACCTGCACGTCGCCCTCGGGTATCACAACAGCCTGTCTGGGGATATCGATCGTGATTTGCGCGTCGTCAATCTCCCACGGCATTTCCGATTCGATGTACCGTTGCAGGTCGGCCGTCAATGTCTCGGCGGAAAGTTCCTGCGCCAGTGTATGCGCGGTGATTTGCGGGGAACCGCTTATCGCCACGGTTCCTTCAAAGCCCGCGTTACGAATCCGCGACTCGACAAGGGATGCGCTGAATTTCTTGGCAACGCCCGGCAATGCAGCCTGCACAATGACGACCGACGACAAAGTCTCGGCATTGTCGCCTTCGATGTCGGCGATCTCTCCCAGCAGTACGGACGGCCCTTTGACATAGGCTTCCGGTTTGACTGTAACGGTGTCCGCCACGGCCAAGGCCGCGACGCACCATGTCAGCACGATGATCCGGAATCTTGTCACGTCTGCCTCCTCCCTATCGGGTCAGGTCACCGCTTACCGGCGAATCTGATTGGCGGTTTGAAGCATCTCGTCCGAGGTGGTAATCACTCGTGAGTTGGCCTCGTAGGCGCGCTGTGCAATGATCAAGTTCAGGATTTCTTCCACCACCTGCACATTGGAGTTTTCAAGGAATCCCTGGTTCAAAAACCCAACGCCGTCCACACCGGGTTCGCCGGTCACGGGGGTACCCGATGCCTCGGTCTCCAACAATAGATTCCTGCCGAGTTTCGCATTGAGCCCGGCAGGGTTGGGAAAGCGAACCAGTTGAAGCGTGCCGACTTCGGTGGCGCCGGTTTGACCGGGCACTTCCACCGATACCACGCCGTCATTACCAATGGTGATCGACGTATAGTCCGTGGGTACGGTGATGGTTGGGGAAAGGATGTAGCCGTCCACCGTCACCATCGTTCCGTTGGCGTTGATTTTGAAATTACCGTCCCGCGTGTACGCCGTGGTGCCGTCCGGCAGTTCCAACTGAAAGAATCCTTCGCCCTCGATGGCCAGATCGGTCGGAGTACCCGTGCTGATCATGTTGCCCGGCGTGAATATCTTCGCGACCGACCCGACACGCACGCCGTGGCCGACCTGGACGCCTTCGGGGGTAATTTCGCCGGCGGAGTTGGGCGATCCGGGTGCTTTCAGCGTTTCGTAAATAAGGTCTTTGAAATTGACACGGCTCTTCTTGAAGGCGGTCGTGTTCACGTTGGCCAGATTGTTGGCCACCGTGTCCACATTCAGTTGCTGCGCCACCATGCCGGTGGATGCCGTGAACAAAGCCCGAATCATTCAGCCCCCTTTATGCCCTATTGTGGAAACCCAACCTGATCGATGACGCGCCCCATGGTCTCGTCCATGGCATTGATGACGCGCTGATTCGCGGCGTAGTGCCGAAGACCGAGCGTCATGTTGACCATCTCCATGGGGAGCTGCACGTTGGACTGTTCCACCATGCCCGACACCACGCTGCTTTGGGTGGCGGGCGCACTCTCACCTTCCACTTCTTGGGACGCTATGTAGAAGTCATCGCCCGCGCGCGTTAACCGGCGGGGATCCTCGAATTCCACAATGCTGAGTTGGCCGGCCACCGTCCCATCGACAATGACGTTGCCTTCATTGTCGATTTCGACCTTGCCTTCGCCCACGTCAATCCCACCCGACACTTTGAACCCTTCGGTCGTCACAAGCTGGCCATCCACGCCGACAGTGAACTGGCCGTTACGGGTGTAGCGGGGCCCCTCCGGCGTGTCGACGGCAAAAAAGCCGGGGCCTTCAATCGCCACATTCAGCGGATTGCCGGTGTCCTGAAGCGGACCGGGCTTCAGGTCGGTAAATGTGGACCAGGGTCGCAGGCCACCACCGGGGCCGGCCTCGCGGTTGAAGAAGAAGGGATCGCGCATGGCTTTGAAGAAAACCTGATCGAAGCCTTCCTGCACCATTTCTTGACGGCGAAAACCCGGGGTAGTCGCGTTAGCGATGTTATTCGCCACGACGTCTTGGAGTCGTTCGATGCCCATCATGCCGGTTGCCGCGGCGTATAACCCCTGGATCATCCCTTCTACCTCTATCCTAATCGCCTTTCGGCGTCATTCACGGGGCCCGGCTGGGGCATTCAGATGCGGCGACGAGGGATGCCACACCGGAAAACCGGGCCAACCACTCACGAAGAACCTGTATGGGTCAGGTGAATGGCTATAGGCAAACGCTGTGCCAACAGGGATTTACCGTAAAAAAGCCTTAAAAAGTGAGGATCCGGATGGCCTACGGGCTGGACGAGAGCAATGGCAACGGCAAGAAATGCCCATCTGAGGCAGGAATTTTCTGCAACGCATTGTCGGAATCTACCGGATCAGTCCTTGAACCGTGCGGAAAGGGGTGGCGGAGGGAACCGCCGCAGGGGTTCGGACTGCGGCGGCTCCCTCCGAAGGAAGGATGGCTCTACGAGCCATGGTGAAAACAGAAAGTAGACCTCGGACGCCGGTACCGGCTATGCAGTGGTCAGCACCCAACTGGTCTCGTAAAAGATCATGCCAACCGCAATAAACAACGGACGGCGTATGCGGTAGTGGAGTCGGTGTCCCCGAAAGGCAAGAAGATACGTAGCCTTGAGTAACGAGTTGGTTTCGATTTTGCTCGCCAACATGTTCTTCCGGTCCTTATGTTTTGCCCCGAGCGGGCAGTTTTTAATTGACAAGACAGGAAAAGCAACGAGCATGCCAAATCTATTTATTGACGCTAACAAACTGAAATTAAAGCTCTTATGCATCCAAAGTACAACATCGCGACGCAAGTATTCTTGTTCAAATTTGTCAATAAATATCTTTACTGTTCAATTTTGTACGCCTCATTAAAAGGAATGAACTTGCCGTCGGCTCCGTTACAAGGCAGAATGATGGACCGGCCTTTGGAATCGATCCCATCTTATGAGTGAATCCGAACTGCTTGACGAGCGGACCGCTGCACCCACAGACCGCCGTGTGGAAACTATCCGCCGGTGGCTGCCGTGGGTGGTGGCGGCCGCGCTGTTCATGGAGCACCTGGATGCGACGATCGTCAATACGGCCGTGCCGACCATCGCCAGCAGTCTCGGCGTTTCGCCGCTCAGTCTGAAAGGGTTGCTGGCGAGCTATACGCTGAGTCTGGCTGTGTTCATTCCGATCAGCGGATGGATGGCCGACCGGTGGGGAACACGGCGTGTCTTTGCGGCGGCAATCGTCGTATTTCTGTTGGGATCAATTTGTTGCGGCATTTCCTCCAATGTTCCCGCCCTTATCTTGTCGCGCATTCTGCAGGGTATGGGCGGAGCGATGATGATGCCGGTGGGACGGCTCACGCTGGTTCGTACGTTTCCCCGTTCGGAAATGATCGTGGCCATGAACTACGTGATCATACCTGCGTTGATCGGCCCGCTCATTGGACCCTCGCTTGGCGGGGCCATTGTTCACTGGCTGCACTGGCGCATCATTTTCCTAATCAACATCCCCATTGCGTTGATGGGCCTTTACCTTGTGCACCGGTTTATGCCGGATTACAGGAAGGAATCCCCTGCGCCGCTGGATTTTCGCGGGTTTCTGCTGTTCGGTTCGGGCACGGCGCTCATCTCATACGTGATTGAGGTTTTTTGGGAGCATGTCCTCCCCTATTCGACGCTTGCCGTGCTTGCGCTGCTTTCGTTTGGCTTGGTGGGCGGATATTGGGCGCACTCTCGCCGCACACCGCATCCCATGTTTGACCTGGATGTGTTCCGGGTTCGGACGTTTCGCCTTGCGGTAATGGGTGGATTCATTACGCGCCTCGGAATCGGCGGCATGCCGTTTCTCCTGCCGCTGCTGTACCAGGTGGGCTTGGGTTTCGCACCCTGGCAAGCCGGCCTTTTGACCGTGCCACAGGCAATCGCCGCGATGAGCATGAAGGCGTACAGCCGGTATGTGTTGCGCCGGTTTGGGCATCGATCCGTGCTGATGGCCAATACCGTATTGCTTGGAGGTACCATCAGCTTGTTTGCGCTGGTGGACAGGGGCACCCCCATTCCAGCGCTGCTGTTGCTTAGTTTCGCGCAGGGCTTTGTTTCGTCGCTTCAATTTACGAGCATGAACTCGCTGGTGTTCGCGGACGTGAGCGATGCGGAAGCCAGTAACGCGAGCAGCATCTCAAGCACGGCGCAACAGCTCTCGCTGAGCTTCGGGGTCGCGTTCGCCTCGTTAATTGCGGAATTGTTCCTGGCCAATGTGAATCGTGAAATTGCGAATCAGGTGCTGCCGGCACTGCATCAGGCCCTGATGGTCATGGGCGTGTTGACGGCGGTGTCGTCGGTCAGTTTCTGGGGACTTCACACGCGCGACGGCAGCGCGGTAAGTCAGTATAAGCCCGCGGAGAAAAGTTGAGTTTGTCCTGTAACTGCGTGAGCTGGCGGTCGCGGCCGGAATCCACGTACACTATGGCCCATGGCCCACAATACCCTGATTCTTTTGCCCGCATTCAATGAAGCCGCGACGCTGCCGCTTGTGCTGCAAGCGGTGAAGTCGGCCGCGCCGGACTGCGACATACTGGTGATTAACGACGGTTCCCGCGATCGCACGGCTGAGTGCGCGATCGAGGGAGGAGCCACGGTGTGCACTCACCGGTTCAACATGGGCTACGGTGTAGCGCTGCAGACCGGATACAAATACGCATTGAGGCACGGGTATCGATTCGCCGTTCAGATGGATGCCGACGGCCAACACGAGGCGGAGGACATCGGCCGACTATTGGACCGCGTGCAGGGGGACTCGTGTGATCTCTGCATTGGATCCCGCTTTTTGGAAGGCACGCCGTATGCCATTCCGTTTTCCCGAAAAGTGGGTATGTATTTCTTCCGGCGTATTGCATCTATCATCCTCGGCCAGACGATTACCGATCCCACGAGCGGATTTCAGGCCATGAACCGGCACGTCATCGAGTTTTTTGCCCGCGACAGTTATCCCGTGGATTATCCGGACACGGATGTGCTGGTCATGTTGCACCGGCATGGTTTCCGCGTCAGCGAGGCGCCAGTCCGGATGCGCGCGGGAATCCCCGGCCATACGATGCACGGCGGAATGCGGCCGTTGTATTACCTTTTTCGCATGAGTCTGGATATTCCGATGAACCTTGTCCGGAAGGAGCGTTGACCCATGGACCCTCGGCAGCGAATTCTGGCGGCGGTGTTTGGCATTTCGTTGCTCGCCGTCATTTTGGAGTTGGTGAGGCGCAGGCGGTTGAAAGTGGAGTATTCCATACTCTGGCTGGTCGCGGGTGCCGCCATTTTGGTCGTCGGTCTGAACTACTGGATGTTAGAGGCTATCACCGGGTTTATCGGCGCCGGGTGGACGTCGTCAACGTTGTTCTTTTTTGGCATTTTCTTCGTGCTCGCGCTCAGCCTGCAATTCAGCGTCAAGATCTCAACGCTGGAAACCCAGGTAAAAAATCTGGTTCAGGAACTTGCCATCAATGAAGCCCGCCCACCCAAAGGCTAGGTTCCATCAATTTCTGTATGGGCCAGACAATGAAATACCCGGTTTTTATCCGGTTGTAGTTGTGCGCTGGCCGAAATCAGCTTTATTCCGCTTCCAACGATATTAGCCCGGACACTTCACGACTTTGTCCAATAAACTGTGTAACAACAGTTCCACCGCACCATTGTAGAATGCAACGCAAGTACAGTGTGCGCGTGAAATATCCTCAGCGATTCTAGCTCAAACAATTCTGAGTGAGCATTTTGCACCACGGAGACTGTACTTCAGTCTTCGTGGTGCAAAATGCGGGTTAGGCGGCGTTCCATCTCTCGGAGCGGCATGAGATCGCCCTTGCGGTTGGCGGCTTCGATGCCTTTGCGATACGCCTGCGCGGCGTCTTCCGTCCTGTTCAAGAACTCGAAACACTTGCCGAGGCTGAGATAGGCGGCGGAGTAGTCCTTCTGCACTTTGGCCGCATGCTGTAAATAGGGGATGGCATCGCCAGGCTGATCCAGTTGCATGTAGGCCATGCCAATGCCATACGTGGCAAGCGGATCGTCGGGGTCGATATCCAGCACTTCGCGAAACATGACGATTCGCTCCTGCGCTTCCACGCGAATTCGCTCGCGTTCCTCGCGCGCAAGATCCTCCGCGCGCGCCTGATGGCGCGCCATCCGCAACTGCAACACCGCGGCCTTGGCCTTTTCCTCTTCCGCTTCCTGAATCATTCCTTTGGCCACGTAAAACACCGACAGATTCGTGTGCGCCATGATGCAATCGGGGTTCAACGTCTCCAGCCGTTTCATCACGGATATGGCTTCGTCGACGCGATGATGCCGGTTTAGAATTACGCCCAGCGCTTCGTATGCATCCTCGAAGGTGGGATACAACAGCACGGCGTGCTGCAATAGGCGTATGGCGGTATCGTCCTCATCTTCTGTGTCGGATTCAAAGCGGGCCAGTGCCTCATCGTAGAGTTGGCGCGCACGTTCCTGGCGGGATGCCGCCTCGTAAAAGGGCAACACCGTTACAAGTGCCGTGTGAGTTGCGTCGCCGTGTTCTCCTGAAAACGACCGGACTTGACCCGGCGCTCGAATATCGCGATCGAGGTAAGCGAGTGCAATGTGCCGCTGCAGCGTGGGCGACCACGCCGCGCTCTTCATGGTTCCCACCCGCGTACCTTCCATATAGAGCGCCGTATCCAGGGTGGGCAACGCGTCTTCTGAGACAAGACCCATCAACGCGAATTTGGGCGTGCTGTAGGTCCGCATCTTGGCCACCACCTCTTGTCCGAGGTAGCAGCCCTTGTCGTAGCTCACACACGTGCGTTCCAGTGTCGTTTCCGGAAGGCGGTTGGAAGAGTCCATATCAATTCCAAACCGCGGGATTCCCGCCTCAATGCGTAGAACATCGCGCGCCTCCGGGCAAATTGATGCGGCGCCATGGCTCATGAGCTTCTGATGCAGTTCACGGCCCTCACCGGCGGGAACCACCAGCACAAATCCATCTTCGCCCGTCTCGGAAATTTGAAACGCGAGAACGTGATGATCGAGCAACACGATGGGGCGGCATGTGTAGGGTTCGCGCGGCAATGATTCCGCCGAATCGAATCCCATGATCCCGGCCAGCAGCGCTACGCCTTCCGGTCCCTGCAACGCAATTTGATCAAGGTCGTCGCCCGCGTTTTCAATACGGACGTCTTCCAGAAACAGGTGAGCATCCAATAGATTCAACAAATGATCGGCTTGACGGCGCTCGGTAATGAGCCAATACTCGTCTTCCCACCGGTGCAACGTGAAACTGGCTTGAAGAAAGGCCTTGCGATCCAGCAGCGCGTTGGCATGGCCTTCGCCGGACTTCAACTTGAGGACGTCGTTTGAAGTTTGCGTTTGAAGCCAGGAGGCCACGTCGCGGCCGTCAAACCGGACGAACGTCATGTCCTCTCTGAGCCAGACACCCACATGGTTTCTGACCGACTCGACATCCCGCAATACAATCTCGTTAGTCATGGCGCTCACTGGTGTGCCGCAGCCTCAAAAACAACACCCCCAGATTTCGTCTGGGGGTGCCAAAACACGTATGCGTGGAACATCAAACGCTGAAGGATTCGCCACAACCGCATGTGCTGGATGCGTTGGGATTGCGAAAGACAAACCCCTTGCTGTTTAGTCCTTCCTTGTAGTCCAGTTCGATCCCTTTCAGATAGATGGAGGATTTGCGATCCATGAGGAACCGGACGCCTTCGATATCGACGATGTTGTCGCCCTCACGGGACTTGCCGAATTCAAGCACGTAGGACAGCCCAGAACAGCCGCCGCCTTTAACGCCAAGCCGGACGCCATCGCACTCCGCCGCTTCTTTTTCCAATAGGCGTCTCAGCTCGCGCAGCGCGCCTTCGGTGGCGGTGACGAGGGTGCGAGGAGATTCCGTGTGTGTGCCAGATGTCATCGATACTACCCCATTGATCCCTATGGTGAACAAGGTTTCATTCTACAACTTTGCCAGCACTAACTCAAGAAGTAGCTTTGGCTTCGGTGGGCTTCACCAGGTCTTCAAGAACTTCCAGGAGCATCTCATGGTCAACCCCGTACGCCATGCAGACTTGACCTACCGTCTCATACTGGTTAATTCCGCAGTGTGAACACCCGCCCAAATGAAACGCCGCAAATACTTCGGCCACCCGGGGGTGGATAGACATTGCCTCCCCGATGGACATATCCAAGCTGAAAACGGGGCCATCGGAGGCAATGCCCAAGTGATCGCCGCCGTTGTCTTTCACATGGTCGTCATGCCAGTACTGGCCGAATTCCTCCTCCGAGGACTTGGTCATGTAGGCCATGTTGTTCATCTTCTTGACCACGGGATTGCGGATGCAGTCGATTTCGCCCGTTGCCGGAATGTACGTCATCTGGCGTTGAATGGTAAATGTCTCGTCGCATTCATAGTACACCCATGCATCCCCTTTGCCGGGGACCGGCTGGCTTACTTTGTAATAGAGCATATGGCTTGTTGCCTCCATTAGTGAAAACACATCCCCCGGATGCGCTTATTTCACGCGCGGCCGCTCCCGATACAATCAGGCGGGCTCCGCCGGCGCTTCATCCGAACTGACAACGGTTACGGGCGCAATGGTTTCGAGGCCTTCTTTCACTTTGGCCGCGTCGCCAAGCACGACAATCAGCATCTTATCCGGGTGTACCAACGTGGTGGCAATGTCCTGGACCTGCTCCGGCGTCGTGGCCTTATACCCCTCCACGACCCGCTGCAAATAATCTTTGGGCAGGCCGTTAATCTGAATCTTCCACATCTCGCGCACGTTGTCGCCCGGCGTTTCAAGAGCCGAAGGAAATGCGCCAACCAGATAGGACTTGGCCTGCTTCAATTCGGCCTCGGTCGCGGGCTCGGACTGCATGCTTTTGATGACTTCCAGCAGTCCCTCAACGGTTTCCTTCGTCGTTTCCGTTTTGGTGAACGTACTCGCCATGAACACGCCGCAGAACCGGTAGGGCATGAACGTGCCGGAGGCGCCGTAGGTCAATCCGCGTTGCACGCGCAAAACGTTGTTCAGACGGCTGCCAAATGAGCCGCCAAAAACCTCCGCGAACACACGCGCCTGTATGAATTTCGGATGGTCGCGGTTAATTCCTTGCTGCCCCGCGTAGATATTGCTCTGCACGGCGCCCGGCGTGTCCACCAGGACGATGCGCGTAGACTCGATCTCCGGAATGGCGGGTAATTTGACCTCCGGCTTCTTTCCTTCCGCTTTCCATGAGGCGAAATGTTTTTCCACTTCGGCAAAGGCCGCGGCCGGATCCACGTCGCCCGCGATGTACATGACGCCCGCATCGGGCCGGCCGTGCGATGACCACCAGGCTTTCACTCGATCAAGGGTTACAGCGTCGAATGTGGCCAACTGGCCGTCGGCGGGCCGGGCATAGGGGTGGTTGCCGAAGTAGTATTTGCGAAACTCCTGCGCGACTTGATAGTGCGGATCGCGCTCCTGCGACGCGAGGTTACTCTTCATTTGTCCATGAAGGGTTTTGTACTCATCCTCGGGAAACGTAGGCCGCAACAGGATTTCCGCGGTGAGTTCCAGGGCAAGGGGCAACTTATCCGCAAGCCCGGAAATGGCAAACGTGGTGGCATCGTTGTCCGCGCCTCCTTCGATGGAAAGGGCATTGGATTCCAGTTTCTCGGCGAGTTCAGTGGACGTATAGTGTTCGGTGCCTTTGGGCAGCATCCGCGCCGCAAAGTTGGCCACACCGGCGGGGCTATCGGGATCCTGCGACCAGCCGCCGTAATCCAACCCGAGCATCACGGAAATGAACGGCACTTCTTTGTTCGGCACTACCACGACCTTAAGCCCGTTTTGAAGCGTCTTTTCTTCAAAAGGCGCCAACGGCAACTCTTCCAGCAACCCTTTGACAGGCGGTTCGGAAGGCCATCCGGCGGGCCGTTCGACGCCTGTTTTCTGGTATTCGCGCGTGGGCGGCGCATAGTCTTTGGGATCCCAGCCTTCGTCCGGGTTGTATTCGAATTCCTTGTTGGGCACGACACTGACAATCGTGCGGCGTTCTTGGGTGAGGTACTTCTTCGCCACGCGTTGAATGTCGTCGTTAGTCACCGCTTCGATGGCCGCTTGCTCCTGGTTCAGCCAATCGGGGGAGCCATGGTTTACAATCGTATCGCCGATCTCGCGGGCTTTGTCGGCGATGGTGAGTTGATTAAAGACGATTGATCGCAGCCGTTGATTTTTTGCCTTCTGCAATTCTTCAGGGGTAATACCTTCCGCCTGCACCCGCGCGATGTGCTCGTCGAGCGCGGCAAAGACCGGCGCGGTCTCACGCTTGCTGAATGGATTCAAGGCCCCGCCAATCGCGAAAACGCCATCTTGCTGCAGAAACACATCAAAAACCACTGTTTCCACGCACAGCTTGCGTGTCTTGACCAGGTCGACATTCAGGCGGCTGCTCTCCCCCATGGCCAACACGCTGATTAACAGGCTTAGAGGCACTTCATCCGGGTGCTTGCTGGCGACGCCGCGAAAGGCATACACGGCCATGGGCACCGGACCCAGCCGTTCCTGCAAGGTAACGGATCGCTCCCCGGTTTGGTCAGGCTCCACAATGGCGACCGGCTCCGGCTTGGGATACTTGGGCATCCATCCAAAATGACTCTTGGCCGCTTCCAGCGCCTGCTGGTGTGACACGGCGCCGACAATGATCAGATTTGCGTTGGAAGGTACGTAATAGGTGTCCCAGAAGTGATGCAATTCGTCGATCTTTGCGGCTTCGAGATGAGCTATACGTCCGATGGGCGTCCAAAGATACGGATGTTTGGTGAAGATGGCGGGAAGCACACGCTCAAACAGCGTCCCGTACGGGGCGTTCAGGCCAAGCCTGCGCTCTTCCTTCACCACGTTGCGTTCGGTTTCGAATCCTTCCTCGTTGATGTTCAGGAAAAGCATGCGTTCCGCTTCGAGCCAAAGCGCCAGATCAAGCTGGTTGGCGGGTACGGTCTGGTAGTAGTTGGTACGATCAAAATCCGTCGTGCCATTGAGATCGCCGCCAACCGAGTTTATCAATTGAAAATACCCCTCGGGCGGCAAGTTGCTGGTACCCCGGAACATCATGTGCTCAAACATATGCGCGAAACCCTGGCGATTCGGGTTTTCGTCTTTGGATCCAACGTTGTACCAAACCTGGACGGTCACGATCGGACAGGAAAAGTCTTCCATTGTGACTACGCGCAGACCGTTGTCCAAAATCGTCTCTTTGAAATCGAAGGCGGGATCAGCCGATGCCGGCGCTGTAGAGGCGAGGCACGAAAGAACCAGAGTGGCGACCATGAAAAATCGTTGCACCGGAATGTCTCCCAGGTTGGACGGAAATCGGCAGCCCTTTGCCGCAAGCCCTATCGACAGGCGCAATTATGATGGGACCCGAACACGAACGCAAGACGCGAAACCGCGGAAACAACCGCGGTCCGCAGACACCACCGGAGCATCTCGCCGGGAGGAAACAGGTCTGTCTGTCCGGCCGGTTTACCGGATTTCCAGCATCCGGTCAATGGAGACTCGGGCGCGCTTGATAAGGTCTTCCGGCAATTCGATTTTGTATTGGATTTTCCGCAATGCTTCGAGCGTATCTTCGAGCGTAATTTGGTTCATGTGGGGGCAGCGGATACTGCACAATCGGACAATATCCTTATTCGGGTATTCCGCCATGATGTTGTCGCCCATGCTGCATTCGGTCAGCAACAGCAACTGGTTGGCTTCGGTCTTATTGATGAACTCGATCATCTGTTTCGTGCTGCCCGCGTAATCCACCTCGTCGATGACTTCGGGGCTGCATTCCGGGTGTGCCAGAATGGTCACCTCCGGGAACTGCCGGCGCACGTTGTGCACATCGCCGACGGTAAATTGATCGTGCACTTCGCATCGCACGTTCCAGCCGATAACACATGTATCGGCGGCCGGTTCGGGCATTCTTCCTCGCGAAGCAAGCGTAAATGGGATCTCCAATTCATGCGCGGTGTTGCGCGCAAGAAATTCGTCGGGCAGAAACACAATCGTCTTGTGGCCTTTGGCCAACAGGTGCTGAACCACTTTGCTCGCATTGCCCGACGTGCAGCAATAGTCCGCCTCGGCCTTCACGTCCGCGTAGGTGTTCACGTAGGTAACGACAACGCATCCGGGATAGGCTTCGCGCAAGGCTTTTACGTCGTCCGCGGAGATGCCCGCGGCAAGGGAACAGCCCGCCTTCTTTGATGGAATGAGAACGGTCTTGCCCGGATTCAAAATCTTTGCTGTTTCCGCCATGAACTGCACACCGCAGAACAAGATAATATCGGCCGGCGTTGTAGCCGAAATCCGGGATAACTCCAGGGAATCCCCGGTATAGTCGGGCACGGAATGGAACAACGCCGGTTCCATATAATTGTGACCCAGAATCACGGCGTTCAGTTCACGCTTCAGACGGTTGATTTCATACGCCAGTTCGGCCTTAATGCGGATTTCCACTTCAGGCACGACCCTGCGAAGCTTAGCCTCCATGCGAACCTGCGTTTCCTGCAGGCTTGGGGCATCCTGAACCAACAATGACTGTGACATAGCGCTCCGACTTTCTTACGCCGGGAGCGGCCGGCGTAGGGCTCCATACCTGAAGCCAACTCCGCATTTCCCGTAGAAATGCGCCGAAGGACGGATCAAGTGTACTCCTACCTATAGCATACCAAGCATACCGGCTCTTCATCAATCGGTGATTTTGGCAATTCTCGCCCGTTCCGGCACGCACCGAATAGAGGGCAGGAGCTTCATACGAGAAAACGCGGCGGAGAAACGAACCTATTCCGTGGAGGCGACTTCGCCTTTGCCTTCCAAGGCATTCAACATGGCATACCAAGCCAGGGTGGCACACTTTATGCGCACGGGATACTCGCGCACCCCGCTGAAAACCATTAACTTTCCCAAGTCCGCTTCGCTCAATTCTTTGTCGGGCTCGGAGGTCACCATATGGTGAAATTTGACGAACATATCGTGCGCCTCTTTGGCCGTCTTGCCCTTGACCAATGTGGTCATCAACGAAGCGGACGATTTCGAAATGGCGCAGCCATTGCCCTGGAAGCTGATGTCGTCGATCCTATCGCCGTTCATTTTCAGGAAAATGGTGAACTGATCGCCACAGAGGGGATTGAATCCTTTGACCTCGTGATCGGGATTCTCGATGGCACGAAAGTTCCTCGGCGTCTTGTTGTGTTCCAAGATAACTTGTTCGTACAACGCGCGATTCTGGGTCATCACCCAAAGACCTCTTTTACCCGATCGATGGCTTTCGCCACCGCATCAAGCTCGCTTTTGGTGTTGTAGAATGCGAGCGAGATGCGCGCGGTGGCTGGCACGCCGAATCGCTGCATGACCGGCTGCGCGCAATGGTGTCCGGCGCGGATGGCAATACCCATCTCGTCAAATATCTGGCCAATATCGTGAGGATGAGCGGCATCCATGGTGAACGACAGCACGGACGCTTTGTTGCGCGCGGTGCCAATCAGCTGGACTCCTTCAATGCCGCCGAGAATATCTGTCCCGTATTGGGTCAAATCGAGTTCGTACGATCCGATTCGATCCATCCCGATGGATTCAAGAAAGTCAATGGCGGCACCCATACCGATGGCGCCGGCAATGTTGGGGGTACCGGCTTCGAACCGGTAAGGCGGCTTGTTGTACGTCGTCTTTTCAAAGGTGACCGACAAGATCATGTCGCCGCCGCCCATGTAGGGAGGCATGGCTTCCAACAGGGGGGCTTTCCCAAACAAGAAACCAATACCCGTCGGTCCGCAGAACTTGTGGCCGGAACCCACGTAGAAATCGCAGTCCAAATCCTGCACATCGACTTTCAGATGAGGCAACGCTTGTGCGCCATCCAACAGCACTACCGCACCGGCGGCGTGGGCTTTTTCGGTCAATGACTTCACGGGATTGATGGTTCCCAACGCATTGGAAACATGGTTCAACGCGACCAGTTTCACTTTGCCGGTGAGCAACGTGTCAAAGGCGTCCAGGTCCAGTTCACCCGCGTCAGTAATGGGGCATACGCGCAATGTCGCACCGGTCTGCTCACAGACCATCTGCCACGGCACGATGTTGGAATGGTGCTCCATGTGCGTAATCAACACTTCGTCGCCGGCCTTGAGGCGCTGGCGCGCGTAGCTTTGGGCCACGAGGTTGATCGCTTCGGTGGCGCCGCGGGTGAACACAATTTCGCACCCGACAACCGCATTGATGAACTGCTGCACCTTTTTGCGGGCGTTTTCGTATTCGGCGGTCGCGACCTGGCTCAGGTAATGGACGCCCCGATGCACATTTGCATTCTGGCTCTCGTAGTAGGCTTTCACCGCATTGATTACAGAGTGAGGCTTTTGGCTGGTCGCGGCGTTGTCAAAATAGACAAGGGGGCGTCCTTTGCGAACCATGCCGAGGATCGGAAACTGCGATCGGATGCTTTCTATTTCAGCGTCCGACAACGCTCCGCCCGCCTGCGCCTTGGGCTGGCGGGAAGTTTCAGTAGTTATGACTCGTTCCGTCAAAATGTCACCACGCATGGCGGTAAACCTCGTTTCGAGGCGCGCCCTTAAGCTTCGATAGGACTATACCGATCAAAGACCGATTTTTCGAGGTACTTTCGAAGGGGCTCGACCTCCAGTTCCCGCACGACTTCGTCGGCAAACCCGTACGTGAGCATGGCTCTCGCCATGTCTTCGGCGATTCCTCGCGTGCGGAAGTAATAGATTTGCTGGGGTTCATGCTGGCCGATGGTGGCCCCGTGGGTACACTTCACATCATCGGCATATATCTCAAGCTGCGGCTTGGTGTCCGCCGTCGCCTTATCGGACAGCAACAAATTCTGGTTGAGTTGGTTTGAGTCCGTCTTCTGCGCATGGGGACGAACGAACACTTTTCCCGTGAACACGGAATGGCTCTTGTCCGCCAGGACGCCCTTGTAGCCAATATAGCTGGAACAATGAGGCTTGGCGTGCTCTATATGCGTGTAGTTGTCGATCAATTCTTCGTTCTGTGCGAGGTACAACCCGTTCAACAAGGTTTCCGCGCCTTCACCATCGAGCAAAACGGACAATTCGTTGCGCGCAATATTGCCACCCAGGAAAATGGAAAACGACTTGAAATTGCTGTCCCGGTGCTGGCGCACTTTCATGGCAGACAAATGATATCCATTGGGTGCTTCGTGCAGCACTTTGTAAAACTGGAGACGGGCCCCGTCTTGCAACTCTGCTTCGGTCACTACGTTGTTCAGGTAGGCCGCGTCCCCACCGAGATTGACATAGCTTTCAATGACGACCGACTCGCTATCGCGTCCGGCGACAATGAGATTGCGGGGATGGTGGGCCGCCGGACATTCCTGACGCGTTGTGATGTAAACAAGATGAATGGGGCTGGTTGCCTTCCTGCCGGGTTCAATGCGTATGTACGCCCCGTCTATCAGGAATGCCGAATTCAGGGCGCCGAAAACCCCTCCGGAACCGTTCAGCACCGCATTCAGGCAGGGCGCCAATTCGGCCTCGCGCGTGTCCAAAGCCTGCGCGATATTGGCCGCGATCACACCCTCACACACCGTTGAACGCGACAAAGCGGGCGCATAAAAACCATTCACAAAAACCAGCGTAGTCCAGTCCGATCCGCCCAGAAGAAACGGGGCCACGTCGGACGCGGACAACCCATGCACGGCCGGCTCGGTCGGCGAGACAAATGCCGTGCGAAGTATCGGATTCACGTTGGTAAAACGCCACTCCTCCATGCGACGGCTCGGAAGAGGCATCTCGGCAAACCGTGCCGCGCCATTTTCTCGTATCGACTTAACCCATGCGGGCGCCGGCAGCGTGGACGCTTTTTCCATCGCCGTCAGGAAGTGGCTTTTGTCGTTTTGTGTGGACTGAACCAGCGTCATTGGATCCCGAGTCTCCTTACACGCTCGCAGGGACCGACTCGCGGACCCAGTCGTAGCCTTTTTCCTCGAGTTCCAACGCCAACTCCTTGCCGCCGGACTTCACGATCTTTCCCTGCACGAGGACGTGCACATAATCCGGCACTATATAGTTGAGGAGACGTTGATAGTGCGTAACCACAATGAATGCACGATCGGCGGACCGCAAGCGGTTCACGCCTTCGGAGACTATCTTCAGTGCGTCGATATCAAGGCCGGAATCGGTTTCATCCAGAATGGCCAGCTTGGGTTCCATTACCGCCAACTGGAGGATTTCGTTCCGCTTCTTTTCGCCGCCGGAAAAACCATCGTTAACCGGGCGGCCGGCAAAGCCATGGTCGATCGCCACCAAATCCATCTTCTCACGCAACAGCTCGCGAAAGTCCATTGTGTCGAGTTCTTCAATGCCGTGGCTCTTGCGAATCTCATTCAGCGCCGCATGAAGAAAGTATTCGTTCGTGATGCCCGGAATCTCGACTGGATATTGAAACGCCAGAAACAACCCCAGTCGCGCGCGCTCCTCGGCAGGCATTTCCAGCAAATCCTGCCCCAGAAAGGTGACTGAACCGTCGGTGGGTTCATATTCTTCATTGCCCGCGAGGACTTGAGCCAAGGTGCTCTTGCCCGACCCGTTGGGCCCCATGATGGCGTGTACTTCACCCGGATTCACATTTAACGACACGCCGCGCAGAATCTGATTCCCTTCCACGCTAGCGTGCAGATTGCTGATTTCCAACATCAACCGACACTCCCTTCCAAACTCACACCCAGCAGTTTTGTCGCCTCAACGGCAAATTCCATGGGCAGGTGATCGAATACTTCCTTGCAAAAACCATTCACCACCATGGAAATGGCATCTTCCGTTCCAATACCGCGCTGCTTGCAGTAAAACAGTTGATCTTCACTGATCTTGGAGGTAGACGCCTCGTGCTCCACCCGCGACGATCGGTTCCGCACCTCGATGTACGGAAATGTATGCGCGCCGCACTGATCGCCGATGAGCAGCGAATCGCATTGAGTGTAGTTCCGGCCGTTTTCGGCCTTGGGCATCATCAACACCTGGCCGCGGTAACTGTTGTTGCCATGGCCCGCGGATATCGTTTTCGAGATGATCGTGCTCTTGGTGTTCTTGCCCATATGGATCATTTTCGTGCCGGTATCCGCCTGCTGATATTTGTTGCTCACAGCGACGCTGTAAAACTCGCCCTTCGAATTGTCGCCCTGAAGGATGCAACTTGGATACTTCCACGTGATCGCGGATCCCGTTTCCACCTGCGTCCATGAAATGCGGGAATTGCGGCCCGCGCACTTGCCGCGCTTGGTCACGAAATTGTAAATGCCGCCCTTGCCTGTGTCGTCTCCGGCATACCAGTTCTGCACAGTCGAATAATTGATGTTCGCATCGTCAAGCGCAACCAATTCCACGACGGCCGCATGTAACTGATTTTCATCGCGCATGGGTGCCGTGCACCCTTCCAGGTAATTCACGAACGCGCCCGGCTCAGCCACAATCAACGTGCGTTCGAACTGGCCCGTTTCGGCGGCGTTGATGCGAAAATACGTGGAAAGATCCATCGGGCATCGAACGCCCTGTGGAATGTAACAGAACGATCCGTCGCTGAATACGGCCGAATTCAATGCTGCGTAAAAATTGTCGTTCGCCGGAACAACGGAGCCCAGCCATTTGCGCACCAGTTCCGGGTGTTCCTTCACGGCTTCCGAAAACGAACAGAATATAACGCCTTTCTTGGACAGAATTTCGCGGTGGGTCGTGGCGACCGAAACGCTGTCGAACACGGCGTCTACAGCGACTCCCGCCAGGCGCTTTTGCTCGTCCAGGGGGATGCCCAGTTTGGCAAAGGTCTCCAGGAGTTCTTTGTCCACTTCATCAAGGCTGTTCAGCGGCTTCTTCTTGTCCCGCTTCGGCTCGGCGTAGTAACGCTGTTGCTGAAAATCGATGGGCGGATACTTCACATTGGGCCATCTCGGCTCTTCCATGGTCAGCCACTGATGAAATGCGTTCATCCGCCATTCGAGCAGCCAACCCGGCTCTTCCTTTTTCGCGGAAATCAGCCGAATCACGTCTTCATTCAGCCCACGATCAATCGTCTCCGTCTCGATCGCGGTGGACCAGCCGTACTTGTACGACTGGTTGGCCAATTCCGCCACTTCGCGATTGCTCTGCTCGACGCGCGTACCGAGGTATTTGGCGTCTTTCAGTGTATTTTCAGGTTCGATCATGACTGCTCGCGATTTCCTTCGGCTAGTTACCTGCCCGCCCTTTGTGTCAACAACGAAAAGCAGCGGATCCAATCCCCGCAAGGGAGGATCCGGCGCCGTGCACAGCCCGTGGCAGGCAATCGGATGCCTTCGCGGCAACGGCCCGAAGCAGGTGGCCCGGGCGTCTCAAGACGGGAAAACTTGGAACGTCTTTACAGCCCATGCTTCCCTTGCACACCATTCCGCGCCCCTACGACGCCCCGCGGGTCTCCAAGGGAACAAGCCCACCTACAGCCCTATTCCCCATGGCTTTCCGCATCCAAATGGCGCATACGCCCGATCCGAGAAACTATAGCATAAACAGGCCAGCGGCCTCCACCGATCGACCCCGAATAGACGCGGCCATCATACTTGGGAAATCCGCTCCGGTAGTTCTTCCAGTGAACTTATTTCGAACGGGTTAGCCCCGCTCTTCGGCCCGCGGTTAATCCAAAACGCTTCCAATCCCGCTGATTTGGCGGCTGAGATGTCGTTTTCCCATTCGTCGCCCACATGAACATAATCGCCCGGCCGTCCCCCCAGCAGGTGGACTAGCGTCTCGAAGAACCTGGGATCCGGCTTGCTCCAGCCCAAGTCCGCCGAGGTGTGCACAGAGCGAAAAAACGGGGCGAGTTCTGTGGCTGTGATAAGTCTCGGCAGGCGGGAATCCCAATTGGACGCCACGGCACACCGAATGCCTAACTGGTTCAAGCGAGAGAGCGCCGGTCGCACGTCGTCATATACGTGCCAGGGGCCGGCTTCCGCGAATGCGTCGAACAGCGCATCAAAAAAGAGCCCAAATGCACTTCCGAAACCGGTGAGGAGGTTGGCCGAGTCAAATACCCGTTGGACCAAGGAATACCACCATTCCCGTTCGATTTGTTCCGAGGTGTGAAATGGCGAAACGCCGCCGGAAGCGGTTCGCATGTCCGCATAGGCTTCTTTAAAGGCCTTATTCAGGACAGCGGGGTCCGATTCCACCCCGTAACGGGCGGCGTGGGCCGCGTAGACATGGCCCACCGACGGGTCAACCCGCAGTAGGGTACCGGCAGCGTCGAAGAGCAGGGTGGTCATTTACAGGCGACCTGATTGGAAGTGAAAAAGCAAAAGGAGTGCGCGCCCATAGGGAACGCACTCCCGAAAATCTCGATCTGGAAAAAACGGTCAGGTGTTAGAACGGCAACGAAATGCCCGCCGCACCCAACGCCGCCAGAACCCAATTCAGAATCCAGAGAAACAGCGTGTAACCGACTTCACCCAAAAATGCGCCAGCGTCCATGTCTAATGTCCTCCTTTTCGCAAAACGCTCTTCGCAATCCAACGTCACGATATGGTATTCAAACCCACAACCTTTTGTCAAGCTTGTACTTGACACGGCATCGACCACGTGGCCAACACCGGAGCGGGCCTACACGAGAAACAAACCTCCCAGGATCCATTGCAGTATGGAAAACCCGAATGTAATGGCATAGTAAAAAATGACAAACGGGTTGAAGAGGACCAACGGATCGTAAATCACCTTTGGGCTTCTCCCTTATCGCCAAGCCCCGGCTTACGCCGACGCAATTGGCCAACCCATTGACATCAAACCATTTGCAATACGAAAGGGGGCTTGATTCAAGACCGCTCTTTCACTTCCCACGATGAGCCGCCATCTTACAGCCTCCCTCAAACGATGTCAAGGAAACCCACTTACGGCTCTCGTCTTCAACACCTTCCGGAACGTCGCCGGAATCATAGCCACCATTCGAATCACAGTACAGACGGAACCGCACGGATGTTACATGCGGTCCTTCAAACGGGATACATTCGTGTCGCCGGGTATCTCGGCGAGCCTGCGGCCGGCTTCGTTGGCAATGAGCAAGACTTGCCGCCGACCGACTGACTGCTCGCCTAGAATGGGCAACGACTTCAACGAAGGGTCTATGGCCAACATCCAGCGCCAGTCGTTATCCTGAACGAACATGAATGCCGGCTCCTCGCCTTGGAAGCCGGCGAAAAACTCCCCGGCCCACTGGGTGATCGCGGTAACGAACTGGTCCGCGACGGCGGTTTTTGACCGCGCCAGGGGCATGACCATTTCTACGGCCTTGCGCAACGATTTGAGTTCCTCCTCCGAGATGGCCGCGAGTTGCGCCACCTTTACGCGGTCCACGGCGCTCCGGAAACCGGCCGCCACCAGAGCCGCCTGGGTCTCCACCTCTTCATGGGTTAATCCCTCTACATCAAAATCGGGAAAATCCTCCACAAGGACCGGCTCGTGGAAGCGGTGTGCATAGAAGACATATTCCTCACGCGAGAACCCCAGGGAATAAAGCTTGAAGTCCTCTTCCGCCAAGGCCAATTCCCTTACGGGCGCGCAGAATCCCTTGGCGGATTTCCACTGGTCAATCACCGGAAAGACAAAGAGAGCGGCCATCAGTGCCAATCCCGCGAAGTGACCTGCAACGCCAAAGGGCACCTTGCGGCCTTCCGCGCGCCAGCACCGGAGCGCAGCGTCGATGGCAAACCCCGCAGCGCATAGGCAAAACACTAGAATACCCGGCCCCCAAAGAGAGCCGTATTCGGGGCGAATATGGAACATAATTGCATAGGGCAAGATGGCCAGAAGTAACAGGCACAACGTCCACACGACGCCCACGGTACGCCTAATCCAGGCAGCCCACGCCAAATCGACAAGTTCCTCGACACTCAACGCGATAAGAATGGCGATGGCGGGATGTATGGGCAACAGGTAGATCGCTCTTTTGCCCGAGCTGATGCTGAAAAACACGATGGCCGGCAATATCCAAGCGAGCAAAAAACGGATCATCGCTCCGTCTTTCCTGTGCTTATAGGTCCAGTAGACGGTCCACGGGACAAAAAGAGTCCAGGGGAAGAAATCGGCGGGTAATTCGACGAGATAGTACCATGGCGGTTGGGCCTTACTGACGCCGAGCACGAACCGGCCGATGATCTGCCGGTATAGATTCTCGCCGATACCCGAACTGACGGCTTCCGTCACTTCGCCGGCGCCCATGATTCGAGAGGGAATGAACCATGCGGCGACGATTGCAATGGACGCGAGCAATCCGAAAACCCAATGCAGATTCTTGCGCTTATCACGTTGCTTCCAGTGAAACGCAAAAATGAGCAACAACGGAAACACGAGCGCGGGCGGCCCTTTGGCGAGCAAACCGGCACCGATCATGCCATAAAACAAGGCCAGCCATCCGCGTTTGCCGTCTTCGTGATGTCTCCAGAACGCATACAGGGCCACCATAAGACAGGCGGTGAGCACCATGTCGATCTGGGCGGTTCTCGCCTGCCACCAGAATCGCGCGGCGGTCATCAGCACCACCGTGGCCATAAGTGCCGCACGAGTCCCCGCCATGCGCGCGGCGAGCTGAAAGGTGAAGTACAACGTGATCAACGCGGCGGCAATGGAGGGCACTCGCGCCGTGAATTCGGATACGTCTCCAAATGGCAACGATGCGAGCGCGATAAGCCAGAAAAACAGTGGCGGCTTCTCCATATACGGCTGGCCGTTAACGTGGAGCACGAGCCAGTCCCCGGACTGGAGAATTTCCCGGGCGACCTGCCCGAATCGGGGTTCGTCTGCTGGCCAGAGGGCATAACCGCCCACGTTTGCCGAGAAGAGCATGGTAGCCACGATCAGCACGGCCGCAAGCGAAACAAATCGGGCGTTCAGGGAAAGCCCCGGATTCTGAATTGGCGCACTCATGTCAGATTCGTCTGGTTTTGCGCCGCGGCTGGATTGGCGTGAATGAACCACAGATTGCGGATGTAGACGAGTACGTTGGCCATCATGCCCACGGCGAAGATCCATTCCTTGCCGCCGCGCTGAACGAAACAGCCCAACATAAGGGCGCTGGCCACAATACTGAGATACCAGAACGATTCGGGAATGACGCTCTTGCGCTGACGTTCGGTGGCAATCCACTGTACGAGAAACCGGCACGCGAACAAGGCTTGGCCCAGAAGGCCCACGGCCAGCCATATCCAAGTGGTCTGGGCTTCGCTTGCGGGGGCCGCGGCGTTTCGATGCCATTCGCCGAGCCATACCGCCCCCAGGAACGCAAGCGAAATCACGGCGATGACGGCAACCAGCAGGTGAATGGTCCAGTACCGAAATGCGGTCAGGGTTCCCCGTTCACGCCAGATGTGCACGAGATTCCGGGAGTAAATAAGGATGTTAAGGCTTTGGCTTAACGTGCCCAGCGGCGACTGACTGTGCACGCCGAACGCGAGGAGCAAGACCGAGCCCACACTGCTCATATACCAGAATGAAATCGGAAACACGCTCTGTTTGCGGCGTTCCGAAACCCACCATTGGACATAGAAACGGCCGTAAAATAGCGCCCCACCAATCACGCCCACGGTTATCCAGACGGCCTCCATGGGAGACCCGGGAATCAAATCATTCACGGAACTTCTTCCCCTTCAACCGCGATTACCACATAGCGTTTACGCAGCCAGCCCACTCCAACCAAGTCGTAGAGTCCGCGCCACAGGCGATTGCCAATGCCGTATTTGGATTGGCCATGAATGCGCGGATGATGCGTGACCGGACATTCGGCAATGGTAAACCCGGCATTGCGCATCAGTACGGCGATGAACCGGTGCACGCCATTGAAGGCCACCACATGTTCAATGCACTTTCGCCGGTACGCCTTGCTGCCGCAACCCGAATCTCGGATGCCGTCGTGCAGGATGGCATTGCGGACAGCATTGGCAATTCGGCTCGACGCCTTGCGGACAAGCGAATCATTTCGCTGAGCCCGGAAACCGCACACGCAATCAAACTCCTGCAACAGCTCCAGCATTCGCGGAAAGTCACAGGGATCGTTCTGCAAATCGCCGTCGAGCGTGAGGATGTAATCCCCATGGGCTCGCCGCATGCCGGCCACCATCGCGGCGGATTGTCCCGAATTGCGCACCAGGTGGATGGCCCGTACGCGTGGGTTCGCCGCCTGTGCGGCTACAAGTCTCTCGCGGGTTTCGTCGGAACTTCCGTCGTTTACAAACACGCATTCGTAATCGTACTGCGGAAGCGACTCGAACACCGCGGCGATTTGCGACGCCAGCGGCTGCACATTGTCTTCTTCGTTGAAAAACGGAACTACCACGGATACCAAAGGCTTCATGAAATCATTATCCCGCGGAAAAAGGCCCCGGATCCCGGGAAGTCTGGTCTGGCGCGCATAACTGGATGGCGCGGACAGGTTGCATACCGGGCAGGAGTATACATGAGCCCTGGGTCAGCTTTCCTTAAATTCAGCGACCAAACCGGAAATAGTGGCTTTGGCGTCGCCGAAAATCATGCGCGTGTTTTCTTTGAAGAACAACGGGTTGTCAATCCCTGCAAACCCGGAGGCCATGGATCGCTTGAGCACGAAGACACTCTTGGCCAGATCGACATTGATAATGGGCATACCGTAAATCGGGCTGCCTTCGTCTTCCCGCGCGGCCGGGTTGACTACGTCGTTCGCACCGATAACCACCGCCACGTCCACGGTATCGATCGTGCGGTTGATATCGTCCATTTCGACGAGCTGCTCATAAGGCACATTGGCCTCGGCAAGCAGGACGTTCATATGCCCCGGCATGCGGCCAGCCACGGGGTGAATGGCGTATTTCACTTCCGCGCCGTTCGTCTCCAGGATGTTGCCCAACTCGCGAACGACATGCTGCGCCTGGGCCACGGCCATGCCGTACCCCGGAACGAAAATGACCGATCGCGCCGCTTCCAACACGTAGTACGCGTCTTGCACGCTCATGGCCTTGGCTTCGCCCTGCTGTGCCGAGGAAGCTTTCGATGTCGTGCCGGATCCAAAACCGCTGAACAACACGTTCGACAAGGACCGGTTCATCGCCTTGCACATAATCATGGTGAGGATAATGCCGCTCGCACCCACCAGCGAACCGGACACGATGAGCACCGTGTTCAAGATGACGAAACCGGCGGCGCAGGCCGCCAGACCGGAGTAGCTATTCAACAACGAAATGACGACAGGCATGTCGGCGCCGCCGATTGGCACGGTGGCCATCACACCGAGAATCAACGACAACACGCAGGCCACCACGAACGCCGGCCACATGGTCACGGGGTCCATGATAAAGAGAATGCCGCTAGCCACCGTCGCCAGGACGAGCAGGCCATTCACAATCTGCTGGCCCTTAAAGAGAAACGGTTTGCCTGAAATGCGTTCGGCCAGTTTCGCATACGCGATCATGCTGCCCGTGAACGTGACCGCGCCAATCAACGCGGCCAAATAGATGCTCGTGGCGGTAAACCACTCCGCCGGCGGCTCGCTAACGAGCGTGGATTTCAACACCATGAGTTCGCCCGACATCCAATGGCTGCGGTTGTTCATGTATTCGGCGCACGCCACCAAAAGACTTGCGAGGCCGCCGAACCCGTTAAAAAGGGCAACGAACTCCGGCATGCTGGTCATGGGCACACGATAGGCCGACACCGCGCCAATGACGGTGCCGATAAGCGCGCCGACGATGATCCAATGATACGAAATAATGTTCTGATCGAGCAGCGTGACCACGATGGCAATCAACATGCCGACACCGGAGATCAGGTTGCCCTTTCGCGCCGTCGCGGCCGAACTCAAGTATTTCAGACCGTAAATGAACAGAACCGAAGATACGATATAGCTGAGTGTGATAACGCTGCTCACGGCTTGTTCCCCTGCTGTTTGCTGGTGAACATGCCGAGCATGCGATCCGTCACGAGGTAACCGCCGACCACGTTGATCATCGCGAATGCGACGGCGGCCGTCCCGAACGCTACACTCAACCAATGCCCTTCGGTAGCCCCCGCGGCGATGAGCGAACCCACAATGGTGATGCCCGAAATGGCGTTCGATCCCGACATCAACGGCGTGTGCAGTTGGGACGGAACCTTGGATATCAATTCGACGCCCAAGAAGATCGCCAGCACGAATGTGAACAATAGCAGTATCATGGATAGACTAGCCCCCGATTATATCTTGGCGGCCGGTTCGGCCAGCCCGTAGGTTTTTCGAATCATGGGATGGCGCACGTTGCCCGCGTGAGTCACAAGGCATCCATCGATAATTTCGTCGCCTATTTTCAGACTGAACACTTTTGCGTCCTTGTCCCAAAATTCTTCGACGAGATTCCCCAGATTGGCGGAATACATTTGACTCGCATGGACGGGCACACGTCCCTCGAGATTGCTTGTTCCCACAACCTTTACGCCGTTGATATCCGCGACTTCGTCGAGTCGCACGCCTTCGACGTTTCCGCCGGTCTCGACGGCCAGATCGACTATGACGCTGCCAGGCCGCATCCCGGCAACCATTTCCCGCGTAACCAGCGTAGGCGCCTTGCGCCCAAATAGCTTCGCCGTGGTAATGACAACGTCGGACTGGGCGCAAATTTTCGCCATGCCTTCGCGTTGCCGTTGCTGCTGCTCCGGCGTAAGTTCCTTGGCATAACCGTCCTTGGTCTGGCCGGTCTCGCCCAGATCGATTTTGACGAATTTGGCGCCGAGCGAGTGTACTTGTTCTTCAACAACAGGGCGCGTGTCGAATGCGTCCACTCGCGCCCCGAGCCGTTTTGCTGTCGCGATGGCCTGCAGCCCGGCCACGCCCGCGCCGATGATGAAAACACGGGCGGGTTTCAATGTACCCGCGGGGGTCATCATCATGGGAAAGGCCATATCCAGGGTGTTGGCCGCGATAATCACCGCGGCGTAGCCGGCCAGGTTGGCTTGGGAACTCAGCGCATCCATCTTCTGCGCCCGGGTGGTGCGGGGAATCATTTCCATGCTGATGGCACTCACGCCGCGCAAAGCGAGGGTCTCGACCAACGCACGTTCATTGAACGGATCGAGAAAGCTGACATGGATACTGCCGGATTTGAGTAGGTTTATTTCGTCCGCCGGCGGTTTGCGCAGGCGCAAGACCAAATCCGCATCGCCCAGCAAGGATTCGCGATCGGCCCGGATGGAAGCGCCTGCACTCTCGTACGCGCTGTCCGGTACGTGGATGGCCCCCCCAACACCTTTTTCCACGGCAATGACGGCGCCTTTTTTTACTAACCGGTTTACTGTTTCGGGAATTATGGGAACTCGAGTCTCCCCGGGATGGGTCTCTTTCGGTACGGCAATCAACATGACACCCCCTGGAACCTGTCGCGGTAATCCGCGAAAACGCAAAGTTACCGGAGATTATAGGCCTATGTGCTGAAAACCTCAAAAATCGCGGGGAAAACGAGATTCGGAATCTATTTTCCAATGCAGAACGAGCTGAAGATTCGGGTCAGAATATCGTCGGAAGTCGTTTCGCCCGTTATCTCTCCAAGGGCATCGAGGGCCTCCCGGAGATCAATGCTGAGGAATTCCGGGGACGACTGAAAATTGGCCAGGCATTGGGTGAGGGCGGCGGCGGCCCGGCGCAGACTGTCCCGTTGGTGCATGCGGGTGATGAGGCCTTGATCGGGGGAAATGGCGCCTTCTTTCACCAGGAGCGAACCCAACACGTGTTCGAGTTCGGTGAGCCCTTCCCCGTTGCGCGCGGAAAGGCGCACAGCCCCGTCGAATTTCGTTGACCATGCTGGCCAGGCAGCGTCCGGGACAATGTCGCTTTTGTTCAGCACAAGTACCGCGGGAATGGCTAGATCGGAAATTTCGGCCGCGAGCGCCGTGTCCTCGTCTGTCACGGGTTTCGACGCATCCAGCAGCAGAAATACGGCATCCGCGGTATGCAGCGCGCCGCGTGCGCGTTCAATGCCGATTTGCTCGACTTCGTCATCCGTCGACCGCAGACCTGCCGTGTCCGACACGCGGACGGGTATGCCCTGAATGGTGATAACTTCCTCAAGTATGTCGCGCGTGGTGCCGGGTTGGCTGGTGACGATGGCGCGTGCATCGCGCAAGAGCGCGTTGAAGAGACTCGACTTGCCGACATTGGGGCGGCCGACGATGGCCAATCGGGCGCCTTCGCGGTAGAGCCGGCCGGTTTCGGCGGTTGCGAGAAGTGCCAGCATGGATTCGCGGGCGGATTCGATCTGTCGCCGTAATGATTCATCGACCAGGTCGGGTACGTCCTCTTCTGGAAAATCGATGGCAGATTCGACGCGAGCCAGTGCATCGCCAAGTGTTTGATTCAGTTCTTGGATGGCTTTGGATAGCGCGCCCCCGGCAGCGGCATGCGCTGCGCGCAATGCGGCACGCGTCTGGGCCTGAATGCGGTCGATGACGGCTTCCGCCTGGATCAAATCGATACGGCCATTGAGGAACGCCCGTTTGGTGAATTCGCCGGGCTCGGCAAGCCGCGCGCCATGAAGCAGGGTAAGTTCAAGGATTGCGTTCAGCGGCCCCGGGCCGCCGTGCGCGTTAATTTCGACTACGTCTTCGCGCGTGTAACTATGGGGTGCACGCATGATGTGCAGCAGGACTTCATCCACGGGTCCGGATGCATCATGGACAACGCCATAAAAGATGCGGCCGCGACCCGATAATGGGTCGCGGCCGCGTGAGGATTGAAACAAAGCAGCCGCGATGGCAATGGCACGAGGTCCACTCAGGCGAACGATGCCAATGCCGCCTTCCCCCGGAGGGGTCGAAATTGCGGCAATCGTGTCTTCAACCGGTGGTCGCTTCACTTGGCTCCGACGGCGCCTCGCGGTTGTAGTTTCCTCCACCATTGGGTCCGTTGTAGCCGCGTCCTCTACCGCGTCCGCCGCGATGACGGCCGCCGCGACCGCCACGGTGCCGGTCGGAGGCGCCTCGGTCGGAGGATTGCGGCCGTTCATTCTTCGGGGCGATGACGACGCTTCGGATGGGCGAGTCGCCCACGCTGAACGTACGGACTTCGGGATCTTCCTGCAAGGTCAGGTGGATAATGCGGCGTTCTTGCGGGCTCAACGGTTTGACGCGAACTCTGCGCCCGCTCTCCTTGGCGCGTTCGGCCATGCGCAACGCCAGATCTTGCAGGGCCTCCTGGCGGCGTTCGAGGTAGTTCTCGATGTCCACCACCATTCGATCGTCTTCCCCTTCCTCGGCCCGTCGAATCATCCGATTGATGAGGTATTGCATGGCGGACAGCGTCTTGCCCTTGCGGCCAATAAGGATGGCGGAATCTTCGGACTCCACGCCGAGGCAGGTGGTGCCGTCGTCCGTCTTTTTGCAGGTGACGGTGGCGGCGATTCCCATGCGGGAAATCAGTTCCTGCAGCAGCGCGGCGGCCTCGCGATCGCGCTCGTCTATCTCGCGATTGACGGGCTTGGCCACCGGCGCCGGGCGTTCGGGCCGGGCCGGTCGTTCCGGCCGGGGCTGGTCCTGATTTCGAGTATCGGATCGCTGGGCTTGCCGATCGTTTCGATCGCGGCGGGGTTCCTCGTTGCGAGGTTGCGCCGGGCGGGCTTCCCTCCTGGGTTCCTGGCGATTGCCTTCCCGGGGGGCCTGCGGCGCCTGGGCGCGTGGAGGCTCCTGTCCGCCGCGCTTTTCCGGTTCCGGGCGCGGGCCGCGCCGATTCCGGTCTTGATGCCGGTCGCGGTTGCCACGATTCCGGTTTTCCGGGCTGATGGGCCTGGGCGCCGATACAAACTCCACTTCATCGTCGAACGATTCGCGTTCTCCGCCGGATTCGACCGTGACGCGCACGGTCCAGTTGCGCGCGCCAAAACCGAGGAATCCGGCGCTTCCCTCGCTTACCACTTCCACGGCGATTTCGTGCCGTTCGGCCTTGAGTTTGGCGAGGGCGACCTCAATGGCCTCTTCGCGCGTTTTCGCGCTGACTTCAACCGATCGCATTCGATGTTGCCTCCTTCGATGTATCTCGCTGTATGCGACGCGATCGGGCATCCAAAACATACTTGGGCGCGCTGTGCCGACCTGATGCAACGGCCGCCGGGTCATGGGGTACTGCTTGTAGTGACCGATTCCGTTTGGATGCCGTCTCCCTGAATAGGATCCGTAAATCCGCTGATGCGGTATGTGAACCGCCGGCGATTGGGTGTGGCGCCGAGGCGGTCATTTGGGCGCTTTTTCCTTTTCGCCCGTTTTCTTTTTCGCTTCAAATTTCTTTTGTTCGCGTTTTCGGGCCTGATACGCGGAGTACATGTTCTGTTTCTTCTTGGTCCGCTTTTTCTCGGGAATGTCTTCGGCGGATACGCGGATAATCTTGTTCTGCAAAATGCCGATGACGGTGCTGACGAGAATGTAGAGGTTCAGCCCTGCCGCGAACGGATAACAGATGAGACCAAATACGACCGGCATGATGGTCATCATCATGCGCTGCTGCGGGTTCTGCATGGGGCCGGTCTGGGGCATCATGCGCACGCTCAGAATCATGACGCCTATATTGAGCAGTGGCAACAAATGGAAATGGTCGAGGTATTTACCAAAAAAGGGCACCAACTGGAAAAAGGCCGGCAATGCGAACAGCGAGTCCGGCGCTGACAGGTCCTTAATCCAGAGGAACGGCGCACCGTAGAGTTCGTAGGCGTACCACAACATCCGGTAAAACGCGAAGAAGATTGGCATCTGCAAGAGCAACGGAAAACAGCCGCCGAGCGGATTGACGCCGCGCTCGCGGTACATTTCCATGATTTTCTGCTGCATGACCTGGGGTTCGTCTTTGTACTTCTCGCGAATGGCTTCCATTTCCGGCTGCAGCAACTGCATGCCCTTCATGGAGCGCATCTGTTTGATGGTGAGCGGAATCATGGCCGCACGAACCACCAGCGTCATGAGAATGATGGCGACACCATAGTTTGGAATTACGCCGTGGAACCAATTGAGCATGTTCAGCAGAAACTTGGAGAAGAGATCCATCAAGCGCGGGTATTGAAAGAAGAACAGCGCGGAATCGAGCGAAGGCCACGCCGCGGCGAGTTGCTCTTCATGATTCGGGCCGAGGTATACCTGGAACGTGTGCTCGCTGGCTTGTCCGGCGTCGAGTTGAATGCGGGGCACGGTCATTCCGAACCGGTAGGCATCGTAGGTGCCCAGACACCACGGCCGCGCGCCTTCGAACTCGGGCTTAAAGGCGGCTAGGAAATATGCGCTTTTGAGCGCAACCCACTCCAGCGAGGCCGTTCGGACGGCCCGTTCCGGGCCGGGGGTATTCGGGTCAAACTTGCTGGTGACGAGGTAGTACTTCTCGCCGGCGTCGCGCCAGATCAACGTGCTGGGAGCGCCGTTTTTCACCGGCGTGTCAAGGCGCGGACCCCAATTCAACACGTATGCCGGGGTACCGTCGTCGCGCCCGAGTACACGCCGGTCCGCGCCGGTATTTTCGCAGGCGATGGTGACGGTCACTACATAGGGATTGTCGGTCAGGGTATACGTTTTGCGAATCGTGGCAAATCCGGGTACAGCGAGCGCAAACGTGGCGGACTTTGCGTCTTGCTTTTCCAGCGTGAACAGCCGGCGATCGAGTTCATCGCGAATGGCCGGGTCGCTGAAACGGAGCCCCAGGGGGTAGACCGGAGTTTCGCCGGCTGCGACCAGGGTTTGTGGGACCAGGTCGAGTTTGTCCACCAGCAGTTCGGCATGTTGCACGCGCGCACCGACGGGGGTCAGGGAAAGGCGCAGGTTCGAATTCTCCAAAATGACCGGTTGGAGGTTTTCGATTTCGCTTTCGGCTGGTACCGGGGGCAACGCGAATTCGTCGGAAACGGTGAGCGAGCCAGTGGACGCGGCATCGGTGGCGGTTTGCGACTGCACACCGCCTGCCTGTTGCGGCTGCGTCTGACCGGCCGGAGGCGTATTGGCCGGCTGGCTGGGAAAGAGGTACTGCAGGCTCATCACCAGCAGCAATGTCATCAGCGCGAGGCCGATTGCCTGGCTTCGCGCTACTTTCTTATCGTTATCGTCATCCAGCACCTTGGAATCTCCAGGGGTGAGGATGAGCCTGCAGGGTCGAGGTCCGTTACGGGACGGGGTCGTGTCCGCCTGCGCAAAACGGCTGGCATCGCATGATTCGCCATGCGCCCAGCCGGATGCCTTTCAGCACGCCGTACTTCTCGATGGCTTCCACGGCGTATTGCGAGCACGACGGGGTAAACCGGCAACTGGCGCCCATCACGGCCACCAGCATGGGCGATAGAAAGCGTTGATACATTCTGATCAACGCGATACACGCCTTACCCATTCAGTACGTCTCCCTTTTCAAGGAGCCGCCGTATCGCCTGCTGGCATTGGTGAAAATCGAGTTCCGCTGCCGCGGGCCGCGCCACAAAAACGAGATGAACGTCATCGGAAATGCGGGCGCGGTGTGTCCGGTACACTTCGCGGAGATAGCGCTTTACACGATTGCGCGTGACAGCGTCGCCGACTTTGCGCGATACGGTACAACCGAATTTGCGTCCCTGACCCTCTTGCCGGGTGGCAAAGCAAATGAAACAAGTTCCCACGCATTTCCGGCCGTCGGTATAGACCCGGTCGAAATCGGTTTTGCGCCTGAGGCGCTCGGCCTTGGGGAATGCGTTCTCACCCGGCACTGCAAACTCATCGCCTCGGGTTACTGCGCCAACCGTTTGCGGCCCTTCGCGCGGCGGCGTCGAATTACTTCGCGCCCTCCCGGCGACGCCATGCGGGCACGGAACCCGTGGGTCCGCTTGCGCTTCAGATTTGAAGGCTGAAAAGTCCGTTTCACTGGTGTCTCCTTTTGTCACGTTTTCGCGAATCAAACGGCGCGGATCGCGCCGGGAATTTGCCCGAATTCTGCCCGGCGGGCTCGAATTAAATCGAAGTAGTATAGACATTTATTGATTCGGGAGTCAATTCGGGGGTCTTGGCCAAGTACGGTTGGATGAAAGCCGCCTCTCATGGAAATTGCGGTGGCAGAATCGTGCACAAGGCGAAATGGAGACGCCGCTTACGCTTTTGCCTCCTCCTGTATCTGGTTGGTCAGACTATGCGGCGCGGCTCGGGGTGTGCAGCCACGTGCCAAAGAACTTAGGAATGGGTCATTGCCCCTATAGTATGGCTTTTTTGTTGCATTTCCTTAGCGGATTGAAACAAGGGTATATGATGGATTTACGCGGTTTGCGCATTTTTGGAATAAGACGGGATAGATCGTGGCGTCGAGGAAAGAGATTACTCTTTGATACGCCCTAACTGTATATACTGCACTAGTACTATTATTATCGACTGATCCCGGATTTCCCAAACAAGTGGCAGCATCCTAAGCAAAATGATCGCACCCCGTCTACACGGGGCGCGGGTGTTTTTCATCTGACGGACTGCTAGGAATTTGCACTCGCGCCCGCAGTAATTCGGAAGAAAATCGCGTAGAGTACAGGAACGACGATCAGAGTTAGTACGGTAGCAAACGTCAAACCAAATATGATGGTCACCGCCATACTCTTGAAAAAAGGATCAAGTAGCAGCGGAGCCACACCAAGCACTGTGGTCACGGCGCCCATGCTAACGGGACGTACCCGACTTGCCGCCGAATCGAGGATCGCGAGGAAAGGTTTCTTCCCCTCGCGAATCTCCATATCGATTTGATCCACAAGCACAATAGCGTTCTTAATCAGCATCCCCGTAAGACTCAAAAAGCCAAGGATTGCCATGAACTCGAACGGTGCTTGGAACATTAGAAGACCAATGGTGACTCCAATGATGGAGAGTGGCACGCAGAGCCAGATGATCAGAGGTTGGCGAATTGCGTTAAAGAGCATTACGACGATCACGACCATTGCAATGAAGCAAATGGGCAGCGTAGAGATAATGCCCTTTTGTGCTTTTTGTGAATCGCCGTATTCACCGTTCCAAATCAGCGAGTAGCCGGGAGGAAGCTCCATAGCCTCTATCTTGGGGCGAATGCGCTCGAACAATGTACTGGCGAGTTCGCCCGGGCCTGGGTCGCACTGGGCTTGAATGGTAGGGAACCGATCTTCTCGGCGAATGATAGCGTTCTCATATGAGCTGTCGAATCTACTGACCACTTGGGTGATCGGCACGTATTTACGCAATACCGGACTGAATACCTGAACTTGCTGGATCTCGTCCATGCTAATCCGCTCGCGCTCTGGAAGGCGCGACAGAATAGGCAACAATTTGTCGTCTTCACGATAAATCCCTACTTGGGTGCCCGAGAAGGAATACTGCAGGGATTTTCGAAGATCAGCAAGTGTTACACCTACACGGCGGGCTTGCGCTTCCGAGAATACGGGATGCAGCAGGACCGTTTGTTGCCGCCAATCGTCCTGAATGGCAATTGCGCCGCCGTCTTCGTACATAATGGATTTCGCTTGGTCCGCGATTCGGCGCAGCATGCCGGGGTCAGGACCTCGGAACGCCGCTTCGATCTTGCTGCCGCCACCGGGTCCCAGCACAAATTTCCATGCTTTGCCTTGGGCATCGGGATACGAAGCGTTTATTTTGGTCTGGATGCGATCAACAAGTCCGGGAATCGATCTGAAGTCTTCCACATCGACAAGCAATTGTCCGTAGCTAGTGTTGGGTGATTCGGGGTTATAGGTGAGCATGAATCGCAATGCTCCTTGGCCGACGATCGAGGTGACCCCCGTTACCTCTTCCAGCCCGCGAACCCAGCCCGCAAGGGATTCCAACTCGTCCCGGACTGCGTCTATGTGAGAGCCTTGTGGGAGCCAGAAGTCGACTACGAACTGTGGCCGAGTGGATTCCGGAAAGAAACCAGAAGGCACGAGACCAAAACCGACTACCGCCAGTACCAGCAAAACCAGCAAGACCAACACGGTGGCGCTACGGAACCGTATGCAAACGCGAAGAATCCCCCGGTAGCTGCGGAAGAACCAGTTGTCATATCCCAAGTTGGAAGCTTTGCCTTTGGGGACTTTCAGAAGGTACACGCACAGGAACGGAGTCAATGTGATGGCAAACACCCAGCTCAAAAGTAATGAGTAGGTGATGACCCAGAAGAGCGAACCTGCGTACTCACCCGTATTGTCCGGAGACAGTCCGATCGCGCCGAAGGCCAGCGCGCCAACCGCCGTGCCACCCAGAAGGGGCATGGTGGTCGAATTGATAACCCCTTTGGCGGATTCAACGTGGTCGTCGCCTGCCTGAACTCGGACCAGGATCCCTTCGGTTACGACGATGGCATTGTCAACGAGCATTCCCAGTGCAATGATCAGAGCACCCAGAGAAATCCGCTGCATGTAGATGTCTTGCATGTACATGACAATCAAAGTGGCCATAACGGTCACGATGAGGACTATACCCATAACAAGGCTGGGTCGAAACCCCATGAACAGCCATAGAGTTACGATCACGATGATGACGGCGGCAATCAGATTGTTCATGAAACCGCCGACGGCCGTGCGCACCGATTCAGACTGGAGAGAAATCGGGGTCAGTTCGATGCCGATCGGTCTAATGGAATCGAGTTCGGCCAGACGAGCCTGGACGGCGTCGCCCATAACGACCACATTTCCGCCCGCGACATTTGAAATACCCAGGCCAATGGCTGGCTTACCATTAAGGTACATCAAAGCCGAGGGGGGGTCTTTGATTCCTCTCGTGACGGTTGCAACATCGCCAAGACGTAGTTGCCTCGTGCCGTCGGGCGTTGCGATGAGGAGATTGGAAATGCTTTCGACCGAATCGATTTCACCCACGGGGGAAATTTCGATGTAACGCGATCCAACCTGCACCCTTCCTGATGGCGCTACCGTGCTTTGCAACTTCAGTGTTTGGTAAATCTCGTCTTGGGTGATCCCTTGCTGAGCGGCCCGGCTCCGTTCGATTTCGACAAAGAGAGCCTCTTCTGGCTGGCCAAGGAGCGCAATGCGCCCGACACCCGGTACCAACAGCAGTTCACGCCGGAGATCCTCGGCGTAGTCAGTGACTTCCGTGAGCGAGTACCCATCGCCAGTGACCGTATAGAACAGCGAGAAGACATCGCCGAAATCGTCATTGACAATAATGGGCCCTGCGCCTGGGGGGAGCTCGTGCTCCACATCCTTAAGTTTATTTCGAAGTTTTCCCCACAACTGCTGAAGTTCGGCCTTGTCTTTCGAAAAGGCGCGGTTCATCTCCACCTGGACTTCCGCAACCCCCGCCTTCGATATGGAGGTAATCTTCTCAATCTCCTGCATTTGCTGCACGGCCGATTCAACTACCTCGGTAACTTCGTCGGCGACCTCCTGCGGGCGCGCGCCCTGATAGGGGACAATGACAACGGCTACACGGATTAAAAACTCCGGATCCTCGAACCGCCCCAGGTTCAGGTAGGCGTAATATCCACCTGCCAGGATCAACATGATACTGAGCACAGAGATAATGGTTTTCGAGATGAAGAATTCGGCGAGTTTCATTGCGGATGCCTTGATTATGACTCCAAGGGCCGGACCCGCATGCCTTTGCGCAGGTAGGAAACCCCCGCTGTCGCTATGGTGTCGCCTGGCTTCAGCCCTTCTACAATCTCGATGCTCTTGTCCGTAAGCGCACCCGTCGTGACCGTTTGCGGCCTCACCTGCATCGTCGCGGAGTCAACCAACCACACAACCGCGCTGCCATCTGCTTCGGCGCCTACGGCCTCCACAGGCACCAACAAAGGAAATTCACCATCGAGTCGAGCTGCTTTGACGGTAACTTCCGCAGTCATTCCCGGGAGAAGCCTCACATCTGACGGAGCTTCCATTCGCAGCGTCAGCCGGTAGGTTTGGGTGGCGGAGTCAGCCTCCATGCTGAATTGGCTGAATTCCGCCGAGTAGACTCGTGATTTGTCCCCAGTCAAGACAACCGTGAAGTCCAACGTTCCGCCTGCGCTTCTGCGAATTGCGAGACTTTCCGGCACCTGCAATTCGACCTCTATTCCGCCGATATTCTGCAAGCTGAGCACCGTTTGCTTGGCCTGAATCTCTTGGAACGGATCAACGTATATCGTTCCCACGACGCCATCGAAAGGAGCGCGCAGTTGGGTGTCGTCGAGCGCAGCCTCGGCGTCATGAACTTTAATGCGCATGGTTTCCACGCGGGCCGCAGCCGACTGAATCTCTTCGGGACGTGCGCCGGTCCGTGCTTTGTCGAGTTGCTGAGTAGCGCTGTCCACATCGCGGCTGGCGACTATTTGCGCGGTTTCCGACCTCTCAAACTCACTCTTGGCAACGAGCCCGCGATTATACATCTGCTTCTGGCGGTTGTAATCGGACAGGGCTTGATCGTTCCGGGCCGTGGCGGCGGCAAGTTGGGCTTCCAGGAGCGCGATATCTTCGGGCCGTGTCCCTGCTTTGACCACGGCCAGGTCCGCTTCGGCCGATGCCAAGTTGCTTCGAGCCTCCGCGAGCCGGTTCTCAAAGTCTCTTGGATCGAGGCGGGCGAGCAATTCCCCGACAGAATAGGACTGCCCCTCGACCGCGATAACCTCCGCGATCGCTCCAGAAACGCGAAAAGACAAATCAGACCGGGTATCAGCCCGGAGGACGGCGGGAAAGGTGCGTTGAAACGCGGCCGTCGGCGACTCGACCGTCATCATCTTGATCGGCCGAAGCGGAGGCGTCTTATCGACACTTTCCCTTGGACTACAACCCAGATTTACAAAAAGACAACCTAGTCCGGCGAAGACGCCCACGATAGCCGGTCGCAGCGCACGGAACAAAACCGCGGAGTGGTTGCGCCACGCCCTCCAAAAGTCGAGTGCGGCCACGAAAATTCCCCCAAGCCTTCTCGAAGCAGGCCCCATGACAATACATATTGTAACTTCGAGATGGAGCATTTACTATAGCATAGTCAATGGGGGAATTTAAAGTTTTCGGAGCCGAATCCATGTGTTTCGCTCGTTCTTGCCTTATGTTGCGCGCTTTACTTTTTGGTGCACTGCTTGCCTACGTTTTTCCGTTGCGACTAGACGCCAGTGACTTGACAGGTCTACCTCCTACGCCGATTCCAAGTGTACAAGGGGCTCAGGCAGATGCTTTGGAGAATCAGATGAGCATCGCGTCCGAAGTCAGAGTCACTCTCCTGGATCTGCAGACTCTATTGTCTCGAATTAGGCTGGAAGGCGAGCAGGAGACAATCCTACTGAGTCTGGAAGAGTGCATCGCCTTTGCGATGAACCAGAATCCAAGTATCTTGGTCGCGTCAATTACTCCGGATATCGCGTCGGACAGAATTGTAGCTGCAAAAAGCGAATTCGATCCTGGGGTTCGTGCGAGCGTGGAGTCCACTGCAACCAAGTCCGTGGGGTTGCAGCGCCTCAGCCTTTTCGAGATGGCGCAACAGGCAAGTCCCCCAGAGCGAAGCAGCACGGAAGTCTCCACTTGGACAATCGAGACCGGAATGGGCGGCAAACTCCCTACAGGGTTTACCTACGATTTGAGTCTCAAACGGTCAGATTCTGACCAAGTTGTGAACGTCACAGGCGGCGACAACACGACAGAGGAAGATGGCATTGCGCTGGCCATTACTCAGCCGTTGCTGCGCGGTGCGGGAATTCGGGTCAACCGCGCGGAGATCGGGAAAGCGGAGGCTGGTCTTGCAATAAGCGAAGCGGAATTACATCTGTTACAGCAAAACACGGTCGCGGATGCAATCCAAACATACTGGCAACTCGTGGGCGCATACGCAGCGTTACGGGTAAAGGAATCAGCCGTCCGCACCGCCGAGCAACTCCTAAACGAGACACAGGAGCGGAACGAACTAGGGGCGAGCAGCGAACTCGATGTTCTAACGGCACAGTCTGCGGTTGCCCGAAGGCAGAACGATTTGATCAACGCCTACGCGGACGTGGGGCTCGCCAGCGACAGGCTTAAGCAAATATTGAATCTTAGGGATGGCGATCTGCTCTCGAGTGCCATCATTCTTGCTACGTCGAAGACACCCGAATTGGATATGGACGGCTTGAATGACGGGGAGCCAGTCGACCAACGAGTGCGCGGGGCTTTAGAGCGGCGCCCCGAGCTTCACGTAAAAGACGCCCAGCAGGCGATAGCTGAATTGACATTGCGTCAACGCCGGAATGCCCGCTACCCACTAGTGGATCTTACCGGACGATATGTCCAAATAGATTCGGAAAACGATTTCAACGGGCTGCTAATCGGGGATTCGTCGGCCAATTCCGATTCTTGGAGCGTGGGACTCAAAGCGTCCGTCCCGATTGGAAACCGGCGCGCGCGGGCGGAATACCGGATTGCCGAGCGCCAATTTGACCAGATCCAACTGGAGCGCGATGAGATTCGAACGCTCATCGACGAGGACGTGCGGAGAGCGAGCCGGCAAACGGCCAAGAGTGGGGTACTCGTCGAAAACGCCCGCAAGACCGTCACGCTCGAGCAAGCCCGTTTCAAGGCGGAGCAAGAGCGGTTCCTGTTTGGTGATTCGACGGCGTTTCATCTAATCCAGGTGCAGGACGATCTCATTATTGAGGAGACGCGCCTCGCTCTTGCGGAAACGCAGCTTCTTGCCGCCATAGCGGACCTACAGCGCGCTGAAGGCATACTATTGTCAGACCTGAAAATCGATACCGCGGTCGAACCGATAAGCGAATAGTGGCTTTGGAAACACTCACCGTGCGCCTTTGATACGATTCCGCCAGAGAAGCGACCGCAGCTTCCGCCGAGGCGAATCAAACATCAGTGACGTACCGGAGCTTTATCAAAAAAACAAGGACATCCATGATGAGAAAAAGTCAAGCATAAATGGAAGGTTTGTGTCCTTGTGTCCGTCAATGTGGTCGTCAAGATACAGTTCTTCTTGCCTTCGCGGAGGATAAGGCACTGCTGGCGAGCCACCCGAGCGCCGTGACAAGGTCTGAGTCGCTGTCCGATCCAAGACGGCATAAACTAACCCGCCCAAGGGAGTGGGTGTCAGGCCAATACGGTCACTGTACCGTCATTGGAATCCGCATCCTCCATTGCCCATGGAAAGAAATCTTCTGTCTGTCCTTGATTTCCCCCGTACTTGTTGCCGTGGGTCTGCGCCCAAGACGCGCAAACGAATTCGCACATGACTTTAACCTAAGTAACTAGTACGGTTGCAGTATGGATGGGGCGGGGTGTCAAGAAGTCTTTTGGACTGAGTCGCGCCACCTTATGTGTTGGGGTTTCCCACAGGGAGTTGTCCATTCATATTTGGCAATGGAAGTAAGTTCGTTGGCGTTGTTGTAGGTGAAAGATGTCGTGGTTTTGAGGTTGGAGCCGGTGAAGCGGATGTCGTCGATGTCGGCGGTTTGGCAGAAGCCGGTGCTGAACAGGGATTGGGCGGAGGTGCGGGAATGAAGACCATTTTCGTCCGCAGATGAGCGCCGATGGGCGCAGATGGGATGGATTTGAGGGGAAGCGACGAGTGTGGGGGGTGCGTGTTTGAGGCGGCTGGTCCACGTTCACGCCGATTTGCGTACCAGAGCAGCCAAGTTACTATGCCTCACTCCGGTGCGCAATGGAATTCTCTCCGTAACGGCCGTGCCGGACGGGTATGTCATAATGCCGCGTCCGCCCATCCGGGATTCGGCGAAGCGGGAGATTTCAAACCATGAAACATATGCTTTGTTTGCTGGGGTGTTCCTTCTCTTTGCCTTGGGCCGCAGCCAACGCCGCCGAACGCATCGTGTCGTCGCCGTATGTAGTAAACGCGGGGTTCGAGTCGCCGCTGGACTCCAAAGGCAGGATGCCGTATTGGAACGCGGAAAAGACGGAGGACATGCTACAGGGGACCAAGGGTGGGTCTTTCGCGCCGGACGCGGCGAATCCTCTTGGCGGGACGGCTTCGCTTGGACTGACGGTGACGGGAGACTGGTATGCGTTTACGTCGATTCATTACCCGATTGGCGAGTGGACGGAATCCATCGCGGTAGCCGCGGATGCAAGGACTGAACCGGGGGTTCGGGTGCAGATTGGCCTTGTTTGGGTGGGAGCGGCGGAGAATCCAATTCGGACCGACTTGGGTGAGGCGGAGGCCTGTGAGGAAAAGACGCGGCTGTCGGCGGGGCCGTTCATGGCACCGGAGGGGGCGCATTCCGCGCGGATCGAGTTGGTGGTGCTGCCGGAGACGCCGGGTGTGGCGGCCCGCGCATGGTTTGACGAGGCGGCCATGGACATCACTGATCGGCCGTTTGTGCGGGTAACGGTGAATCAGGTGGGCTATGACGCACAAGGGCCGAAGAGGGCCATTGTGCAGACCAACTTCAAACCGGGTGAGGGCGAATCGGCGCGGGCGCAACTTGTTGGGGGCGGTGGCGAAACAGTGGCCGAGGTGCCGTTGACCTATGCGGGCCGGATGATTGGCGCTGGCGAACAGGATTGGGGTTGGCATTTCTGGCACGTCGATTTTTCAAATCAGGAAGCCGAGGGTCTTTATCGCGTGAAGGCAAAAGCCGGCGAATTGGAGGCAGAGTCGCACGAATTTCGGATTGGCGAGGATGTGTTGTTTCGGGAGACTGCGTCGGCCAACGCGGAGTTTTTCTACATCCAACGCTGCGGCATGGCGATTCCGGGTTGGCATGGCGCGTGTCACTTGGACGACGCGAAATTGCCGTCGGGCGAACACAAGGACTTGACAGGCGGCTGGCACAGCGCGGGCGACTATAACAAGCTCAACTGGGAGTATGGAGACGGGGGTGTCGCGTATGCGCTGATGACGGCGTATGAAGCCGACCCTGGCTTGTTCGCGGAAAGTGACCGCGATGGCGATGGTATTTGCGACGTCGTGGACGAGGCATGGTGGGGCGCGAAGTATCTGGCCAAAGTGCAGATTGCCGATACCGGCGGCATTCTCAATCACATTGAGCAAGGGCCTGATCGCGCGACATGGATGAATTGGTGTCCGCCGGAAAATACGACGGACAACACGCCGGGGACACCGGACGATCCGATCGTGGTTGAGGGACCGGGCAATTCCCCGCTCGCGATAGGCGCTTGGGCGCGGTTGCACGGTGTCCTCAAGGCGAAGGGTGTGGAAAGCGATTACCTCGACCGCGCGCGGCGGTTGTGGGATCACGCCACGGCAGGCGGTACTGCTGTTCCTAATCCGCTGTTGCTCATCAGCACGGTGGATCTGTACCGGGCGACGAAGGACGGTGCGCTCTTGGACTACGCGCGGCGTAACGTAGAGGCGATCCTTAAGACCGGCCAGCCGGGAGGGCAACTTGCGGGAGGCTATTCGGAATCGGGGGATGTGCCCGCGGCGGCGTTGGCGTATTTTGCACTCGCGTTACCGGACGAGGCGGTCACGAAGGCAATCCAAACGAGACTTATCGAACATGCGCCGAAGTTTGTCGAAGAGGCGAAGAACCCGATCGGCTTGATCCGGCAGAAACTGGGGCCGGACGGCTACTACTTCGACCCGTCCAGCGTGCTGGGGTGCAATTACATGATTGCGTGCCGGGCGTGGTCCGCGTTCATGGTGTATCGCGTGATTGGCGATGAGCGGCTGTTGCGTTACGGCGTCGATCAACTTGACTTCATACTGGGACGAAATCCGTATGACGTGTGCATGATGGAAGGCGAAGGGACCGTCAATCTCCCCCGCTATCATCACCGGTATGTGACGATACCTGGCCACGAAGACGGCGCTGTGCCTGGGGCGATTCCCAACGGATTTGTGCGCGACATCACAGGGACGGATCGTCCGGGGCTGGACCTCTCCACCGGCGGCAGCCGCCCCTACCCATCCTACCGCACCAACGAGCCGTGGCTGGTGCACAATGTGTTCTACACGTTGGCGGTTACGGCGCTGCACGAAGCGGTATGACGCCAATTAACGATTGGTTGAACCGTCGCGGTTCCTCCGTGTAAATCGCGAGGGCCATGGCGCCTCCAGCCATCCGCGCTAGTGCGATCCACGCGGCTACTCCCCCGCGAATTCGAATATCCACCGGGCCGAACGCCGCCACGCTGGTTTCGGCGGGCGTGCCAAGGGCGATTGTGGGGTTGGCGAATCTATGGCTTGACAAGAGATTCGAAACGTGGTTGAATATACCTGAAATTAGTTTCAGTTATATTTGAGTTAATCTCAACTTGGGAGGTTTGTCGAGATGCGGATTGTGGATGGGATGATTCAGGAGTTGCAGCATGAGGCGGGGATTACGCGACGGGTGCTGGAGCGGGTGCCGATGGAGCATGCGACGTGGAAGCCGCATGCGAAGTCGTTTTCGATGGGGCAGTTGGCGTCGCACCTCGCGGACATTCCTTCGTGGGTAAAGGTGACGATCGAGCAGGAGGAGTTGGTGTTTGACATGGCTTCGTACAAGCCGTTTGTGGCGGGTTCGACGCAGGATTTGTTGTCGCATTTTGACGGGTGCCTGAAGGAGGCGCTGGGATGCATGCAGGGGGCGTCGAACGAGGTCCTGTTGGCGAACTGGAAGTTGATTGCGAACGGCGCGACGATGTTCGAGATGCCGCGAGTGGCGGTGCTTCGGGGAATGATTTTGAATCATTCGGTGCATCACCGGGCGCAGTTGGGTGTGTATTTGCGCATGAAAGATGTCCCCGTGCCGGCCATGTATGGTCCTTCCGCGGACGAGCAGTGAGCCTCTGCCATGCGTAATGACCGGGGGGCGGGAGACGCGACCCGCCCCCCGGATTTTGATGGCCTTGGGGCGCCATTGGAATTGTGGATGTATGTGTGGGCGGGTGGCCTCGTTACACTTGGCGGACCTGGACGTCGACAGTGAGGGATTGCTGGCCGCCGCCGAGCATGACGCCGCGGAGGGGGCTGACTTCGTCGTAGTCGCGGCCCCAGGCGAGGGTGATGTGGTCGTTGCATGGGATGACGTTGTTGGTGGGGTCGAGGTCGACCCAGCCGTGGCTGTGAGTGTATACGGCAAGCCATGCGTGTGTGGCTTGGGCGCCCGCGAGGGTGTGTCCTTCGGTGCTGAGTGGGCGGATGTAGCCGCTGACGTAGCGGGCGGGAATGCCGAGGGCGCGCAGGCATGCGATTTGGAATTGAGCGAAATCCTGGCAGACGCCGCGTTTGTTGGCGTATACGGTGTCGATGGGCGTTGCCAACGTGGTTGCGGTAGGGTCGTATTCGAATTCGCGATGTATACGCGCGGTCAGATCGAGCGCGGCGGCGAGTATGGGGCGGCTTGACGTGAAACAGTCCGCGACCCATTGGGCGGCATGCGGGAGTATTGGAATGTAGGTGGATGGATAGACGTATTGCACGGCATCGAGGCAGGCAGCATCTCGCACTTCGCGCACGGCACGGGCGACTTCTTCCCACGGTGTAGTGGCATCGGGTTCGATGTATTCGGCGGGCGTGAGGATGACTTTGGAGAACACGTGGACATCGAGTGCGGCGTGCGGTTCTTCGATGGTGAAGTAATGCATTGGATTGCCGAAGTAGTCGATGCGCGTGCGAAAGGGTCCGGGTGGTTGTGGCGCGGTTTCGATGAGGAAACTGGAGAGCGACTGTCTTGGGCCGTTGCGGGGTTGCAGGTGCGCGCGGTTGTACGAGATTCCGGCGGTGTCGGAATAGGTGTAGGTGGTTCGATGCCTGACTTCGTAGTGGATGTTCATTCGTCGAGCAGCACCTTTGCGTCGAGTTGCCGCGCCGCGGCGGTGTGGCTGAAGTAGCGCCTGGCCAGGAGGGTCGAGACGTTGGGCAGTTCGACGACGATCCGGTTGAGCAGGGTCATGAGCGAATCGCGCACCTGGTAGGAGTCCAGGTGGATGGCTTGGGTTACATCGATGCCGCGAATGGCGTGCTGTAATTCGCGGACGACGGTTTCTTCCGGCGTTTCGGAATCGGGTTGCCATCCGGGCAGGAGGTGCAGGTGTTCGGTTATGGCGTCGAGCTGGAAGGCGACAGAGCGCGGATTGGCTTCGTCGCACAGGAGCAAATCGAGCACGGCATGGGGTTGAACCCAATTGGCGTAGCGTGCCCGGTAGGTCATGGGGCTGTCGCAAATCGCGAGCACGGCTTGGAGAATGGGCTCTTCCGGTTGGATGGGCGTGCTGAGCGTGGAATTGATGAGGTGTGCGGTGTGCAGCGCGCGTTCCAGGCGCCGTCCGAGATCCAGAAAAATCCATCCGGGTTCGCGGGTCATGTTCTCCATGGTGAGTCCGCTGAAGGCGGCCAGACCGGTGATCAGATCGTTGAGTGCGAGCAGGGCATCCGGCATTGCCGGTTGCGATCCGTTGAGGTCGACGGCGGCGAAATTGCCGGCCAGTCCGCGAAGGATGCGCCAACTGTCGTGTGAGAAGCGGTCGCGCACCACCCACGCCACGCGTTGTACGGCGTCCAGTGTCGTGCGCACACTGCTGGCGAGTTGGGGTTCGTAGATCGCAGTCAGCACGTAAACGGACAGCGCGCGGATCTCGGCTTCCTCCACCGGGGATTCGCCTGTGTTACGCGCGGTATCCATGGTTGCATCCAGGGACTGGTTCTGGCGTTGCATGGCCAATTCCTGGAACCGTTGCGCATCGGGCCAGAGAAACCGCACGGTGCGCGCGAGGGCTGCGAGTTCCGGGGGGTTGGTCAGACCGCTTTCGTCGGTGCACCGGGTGACGAGGTATCTGAGGGTACGCACGGAACCTTCCGCGCGCTCACAATATCGGCCCAGCCAGAACAGGTTGTCGGCGACACGACTCGGCAAGTTGTCGGAGGAACGCTGCAAGGGCACGAGTTCGTCCGAGCCGGGCAGCAACGAGTACATAACGACGGGGGCGGGTGACAGGATCCAGGTGTCTTTACTTCCGCTTCCTTCCTGCATGGAGATTCGAGTCAATCCGTCTCGCGCGCTGCACCGGGTGAGTCCGCCGGGCATGACGTGAAAGTCGTGGGCGGTATCGCGCAGGGCGAAACAGCGAAGCGAGACGTGTTGCATCTTCACGGCGCCGTCCATCCAGACGGGGGCCGTGGACAGCGAGGGTTCCCGTTGCGCCACGTATTCATGCGGGCGGGCCTGAATTGCGCTCAGCAATTCGGCGCGTGCCGCGCGATCGAGTTCCGCGGGGGACACGAAGAAACGCGCATCGGCGTTGAATGCAGGCCCGATCAGGAGACTTTCGAGATTTTCCTCCACGTACCGGCGCTGTTCACGGTTGCCGCACCACCACGTGGGCAGAGACGAATGCAACAGATCTTCTCCGAGGAAGAACCGGCACATGTCTTCGAGGTAGGGCCTGAATGCGGGAGTCTCCAGCAAGCCACTGCCGAGCGCATTGCACACGGCCACGTTTGCTCCGAGCAACACTTGCACCAGGCCGACAATCCCGAGCGTTGAATCAGTTTTGAGTTCCAATGGGTCGCAGTAGTCATCGTCGAGCCTGCGAAACAAGACATCGACGGGGCGAAGTCCTTTGAGTGTTTTCAGGTATACGTGTTCGTTTCGCATGGAGAGGTCTTCGCCTTCCACGAGGGTGAAGCCGAGGTATCGCGCGAGGTATACGTGCTCAAAGTAGGTCTCGTTGTATGGCCCGGGCGTGAGGAGCACGACATGCGATTTGTCTGGGAAGCGCGGTGACATGCGGTAGAGCGTTTCGCGCAGGCGTTCGAAAAAGGGGGCGAGCCGATGCACCTGGCAATCCTGAATGAGGTTGGGGAAAATGCGGGATGTGATGATGCGGTTTTCCAGGGCATACCCCATGCCGGACGGCGTCCTGGTCATATCGGACATTGCCATCCATCCGCCCGATGGCGCGCGTGCGATATCCGAAGAGAACAGCGTCAAGTGATTGGATTGAAAAGGCCGGATTCCACTGCATGGCCTCAGGAACTTTGGATTTGCGTAGAGGACTTCCGGCGGAATCACTCGATCCTTTAACAGCCTTTGGGGCCCGTAGAGATCGGCGAGCGCCAGTGAGAAAACGCGCATGCGCTGAATCAACCCCGATCGAATGGTCTCCCAGTCTTCCGGCGATAGCACAAAGGGGATGAGGTCGAGCGCCCATGGGCGATCCATTCCTTGGGGGTCGCCGTAGACGTTGTAGGTGACGCCGTTGTCGTGAACCAGTTGCAGGGCCTGTTCGCGACGGCGCGTGAGTTCGGCCATTTCGAGTGTTTCGAATGCCTCAATCAGCGGCCTCCACGCAGGACGAATAGCGCCGGTCGAATCCAAATGTTCTCCGTAGGCCATCGCTGAGTCGTGAGCGCTGGCCGACGCGTCTTCCTCGCGGCGGTGAAAAAGTCGATTCATGGTTTGCCCGGAGTCCGGTCGTATCGCATGTTCAATCCATTCGACAAGGCGTAGCCCGCGTACATTCGGAGCAGAATCGAAGCAAGGCCGATGCCAGCGTATTGCGGGTGCGGCCAAATCATAGCGGAATCATCGCGAATGAATCTCACTTTCCTGCCGTTTACCTTAGTGAGGGTGTCCAGGGGCCTGGCTTGCTTGTATGGCGTTGACTACTTGCCGTGGCTTGACATGTGGCACACCCTGGCATTATGGGTTGAGTCCCTTTGCTTGTCAGACCTTACGAAATGCCGTGTGTTGGGTCCGAACTCGATGCATTCTTCGAATTGGTAGTGGCACAGGGATTGCGGAAACAAGGGGTAGTTTTCCTGATATTCAGGCAAACGGGTGCAAGTATGCGGTTTAAGGCCACCAAGAGGGCGCTTTTGCTGTAACCATCTCTACCTCCGCGTAGGATTCGCATCCAGGAACCTACGAGATGGTAGGGAGTATAGTCGGTCGAGGCGGCTGGAGGGTTCCATGAATCTCAACGAATACCGGATGGACGGTTTCTACGACGAATTGGTCGAAGGGCCGGGATTGCCGCGACAGGGCATGGAAGCGCTGTTTCAGAAGATGGCGGAATTTGGCCCGGAAGAAGTATTGCGCCGTCAGAAGGATGCCGAGGCGCTGATGTTCCGATTGGGCATTACGTTCAATGTGTACGGGGATGAACGCCGGGAGGAGCGCATCTTTCCGTTCGACTTAATTCCGCGGATTATCACGGCTTCGGAGTGGGCCTGGATTGAGAAGGGACTGAAGCAGCGCATAGAAGTCTTGAATTTGTTTATTCACGACATCTACCACGACCAGAAGATATTGAAGGATGGGGTCATCCCCGAATTTGTTATCAAGTCCTCGAAGTGTTTTCGCGAGCAATGTGTTGGCTTAACGCCACCGCGCGGCATCTGGAGTCATGTGGTGGGCACTGATCTGGTCCGGGACAGGGACGGTCAGATCTATGTGTTGGAAGACAATCTTCGTTGTCCTTCGGGGGTGTCGTATGTTCTCGAAAACCGGGATGTCATGAAGCATGCCTTTCCGGAATTGTTCGAGATGTGGGGCATTCGTCCAGTCGATGACTATCCGAATCATTTGCTGCATACCTTGCAGGATCTGGCGCCATCGGGGGTAGATCAACCTCGGGTGTGCGTGCTGACTCCGGGTGCATTTAACTCGGCGTATTTTGAACATTCGTTTCTTGCGCAACAAATGGGGGTGCCGCTTGTCGAAGGCAGCGATTTGGTGGTTTCGAACAACCAAGTGTTGATGCGGACGATCCGCGGTTTTGAACGGGTCGACGTAATCTATCGTCGGATCGACGATGATTTTATCGATCCGAAGGCGTTTCGCGCGGACAGTATGCTCGGTGTGCCGGGTCTGATGGACGTGTACAAAGCGGGCCGCGTGGCGTTGGCGAACGCGCCGGGCACGGGCATTGCGGACGACAAGGTCGTTTACGCCTATGTGCCGAAAATGATTAAGTATTATCTCGATCAGGACGCCATCATTCCGAACGTTCCCACGTATGTCTGCTGGGAGGACAAGGACTTGGCGTATGTCCTTGAAAACATGGAGCAGCTTGTCGTGAAGGCCGCCAACGAATCGGGCGGTTACGGCATGCTGGTGGGACCTCATGCGTCCAAAGCGGATGTGGAAGTGTTCCGGGTTGCGGTGCAGAAGGATCCTAGGAACTACATTGCACAGCCGACGCTGGGATTGTCGCGCGTGCCGGTGCTCGTCGACGAATCGTGCGAAGGCCGGCACGTGGATTTGCGCCCGTACATTTTGTATGGCAAGTCGATTTATGTGTTACCGGGCGGTTTGACGCGAGTCGCGTTGCGCAAGGGATCTTTGGTGGTGAATTCGTCGCAAGGCGGCGGCAGCAAAGACACGTGGGTGTTGGAAGAAAGCGGCCCGAACGGCCATCACAACGGGAAGTAACGCATGCTTAGCCGTGTCGCGAATTCGATTTATTGGTTGTGCCGCTACATAGAACGTGCCGAAAATGTGGCCCGCATTCTCCATGTGAACTGGCACTTGTCGCTGGGCGATCAGCGCACCGCGCAGGAGCAGTGGCAGCCGTTGGTCAACATTACAGCGGATACGGCGCTGTTTGAGGCCAAGTACGGCAATGCGACCAAAGAGAATGTGATTCAGTTCATGGTCTCGGACAGCGAGTATCCGAACTCGATTATATCCTGCCTGGAAGCGGCCCGCGAGAATGCGCGATCCATTCGCGAGATCATTCCTGAGGAGATGTGGGAACAGGTCAACACTTTTTACTACATGGTGCGCGATGCAGCGGTGTCTTCGAGGCCGAATGCGGACTTGAACGAGTTTTTGACCGGAATCCGCAAGCGGAGCAACGAGTTTGTCGGGCTTGCGTTGACGACGATGACTCACGACGAAGGCTGGCACTTCTGCCGGCTTGGGCGGATGTTGGAACGCGCCGATCAGACTTCGCGCATTCTGGATGTGAAGTTCTTTTACTTGTTGCCCAATCCGAAGGATGTGGGAGGTCCGATGGACAGCATTCAGTGGCTGGCGTTGCTTCAGTCCGCCAGCGCGCTTCAAGCTTACCGCAGGCAACAGGGATCGATGAGCTATGAAAAAGTCGTTGGCTTTTTGCTTCTCGATAGCCAGTTTCCGCGCGCCGTGCGGTATTGCACGGATCGTGTGCTTGATTCGGTGCATTGTGTGACGGGCACGCCGAAAGGCGCATTTACGAATACGGTGGAGCGAGAGTGTGGCAAGTTGTGCGCCGATTTGGCGTATGCCCAAGCGAACGAGATCATCGCACAGGGCCTTCATGACTATATCGATAATCTCCAAAAGCGTTTTATTCGTTGCGGGGAAGCGATTCACGAGGCCTTTTTCGCGACCCGCCTTGTAGGGAATGGCACAGTTTCGCTGCCGCAGTGACTGAGGAGGCATTGCAGGATCCTGGCGAACCTGGAATCCTCGCGCGTGTGCGGGTACTCTTAGCACCTGTAGCCGGCCGTACACACAATGCGCATATCCTCCGCGTTAGTGGAAGACCGGGCTGGCTTCCGGGGAGGAACTGTCAATGCAGGTTCGCGTACTTGGAACGCTTTTCGCGCTGTTGTCGACTTTTACGGCTACGTTGGCCCATTCGGGCGAATATCCTGCTTTTCACGATTCCCGCTTGAACGACTTTGCGGGCATTATCCGGTCCGAGCACGCCGAGCAGATTCGAGACTTGGCCGGGCAATTACGTGAATCCACGGGCATTCAGGCTGTTGTGGTCACTATCCAGTCTATTGGCGGCTACGGCACCGGCGATCCGGCCATTGAACCGTTTGCCACGAAGCTTTTCAATGCGTGGGGGGTAGGCCGTGCTGAGCGCAATGACGGTGTGATGTTGCTGGTCTCCGTGGACGATCGGGCGGTCCGGATCGAGGTGGGATCGGGTTATGGGAACCGGCTTGACCGTTTGATGCAGGGCATCATCGACCGCGAGATCATCCCGGCGTTCAAGCGAGGCGATTACAGCACCGGTATTCTGGAAGGCACACTGGCCCTTTGCGGAGCGTTGGAGACGGAGGGAACGGCGGCCACGCAGGACTCCCCCGCCGCTCCAGCCGAAAGCCCGGTATTGGAAGTCGAAGCCACGGATCCGTCAGTTCCGGTCTTGGAAGCGCCGGTTGCCGTACCCAGGACATCGCGCGAGGAGTCGTCGATCGCCTCCCGACAGCGAGTTCGCACTCATCGCCCCAGTGACTCGGATTGGGGCCTCACCGCCGTGCTGACCCTGCTAGTGGGTGGATCGGGCGCAGCGCTTGTGGGCTTATTCCTCGTGCGTTCGAACCGGTGTCCCCACTGCAAACGCGATCTGGTCTTGCTTGATCCCGGCACGGATCACGAGCGTCTGGACGACGGCCAGCAGTTGGAAGAGCGCTTAAACACGGTTGATTACCAGTTTTTCCGCTGCCCTCAATGCGGTTACGAGACCATGGCCAAGCGGCGCCGCTTCTTCTCTTCGTATGGTGCGTGTCCCCAGTGTTCTTACCGTACGTTGAAGCAGGAGCAACGTATTCTTTCTCATCCAACGCGTCATTCCACGGGTACAAAGGTGGTGACGCAGGATTGCGAGCATTGCTCGTACCATGACGAGCGAACCATCGTCATGCCGCAGTTACCGTCGCAGGAATCGCACGTTGGCCATGGGGGCATTGGCGGAGGGTTTCGTGGGGGCGGGGGATCCAGCGGCGGATCCCATGGTGGAGGTTTTGGCGGTGGCCGGTCATCGGGAGGCGGCGCCAGTGGGCGCTGGTAGACCGCATCATGGCTGACGAGCGGGCGTGTGGGATTTCGGACGCGGCGGTTGGGCTATGTTTGAGTTGCCGCCACGCGCGTCGAATCCGGCATCCGCACGGCGGCAATGACTACTGGCGTTGCGGCCTGTCGGACGTGGATTCCCGTTTTCCGAAGTATCCGCGGCTGCCCGTGAGTGACTGCGAGGGATTTGAGCGCATTGAATCGTCATGATTCCGGTGCAAGGCGAATCTCAAACACTTTGGGCCACAGCTTTCCGGTGATGAAGAAGGTATCGGCGCTGTCGTTGTATGCAATGCCGTTCAAGACATCGACGGGTTGAGCGAGATCGTCTTGGGTCAAGATGCCTTTGAGATCGATCCATCCGGTTACCTGGCCTGTCTTTGGATCGATTCGGCAGATGGCGTCGGTCTTCCAGACGTTGGCGAATACGGAACCGTTCACGTACTCCAATTCGTTCAGATTCTGGATTGGACGGTTTCCGTCTTTTACCTCGATGACGGCCGTTTCCTCAAAGGTCTGTGGGTCCCAGAAGCGCAACCGCCATGAGCCATCGCTGACGATGAGGTGTGTGCCATCGAATGTGATTCCCCATCCTTCGTGCTTGTACGAAAAAGTGTTTTCAAGCGCGAAGGAGTCTTTGTCGTATACGAAGCCGGCTTCGGTTTGCCAGGTGAGCTGTATGATGCGGTCTCCGGCGACTACGATGCCTTCGCCGAAATGATGTGACGGCAAGTTGATGCGTTGTGTGGAGGTGCCGGTGGCGGGGTCTACTTTTCGCAGCGTGGAATGACCGTAGATGCCAGTTCCCTCATAGAAGAATCCGTCGACATAATCGAGCCCTTGTGTAAAGGCGCCGCGATCGTGGGGATATGTTTTAACGATTTCATAGGCGAGAATCGGCGTGGTGGTTTCCGAAATGACGTCTACGGTACATCCCACACACAGGAGTAGCGCCGCCGTTACGGTGCAGGCAAGGCGAAATGCAAGAGAACTCATATGGAGCGCAGCCTCGTTGTAACCATTCCTTCATTGTGGTGCAGACGGCTTTTGGAACGCAACCGGCAGGACTAATGCCTAGTGCATCTCAAATGGACCAACTTGGCGCGACGTGCATCAGCAAGGCGTTTCGCATGGATTCTCGCGTAATGGGTTTGGTCACATAGCCGTCCATTCCGGCTTCCCTGCAGCGAATCTCGTCCTCTTTTTGGGCGTGTGCGGTCATGGCGATGATGGGAATGGAACGTTTGTCCTGTGTCAAGCCGCGAATCGCGGCTGCGGCTTGATAGCCGTCCATCACCGGCATTTGGCAATCCATGAAGACGGCGTCCATTTCAAGGGACTGGATGGCTTCGACGGCGGCTTTTCCATTTTCGACCACGGTAATATCGCAGCCCATTTTTTCCAGGATTCGCCGGGCGACGTGCTGGTTGACTTCGTTGTCTTCGACCACCAGCACTTTCATGCCGGTAAACAAAGGCGATTCGTGCGTGGGCAGGTGGACGAGCGATGTGTCGGTTGTATCGAGGCCTCGCAGTATACGGATGAGCGCACTTTTCAATTGGGCGTACCGTACCGGCGCGGTAAGGCAAATTCCGTTGTGGAGCCGTGCCAGGTCGGCCACTTGTCCGTGACGGCCTTTGGGTACGATATAGAGCAAATGCACTCCGGTAAGCAACCGCTGAGCGGGCGGCGGTAGGGCAATTGCAGTGATTGGGTCCAAACGAACGGGTTCGACGACGATGCCGATTCGCCACCGGCGCGCGGGATCGTCCCCCAATGCGTTCAAGTCTGGAGGCCGTCCGTATCCGTATCCGACGGTATCGTAGAGTAGTCCCCAGTGTTTGAGATAACGCATGACCACGTCCGCCTGAACGGGATCGCCGTCCAAAACGAGTATGCGCGGGGCATCGGGGAGGCGTGAGATGCGGGAGCGGATGGCGGCGGACGACTGGAGGGGCAAGGTGACGCGCACCCAAAAGGTGGAGCCGACGCCGTGTGTGCTGTTGACGCCGACTTCACCGCCCATTTGTTCAGCGAGACCTTTTACGATGGCGAGTCCCAGTCCGGTTCCGCCGAAGCGTCGCGTGGTAGAGGCATCGGCTTGGGTAAATTCTCGAAACAGCAGATTCATCTGATCGTCCGTCAAGCCAATGCCGGTATCAGCTACGGCAATCTGGTACGTCACCAGACCGTCGTGGACGCCGTCTGGCCGCACGAAAATCCGGACATGTCCCTCGTGCGCGAACTTCACGGCGTTGTCGGCGAGGTTGGTGACGATTTGACGCAGCCGCAGCGGGTCTCCCACGACTGCTTCGGGGGCAGCGGGATCGAAGTAAACTGAAAGGGAGAGTCCCTTGGTTTCCGCACGGAGCGCGACCAATTCGGCGGTTTCTTCGACGAGATCGCGCAGGTTCAGCGGTATGGACTCGAGTTCGATTTTGCCGGCTTCGATCTTGGTGATATCCAGAATGTCGTTGATAATCCGGAGCAGCGACTGTGCGGATCGATTGATAACGTCGACACAATCTCTTTGTTCGCTGGTGAGTGGACTTTCGCCAAGCATTTGAGTCATGCCGACGAGCCCGTTCAGCGGCGTGCGCACTTCGTGGCTAACGTTTGCCAGGAAGAGACTTTTCGCGGCGGTCGCTTTCTCGGCGGTTTCCTTTGCCTGTCTTAGCTCTCTTTCGAATCGCCTCCTTTCGGAGATTTCGCTCGACAGCAAATTGTTCAATTGCGTGAGTTCACGGGTTCGATCGGTCAATATCCGGAACGACCGCATACGATTCCGCTCAAATACTCCGCACAACACGGCGACTATGAATATGACACCGGTAATGCTCATCAAGGCCATGAGGCCGGGATGATTGTCGAAATGGGCCGGCGGCACGGGCAACTGTCCATTCACCCCGAGAATGTATAGCGCGGCAACGGCGGCGACGGTCAGTAATGCCCAGAGTGCGGCCGAAGCAATGCCGGACACTACGGCGGCACACATGGGCACCACAACGAACCACGGAAGATTGGGCGCTTCCAGGCCGCCGCCCGAGTAAGTAAGGAGGATTTCACAATAGAGAATGCTGGCGCACATGACGCGGGCCGGTATTCGGGTTGAGGTTGAGAACCGCAGGGCGAGCGGCACGAGCACGGGGGCGGGTGTCATGCTGAGAATGACCCACGCCCCGTATGGATGTTCAAACATCAAATAGATTGGCGAATACACGGCGATCGGGACCAGGAAAACGACTGAGGACCACAGGATAAGCCGCGCGCGCGCATATTCTTCTGCGTCGCGCTTCATTTGCTTTGGGATGAACCAGTTCCAAAATCCTCGGTACACGACTCGCCCTCGCCGGTTTCCTGCAGGATTGGTGACCGGATTAAGTATACTACGAAATGCGCCAGGCCGCTCACTGGTGGATTTTGCCGTGTTGCGTGGCAGGTCCGTGACAGCAGTTGGTATACTTTCCGGATTGGGGGCGGACCACTACTACGGCAAGGGAGTACGACAATGAAATCGGGACATATGAAGCGCCGGACATTTCTGAAGGCCGCAGGCGCGGCAATGTTGACTCCACTGGGTTTCAGTGCGCGAAGCTACGGACAAATTTCGGGCGCCAACAGCCGGTTGAATGTTGGTTTTATCGGATGCGGGGGTATGGCGGGTGCACATTTGGGTGCGTTGCTTGCGATGCGCGACGAGGAGAATGTGACAATTTCGACGGTCTGCGACATCTATGAAACGCGTGCCAAACAGTTTCAGGGGCGTGTCGCGGATCAGGGCGGCCAGGCCACGGTCACGACGGCGTATGAGGCTGTATTGGATGACAAAGACATTGACTATGTCGTAATCGCCACGCCCGAACATTCCCACAAGTACCTGACCCTCGACGCCTTGGACGCGGGCAAGCATATATATGTCGAAAAGCCCATGACGCACACGGAACAGGAAGCGCTTCAGGTGGTGGAACGCACGAAAGAGACTGGCCTGAAGGTGCAGGTAGGCGTGCAGGCCATGGCCGACGACAGCTATTCCAGCGCATACGCGGCGATCAAGGCGGGCAAGATCGGCCCCGTTGTGCAGGCGCAAATCGATTACGTGCGCAATTACGCGGATAATGAGGGGCCTTGGCGCACGGGGGTGAAATCGGACATGCCCAAGCCTGCCGATTTGGATTGGGAGACGTGGTTGTATCCCGCCAAGAAGCGGCCGTGGGACCCGCATCGCTATTTTGAATGGCGGAATTACCGGGATTATTCGGGCGGAGTTGCAACGGACCTGTTCATCCATCGCATCACGCGCATCATCCGGGCGTGTGGCCTGACGTTTCCCCGGCGCGCGGTGGGCATGGGCGATATTACGATCTGGCCCGATGGACGAGAGCTTCCGGACAATTTTGAAATGCTGCTTGAATATCCGGCTGTGGAAGGTATCACGCCGGGGATGTCGGTCTACATTCTTGGAACCATGGCCAATGCGCGGAGCAATCCTCATTATATTCGAGGCAAGAAGGGCACGCTTCAATTCACGGGGAAGGGTTGGGACATCCTCTCTGAAGAGGGTGGAGAGATTGTCGAGTCTCATGTGAAAACGGGCGGCGAGGATGTGGTGCCGCATCACAAGAACCATCACGCCGCGATTCGCGACGGCGCGGAGTTGAATTGCCCTGTAGAACTGGGGCTTTACGGCGTGGTGGCGGTGTGCATGGGCAATAATTCGTGGTTTGACCGTCGCATGATGGAATGGGACTATAAGCGCAACCGGATCAAGAAAGCCTGAAACGAAGCATGAATTCACGACGACTTCCCGCGGAATGGGAGCCGCAATCGGGCGCGCAGTTGGTCTGGCCCCGCACCATGCCGTTCTGGGAAAACTGCATGGACCGGGTGGAGGGGTGTTTCGCGGCGATAGCTCGAGAGATTGCGCGACGCGAGACGTTGATCATGGCATGCCGCAACGGGCGCGTGACCGCCGACGCGTTAGCCATGCACGGCGTGAACATGGCTGCTGTGCGGCTTTTTGAATTGGAGTACGACGATGCATGGAGCCGCGATCATGGCGGTATCACGATTCTTGAAGACGGTGCGCCCGTTATTCTGGACTTTACTTTCGATGGTTGGGGCGGGAAATACGCCAGCGCACGCGACAACGCTCTAACAGAGCGTCTGCACATGGCGGGTGCCTTTGGGCACACACCGCTTCGCCCAGTTCCACTCACCCTGGAAGGGGGATCCATCGACGTGGACGGCGCGGGCACGATGCTGACAACCTCTGCCTGTCTGTTGCATGGGCACCGCAATCCGCACTTGGACAAGACGGGCGTTGAGTCGGCCATCCAGGAATCGTTGGGGGTTGATCGGGTGTTATGGCTGGAACATGGTTATCTGGCGGGTGACGACACGGACAGTCACGTGGATGTACTGGCCCGGTTCTGTGCGCGTGACGCGATCACCTATGTGCGTTGTGACGATGCCGGGGATGAACACTACGAGGCGTTGTCGGCCATGGAACGCGAACTGCAATCATTTCGCACGCGGGGCGGCGAGCCCTATGTGTTGCATCCGTTGCCATGGCCGGATGCGTGTTACGATGGAGATGGGCAACGGGTGCCGGCGTCGTATGCGAATTTTCTTGTAATCAATGGCGCGGTATTGGCACCGGTCTATGGGGTGAAGCAGGATGAAGACGCGCTTCGCGCGCTTGAAGGCGCGTTTCCCGGCCGTGAGATCGTACCGTTGGATTGCAGTAGTCTGATACTTGAACACGGTTCGCTGCATTGCGTGACCATGCAGTTTCCCTTGGGAGTCGAATTATGAGCACACCGTTGAAGGTGGCGCTGGTGCAACAATCCTGTGGTCTGAACCGTGCGGCCAATCTTGAGGCTTCTTGCCGTTGCATCCTTGAGGCGGCTGCTGAAGGCGCGCGTCTCGTAGTGCTTCAGGAACTTCATACGGGCCCGTATTTTTGTCAAACAGAGGACACGTCCGTCTTTGACTGGGCGGAGCCGATACCGGGCCCTTCATGCGAACGCTTGAGCCGTGCCGCCGAGGATGCTTCGGCGGTGGTTGTCGCTTCGCTGTTTGAACGCCGTGCGCCGGGCATTTATCACAATACCGCGGTCGTATTCGATAAGGACGGGACCCTGGCGGGGAAGTACCGGAAGATGCACATTCCGGACGATCCTGGTTTTTATGAGAAATTCTATTTTACGCCCGGCGATCTCGGATTCGAACCGATTGACACATCTGTGGGCCGTCTGGGGGTGTTGGTGTGTTGGGACCAGTGGTTTCCCGAGGCCGCGCGGGCGATGGCGTTGCGCGGCGCGGAGTTGTTGATTTATCCAACGGCGATTGGATGGACTCCTTCGGACGCCCAGGATGAGAAAGACCGGCAACGTGAAGCGTGGACCCTTTCGCAACGCGCGCATGCGGTGGCGAACGGCATGCCGGTCTTGTCGGTGAACCGTGTGGGGCACGAATTGGATTTCTCGGGCGCCACTGACGGGATTCAATTCTGGGGTTCGAGTTTTGTTGCGGGGCCGCAAGGCGAGATCCTTGCGATGGCATCCCCGGACAGGGAACAAACATTGATGGTGGAAATAGACAGGGCGCGCACGGAAGCCGTGCGAAGGATATGGCCTTTTTTCCGCGATCGGCGAATCGACGCCTATCAAACGATCCAGAAGCGGTTTGACGACTGATTTCGGGCGGTGGTCACCGCCTTGAACATGATTTGTAGCTGCACTGAACCGGAGGATTATGCGATGAAGGTTGGATTGCGTCTTTGTGCGGTATTTGCGATTGTGGCTGGATTCTCCGTGGCTCGGGCCGCGGAGTATGAACTTGATGCGGTTCATTCGACTTTTGTATTTGAAGTCGGCCATATGGGCGTGGGCGTAACGGTGGGCCGGTTTAATGATTCCAAGGGCACGTTTGAATTTGATGCGGCCACAAAGTCGCTGGACAAAATTGACGTAGCCGTTCAGACAGGCAGTGTGGACACAGCGAACGAGGCTCGGGACTCGCACCTCAAGAACGAAGACTTTTTCGACGTGAACACGTTTCCCACGATGTCTTTCAAGAGCACGTCTGTAAAGGCAAAAGACGAAGGTTATTCCGTGACGGGTGACTTTACCCTGCATGGCGTGACGAAGGAGATTGTAATCGATGTCGCCTTTATTGGCGCGGCCAAGGGGCATCAGGGCGAGGATCGCGTTGGGTTCACTACAGAATTTCAGATCAAGCGGTCCGAATACGGCATGGACAAATTGATTCCCGGCGCCAGCGACGAAGTCACCATACGTGTCGCAGTGGAAGGAACATCGGGCGGCAAGAAGGCATAGGCTACGCCGAACCCGCAGGAGGGTACGGGGATGAGCGGTGATCTGAATGTTTCCAAAGGCAACACACCGGACTACATAAACGATTTGATTTCGTACCTTGGCGATCGCGAGCCAATGGCGGTTATGGCCAAGACTCACGATGCGCTGGATGCCGCGACCACGAACCTGACCATCAACCAATTGCGCACGCCCGAGCGGGAGGGAAAGTGGTCGATTATCGAGGTGGTCCAACATCTTGCCGATACGGAGATTGCCTTGGCATTCCGTTACCGGAAGATCCTGGCGGAGCCCAATCCTGATATTCAGGCATACGATCAGGATCTCTGGGCGCGGAATCTGCACTATCCGGACGCGGTTTTGGACGACGCCTTGGACCAATTTGACGCGCTTCGAAAGGCCAACTTGCGTTTATTGGAATCCCAATCGCCGGAATCGCTAGAGCGTTGGGGTATGCACTCCGAGCGCGGACGCGAGTCTGTCGCAGATATCGTGCGCCTGTATGCCGCCCACGACTGTTACCATCTGCACCAGATTGACCGCATTAAGGCGGCGCTCAGGCAGACGGACTAGATTGAAAAAAGATCGGGCGGACACTGGTGTCCGCCCGATTGATTGAAACCGTTCTTTTGGTTCGCGCAATCAGCGTCCGGTAGTCTCCCAGGGATCCGCCTCCAATCCTCGCATCGACTTTGGGGGGCCGAGAATTTCTGAATACAGCACAGCCTTGCGCACGTCGCCCGCGTTTGCGAACAGCAGAGCGAGGCCTCGAGGCCTAGGCTCCACCTGCCTGAACACACCTTCCTTGTGCACAGGGTGATCGCGCAAATCTGGTTTGCGCTGTGGCGTTCGCTGCGTTGGTTGCGCTTTGGACTGGCGGCGGCTGCGGTCTTGGCTTGGCCTTGGCTGCATCGGCGCCATTTCAACGCGTTCCTGGCGCACCTGTTGCGGGTGTTGCTGCACTTCCCTCGGAATCTGGCGCGGGGATTCCTGTGCGACAGCGCGTCGCACTTCACCCGGAATCTGGCGGGGGACCTCGGGAGGTCTTGCTGGCGATGCCTCACGCCGTTGGATTGGCCGGGGCCTCGCACGGCGCGGATCGGTCGCTACCGGTGTGGGCCTGCGAGGCTGTGCCGTGGGTTGGATCGGTGGCGGCGCTGAACGGCTTTCCGGGTGTCGAGGCCGCGCCACCGGCGCACCGGGCTCGTCGTCGCCGAACAGCATTCGGCGCACGGGCTCGGGCAAATCTTCGGGACGGAATTCGGGCGTTTCACCCTGACGGCGCTGAATGTCACGTTGTTCGTGAATCTTTCGCGCGACGGCGATCACGGCCATGCCGATGAAGAGTAGAAACGGTAGCAGGCCTTCCACGGCTTTCTCCCGGGTAAAGTTGCTTCACAAGTGCCGGCGACTACCTCTTGGGCTGCTGGTCATCGAGTTTCGCGATGGATTCGCGCATTCCGGTGTCGGCCATCACGTTCTTCATGCGGTAATAGTCCATGATTCCCATATTACCGCTTCGGAACGCATCGGCCATGGCGCGGGGCACTTCCGCTTCCGCCTCGACCACGCGGGCCTGCATCTCGACGACTTGAGCGCGCATTTCTTGTTCGCGCGCGACGGCCATGGCACGGCGCTCTTCCGCGCGGGCTTGTGCGATTTGCTTGTCGGCTTCGGCCTGTTTGGTTTGAAGTTGCGCGCCGATGTTATCGCCGACATTAATGTCGGCGATGTCAATAGAGAGGATTTCAAATGCGGTGCCCGCGTCCAGTCCGCGTTGCAGCACGGTTTTGGAAATTTTGTTCGGGTTTTCGAGCACTTCCTTGTGCGAAGCCGAGGAGCCGATCGTGCTCACGATACCCTCGCCCACGCGGGCGATGATGGTTTCTTCCGTCGCGCCGCCGACGAGGGTGTTGATGTTGGTGCGCACGGTCACGCGGGCGCGCGCCTTGAGCTGGATACCGTCCATGGCGACAGCGGCGACGGTATTGCCAACGCCCGCGGTCGGGCTCGGACAATCGATGACCTTTGGGTTAACGGACGTTTGCACGGCATCCAGGATATCCCGGCCGGCGAGATCGATGGCGGTGGCGCGCTGAAAGGTGAGCGGAATGTTCGCTTTGCTCGCGGCGATGAGCGCCTGCACCACACGCACGGGATTGCCACCGGCCAGATAGTGCGCTTCGAGTTCGTCGGTGCTGATCATCAAGCCTGCTTTTGCGGCGTTAATCCGGCTTTGCACGATAACCGACGGGTTTACCTTGCGCAGGCGCATGGCCACCAGGCTCCATATTCCAACGTATGCGCCGGACAGCCATGCCTGGAGCCATAGGTTGAAGAAGTTGAAGATGATGATGAAGAAGACGATGATCGCGATGATCCCGACAATCGTTAGAATCAAGCCGATTTCCATGCGTCAATTCCCTTCCGGATATTCCGATTTTTGATTTTTGCCCGTTTCCGCGCAACGATCCGCGGGCGCGCGTAGCAAGATAGAACTGTGTTGCTACGCCCGCATGGCGGCGTCTTCGTGCGCTCGTTCAACCACCACGCGGTTGCCGTGCACTTCCACGACTCGCACCATGGTGCCTTCCTCAATATAGTCGCCATTCGTCACCGCGCCCACGCGTTCGTCTCGCAACACGATAGTTCCAGACGGGCGTAGCGGGGTGTATGCTTTTCCGAGCGCACCCAGCCATTCCTGGCGCGATTCGTCGGAGACGTAGCCTTCCTCGTTGTTCTGCGTGGCGGAAAGCACCATATGACTTGCGAAGCGCGTTCGCGGCAGCATATAGATTCCCGCACACACGCTGACGGCTGCGCCGAAGATTTCGCCGACAACGATAAGGTACCAGAGATCGGGATACGAATACACGCCCACGCCGCCGCTGACGATGAGCATCAGGATGCCCAAGCCGCCGCATATTCCGCCTGGCATGATGAATTCCAGCAGCAGCAATGAGATTCCGAGCACGAAAAAGACCAAGGTCCAGAGCATTATGCGTTTGCCTCTTTTGTATCCGCCAATGCGCCGAGCAATGCGATGAGCTGGCCACTTTCCACGCGAATTCCTTGAAGCACGTTGCCTTTGTAATTCGGGTCTTTGGGATCCGATTCTTCCGCGGTATCGAACGTAGCGATAAGCGGATTTCGATCCGAAAAGAGTTTTTGAGCCTCTGTGAGCAACTTGTTATAGCGTTTTGCGAAAGGCACGACGCTGTAGTAGCCAGCACCCTGTTGTTGAATGGCGCGCATGTCTTCCAGAAGTTGGGTCAACATTCGGATGATTGCCAGTCGCATGTCCATGTTATGCCGTTTGCTCCTTGATCCGGTCGACTACATAGCGGTTGCCGTCCACTTGGACGACGATGATGGGCGTGCCCTCCTCCAGAAATTCTGCGCGGGTAACCACCTGGATGGTTTTGCCGTCGAAGCGGCCTCTTCCCGCGGGGCGCAATGGGGATGTGGCAATGCCCTTCTTGCCCAGGTATTCATCGGTTTCCGCCGCGCCTTGTACGGTATAGCCCTCTGAGATGTTCTGTGCGCCGAGCAACACCAATTGCCTGTACATGGGGGTGTGCGGAAACAGTTTCCACGTGGCATAGACGAATACGGCAAAGAGCACGGTGGTCACCGTGACCGTGTATCCGGCCTCGCGAAGGCGTTCAAACTCCCATTCATACTGTGGAATGGTGAAGTCGCTGAACGTGAGCGAGAGATACACGCCGGCCAGTATGCAGACGACGCCCGAGATTCCCACGAACCCAAATCCTGGCAGAACGAAAACTTCGATGGCGATGAGTCCGAGACCCACTGCAAGGAGGAGCAGATCGATCCATTCGGACATGCCAATGACCGTGCGCGAACCGAAGAACAATCCCAGGCACACGAGGCCCACGATTCCGGCGAGGCCAAAGCCGGGTGTGCGGATTTCCACGTATAATCCGCCGATGCCGAGCATCAGCAGCAACCCTGATATGATGGGACTGGTAAGAAAACGGAACAGCTCTTCCGACCATGTCATTACGATTTCGCGTTTTTCAGCGCCCACCATATTGAAGTAACCGAGGATCTGATCGATATTCGATGCGGTAGTTGGAATGACTCCATACGCCATTGCCTCATTTGGCGTCAGGGTGAGTAGTTTACCTCTACCGAGAATGATCCGGCCGCCGAGATCATCAATAACCGGGGCATCTGCGATTGGATCATCGGGGTTTTGCTCGATTTCTTCCTGCTGTTTGGCCTTGGTGGCTTCCTCTTGGATGGTGCGTGCGGCATCTTTTAGGATTTCTTTTACGGGTTCCATGTCCACCGGTAGATTTTCGAACACGACATCGATGGCGTCGTCCGCCTCGGATGCGGGAGCCGAGCCATCGCGGTCGTCGGCCGAGCGACCGGCATTGGTGGCTACCACGCGATAGCGGCCGGCCCCTTCGGGATAGGCGACCAATTCGATGTCTTTGTCGACCATTGCCATGGCAATCGCGGGGTTATGGCCTTTCGTTTCCGCGAGCGAGGCCATCTTTGCTCGCACGAAGGAGACTTCCTTTTCGCCGAGCGGCATCATACCTTCGGCGGACGGCATGACGGGTGCCGCGGCGCCCATGTTTGACGCGGGCGCCATGATTATTTCGTCGCAGGCGTAACTGATGAGGGCGCCGGCTGAAATGGCGCCCATGCCTTCGATGTAGGCGATTGTGCGAGTGGGTGCTTTCAACATGGCGGAGGATATGTTGATTGCGGAATCCACCCTGCCGCCTGGCGTATCGATGATGAAGATGAGTGCCTCCGCGCCAACGGCCTCCCGGCACGCGCGCTCGACCAAGACCGCGATGCCATCGTCAATCATGCCGGAGATTTTGCAGATGAGGACAAATTTTTCGCCGGCGAGTTCTGACGAGGCCGCCGGTTCGACGGAAAGCGCGCCGTTGCCGCCTTCCTGGGAGAAGATAGGAAGCGAACATGCCGCGAGAATCAACGCGAACGATACAACACGTCTCATGGCTTGCCACCTATGGTTCAATGCGCCCTTGGATCGGCCACCAAGCCCGGTTCCGCCAACCGTATTGTCACCATGTATTCTACTATTGCCATGGTACTCCGTCAACGGAATCCGCCAATTCGAATTGCCGGCCTGTCCGGTTAGATGAACCAAACATCCCGGTATTTCATTCCAGTATGCATACGGATCCGGGAAATCAGGGGGTGGGATCAACTGACGAGTGCGAGCCCAATTTCGTTGTTCAGATCGAACCCTTTATTCGTGGGAAATATCGCGGAATCGTTTTGTTGGAGCAAACCTTCGCCCATCAATCGTTCAATCGGATCACCATAGTGATCGGCAACCGGCGCGCCAAACCTATCCTGGTAATATTGTTTTGGCAGTCCGGCGGCCAGCCGGAAATGTTGAATCAAGGTCTCCAACCGTATTTCGTCTTCCGTGAGGCAATGGACTTCGCATTTTCCACCCGGGTCGTTCAGATAGTCCTCGACTTTCGCATGGTTGCGCGCACGACGACCGCCCAGAAAGCTTACGGCTCCTGGTCCCAAGGCGGCATACTCCTCGTTGTGCCAGTATCTCAGATTGTGTCTGCATTCGAATCCTGGGGCCGCATAGTTTGAGACTTCGTATTGCCGCACTCCTTGCAGGGATTCGGGGATCGCGTGATACAGGTCCAAATAGGATTCGTCGTCGATGGCCTCGTTCTTTCGCTTGCCGAAGGGCGTGCCGGCTTCGTAGGTCAATCCATATGCCGATACATGCGTGGAGCCCATTGATGCACATATGCGAAGCGTATCGCGCCAGGCCTCAGCGGGCGGGGCGCCAAACATCAGGTCGATGTTCCAATTGTCAAAGGCATTCGCGACGATTGCGCACGCTTCGATGGCCTTGGGTGCATCGTGCCGTCTGCCAAGGTATTGCAGCACTCGATCATCGAAACTTTGGACCCCGAGACTAACGCGTGTTACGCCCAGCGAACGCCATGCATGGACGAGATCCACGGTGACGTCGTCGGGATTGGCTTCCAGCGAGATCTCGGCGTCGGAGGTCAAGTCGAAAGTGGACCGAATTGCGGATAGCACGCGATCGAGGGAGGCTGCTTCCAATAACGAAGGAGTGCCGCCTCCCAGAAAGATACTGTCTGCTTCAGCATCGCCTTCGTGAGCACGAATTTCCTTCTCCAAGGCTGAGAGGAATGCGTCCGGCACTGAGCCGTTAGTCTGCCGCTTCACGAAGTCACAGTAGGGGCACACGGTCCGGCAGTATGGGATGTGGATATAGACGCCGATCACGGCGCGATCCGCCGCCGATTCCCGATGGGCCACCAAACGTAGCGCGCTACGCCTATGACATGGTCGCACGGCACGCAGCCCAGGTCGCGGCTGTCCATGCCCTTCTCCGAATCGGCGAGCACGAATACTGAGCGGTCCGGAACGGTAGTAGGAGTGTCGCCCGTGTCGACTGGAACTCCGCTGGGCCGTGGGGCGAACGCATGGCCTCGCAGGGGTCCGTCGACCGGTGCGCCATTGATCATGGGTGTCCCGCCGTCGAATGTAACCTGATCGCCTGGAAGCCCGGCAACCCAGCCCATGAGCGCCAGTGGTTCTTCCGTGTTCGCTGTTTCAAAAAGATATAGTACGGCGTCACCGCGATTTGGGGAACGGGCGAGTATGCGGGAAGACGCAAGTGGAATAGCTACGCCAAGGGCAAGTCGATCAATGTACAGTCGTTCAAAAGGCTTGACACCGTGAATCATGGGTTCGGGGCCGACTCGCCAGAATCGCCCAATGAACATACGCCACCCCAACGCAAGCGCAAGTGCGAGTGCCGCACCGCGCCAAACCCACGAGTGCGTGAATCCCGTGAAGTCGCGCATGCGTGAGGGGGGCCACCAGATGCAGGTCGCGCGGCCCAGAATGTGTTCTTCCGGCACCCACCCCCAGAACCGGCCATCGCGGCTGTTCCCGCTGTTGTCGCCCAAAACGAGGTAATGACCCTCGGGGACACGCGCATAGCGGTCATCTTCCCGAATGCCGTAGTAGGCGGGCTCGCTGAATGACGACGGCCGCGTGTAATAGACCTCGGAAAGGTCGTCCGGCATGGTCAACGGTTTACCGTCGATGTACACGCAACCTTCCCGGATATTCACGTGTTCGCCTGGGAGGCCAATGACCCGTTTGATGAGGGTCATATTCCGGGGGTCTTCCTCGGGGGATTTGAAGACGACAACGTCGAACCGCTGCGGCTTCGCACCGTTCCAGATACGGCTGTCGGCATAGTCAATGATGTAGCCAAGCATGGGCACACGGGATCGGTTGAACGGCCATCGCCAGCCGTAGACGAACTTGTTCACGAACACGCGGTCGCCGCGAAAGGGGCGTTCGTCGCCGTGCAAAGTTGGCTCCATGGAACCGGATGGAATCTTGTAGGGCTCGCCTACGCCCCAGCGAAAAGGCAGGGCCACGGCCAGGGCGATAATCATTGCGCGCATTCCGCCGGACGACAGAATCATCCAGAATACAAAATACACCGCGGCCACAATGACAATTTGCGGCATCGCGGCGGGTCCGCGCAGCAGATAGAGCCCCGCTGACACCATGACCGCGAGTACACCCGCGCCATACACGACGCGGTGTCGGCGTGGTGGAGGGCTAGGCGTCGTGCCAGATTCGGGAGAATGGGTCGGCGTCGTTGTCATGGATCACGTCTTGGCTCGCTTCATGCTCATGCGCCATCGGAAGAACTCGAAGCCGATGAGGGATGCGGGAATGCCAAACAGGAGCAATTTACCCCACCACGTGCCGGAGAATCCTGTCAGGTCTGACCAGCGGCTGAAGGGCCACCAGACGCAAAACGCGCGGCCGAAGATGTGTCTTTCAGGAACCCAGCCGTAGAACCGCCCGTCGAAACTATGTTGGCTGTTGTCGCCGAGCATGAGGTAGTGGCCTTCGGGCACGACGGAATACTCGGGCACGTCGCTGCATCCGTACAAGACTGGATACGACTGGATAATGCCCAAGGCGTTGCGCACGTCGTCCTCGGACTCGGCTGCGCGCAATACGGACTGGTAGTCGTCGAGATTGAAATACTTCACGTCGGGCATGCGTTCGGGCATCTCGACGGCCTCACCATTCACATAGACTTTGTGATCTCGAATGCGAATGGTTTCGCCGGGCAGGCCCACGACGCGTTTAATTAAAACCTTTTGTCCTTCGGCTGGATTGATGGTCCGAAAGACCACGATGTCCCATCGCTTGGGCGCATCCCACGTGAGTATGCGTTTGGTGGTAAATGGAAGGTGGATACCGTAGGCGAGTTTGTTTACGAACACGCGATCGCCTGAGAAGAACCGTTCGTCGCCTTCCAGGGTGGGCACCATGGAATCGGAGGGAATGCGAAATGGCTGCACGAGGAGCCACCACACCGTGAGAATTCCGATGATGAGGCCGACCCATTCAACCAGATTTCGCACCGACCAAGGACCGGTGATGAATTCGAGCAGGCCGCGGACCGGGTGTACGGGAGGCATTGACTTCTTATCGGCCACGACTAGCGCTCCATTCCTTCGTCATCGACCCGGAGCAGCGCCATGAAGGCTTCCTGCGGCACTTCCACGGATCCCACTTGTTTCATGCGCTTTTTGCCTTCTTTTTGCTTTTCCAGCAGTTTTCTTTTGCGCGTAATGTCGCCGCCGTAGCACTTGGCGGTCACGTTCTTCCGAAGGGCCTTGACCGATTCGCGAACGAGAATGCGGCCACCGATGGCCGCTTGAATGGCGACTTCGTATTGCTGCCTTGGAATAAGCCCGCGCAGGCGCACGGCCAATTGCCGCCCCACCCATTCGGCGCGATCGCGGTGCACGATGATGGAGAGCGCATCCACGACTTCGCCGTTAAGCATGATGTCGAGTTTGACCAGTTTTCCGGGGCGATAGCCGATCATGCGGTATTCGAGCGAGCCGTAGCCGCGGGTGCTGCTTTTCAGCTTGTCGTAGAAGTCGAGCACGATTTCCGCCAATGGTATTTGATAGACGACGAAGCAACGCTTTGCATCGAGATAGTCCACCTTCACGTGAATGCCGCGCTTCTTCTTGCAGAGTTCGATGACCGCGCTCATGTATTCGGTGGGGCAGATAATCTCGGCCTCGATATACGGTTCTTCAATGACTTCGATGTCGTTGACATGCGGCATCTGCGAGGCTTTTTCAATAACGATGTCCGTACCGTCTTTTTTCTTGATGTGATAGGCCACGTTGGGCGTGGTGGTCACGAGGGTGAGATTGAACTCGCGTTCGAGGCGTTCCTGCACGATTTCCATGTGCAACAATCCCAAAAACCCCAACCGGTAGCCCAAGCCGAGGGCGTCGGAACTGTCCGCATAGAATTGGAAAGAAGCATCGTTGAGTTGGAGCTTTTCCAGCGCATTGCGCAACTCTTCGTAGTCGCCGGCCACGGCGGGATACATGCCGCAAAAGACCACGGGCAACACTTCTTCGTAACCGGGCAAGGCTTTCGTAGCGGGATTGAAGGCATCGGTGACGGTATCGCCGATCTTGGTGTCTTTCAGGCTCTTGATGTTGCAAATGATGTAGCCGACTTCGCCCGCTTCCAATCCATCTTGCGGAAGAATGTCGGGCGTGAATACGCCGACCTCGGCCACGTCGTATTTGATTCCATTGGCCATGAACATAATTTTCTGGCCTTTGGCGATGCGTCCTTCCTTGACGCACACATACACGACAACGCCGCGATAGGAATCGTATTTGGCGTCGAAAATCAGGGCGCGCAACGGCAACGAGCGATTTCCCTTTGGAGCGGGGATACGCTTAACAATCGCTTCCAGGCAATCCTTTGTACCGATGCCCTCTTTGGCGCTGGCTTTGACGGCGTTTTCACCGTCCAGGCCGACGACTTCTTCAATCTGCTGTTGCACCATCGGCACATCGGCACTGGGGAGGTCGATCTTGTTGATGACCGGAATGATCTCGAGGTTTTGTTCGATGGCCTTGTAGGCATTTGCCATGGTCTGCGCTTCGACGCCTTGGGCGGCATCGACGAGAAGCAGTGCGCCTTCGCACGCCGCAAGGCTTCGGGAGACTTCGTAGGCGAAGTCTACGTGGCCGGGCGTGTCGATAAGATTGATTGTATAGGTTATACCGTCATCGGCCGTGTAGTGGATGCGCACGGCGACGGACTTGATGGTGATGCCCCGCTCCCTCTCAATCTCCATCGTGTCGAGGGTCTGTTCCTTGAGCTTTCGGGGGTCGATGGCGCCTGTAAACTGCAACAGTCGGTCCGCCAGCGTGGATTTGCCGTGATCGACGTGTGCGATGATGCAGAAATTTCGTATCCGATCGATGGGCGTTCCCATGTATGCTTTCCAATTCGTAATTCGTTCGTATGCTTCACGCCGCGGCTAGTTGCAGATCCGATCGATCAGCCGCAGGCTACGGAAATCCGTATCCCAGTGATGCGCAATGTATCCACGCAATGCCTTGAACACCGTCTCGCCGTGCGCACTTTCGACACATGCTTCTCGTGCCGCGGCCATCGCCTTCATGCTGACGACGGCTTCGCTCGACAAGGTCACGTCGAACGTTTCGCCCGACTCCACAACGCCAGACTCGTACGAAAAAGGGACACCCCCTTTTTGGGGCACGGATTCGAGTTGTGGGTCGAATCCCGCCACCCGGAGCAATTGCAGCACCTGCCACGCCGCGTGTACCCGTGCGCAGCCAGCCCAGCGGGCCATGCCTTGCATGCCGCACACCAAGGTCTCGTAGAGTAAACTGGACGGCTCGTTCTCTTGGGCGGTCTTGGAAGCGAATTCCAATACGAACGCGGCATAGGCCGTCTTGTCCAGGTCAGACTTGATGCCTTGGAAATCGTCCAGCAGGGTAACCTCGCCCAGCTTCTGGACGCTACGGCTGTCTTTCCAGTAGTACACAATCTCCAGCCGGTTAAACGTATCGAGGAGTCCGCCGATACGGCTGCCCGGCCGTCTGGCCCCGGCGGCCAGACATGTCAACCTGCCGCGAGTTGGGCTCAGAAATGTGACAATTCGGCTGGTTTCGCTGAAGTCCACACCGCGCACAACCACTGCTTCGCTACGATCTTGCGACACGCGCCTCTCCCGGTCCCGTCGGTTGAGTTCTGGCATCCCGGACAGGGGCACACGCAACCGGCTTTATCGCCGCAGATGGGTGCAATCTGGAAAAGGTTGCAGCGTAAGAGTGTAGCATTTCTGGACTTGCAGGCACAAATGCATGGTACCTTTGGATTTGGAAGTACAGTTGGACCCATTGGAGCGGCGGCTCGAAATTCATTGCCACGTAGCGCCGCGCCGGATGGGGTTTACTTCGGCATCTCCGTAATCCACTGGCGTAGCAAGGCCGCGCCTTCTTCGTGAACCGTCAAGCGTGGGAGCTCGGGCATCATAATCCCGGGTTCGGTGGATTCCAGACGGTAGATCATGATTGACTCATCGGGCTTGCCTGGCACGATTCCAAACCGGCGATCGCCTGATCCTCGCCCTGCGGCAACGGGTACTTTTTCCACGCCCCATTTGTGGGGGTCCAACTGCTGAAACCGGAGATCGACGCCTGTCGTATTGGCGGGGCCTTTTGGGCTGTGGCAATGTGCGCAGTTTACATCCAGATACGCACGCGCGCGTTCCGCCAGGGTACCCGTCGTGGGGTCATCCCACACGGGCAGGGCGTCTGCCTGTTTGGGTTCGGGCGATCCGGTCAGATAGCCTGCCTCGGCCCACCGGAGCAACTGATTTTCCACGCCGTTGGCATAGGCGTAGTCGCGGTTGAGATTTCGGCCTTTCGGCCCTATTGGAATAATCGTCTCGCCGGAAATGTGACAGCCTTTGCATTGATTCAAATTGGGTATGACGTAGTTGAGCGAGCGTTTCCCGCCGTCGAAATGAGTCCACTCCACCATCCGGCGGCCGCCAGCGACCTTTAGATCGGCGTCGGTTTGTTCCTCGTTCCAGATGTAGATATATGGCGTCCACCCCTCGGGGCGATGTACCAGCAGCCGGGTCTCTATTAAGCGCCGGCCTTGGGATGGATCCCGGAGGTCGTGTTCGAAGCCGAACGTCTTGATAAGCACGCTTCCTACAGGAAATGTAAACGGGTCTTCCGCGCTATATGTGGCGGAAGACCCGGTGGGCATCCATACGAACCGGAATTTCGTGGAGTAATCCGAGAACAAGGGCGTCGTCAAATCGTATGGCAACACGCCTTCATTGGGTTGCTGCGCCGATCCGTCCCCTGCGAAGAACCCGTATTCAGAAAGTTTCTTGAAGGGTTTTCCTTCCAGCGGCACGCGCACTTGCGTTTGAACCTGGGCGGACACGGAACCGGCCCCGGGCTGGATCACAAACGAATTTACGCCTGCTGCCGCCCCCAATAGCAACACCGACACGCCACGCGCCCACAACTTCCGAATCGGGACCACTGCGATTTACTCCATTCATGCACCGGGAATGGCGATGGCGGGCAGTGAAGGCAATTTGCCCTCGTGTGCTGCCATATCCCGCAATATCGCGGGCTCGCCATTGCCTGTGGACAGCGCATCCAAATTCAAGTTGATGAAGTCCGCTCCCTCATTTCCGTGAATATATATCCGCTTGTCGGCGGGCAGTTCGCCGTTGACCTTCTTTTTCGCATCGACGGCGCCGTCCCACACGATGTTGGCCAGCTTGCCGCCCGTCATTTCCGCCATGGCCGCCAGCGATCCTTGCGGCGCATAGCCTCCCCTCTCAAATGTATTGCTGTGAATATGTACACCTTCCGGATATGGGTCGTACCGGTGCGGTTCCTTGACGGGATTTCCCGTAGTCGTGTAGCTGACGATGAGCACGTTCGCAGACTGATTGTCTTTGAACGTGTTATTGAATACTTCAACGTTTTCGTTCGACATGATCATCATGCCTGTACCGGTCGGAACGGTGGCTACAATGTTTCCCTTTGGCGCGAAGTTGGGCGTATCGTTCTTTTCGATAGTGTTATTGAACACCCGCACAAATCCGCCGCCGGTCATGGGTAGGTCGGGCATATCAAACACCAGGATTCCGCCTGTATTCTGCGTGGCATGGTTTTCGTAGACGTCGGCATGCAGGCTATTCTCGATTTCGATGCCGGCGACATTGAACTTCACGGTGTTCCTTCGCACGATGATGTTCTTGGACTGGCCGACATAGATGCCCGCGTCGGAGCACGCATACACTTCGCAATGTTCTATGAGCACATTCTTCGATTCGACCGGATAGAATCCATAGGCGCCATTGGTTTCCGCGGGACCGTTTGTCCATTCCGCGCGCACGCGTCGAAACGTGATGCCTTCGCACCCTTTCGCCTTGATACCATCGCCTTTGGTATCTTCCACGGCGAAATCTTCGCAGATAACGCCGTTGCTGGTAATCAATATGCCTTCGCTGCCGAGTTCCTGTCCCTTAAACGACAGAATCGTCTTGTCGCTTCCGCGGCCTTTTAACGTGACGTTGTCGACATCGAGCGACAATCCGATGGTAAAATCAAACTTGCCTTCGTCGAACAGAATGGTATCGCCCGGCTGAGCCAGAATCATGGCTTCTTGGGCCGCTTCCTGGGCCTCGGGTCCGGGCTTGACGACATGCTCTTCAGCATAGGCGAACATGCCGGTACCCACTGCCAGCGCAACCATGGAATGAACGGTAAGTCTAAACATTGTGCAGCCTCCACCTTCCCACAGATCGATCCCGTTGCCACGTCCGATGAAAATCCAGTGTATCCGCCTTCGACCATCCTGTCAATGTGAGTCAACCGGCGGCCTGCAGCCATTCGTCGACGAAGGACTTTCTCTCCGGACCCGGCTTTGATTTCATGACTGGGCTGTCTTCCCGGAGAGGTTGGGCCTTGCCGGTGAGTTTGTTCAGGCAGAAGGCCATGCGTTCCAGAACGTAGGGGTCTTTTTCACTTTCAAATATCTCAGTTAACGCCTTTGCGTTCTCTTTTCCGGCGACACGCCCCGCCGCGTAGGCTGCACGGCGGCGGACCGTCTCAGGCGCTTCGGTGTCCAATATGGCAAGGCTGCACTTCAACGCAAAGGCCGGATCCGCATGCAGTTGCAGTGCGCCGATCAGGCGCTGTCTGACCTGTTCGTCCTGGCCGGGATCGTTGAGGGCGGCCTGAAACTCGGGGGTCTCTGCCAGGGACTTGGGCATGGCGATTTCTATGGAGCGAGCCAATTCGCGGCGCACGTGGACATCGGGGGTATTAAGCCCGGCTAGGGCCGCAGGCGCCGCCTCTTCCGCGCCGATCGAGCGAATGGCGGTGGCGGCTGCACGCTGCAGGGCGACATCCTTGTCCTGCAGGTACGGCATGAGTGCATTCGCGGCCGGTTGATACATCATGGCGCCGAGATCTTCGATGGCGGTCAGCCGTTTTTCTCCTTCGAGGTCTTTTATTGAGGCGAGTAGAGCCTTGGGTGTGGTTTCATCTTCCCACATGATTAAGTAGTCCATTCGGACGATCTTGTTCTCGATTGGCGACCAGCAAAACGTTTGCAGGACGATCCGATCGTTCTTACATTGAATGACCGTGTAGGTGGGTTTGGCTTGCGTGGCTTTGTCGTCGTCAATCGCCGTGAACCACTCTGGGAAATTGCCGCCAATATCGCCGCCATTTACAACATGCAATACGCCAGAGCGATCGTCGCGTTTGTTGTTTCTCAGGCGGAACAGCCGCTCATAGATGTGCGTGTGGCCCAGAAAGCACATGTCCACATTGTGCTTTTCCAGGATGCCGGGTTCGTAGGGCATGCCCGTGCCGGGTTCTTTCCTGTTGTCTTGCGCGGATTCGTAGCCAGTGCAATACATCGGAAAATGTTGGCACACGACCGTATACTTGGAATCCACTTCGCCCAAGTGCTTGTCAAGCCATTCCGCCGTGTCTTTCTGATAGTTGAGCAACGTCTGTTCCCAAGACAAGAGAACAACGTGCGTGTTTCCCCACGTGAAATAGGCATACGGCTCACCGCCGGGAAGTTCATGGTATTTTCCAAACCAATCGTTTTCCACGTCATTGATCATCGACCCTTCATGATTGCCTCGGGCGGTTGCAATCATGAACTTGCCGTTCAGGTCGCGAAACCGGTCGAAGTGCTCTGTCCACAGGGGATAGTCATGCCCGCGGCTGACCAGATCGCCGTTTATGACGAAGAACTCCGGGTTCCACTGCATGATATGTTCGGCCATCTTGGTCTCGGCGAACCGGTTTTCCCATCGGCGCGTATCTCCCATGGCCACAAAGCAAATTTCGCGATCGTTGGAGGGTTCCGGTGCGGTCTTGAAAGTATCCGAGTATTCGATGCCGGTTTCCGTAATGCGGTAGGAGTAGGTCGTGTCGGGTTTCAAGCCGCTGATACGGACCTTACGGACTTTGTTGTTTGTGGGTGAAGATGCCTTTTGGTCCAAGGCGGTTCCCAGTCCGTACTCGATGGCGGCAGGTCCTGGCGATTCGCATTCCCATATGAAGGTGGCGCCGTCCACGGACACATTCTGAATGTGCGGTTTGATGTAAAACGATTCCGCCCATGACAGGTTCCAAGCAGCGATAGCCACCAGCCCAAACACCCCGAAACGCGCGAATTTCATCCCAATCCCCCGATAGGCCAAGCCCGAATTGCACCACGAAAACTACACCGTCTTGCCGAGCACCGGAGTTGATCCTACTATATTGGGCTGCGCAGGGTCGATACCGTCTCCTTCTCTGGATTTAACCGTTGCGTCTGTGTGCCAAACGCAACTCTATCAGTATCATACGTCACTTATGCTTCCATGATTCCCACGAGGGAATTTCGCGCTTGGCGCTTGCTTGAAACGACAAATTCTCCGAAAATGGTGTAAACTGGACGCCTTGGCTGCAATCATTTATAACATGGTCGTGGAGGAATGCGTGATGGCGCTGAAGATTGGGTCGGTCTGCATCAATCACACGGGTGTGGAGGCCGTTGGGCGTTGTAAACAGTGCGGCAAGCCGTTTTGCAACGCCTGCAAGGTGATGGGGCCAACAGGACTTTTTTGCAGCGATGACTGCAAGGTAAAACACGAAAACTTCGTCAAGAAGGCGGCGGAATACGACCACAAGAAGGGTGGGATCGGCCTTGGCCATACGATCGGCAAGCTGATTAAATATGCGGTTGTCCTAGCCATCCTCGTGGCGGTAGCGACCGCGGCGGGCACCGTTTTCAAGGTACCTGTATTGAGCGATTTTGCCGCGAAAGTGCGCGACATAACTGGTTTATAAGGGTTGGGATGCCGGCATCGGGGCGCCGGCGCCGTTCAACGTCTCATAGAGCACGAGGAGAGGCATCATGGATCTGAGTCGGTTTAAGTGGCCTGTGATCATTCTGGTGGTGGCTGGCGTATTCTGGCTGCTGTCCGAAGGTGGCATCAATTTCATGCACAAGCGGTTTACGACGCCGCCCGCGCAACCCAGCGCGGAGAAGGACAAGCTGAATGAAAACGGTCTCACCCGTCTGGGGCAATTTCTCATCGTAACATTCCGGTATCAAAAGGCTACGGCAGTTATCACCGATGCGTTGCGGCTGTTTCCCGAAGGCGAACATGCGTTGTTGAATGAATATCGCCTTGCCAAGTGTTACGAGAAAACCGGCAAATTCGCGGAAGCATCGAACATACTCCTTCGCCTGAAGAACATAAACGCCAATCAGTACGATGAGCGCATTCCTCCCCCGGATGTGATTGCTTTGCGTTTGGACAAGCTGGTTGAAACCCACGAACTGGGCGAGATTGGCCGGTACTGAGCGGAGCCTCGAAGTCAGCCATGCAGCGGGTAGTGGGCCGTATTCCGGTTCTTGAATGCCTGCGCGCGGGTAAACGCACCGCGCGCAGGCTTTTTGTGCTTCAAGGCGCACGGGGAATCGATGACATCCGGCAGGCAGCGGGGACTTTGCCCGTGAAGGAATGTTCCCGCCGCGAATTGGATGATTTGACCGAGGGGATCCAGCATCAAGGGGTCGTGCTCGAAACGGACGACCTTCCGGTCTATGACTTGACGTCGTGGTTACGACGACACGATTCGCGGGACGTTATCCTGGTTCTTCTAGACGGCATAGAAGATCCGCACAATTTTGGCGCGATCGTTCGATCCGCGTCTGCCTGTGGGGCTGCCGCCGTCGTCATCGCCAAGGACCGTAGCGCCCCAATTTCGCCTACGGCGGTGAAGAGCGCAGCGGGTGCGATGGAGCACATTGACATCATTCAGACCGTCAACCTCGTTCGGGCCATGGAGTCTGTGAAGGAAGCGGGATTCTGGATAGCCGCGCTTGATCCAGAGGGCGAAAAGGCCCTTTGGGAGGCCGATTTGAAAGGCCGAATCGCCCTGGTGGTAGGCAACGAAGGCGAAGGGATCCGGCGATTGGTCCGAGAGAATTGCGACTTTTTTCTTCGCATCCCGATGCCGGGGCCCATCCCCTCGCTGAATGCATCGGTCAGTGCGGCCATCGCGCTCGCCGAGTGCGTCCGGCAACGTGTAATTTCCTCGAACTAGATCGCCAATCGGGGAAACGCTTCCACCAGGGATGCCGGCAGGTTTTCCATCTTTCGCCCCAGAGCCCGCATGATTTCAACTGCATTTGCGATGGCCTGACCCCGGAAGTGGTTGTTGGTCACCACGATTACTTTTTCCAGCCCGCCCTGCACACCGGCGATACGTTCCACCCACGGATGCAACTCTTCGGTGGAATAGAGATAGTCGTAGCGTTCGTCGCGCGAGGCGTCGCTTCGAAACCAGGCCTCGCGATTTCGCCCGTGTAGCCGGATATAACCAAATTGCGCGGTAATTGGTAGAGACGGCTCAATGGAGTCCTGAAAGACCGGCTGATCGATGCCGCACAACGCGATGTTTCTTCGCGTCAATTCGCCGGTTACTTCCTGGCGCTCCCAAGACGTATGACGCAACTCCAACGCGATGGGGTAGGATTTATACTCATCAAGGACGCGTGCAAGCCACTGCCGCGATTCCGGGGTGCGCTTGAAACTCCAGGGAAACTGAATGAGCAATGCGCAGAGTTTATTTGCATCCGATAACACGTCCAGTCCTGAACGAACCTGAGCGATTTCTTCCGCATTTGGCCATACTGCGCGCTCGTGAGTGAACCGTTGCCACAGTTTGTAAGCGAATACGAACTCAGGATTCACTGCTGATTTCGCAATCCAGGTTCTGCAGTGGTGCGGCGGGGTTGGACGGTAGAATGAGGAGTTTATTTCAATCAGGTCGAAATACGGGGCCAGGAACTCTACGGGATGCACCTTTGCGGGTAGTTCCGGCGGATACACGATCCCCTTCCAGTCAGCGTACGACCAGCCAGCGGGGCCGACCAGCACATTGGGAGTCGAGTGCATGCGCCCCCCGCCGCTACGCTATCAGTTCCGGCACCTTGTTGCCGAATACGTCCGTCAGCCGGAAATCGCGGCCTTGAAACCGGTAGGTGAGTTTCGTGTGTTCCAGTCCCAGCAGGTGCAGAATTGTTGCCTGAATATCGTGCACATGAATTGGCCGATCGGTGATGTGAAAACCAAATTCATCCGTGGCGCCGATGGTCTGTCCTGCTTTGACGCCTCCGCCCGCCATCCACATCGTAAACGCTTGCGGATGGTGGTCTCGACCGAGGCTTCTGCCCAACGCGGCGCTCGATTCCACCATGGGCGTTCGCCCGAACTCGCCGCCCCAAATTACGAGTGTCTCGTCCAGAAGGCCTCGTTGTTTCAAATCTTTGATCAGCGCTGCGCACGCTTGATCCGTTTCCCCGCATTTTCCCTTTAGTCCACCGGCGACATCGCTGTGATGATCCCAACTGCCGTGATAGCAATTGACAAACCGAACCCCGCGTTCGATGAGCCTTCGAGCAAGCAGGCAGTTGTTTGCAAAGCTGGCCTTGCCGGGTTCCGCGCCATACATGGCCAGCGTTTCCGGCGATTCCTTGGACAGGTCCATCAATTCGGGAGCGCTTGTCTGCATGCGATATGCCAATTCGTATTGCGCAATTCGAGTTTCAATTTCCGGGTCGCCGCTGAGTCCCAGCCGGTGGTGGTTCAACTGGCCCACCAAATCGATGGCATCTCGCTGCATTTCGGGTGTGATGCCTTTAGGGGTTGTTACGTTCAAGATCGGGTCGCCTACGCTTCGAAAAGGTATGCCCTGATATGCCGTGGGCATGAATCCGCAGCTCCAGTTGTGCGCACCGCCGCTGGCGCCCGCACCCGAACTCAAAACCACGAATCCCGGCAGATCGGACGCTTCGCTTCCGAGGCCATAGGTCACCCAAGACCCCATGCTGGGCCTGCCCAATAGCGGTGACCCGGTATTCATGAACAATTGCGCGGGCGCATGATTGAACTGGCTTGTGTGCACGGACTTGATAATCGCCAAGTCGTCCACAACTGTCGCCAGATGGGGCAGCAATTCCGATAGCTCCGCCCCACTTTGACCATGTTTCGCGAAGGCAAACCGTGAGGCCATCAGTGCCGCATTGGGTTGAATGAACGCATAACGCTGGTCTTTCACCACCTCAGCTGGCACAGGCTGGCCGTCCAGTTTCTGCAGCGTCGGCTTGAAATCAAATAGATCGAGCTGACTCGGGGCACCTTCCATAAATAGATAGATGATGCGCTTTGCTCGTGCGGCAAAGTGGGGTGTCCGCACCGCCATGGGAGATTCTTTTTCGGCGGCTATTGCCCGGGGCCCGCACAGCAACGATGTTAATGCGATCTTGCCCAGTCCGACGCCGCACTCCCGAAAGAAATGGCGGCGAGTGGTCTCGCGCAAGTAGTTCTGTCTCGAACTTACGGGGTCCATACCACTCGTTTATCCCTTGGTTATCGTCTCGTCGAGATTCAGCAATGCACGGCATAGCAATGTCCAAACCGCCGCCTGATGGGCATCCATGCTTGGATCCATATCGTCTCCATCCGAGTAGGCGATTGTCTCCGGTGCCGTTCCGGCATCCTTCAATCGAAACGTCTGGCGTTCAAGAAAGGACTTGAGCCACTCTTCTTCCTGCGAGTCGGGAGGGCGGGCGACGCACATCATAAACGCATGACGTAATCGATCGGAATCGTTTGAAATTTCGCTGGTCAGGAGGCGCCGCGCCATCGCGCGGGCCGAATCCATGATCGTTTGGTCATTCAGCATTGTCAGAGCCTGTAGCGGCGTATTCGATCGAATGCGCGCCACGCATACGTCCTGGCGGGCAGGGGCGTCAAAGACCGTTAACGCCGGATACGGCAACGAGCGCTTGATGTGAATGTACATGCCCCGGCGGTATCGAGTGTCCCCTTCGCTCGGGGTCCAACCCTCTCCGCCGTATACGGCGGACAGCACCCCCTCCGGCAGCGGCGGAAAGATACTTGGACCACCGATCTGTTCATTCAACAGGCCACTCGATGCCAAGGCAATATCGCGGACGATTTCGGCATCCATGCGAAACCTTGGCCCGCGTGCAAGCAGCCGGTTTACCGGATCCACAGCCAATACGTCCGGCGTTACATCGGACGATTGCCGATACGTCGACGACGTGACAATCATGCGTAGCAGGTCTTTTACCCCCCAACCGCGTCGCATAAATTCGACAGCGAGCCAATCCAGCAGTTCCGGGTGACTCGGTGCGCTGCTGCGCACCCCGAAGTCTTCGGGCGTGTTCACCAATCCCGCACCAAAAATCTCCTGCCAAAAGCGATTCACGGTCACGCGCGCGGTAAGCGGGTTCCCGGGAGAAACGAGCCACTTCGCCAGAGCCAACCGGTTTGGCGGGGCATGCTCCGGCAGTGGCGGGAGCAACGCAGGCACGGCAGGAGTAACGGGCTCACGCGGACTCAGGAATTCGCCTCGGTGATGGATGTGCGTGATTCTTGGATCTTCTCGCTCTTCCAATACCATGGTTGTCGGCTGCTTGGGCATGGAAGCGCGAAGGGATTTGATTTCACGGTGTTTTTCCAGCAACTCAGGCGCTACGCCCAAATAGTAGTTCTTGAGATTGGCGGACTCTTGCTGCGTGCGGCTGGCGGCTGGCTTCAAGACAATGGTTTCGATGTTTGCGGGCACTCCGGACGCGCGGACCGGCGCCGGACTTGTAGTGACCGAGATGCGAAACCGGCCGATTGTATGGGTATGGACGTAATACTGGTCCAGCTTCAACGTCAGTAGTGATCCACCGTGAAAGCCAACAGGGCGCTCAAATTCAAAGACGGCGGCATGCGGCTCGCCCTCCCGATCTTTGACGGACCAGCCCGAATCGAGTTTGCCGTCCAACGCAAGTTCAATCCCCCGGCCGGACGCGGCAAAGCTGTGCGTCGGATTCTGGAGACCCACAGGCTCGACCGCATTCCCGTTGAACCATGGCGCGACGGTCGCCGTGACTTCGCTCAGCAAGAAGTCGCCACCGGGGGACATAATTACCCCCCGCCCCGGCCCGCCGTTTGGCAGGCTTGGGTGAGGCAGGACTTCGATACGAAATGCGGTTATGCCCTCTAGTTCAGTCCGAAACGAGACCGTATATTCGTCCACATTGGGGCAGTCGCCTTTGACTAAAATCGAGTCATCGTCCAAATTCACGAAAGTGGCATGATTCTTGGAGACCGCCTCAATCGAGCGAAGCGGCGTCCACTGTACGCTGCGTGAAACGATGTCGGCTTCCCAAGCCGCAAATTGTCTTGAAAAGAACTGATCTCTGCGATCCGAATCGGATAGTTCGGATGGCGGATAGAATTGCCGTTCGGCTGTGATACGAAATCGCCCGATGGTGTGGCCGCCACCGTGCAATTGCTTGATGGTGAATGCCACCCGCGCCGGCGAGTCCATTGCCTTTGGGTTCTTGATCCGAAACACTGCCGACCGGTTGACGTTGCTTCCGCCATCCGCACCGCCAATCGCCCACCCGGTATCGTCCTTGCCGTCGATGGCATTGGACACGTCGAACCCAGCCTGCGAAAAGTCCGCTTCGGCCTTTTCCAAGGAAACCGGTGTTGGTTCATTGTTTGCGAGAAGTTCCACATTGAATTCCGACAATACAAAGTTTCCGCCTTCGGAACGTCCTGGTCCGTTGCCGGGCAGCGCCGGGCCGGTCAATGCTTCGATACGAAACGCCGTATACGACCCTTCTGGAAGTGTCGCTTCGAGGCGATAGACGTCGGTATCGGGCGACTCGCCGGAAGTTTGTACGACACCATCAGACACCACTGAAATGGACGTACCGTTACTTGCAGTGACGTTTTCGTGATTCGCCGTTACCCATTCCTTCTGCATTGCGTCGATTGGGAACTGTTCCTCAAGCGAGGCCTTTCGCGCTTCAATTTCCGATTCAATTTCGGCACGCTTCGCCGCGATTTCCGGGTCGGGAACTTCGATGTCCACGTCGTCGGTGTTATTAAAGAATGCGTAGAACTGGTAATACTCGCGTTGGGTAATTGGATCGAACTTGTGGGTATGGCATTGGGCACAGGCCATCGTTAGTCCGAGAAATACGGTGCTGGTCGTTTTGACTTTGTCAACGTTTGCTTCGTACCGGAACTCTTCCACATCCACGCCGCCTTCTTCATTGATGAGCGTGTTTCGGTGAAATCCGGTGGCGATCCGTTGTTGCAGCGTTGGGTTTGGGAGCAGGTCACCCGCGAGTTGTTCTATTGTAAACCGATCGAACGGCATATCGTCGTTGAAGGCCTGGATGACCCAATCGCGGTACGGCCAGATGGATCGGCGACGGTCTTTTTCATAGCCGTTGGTGTCTGCGTAGCGTGCGGCATCGAGCCATCCCAATGCCCTGCGTTCCCCGTAGTGTGGCGATGCCAGAAGTCGATCAACCAGCCCTTCATAGGCGTCCGGCGACGTATCGTGAACAAATGCCATCACTTCTTCCGGGGATGGTGGAAGGCCGATCAAATCCAAGTACAGCCGCCGCACAAGCGTATATCTGTCCGCCTCGGGGGATGGCGTGAGTCCTTCCTTTTCCAAACGCGCGAGTACATACGCATCGATAGGGTTTCGAACCCACGCGGGATCGCTAACGGCCGGTACCGGAGCCTGCGTGGGCGGATTAAACGCCCAATGATCGTGCGCAACTGGAGCCACATCCTGCTCGTCAGCACCGCCCCATGGCGCCCCTCCATCAATCCACGACCGTATAATCGCGACTTCGGTTTCGGACAACGGATCGCCTTTCGGTGGCATACGCACGGCAGGGTCTTTGGAGAGAATTCGTTCCAACATCGGGCTGGCGTTAGGATTGTGCGCGGCAACCAATGGCTTTCCGGAATCGCCGCCCATCAACGCATCAGACTTGTTGCTCAATCGCAGACCGCCCTTGCGCGCGTCCGGGCCGTGGCACTCGTAGCAGTATTCCTGAAGGATGGGCTGCACACTCGAAGCGTAATCAACGGATTCGGACGCGTGTGCCGTCAGCAAACCCACGAAGGCCAAAAGTATACGCCAGAAAGATCGATTGCCCAACATTACGTCACCATTGCTGCCTGAATCTGATCCGCGCCAGAAAGCATTCCGATTATTTTAGCATAGGACGGGTTCAGCGCACATTTTCTCCCGGCGCGCGGCCCGAGTTCCGTGCCTGACCTGATTTACTCCGCCAGCAAATCGTCAATTATCTCACTGAGATCAGCGCGGAGAGTCGGGCTGTATCCCACATGCATATCGTGAATCTTCCCTTTCTTATCCACGATGACCAAGGTGGGATATCCTTGAACACCGTATTTTTTGGATATGGAGTCTTCTCCGCCCATGGGGCCGGTCAGAATATTGGTATAGGGCAATTCGAGCTTCTCCGCCACGAACTTGGCGTCTTCCTCGTTGCGGTCGACATTTATCCCGATGACCGCTACTGGTTTATCCTTATACTGCTCCGAGAGTGCCTTCAGCTGCGGCATGGCACGGATGCACCAGCCGCATCCGCGATACCAGAAATCGAGAATGAGTACTTTGCCTTTGTATTCGGCGAGAGAATGAGTCGCGCCATCCAATCCGGGATATTCCCAGGCGGCGGCGGCCTTGCCTTTTACGGCACGAATCCGTTCGGCGTTTTCCTTCAAGTACCCCTTCATACCCTCGAACTGCTTTCGCTTTGCTTCGGTTTGTGCCTTTAAGATTTCTGACTGAATATCCGTTTCCAACAGGGCGATGTGCGATTCAGCCTCGCTCAGAAGTTCGTCTTCGCGATCGCCTTGCCGACTTGCCATTTCGATCAATTCGTCGATCCTGGCCAGCGCGGGTTCAAAGGTGGCGACTTCCTTGACCAATGCGTTCAATGCATCCGGTTCAAGCATGGTCTCCTCTGCCAGGACCACCTTGGTCGTACTGGTGGATTTTGACCCGTATCCCATGCTGGACGTCGACTCAACTCCCGTGACAAATCCTTTTCCGGTATCAAAATCGAATACGCGCGACGAAGTCATTTCGTATACGGTGTTCGTCGGACTTAGGTCCGTTACTTCAATCTTCCAGGTGCTGCCGGACGAATCTTCGAGGCGTCTGTACCGCGTTGTGGCCTGATCGATTTCGTTGAATTGTTGCCACCCTCCTGCGGCTTCGGATTCGTTGGCCGGCAGAGGGACGATCACTGCCGCCGGATTGCACAACAACAAGGCCATGGGCACTGCTTCGATTTGACCGGTGGGCCGAATGGTAATGAAGATTACGTTTGTGTCTTGATTCTGATAGTCGCTTTCGCCGCTGCGAAAGGCGCGGCCTTCGGAGTACAGGGCTTTCCATCCGCCCCCCTCCACCGCATTCAGAATCCAGAGGTCGTGCGTAATCTTCATGGCGTATTGCGTCTCGCCGCTTTCCCGCTTTGATTCGGTATCGCTGTCGTAATGCAAATGCATTCCGGGCTCAAAGCGATACACAGGATTCGCCATTTCATCGGCCAACGCCGAACCCGCAATCCAAGCAACGAGACCTAGAACCATCGCACTTCGAGTCATGGCAGGGTCCTTTCCGTGCGGCGTGTGGTACTGTCTATCGCGGCAGTTGTAAAAACGCCAGCAAGTCGGCCATCGATTCCACGGTCAGCGTGTTTTCCAATTCCTCGGGCATGAATGAGAGTCCGGTGGCCCTCATTTCCGCAATATTACTTTTCTCGAATACCCGTTCAATGCCGCCGGCTTCACGCAACGTCACGGCAGCATCTGTTTCGTCCACGATCAATCCGCTGACGATCTCGCCGCCTTCCAGCGTGTCTGCATCTTTTGCGAGTATCGCATAGGCCAGGTATTGGGTGTCCGCTGCCGCATTTGGATCGAGGATATCGTGCAAGAGCGTCTCCTTGCTCTTTCTCGCAATTTCGGTCAGATTCGGACCGACGTTAAATCCTTCGTTCGCAATCTGGTGGCACTTCATGCAGTTCTCTTGAAATACCCGATGCCCCTTCGTCGCATCGCCTTTCGCCGACAAAGCGGGCCGCATCTTTTCGAGAGCTTCTTTACGCGTCACCACACCGGCATCTGTAAACAGCTTCTCGGCCCGTGCCTTTACTTCATCCGAACTCCAGAACAGGAGCGCCCGCCGCCGTTCCAAGTCGAAATTCATCTGGCCCATTGGCAACATTCCACTCTCCAACGCCGTAAGCAGGATTGGATGAAAGGACTTGTTTCCAATCAGAATGTCGGATGCGACCGATCGCGTCTCAGGCCCGAGCGTTGTCCACACGTCCAGCAAGCGATGGGCCACGGCTTCATTCGCTCCCTGCCGGATTTGCGCAATTGCCGCCACTTGCACGTCTTTCGGCTGACGGGTATCCAACAGGCTGAACAGTAAATCTATCCGATCGTCGTATGGTGCGAAGGCAACCAGATTGAGGGCGTCCAAGCGCGCTTCTTTTGGCAGGGACACGTCCGCCGCTTGCGCCGTGGCATTTGCCAGCATCTGCGTTTGACCTTCGGTCAATGGAAGCCTCAATCGATCCGCGGCGCGCCAAGCGGCATGCACGGTGCCAGCATCCTTGCTTGACAGCATGGATACCAGCACTTTTTGAACGGCCTGCGACGCTTCTGGCGCATTTCGCGACAATCCGTCCGCCACACCGTTGAGCACGGCCTTGTTGTAGGCCGCAGGCAATGCTTTCCGTTGCAGTGCAGCCATCGCTTCTTCAACCCCTTCCATACCGTTTGCGGCCATGATGTGCGCCAGGGATTGGACAAATTCCGCTGTTTCCGGCGCGCTTCGCAGCAGCTGATCCTCCAATATGGAACTCAGCAACGCGTCCGGCGCGTGTCTGGCCGCGCTTAACATGGCCCAGCGCGACCATGGATTTGCGATATCCTGCCCCGCGATTGCGAGCAGTGCCGCGTTCGCCGTGTCCGCCGCGATCAATTGCCGGTCGCGCAGGACGCCGATCGTGAGTGCCGCTTGCATTCGCACCCGGGCGTCCGAATCGGCCGCCAATGCCGCGGCGGCTTGAATCGTTTCCTGTGGCGCCGCGTCCAGCGTCTCCAGAAGCAGAAGCGCGTTTTCGCGAACTCCGGGACCCTCACTTTTCAAGCCTGCTGTCACGTCGGCTGCCTCGAGCGCCCCGATTCCCTGTAGCGTCCACAACCCGTGGAGTTGCACGATGGGCTTTCCCGATTCCCGAATCGCAGCCCGCAGTAAGGGCGGGCACGCGGGGTCCTTCCATTCCACAAGCAGGCGCTGGGCGGTGGTGCGACGCCACTGATTGGGACTCTCAAAGAGGGCTATGACACTCTTGATGTCAGTCCGATCAAAGGCCACTGGTGACGGCTTGATGCCGCCTTTTGGAGTAATCCGCAGGATTCGACCTTTGTCTTTTCCCGCATTGATATCCATTTTTGCTTCCATTTCATCGGGAATCCACTCCGGGTGTTCGATTACGGTCCGGTGCATATCGAGCACGTACAACGCACCGTCCGGCCCCACGCACATGTTGACGGGACGAAAGGCTCGATCGGTGGAGGCCAGAAACTCTTTCTTTTCTTCCGTGCGCGAGGCATTCATTGCCGGTCCGTCGGGCGAGAGCGCGTCGTGGTGGACGAGGTTGAGCACCACGTCGCACACGAAAATGCTGTCGTCGAAGGCGCCGGGAAACGCGCCGCCGCCGTAGAACGTGATGCCGCAGGCGCCGGAGAAGAAGCCGGATTGCTCCGGATGATTCACGCGCGTCTCCTGCTCTCCGATCGCGTAGATCCGGCCCAGTCCCCCTTCGTCGTGGTCAGAAATGAACTGGAGCGTGCCCCGTCTTCCCACCGGCAAATCCGCGAGATACCTGCCGGGAAACACGATTTGGAATATGTGTTGCGTGTTGTGTGTGGTGAATATGCGGCCCCAATCGTCCATGGCGAGGCCGAAGCCTCCGGAGCTGCGACCAGCGAGCTCAAACAACTTCTTGTCGAGGTCAAAGCGAAAATCGTTTCGGGAAAGCGGCATTTTCTGATCCGGGCGATCCGGCCAAAAGACCTCGCCGGAATTGCCGCCGCTTGCGCCATAGATCCAATTGTCGATGGCGTACGTTAGTCCGTTGAAGTTGTGTTGTGTGTTTTCGAGGTCGAACCCATCCAGCAAAACTTCTTTCACGTCCGCCACGTTGTCGCCGTTGGTGTCTTTTACAAAGAACAACTGGGGCGGGGACGCCACCAGCAATCCGCCCTTGTAGGGCAAGATGGAATCGGCTGCCGCGAAACCGTCCGCAAACACCTGCCGCGTGTCGTAGGCACCGTCTCCATTGGCGTCCGTTATGAGTACAATCTTGCCGTTGTTGTCCGGAAACGGATAGCCGGACATTTCCAGGACAAAGGCGCGCCCGAATTCGTCGAATTCCATATCGACGGGGTCGAGCACGACGGGCTCCATGGCCGCCATTTCCAGTTGGAAATCCGGGTGAAGTTCGAATGACTTCAGGATTTCCGCCGCCTCTTCGCCAAACGCCGGCAGGGCGGCAAGCACAATGCCACAGATCAGGGGGAATACGTTCCGCATGTTGGATTTCTCGCCTTGGGGTTACACCGAAAAAATGAAGCCTTTTCCGTACGGCACGGAATGCGTAGTATAAAAGACCGGGCTGTAAAAGCGAATCAACTTGCCGGGCGGTGTTTTCCTGGGCAAATGACGGAGGATTACGACATGAGTCAGGTTTCACGGCGTACGTTCATGCATTCGGCGGCGGCCGTATCGGCGGGCCTATTGGCCGCTTCTCGTGCCAAGGCCGCGCCCAGCGATACCCTGCGCCATGCCATTATCGGCACCGGAGGTCAGGGCCGCCACCACGCCATCGCTCAGGCCACTTTCCCAGACGTGGAGGTAGTGGCCATCGCGGACGTCGATCCCGAGCGTCGCGCCCGCTGCCTCAAGGAACTGGCCGAGGTGGGCAATAAGGCGAAAGAGGTCGAGGATTTCCGCGCCATCATCGATGATCCGGAAATCGATTCCGTCGGTATCGCCACACCGGATCACTGGCACACGCCGGTCGCCCTTATGGCGTTGAAGGCGGGCAAGCATGTCTATGTAGAAAAGCCATGCTGCCACAACATACACGAGGGGATCGCTCTGCGCGACGCTGCGAGAAAGACCGGTTTGTGCGTTCAGCACGGCACCCAAAGCCGGAGCGGGCAAGGCATCAAGGATGCAGTTCAGTTCATGCGTGAGGGCGGCATCGGCAAGGTCCGCATGGCCAAGGCCATTAATCACCAGTTCCGGGAAGCCATCGGACGCGCGCCGGTGAGCGAACCGCCCGCGGGAGTCAACTACGACCTGTGGACCGGCCCCGGACCGTTGAAACCGTTTACCGAGAACCGCTGGCATTACAATTGGCATTGGCTATGGGATTTCGGCACGGGGGACATGGGCAACGACGGCGTGCACCAGATTGATGTGGCTCGATGGGGGCTTGGCGCGGGGGTACCGAAATTTGTGAGCGCCTCTGGTGGACAACTCTTCTACGACGACGATCACGAAACACCGGATACGCAAGTTGTGACGTTTGAATTCGAGGATTGCTATCTGCTGTATGAAATGCGCTTGTGGACCAACTACAAGATGGAAGGCCACGACAACGGCGTTGTGTTTTACGGCGACAAAGGCACTGTGGATGTGGGCCGCGACGGATCGTTCGTGCGCCTGATCGGCGAGGAGCCTCGAAAAATCGGTGGAAGCCATGATTTCACGGCCAATCAGCGTAATTTCGCCGATGCGGTGAAGGCTGGCGATCCGAAGTTGCTGAACGCCCCCATCGAGGAAGGGGTACTCTCGACCCAATTGGTGCACCTTGGTAATATCGCGACCCGCGTGAGCGAACGGCTTACCGTGGCCGGCGACGATTACACCTTCGCCAACTGCGAAGCCGCCAATGCACTGCGCAAGCGCGAGTACCGCACTGGATACGAGTTGCCGGTGGTGTGAGAGCCGCGTGGGATGCGGAGACATAGGCCGTTCACGGCAATTCCTTTGGCGACCGGCCGAGAGGAGAAGTGTGTCGAATGTGGGCCAACGTGATTCACTGATAAACAGCTAACGAAAGCAAGATTCGCTTGTATGGGGGGGGTTTGGTCTCGCGTCCGGAGTTACGTTTTGATGGAGTTCGGGTTTACTAAATCAGTTGGCAATTGAGTGTTGTGTGAGTCCATTAAACTACCTCTATTTCGTGTCCCCAAGTTGAGTGATTGTCCTTGACTCCAACAAATAGCAGGCTTTCGCATCGAACTTTTCGTTTTCTCCGTTATAGCCGTGAATTCGAATTTCCAACTGGTCTTCGCTAATCCAGCACAAGGCCTCCACAAATTGATGGCCTAATTGCCTGAACGTTTCGCCCGCGAATTTCGCTGCCACTTGATCAAGTTTCTGCTCGACGACAATCAATGCATTTTCTTTCTCTTCAAATCGACAAACCATACAGGTCGTATCGGAGCTTCCTTCGTGAATATTTATTGCCAGCGTATCACCTGAAGGCGACCAAGCAACGGCCACGCTTCTCCCATATTCGACCACACGAACACTTTTTGTGGAGGCCAAATCCATCACATATAGTGCGTGGTTGTTTCCCAAGCGTTCGGCTACAGTCTCCGAATCCGCATCTACATTTATTAACAGATACTTGCCGTTGGGCGAAAGCAGAGTTGACTGCCTTCCAGGAAAACCAGTGAGTTTGGTCGATGTGCTATTTCCATCAGAAGCCGCACAGATGGTGGCCGTCATTAATAACAGAACCCAATTCATATAAGGCAGTCCTTGAAGTTGAATCCAGCTCATGCCGGCCCCTTCATTTTGATCGAGAACACATGTGCGAGAGAAAAAAGAGTCAAGTATAGAGCCAAGGCAGTGAGTTATCTTTTGACGAGTCGGCTTGCCATCTCACCTACCGCTTTTCGCCGCAATGTTCGCGGCGATTTGTTTTGCATCGAGATTAATTTGCCGCAGCAATCCGGTGGACGGGTTGCAGTATCCCAGGAAATACAATCCGGCGAATTTGCTTTCTCCCGCGGGCGGTATCGGGTATCCGCGCTCGTCGGTTACCTCGTTCGCGCGATCCAGAAATTCGTGGAGATTGGGGCGGAAGCCCGTGGCGAGTATCACGCTGTCGAACGGGTGCTCGCTTCCGTCTCCGCATACGATGCCTGATCGGGTAAACCGTTCAATGGCCGGGACGACGCCGATTTTACCCTGTTTGATCAGCGCCACCATGCCGATATCCACCAAAGGCACGCGGCCAATTTGATTCACGTGATCTGCCGGGCTGATGTTGGGGCGTTCGATTCCCCATTGGGACAAATCGCCGATGGCAATGGACTGGATCGTGCGCTGCAATGCATTCGAGACCTGCCTTGGCAAATGGCTGCAGAAGAGGCCAAACACCTGCATGGGTGTGCCCAGGTAATCGCGAGGCACGACGTTTACCGGGCCGCGCACGCAGATGACGGGTTTCGCGCCGTGTTCATGCAGATCCATCGCGATTTCGCCGCCGGTATTGCCCAGGCCCACCACCAGCACCCGGCCGCCCTTGAACGCGGCGCCGTTTCTGTACTCCGAACTGTGCATCCGGAGTCCCTCGAATTCCTCGATACCCGGCCACGTGGGCACGTACGGCCTGCGGTTGTAACCGGAGGCAATGACCACGCACCGGCTGTGAACTTCGGACTGGGTCGTACGGGTTTGCCAGCCCGTTTTGGTTTTGGAGATTCCTGTCACCTCTTCGTTATACCGCACGCGCAATCCAAAGTGGCGTTCGTAGTCTTCCAAGTACGCCGCCACTTGATCTCTTGAGGGATAGCGGGGATACGACTTGGGGAAAGGTAAGTACGGCAGCGCGGAATGCTCTTTTACTGTGTGCAGATGGAGCCGGTCGTAGTGGTTTCGCCAGGAGGCTCCCGCAGCGGCGTGGCGTTCGATAACGACGTGAGGCACGTTTAGCCGCTTCAGACAAGCCGCCATAGCCAGGCCCGAAGGGCCCGCGCCGACAATTACCACGCCCGCCAGGGCCAACTCGCCCAAGGCCTGCTCCGCGGTTTCAGGAACTGCATCCAGCGCCGTTTCCATACCGGCAGTATGCAACGTACGCGGGCGGGTGTAAAGATCAATCGCCTGGGAAAGGGGGTGCGGGCGGTTGAAGGGTGAACCCTTCCGTGGTCACGTCGAGCGGCTGGCCGTTGGGTGACATTACCCGCGCGTCCACAATCAACAGCGGAACCGGCCCCAAGCGGTCCAGCGGCGTGTCACTTGTCCAGGCGATGGACAAGAGTTCGCTTTGTTCTGGCCGGTTTTCCTTGATGGTGGCTTCAACAAACACGGCTCTGGGCGAATCTTCCTGTCCCATGTGCATTTGACTGATGTACTCGGCGGCGGCGCCTTGTCTGGCCTGGCCAAACCGCAACAAGCGCCTGGGCTCGGTGGCGATGTCGAAAGCCACGGATCCGATTGCCACTTCCGGATCTGCGGCAAGGTACACCGACGCAGTGCCGGTGTATTGGGTTTGCGCGGCACCGGCCTGATCGAGCCACATGCGCACCTTGCTCAATTCCACGTAGCGGAACGCTTCGGGCAACACGCCGTTCAGGTCCGTTGCGGGATTTACGACCCGTACGTCCGTGGTGCCTCCTTCCTTTCGCGGGTAGGGCGGCGCTTCGGCCAGCAATGCGGTCGCGCCCATTGGCCGCACGGTCGTGGCCCGAAGGTCGCCAAACCAGACTTGACTGTCGGGCGCGAAATTGCGCCCTTCGATGAGTACCTGTACCCCACCTTCTGCCGGCCAAGATTGCGGTTCCAACGACGCCACGTGCGGTGCTCCTACCGGCGGTAGCGGTGCTTCGTCGGCCCCGTCGAGCGTGCCGTCGGCGTCGGAGTCCGCATTGATTGGGCTGGTTTCTCCTTCATCCACGACACCGTTTCGATTTCTATCCTCTACACCATCGGCGATGCCGTCGCCATCCGTATCGGGATTGAGCTTGTCTGTTTCTCCTGAATCGACAAGACCGTTTCCATTTTGATCCTCAACGGCATCCGAAAGTCCGTCACCGTCCAGGTCGGATACCTCCCCCCCCGCCTTGGCGAGCCAACTAAAAAGCGCCGAGGCGAATCGCTGGTTGGCGAGATGCGCCATGGCATCGCTTTCTATGGGCGTAGCCCCGGCCATGGCTGCGATACGGCCTGCATCGTAATGCGCTACCGCCAGCACGGTGGCTCGCTCGTCTCCGGCAAGGGCGCGCACATGCCCGTCCGCACGCAGTCCGGCACCGGTCACATGGAAGTTTTGCCACATACGGCTCAAGGGATGTTCGCCGTGCGACGGAAATATGCCGTCCGCCGAAACCGCGTTCTCCAAGTACACGCCAGAAGGCCCGATCCAATGGGTGATGTCGCGCACCCCTTCTTCGTTCAATTGTGCGTTCAAAAACAGAAGTGCGCCTCCGCGACTCACATAATCCAGCACGGCCGCCCGGGTCACCATGCCTCGTGCCGCCGCAGCGGCGTTGATCACCACAACCGCCGCCTTGTCCAACGGTTCCATGACTGTGCCCCGGATAAGGTGGTGGCTGAAATGAAACGGCGGACCGGACAGTCGATCGACCAATGCCTTGAGCCGGTAGGGGTCATTGGGGCCACGCAACGAATCGTCGTCGGTTCCACCCAGAATCCAGAATATCCGTCTCGGGCCCTGCCGTGCAGGAACGACATCGACGATCACTCGTGCGGGGCTTTCGCCCAATGGCCCGGAAATTGGATCTGCAACATTGACTTTGAGAACGCCGGACACTGAATCACCGGGACCGTAAAGCGTTGGATCGATGCCGAGGTAACAAAGCCCCGGTGTGGAGCCACGCAACGGAAAGGCGCGCAACCAAGGCATTGCTTCGCGATCGAACTGCGCATCCCAGGCCACTGATCCGCCGTTGCTTGCGGCAATTCGCAGCGCTCTCATCTCCCGTCCGGCCGCCTCTCCTCGAAACGCCATCACCGGCGGAACTACCGCGCGCGAGGCAGGCAGGGACATTTCAGGCACCTTGCCGGTCGAGAAAGGCAATAGCCGGGTGACCACTCCCTGCTGAAACGTCGCGGTGCTGCCAATTGCGCGAGTTTCCGGATCGATTCGATGCACACGGTTACCTTCTCCCACCAGTAGCGATTCGCTCTCCCATGCCAAGGCCCGTACATGGCCTTCAAATGACATGCTGGCCGACGACTGAGGAAAGCCGGATCGCCAGATTTCCAAGCGCTTTCCCGCGCCCACGGCCACTGATCCACCCGAGTGGACTGCCAAAGACAGCGGCATGCCCACACCGGAAAAGGATTGCTCCACCTCCTTCAGCGCGGTAAGGCCGTCCAATCTGATTCGCGTCAGGTGTCCGAATCCGGCGACCGGAGAATAGGTATTAATCCAGCAAATCCCCCCGGCAAGCGCCAGCAGCGAGGGGTCGGCCGGTGTGGCGCTGCCTGCTACCGGTACGGCCTCCGCGGCAAATGCCCACGTTTGGGGGTCGTAAACATGGCACCACGCTTCATGCGAAGTTCCTTCCTGGTATCCGGACACGAGCACATATACCCGGTCGCCGTTTGGAGCAGCCTGAATGGCAATGGGTCTCTTTCGCTGCACGGCATCAGAAATGGGATAGTATGCAGGAGGCTCTTGTGGACCGGTCACGTCGCGCACGTACAGGAACGGCGGATCCCCTGAGACGCCTTCACACAATATCGCTACTTTGCCGAGTCCAGCAACGTAGGCCGCGCCCACAGGCATGCCGGGCAAAAGCCAACGGGTGGGATCGTCGTGTGGGACACTTCCATAGGACCGCAGTTCCGCAAATGCGAATCGATTGCCGGTCTCGGTTTCCCTGGTATGCAGCAGCAAGGCCGCAGGCGCGCGATCGGGAACCACCGGCGGAATCAGAGAGCCACACCTTAGAATCCAACCATCGCCCACCGTGTCATTCAGCGGCGCAACCGTCCGCAACGGTCGCGCGCTGATTGTCGATATGAAGCTGTATTCCATGGGGGCTGTATCGGCATGCAGAGGCCACGGCTTCCGTGTGCTGTAGATGAAGTGCTCCGCGTCACTCACCGGCGGGCAGGTCAACAGCGTGCCAGGCAGCAGCACGGGGTCGTCCTGAAGCCCGGAGGAGTCGGCGCGAAGTGGTTGAATGTACAACCGCACCGCTTCCCTACTTGCGTTCAGGGTTGCCGTCTCTACATGCACAGCGGCTTCGGCCCAGGATTTCAAACCTCCGGTCATCACGATCAACGCGCAACAGACGGCCAAAAGACCATTACAAAACTGTAATATCCGCCGGGCGTGAAACGAGGTACAATAGGGTGACGATGCTGGTTGACCTGAGTACATGCACCAAGTCTATTCGGCATCGTGCAATCGACACAAGCGGGCATATCGATTAAACGCCTGCAGGCGTCGCCGCAGCGGACCGGCTGCATGAGGTGAGATCATGAAACGGAGCACAGGTTTCACGCTGATGGAATTGCTGGTGGTAATAGCCATCATCAGCATTCTGGCGGCGATGTTGCTGCCCGCGCTGGCCCGCGCGCGCGAGGCGGCCCGACGGGTCAGTTGCGCCAGCAATCTCCGTCAGTGCGGGCTCTCGCTCAAGATGTATGCAAGCGAGGCCAAAGATCGGTTCCCCTCGATTCAGGTGTTCATGGGTGACGATTGCGACATCAAGAACAATCGTGTACTTATGGTGAGTGGCCGCGCGATATATCCCGAGTATCTTCCCGATGCCAACGTTCTGGTGTGCCCGTCCGATGCGGATGGACCTGCACAGTTTGACGCCGGCATCTGGCGGCGGCCCGATGGACCGGCGGGCACCCGGGAGGGCGGATCCATCAACCCGTGCTTGATCGACTCGCTATCGTATTTCTACACGGGGTGGCTAATTCGGTCGCGGTGGATTGCCGATCCCGCCACCAACGACTACTCCCCACTGTTCGCCCAGGCATGGCTGGATGTGATGAACGGCGATCCCGGCGCGCTGGCGACTTCCTGGATATTTACAGATTTCGACGGTGCCGAACACACTGTGCATACGTTGCAGGAAGGCGTAGAACGGTTTCTCATCACGGATATTAACAACCCTTCTGCATCAAACGTGGCGCAAAGTGAAGTACCCATTATGTTCGACAAGGTCGATCTTGACCCCACACAGTTCAATCATATACCGGGAGGGGTCAATACATTGTTCATGGACGGACATGTCGAATTCATCAAGTATCCGGGCGAATACCCAAGCAGCCGCGCATGGGCCGAAATGGTTGACACGCTCAATTTCTGAGATCGCGCGGGAAGCGGATCAGCGCCCGCCGTTACTGTATATCATCTGAATCAGGTAAGGGCTGTTTCGCTTGTTTGCGATTTGCAGCGGGGTAAGGCCGTCCTTGTCTCTTTGATTCAAATTGGGCATTTTGGAAAGCGCTTCCAGGGTCACATGCTCCGGCGCTTCTGCGACAATTGCGTGCAATGGCCAGCGCCCATCCGGATCGGCAACATTCAAGTCTATGTCAAACCGTAACAAGGCGGATACTACGTCCCATGTTTTCTTTTCCACAGCGCGCTGAAATGCGGTATACCCGCCCGCATCCCTGATGGACGTATCCGCGTGCCGTTGCCCCAGTGTTACGGTTTCCAGATCCACACTGCCGTCTTCCCGTTCGTGCCTACGCACTTCCCATTGCGTATATTCCTTCAACAGTGCGTTCGCGCACGCGGCGTCCTTATGCGCGGCGACTATATGCAGTGGGGTTCTGCCATCGGGAGTCTTGGCGTCCGGGTCTGCGTTGTAGCGCAACAACAACTCCATCATCGGTGCATGCTTGTATTGGGCGGCGAGTTGCAACGGCGTCCAATTCGTGTTTGTTTTCAGGTTCGTGTCCGCGTTGTATTCGAGCAACAGCGTAGCCAACTCCATGTGTCCGTCCCTTGCCGCGCGGTGCAGCGCGGTCACACCGTCTTGATCGCGCAGGTTGGGCGACACTCCGCTCTCCAAATGGGTACGGACGGTCTCCAGATCCCCCGCACGCGCCGCCTGATGAAACGGCGTCAGCCCATGGATGTCCTTGCGTTCGATCTCCGGTTCCTTCGTGCATCCCGAAGCAACAAGCAATAGGATTGGGACGAGTGTGTATCCATACGTCTTAAGCATGTAGGCAGTATATCAGAAAAAGAATCGGCCTCGAATGGCTTCAGGGCCCATTGACCCAGACGCCATTCGAGGCCGTGAATCCCGGAGTTGCCGGAGGAAACAACTATTTCTTTTTGGCAAGCACCTTCGGCACCGTGGGCGCACCCAGACGTTTCATAACAGGCAGATCGCCGATGAGCGGCCGCGCATAGGCCTTAAACGCATCTGTCACGTAGTTGGCGTCTTTATTGATGAACTTATCGGGCATATGATTGGTCAGGCGTGCCACATCCTGCAATTTGGCAAGGTGATACTCTACCGCGTAATCACCCACGCGCTTGATGGCGACGGATCCGCTCTTGTTGTGCCAGATTGCATATTGTGCGGCGCGCTCGCCCACTTCACGCGCTTCCCGCTGATCCACCTCGCTCACGCAGCCCAGGAAGCTGCGCTGTATGTAACCGAGGGTGTCCGCGCGCACCCGTTTGATGGAGGTGCCGGACTTCACCCACTCCGACAGCATGTCGCCCAGGGCACCGGTTCCGGAGAGTTGCACGTTGCCATGCGCGTCTTTCTCGCCCTTGGTAAACTGGGTGACCAAAGCATTCCCTTTCGGATCCACGACGCCTTCGGAAACCGCGACGATGCAACGGCCATATTTATCGTTGGCCGCCTTCACGTCTTTCAGGAATTTGTCTTTGGTCAGTGGGCGTTCCGGCAAATAGATGAGATGCGGGCCGTCTTCCGGGTACTGCCGCGCGAGACTGGCGGCGGCGGTAAGAAATCCCGCATGCCGTCCCATTACCACACCGATGTACACACCGGGCAGCGACCGGTTGTCGTAGTTTACCCCGGCAAACGCCTGGGCCACGAACTTTGCCGCACTGCCGTATCCCGGGCAGTGGTCGGTAACCCGCAGGTCATTGTCAATCGTTTTCGGGATGTGAATGACGCGCAACTCGTAGTCGGTCTTGGCGGATTCTTCGCTGACGATCCGGCAGGTGTCGGCACTGTCGTTACCACCAATGTAGAAGAAATACCGGACGCCATGAGCCCGGCATACTTTAAAGATTTCCTGGCAATACGCCACGTCCGGTTTGTCCCGGGTCGACATCAATGCCGACGAGGGGGTTGCGGCCACTTCCGCCAGATTGTGCGAGGTCGCCTCTGTAAGATCGAGGAAATCTTCATTGACGACGCCGCGCACGCCGTGTTGCGCGCCGTATACCCTCGTTACTTGCGGAAATTTCCGCGATTCCAGAATTGCTCCAACCAGGCTCTGGTTGATGACGGCGGTCGGACCGCCACCTTGCGCAATCAGTACTTTACCTTCCAATCCCGGCATGGTCTGTCTCCTTTCGTAATCCGAACGCCTTTCAGAGGGGAGCAGGCATTAAAATCGTCCCCAATATGGCGTGGTGTGATACCCCGTTGCACCCCGCAAACCCTCGCGGGCGGCACAAAACCTCGCAAAGTATACCGGGTGTCCGCCAGACGGTTCTACCCGTCTGCTGCGCATAGCACTTGGTAAAAGCAAGGCGCGGGTCATACCGGCCGGGCGTCGTGGTATAATTTGATTGCCGACCCGCTGTCGGGATAGTGTGAATCAGCGGCCTGCAAGGTTTGGAATGGAGCGATTGGACTCATTGCACTATGAAGGTTGAGATTCACTGCCGCACGCATTTGCATTCCCCTGCGTCGGAAATTGCGCCTGTCGAGCTGGTCTTAATGGCGGAAGCCGCCGGATACGACGCCCTCTTTTTTACCGATCAGGGCAACGTCTGGTCCAAGCGCGATTTACACAAACTCAGTGAGCACTGCGAACATCTGAAGCTCTATTCCGGGATCGAAGTCGCATTGCCGGGCGGGTATGAAATACTCGTGCTTGGCGCCGACAGCCCGGTATACGAGTCGCTCACTTCGCCGCACGAAATCTTTGCCCAAGCCTGTACCGACGACTATCTGACTGTACTCGTCCATCCTCCTCATCTTCAGAATCTGCCGGATGTCTACCGGCTGGCGGACGCCATTGAGACGCGGACCGTGACCCACCCTCGAAAAGAGGAAGAGGACGCGCTACAGGCATTCGCGGATACTCATCGTATGGCCCCTATGTACGCTTCGGATGCCGACGGCCTGAATTACTTGAACAAGTTCTGGATCGAGACCGCGGTTCCTTTTTCCACGCCGCAAGAATTCCGGCGACTGGTTATTGGCGGGAAATATGCCAATCGGGTCCGTCCGCTTGCCCCCATGCATCCCCCGTCCATGAAAGTTGGTGTAATGGCTGATCTTGCCGACAGCGACTATGCCGCACTGGAGCGGATGCCCCGGCAGGAATCCCCATTCGCTTAACAATCATCCGCTGAACCGGTATATGCTAAACCTCCCAAACGGAGGATTAGCCCATGGTGCATGCCGTATTGCTTTTAATAGCCGCCGCCCTGCCTGGACCCGTCCTGTCGCCGGATGATATCGACCAGCCTGTTAACGTCGTCGTACGACCGGATCTACCGTCGGACGGAATTATTCTGCAACCGAAAGATCCGGCCCGATCCACCCTGTGGTCGATGCCGGCAGCTACCCGGGTTACGGGCGGCAAAGCTGAGATATGGTATCAGCGCGTGGACAATTCGGAAGCCGTTTACGAGGATAAGAGGACGTTTTGCATTGGCGAATTGGCGGACGGTGTCTGGTCTCTTCCGGCGATTCAACCCAGTTCGCCGGCCTGGGGCGGACCCAACAATGTGGTACTGACGCGATCTCCGCACAAACCCACCTGGGGTGGGTTTAACGTTTTTCAGATGGCCGTCCTGGATGGACGATTCACCTTGCTGTACTGGGACCAACCTTCAGAGACCGGTGAGGCGGGCGCGATGATCGCCACTTCGGCCAACGGACGCGAGTGGAACAAGGAGCCGGGAACCGTTTTCACCGAGCACAATGACGCCTACTGCCTCCTGAAAACGGCCGAAGGGTTTTTGCTATACCAAACCAAACTGGAGGATTGGCCGGACAAGCCTTTCCCCGACAATCTCAACCAATGGAAGCGTGTGCAGTCCATCCGTTCCTCCAGCGATCTTCGCACGTGGACTGCCCAGGAAGTCTTTCTTCGTCCCGATGATCACGATCCGGTAGAAACGGAATTCTATCTGATGAAAGCGTTTGCGTATGGCAACGGCTATCTGGGATTGATCATGAAGTATTTCGCCGATCCGAATCTACCCAACAAACACAGCGCGATTCTGAAGTACGAATTGGTCGCGAGCAGGGATGGACGCCACTGGGAGCGTCCGTATCGCGGCACGGACCTCAAATTCTGGTCTTATGCTGACCCATTTACGCTGGATGGCAAAACTCATTTCGCCATTTGGGACGCCAATCTCGGCATGCGGACGGTCTGGTACGAGGAGGACCGGATGGTGGGAATACACGCAGATGGAGCCGGCTCTTTTGTTACAAAACCGTTTGTGGCGACGGGGGCCATACGGTTGAACGCCAATGCCAAAAACGGTTCGCTCTCCATTGAGGTGCTCGACGAACTAGCCGAGCCTCTGACCTTATACGCGCCAATGCGCTTCGATGGCCAAGACGGAACGTCGCTGCCTGTAGTATGGCCTTCGCCACTCCCGGAAAAGCCGATCCGGTTGCGTATCACGCTTGCTGACAGCACGTATTATGGGATTCACTAAGTGCCACGCGAATAAGGGCAGGAGAACGATCTCTGCATCCGTTTTGGGGCGCGTAAGACTTGACTGCCGTTCCGTCCATTCGCCAG